>CALOCI010000012.1:0-175866 GCA_942491865.1 uncultured Thermodesulfobacteriota bacterium
ATGTGGCATCGATTTGGACGGCGGGGTGCCCAGTTGGAGCATAGACGCGAACACGCTCGCGCGTTGCCTCACGCACATCGCGCCATGACCAAGCCAACCACTACCGCAGCCACACGCTTGAGCGCAGCCGATAAGGAGGCGCTCGAGTGGCTGGCCGATCACGACGGGATCACGATAGCCGAGGTACTGAACCTACGGTACGTACTGGAGCCGTTCGTGTAGCGAACACGCTACGGGGGGAACAATGCTAAGCCCGCGACAAGAAGAGATAGCCCGCGACATCCGCCACACGTATCTTCCCGCCTCGACAAAGCGCGCAGATAGTGGCGGACGTAGAAAGCAGCTGATCCTTGACGGCAAGGTCGAGCGCGCGATGGAAACACTGCTTAATCCGGGGGGCTGCGATGAGTGACACAATGGACGAGTGCCGGCACACGTTGATTTCCGAGCCAAGTGAAGCATGAGCGCGGCGATCTAAGTGACCACCAGTGCGTCGACTACTGCGAGCCGTTTTGTGACGATGGGGATCGGCGACGTATTGCGGTGAACCTATCGAACTCGAAGAAGACAACCCGGCAAATGCGTGCCGTGCGTGCTGGCGACTCGAGGTCGTGGGGCTGGACGGTTGAGCGCGCGCGCGCCGGAGCGGCCAGATTGGATGCTGTCAGACGGGGATACCATCGAGTTCGTAGACGACGGCATTCGCATAAACGGAACACTCTACGCCGTCATCCGCGCCAGGACCTGTACGCCGCTTTGAGAACAGTGAGGAGGGCGGCGTGCGCGAGAAGTCCATTATGCACGAGTGGCCCATTGCGAGACCTTATGTGTGAGCCGGAAGGGTGGTGCGCACGAATGAGAACCGCAATTCTGGTTGGCGCGCTAGGTGTCTGTGTTCGCGGTGGGCACGGTTTACAGAGAGCGCACTGGGTCGCGCCCGGAAAGCGGAACCGTAGACCTGCCCGCCGCGCTGGCCGTAGAAGCCGCACACGTACTCGGATGGTAGTTTGTCACCCGACTACAAAGACGCGGCCATCGCCACGCTACGCTATGCACTGGACAGCGTGACACGCGACCTGGAGACCTACAGGAACATGACGCAGACGTTCACCGTGGCGCTATGGTGCCACTACGCTACAGGTGCCCAGAATGAGAACCGCAATCGTACACTTGTGCATTCTATGGGTAGGCGCTGCGCTCGGGTTCTTCACCTGTGCGCTGTGCGTGTCCGCGAAGATGGCCGACAACGTCAGGGAAATGGAGCGGCTGCAATGATCTGGTGGATAGTAACGTGTCTCGGAATGCTCGCGGCGTTCTGTATCGGCCGCGAGTGGGACAAGCCGAACCTGGTGAAGCCGGACCTCAACCGCTGTTACCGACGATGGTAGGCAAAAGGGCGGGCGCGGACTCCTACCCGCGAAAAGACACCACGGCGAAGCTCGCTCCTTCGCGCCAGGTGCCCGCCGATTTCTGGGGTAACCCGTACAACTACATCCCCAAGACAAGCACGCAGGGGGCCCTACAGGTAATGTATGCGTGGGAAGAGGCGGGCGAAGCACTAGTGCGTGCGGCGGGTCCAGTAGAGAAAGAGATACAGGACAAAGTGCAGCAAGCGCGCGCACTGTTGTGGGAGGTACGCGACCAGCTCGAGGAACTGGACCGCCAGTTCTGCGACAAGTGTGGCGGTCGCTGGATCGAGGACGAGGTCCATATTGCGTACTGCGACCGAGAACAAGTACGCTCACGACGAGCGTGACCATATCAAGGATGCACTCCGCACGGGCAGCGTATACGGCCCGACACCAGCACCAGAAGGGGGATAAGATGGGCAGCTTCAAAGACGTGTACAACGACAGTCCGTACATCGCAGCAGATGACTTCCCAGAGGGCAAGTCGTTTCCGCTCACCGTCACGGATGTCAAGGAGGAGCTGATCGGTCAGGCCAAGGACCGGAAGCTCGTGGCCTACTTCAAGGGCACCGAGAAGGGTCTGGTGCTGAACAAGACGAACGGCAAGGTCTTGGCCGGCACGTATGGCGACAACACGGACGTGGGCCGGTGCCAAGGTAATCATGTACACCATCTGGACCGAGTACCAGGGTAACCCGACACGCGGTGTGCGTATCCGGTTGGCCGACCCGTCAGCACCGCCACCGCCAGCGCCGACAGCCGAAGACTTCAGCAATGAGGCGCTTGATTCTTCCGACCTACCGTTCTGATGAGCCGCGCCAACGGTGATACGGCACGGCCCGCGTCTGTCTACGCGGATGACCACTACGAGTCGCCCCGCCCACAGCGGCGGGGTGGCCAAACCTACGCACTCTACACGTTGCGCGAGTATAGCGAGTTTGCGCCGTTCGCTCGGGTAGAGGTGGACGGTGTGACTGTCCGCATAGAAACGGACGGCAACGGCCGGCTGGTGGAGTACGTGGAACAAACTAGAACCCACTGCTACGGTGTACCACGCAGCCGGCTGTACGCGGAAGAACGGCCACAGAACCAGAACCAGCCGAAGAACGGCTACGATATCAAGCGTGCCGAACGCAGGCGCAGGCGCATGACCTATATCGTGCGCTGGCTCAAGGAACAGCCGAACAAGACAAAGCGCGATATCGCCAGGCGCTACGGGATATCCGCCAGTGCGGCATGGCACGACCTGAATCAGTTGAGACAGCAGGGCAAGGTAATCGACACGCCCAGACGCAACGATAAGGGCAGACAAACCTCACTATGGAACGCGACATGAGACAAGTGTTCAGTTACCCGTGCGAGTGCGGTGGCTCGCGGCTCCAGTGGAAAGAGTACGCGCGCAAACTGTACGTGGAGGCCGCGATATGCGGCACACAAAGTATGGCGATCAAAGTTGCCAGGAATATAGAACTTCTTTTTTGGGCGTAACTAAGAAGGTAATAGATAGAATATAAAATTATTACCATAACTAGAATCTTTATTGCGAAGTAGATAGGAGATATAAAAGGGTAATTTCCTAAAATCTCATCTAAATGAGGAGAATTCATAAATTCAACAGATGTAAGCGGGAGTTCAATTGGCAGAGTTATTTTTGGTGTGAGGCCTATATCTAGAAAGGTTGAACTCAAGTTAAAGCCCTATTTTTAATGATACGGCCTTTCCTATATCAATGTTCATCCACTCTAGGTTATTCCGGGCTTTGGATAGGTTTCTTATTAAGAGGAATGCCCATGGTATAAATAATATCAGAAGCGCCAATTGTTGAAAGTGCATAAGGAGATAAGATCGCTTGGCAAGTTAAAATTGGTCAAGGTTTAAATTTTGGAAGATTTATCACTATTAATATATAAACCCCATGGGCAGCAATAACCAGTGCAAAAAAAATCAAGGTATAAATGCCTAGCAAGATGCTTAACCCATATAAAGCCCACCAAAGCTTTTGATCTTCGAGATAATGCTCTAAGAAGTACAGCGTAGATAGCAATACCGTAACTGTCCACATGCTGTAAAGCCTTGCTTCCTGAGCATAGATGAGATGAAATGGTGATACTGCTACTATAGCAACCGCTAGCCATGCTACTTTGCGAGAATCAAATAACTCTCTAGATAGCCAATAAATACATGGTAGTGCTAATAAGCCCATTAAGACGGAGAAACTTCTGATAACCCAAATAGAATCCCCCAAAATTTTAAGCCATACGCTTGAAAGGGCATAATATAATGGAGGATGTTGAGTTTCGTCTATTGATATGGATTTAATAGTGTCCAAGACACTTTTTTCAGGGTTAGTGAAGATATATTTGTTTAGATAGCCAATCTCAATCTCTCTGCCTTCAATGTCGTCTGTTAATTCCTGCTTTGTAAATCCGGCAGTATATAAAAGAGTGTTTACCTCATCTCCCCAAAAAAACTTTCCGTCTAGGTCATAGAATCTTATGAAAATACCGGTAGCTATTAGTGCTATTACTACTACCATTAACCATGTCGGTAATTGATTTGTTTTCTCTCTCATACTATTAACCATTTACAACAGTATTGTTGATCAAATTAAATTAAATCTTACTGAAAAATAATTAGTATAGGAAATTGAGACCATCTTTTTTTGTCAGTCTTCCAAAATTGAAGTTAAAATATTATAACGATTAGTCTTTTCTAGATAATCTGTTCTGCTATTGGTGGACGTAGATTAGATGAGATAGATGGATCAATTAAAAAAAAATAAAAAATCAAAATCAATCGTGGAGGTTGAGAAAATGAACTCTCTTTTAAACAAGTTTACTTTGTGCGCAGTATTAGTCTTCGTGGTCTTATTTTCCTACGGTGGTTGTCACAATAGCAACGGCAGCAATATGGGTAATGTTGTTTCAGATACCGATAATGCTTTTACTCCTATTGTTTTTTCAGTTTTTGCCCCCCAGTTCAGTTAAAGGATCCGATAATAAGTATCACATTACTTATGAGCTTTCCCTATCCAATGCTAACACTTTTGATTGGGAAGTATTATCAATTGAGGTTCTAGATGGCCATCCTGAGGGACAAGTGCTTCACACTATCAAAGCGGATGAAGTTATAGATAAAATGCAGCTCATAGGCACTAGACAGCCGACCAATTCACTTATACCCACTCAGAGTGGTTTGGTTCTATAACTTTCACGGTTGAGAACGAAGAAGATATACCAGATACATTGTTACACAAAATAAAGATTACTGTTCCAGGAGGCCTCCCTGAATTTATTACAACCTTTCTAGAATTACCCGAAGATCAAGATGATATTATCAATTTTGGAGCACAGGCGTTAGTGGACAATATGGATGTGTTCGTTTTTGGCCCTCCTCTTGAAGGCTCTGGATGGGTTGCTGCAAATGGCTGTTGTGACGCAATTACTCATGTAAGATCAGTCCTTGCGGTAAACAACAAACTCCATATTGCACAACGTTATGCGATTGTTTGGATTAAAGTTGATCAAGAAAACCGTCTTTATGTTGGTGATCCCAAAATTCTCGACAACTGGGCAGGATACAATCAAAATGTGCTTGCAGTTTCAGATGCTCAAGTTGTAAGAGTTGTTGATCAATTTCAGAATCAAGTCCCTTTTGTACTCCCCGCAGAAGTAGGGGCAATTACACTTGATGAGATAGATGGCAATCATATTATTTTGGCACTACCAAATGGTCAGTTCGCTTTCTATGCCCATCTTGTTCCAGGCAGCAGTACAGTTGAAGAGGTGATTTTGTCACAAAAGGTCAGATTATTGGCAAACTGGAAATACTGGAAATACAGATGCTCCGCACCTACATCTGCATATTATGGAGCACATCATCACTGGGATCAGATGGTTTACCTCATGTATTTGAGGAATATAACTTGATAGGCAAAACAACCGATGAATCATTCTTTAATGAAGCTTGAGGACAACATTTACCTTTTGTAGATGAAGATCCCGTGATTATTATAGGAAATAGCATTGATGTCCTTCCTGTAGCATTTCCTGGAATACATAATAATGACTTACCGCTCAATCTCCGTATTGTAGGATTTCCTTAGTTATACTATTATATATAGGGGATATAAATATGGGGTTTTTGGTTATTTAGTAATTAAGAATACGCAAGTATACAAACTATCTCTTGGAGGAGAATTCAGATGGTGTCAAGGAGAAAAAGTAATAACCCGCTTTACCTTTTTATAATTCCGCTTTTTGTATTTTTATTTATCTTAGCTGGAAATAATGCTTCCAATGCACAGGGCGTCGATATGTGCGACGGGGGAGTACTCAATCCCGATTCAAGCGGCGGCGTTCAGCCTAAAGATCTTGAAGTAACTAACGATTGTATGGTCACAGAAGCCGGAACATACCGTTACAAAAACGTAAATATTTATAACGGCGGAAGGCTTGAGTTCAAAGATGCTAATATAGATTTTTGGGCTAAGTCTATTCTTGTAGAAAAAGATAGTAGCTTAATAGCCGGCACAACTTCCGCTCCAATTGGTAATAATGGAACTCTAACAATCTACCTCTACGGCAGTAAAGACGATAAGGCTGGCATAGAGTGTAAAGTAACCGACCCGGACTGCGGTATAGATGTTGCTATTAATGAGATGAATACCGTTAATCCATCTTCCTGTACGCCAAGCACGATGCCAGACGGAACAACAGACTGTTTCTATAGGTATGGTGTGCCCGATCCAGTATCTGGAGAGACAGGTTCTTTCGGCTCAAAAGTTCTGGCAGTTTCTTTTGGCGGAACTCTTCAGATGTATGGAGTTAAAGGTGCTACAATTGATGACGGCAGTCTTGGTAAATCTAGTTCCGGTACGAGTTGGGTTAGACTCGCCAAAGATTTAACTCCAAGTGATGCAACACTAACTGTTAACAGGACTGTTAACTGGCAAGAAGGAGATCATATAGTTGTCACAACAACCGATTATATACCTGGACATTCTGAAAAACTTGTAATTACCCGTAAAGTGAGTGATACCGAATTTGAATACGATGTGCTTGATCAATATTCGAATACCATCAAAGTAATTTCAGATAAAGTTCTTTATAGTCACAGAGGAACGACCTATCCTCTCAATAAGGTTCCTTCCCGCGTGGAGCTTGATATAAAAGTTGATGGCCACCCGGCTGTTGAAACAAGGGCTGCGGTTGGGCTTTTGACCAGAAGTATCCGAGTTGTTTCTGCAGGTGATAACGTTGGTCAGCAGTTCGGTCCACCGACAGCTGGTAGTTTCTACGGCGGTCACCTCATGGCCAGACAGGGTGTTAAATCTCTTCAAATTCAGGGAGTTGAGTTTTACCAGCTTGGTCAGGGTGGGCGCAAGGGTCGTTATCCAGTACATATGCATCTTCTAAGAAAATCTCCTAATACTTTTATAAAAGATAACTCGATTCATGACTCGATGACAAGGTGGGTTACCCTACACGGAACTCAAGAAATTACGGTTGCTCGTAATGTCGGATTTATGTCAATTGGGCACGGCTACTATTTAGAAGATGGCACAGAAATTAATAACAAACTCTATTCCAATTTGGGAGTACTCGCCAGAGCAGCAGTAGATAATGATCAGAACCCGAGAAAAGTTCCGGGAATTCTTGCGGCTAATGCCAACCTCATGGATGGAAACTTGCTGACTGCATACTCTGACTATACTCAGCCTACAGTATTTTGGTTTACAAATGGGTGGAATGATTTTGAGTACAACATGGCAGCCGGTGCAACAGCTTGCGGTGCATGCTATTGGCCTATAAATGCCGCGATAAGTGGACCTTCAAAAAGACAAAAGTGGTTTTCTTATGCCTCTATTAAACCCGTCCCGTCCCGGGATGCAACGGCCCCTATAAAGAAATTTAAAGGCAATTACTGCTCAACTGCAATGAATTCTTATAACGCCACAGTTAGCACTGCACCTTGTACAGGTGTAGGATTTGGTGGTGGTCCAAAAATAGATTTCATCCCTAATCCACTTGCGCCAGCCCCGCCACTGGATCTAGTTAACGACGCTAGTACTGTAAATGAATTCTACTACCCAATATTCTCTTCCAACCCAAATGCCACAAGGTGTGACGGAGATAATACTGACTGCAGCAAAGTTTCCCCATGTTCAGGTGATGATGTTAATAGTTGCATGGTAACAGTACTAGACGGCTATACCACAGCATTTCACTGGACCGAGACCAACTTTTCTGCCATCTGGTTAAGACGCGCTTTCTTTACAGTTATTAACAGCTCTATAACCAATGTGTTGAACGCAGGTCTTACCTTTGTTACAGGTGGTGACTATACTCAGTCTTCACTTCTTCCAGGAAGCTTTATGCTAGCAGCTAATAACGTATTTATTGGTAACACAGAAGAGGGAAATCCTTTCTCGTCTAATGCGGGCCCCTTCAGTCCGGGCGGACTGATTTGTGGCAATACTCCAGCACAGGCAAATAATTATTGTGTTTCTATTGATGAAGGAATCAGTATGCCACTCAGTAATTTTGGCATGAACCAAAGGTTATTTAATATATACGACGGCCCAGCAAACCAAGCTTCAAATGCATATCTGGATATCACAAAAACTAAACTAGATTGCGTACCAAATAGTTCTGGAAGGTGTGACAATAGTGAATATATGTATAGTAGGGTTACCGGTGTACCCAAAGACGTCAAAGAAGTAATACAGGGAAATAATGTACTGCGTGAAGTCCAGAATAGCTGCATATTACCTAACGCGGCTATAGCGTGGAAACAGTCAAACGGTTTTTATTATCCTCCTGCTTTCCATTCAGATAACCTATTTTTTGATAACACTGAAATCAGACATTTTGTTATTCAACCTCTATTTATCCCTGGCACTTTCAATACTGATTTTCCGGCTGTACAAGAAAATTACTGTGTTAATAACCCTGGATTATTTACGGGTTGGACAGCAATAGACCGTCAGACTATTCTAAACGATGACGATGGTTCGCTTACTGGAGTTGAGAAGACAATCTCGGTCAACGAAGATCCTTTCTTTACAGCACCGATAGAACAATTTGAATGCCGCTCAGATGCGACTGTTAAGACAAGTCCTTATGAATATGTTTCGACAGTTGTGTACCCCGGATGTTTTGATAAAAAAGATTGTGGTGGGACTTGTTCTCGTGACGGCCAACCCTGTGCGGAGACTAGCAATTGTACCCCTGCAATGGAGGGGGAGCCTAATCTCTGTCAAAACAGTAAATGGACCGCTAATTGTACTTCAGGTTGTTACGGTGTTCCTCTTATCAGACAATATCTTACAGGTACAGAAAATACCGATGCTGATACCGAAATACGTATGCAGGGGCCGGCAATTCGCGGAAGAATCAACCTGACCTCTA
Source organism: uncultured Thermodesulfobacteriota bacterium (assembly GCA_942491865.1). GTDB lineage: Bacteria > Desulfobacterota_D > UBA1144 > Nemesobacterales > UBA2774 > CR02bin9. Next base: position 8,822 of record CALOCI010000012.1, read on the forward strand.
ATAACGGTCTATATTATATAGACACAACAAGAAATCAGGCACAAAGTTCTTTTCCACTGAAGAATATTTTCATGCCAAACGATGATTACTACACATTCTTTGTTTTTGCAAAACCGGAAATTAAACAGACGTATCAATACTATGTAGGAATAGATCCAAGTATTGATGAAAATGATCCACAGATAGTTCAGGCAGTAACGGCAAACATTGCGACTTTAAATGTAGTGTTTGGTGAAGTTCCCGGCGGGTGGGTAGCTACAGGCTGGGACAGAAAATATGATAGTAGCACTGGTATTTTGAGCGTTACTGTTGATATGGAGAATTTTAGATCTAATTTTGACCAAGCTAAAGTTGACAGCTGCAAACCTTCAAGCTTCTGTACGCATGACGGTAACAAATGTGGATGTTCGGATCAGTTAAAAATTGACGACCCGGATTTATATACAGAGTGCCAGCGAATAGATATTTGCAGATGGTCAGGCAACGATCCGGACTGTCCAATCATTAATGGGAGACCACTTTGTCTAGGTTTTGAAATTTCAATGCCGAGCACGTTTATTGCCGATGATCAAGACCGTCGCCCTACACCTATTCCATTTCCTAAAGATGCCAATTGGAATGTACCTTGGCCAAAAGTAGGCCCGAGCATAGCTGGTCAGGAATGCTATAAATTTCCAACACCGGATAGTAATTTTGCAGATGGCGGAAGTGGTAGCGTTAGTAATACTAGAAACATCATTGAAGGAACGGATGGAGATGACGTACTACAAGGCACAATGGGGCCAGATCTCATTCTTGGTTTTGGAGGGGATGATGAAATAGACGGCAGAGGCGGAGACGATATCATAGACGGCGGACCTGGCGACGACACCCTTGATGGTGGTATGGGAGACGACACTATAGTCGGCGGAGAAGGTAACGATCTTATTATGGGTGGAAAGGGCCATGATAATATTGACGCAGGAGATGGGGACGACTTTGTCCAAGCTGGAGCAGGTAACGATGATGTTTCAGGTGGAGATGGTAATGATGTATTGATAGGTCAAAGCGGTAATGACGAAATAGACGGAAACGCTGGTGATGACATGATTGAAGGAAAGCAGGGCGCTGATGATATAGACGGCGGAAGCGGAGATGACATGATTATGGGTGGTTCTGGCGGAGATAATATTTTGGGCGGAAGCGGCAATGACATGATTGAAGGTGGCGGCGGACCAGATACATGCGCTGAGGGTGAATCTGGCTCAGTCTGTGAAAACGAGCTGTAGTAACTAAGGACAAATATGAAATGTATGGATTTTCAAGGTAAATCGGTCCTGATTACGGGCTCTTCCCGAGGCATTGGAAGAGCCACAGCAGAGGCCTTTTTAGAACGGGGCGCTCGGGTTGCCATAAATGGGCGCTCAAAGGAAACAGTAGAAGCAACTATCAAATCATTGTCATCTGAAAACAAGTTGGTCTCAGCCCCAGGTGATATAAGCACCGCAAAGGGCTGCGAGTCTATTGTTAATTCCGCAATAACTGGTCTTGGCGGTTTAGATATATTGATCAATGCAGCTGGAGTTTTATTCGCCACATCTATAGAAGACAGCACGGAAGAGATTTGGAATCAAACACTCAACATAAACCTGAAAGGAACTTTCTTCTGTTCAAAATATGCAATTCCCGCACTACGAAAGAGTGATGGTAATATTGTAAACGTTGCATCCGATGCAGGGTTAATTGGCGAGAAAGAACTCTCTGTATACTGCGCGTCAAAGGGTGGAGTGGTAAACATGACAAGAGCTATGGCTCTTGAGCTAGCACCTCAGATTCGAGTGAATTGTGTTTGTCCCGGGTATGTTGATACTGATATGATACGCCGTGACATTATAGATCAATCTGAGGATTCAAGTTCCATAGAAGAAGAGATCGTTAATTATTCTCCCTTAAAACGTATGGCTAAACCGGAAGAAATAGCTAAAGCAATCCTCTATCTTGCTTCAGAGGACGCCGCCAATATAACTGGTGCAGCACTACAAATTGACGGCGGCTCTACAGCCGGTCACTGAAAGACTTTTACTTAATTCCCACATTCATCTAATGTTGTATCACAACCAAATGTAAAAAGTAATTGAGTAAATGGCGGATCTGTAACTGGTGCTCCTTCCACATCTCCTTCTATACAATTACCTTCGTGCCTTGGTATAACAGGAGTAGCTGGTTGAACATCATATGCTAGATCCGTCCTTAAGTTCAAGCCGTCTCTACATTCACCCAATGCAAGTGTAGTCGCCGTCATTGGTCCACCGCCAACTAAACTTACAATCACAGGGTTCGGACGTTTAGCCGCTGATTCGTTAGGCAAATAGCATACAGATGTGATTCGTACACAGTCCCCAAAACCTTTGGTTGCATCTATAAAATCTTGCTGACTCATATCCAGTCTGTATTGGGAGAGTCTCCAACCCAGTGCCCCGTCACATCCGCTAGAGAAAACTTTGAAATTTACAGCCATAGGTGGCACGGGTGCGTTCTGAACGATGACAACTTCTGAGGTAGCATTGGTCCATCCAGGATCAGATGCTTCATCATGAGCCACAGAAAATGTGAATACCGGATTTGCTCCCGACCAACTGCTGCCCAAGCTTGCAACACTTCCATTTATATGGGTTCCAGTTAAATCTCTGCTCGTAAAAGGCGGGGAGAGTAAGCCTAAGTTATCATTAACAGTGAGCGTCTGACAACTTGGTCCAGTCCCGGCTGGACAAAACGGATCACCAACGTCCCATCTTAAGCTTATTGGATCTGCCGGGCATGCATATCCTGGGAAAGCATCAGGCCTCCAGGATCCTGGAGGCCCTTCTTCACCTATGGGTGAACCTGATCTAACTGTTCTTTCGGGAGCCAATACCCCAGTCTCTAGAAAACAGCTACTTAAAGAAAAGAATAAAATGGAAATCACTGCAAATAAAGATAATTTCTTCATAATTCCCTCCTACCATCTATTTTTCTAAACCTACCGCCTAATTTTCACAATAACATAAATTTCTCTTAAAACAGAAGCATATTTTTCATTTCCGCTTTTTTTGCGTAAAGTTACTTTTGTATAATTAGGATTAAGACTACAAAGGACAACGGTCAAGTTTGATATGCCCCTACTATCTCGATTAAGTCATCGGATCAATAATCCAAAAGTAGATATTTCCACTAGTGACAAATCACTTGGTTTTATCGATGCCTTCTCAATCGGCATAGGCGGCATTGTCGGCGGCGGTATCTTTGCTACAATCGGGCTTGCCATTGTTGAGTCACGAGGCGCAACCTATCTATCATTTCTTATCGGCGGAGTTGTTGCACTTCTTACTGCTTACTCCTATCTAAGACTATCTGTTAGGTACCCCAGTAGAGGGGGGACTGTTAAATTTATCAACCAGGCTTTTGGAGAAGGTGTCTTCACCGGGAGTTTAAATGTTTTACTTATAATGAGTTACGTTGTTCTTCTGGCAGTATATGCCTACGCCTTTGCTACCTATGCTGTTGCAACCTTTTTGCCACATTCAGACTATGATTTCTGGCATAGGGTAATGACTTGTGTAATTATGATAGTACTCGCTCTAGTTAACTTTGTAGGTCCTAACATTGCTGAAAGATCTGAAGGGTTTTTTAATGTAAGCAAGCTTCTTATTCTTTTAGCATTTGTAGTGATGGGTCTATTCGCAGGTGAGCTTTCTTTTGAACGACTCAGCCCGGCTGACTGGGTATCGGCCCCTACAATCATAGCTACTGGCATGCTTGTATTCATAAGCTATGAGGGTTTTGAGCTTATAGCAAACGTATCAGACCAGGTAAGAGACAAAGAAAAGAATCTGAAGTATGCATATTTCGGAAGCGTAATTACAGCGATGGTTTTCTATATGTTCATAATTGTAGTAGTAATAGGGCACCTTTCTTTTGAAGCAATTACTGCTTCCAGGGACTATGCTTTGTCGGCAGCCGCACAGGTATTTATCGGTAAAACAGGTTTTATCTTGCTCTCTGTTGGTGCCATTCTTGCAACTGCCTCTGCAATTAACGCAGGATTGTTCGGAGCTTCCAAGTTGCCTCGCATGCTTGCTAAAGAAGGTGAGGCTCCAGAGAGATATCAGAAGAAAATCTGGGGACGCACCCCTGTTGGTTTGCTGGTAATTACAGTTCTTGTCCTAGTAATAGCTAATTTTTTAGATCTTCATGCACTTGCAGCAGCGGCTAGTTCAGGATTCATCATTACTTTTTTGATGGTGAATATTGCCAATGCAAAACTAGCGAAAGAGACAAAAAGTAGAAGATGGATTTGTATTCTAGGAGCGCTAGTGTGCTTTGCAGCGCTTGTAATTCTTCTCATCCAAATCGGCCGCAATCCTGCTCACAGATATGAACTCTGGTTCATAGGTGCACTGATAGTTTTCCCATTCCTCTACCAATTAGTGTTTAACACTTACAAACATTTCTATGAGAAAAGGTCTTGAGCTATTGTATAAGTAGTAAGTTTAAATCTAGAAATTCCTGAGATCAGCGACGTCTACAGCTCCACTATTAAAAAGCTCATTGAACCTGGATTCGCTGAGTACTACGGAAACTATGCGTGAGTTGTCGCCAAGATGAGCGCGGTTTTGGTCCGCGGCTTGGGGGGCGAGAAAAAGCTTATTAGCATTATGTTTCTTGGCTGCGTTTGAGCCTCTTCTTCCTCTGAGTGACAGTTTATAAACCTCCACTGTTCCATTAGGGCTTGACTCGCCGTCACCACCCCCATCGCATGAAATACCAATAAAAGCCGTCACGGCTACTGCTCCGCTTAGCTGTAAAAACTTCCTTCTTGTAATATCGTATATAGACATAATATTAATTCAGGCACGGGGAAGAGCCGACTTCCCCGCCAGTTCAATCACAAAACTGTGATCGGCCCAGACTTTGTACTAGGACCCTAAAAACAGAACAAACAGCACCCACCGGACTCCCCGGCAGACGTTGCAGGGGGAAAAACCCCCTGCACATATCTGTTTGTCGATCTATCAACTCCTAGCCTATGTGCAATTTCGATAATAATCTAAATAGATTTCGGTGTCAAGAGGGTTATATATGTTTGAAATGAGCTTAAGTTAAAACAACTTATAAGATTCGAAACCCTCTAGTTTCAAGATTCATTTCTGGATATTTTGGTAGCTTGAGGAACCATAATTCTCTGGACTATACTCCTCACGCCAAGTATCAGATGAGTCTTTTATTTCTTTAGCATCCGGTCGGATATTGGCGCACTGGGTAACATTAGCTGCCTCATCAGTGCTCTTTGTCGACGTACAGTCGACCCTTTTTTTGCCATATAGTTCACGCTCGTTGACTTCATTTTTGTTTCCACCACCACATCCGGAAACCAAAATCACTATTAGCAGTAATATTAATCTTTTCATCTTATTCTTTGTTCCTCTCCATTTTTTGCATATCTTCTAACCATATATTAACTGTATCCTGGTATAAATCTCTAGCTTCTTTTTCACCTTCAGCAGGTTCTATAGGGTCCATCACAGTAACACTTACTTTTGGGAAACTCAGGCCCGGGTTTATTGGAGAGAGGGTCTTAGTTGCACCGTCGATATAGATTGGGATTATAGGTGTATCGGTTTCTACACTTAATAACCCAGCGCCTATGCGTGGCTTCATGATAGTTCCGCTACTTGTGCGTTCACCTTCGGGAAATATACAAACTGAGTAACCACGATTAAGGCCTTCAGTGGCAAGTCGTATGGATTCAGATGATGTTCTTCCAGTTCCTGTGAGTATTATCCTCATAGGGTGGACAATCCATGATAGAGGCGCTTTGCTGAAATACTCTCCAAATCCAGTAAACAGAGTTTTCTCTAACATCTCGCTCGGCAATAGAGCATAGATTAAAATTGGATCAATTAAACTCTGGTGATTAGGGCATATTAAAACAGCTCTATTTCTAGGAATTTTATTCACACCTTTTAGACGCGATCTAAATGCAACTAATACTATGAATCTTAGAATAAGTTGAATTACTTTGATCGTTGTTCTTTTTAAGAAGATCCTGTTCAAGTTAAATACTTCGTCAAGTGATTCGTTGTTTTCTTTCTTAGCTGCCGCCATGTCTCCAATTGCTAGGTTAGGTGATTCCGGCAGCTTTTCTAAAATATCTCCAATGCTGCGTACATTAGGAATTTCTTCCTCTGGAATAAATACTCCAAACTCTCTTTCGAGAAGCGCGGTAACTTCAACAAGAGTAAGTGAATCGACTCCTAGATCGAGTGTAAGATCGGCATTCGGATGAAATGGGCCTTTAACCTCTGTTATCTCTGAAAAACGTCCCAGAAATCTTACAGACTCGGGCTTATTTAAGATTTCAATCTCTTCAGGTTTAAGTTCTACATCTTTAGTCTCTACACCTGATCTTAAATCCATAGCAATTTTATCTATCTCATTTCTCTTAAACTTGCCGAGCCTAGTCTTAGGAAGTTCGGTATTGGAGATAAGAACTTCTGATATCTGCATATATGACGGCAGCTTTGAACCCTCCATAGATATCACCGAACGAATTCTATCCCTAACATCAAAAACATCTCGTTCTTTTACTTCTCTCATGTCGGGAACAACTATTACACCAAGACCTTTTATGCTTCCCGAGTCAGACTTATGAGCTATAACGCAAATTTCTTTTAAAAGTGAGCTTTTGTTATATAGGTTTTCAACATCCTCAGGGTAAATGTTTTTCCCTGATGGGAGTACTATGACCTCTTTTGCTCTACCTGTTATGAATACATTATTATCTGAATCCAGATGTCCAAGGTCTCCTGTATGAAGCCAGCCATCTTTGATCATCTCATCTGTTGCGCTCTCATTTTTATAATAGCCTCTCATAACATTGGGCCCTCTTAAGCATATCTCCCCAGTGCCTGTTTCATCGGGTTTATAGACTTTAACTTCAGTTCCGGGAAGAGGGCTCCCGGCGCTTCCTGGGTTTGGAATATCAGGCGACGTTAGAGTTGCAACAGCAGAGGTTTCTGTAAGGCCATATCCTTCGGCAATTTTAAATCCCAGAGTCAAGAATCCAGTATAAACTTTGGGGTCTAGTTTTGCTCCACCTGATGTGAAAAAGCGGAACTGTTTTCCAAATGGCTCGTGAATTTTTCCAAAGAAGGTTTTTCCGAGTCTTATGTTTGTAGATTTCCATGTTGATTCTGAAATTTTATATAGGGTGTTAAATATTGTTTTCTGCGCAAAAGGTAAACGTTTGACCCTATTTTCAATTTCGTTAAACAAGAGCTCAAAGAGTCTCGGGACTCCCGGAAATATTGTCACTCCTGTTTCTCTGATACTAGCAAGAAGATCTGTGCTTTTAATAGATTCCGAAAAGGTAATTGTAGCTCCAGTCCAGAGTGGTGCAAACAAGGCAATTATTGATGAGTATCCATGATGAAGGGGCAATATGTTTAAAATATTGTCCTTATGAGTTACATCAATTGAGCTCAATAGCGCTTGTACATTTCCAAAGACGTTCTGGTTTGATAACTGAACACCCTTTGGAGTTCCGGTTGTACCGGAAGTAAATAGTATGGCGAGCAGGTCGTTGGGATCTGGAGAGTAGGGTTCTATGGTTTCAGTCTCTCCAGGCTCATTAATTATCGACTCCATAGAGATTACATCTATGTCTGAACTCTGTGATTTTAATTCGTCTTTGAGATCATTTATATGGACTTCATCAACTATTACTGCTTTAACCTCTGCAAATTTAAGAAAGTTATATATATCCTGGGCCCCTAAAAGCGCATCAAGCGGGATCACTGTGCCGCCAAGGAAGTTAATCGCTATGTATGAGACCGCCCAGTTAGGTGAATTATCCCCATAAACAGAAATATAATCCCCGGGTTTATAATCCATCTTAGCTAGCCTGGATTTCAGCTTGAGACAGTTAGTATATAAATCCTTGTAAGTGAGGCTCGAATACGAACCTTCTTTATCTCTTATCTGAAGAGCTATTTTTTCAGGCTGTTTCTCGGCCCAGTGCTGGAGTTGTTTGGCTAACATATATGAGCATCCTCAATCTGCATATTCCTCACAGTCTAAACATTATAACTTTTCTAGATCTATTAAATAAGAGGATTTTCTAATAAATAAGATTCAGGGAATTCTCTCAAAAAAATGACTATGTAATGTTAAATATGTTATGTATTATGGAAGTACTTGCGGCCCAAGGGAGAATATCTGATGGCGAAATCATTTCTAATTCTTTTGTTACTTCCGTTGCTAATAATAAGTTGCAATGAGGATGATAATGGTACTATTGAATCTCGACCATGTGCTAGCTCACAGTTTGCACCACTGCCGGATTCTACATGTCCGGTAGAGGGTTTTATCGGAGTTGGGCCAAGAGGGACAAGATGCATATGTGAAAATGAATTTAATGAAAAGTTTCTTTTAGGTCTTGGACCTAGCATTGGTGATACAGAATTAATATCGATCGGAATGACCAATTACGGAATTATGATGGTAGATTGTTCCACTATCGCTTTGTTTTCTGATTCTACTTTTACAGATCAAGTTGGTGAATTACAGGAATTATCTTCTGGTGTTGAAATTGGATCTTTAGAATTCTTAATGTTCTTAAGCCAAGGCCCAACTACTCAAGAAGTAGTATGTTCTCAGTGTTACACCGGTCCACCACCTCCAGGTTGTGATATACAAGAGGAACTCTTAGATTAATCTTGCGATAATTACTTACATCCTTGGTAAACCCCAATGAAATTAGAATCTATGTTTGAAGGACTGTCATCACTGCGTCAACAATTTCACAGCACCTATAGTTTGTGATAGAATGAAGTTACGTGGGTTTATGAAGGCGTGGCCTTTTCCATTAACAGGCGGTAAAAAAACTTTACATTTATAGGAGGGTAATATGTTAAAGACATTAAAGAATAGTCTTGTTGTTTTTGCGTTAGCAATTGTGAGCAGCGGTTTGCTAGTAGGTTGTGCGTCATTGGGCGGGAGTAATCCACCACCTACACCAGCAGGACAAATTGGTCAGATGTCCACGTTTGATATAAACGTTGCTTCTGAGCAGGAGATATATACTGCACTTTATAAAGATGGAAGCGTTGCAATCAGTGGTGGAATACTGTTTGCATTTGACAGTGCCAAGGTTAATCCAGGTGCTCAGGCTATTGTTGCCAAAATAGCTGGAATGATGGAACAGCATCCTACTTTGGAGCTTGCTGTAGTTGGATATACGGACAACACAGGCGACTTTAATTACAATCTAGGACTCTCAAAAAAACGTGCGGATGCGATTGTAAGCGAGCTTGTAACAGATGGAATTGCTAGAGATCGACTAGCTGGAGTAGGGGTTGGGCCACTTAACCCAATTGCTCCAAATACAACAGAACAAGGCCGCGCTGAAAATAGACGCGTAGAGCTTGTTATAATTGAACTTGATAGATAAGTAATCTCTAAATCTTAATATAAGAAGATTGCGGCTTACCAATCTCGGTTTGCCGCAGTTTTCTGTATTTATCCCATAAATATCAACGAGTGAAATACCCTTATAAGTCCATAATCAACATATAAAGCTACAATAAGTAGAATATTCCTATTAAACATTGAATAAAGCTATAAGATTAATGATAATTAGGGTTAATGAACTATAAGATCATATTGATAGGAATAATCATCATTTTGCTCGGCGTTTCTAGTTGGTTAGCTGAAAAATATATTTATGACGGAAGATTAGATAACAATTACATAGTTCAGGAAAGCTTGTTTCTGCCTTTAGCCTTTATACTTTCAGGAATCGGTCTTGTTGTAATTATTGTCTCAATATTAATTGACCTGTGTTTTTATACTAAAAAGTAGGTAATGGGTAATCGGTAAGAAAATAGTTTCTACTCGGAACTATTAGATTTGTTCAATACAGATACTGTACGAGTTTCAAGTACCTGTGTTTCTCCAACCCCGCCTCCAAGGTGATTGGGCGGAATTTCATACTTATCACCTAATGTTTCTAGAACCAACCTAATCAAATCATCCACATGTTCAACACAGAAACAATATGCATAACGGTTTTGTCCTGCTCGAAGCATGCTATCACTAATAACTCGAGATGTTACATAGCTTACTTCAGAATGATTTCCACAAACATCAATTCCGCAAACACTGCAGGTACCCATTCTTTCCTTATCGGCTTCATATGAACAACGCTCACCATTTTCTCGTTCGCATAATCGCATTGAACAACTTCTAGCTCTATTGTTTTCTTACTCAATTTATTTCTTTTCCAATAGTTTAGTCAAAATTTAGTATAGCTGAGATAAATAATATCCTAAATTTACTTCTTATGTATATGTAAAGCTGAGTTATAAGTCCGGGTTATTGGCTGGTAGCCCTAACGGAACAGAACGAACCAGAACTGTTGAGTATGAAAAATAATATAGATAAAGACTAACAATTCTCGCTAGCTAAGCCCTCTGTCATATCAGAAATATAGTCCTAACTCTGTATCTATCTGCAGTGGTTGAAATATTCATGCCAGAGCTAATAATCTATAGTCTTCAGCAAGGCTCCATTACGAGCTGGTAATCTAAGTCAATGCCTAATGTGTAATTTTAATGGCATGGCAGATATGCTGGTTTAAATTGTGGGCTACGTTTAGCTTGGTTCTCTTCTCGCTATGTCCTGTTCGGATCTTAACTCAAGCGCTCAACCCCAACTCAAAATTAGTAGCCCAACCTGAACTGAGACCTAGATGAAGCATAAATCTACCAGATAATCGCATCTCCATGCCGTACACATCAAGAGGAGATTTTTTTTTATTGTTATTGGTACATCCTCGAGTAGTCGAATCGACATGATACATCGAAAAAGAGAGAGATGAGGAGAGAGCCACCTCATATTCACAATCATCGCCTGCCAATCGAGTATGCTTAGGGTACCATCTCATCCAATCCGATTATCCAATGCCGATGATAGATTATGCCTTTCATTCTGAACGCAGCCAGCGCGGGTCGTTTTGAGCAGATATTACTGCTCGCCAAGAAGGCTGCGGCAGGTCACTACACGACCAACACTTCTTTCGTCATAGAGCTGACGGACAATCCTGCACATTTTGGTAATGTAAACTTTCTCGACAATCGTAGGATCGTTGAGTGACCTTACTGCAGCCACTCAAATAAGACAAGATAGCCGAATTACACCGGGACGATCACAGCATTGTAGAGTTACCATCGCCCATGAAATGCCACATTCCGAACAATGGACAAGGTACAGCCTTCTTTTGCGCTCAACCAATAATGATCCGAGAGGGACTCGACAGGTCATTATGTTGAAGCATTATGGCGAGATACATACATTGTAGATTTAACAAAGTAAATAAAGCTGAATGAACTATTCAACTGAGCTCGAAGGGATTGCTATTACAAGTTATGTTAATCTCGCGGTCAGTAGGGATAAGGATCAATAACTGAATTGATTAGCGGCGGCAAAAAGTATCTTTCATATATATTTTGTCTGTGTCAGCCACAACTACAATCAAGTCAATGATAACACTGATAAATATCGATATTGGATTACTTGTCATACTATCCCTGCCGGAAAGTTAAATCCCAAGATGAGAAGGGGACAAACCACAAAGCGCAGACTCAGAGTAGATCAAACTTCCTTAATATTTAATTGATTTAAGTTATTTCGATAGAGTAGCGCGGAATCCCGATAGATTCAAACATTTCCCCGCAGTCACCTTCATTGCTTATATAGACATACTCAAAACTTGAATCAACTCAGTTTGCTCAGGAGGACAATAATATAGAATTTGTAGCTCTACGGGATTCGAACCAGTGTTTCAGCTTTTGAGAGGAGAATTAGATATAGATCCTTACTATTACGAATGATACTTAAATGAACCTATTACTACAGAAAATGGGGGGGGTTATAAATAAACCAAGGAGCCGAAGATATCCCTTTTGAATTATTATAAATTAAAAAGAAATCAGTATGTTGTTATCTGTAACGCCACTGACTTCAAAAAAAATAAAAATCTTCTTCTATAACCATAAATCCTATAATTCCCAAAAATCCAGCCATTGCAATAAGGCCCCATTCCGAAAGGGTTGGAACATCTCTTTCAACTACAAAACCACTGCACAAATCGGTTTGGTTATTGCAGGATGAATCTATTAGAAAACCTAGAAATTCTTCGAATTTTATCCATAGGCAATTACTGAGATAAATATCTCACAATAAACTGATTAGTATCTGATATAATATTGACAGCATCAAGTACCCAAAATCTATTATTGATATTCCGAAGGTGGATATATCCTTCTAGCTATAGCACAAACAAGAAGCCAAAACACAAGAAAGGGGGGGGGGGGGGGGGGGGAGGGCCAAAGTAATCACAGTTAAAAAAGTTGACATTTTTTTCATCAACATCCCTCCTTGGATTAGAAATATTACACTTTAACAATATTATCACCATCTAAGGAATTTATACAATGAAAATGAATATATATGACGCAGATAACCGGAAAAAGAGAATATGCAATTTACTATATCCTGTGGTAGTCACTGTTTGATTAAACTCTTCGTCCGGTTCAGAAAGAAATCATAATAATGCCACCTTTCCCAGGGTTTCTTTACTTATAATTTCTTGTCGAAAGAGGGGGGGGGGGGGGGGGTTTTTTTTTAAATTTCAGTTATAACTTCTAGATATAATTGGATAAAATGGACCCCCCAGGAGGATTTGCTGGTAGCCCCTACGGGATTCGAACCCGTGTTTCAGCCTTGAGAGGGCTGCGTCCTAGGCCAGGCTAGACGAAGGGGCCATCTATACTGCGAAGGATTACACTTTATCACATCATATTACAAAATCAACGGTGGCAAATGCCACATTTTTACTCAGTTACCCAATTAGTGATTGGATACATGTGCTTTGTAAGGTAAAACTCTCTACTATGAAAATTAACCTTATAAAAAATACAACCCTCAATAATGCCTTATTAATATTACTTTTAGCTATCCTGGTTTCTTGCGACAGCGTTGGTGATTCAAATAACGGTGACACTCAGAATGCAGATCCAGCCAATCCGACTATGCAGCCAGCCCCTGTCACGCCTACATTGCAACCACCTGTTTCTCCTCCGGCAAATCCCATACCTACGTTTCCACCACTAACGGATCCTGATCCAACTTCCTCACCTGTCCCAACAAATAACCCAAGTCCAACTGCTCAACCAACTCAGGCTCCACCTACTCCTACCCCAACGCCGACAAATTCTCCTGCTCCAACTCAGCCGCCAGATCAACCACTTAATGACTTTCAATCTTTAGTCTTGGACCTTGTAAACAGTGCCAGAGCTCAAGGCAGAAACTGCGGGAACGAATTTTTCCCAGCAGCCCCAGAAGTAATTTGGGATATCCGAATACAGGATGCTGCATTAGCTCACTCTGTAGACATGGCCCAAAATCAGAACTTTAGTCATACTGGCACAGACGGCTCTAATACAGGAGACAGGCTCCTTATACAAGACTACAACTGGTCCACGTGGGGTGAGAATATTCTTGTAGGTCTAGATGATGCTCCTGATGCAGTAGATGCATGGATAGGCTCAACAGGTCACTGCAGCATTATCATGAACCCGTCTTTGAAAGAAGTGGGTGCAGGGGTCGCTCAAGGGATTTTTCAAGGGAGAAGCGCCTCATATTGGACATTAGTCTTTGCTAGTGAAAGATAACTTTCTTGCTAAAGGCCCCGCGCTTTGCTATTCTCATTGCAAACGTTATGGCTGACAACAAAGAACTTGGAATAATAACAAGCGGCTCTTTAGTGGAAGGGCTTCAAATGAGGCTCAACTCTGAGAGGAGCATTGAGGAAGTTAAAGCTGGGAAATTTGTTGTCATTTCTGGGCAGTATCATCAGTTTTTTTCTCTTATCACCGATGTTAGTCTGGATTCTTCCTCCCCAAATATGCTCATAAATCCGCCTTCTAAAGATGAAGACCTCTTAAGACAGGTGCTTGCTGGGACAAATACTTTTGGAACGGTTGAGCTCAAGCCCATGCTGATGCTCACACATAACGATCAGGAGCTTAGACCAGTTAAAACTATTCCACCTCATTTCTCTCCTGTATCAGAAGCAACACAGACAGATGTTAGCACTGTTTTTGGGAAAGAAGATAAATTAGGGAAATTCTTCAATATCGGATGCCCATTGGATATGGATATACCAGTGTGTATTAATCTGGACCGTTTTGTAGAGAGGAGCAATGGGATATTTGGTAAAAGTGGAACTGGTAAAACATTCCTGACGCGTGTGATGCTTGCGGGTGTGATTAAGTACGGGAAGGCCGTTAACCTGATTTTTGATATGCATAACGAATATGGATGGGAGACAAGGAGTGAAGATACCAACATCAGCGTAAAGGGCCTTAAACAACTTTTCCCTGAGCGAGTTGCGGTGTTTTCTCTTGACCCTGATTCCACAAGGCGACGCGGCGCAAAGCCGGATGTAGAAGCATTTATTTCTCTCGATCAGATCGATATCGAAGATATAGCGCTGCTACAAGACGAGCTTCAATTAAATACAACAGCTGTTGAATCCGCTTTCGCCATTTACCGAGAGCATGGTAACAAATGGCTGAGTGAGCTTCTTTCATGGAAGGAAGAAGATTTGACTGATATATCCAGAAAGCTCGGAGCACACCTTCAATCGATAATGGCTCTGAGGAGAAAACTAAACAGGCTAAGGTCTCTTTCGTTTGTTGTGGATGACAACACCCAGAGTGAGGGCACGATTCAGAAAATGATAGATTACTTAGGACGCGGAATAAATATCGTTCTTGAGTTCGGTAAAAGTAATAGTTCTCTAGCTTACCTGCTTGTTGCCAACATCATTTCAAGAAGGATCCACGATTTCTATATAGACAAAACAGAGAGTTATTCAGCGACCGGCGATTCTACAGATAAACCCCGGCAGTTAATGATAACAATTGAAGAGGCCCACAAATTTCTAAATCCTCAGTCTGCTAAACAAACAATCTTCGGAACCATTGCCAGGGAGCTTAGAAAATATTACGTAACCATGCTGATTGTTGATCAGCGTCCTTCAGGGATAGATGATGAGGTAATCTCACAGGTGGGTACTAGGATCACAGCACTTTTAAATGATGAAAAAGATATTCAGTCAGTGCTCACTGGAGTCAGCAGCACTTCAGGTCTCCGTTCTGTTTTGGCAAGCTTAGACACCAAGCAGCAGGCGCTCATATTAGGGCACGCAGTGCCAATGCCTGTTGTGGTTAAGACCAGAAACTACGATGAGCAGTTTTATAAAGAAATATCCTCAGTTCCAGAAGAAGGTAAGGCCGGTGAATACGCAGATGAATTATACGGTTAGTTTTGAATCTCTAACTCTTTCTTAAATCTTTTGTAGTTTTGAATGTAATGCTCAGCAGAATGTTTAAGTTCTTTTATTTCTTCTTCTGTAACTTCTCTTATAATTTTCCCAGGTGAACCCAAAACCATTGAGTTATCAGGTATTTCCTTGCCTTGAGTAATTAGGCAATTAGCACCGATAATACAGTTCTTTCCTATCTTCGCATGATTTAAGATCACAGCATTAATACCAATTAAACTGTTATTACCAATTGTACAACCATGGAGCATGGCCTGATGCCCTACAGTAACACCCTTTCCAATATCAACAGGGATACCTTCATCGGTATGAATAACCACCCCGTCCTGGATGTTTGTACCATCACCAATTGTAATAGGATCGTTGTCCCCTCTAATTACTACATTAAACCATATACTCACATCATTATGTATGATGACTGAGCCGATAACAGTGGCATTATCAGCTATAAAATAATCCTCCCCTACAATCTGAACTGCTTTTTCTGACAGTGAGTATTTCAATATCTTCTCCTTTCATATTGCTATAATATTCTACATTATCTTATATCAATCTATGCCAACCCTTTATCCCAGAGGCAAGGAAGACTTTAAATGTAGGGCTTGTTTTTAAGTATTCATAAATCTCATCCGCCTCCTCTTTGTTTCTAAATAAAGCAAATACAGCCGACCCGCTCCCAGTCATTAAGACAGACTGTAAACCCAAGGATGTCAGGATTTCTTTAAAGGATCTTATCTCAGGGTGTAGTGAGAAAGCCGCTTCCTCAAGGTCGTTTTGCAGCGGTGGTAGAATTTTATTGTCTCTAAATTTTTTAATAAGTTCTTCAAACTCACTTTGGGAGCTATAGTTCTTGTTTGAATCTTCTGGGTTTAATTCGTCCCACTTTTTATAAACCTCCTCAGTAGAGCTATGAACGTTTGGACATAAAATCACATAATGAAATGTCGGGAAATCTCTAAGTCCTATTAGTTTTTCTCCAACCCCTTCCATTGTTGAGGAATGCGAGCGAATAAAGAAGGATACATCTGCACCAATCTTGGCTGCAATTTTTAGTAACTCATCTTCTGAAAGGGTTTTCGTTATCCGGTTTAAACCAATCAAAACTGAGGCTGCATTACTACTCCCGCCCCCAAGACCGGCACCTAAGGGTATTCGTTTTTTTATGTATATCTTTATTCTTAACTTGAGGCTAGATTTCTCAAGGAACAATTCTGCAGCCCTGTGGGCCAAATTATCTTTACCTAGGGGAATAGTGATACCGCTTGTATCTAGGGCAATACCTTCTCCCTCTTGAACTTCAATACTCACCTCATCAAATAGATCAATAGGTTGAATTATTGATCTTATTTCATGATATCTGTCATGTCTGACACCCAATATCTCGAGAGTTAGATTGATCTTTGCAGGGGATAGTAATGTAACAGAACTCATAGACTATTAGTATTACTGATATGATTTATAAAGTTTATAGTATTTTCTGGTTATTTTTTGTAAGATTTTGCTACATAAGTATAAGACAATATTGCAATAATTAAGGTGATTTATCTCAATTCAAGAGAACAATTAAGTAATTCTCTTAATTTTAGCTATTTTCCCCTTGACATTTAAAGTAAAATACTTTATTTTATATATGTAACTAAAGAGCAATACTTAAAAATCATCCTCCATCCTCCTTTAAGAGAACGGGAACACTTCTTGAGCAAGAAGTGCTCCCGTTTTTCATTTACAGCACTTTTATTAAGTAAGCCGCTTACTTATTTGAAAGAGTGCCCTTATATCGAGTAAAGTAATAATAATTCATCGATTGTTTTTCATCTAATTTATTCGGGGGAAAGTTTGTTTAATAATAGTAAACGCTTCCTAATCTATTCAGGCTTATTCTTAGTCCTACTAACTCTATCAAGCTGTATCTTCTTTAGAATGCTTGATGTCAGAGACCAGCTTAATGATTTTGAGACCAATTTTGATCTCAATGACGACCGAGGTCTGACTTTGGTCTTTAAGAATCCGGTACTTATGTCTGATGATGTGATATGGCTTATGAAGGGGAGCCCGGTTTCCGTAAAGCCTGAACAAGAGGGACAGCTTTGGACTTATGTGTTCCAGAAACAGTATCTAACTTCTCAAGAAGAAGGTGATGAGTATGACATTCCAATATTAATGGTCATGGAAGATGACAAACTGACTGAGGTTACCTTTCCAGAGCGTTTTTTAAATAACCTTTCCATACCCCTATTGAAGAAAATGCTGGCCTCAATGGGTAATGCCGACATCAGCAAGTTTAGTAGGAGTGCGAGCTCTAAATACGAAGGTGATGACCCAAATGAAATACCTACTTCAGATAACGTTCAAGAAACTTTAGGTATTCCTTACGAGATTGAAGATCTAGGTGAGAATTCCAAACTCTCATATCTATATTATCTTGAAGATGCGCAGGGTAATGCTACTAAAGACAATTTGAATTTCGAACTGTGGTTTATTGCCGGAAATGATGATAAAGCACTAAAAAGGGTAGGCGGAAAAATCAGAGGTATAAAATTATCACTAGATTTTGAGGCTCCTCAAAAATGACATTTAATTGTTTTCCTTTAACCTAAGGCCTTTTGGAACAAATATCTTTTCTGACAAATCAAACAGACCCTGTACCAATAGAGCCATAACAGCAGCAGGTATAGCGCCTTCTAAAATAAGCCCTACATTGTCCAGTCTGATTCCAGTTAGAATAGGCTGACCGTAACCACCGGCTCCTATAAGCGCTCCAAGTGTTGCAGTACCAACGTTAATAACAGCAGATGTCTTTATACCAGATAGAATAGACCTTGATGCGATAGGGATTTCGATTAGCCTTAGCCTGGCAATGGGAGTTAATCCAAGAGCCTCCGCTGATTCTTGAATATCCCGTGATATATCTTTAAGTCCGGTGTATGTACTTCTAACTATAGGAAGTAGGCTATAAAGAAATAGTGCCACAATAGCTGGAACAGCTCCTATGCCAAAAAACGGGATCATAAAAACTAGAAGAGCCAGAGAAGGTAACGTTTGAATAATGCCAACGATATTTAAAACTAAATGGCCGACTTTTTGATTCTTATATGCGAGAATTCCAAGTGGTATCGATACTATAATGGCTGCGCTAAGAGATATAACAACTAAAAAAAGATGCTGGAGAGTATTATGATACAATCTGCTGAGAAACGTTTCTTTTACGGGGTTTAGTTTTAATAAGAAGTGTTTTTTTGAGATAATTTGATGCAATAACACTGTCGCTGAAACCATCGATTTTTGAAGCTGCATTCATCTGTACCATTTTTTGTTCAGGGATGCCATGCTCCAACTTTAGGATTGTGCTAAGCGCCGCCGGGTTTTTTGCCTCCAAGTCTTTGCGGTACAGCAGAACGGCAAAATAATCTTGAAAATGTTTTTTGTCATCCTTGAGAACTTTCAAATCATAGTAAGATATATCCGCATCAGTTGAATAAAGGTCTATTGCATCTATATGATCGCTCTCAAGCCCCCGGTAGGCAAGATCATGGTCGAGACCAGTTACATTTTGTTGTGGGAGTTTATATGCGCTTTGAAGGCTTGGCCATCCATCCCCACGGTTCAAAAACTCATTAGAAAATCCAAATTTTAAATCCGGGTGATTTTTTAAATCAGAAATTGTTTTTATACCAAGCTTGTGGGCCTTCTCTTTCTTCATGCCTATAGCATATGTATTGTTAAACCCAAGAGGCTGGCTTATAGATATGCCGTATTGCGCTAGCTCTTCCGGAAGTTCCTTTTGATCTGTAATGCCTTTGTTTGAGAGTATTTCTTGCGTGATGGTGCCAGTATATTCTGGATAAATATCAATATCCCCATTTAGTAACGCATTCCATAGAACCGTTGTTCCGCCAAGCTCTTTTCTATATTCGACCTCAGCCCCTTCACTCGCTGCAAGCTGGGAAATAATTTCACCTAGAATTACCGACTCAGTGAATGTTTTTGATCCAACCTTAATTTCTTTCTGTACGTCATCTGAGGAAGTGCATGATGCACATAAAATGAGAATGAAAATTAGAGAAATCTTTAGGAGATTCAAGTTAGATCTCTCCTATTGTTTCAAGATGGTTTCTCTGAGCATTGATAAATTTTGTTACGAAAGGATGAGAAGGGGTTTTAATTAATTCGGCGATATTTCCTTCTTGAATTATTTCGCCATCCTTGATTAGAACAATCTTATCTCCAAAAAATGCGGCCTCGCCCATGTCGTGAGTTACCATTACAACAGTTTTACCAAGAGCGCTAAATATTTCTTTCAGGTCTTGCTGTAACTCACTTCTAATCAATGGATCGAGAGCGCCAAGCGGCTCATCCAGTAACAAGATGTCTGGATCTAACATAAGAGCTCTCATCAAACTAAGGCGCTGTCTTTGGCCACCTGAAATTTGTATGGGGTAGCGGCTAAGAGCATCCTTCGGAAATTTGGTGAGATCACAGAGCTCATCGATACGCTCTTGAATATGAACTTTCTCCCAACCCAAGTAGCACGCCATAAGAGAAACATTTTCCTCTGCGCTAAGGTTAGGAAAGAGCCCGCCTTCTTGTATTACATATCCCATCTTTTGCCTAAGAGGGATCAAATTTGCTCTACTTAAAGCTTCCCCTTCAATATCTACCTCTCCAGTCTCCGGAGAAATAAGGCCTATAATAGTTCTTAGTATAGTTGATTTTCCGCACCCACTTGGGCCGATTAAGACAGTAGTCTCTCTAGATTCAATAGTTAAATTAAACGATTTGACAGCGTGGGTTTCCCTATAGCTCTTAGAAATATTTATTAGATTTATCATGGCAGCTCTATCAAGCCTAGAACGATAGGACTTCTTGGTACTTCTTTGATAACGATAACCGTTGTTTGCAAAACTCTATTTTATTTAGGTATAAAGTTTTCTCTTTTTTGGTTTCTGAGAATTCGTGAGATTTAGAGAGACTATCTATAGCTTGATTAAATTGATTTTGTTTAATATAAAGTTCTGCCAAGTTTGCATTCAAAATTTTACTTCTATCTAAATTGTTCTTTGCGTCTATTTTGAGTAAAGCCTCTATTCCAGCTTTTGGTCCATCGAATTCTGAAATTAAATGTGCTCGCTCAAGCGAAATTTCAAAGGAATCATTTATTTCTAAATATTGATCATAGAGAGAAAGAATGGTCTTCCAGTCTGTAGACTGATAATCTTTTGCAAGTGTATGGCATGCGCAGATTCCAGCTCTAAGGTGATATTCGCTGACATTATCTCCACCAGCCGATTTATTTAAATACTTAAGTCCATCTTCAATAAGTCCCTTATCCCAAAGTAAGCGGTTTTGGTTTTTTAAATCCGGCATTTTTGCTACGTTATTGATTATTGCTCTAAGTCTTGCAGTTTTAAGAAGCATATAGGCAATTAAAGCATACGTTTGTGGTTTATCACCACCGGGTTTTAGGCTGAGTTGCTTGACGGACTCTATAACTAGTCGGTATTCGTCTCGCTCCTCGTAATAACTTCCCGTATAAGCTGCCTTATAGCATTCATTGAACTTCTCATATTTTGATCTGAGAAGTTCTGACAGGCCATGGGTCTTAAGATTCGTTTCTGTAGATGTATGCTTAATTTTATTACCTTCAATTGTTTGTCTTGGGGTATTTACAAAAGTTTAATATAACAGAAGAACTATATCCAGTAAGGGTGATGTTTACTACCAGCCCTCAGTTCCCGTCTCGCCCTTAAAAGGTCCTACTATATCGCTTGTGATCCATCCGCCATAGAAATTACCTGCTTGTGATTGAACTATTTCTCCATCAACGAAGCATGTATCCATATTCTCTGCATAAATGGCAACATAATTTCTAATAGATTCAAAAGAGGGGGTTGGGTTGGGATAATACCAAGCTGCGTCATGCACAGTTTTATCATGCACTTTAATTGAATAATAAGATGCTGCACCTTTCCATTCACAAAATGAGCGTCTTTCACTTTTTAGGAAGTACTTCATTTCTATATCTTCAGTCGGTATGTAGTAAACAGGGGGGCTTGAAGTTTCAAGTACTCTTTTTACATCGGTACTGTCTGCAATCAATATATCATTAAAAAATACTTCAATATGTTTGTCTGTATCTTCTACTCTTGGGGGTCTTGGATAATCCCATACAGATTCCTGTCCTTCTCGGGGCTCAATTCGTATTATATTCATGTAAGTTATTTGACGTAAAAATATAAAATACCAAATTTGTTTTCTTTATCTGTCCATACTTTTTCTAATTTGTAAGAATCTGAAATTAGTTCTTCAAAATCTTCGATGCTGTATTTATAAGAATATTCGGTCAATATTGTTTCTTCTTTTTTAAATGTAATATTATCTCCATCTACATTTACATCCTGCTCTGACAAGCTCTCAAGATGCATTTCAATTCTTCCTTCTTTACTATTGTAGAAGGCGTTGTGTTTCCATTCCTTAATATTAAAGTCTGTATCAAGCTCTGTGTTTAATCGTGTCAGTATATTAAGATTAAATTCAGCAGTAACTCCTTTGTTGTCATTATATGCGTCTTCCAGGATTTTTTTATCTTTCTTTAGGTCAACACCTATTAATAAGCCTGTTCCTTTTCCCAAGCGTTTTCCAATACTGTTTAAAAATTGAGAGGCATATTCAGGCTCGAAATTCCCGATTGTCGACCCCGGGTAGTAAACCACCTTCTTGGAATAAATAAAGTCAAACTTGGGCAAGCTAAAGGGTTGTGTATAATCAGCGGATACAGGCAATATTCTCAGATGTGGATAATCGCGAGCAAGAATATTTACTGAACTAATTAAGTGTTCTTCAGATATATCAATTGGTACATAACCCGCTGGATTTTGTAATCCTGAAAGTAACAGCCTGATTTTCTTACTGCTTCCACTTCCAAGCTCTATCAATAAACTGTTCCTGCCAAGTATTGAGCAAATATCCTCAATATTTTCATTCATGATCGAGGTTTCGGTTCTTGTGGGATAATATTCTTCTAGCTCACAAATTTGATCAAAAAGAGAAGAGCCTTTCTGGTCGTAAAAAAGCTTACTTGGGAGCACTTTTTGAGTTTTACATAAACCTTCTAAAATTTCTTCTAGAAGATTTTCTCTCTCGGTTTCAAATTTCTTTAATCTGCTAAGGTTAGTATTCATAATTTGTTTGTATCCTGAAGTTTATTTATTGTCTTTAGCCAATCTAATTCCCATGAACTGCCACCGGGCATTTGTAGGGAAGAAGTTTCTGTATGTTTTGCGGATATGTGATTTTGATGTTGCACAGGATCCGCCTCTTAGTACCATTTGGTTGCACATAAATTTGCCGTTGTACTCCCCAAGCGCGCCAGGAATTGTTTGATATCCCGGATATGCAGAGTATGAACTCTGCGTCCATTCCCACACGTCTCCAAACATTTGTTTTAGAGGGCCTCCATTTGTATCTTCTCCCATACTAACCGGATGAAAATTCATGTTATCAACAAAATTGCCTTCTATCTTCATATTAGATGCAGCAACTTCCCATTCTGGTTCAGTCGGAAGCCTTGATCCTGCCCATCTTGCATATGCATCGGCTTCAAAATATGAAACATGTGTAACCGGTTCGTCAGGCTCCACTTCACGGAGTCCTGTAAGAGTAAATTGCATCCATTTCCCATCCTGCTTCTGCCAATACAGAGGGGCGTTCCAATTATTAGTTTCTACTGTAGCCCATCCTTCGGATAACCAGATTTCAGGAGTTTCATATCCCTTGTCTTCTATAAATTCAATATATTCAGAGTTTGTTATTAATCTTGATCCAAGCTTATAAGAGTTTAAATAAACTTTGTGGTTAGGATATTCATTGTCGTACCCAAATCCATTTCCTTCATTGCCGATATTAAAAATTCCTTCATCAAAATCAACCCATTTTAGTTTTTCCGTAGCATTTGAGCCATTACTACTATTATTTTTACTTATGTATTTAGGATTCAGTGGATTTTCTGACAATACATGCTTAATATCAGTGACTATAAGTTCCTGATGCTGTTGCTCGTGATGAATGCCGATTTCTATAACTGATGATAGCTCCTGCCATTCTTTCTTACTAGCGTTCTCCATAAACTGTATCATGCTTTCATCGACGTGGTTACGGTAACTATATGTTTCCTCTACTGTAGGTCGTGAAATGAGCCCTCTTTTAGGGCGTAGGTGCCTTTCGCCAGCTTGAACATAGTATGAATTAAAGAGATATGCATATTGAGGATTGGGAGACTTGTAATTAGGCAGGGCCTTAGATAAAACAAAAGTCTCAAAAAACCAGCTGGTATGAGCAAGGTGCCATTTTGTAGGGCTAACATCAGGCATAGACTGAACGACATAATCTTCGATCTCAAGAGGTTCAGCCAGGGTATGTGAGAACTCTCTGACAGTTTTATAAAATTCTACGAGTGACTCTTGGGAAAGATTGTTTTCTTTAATGTTATTATCTGAGTTTGTTGTCATAATTGCAATCTTGACCTCCGGTTGTATTAGTTGATATACGCCCGGTTTAATAATTTAGATTTGGATAGACAGAATCTATTTGGCTTAAATTATGCAAATAAGTGTAGCAAATAGTTATCTTTTTTACAAAGGTTACTCGTCTATTGTTGCGATTTTATTAAGAAATTGAAGATTTTTTCTTTGATATACGGTCAATTTGCATAATACAAAAGCATATAATGTCTTTATAATAAGAATTGAATATGAGGTGATTTATTCTTCAGCCTACTTCTTTCTGACCTTTCTAAGCTTCTCAATCAATTGTTTGATTTCTTCAGCCTTCACTTTCATGCTGACTCTGTTTACGACGAATCTAGCTGTTATATCTGCAATAGTTTCATATTCAACCAGATTGTTTTTCTTTAAGGTTTCTCCAGAGGCCGACAAATCCACAATGACATCGGATAAACCTACTAAGGGAGCTAACTCAACAGAGCCATAAAGTTTAACAATTTCAGCTCCTACTCCTAGTCTTGTAAAATGTTCATAGGTTGTCTTAGGGTATTTAGTTGCGACTCTGAGTGATCGGTTTGAAGTAAAATCAAACCCCTTTGGTCCTGCTACGACTAATTTGCATTCACCAATCTTAAGATCGAGTGGTTCATAGAGGTCGTTTGTTTCCTCTAAAAGAGTATCCTTTCCCACAATGCCGCAATCTGCAGCTCCGTATTCTACGTAAGCAGGAATATCGGTAGGGCGTATAATAAGAAATTTCAAGTTTTGATCAGGGAATTCAAATATGAGCTTTCTAGAATCTTTTAAGATATCATTAACTTTAAATCCTGCTTTTATAAATAAATCCCCTGCTTCTTCGAGCAATCTTCCTCTTGCTACAGCAATTGTAATCATTCCTTCTCCCTCCAGATTCTAGCTCCTAATTTTTCAAGTTTTTTGTCTAATTTATCGTACCCTCTATCTAAATGGTAGATACGGGATACTTCAGTTTTTCCATTTCCCGCAAGAGCAGCCAAAACAAGTGATGCACTTGCTCTAAGGTCACTAGCCATTGTTGGAGCTCCACTCAGTGACGAAACGCCCCTTACAACTGCGCTGTTTCCAACAAGCTTTATATCGGCCCCCATTCTTCTTAGCTCCCCAGCATGCAAAAATCTCTGAGGGAATATAGTTTCAGTAATAATACTAAGCCCTTTGGCAAGACTCATTAGAGTCATCATCTGGGCCTGCATATCGGTTGGAAATCCGGGATAGGGAAGGGTCGTAAAGTCTACACTTTTAATTTCACCAGTGCCTTTAATCCTGATCCCCTTATCTTCACGTGTAATTTGAGCGCCGGCTTCCATAAGCTTGCCAATTAAAGCGCCCATATGTTCAAATCGGCAGTTCTTAACTAATATATCGCCACCAGTTAAAACCGAACCGATCAAAAATGTTCCAGCCTCAATTCTGTCCGGCATAACTTCATACTCATTTATTGGGTTTAGTTTCTTGACCCCTTTAATTGTTATTATGTCTGTTCCTGCGCCGCTTATATCAGCACCCATTTCTATCAGAAAATTTGCTAGGTCGGTAACCTCAGGCTCACAAGCTGCATTGAGGATTAATGTTTCCCCTTCGGCAAGTACGGATGATAATATAAGGTTTTCCGTGCCAGTTACTGTTGAAACATCAAATGGAATTACTCCACCTACTAGTTTAGGGGCTATTGTATCAACATATCCTTCTTCGATTTCTATTTTTGCCCCGAGAATTGAAAGACCTTTTAAATGCTGATCAATAGGTCTTTCTCCTATTGCGCAGCCTCCTGGTAATGAAACTCTCGATCTGCCAAACCTGGCAGTCAGCGGTCCGAGGACCAAAACTGATGCGCGCATAGTTTTTACTAGGTCATAAGGCGCTTCCCAGGTATCCATATTTGTTGAATCTATTACGAGTGTTCCATTCTCAAATTCTACTTCCGCACCCAAAATCTCCAGCAGCTGAACCATTGTTCTTACATCTGCCAGATCAGGGACATTGGTAATAGTATTTTTCCCTTCAGCTATTATGCAGGCTGCCATAAGTGGCAGTACCGCATTCTTGGCACCACTTACCGTAACCTCACCTTCTAATCTCCTGCCGCCTTCTACAATTATTTTTTCCATTTAGCTTTTATCACTCTCTCTATGCCGTTTAAATCTTTTGTGGATGAAATATCAGTAAATCCATAATCTGCAAATATATTTTCTACTTCTTTTTTCTGATTATATCCTATTTCAAGAACGCACCATCCGGAGTCTTTTAAAACTCTTCTGGAATCTGAAATTATTTCCTTTATATAGCGAAGTCCGTCTTTACCACCCGTCAAAGCGATTTTAGGTTCAAAATCTTTAACTTCAGTGTCTAATAGATCAAATTCTTTCTCTGTAATATATGGTGGATTTGAAATAATGATATCAAACAAATCATTTTTAAATGAACTCAGCATGTCAGCTCTTTTAAGTGTAATCTTCTCATTTTGAATATGTTTAATAACATTTCCTTTTGCAACATTGAGAGCTTGTTGAGAAATGTCAGATGCCACAATCTTTGCATGATCGCAATAAGAAGCTAGTGTCACAGCTATACAGCCGCTTCCTGTTCCAACCTCAAGAATTAAGGGAGATTCTATCTGCTTTGCTAATTCTAGTGTTTCATCAACCAATAATTCAGTTTCTGGTCTGGGAATTAGAACGCTAGGATTGACTTGATATACCTTAGAGTAAAACTCCTTTTCTCCGGTTATATATGCAATTGGCTCCCTTTTTACTCTTCTTTGAAGAAGTTCTTGAAATTTATTAAATGTATCTTGACCAACTTCTTTTTCCGGGTGAGCGTAGATCTCTGATAGGTCATTTACTATGTCAGATTCTGCTAGCAATAGATATGATTCCAACCCGGGAGTTTCGATTGCGTTTTGACTAAGATTGTCTTTTCCCAATGAATAAAGTTCTTTTAATTGCATAATTTATATTAATCCTAAAGGCTAGAGTTTATCCGTCTGCACTATGTTTTCAAGCACATCTGGTAATCATTATACTTTTTAGTTTTTCTGAGAACCTTAGTTTAGCTCAAACTTGGGTGATATATATGGCTTTAGCCTTTGAAAAACCTTCTGTATTAAAGGTTCATAATCATGGTTGCTACACAAAAATCTTATAATTAATCTATTTTGGTATGATGATGCTTTAAAATTTTTCCACTGGCAATGTAGTATGTATCTTCCGCAATATTTGTGGCCAGATCTGCAACCCTTTCTAGCGCTCTGGCAATTAAAATAAGTGCAAGCGATCTGTCTATAGTTTGAGGATCTGAAATCATATAAGTTACTAGCTCTCTTACTATTTGAGGTTCAAGTGCGTCAACTTCATCATCCTTCTTGCATACTTGAACTGCGAGTTCCGCATCTTTATTTACAAAGGAATCTAAGCTTTCCTGAAGCATTTCTATGGCTTTTTCTGCCATCTTTGGGATGTCTATCAGAGGTTTTACCGGTGGCTTGTCAGCTAAGTAGATAGCCTTTTCAGCTATGTTGACAGCATGATCTCCAATTCTTTCTAAATCGTTATTTATCTTCATGATCATCGTAACTGCTCTTAAATCCTCAGCCTCAGGATGGAGAAGCGCAAGAATTCTAATACACTGGTTATCAATCTCGATTTCCATTTCATTTACTTTTTGATCGCTTTTGATTACATCTTCAGCAAGAATCATATTGTTTTCTTCAAGGGCTTTAACACTTTTTGCAATCATCTCTTCAACGGATGTCGCCATTTCAAAGAGCATCTTTTTTAATTTGTTGGTTTCCTCTGTGAGCCTTATCATTTATATCTCCTGTATAAAGATGTTAGCAAGATGATTAATAACTGCCGAACTCGCCCTTAATCCATTCTTGTATTTCATCTCTTACTGCTCTAAAACCTGTTAGTATTTCTTCATCTTTCCCCCTAAACTGTGAGGGATCTCTGAATCCTTTATGTATGTTGCGCTTAGCCCCGGGCATAGTGGGACAAGATTCTTTTGCGCTATCACAAACTGTGACTACATAATCAATGTGCATGTCTTTATAGCAGGCTACACTTTTGGATTTGTGATCCGATATATCCATTCCAATTTCTTGCATTGCCTTTATTGCAAAAGGATTCACTCTAGAAGGCTCGGTCCCTGCGCTGTAGACTTCAAACTTGTTTCCATAAAGTTTTTTCAAAATACCTTCTGCCATCTGTGATCTTGCAGAATTATGAGTACAAAGGAATAAGACTATTTTTTTGTTTTCATCAGTCATATTTTCGTGTTTATATCCTATCCAAACTTACCTGAAACATAATCTTCGGTTTGTTTTTTATTAGGGTTAAGAAATACTGTCTCTGTATTATCGTATTCAATCAGCTCTCCAAGATACATAAATGCTGTATAGTCGGAAACACGTGAGGCCTGCTGCATGTTATGAGTTACGATTACAATTGTATAGCTTTCTTTTAACTCTGTAATTAGGTCTTCAATTTTCCCTGTTGCTATTGGGTCAAGAGCAGAACAAGGTTCGTCCATTAAGAGCATCTCCGGCTCTACAGCTATTGCTCTTGCTATACAGAGTCTCTGCATCTGTCCACCAGACATTCCAAGGGCACTTTCGTCTAACCTGTCACAAACTTCATCCCAAAGAGCTGCGCCTTTCAAGCTTTTTTCAACTACTTCATCCAAAACTGATTTCTTGTTTTCGCCGGCTATTCTAGCACCGTAAGCTACGTTTTCATATATTGATTTCGGAAATGGGTTTGATTTCTGAAAAACCATACCGACTCTTTTTCTTAGCTGTGTTATATCGACGCTAGGATCGTGAATATCGTCACCATCGATTAGAATTTCGCCTTCTACCTTTGCTGAGTCAACTAGGTCGTTTAATCTGTTAAAGCACCTAAGCAGAGTAGATTTACCGCAACCTGATGGGCCGATGAAAGCGGTGGCTTTATTTTTAGGAATATCCATAAAGATATTTTTTAGAGCTTGCTGTGAGCCATAATACAAGTTTAAGTCATTTACTTCAACAATAGGATCAGGAACTTTAAACTTGGCATAAGGAGGGGTATTTCCCTCAATATTGGTAGCATCTTCAATATTTCTCTCTATATTCTGTTCCATTTCTTTTACCCTTATTTGTTCGACATTTTGAGTGCCCATTCTATTTCCGACCTCCAAATTTTATTCCAAGACCCATTAAATGATAACATTTATTATACAGCCGATGTAGTGTATTTCTTTTTAAGTCTGTTTCTTATTACAATAGCAGTCAAATTTAACGCAATTACAATTAATATTAATAGCAGTGCTGTAGTAAATACCATAGGTTTTGCTGCCTCTACATTTGGAGATTGAAACCCAACGTCATATATATGGAATCCTAGGTGCATGAATTTTCTTTCAAGGTGAACAAAAGGAAAGTATCCGTCTACCGGAAGCTGGGGAGCAAGTTTTACAACTCCTGTAATCATGAGTGGTGCAACTTCTCCTGTTGCCCTGGCTATCGCCAATATTAATCCTGTAAGTATTGCAGGCATTGCGCTTGGTATAACAATTTTCCATGTTGTCTCAAACCTGGTAGCACCAAGTGCAAGAGAGCCGTGTCGTATTTCTTTTGATACAGCAGCTAATCCTTCTTCCGTTGCTACTATTACCACAGGTACTGTAAGAAGTGCTAGAGTTAGTGAGGCCCATAGTATACCGCCAGTTCCAAAAGTTGGATTAGGTAGGGATTCTGTAAAGAAAAAACTGTCAATTGATGCTCCAATTCCGTATATAAAAAACCCTACTGCAAACACACCAAACACAATCGATGGAACACCGGCAAGGTTGTTTACGCAGATCCTAACTATCCTGACCATCGTGCCCTGTTTTGCATATTCTGATAGATACAGTGCTGCAAGCACTCCAAAAGGAAGTACAACTATGCTCATAATAAGAACCATCATGATCGTTCCGAATATTGCTGGGAAAACCCCACCTTCAGTATTTGCCTCTCTTGGTTCGTCCGATACAAATCCCCAAACTCTTTTTAAATAGAGCCCCGACTTTTGTAGCCAGCTCATGGCATTGGGCCTAAAGGCGAGCACCACGTTTCCAAGAGCCATTTCCTTCTCTCTTCCATCTATGGAAGTCATTATTATTTTTTCTTTGGTAAATTCCTGATATAAACTTTCTAGTTGTTTTTCTTTTATTTTGTACTTTTCTTCTTCAAGGGCAAGCTTTTCTTCATATTGCTTAATCAGATTTTGGTCTCCACCCTTGAGTTCAACACCCCTGATTTTTAGTCTGTACTTTTCTATTTGCCTGTTAATGCCGCCAATTTCACCTTTTTCAATTTTCCTGATTTCTCCGAAAATCCCTGCATAAATCGGTATGTCCTCTTCAAGCTTAGACCAACATTCTTCATTGCCCTGGCATACTACCTTTCCGTCTTCAGTTATTTCCTTAATGAATCCATAAAAATTCCCCCACTCCCTTCTCTCCATTACTACTACATATTTGGGATCGGACTGTGATACTATCTGATCATCATCTATCCATCTGAAATCGAGGCCGTAAAGATCCCTGTTCCCTATTTTAAGCTGGGTTCTATATTTAGCTTCTACTGTATCTGATTTTCCACTTATGCCTTTAATTTGCTGTTGAGCAGTTACTTCACCCATGACCTTGGTACCGTTACTCAGGTCAAATTCGGTTACTCCGGCAGGCCAAAAGAACCCTAAGCCTTTAGCCATAATTAGCCAAAGAAGTCCAGCGATCATAAGGAGGCTAAACATCAAAGCTACTCCAGTTAGCCAAACAAAAGGATCTCCACTTTTCCAGAATTTATTCATTAGTCGATCCTTCGCATTGTGTGATTAGATTTGTCATCTGCATTCTATAGTTGTCCATATTTTTTTCTCAATCTCTGTCTTACGATTTCTGCCACTGTGTTGATAAAGAATGTGAAGAAGAAAAGAAGTAACGCAGCTAGGAATAAGACTCTATATAGAGTTCCCCCGTGTGGTGCTTCAGGTATTTCAACTGCAATGTTTGCTGATAGCGCTCTGAATCCATTAAATAAGCTCCAGTCCATGATAGGAGTATTTCCTGTTGCCATAAGAACAATCATTGTCTCTCCAATTGCCCTACCAAGGCCGATCATAATAGCTGAGAATATTCCGGGGCTTGCTGTTGGAAGTACAACCCTGATTGCCGTTTGCCATTGGTTAGCTCCCAACGCCAAGGAGCCTGCAGTCATGTGTTTGGGAACGCTGGACAAAGCATCTTCTGAAATTGTGAAAATGATAGGTATTACTGCAAAACCCATGGCGAATCCAACAATGAGTGAGTTTCTTTGATCATATTGAAGCCCAAGAACACTGTAGAACCATTCTTTATAGCTTCCGCCAAATAATGCATTTTCAATAGGTGCATTCAGCCATAGTGATACCAGGATTCCTAAAATGATTACGGGAATTAAAATAAATAACTCTGAACCAACCTTAAATCTTCCCTTGATCCCTCGCGGCACATAGTGCCAAATGAGGACTGTGATTAAAGTAAATAGTGTTAGTACAATTGGCAGTGTGAATACAGCAGGAATAATTTTCTCAATTATCGGGGCCAACCATAGTCCTGCCAAGAATCCTAGTACAACACTAGGAAGAGCGGCCATGATTTCAATAATAGGTTTGATAGTATTTCGCAGTGATGGGTGCATAAACTGTGATACACATATTGCACTGAAAATTGATATTGGAATTGCGAAAAACAGAGCATATAATGCCCCTTTTAGTGTACCGAAAGCAAGGGGAGTTAAACTTAATTTAGGCTCAAACTCGTCAGTGCCTCCAGTT
The DNA here is from genome assembly GCA_942491865.1 of uncultured Thermodesulfobacteriota bacterium. GTDB lineage: Bacteria > Desulfobacterota_D > UBA1144 > Nemesobacterales > UBA2774 > CR02bin9. Next base: position 40,627 of record CALOCI010000012.1, read on the forward strand.
GACTGCCACACATATTCTGGTTTTTGATATCCTTCATACCATACCTTTGCAAAAAGCGTTTTTATGTTTGTTTCAGGATGTGGGTTGTCTAATTCCCAGTTGTATAATTTTCCTTTGCCATCTATAGCAACTATACCGTTTGATTTTGGTGCAAATGAGAGTTTCTTTACAGAAGATCCATCAGTTTTTAATTCTTCAATTAATTGACCTGATGTAGCGTGATATATATTTATATTCCCGCCATCATCTGAAGCTACAAACCCCCTGTCTCTGGCAGAAGCCGTAATATTAGTAATAGGTAGTTCCAGAGGTGTAAGTTGGTGAATTTTAGTAAGCACATCCCCAGTAGGTGAAGATGCATCGGGGACTTCAAACCATACAGAGACATTACCATCTTCATCTCCAACTAATAAAGACCGGTCGCCTAATAAAAATGCAAGAGAAGTTATAGCTGTTTTAGGACTATCTGTGGCGTCTATAGCTCTTAAAAATTCCGGGTTTTCTCTATCGCTTACATCCCACTGGAATATTTTCCCGTTTTCTGTACCTACAAATAGGTTTTCAATAGATCTATCAAGCTCAATAGTAGAAACCTTACTTCCGTTGAGTTGATCTGTTAATTCTTTAGTTATCAGTTCTGGCTCGTCCGAACCAAAGTCATCTTCTTCTGCAACTAGAGCTACAAAGATAAGATTGCCGGTTGAAGTGTATGCCGCTGCTGCAGATACATCTTCTTCTGGAGATTCTTCATAGGCAATTATATCTAAAGGTGCATCGGATACTTTAAACAGATCACCTTCGCGAACTTCAGGAGTTATAACTCTTTTATCTCCCACAAAGTTTATTTTGTAGTCAGTATTTAGTGGAAGGATAAAACCGTCGTTAGTTCCAAAGCTGTATAGCTTGTTGTTTACAGAGACGAAACTGGAAGTGATGGTGCTACCTTCGAGCCCAGTCAGAGGGACTTGCTTTATAGTTTTTCCATCTTTAAGCGACAGAAAAGTCAGCATTCCATCTTCCGTAACTACAAAACCTATCTCTCTATACTCTTCAAGGCCTGTAGCTATAAACGGAAATGTTTTATTATTTGTAGTATCCAATGAATATGAAGAAAGCTCAGGAGATTCCTTTAGTATGAATGAGCTTGCTAGTTCAGATTTCACACCTTGGAAAAGTGGAACTGTTTCTATCCCAATAAATACTAGGATGGCAAGAATGCTTAATATAACAGCTATCCCACCTGTTGTAACAATGCCTGTTGCAATAAAATCAACAAACTTCCTCCTTCTAAGTCCGGAGGAAGCTTGTTGGGTTTCTTTTTTCTTTAGTCTAGTTTGAGCAGTCATTTAATAACCGTGTGATTTGGATTTTGTTATGTGCTAATAAAATTACTTAGCGCCTATGTCTTCCATTACTTTAGCATCAACATCAGCTGGTAGCGGAAGATAGCCGTCTTTAACTACAACTTCCTGTCCTTGGCTGCTGAGTACATATTTTAAGAACTCTAAGCGTACCGGATCTAAAGATTCGTTAGGTTTCTTGTTAACATAAAGATATAGATATCTGCCAAGTGGATATTTTTTGCTAACGATATTTTCGAGAGTAGGCTCAGCGCAGCCTTCCTTTTTAGCAAGCTGAATTGCTTTAACACCAGATGTACGGTATCCGATACCGCTGTATCCGATTGATCCTTGCTCTTCAGTGATTCCCTGAACAACTGAAGCTGAACCAGGCTGTTCTTTTACTGAGTCTTTATAGTCGCCTTTGCAAAGAGCTTTCTTTTTGAAGTAACCATATGTTCCGGAAGCTGAGTTTCTGCCGTACATGCTTATTGGTACATTAGCCCAGTCACCTTCAAGTCCAAGTTGACCCCATGTTGCTATATCTTCAGCGCCGCCGCATTTTCTGTTTTTAGAAAATATTGCATCTACCTGATCGATTGTTAGACATTCAATTGGATTATCTTTGTTTACAAATACTGCAAGTGCGTCAATTGCTGCAGGAACTTCAGTTGGTTTGTATCCGAAAGCTTTTTCGAATTCATCAATTTCTTTACTCTTCATTGCACGAGACATTGGTCCAAACTGTGCCGTTCCCTCGATTAGAGCCGGTGGAGCAGTACTTGAACCTTTGCCTTCGATCTGACACTTTACGTTTGGATACTCTTTTGCAAAACCTTCGCACCATAGTGCCATAAGATTGTTCATTGTGTCTGATCCAACGCTGTTGATGTTTCCAGAAACACCACTTGTTTTTGTGTAAGCCGGAATACCTGCGTCAACTTTTACGGGTTCTTGTGCATTTGCAATTCCTGCTACTAAAACGACCACTAAAGCGATAAGGCCGCTTGAAATAATATTGGATTTTAATAATCCTCTAAACATCGGTACTACCTCCTTTAAATTCGTATGATGTAGGAGTAAACACCAGCAATGTTAAGAATATGTTAAGAAAAAGTGAAACCGGAGTTAACCGCTAGTAGTTAATTGTCTTCTTAGAATTAATTGAAAGCTCAGGTATGTATGAGTATTGAGGGACAAGTCCGAGGTAGAATCATGCGACTCTACCTTGGCATAGTTGATAGAATGTATTTAAGAAATACCGATATTTTCTTAAAAACCCCTATTATTCTGATTTTTGATCGTTTAATCTAGTGATTGTATAATTATTTAGTACCAATAAAACTATAATTGAGGTCAAACGAATGCGTTATCACTTAACTGTTGTTTCAATTCTATTGATGGCTTTATTTATCACTGCTTGTAGTTGTGATTTGGGATAATTAATAAAGTCAGATATAGATTGTTCAAGCATAGAAAAACTATAAGAGAGGTTCTAAGAATGCGTTATTATTTTACAGTTGCTTCGATACTATTAATCGGCTTATTTGTTGCATCATGTAGTTGCGGCATAGGCTAATGTCTCTAGACGGAAAATAGTTTCATACATCAGGCCTAATAATGATCATTATCATAATGGGCGTCTCAGGCGCAGGTAAGACTACTGTGGGCAGGATGCTTGCGGTTAGATTATGCTGCGAATTTTATGACGCTGATCACTTTCATTCCAAAGAAAATATAGAGAAGATGAACAGTGGGATTCCCCTAACTGATTCTGATCGACTACCCTGGCTTTATTCAATTCAAGATCTTATAAAACAACAAAATGGAAATGCTGTAATCGCATGTTCCGCCCTCAAAAAGTCCTACAGAGTTATGCTAGATGTTCCAGATAAAAATGTTGTTTGTGTATACTTAAAAGGCGATAAGAAAATCTTGCTGAAAAGGCTTTTAGATAGGGCTGGGCATTATGCAGGGGCAAATTTACTAGATAGTCAGCTTGAGGCTCTTGAAGAACCAGAGGAAGCTTTGACGTTTGATATAGTTACTAGTCCTGAGGATATTGTAGAGGGGATAATAAAACAAACTGATTTATAGATTCCTTTTTGCTGACGCTGCTTTTTCCAATTTTTCCCTTAACCCATCAAAATCATCATTCTCTATTGAGGCTTCTATTTCTTCAAGGGAAATTTTAAAGGATGAAATAGCTTTTAATAACTGAGCCTTATTTGCTTTAAATATTTCCGTCCACATTTCAGGCGAGCTTGCTGCAACCCGGGTGTAGTCTTTCAGTCCTCCCCCTGCAAAATCCATAAGTTGCTCAGAGTCTTGGGCATTTAGAACACTATTCATTAATGAGTATGCAACCACATGAGGCAAGTGACTGACTATTCCAAATATATGATCATGTGTTTCAGGATCCATTTCATAAACATGGCTTCCGACTAATTCCCACATTGATTTAACATTACTCTTAGCTTCAAAATCCGTTTTATCAGTTGGCGTTAGAATGCATCTTCTATCTATAAATAGGTTTGAATCTGCAAACTGAACTCCAGAATTTTCAGTCCCGGCAATTGGATGTCCGCCTACAAAATGTAAATTATCAGGTAAATATGTTTCAATCCTACTGACTACTGATGATTTAACACTTCCTACGTCTGTAATGATTGAGCCATCTGTGGCTATTTTTGCTATAGATTTCGCCGTGTCCACTATCATTCCGACATAATTAGAAATCACGATAATATCTGAGTCAGTAATTACTTCGTTTATATCTGATGAACCTTCGTCAATTATCCCATTATTAAAGGCATATTTGATTGAATCATCATTAGGATCAATTCCGACTACTGTTTTTACTTGTTTTGATTCTTTTAGAGCCAAAGCAAGGGAGCCTCCAATAAGGCCAAGTCCTACAACTGTAATTTTATTAAATTCCATAATTTTATTTGCCCAATACTTTTTTCATTCCATTTATAAACTTCTCATTTTCTTCTTGAGTACCAATTGTCACTCTGAGATGAGTTTTTAATCCATAGCCCATAACCGGTCTCACAATTACACCTTCTTTAAGGAGTTCATTATATGTAGGCATAGGATCACCTTCCAGATCAATTAACACAAAATTTGTATATGAAGGCGCATACCTGATATCCATTTCCTCAAGCTCCTGAGTTACATAGGACAACCCATCACTGTTTACTCTTTTCGTTCTCCCAATGTGCTCGTCATCTTCAAGTGCTGCAATAGCTCCTATCTGTGATAGAGAGTTAGAGTTAAAAGGATGGCGTACACGCTGCATATTTGAAATAATATCCTCGTGAGCTATTCCGTAGCCGAGCCTAAGCCCCGCAAGGCCGTATATTTTCGAGAAAGTCCTGACTGTAATTATTGACTTATCTCTATCATGGTAATCAAGTGAATTTGGATAATCTTTATCGTCCACGTACTCAAAATACGCTTCATCCACTAATACTAAAATGTCTTCAGGCACGTTCTCAATAAACCATTCAAACTCGTCTCTTTTTACTACTGTTCCAGTTGGATTATTAGGATTGGCAATAAATATTATTTTAGTTTTATCCGTTATCCTGGAGTGCATATCTCTCAGGTCGTGCTTATAATCAGGCATTGGAGAGATCACAGAAGTTGCACCTACAGCTTGCGTTACAATCGGATATACAATAAATGCATATTCTCCAAATATCGCTTCATCTCCGGGTTTCATAAAAGTCCTGGCCGCAATATCTATTACATCGTTGGATCCGTTACCAAAGATTAGAGTTTCTGCCTTGATTCCGAGCTTATTGGATAGTTTTTCTTTTAAATAGAACGCGTCTCCATCTGGATAGCGGTTAAGTGAATGAAGTGCTTCTTTTACAGCATTCTCTGCAAGTGGAGATGGTCCGAGAGGGTTCTCGTTAGAAGCTATTTTTACAGCACCTCTAATTCCCAGTTCCCGCTCAAGCTCCTCAACAGGTTTCCCTGGGACATATGGTATCAAATCTCCTACATACTGATTAGGTTTGATTAAAGTCATTTTCTTATTCTCTTTTGAAATCTATTAGAATTATAAATCTATCACTGATGAGTATATAGAGCAATTTGGAAGATTAACTACTTCTGTGTTTCATGACATAGACTCCGTCTATGACCCCACTGAAGAATTCCGCTACTTGCGGATGGTCAATTGGTTTTCCTGATTCGTCATTTTCCAAGTTCTTTTCGGCTACATATGTTTGGTGAGTAGCGCCGTCCACTAAAACGTAGTACCAAGGCTTGTCTTTTGGAGGTTCTGAGAGCGCTACTTGCTCATACCACTCCTCTGAACTATTGAATATTGGGTCCACATCAACAACAACCCCTCTATAGTCAAACATTTTATGATGAACTATTTGCCCTATTGTAAATTTCACACTGTTTTCTTCAGTCATAAGATTAGATTCTAACACCAACATGCGCTCCAGCAAATCTAATAATGATTAAATAGTTTCAAACTTAAATTGAGACTTGCTCCACGAGTTGCTATAATCATTAAGCAATGTCTACCGAAACCCCTATGCTAAAGCAATACGTCGCTATAAAAAAAGAATATCCCGACTCTATCCTATTCTTCCGTTTGGGTGATTTTTATGAAATGTTTTACGAAGACGCAAAGGTTGCGTCAAAGGTTTTAGGGATAGCTCTTACCTCAAGAAATAAGTCTGGTAAAAATCCCGTTCCTCTTTGCGGAGTCCCCCATCACAGCGCAGAGCCCTATCTTGCAAAGCTTCTTAAAGAGGGTCATAAAGTAGCCGTTTGCGAACAAGTTGAAGACCCAAAAACAGCAAAAGGAGTTGTAAAAAGAAAAGTTGTAAGAGTTCTCACTCCAGGAGCAATAATAGATACAGAGAAGCTTGATTCAAAATCTAACAACTATCTTGCAAGCGTTTATGTCAATAATAACTCCTACGGTTTTGCTTATACCGATATTTCAACAGGCATTTTTAGAACCACATCTTTTGATTCTCTTGAAGCCCTAATAGACGAGCTCTCTCAGATTGAGCCGAAGGAACTCCTCATTCAAGACGACGAAGCCAGAGGGGTAGTTACAAAAGCCGAGCTTGCCCGTTCTCATAATGCTCTTGTTACTGAGCTTGACTCATGGATTTGGGATATTGACCGTTCAAAAGAAGTGCTTATGGACCATCTGTCTACGAAAACACTTGAGCCTTTTGGTCTTGACGAGCACCCTAGCTCAATTTCTGCAAGCGGGGCGCTAATACAATATTTAAAAGACACCCAGATGGAGGAAATGCCTCCTTTGGATGAGCCGAGCTATTATGAAAAATCAGAGTGCTTATTAGTCGACGATTCAACCAAAAGAAACCTTGAGCTGTTAAAAAACATTAGAGGGGATAGCGAGCAAGGCACGCTATTTTGGGTTCTGGATGAGACGATGACTTCTATGGGAGCAAGACTACTTAAGTTCTGGATAAGCAACCCTCTGATCAAAATAAAGGATATAGAGATTAGGCTTGACGCGGTTGAGGAGTTTAAAAGTAAACCACGCTTAAAATCTGATCTCAGGGCTGTTCTTAAAAACGTAAGCGACATTGAGAGATTGATTGGAAGAATCTGCACCACTTCTGCCAGACCCAGAGACTTAGGCGCGCTCAGAGATTCTTCTTCTCACATTGCAGTAATAAAAAATAAGATAGAAGACGCTGATACAAAAATCCTAAAACAAATTTCTAGGGGTATTGATGATTTAAGCGATATAAGGGAGATGCTGGAACGAGTAATTGTGGATGAGCCGCCTGTTTCCCCTAGAGACGTCGGAATAATAAAGGAAGGGGTTAATTTAGCACTAGATGAGCTAAGGGCAATCAGACGGGACGGCAAGAAATGGATCGCAGAGCTTGAATCGAAAGAAAAAGAAGCTACCGGAATTAGCTCACTTAAGATCGGATATAACAAAGTATTCGGATACTACATAGAAGTAACCAAAACACATTCATCCTCAGTGCCTGAGAACTATATTAGAAAACAAACCCTTGTGAATGCAGAGAGATATATCACACAGGAGCTAAAGGAGTACGAGGAAAAACTTTTAGGAGCCGAAGATAAAATCTTGGAAATTGAGCGGGAGCTCTTTGAGCATGTAAGAGTAAAGGTAGCTCAGGAATCTGAGAGAATTAGACGAACAGCTTCACTAATAGCAACCATTGATGTTTTTTGCTCTCTTTCAGAAGTTGCTGAAAAATATGATTACATAAGACCCAAAATCTCAAATAACAAAGAGCTAGAGCTTAAAAATAACCGTCACCCGGTAATAGAAAGAATGGATTTGGGCGAGGGGTTTGTTCCAAATGATATAAGGCTCGACTCAAAAGAAAACCAGGTGCTTATAATCACGGGCCCCAACATGGCTGGAAAATCAACTCTTATAAGACAAGTTGCTTTAACTGTTCTAATGGCTCAAATGGGGAGCTTTGTTCCTGCATCTGATGCGATTGTGGGAATCGCTGATAGAATTTTCACGCGAGTGGGGGCCTCTGACAATTTGGCCAAAGGCCATTCTACTTTTATGGTTGAAATGGTGGAGACTGCCTTTATATTACGCCACGCCACTGACAAGAGCCTTGTGATACTTGATGAAATAGGAAGGGGCACAAGTACTTTTGACGGTATGAGTATAGCCTGGGCAGTGGCTGAATTTCTTCACGACCTTGGCTCACGCACACTTTTTGCAACACATTACCACGAGCTTGCCGAGCTTGCGATATCTAAAAAAAGAACTAAAAACTATAATATTTATGTTAAAGATAATGGCGAGAAAATCATATTTTTGAGAAAGCTAATACCAGGCGCTACCAGTCATAGCTATGGTATACAGGTTGCAAAACTAGCTGGTGTTCCGGATAAGGTTATTAAGTCGGCTCGCAAGGTTTTACTCAATCTTGAAAAATCACAGTCTCAACTTAGAGATTCTATATTAGGGGGCCAGACGTCTCTATTTGCCGAAAGTGAGAACGCTGTTGAAACAGCAGAGCATCCTCTAGTGGAGGAACTAAAGGAGCTAGATACTAATTCTATGACTCCGCTTGATGCGCTTGCAAAACTGGCAGAATTAAAGAAAAAACTAGAAGACGATTAGTTTTATAAGATTTTAGGTGCCTATGCCAAAAGACAGCAGATCATCAGGTAGAAGAGGTGAGGATTTAGCTTGCCGGTTCCTTAAAAAGGATAAATATAAAATACTTGAGAAAAATTATCGCTCCAGACAAGGTGAGATCGATATAATTGCAGAAGATAGAAAAGGCGTACTCTGTTTTGTAGAGGTCAAAGCTAGAAGCCGCAAGGATTACGGCCTTCCGGTTGAGGCCGTTACGCACTCTAAGCAAAAGAAGCTGCTGGCAACTGCATTCATATATCTTGAGACAAAAAAGATACAGTCCAAAGATATGCGCTTTGATATAGTATCTGTAGATCTAGTGTCAGGGGAAACACAAATTATAACGAATGCGTTTGATGTGAATTATTACTAAGGAAGCACTCTGCTTTCGTTCTTTAGCCCGCTCTAATTTTTAGACAAGTGAAGGTTAATTTGATAGTACTTTTTTTGTTATAATTCATTATTACTCTTGACACTAAAGAATTCGTGCTTAACTTATACCTAGATTTTTACTAAATGGGTCAAATATAACTTTAACAATTCAGTTTAGGAGGATTTAAAAATATGGCAATAAAACCGCTTAGCGATAAGGTTTTGCTTAAGCCGATCAAGACACCCGAAACCACAAAAGGTGGAATTATTATTCCGGAGACTGCATCTACTAATGCGGGACCGGGACAAGCAGAGGAAGCAGAAGTTCTTGCTGTGGGTAATGGTCGACTACAGATGGATGGCTCCGTTATGCCTTTGATTGCAAAAGAAGGCGACAGAGTTATATACGTAAATTACGGAGGTACCGAAGTGAATATCGAGGGTGAAGATTGTCTTATCCTTGAAGAAGCTGCGATACTTGCGATTCTAGATTCATAAAAATAACAGGAGGCATTAGAGACTAATGGCAAAGGAAATAAAATTTGACAGAGAAGCCCAGGATGCAGTGTTAAACGGCGTAAACGCCCTGGCCAACGCGGTAAAGGCCACACTCGGACCTAGGGGCAGAAACGTATTAATAGAGAAAGCCTACGGCGCACCGGTAGTAACCAAAGACGGTGTAACCGTGGCCAAAGAGATAGAGCTAGAGGATAAGTTTGAGAACATGGGAGCACAGATGGTTAAAGAAGTAGCTTCCAAAACAAGTGATGTTGCTGGAGACGGCACCACCACGGCAACAGTCCTAGCTCAGGCAATATTTAGAGAAGGAATCAAGCTCGTAGCTGCAGGGCACGACCCGATGAAGCTAAAAAGAGGAATTGATAAAGCTGTAGAAGTAGTAGTTGACAGCATCAGAAAACAGAGCAAACAGGTTAAAGGTAGAACAGAGATTGCTCAGGTAGCTACAGTATCCGCAAACGGAGACGCTACCATTGGGAACATCATTGCAGACGCAATGGAGAAAGTAGGAAAAGACGGAGTAATCACGGTTGAAGAAGGAAGAAGCTTAGAGACAGAGCTAGAGGTTGTAGAGGGTATGCAGTTTGACAGAGGGTACCTAAGCCCTTACTTCATCACAGATCCTGAGAGAATGTTAATAGAGCTTGAGGATCCAGTGATATTAATGTGCGACAAGAAGATTGAAAACATGAAAGACCTAGTGCCACTACTTGAAGAAGTAGCAAGATCCACCAAGCCGCTGTTAGTAATGGCAGAGGATATAGAGGGAGAGGCACTGGCCACTCTAGTAGTGAACAAGATGAGAGGCACACTTAAAGCAGCAGCAGTAAAAGCTCCAGGATTCGGCGACAGACGTAAGGCAATGCTTGAGGACATCGCAGTTCTAACAGGCGGCAAGGTAATAGCTGAAGAAGCTGGAATGAAGCTTGAGGCTGCAAAGCTCACCGATATGGGTGGAGCTAAGAGAGTAATAATAGATAAAGACAACACAACCTTAATCGGCGGATCTGGCAAGAAAGGGGAAATAGAGGGTAGAATCAGACAGATCAAAGCACAGGTAGATGACGCAAGTGGTGAGTACGACAGAGAGAAGCTGCAGGAAAGACTTGCTAAGCTAGCAGGTGGAGTAGCGGTGATCAGAGTAGGAGCAGCTACCGAGGCCGAGATGAAAGAGAAGAAAGCAAGAGTAGAGGACGCACTGAACGCAACCAGGGCAGCAGTAGAAGAAGGAATCGTACCTGGAGGCGGTGTAGCGTTAATCAGAGCGATCAAAGATGTGGACGCATTCAAAGGCACAGATACCGAAGAAGCAGCAGGTATCAGAATCATAAAGAGAGTTCTTGAAGAGCCACTCAGAGGAATCGCAGGAAACGCAGGATGGGACGGATCAATCGTTGTTGGAAAGGTAAGCGAGCAGAAGGGATCAAATGGATTTGATGCTGGAAAGCTTGAGTACTGTGACATGATAGCAGCTGGAATCATCGACCCTGCCAAGGTAACCAGGAGCGCAATGCTAAACGCATCAAGTGTAGCTGGACTCCTGCTAACCACTGAATGCCTCATCGCTGATCAACCGGAAGCCGGTGGAGATGGTGGCGGCATTCCTAACATGGGTGGAATGGGCGGAAGTATGCCAGGAATGATGTAATTTCAGTAAAATAATTTAAATTGAGTTTAAAATATAGAAACGAAAAAAGCGGGTTGCCCTTAAAGGGTGGCCCGCTTTTTGTTTTTAATGAACTTGAGGAAAGGTAGCCCAGGTTCTAAATTTTGAATTCTTTTTTTATATTTGTATTATACACTAATATCTTGACATGCACATATTGTCTAGATAACAAATAATTGATTAGTATTATATTACGGCAAAGTAAACAGATGATGGCCGAATATATTTTAAATCTACTCTACATATTTAATTAGCCTGATTACTTGATGTCAGTCAAGTCCATAAAACTCTAATCTATATTTTTATTAAAGCCCAGACTATGTCTTGATTTCTAAATCATAGCCATGTTTACATGTATATTCTATTTATTTCATTAATACAATGTTCAAATGTGTGTTATGAGGTTAAAATAACTCAATCAATGATATGACTGATACACCTCATTATATTAACCATCGGAAAAGATTAAGAGAACGGTTTCAAAGAACTGGAGCAGAAGGAATGCATGATTATGAGCTTCTTGAACTCTTACTTACTTTTTCAATTCCAAGAAGAGATGTAAAACCTGTTGCAAAAAAACTTATTAATACATTTGGCAGTTTGCCAGGTGTGTTAGATGCAGATCAGTCGGAGCTTGAGAAGCTAAGCGGAGTGGGCTCAATGTCTGCTTCTCTTATACGTTTAGTCAAAGAGCTCTACACTACTTATTTGTCAGAGAGGATGAAAGAAGCCGATATTCTATCTTCTCCCGAAGCGGTTATTAAATTCTCAAGAGTTAAACTTGGCGGCCTGCCTTATGAGGCTTTCATGGTTATATACATTAATGTAAAAAATGAAGTCATAGATTATGCCTTGTTACAAGAGGGGACGTTAGATAATGTCGCAGTATATCCAAGACGTATTGTTGAGACAGCCCTATCTCATCATGCCTCAGGAATAATCCTGGTACACAATCATCCAAGCGGAAATCCTCTGCCATCTAAGGAAGATAAGCTTCTCACAAAGGAAATAGCAGACGCTGTCTTTGCCCTAGATATGAGGGTCCTAGATCATTTAATTGTAGGTAAAGAGGGTTATTTTAGTTTTATGGAAAATAATCTAATCCCACTCAATAAATAACCCCCTTCATCTTTATAATTCCTACTTTTTTTATTAATCCATGGTATATTTTTATCCGACCAATTTAATTCCCCGGCGGGCTATATTCAGTAATCCATAATAGTAGGTAATTAATGACTGAAAATAATAAAGATGTGGAAGTAGAAAAAAAGTCAGAATCTCTTAGCATAATTCGCTTTATTGTGACATATGTAGTGCTAATGGGAGTTTTTTTCCTTCTGATTGGGTTAAAACCAGTTCAGGAAGTTCTGGATATTAACGGCGCTTATTCAAACGGAATTGTTATTTTGACAGCCACAATTCTTGAATTATTTGGAGTAGTATCTACATACAGCGGCACTTTAATCAATCTTCCATCAATTACTCTAGATGTCGAATTTGGTTGCAACGGGCTTGAGGCAGTTATGATTTATACTGTTGCGATTTTGACGTTTCCAGCAACATGGAAAAATAGGTTAATTGGATTTGTAGCCGGTTTTTTGGTTATACAGGTTCTAAATTTAATCAGAATCGTAGCCCTTGCTTATTCAGCTGTTTATCATAGAGATCTATTTGATCTAATTCATATATATGTAGCACAGGGGGTTATGATAGCAGTTGCTCTGGGTACCTTTGTGCTCTATTTAACCTACATAAGCCATGGACAATCAAAACAAAAAGCTGTCGTTTAAACTGCAAGCTTTAATTTCAGTAGCTATATTTATACTTGCTTTCTTAGTATCTCTTGTTGTTTGGGTTTATACCCCGCTCATTTTTACTAAGCTTTATTTACCCCCATTACTTGAGTCCCCAATTGTTAGTTATTATGGCGAATTAATTGCCCAAATTGCTACTTATATAATAACCTTCATCAAAGATGTACAGATAATTGAGATTATCAGAAATAATGAAAATATAAGCATAGGATTGATCCCAGCAAATACAGGGTTAACCGAGGTTATAAAGACTACAATTGATGTATCTACTTCTAACTATGCTTTTAATGTCCCTCTTTCTCTTGCTATAATGGCAGCTTTTTATCCCTTTCTTCAATCTAAATGGATATATCTTGAGGCTTTGGCAATACTGATCATTGTTCATATTCTTTTTGTTTTTAGTTTAGAGGGATATAGGCTTACTCAAATCTTAACATTGCATGGCTACGAAGAACCAAATAGTGTCACTCAAATCTTCTGGGAATTTCTCTGGGGTTTCGTGGACAATATGGTTGTTAGGTTTGAACCGTTCTTGATCGGGGCTTATCTATTCCTTATGAGAAACAGAGAAAAACCTAAGAAAGTTGTTCCCGAAAAAGTTCCTCAACAAAATGCCGTTTACAGAAAGAAAAAGCCAAAAAGAAAGAGATAATGTCTCTATTTCTACTTAGTACTATTCTTTTTAGAATTTAATACAATGCTGCTCCATAGCACACCCAGCATATAAGTTATGTAAATTAGAACTATTCCGAGAAGAAATGAAAATAATACACCTATTATATCAATCACTCCGTAAGGGTTCCCGCTAAAGAATATCTCACCAATTAACTTAAAAACGTCATCACTTCTCCATATGTTAAATTGGGAGGTTGAAGAAATGAAGCCCGCAATACCAGAAACTATAATAGATCCCATTTCGTAGTAATCCCCGGAAAATGAAATAAATGGTGCAAAGGCTATAGGCAGTCCGAAGCCCAATTTTATTGCAGCAGAAAGAGGTTTTGAAGTGCTGGCAGATCTAAGTAATGGAATCCCAATAAAGATAGTTAGCAGAAAAGGTAAGAAATCTGTGAGAAGATAAATTAGATCGCTGCCTTTTGTATCAAATCCTGTAAGCTGACCAGCGTACTCGGATCCGACTGTAACAAAAGGAAAAATTTCTTTAAGAAATGCTGCACCATACATAGGACTAATTTGAAGCTCGCTTACTGTTCCTCCGCCAATGATGCAACCAAAAGCGTGCCCAAGCTCGTGCAGAGGTACATATGCCCACCACGATATTACAAAACAAAGCATCATTATGAAAAGGTTCAGGTAGGACGATCTTGAAAGGCAGATCTCAAGGCCAGAAAAAAAATCTTCAAAAGGCAGAGCCAATATATGTTTGATTTGTTTAATCATTATAATATCCAAAGCATTTTATATAAAGATACTGTATATTCAACAACAGTGCATCCTGCAGAATAGTATATGTTAACAATATAACGTATGTCTCATATTTGTAATTGACAATGGGTCTTTGATCTCTTTTGTAGCACGAAATATTGAAAAATACTCAAAAATTGGGCTTATTTATATTGACTAATATATAGCTTATTGATTAAGATATTGGTTGTTCCGGTATAATAAAAAAAGAATATTGGCTGATTTAGGAGGCATTTCATGAAACCTATCATTGTGGCGCTTTTGACAATTTTCGCCTTCGGTTTTTTCTTTTACAACATATATACACTTATCAAAGTGCTGCGTATTGGCAAGCATGAAATGAGATATGATAACATCCCTGAAAGAATCAAGAAGGTGCTCATATATGTCTTCGGCCAAAAAAGACTGGTTAAAAATTACACTTTTGCAGGTATAGCGCACTTTATGATTTTTTGGGGTTTCGTAATAATTACAATAGGAACCATAGAGATGCTCGCAGGCGGTGTATTTCCTGGATTTAGACTTATTCCAGGCGAAGCGCATAAGGTATATGAATTTATATTGGACATAGTGCAGCTTCTTGTACTTGTGGCAATTGGAATGGGCATTATCAATAGAACTATAATTGGGAAAAGAAGAGAGGTTAACGGGTTAGATGCTATAGTTGTACTAGGTTTGATTTTTGGGCTAATGATTACTGCTTTTGGAGTAACCGGATCTGCAATAGCAATGGGCAATGGTGAGCCTGCGTGGCAACCAGTATCCTCTGTATTTGCGACGCTATTTTTTAATGGTATGAGCGAGAATGGCTTAATTTTCACAAATGAGTTCTTCTGGTGGTTTCATATATTTATAGTATTAGGATTCTTAAATTATCTTCCTTATTCTAAACACAGCCATGTATTTACAGCTGTTCCTAATGTCTTTTTCCAGAATTTAAAACCTAGAGGTGCTTTAAATCCTATAGATTTTGAAAATGTTCCTGATGATATAGATCATTTTGGTGCTGGAAAACTTGAAGATTTCACATGGAAAGACATTTTAGATGCCTATACATGCACGGAGTGCGGCAGATGTACAGATAACTGTCCTGCATGGCATACTGAAAAACCTCTTTCCCCGAGGGAAATTGTAGTAAAACTAAGGCATTACGCCTCAAGTGAGGGGACAGCTTATTTAAATGGAGATGCAGCAAACGGAGCTGAGCTCCAAGATATTCCTGGCCCAGAGTGGGTAACAGAAGATGAATTATGGGCATGTACAAGCTGTAATGCCTGTGTTGAGCAGTGTCCACTATTTATCGACCAGATGGGCAAGATTATGGAAATGAGACGCTTTCTTACATTAGAAGGCAGAATCACCGGTCCGGCAGCGAAAACCTTGCAGAAGCTACAAACTCACGGCAATCCATGGGGATTCAGTGAGTCAGACCGTGCGAAATGGGTAGCGGGTGTTGAAGACCTCAATGTACTAGGTGAAGACGGGGTTGAAGATGCCACGGAGTTTGACTTTGTATACTGGATGGGATGTTACGGTGGATATGATCCTAGGGGACAGAATATCGCCCAATCCGTAGTAAGTCTTTTACAGCAGGCGGGAGTTAAGTTCGCTGTGCTTGGTCCAAAGGAAAAATGTACCGGAGACCCAGCCAGAAGATTAGGAGAAG
The DNA here is from genome assembly GCA_942491865.1 of uncultured Thermodesulfobacteriota bacterium. Lineage (GTDB taxonomy): Bacteria > Desulfobacterota_D > UBA1144 > Nemesobacterales > UBA2774 > CR02bin9. The sequence goes on from CALOCI010000012.1 coordinate 56,588, forward strand.
AAGCCCTTTATCAGATGTTAGCTACTGAAAACATTGAGAATATGAACAACTTTAAAGTCAAGAAAGTTATTGCAAATTGCCCACACTGCTTTAATACTATTAAGAACGAGTACCCACAGTTTGGTGGGGATTTTGAAGTTATTAACCACACTCAGCTCTTGAGTGACTTAGTTGAACAAGGAAAGCTTAAGCCTACAAAAGAGGTAAACGAAGACGTAGTTTATCATGATCCATGTTATTTGGGGCGTTATAACCGTGTTTTCGATGCCCCACGAAAAGTATTGAAATCCATCCCTGGTTTAAATCTTATAGAGCTTGATAGAAACCGCGAAAAGAGTTTCTGTTGTGGCGCTGGCGGAGGAAAGATCTGGATGGAGGAAGAAGCTCCTAGGGTAAACTGGAATAGGTTCGAAGAAGTTGAAGCTAAAAAGCCTGATACAGTAGCTGTAGCCTGCTATTTCTGTGATACAATGTTTGAGGATGCTGCTAAACAGGCTGGCAATGAGGACATTGAAATCAAGGATATCTCAGTTATTTTAAGAGAATCAGTAGAATTGGATAGCAAACCCAAGGAGTAATATTTTGAATGATTAAGGTTTGTTAGCGACTTAATCTCCAAGTTCTTAGTTGAATTAAGCTTAACAACTATTACTTTCTAATGTGATTTTGCGTGTTTCAAGTCTTAATTTTTTAGATACATCTACACATCATCCTTCTTGTAAATATCATTAATAAAGTTAAGCTTTTCTACGAAATGAACGTTTCTGAAAAATATTCTTCACTGCTCTTAGATTCAGGAAATGGTTGGATAAGTAATAGTACGTCAACCCCTTCGTATCTAGCTTTTAGAAAACCTGAAATTGTTTTCTCCTCGATTGGTCATATAGTAACAATAGAATCTAATGGCAATGCTAATCTGGTTCATGCCGATCCACTAGAGCTCTTAGATCAGTATCTGCTCAAGGGGTACATCGCTGTGGGCTATATTGGTTATGAATACTCTCGCCACACTATGGAGGGTTTTTCCCCTTCTTCTCACAAGGATGGTGATAGGTTTCCAGATATCAAATTTTTGCTTTATAACCCTGAAAATGTCATCATGGGTGACTTTGAAAATTTAATATCTCCGCGGCAACTGCCTGTAATGAATCCAAAATCTGACTCAATGGAGAGTCGCAAACAACAATTCCATGCTTGTCCTAATATGACTAAATATCAATATGTAAATATGGTCAAGAGGGCAAAATCCTATATAGAACAGGGTGATATATATCAGGTAAATCTATCGCAAAGATTAATAAGCCAATTCAATTACGATCCATTGGAATATTTTCATAAATTCTATAGAGTTCAGCCAGTGCCATTTGGGAGTTATCTGGATTTTGGCGATTTTCAACTTCTTAGCGGTTCCATGGAATTGTTTCTACGAAAAAGTGGTAATAAGTTAACTACGAATCCTATTAAGGGAACTATAAAGAGAGGTAAAACAGAAGAAGTTGATACTATTTTAAAAGCCAAATTGATAAGTAGTGATAAGGAAAGGGCTGAGAACCTTATGATTGTTGATCTTATGAGAAATGACTTGGGGAGGGTTTCTGAGCCCGGCTCTGTTAAAGTTAACAAGCTTTTTGAGGTCGAAGCTTATTCTACTCTTCATCAGATGGTGTCGGAAGTTGAATCACGAGTTGATAAGAATATTGTGCCATCTCAGATAGTTAGAAGTATGTTCCCTCCAGGTTCAGTGACAGGGGCGCCTAAAAAGAGAACTTTAGAAGTCATAGATGAGCTAGAACCACATTTTAGAGGCCCTTACTGTGGAACAATTGGCATATTTTACCCAAATGGGGATTTCACACTGAGTGTTGCGATTAGAATCATGACAGTCCAATCAGGAAAAGCTACTTTTTTTGTAGGAGGCGGAATTGTTTGGGATTCTGATCCTGAAAAAGAGTTTGACGAGACATTGCTTAAGTCTGAAGCGATAACAAAATCTATGGAAGCATATAATATCGATAGCTAAACTATTGATTTTCTTGTATATTTAATCATTCATTATGAAAAATTATTTCTTTCTTGATGGTCATAGGGTTGAAAATGCACCAATTCTAAGGACGTTAACTTATGGTGAGGGGCTCTTTGAGACTTTCAGATATAAAGAAGGTCTACCTATTCTATGGGATAAGCATATGGAACGTATGGAAAGAGGAGCTGCTTTATTAAAAATCCCATTTCCAAAGAAGGATTACATCGAAGACCTCGTTCAAAAAGCCGTTTTAGAATCTCAAATTGTCGATGCTTATGTCAAGCTATGTTTACTAAGTGAAGGAAATGCCTCCTTTTATAAAACCTCAACTGAGTCGCAACTCCTCGTCATTGTTAAACAATATGTTTCCCCACAACAATCCGTGAAACTAAAAGTCAATTCCTTTAGAAGAATATCAGACTCTCCTTTGGTTAGAGTGAAGTCAACAAATTATTTAGAAAACATATTGGCCAGGAGAGAGGCCCTAGATTCGGGATTTGATGAGGCACTTTTTCTTAATGAAAAGGATGAAGTAACAGAGTGTGCTGCAAGTAATCTCTTCTGGTTTAAAGAGGAGACGCTTTTTACAGCATCTGAAGGATGTGGGCTGCTTGCAGGTACAACTCGTGGTTTTATTTTGAAATTAATGTCAGATAACGATATGACTATCTTACAGGGTGATTTTCTATTAAATGAAATTACAGATGCAGACTTTGTCTTTATTACTAATTCTTTAATTGGTTGTGTTCCTGTCTCCCATATAGAAGAGCATGCTTTTAATGCAGAAGATTCTCTGTTCTTGAAAATACAGAACACCCTATTAAATAGGCTAAAATGGATTTAGTTTTTCTCTATATGATCAATGATTTCAGCTCCTTCTTGCTACTATTTTGTACAGTTTTCATGCTTAATTGATACAACTCCCTGATATTAAACAACTTTTGGAAAAAGTGGACGAATTGTGGATAGATTGGGCTAAACAATCGGCAAAAATGATTCAACTTGCTGATATTGTTGAATAAAGTGTCTTAACATTTTCTTAACAATTGTGTGGAATTCTATCCACACTTGTGAATGTTTCACGTGAAACACTTCTTGTACGCTATTTCCCTATACAAAACTTGCTGAAAATTCTGCCTAATATGTCCTCGGTGGTCACCTCACCTGTAATCTCTCCTAGAGAGTCCAGTGCTAGCCTAAGGTCTAAGGCTAAAAACTCAGGTGATTCACCAGTCAGAATTGCCTCTAGGAAGGACTTGAGGCTCTGGGTGCATCTTTCTAGTGCAAGCTTGTGTCTTTGTTCACTTAGTATGATTTCGTTGCTCTCTGAGAGTCTTTTGGTTTGGATGAGTAATTCTCGGATGTTGTCTTTAAGTTCTTCTATTCCTGTGCCCAGTTTTGCCGAAGTTCTAGTTATCCTATTTTGGGGTACATATGTAGTTAGGTCTTCTTCTATGATTTTGCAATTAATATCTGCTTTATTTAGAGCTATTACTGCTTTTGAGTCCTTTATTCGTTCTAAAACTTCTAAGTCGTCAACATCCAGACTATTGCTTGAGTCTATAACTGCTATTATTAATTCTGCTTCTAAAGCCTTTTTCTTTGCTAGTTCTACTCCCAGGCTCTCGATTTCGTCTGTAGTGGATCTTATTCCGGCAGTGTCCGTCAATTTGAGTGCTATCCCTCTTATATCTATGTTCTCCTCAATGAAATCCCTAGTTGTGCCAGGTTGCGGGCTTACAATGGCTCTGTCTTTTCTTATAAGTTGGTTTAGAAGGCTCGATTTTCCCACATTTGGTTTGCCTAGGATGGTTGTGGCAATGCCGTATTTGATTATTCTTCCTTCTTCGTAGGTATTTAGCAGTATTCCTATTTTCTCTATTAGTTCATTTGTGCTATCGATTAGCCTATCTTTTGTAATAGAATCAATATCTTCCTCTGGAAAGTCTACTTGGGCCTCTATTTCTGCTAAAATATCGGCTAAAGTGTCTTTATATTGACTGATTTTGTCCGAAAGAGCCCCTTCGAGTTGTAATTCTGCCTGTTTTAAGCCTTCTTCGGTTTGAGCGTTTACTATATCTGTTACAGCTTCTGCTTGTGTCAGGTCCATTTTGCCATTTAAGTACGCCCTCAAGGTGAATTCGCCGGGATTCGCGGGTCTGGCGCCTGATTTGAATAAAATGTCTAATATCTTCTTAGGGACAAGGTGCCCACCATGAGAGTGTATCTCTGCCATATCCTCACCAGTGTAGGATTTAGGTGATTTCATTTGAACACATAGTACTTCATCTACTATTTTGCTAGATTCTGAGTCTAATATATGGCCGTGGTACATATGATGTGATTTCATTTCAAGCGGTTGAGGGGAGTTCTCTCTTTTCGAAAATATAGCCTTAATAATATCAAGAGTTCTTTCGCCACTAATTCTTACTACTGCTATTCCGCCGTCTCCCTGGGCTGTAGCAATAGCTGCAATAGTCTCGTTATCGAATGATTTAATCTCTTTTGTCATAGTAAGGTCCAATTTTTGTAATTCAAAGAGTATTATAAAGAATTTTGAGTAAGTTTCTAATAGGGGAGGCTATTTGGGATGATATTTAAGATCTGTTATTGTTATAATTCAAGGAAGAAGGGGTTGTAAGCCTCCTTCCTTATTGAACAATTAAGTTTTCTTGGTTATCCAGCTTTTCTCGCTTCTTCTTTTTCGTTTAAACTTGCAATAGTTTCCATAGCCAAGCTAGTATGTGCGTAGCATGCTCCTGCTTGCATAACCATTGCTACGTTTATTGCCTCAGCTATCTGCTCTTTTGAGTAGCCAGCAGCTCTCGCGTCTTTTACGCAGCCCCTAATGCAATAAGGACATTTTGTCATATGCGCGCAAGCAAGTCCTACTAGTCCACGCTTAAAATCCTTTTTTAGCGCTCCATCCGCAAAAACTTCCTTTGTGAAGTTCTTAAATGCCGTGGAGTTTTCACCGCTGCATTCGTGAAATTCATTTATCTCTTTTAAAACATTTTTCTTGAAAAAATGTCCATCTGTTAGTGGTATATCATTATCAAGAGCATCGTGCGCCTCAAAAGCTATACTTGAGAATGCAAAAGGTCCACCCATAGCAAAGCGCATAGCCACATAAATCGATTCTACTACTTGAGCATCAGTCGCTCCACTATTTTTTGAACTTCTAACTCTTGACCTTATACAATAGGGGCAGCTTGTAATATGAGCTCCAGCTACTGCAATAAGCTCCTTTTCCATCTTGCTTAGAGCGCCGTCTTTGAATACACCGTCGTGATAAGTTCTCCATGCTTGATGCAAACCTGGATTTATTTCATTCAATAGTGCCATATCCTTGGATATGTCGGTTTTGAAAAGATACTCTGACATGTTAAATCTCCTTGTGTTGAATAAATTTAATTTGGCTGTATTAGCTTCATTATCGTTTTGCTTCCCGTACTTAACGGAGAAATAGACCTATGTGTTTTGGCCATTAAGATCGCTCCTTCAAGGTGTGATAAGATCAGTTGAGAGATGATTTTTGGGGAAATGTCACTTCGAAATTCTTTAAGCTTTACCCCTTCTTTGATACATTTCTCTATAACTTTTTGCCAGTGATTAAAAAATTCAGAAAGTCGTGACCTAAACTTTTCATTAGTAGTGCTCATTTCCAGAGCAAGGTTTCCAAAGGGGCACCCGTTTTTACATTCAAGATTCTCGTGGTAAGCCGTAACTTTTTTGTAATATTTCTTCAGTCTTTTTTCTGGTGAGATAGAGTTGCTTTCAAGTGTGTCTGAAAAAAATTTGTTTTCATATTCCCTAATTCTTTTCTCAAGTACAAGAAGGCCTAATTCTTCTTTGGATTTGAAATGATAGTATAGGTTGCTTTTTGTTACGCCTGTGCTTTCTAAGATGTCGTCGATGGATGTATTCTGGAAACCGTTTAAATGAAAAAGCTTTTGTGCGCTATCTATTACTTTCTCTTTGCTTGTACTCAACTTTCTTGCTCCTTCTTTTGTGTTAGGACTGACCAGTTAGTTCTAATGATATGCTATGGTAATATCATTGTCAAGCTATATAGGGTTCTGAAATTAAATCAGTAATCTAGTGAAAGGTTGGTTCTGTTTTGGTGTGATTATAGTTGCAGAAGATTTCTATCAAAGTACATTGAAGCTTATTTTAAAGGGTGATTGTGGGTAGAAGTCTTTTGCTTTACTTGTCAGATTTTTTTCTTGAATTAACACTTTGAATTTATCTCCCATAAGTTCTGGAAGAAATAAATTCTTGATAGCCTGTATGTCTTTTGCTGAAGAATGGCTTAGTTCTTCATTTTCTTCTGAAGCTGTATTTATAAGATCTAGTATTCCCCAGTCAATAAGAAATTGGCCTTGTGTCGTATATTTAACCTCTTTGAGATTAAATGCTGCGCCTATTCTAACGAGGTTGCTGAAGTCTACGTGAGCGGTGATATCCTGATGTCCAATATTTATATATGGTGTCTCATTTACTACATGCTTATGTATACATTTGTATGTTCCTTTCATTCTCTCTAGGCTGAAAAGCTCATTAGCCAAATATCCATAATCTATAGTCAGTACAAATCCTTTCCTTAAAACTCTATGAATTTCATTTAATATCTTTTCAGCTCTAAGGCTAATTTCAAATTCTTGATCTTCTCTGAAATCCCTGTCTATCTTGCGGAAGTACTCTTCTAACTCGGGAGTGCTTGGTTCATCTATCGTTTCAGTTAAATCGCCGTCTTTAAGAGTGATAAGAATTTCCTTAAGCTCTCCACTAGAAAATTTTAGTCTGTGGAAAGGAAGGGCATCAAAGAGTTCGTTAGAAATAACTAGCCCAGTAACTTGTTTGCTTTCTAATTCGCCTAGTGACGAAAGCCACATAATCTTCTGTAAGTGATCTTTTAAAATTTTCCTAGATTCTGCTTTAGAGTTTGCGTTATGCTCTACTATATAATATGTCGTTTGTTCATATTGTTCTGGATTCTTGGTTTTAATGTGATTTAAGACATCGAGTGCTAGTAATCCTTTCCCAGCACCCAGCTCAACAATCGACAAGCTTTCTCCATCTATTAAATCAAATGATCTTAATATAAAATTGCCAATAACGCTCCCAAAAGCCTTATGTACGTAAGGGCTCGTGTAAAAATCTCCTTCTTTACCGATATTGCTTCTATTAGACGAATAGTAGCCATAAATAGGATGATAAAGTGCGAGCTCCATAAATTCTGCAAATGTTATGGGGCCCCCGTCTTTGATTCTTAATTTTATTATTTCAGTTAAGTTCTTCATATTAACAATATGTATACTTGAGCGTAACTTGAGTAAATTATATCAGACTTATATAATTTAACGGATTTTCAATTTATTCTATACGCGACCGGGAATATAATGAACTTAATTAGACAGCCTATTAAAATTTTATTTTTCTTTCTTATTGTTGTTGCTTTTCTCTTGATTTCCTTCATAACGGATCTAATTGTAAGGGATAGAAAGAAAAAGCTGGTTTATTTTTCCAGAATTGCATCTTTTTCCGGGAAAGTGTGTCTTATATTATTTGGAGTTAAGATTAATTTGAAAAATCTGGATAAATATAAAAGGGTTAATAAAAATTACATGGTTGTCTGCAATCATCTTTCTTATCTTGATATCTTTGTTATTTACTCGGTTCTTCCATCTGTATTTGTTGCGAATTCAGAGTTGGAGGAAGAATTTCCGCTTGGGGCAGTTACTAAGTATGGCGGCGGAATTTTTGTAGAAAGAAGGAACCGCTCAAGATTAATAGATGATATGGATAATATTTCAAGTGTACTAGATATGGGCCTAAATATAGTGCTTTTCCCTGAAGGAACAACATCTGACGGAGAAGCAGTAACAGCTTTTAAAGCCCCATTCTTGAAATCTGCAATAAACACAGGTGCAAATGTACTACCTCTGTGCATCAATTATAATAAGATAGATGGAAGGCCCTTAGATAAGGAAAATAAAAACTTAATTTTTTATTACGGCAGCATTACTTTTTTTGAGCATTTCTTTAGATTATTAAAATTAAAGAGTATTGACGTTGAATTAGAAGCTCTTGAAGAAATAAAAGTAAATCCAAAGATGACACGAAAAGAATTATCCCAGATAGCGTATGATAAAATTAGCTCTGCTTATGTAGGGATTTAGATAATGGATTTGGGAAGTATTAATAGGTTTAGTCATAGTTATATGTTATAAAATTTAGATACAGAGTGTGGGGTATTGTATCTTGCTCTCACTGGGTAGGTTAGTTATCATACAAACTTTTAAAAAGCAAAATGAGGGAGATATAAGGAGATATTACGATGGATGTTAAATGGGCAAGTCGAATTGCTGAACTACCGCCATATTTATTCGCAGAAATTGATGCTAAAAAGAATGAACTAAAAAACAAAGGTGTAGATGTAATAGATTTAGGAGTTGGTGATCCTGATCTCCCGACGCCGGATTTCATTATAGATGCCTTGAAAGTTGGGGCTGAGGATCCTGAAAACCATAGATACCCTTCATATCAAGGGATGCGGTCCTTTAGAGTTGCAGTTGCTGACTGGTATAAGGAAAGATTTAATGTTGATATTGATCCTGATACTGAGGTAGTTGCTCTAATAGGTTCAAAAGAAGGCATTGCTCATGCGCCACTTGCTTTCATTGATCCGGGAGACGTGGGCTTATATACTGATCCTGGTTATCCGGTTTATCCGACCTCAATAAGTTTTGCAGGTGGAACTCCTTATGCTGTGCCACTTTATAAAGATAACGAATTTTTGCCTGATCTTAATGCAATTCCTGAAGATATCAGAAAAAAAGCCCAACTCTTATTCTTGAACTATCCCAACAATCCTACTACAGCTGTAGCAGATGGAGCATTTTTTAAAGATTTAGTCGATTTTGCTGCTAAGAACAATATCCTTATCTGCCACGATGCAGCGTATACCGAAATCGCTTATGATGGATACAATCCACTTAGCTTTTTACAGACAGATGGGGCCAAAGATGTAGGAATTGAGTTCCACTCTCTATCCAAAACTTTCAATATGACCGGCTGGAGGATTGCTTTTGCTGTGGGTAATAAAAAAGCAATTGCAGGAATTGGAAAAATCAAAACCAATATAGATTCTGGAGCTTTTCAAGCGGTTCAATATGCAGGGATCGTAGCACTTCAAAACTATAAGCAAGGTCTTCAAGACAGGATCAAGATTTTTCAAGAACGACGCGACATATTTTGCAAAGGGCTTGATGAAGCAGGACTCAGCTATTATCCACCTAAAGCGACTTTTTATGTATGGTTTGATGTTCCTCAGGGGCTTACTTCCAAAGAATTCTCTTCAAGACTTCTATCTGAATCAGGAATAGTTGTTACTCCCGGAACGGGATTTGGTCAATACGGGGAAGGGTACGCTAGAGTTTCAACAACATTTAGCACAGAAAGAATAATCCAGGCCGTACAAAGGTTAAAGGACACCAAGTTTTAATCTTTTGTAAGTATCAATAGGAAAAATAATTGGAATACTTCATATTAATTTCTAAAATTGTTACATCGGCTGTTTACGGCTTCTCTCTTTTGCTACTCTGTACTTTTGGTATACATAGATATTATTTGTCGTATCTTTATAGTAAGAATAAGAACAAAGTACCTACGCCAAAAGGCACTTTTGAAAAACTGCCTATAGTGACTGTTCAGCTGCCTGTTTATAATGAGATGTATGTAGTTGAAAGACTCATCTCCAGTGTTTGTAAGATTGACTATCCCAAAGAGCTGCTCGAAATTCAGGTCCTGGATGATTCAACAGATCAAACTACTGAAATTGCACGCAGCTGTGTCAATCACTTCCGAGAACAAGGCTTTAATATTAGTTGCTTGCACAGAAAGAATCGAGAGGGTTATAAAGCAGGTGCTTTAAGAGAAGGGCTTAAATCTGCAAAAGGCGAATTAATCGCAATTTTTGATGCCGACTTCATGCCTCCTGAAAATTTTCTTAGAAAAACAGTCGATTTCTTTGTCGATTCCGAAGTAGGCATGGTGCAAGTTAGATGGGGGCATGTAAATCAGGGCTACTCTACTTTAACAAAATCCCAGTCAATTCTACTTGACGGACATTTTATTCTTGAGCAATCGGCTCGTTTCAATAATGGAATGTTCTTTAATTTTAACGGTACGGCCGGAGTTATCAGGAAAAAATGTATAGAGACCTCAGGCGGATGGCAGCACGATACTCTTACTGAAGACCTGGATCTTAGTTATAGAGCGCAATTAGCCGGATGGAAGCTTGTTTACTTAAAAGATACTATTGCAGATGCTGAGCTACCGGTTGACATGAATGCATTCAAGTCACAGCAGCACCGCTGGGCTAAGGGCGGAGTGCAAACAGCATTTAAGATTCTCCCTCAAGTTTTTAAGAGAAAAGATCTACCTTTTAAAGTCAAATCTGAAGCATTTTTTCATCTTTTTGGTAATATCTCATATTTACTCCTTCTGATTCTCTTGTTACTAATGTTTCCAATGGGCTATTTCTGGCAGTCAATTGCTTGGCATAAATTAGTTTTGTTTAACCTTTTTGCAATCTCGGCCGGTACATTGAGTTTTGCTTTCTTCTATGCTTATACAGTCAAAGAAAGGCACGGGAAGAATTGGCTTAGTTCCCTTAAGTATGTGCCTGTTGCCATTTCTATTGGTGCCGGAATGGCCATAAATAATAGTAAGGCAGTGCTTGAAGCATTTCTGGGTAAAGAATCAGAATTCAGGCGGACTCCCAAATTTGCTGTAACTTCCAAAAGTGATAACTGGCGGACTAGAAAAAGCTATGTCTCATCCAAAGAAATAACTGCAGTGATAGAAATTACTCTCGGTATCTTGTTTCTTCTTCAAACTCTATATGCAATCTATAAAGGCTACTATGGATGGATTCCATTTTTACTTATTATCCAATTTGGTTTTTTATATACTGGGTTTCTATCGATTTTTCATAGCAATGGTAAGAAGACTCCCGAATCTACAATTAGCTCTCTCATTCCTAACCCTGCTCTCCAAAGAGATAAAGACTACTAGTTTTAGTTCACTACATATTTCCCAATGCATAGCTAGATTAGATATATAGGCCTTTCTGCTCTCTTAATATAATTTTCATAAAAGTCAGATAACCTGAGCAATTGTTTTGAAAAACTCAGCTAGTTTTTATTTCGGAGGCCCATAACATGTTTAGATTAGCAATTACGACTGTATTAGTGCTTGTTTTTACCTCTTTAATGATTTCTACAACCTCATTTTCTCAAGGTGATCAAGCAGAAATGAATACTTTGAAAGGTTTAAAGGGCATAGGTGTGGGTGTTGAAGATATAGATGCCGATGCTGTTGCTGATGGTCTGAAGAAGCAAGATTTGGTGAAGATTATTACCCAGAAGCTTAAGAAATCCGGAGTTAAAGTCTTAACTGAGCAGGAAGTTGGAACTATTGTTGGCCAGCCAAGACTAGTGCTGAATATTAATTCAACAAAGCAGCCTGGGCCTATATATATCTTTACAGCAACTTTAGATTTTAACCAGGTAGTTGTACTTCAAAGAAGCCCTGGTCTAACAGCGGTATCACCAACATGGACGGTTCTAACAACCGGCGGGGCCCTTCCTGAAGATTTATCATCAAGTGTTCAAGCGGCTCTTGATCCAATGCTGGAGAGTTTTATTGCCGATTACAAAAAAGCCAATCCAAAGTAATAGTTTCTATATAGTTTTCAATTTTGATTTTGTGCAATAAAAAAAGGTGTGAGTCGCAAGCGACGCACACCTTTAAGAGTTCGATATTATATATAGTACAACAACTGTATATATTTCTTATTATTAGATAGAATAGCTCATCGAATTGAATGCTCAAGTGTTTTTTTATTCAGAAGAGAGAAACTAACTATTTCAAGTTACGCAAAAGCTTTGCCTGAGGAAAAGCATCTTTGTAGCTGTTTTATATGTCGTACTATATAAGCAGGAAATCTGTTCAACTCTAAAACGAACCACAACATTACAATTTAAGAGTAAAAACGGTTTTTCTACTGATCGTGTGAGAATTGGCATAAACATCATCGTTATTTAAATCTGTTATCGCATTAACATTAATTTGATATAGTTGTCATAAACTCCTGATAAGGCGTTTAGTCTGACCTGTAAATATGAATAGAATGCATATATATCGAAGAGACATATAAAATGCAATTACATCTATTTAAGCTTTGCAGAGAGATAATTTTATTATAATAATACCGTTACCGCATAGCAAAGTGGATATTGAAAATATTTCCTCTTGTGGTTAATTTAATGTTGATGAGAAATTATGTCTCTGCATATTTGATATTGGCACTTGTACTTCCATCATTATTGCCACTTGCGCCGCATAGTGCTGTGCACGCCTTGTATGATGCTCACATTGTACATCATGTAGATTCCTCTCATCATAAAGTAACCAAATTTGATCATTTCCATGAACATCAGAATGATCCCCATGCTGAACATAAAAACGTTAATCATAGCTTCCCTACTGATTTAGCTTCTTACTACAAAGATTTTCTACATGTAGATATAAAGAATACAGATAAAGATAATTCCATATCAAAATTAATGTTTGCTCAGGATTTTGATTATGATCTTGCTGATGATATCACAGTTAGTAGTTTTTATAGAGCAAGATCTCATCTGGTGCGTGGCCCGCCTGCGGGTCATGCTTTTGAACCCAACTTCTCATCTCTTTATCTCACCACACTTCGCTTGCGGATTTAGGTAATACATACAGGCGTCTTTGCGTGTCTAATCACATTTTGTGCATGGTATTTCTATGTGCACGTAGTGATTTCTAACGCCCTATATTGACCTTTTTATACAAATCAAACCATAAATTTAAGAGGGTAAAATTATGATAAAAAAAGTACTTTTTATCTCGATATTTGTATTGCTTTTAAGTAGTTCAACACTTTGCTTAGCTGAAACTTTGGATAAGAAAACAGCATTAAAGAGGGCTTTACAAAACAACCCTACATACAGGGCCGCACTGTCACAAATTGAAGCTGCTGCGGGAGAACGTTCTCAAGCCTCGCTCCGTCCCAATCCGAATACGGTTTTTGAAATAGAAAACTTTGGGGGTAGTGATCAACGAAAAGGATTTGAAAGAACTGAGGTAACTCTTGCGCTAGAGCAAAAGATAGAGCTTGCCGGAAAACGTCGGATCCGAACCGAGGTCGCAGATTTTGGCTATAAAATTGTCAAGCAAGAAGCTATGGTTGAAGCATTGAAGCTACTCTCAGAAACTGAATATGCCTTTATCCGGATGTCTATTGCTAAAGAATATATTGCCCTTGCAGATAATCGTTTGCAATTGGCAAACCAAACCTATGAGATTGTAAAAAAACGAGTTAATGCGGCAGTCTCACCAACTTTTCAACTTGAGAAGGCAAATATTGAAAAGACCGAGGCGAAAATCGAAAAGCACCATGTTGAAGAAGAGTACAATTTTGCTCGTAATGACTTGGCCCGTCTGTTAGGTCTAAAAAGCGGTGATGATCTTCATATTGAAGCGGATTTATCTGTTTTACCAAAACTGCCGGATCATCAGGCTGTGATCAGTGCCTTAAAATCAGCTCCACAGTCACGCATTCAAGAATTTGCAAAAATGAAGGCTCGGTCTTCTCTGGATCTCGCCAAAGCAACTGGTGTTCCTGATCCGACTGTGGGTCTCGGAGTGAGGCAGTTCTTTGATAATGACGATACTGCATTAGTTGCTTTATTGACATTTCCCTTGCCATTGTTTGATCGCAATCAAGGGGGCATTAAAAGCGCCCGTGCCAATGTGACCCGTGCAGACGCGCAAGCCCACGCTACAGAGTTATCTCTCCATCAGTCCGCCACGCAGGCTTGGGAAATATTCTATGCGGAATTGGAGATAATACACCACTATAAAGATGACATAATTCCAAGTGCAAAAGAATCCTACAATCAGGTAAATAAAGGATACAATCTCGGGGCATTCGAATTCTTAGATCTGCTCGATGCGCAGCGCACACTCAATAGGGTGCAATCCGAATACTTAGATAACATGTTGGAGCTTTATCAGGCTAAGGTACAAATCGACTTCCTGATGGGTACATACAAACCACTCATTGAAGAAGTCTCGCAAAATAAAGTGGAGGAACAAGGAGATGAATAAAACACTAATTTATATGATGCTATTAAGCACTATTTTCACTCTGATATTAGCGCCGTTAACAATATTTTCGACAACCTATGCAGAAAGCCAAGTTGATAACGAAACTGAAAAACAGGAAAGAGGACCAAAAGGCGGGAAGCTATTTCGAGATGGTGATTTCTCAATTGAACTTACTATTTTTGAGCAGGGGGTACAACCTCAGTTTCGTGTCTATGCTTATGAAAACGATAAGCCCGTAGACCCTTCAAAGGTAAATCTTTCTATAGAGCTTCATCGTCTGGACGGTGAGATCAATCGATTTGCTTTCAAACCTGAGAACAATGTGCTCATTGGTGATGGTGTTGTTAATGAGCCGCATTCTTTTGATGTTATGATGGAGGCGAATTATAAAGGGCAACCTCACCGCTGGGAATTTGAATCTCATGAAGGCCGCACAGAAATAAGTGAAAAAGCAGCGCAAGAGTCGGGCGTCAATACTGAAAAAGCGGGTGCGGCTACTATTAGCAAATATGCGCGTCTGACAGGCCGAATTACTCTTAATCGCAACAGCACAGCTCAAATAAGAGCCCGTTTTCCAGGCATCGTCAAGAGCGTTAATGCAATGTGGGGGCAGCAAGTCAAGAAAGGTGATGTGCTTGCTAAGGTCGAAAGCAATAAAAGCTTGAATACTTTCAATGTTGTATCACCTGTTGACGGCATCATTATGGCACGAAACACCAATGTCGGAGATGTTGCTGGAGATAAGCCTTTATTTACAATCGCCGATTTATCTGAAGTTTGGGCCGAATTTCATGTATTCCCAACTGATCTTCCTAACATTCAGCCCGATCAGATGGTGCGTGTATATGAACTTGCTGGTCTCCGAGATGAGAATCTTAACATGGCAATAGCACCTCTTAAGATGCTATTGCCTACAGCCAATGCAATCAGCCAGACGGTGCTTGCCATTGTACCTTTGGATAATAAGCACGGTCAATGGCGACCAGGTATGACAGTCAAAGGTGATGTTTTAATTGACGAAAAGCAAGTGCCTCTGGCAGTTAAAACCTCTGCTTTACAAAGTTTTCGTGATTTTACTGTAGTTTTTGCAAAGGTAGGTAATGCCTATGAAGTCCGTATGTTGGAACTCGGTATGAGCGATGGTGAAATGGTAGAAGTGTTAAGTGGCTTAAAGCCGGGGACAGAGTATGTAACTGAGAACAGCTTTTTGATCAAAGCGGATATTGAGAAATCGGGAGCAGGCCATGACCACTGATATATCTAAAAATACAGAAAAACCATACGGACAAAAAAATCTCTCTATCCTTGAGCACCTTATTCATTTCTCAATCCGGCACCGCTGGCTGGTCATAATTCTAGTCCTCGGACTGATGGCGCTGGGGATATACAACTTCAATAGACTCTCAATTGACGCTGTGCCGGACATTACCAATGTGCAAGTACAGATCAATACTGAGGCAGCAGGTTATTCTCCTTTAGAAATGGAGCAGCGCGTCACTTTTCCCGTAGAAACTGCTCTGGCTGGGCTTCCAAAATTAGACTACACACGCTCTTTGTCACGCTATGGTCTTAGTCAAGTGACGGTGGTGTTTGAAGAAGGTACTGATATCTACTTTGCACGTCAGCTGATTGGAGAGCGATTAGGGGAAATTAAAAGCGAATTGCCTCTAGGGGTAGAGCCAGAAATGGGTCCAATCGCAACAGGGCTCGGCGAGATATTCATGTATATAGTAGAAGCTGATCCGAATGTAAAAAAAGAGGACGGAACGCATTACACGCCCATGGACCTCCTAACTCTGCAGCAATGGGTAATATTGCCGCAACTTCGTAACGTGAAAGGTGTAATCGAAGTCAACTCCATTGGTGGTTATGAAAAACAATTTCATGTTAAGCCCTATCCTTATCGCTTGCTGGCCTATGGTCTTACTGTTCATGATGTAATGAATGCTCTTGAGCGTAACAATGAGAATGTCGGCGCGGGCTATATTGAACGAAATGGCGAACAATATCTAATTCGTGTGCCCGGTCAGGTAAAGAAACTTGATGATATACGTAATATCATTGTCACAAAAAAAGATGAACTCACTATTCGTATTGGCCAAGTTGCGGACGTTGAGCTTGGTTCACCACTTCGCACAGGAGCTGCAACTCAAAATGGTGAAGAAGTGGTGCTAGGCACAGCCATGATGCTTATTGGTGAAAACAGCCGTGAAGTATCGCAGCGGGTGGCCAAAAAACTAACAGAAGTAAATAAAAGCCTTCCGCCAGGTGTTTTAGCCAAGGCTGTTTATGACAGAACTGATCTTGTTAATCGTACTATTGCTACAGTTGAGAAAAATCTCTTGGAAGGTGCTTTATTCGTTGTCGTAATCTTGTTTCTTCTTTTGGGTAATTTTCGTGCAGCGTTGATTACTGCGATGGTTATTCCGATATCCATGTTAATGACTATCACTGGTATGGTTGAAAACAGAGTTTCTGGAAACTTGATGAGTCTTGGCGCATTAGATTTTGGGCTGATTGTTGATGGTGCAGTGATTATCATTGAAAACTGTATTAGGAGATTTGGTATAGCACAGAATCAACTTGGTAGATTGCTGACTCGGGAAGAACGTTTCAAACTCACCGCTGAAGCAACAACTGAGGTAATTAAGCCCAGTATTTTCGGAGTAATTATTATCACTGTTGTGTATTTGCCAATCTTCTCACTTACAGGTGTGGAAGGCAAGATGTTTCACCCCATGGCTTTTACTGTGGTCATAGCTTTACTCTCTGCATTGATTTTATCACTCACTTTTGTTCCAGCCGCAGTAGCGCTATTTATTACAGGCAAAGTAGAAGAGAAAGAAAACAGAGTGATACTCGGCGCAAAAAGAGGCTACGAGCCTGCTTTACGCTGGAGTGTTCGTCATCCGCTTACGGTTATCACTATAGCTACAGTTCTAGTAGTAATCAGTTTGTTTGGGGCATCACGTATGGGTGCTGAATTTATACCAAACCTTGATGAAGGCGATATCGCTCTCCATGCAATACGAATACCTGGCACAAGCCTAACACAGGCTGTAGAAATGCAGGCAACACTGGAAAAGCGTCTGAAGGAGGATTTCCCTGAGATTCGAGAGGTTTTTGGAAAGATCGGTACACCTGAAGTAGCCACTGACCCAATGCCGCCAAGTGTTGCTGATACTTTTATAATGCTAAAACCACGGAAGCAATGGCCTAACCCATCCAAAACCAAGAAGGACCTAGTCATGGAAATGGAAGAAGTCGCCAAAACAGTTCCTGGCAACAACTACGAATTTACCCAACCTATACAGATGCGCTTCAATGAACTGATATCAGGTGTAAGGAGTGATCTTGCAGTTAAGATTTTTGGTGATGATCTGGATGTTATGCTGAATGTTGCTGAACAAGTTGAAAAAGAACTCAAGGGCATTCCTGGGGGCTCAGATGTGAAAATAGAGCAAGCAACAGGATTACCTGTTCTGTCAATCCTGCCTAATCGTGCAGCACTAGATCGATATGGACTTAATATGTCTGATGTGCAGGATATAGTACAAGTAGCAATGGGAGGACGTGAAGCTGGAAAGCTTTTTGAAGGGGATCGGCGCTTTGATATTGTTGTGCGTTTGCCAGAGCATATCCGCACAAATATAGAGATGCTGGAGGATTTGCCAATCCCACTATCAACCTTTGATGAGGACAATAACTCTATCGGTTATGTCCCCCTCAAGGACGTTGCTCAACTAGAATTAGCCTATGGCCCGAATCAGATCAGTCGTGAAAATGGTAAACGACGTGTAGTGATTACTGCCAATGTGCGTGAGCGGGATTTAGGCGGCTTTGTAGAAGAAGCTATAGAGCGCATAGATCAGCGTGTTGATATTCCTTCTGGGTACTGGACGGAATATGGCGGTACATTTGAGCAACTTATCTCCGCCAAACAGCGTTTAATGATCGTGGTTCCGTTGGCATTGTTATTGATTTTTGGTTTGTTGTTTATGGTCTTTGGCTCGGCACGTTTGGCCTTCATAATATTTTCAGGTGTGCCGCTTGCGCTTACTGGAGGAATTGCCGCGTTATTCCTGCGTGATATCTCATTCTCAATTTCCGCAGGAGTAGGTTTCATTGCCCTCTCTGGTGTGGCAGTTCTAAATGGTGTGGTTATGCTGTCTTTTATCCGTGACCTTGAGGAACAAGGTAAACCGCGTGAGGAAGCTATTATTCAAGGAGCATTAGCACGTTTACGTCCAGTACTTATGACAGCATTGGTGGCAAGTCTAGGTTTTGTACCGATGGCACTTAATGTTGGGGCCGGATCGGAAGTACAGCGCCCATTGGCAACGGTTGTAATTGGTGGAATTATCTCATCTACAATCCTTACTTTACTGGTACTTCCAGCTTTATATAAGCAGTTTCCTGAGCGGCTTGGTTTTCTACAAAAAAAGGTGTGAGTCGCAAGCGACACACACCTTTAAGAGCACGGAGTTGATAGGGTATGTAGAAGATAATATTCCCTGTTTGTTAATCCTATGTTAGATTTAAATTAAGAAGGAGTTAACATCAAATCTGTTTGATATTTACATAAATAGACCTCTTTTCTCGCAATATATAATATTTCAGGCGTTTTAGAGTTGATAAGTAAGTTTAAATAAAGCAATACTACGCCCCCATACCATATAGGAGCTTTATTTCATTTAAATGAGAGTTTGCACTTTAGCCAGTGGGAGTTCAGGGAACTCACTATATATAGAGACTGAGAGCACAAAAGTATTGGTTGATGCCGGCATCAGTATGAAGCAAATTAGGCTCAGGCTTGAGACTATAGGTGTTGATCTAGCTGAAATCGATGCTGTTATTACTACTCACGAGCATTCTGATCACACTCATGCAATTAAAAGATTGAGTATTCCAACTTATGTAGCTTCAGCTACGACACATCTTTGGAAAGATAAGGTCAATCAGCTTGAAGAATTTGAGAGTGACACAGCCTTTGCTATTAAGGATTTATTAGTGACTCCATTTTCAGTACCGCATGATGCTCTCGATCCGGTGGGTTTTGCTATTGAATGCTCTAATAATACTAAAATTGGAATAGTCACAGATATTGGTTCCGTTACTTCGCTAGTTAAGGAAAGGTTAAAAGGCTCTAACATTTTATTAATCGAATTTAATCACGATAGTGACATACTTCTTTATAGTCATTACCCTTGGGATTTGAAGCAAAGAATTAAAGGTCGCTTGGGTCATTTATCTAACAATCAAGCATCTGAACTTTTAGATGAGTTGTTTCATGATGGTTTGAAGCATGTTGTTTTGGGGCATTTGAGCCAGGTTAATAATAGACCTGAGCTCGCTTTTCAGTCCGCCTCAAAAATAGTGAAAAAAAATGGTGCCGAATCAGAGGTTAGTGTTTCTGTCGCACCAAGAAAAACCGTAGGGGAGGTACTACAAATTTGATTACAAGATACTCAAGACCTGAAATGTCTTCTATATGGTCTGATGAATCCAAATATAAGAACTGGCTACGTGTAGAAATAGCCGTCTGCGAAGCATGGGCAGAAGACGGAAGAATACCAAAAGAAGCTGTCGAAGACATTAAAGCTAGCGCAGGTTTTGATGTGGGGCGGATTGATGAGCTTGAGAAAGAGGTAAAGCATGACGTTATTGCTTTTCTCACCTCTGTCTCAGAGCATGTAGGGGAGAATTCCAGATTTATACACCTAGGGCTTACTTCTTCGGATGTTTTAGATACAGCTTTGGCTCTTCAGCTAAAAGATTCGGCTGAGATCTTGATTAAAGACTTGGCTTCTGTTTTGGATGTGCTAAAAAGACGCGCATATGAACACAAAGATACAATTATGATTGGAAGAACTCACGGAATTCATGCCGAACCAAAGACTTTAGGTCTTGTTTTTGCTTTATGGTACGATGAGATGAAGAGAAATTTAGAGCGTATGGCTAGGGCAAAAGATGTAATTAGTGTGGGTAAGATTTCAGGCGCTGTCGGCACATTTGCCAATGTTCCGCCTCATGTTGAAGAATTTGCATGCGAAAGATTGGGTCTTAAAGCCGCACCAATATCCACTCAGGTTGTTCAGCGCGATATTCATGCGGATTTCTTCCTCACACTTTCTATAGTAGCATCCACTATTGAAAAAATTGCAGTAGAGGTGAGACATTTCCAAAGAACAGAAGTGCTTGAGTTAGAAGAACCCTTTGGAAAGGGACAAAAAGGCTCTTCAGCCATGCCGCATAAGAGAAACCCGATAATATCAGAGAATCTATGTGGACTTTCAAGGCTAGTCCGCTCTTATGCTATTTCAGCTTTGGAAAATATTCCACTATGGCATGAACGTGATATTAGCCACTCCTCTGTAGAAAGGGTAATTGGTCCTGATGGAACTATTCTCCTTGATTATATGCTCGACAGGGTTCATTACCTCTTGGATGGTCTTCAGGTATATCCGGAAAATATGGAAAAGAACATTTGGTTAACCCGCGGTCTTGTTTTTTCACAGAAAGTCTTACTAAAACTTATTGGCAAAGGATTTTCACGTGAAGATGCGTATAAAATAGTGCAGGATAACGCAATGGAAACCTGGAAAGGGAGCGAAGATTTCAAAGATTTACTCCTTAAAGATAAGAGCGTAAAAAACTCTTTAACTGTTGAAGAAATAGAGGAATGTTTTGATGTTAAGGCTGATCTCAAGAATATCGATACTATCTTTGAGAGGGTCTTTAATTAGCCGAAATCCAACAAATTTTGTTTAATTTCATGCAGTTGTATCACCCCTTATTTTTGTTGCTTTCTAAACATTCAGTGGTATAGTTTTAGCTAATCTAAACAGCTTTTAGAAAATAGGAGGCAAGTAATGAGAGTTAAATTTTTAGGAGCGGCACTACTAGCGCTATGTTTTTTTATGGTTGGAAGTACTTCTTTTGCAGAACCAATGTCAAAGGATGAGGCTGCTAGATTGCAGTCCTTCTTTATGAATAGATTTGGAACTACAGTTCCTCCTGGGACAGAAGTTACTGTGACAGGATTTGAAGCGAGTCCAATAGAAGGATTTAAAGAAGGTGTTTTTTCACTTGTAACTGATCGTGGAGATCAGGAGCTTCCATTTATTATTAGTGAAGACGGGAAATATGTTTTAATAGGCAAACCCACAAGCACTGCAGATTTTAAGGCAACAGATGTAAAGGGACTAAAACAAGGCAGTATCCCATATGGTCCTAATAGTGTTCCAGTTCTAATAAGTGAAGACGGCCAGTCATTAATGATAGGCGCAAGTCTTGTGAGTACAAAGGATTTTACAGATTCCGGTTTTGCCGGGTTTAAGAAAGGTACTATTCAGGCAGGTAGAAATCAGGTTCCCCTATTTATAATGGGTGATGCTCAGTATGTTATTTTGGGGACAGATATTATAAACACAAAAGATTTTAAAGATACTGGAGTTGCAGGTTTAAAAAAAGGTGCAATTGGTGGTGGCGGTCAGTCAGTACCTCTATATGTTAGCACTGATGGCAAATATATGATTTTAGGTTCCCCAGGTCTTGGAACCGATATACTGGATTCAACTATTGATCCTCACAAAGAAGCTATGGACAAAATATCTTTGGCTAATACTCCAATGAAAGGGACCAAAGACGCTCAGATTACCGTTGTTGAATATTCTGATTTTCAGTGCCCATTTTGCCAAAGAGGAAAAGAGATGCTTCCTCAGATCTTAAAAGATTATGAAGGCAAAGTTTCAATTTCTTTCAAGCAGTACCCACTGCCAAATCACAACTGGGCCATGAAAGCTTCCATTGCTTCCCTTTGCGCATATGATCAGAGCAATGATAAGTTCTGGGCTTTCCATGACAAAATATTTGATAATCAAAAGAAAATTACCTTAGAAGATGCTGATGCTACTTTCAATGGATATGCTAAAGAACTAGGATTGAACTTGAAAGAATTTGACGCATGTGTAGCATCTGATGATACTGAGGCAAGAGTTAAAGCTGATATGGCTGAAGCACAGTCTATAGGTGTTAACTCTACTCCCACTTTTGTGATCAATGGAATGAAAGTTCCTGGAGCTAACCCTCAGGGTGTAAAAGCAGCAATTGATCTCAAATTGTCTGAAGGTTCATAAATAATCTCAAAATAAAAAAATTCACTGCACCTGTTCGTAAACTATAAAAGTTTGTGATCAGGTGCAGTTTTTTATATTTGTTAGAGCTTCTTTCCTTTGTATAACTTGCTATTAATTCGAATTATAAAGTAACATAGTCCTAGGAACCAAAGATGTAATATTCGCGCAGTATCAAAATAGTAAGCATCGTTGGCCGTAATTGGAGCATCAAATAAAATGTCGAATAAAGATATAAATAATCCTGAATCTTTTGAAGATTCCCCAAATGATCTATCTGAATCAAATATGAGAACCGAAAATTACGAAGAAGAACTACTATCCTTTGATCTTGCAGGATTAAACTCCAGAGCTTTAGCATTCTTTATAGACCTGGTTGTAATAGCCATTGTCTCTTTAGTTGCGTTTGCAGCTGCCATTTTTTTATTGCAGGATACAAACCTAGATTCATTGGGCTTAAACAGAGTCTTCATGCCGATATACATGCTTTTGTTTTTTCTAGCGTCTGCGTATTTTGTTATTCTTAATGGTTACGGAGGGAAAACTATTGGGAAAATGATAATGGGTATTAGAATTATTTCTGAGGAAGGCAGTTCAATAGGATTTTGGCAGTCGTTTGTAAGGTGGATTGGATATTATATTTCAGCTGCCTTCTTATTTCTTGGTTTTGTATGGTCAATTTTTGATAGAAACTCTCAATCTTGGCATGATAAAATTGCAGGGACTTATGTCGTAAAAGAATAAGATCTCAATAGGAAATTAATACATGAATCATCTTAGGGACTTAAATAGCAAAATAGCAAAGAATACAGACAAACTCGATTTATGGATTAAAGACCAAGTTAATAAAGTCTTTATACCTCTTTATACCTCTGTTGATTTAAGAATCTCAGACCATAAAATTGTGCCTGTCGATACCAATGTTTTTCCAGCCGGCTTTAACAATCTTTCTGATACATTTAGAAATCAAGCATCAGCGCTGTTTCAAGGCTACTTCAATAGGGAATATCCGAATATGAAGAGCATTCTTATAATTCCCGAGCTTCATACAAGAAATACTTTTTATTGGGAGAATATTTCTGTAATCAAATCAATACTTGAAAAAGTTGGCTATAGAGTGGAAGTAGGAATCATTAGTGATGAAGATCTTCCTGAAGAAATGGAGTTTGAAGCAGCTTCCGGAAATAAAGTAAGAGCATATAGAGCATTAAAAGATAATAATAGAGTTACTATTCCTAATCTTAACCCCGATCTACTATTAATAAACAACGACTTCTCCGAGAAATGTCCAAAAACCCTAAGAGATATAACTCAACCTGTAGAGCCCCCGGTGGAAATTGGATGGCATACTAGGAAAAAAAGCATTCATTTTGAATTTTATAACAAGCTTGCCCAGGAAGTTGCTCAGATTCTTGAAATTGACCCCTGGGTTATATCAATCGATACGATAGATGACTACGGGGTTGATTTTGACAATAGAGAAGATAGAGAAAAAATTGCCCAGGTTGCTGATTCAATGATTAGTAGATTAAAGATACAATACGAAGAAAGAGGGATATCTGAAGAACCATATCTATTCATTAAGAGTAATTCCGGGACTTATGGAATGGCTGTTGTGAATGTCACCAGTGGAGATGATATTAGAGGCCTAAATTCTGATAAAAGAAAGCGTATGAGAGTTAGCAAGGGCGGCAATCCGGTTAGAGACGTTGTGCTACAAGAAGGTATACCTACATCATTTAAGTATGAATCAGATATTTCTGCCGAGCCAGTTTTTTATCTCATAGACACTCAGGTTGCTGGAGGGTTTTTAAGGCTTAATAAGAGCAGAAACACTTTAGAAAATCTGAACTCAAGAGGTATGGAATTTGCTCATATTGATCCATGTGATGAATCTACACATATAGATGAAGTTGAGACACTCTGTTCTCCAGCGCTTGAACTCGTTTCCCGGATTGCAACAATAGCTGCGGGATATGAAATTGAGAAGATTCTAGATGAAGGCGGTTGTAAGGAAGAAGTTGCTTAAGTTATTTTCTGATAATTTATAAAACCACACTTAATATTAATCTTATTTTTCAGGCATAAGCCTGTTGCCTGTTTTCTTAGCCAAATCTATAGTTCTTTTTAGAAGCACAGTATAAATGGGCTGTCCGCCGAGACCTTGAGCTACTATTGTTGCCGTGAAACAAGTTAGGATTAGTGGCAATATCATAAGATAATTACCAGTCATTTCAATTGTTAGGGCGATACCTGTGAGTGGGGCCCTAACCGTAGCGCAAAAGAGCGCTGCCATTCCTGCAACTGCAAATACTTCTGGTTGAACGATTAAATCAGGTAGTATGAAATGAGCAAAATGTCCAAACCACATTCCAAATAGTGTTCCCAATGCCAACATGGGGGCGAAAATGCCTCCTATTGCACCAGAGCCGTAACTAACCATAGTTGTTCCAAATCTTACTGCGAAGAGTAATAACATAATCATTACCGGAATTGATCCACTAAGGGCTTTTGGTATCACTACATAACCACCACCTACAGCGTCTGGGAATAGCCATACAAGTGCACCTATTAGGCCACCTACTACAAGCCCTGTCAGAGTAAAAGACAATCCACTTAGGTTAGAAAAGAAATTTAGTGTCCTAACAAGTAAAAGATTAAATACATAACCGAAAACTCCAAAAACGCAGCCAAAAATAAGAAACAGAAACAGCGAAGGTAGAGGCGGAGTGGACAACATGTTCATAGGAATTGCAAGTTCTTGTCCAACCATTATTCTGAGCACAATATCCGCGGATGCTGAAGCAATTATTACCGCCTGAACTGTTAGAAAGTTGTATTTGAACTCAGGGCGCATTTCTTCAATAACAAAAAGTATTCCAGCAAGCGGTGCATTAAAAGCAGCAGAAAGTCCCCCACCTGCACCTGCAGCCACTAGAGCGTGGGTATCAATCATGCTAACCTTAAACTTATCCGCAATCATCTTTCCTATATTTCCGCCGATCTGAATTGTCGGGCCCTCGCGCCCCATTACCATTCCACTGCCAAGAGAAAGCAAACCGCCGAAAAACTTAATAGGAATAACCCTTTTCCATCTAAGGGGTCTCAACCCATCCAAACCGCCCTCAATTTCCTGCACGCCGCTGCCGCCTGTTTCAGGAGCAAGTTTTCTAACCAATAAGAATGCGATAAATACCATTACACCCGAGAGAACAATAGAGCCGATCAACGGCAACCCAGGAGTAAATTCAAGAAACTTCAAAAACATAGCTTTGAAGGTTGCTATTTGAGCTAAAGCGAGTTGAAACAGAGCTCCAACACAACCTGTGAGAGCCCCAACAATAAGCGCCCAAAACAAAACCATGGAACTACCTTTTTCAGTTGTTGAGAGTTTGGATATAACTTTGTTTAAACCACTATGATGAGAGGCGATATTAGAATCCGGATTCATCCTGCTCTCCAATCATTTTTCAGGACAAGAGGTCGATAGTCATCATTTAAAACAAGAGTCCTATAAGAGTTCGCCATTAAAGATAATTATCATTACAAATTTGTTTATGTGCAAGGGGAAATAATATAAAGAAAAATATTTATAGCTCTGATCTATTATGAGCAGTTGAGAGATCAAGTTCAGGTCCGGATGGTACAATGCCTGTTGGATTAATACTCTTGTGGCTTTTGAAATAGTGTTCTTTGATGTGCTTAAAATTTACGGTCTCTTCAACACCTGGATATTGGTAAAGCTCTCTTAGGTAGTTAGATATGTGAGGATACTCCTCGATTCTCCGGAGATTACATTTAAAATGGGTGTAATAGACCGAATCAAATCTGACTAAGGTCGTAAATAGTCTCCAATCTGCAATGGTCAATTTACCTCCGACTAGATATCGCTTATTGCTCAGAATATTATCAATCTTATCAAGTGAGCTAAATAAATTTATAAATGCTTCTTCATAAGCTTCCTGCGTTGTGGCAAAACCACATTTATATACACCGTTGTTTATGCTGTGATATATATATTGATTAATTTCATCAATTTCACTTCTTAAATCTTCTGGATAAAAATCCAGCGATGAATCTCCAAATTCATCAAATTCTGAGTTAAGCATGAGAATGATTTCTGATGATTCGTTGTTAACAATTGTTTTCTTTTGTTTATCCCATAGTACCGGAACAGTGACACGCCCTGTGAATTCTGGTTTAGATGTTGTATAGATTTGGTGAAGGTAATCAGATCTGTTTATGATATCAGGTATAGAGCCTTCATAGTCTGAAAATTCCCATCCATTTTCTTCCATCAAAGGATCGACAATAGAAAGAGAAATTATATTCTCAAGTTTCTTTATCTTTCTTAGGATCAGAGTGCGGTGTGCCCAAGGGCATGCTAGTGATACATATAGATGATATCGGCCAGGCTCTGCCTTGAAGCCTGAGGACCCGTCAGCGGTAATCCAGTCTCTAAACTGGCTATCTTTTCTTACAAAGCGCCCACCAGTTGACTTAGTGTCGTACCATTTATCCTGCCATTTACCTTCTATCAGTAATCCCATAAGTTATTGACCTACCAGGCTGTAACATCTTTATAAGCTATTATTTTTTTTGGATGGATGGTAACGAGGAGTTCTCCTTTTACAGCATTCCTTTTCCCAAAGGCTTCGGCTTGATCTTCACCCATGTATCTTCCTCCAATTCGTGTCGCCCAGTGCAGCAGTTCATCAGAGTCTTCAGAAAAGCTTACAGTGCCTTCAACCGTTACAAATGAATAAGGGGGTTTCTGATCATCAACGCTCAAACTGACTCTAGGATCACGTTTCATATTCCGGGCTTTAACAGACGACTCCCCAGTATTAAATACTAGCTTGTCACCGTCCATCACAAACCATATAGGAACTACATGTGGGCGCCCGTCGTCTCTAACAGTAGCAAGCTTTCCGGTTTTTGTACCTTCAAGGAGAAATGTTGAATATTCCTCTTTAGTCATTTCAAGCATACTTTGGTCTCCATGTTATTATATATGCACTCAAACCCCCGAAGGATTCTACTTAACTTGTTTTGGTGACTTGACTCGACTAGATTATTTACCAACTTGCAATTTCTTTTTTGGCAAGTTTAATCATCTTAACTACATTTTTCTTAGCAGTGCCGCCGTGTGATTTCCTGCTCTCAATTGATCCGTGCAGAGTGATAAAGTTATAGAGGTCTTCTTCAAATAGTTTAGAAAAATTCCTGAATTCAGAGATATTAATATCCATAAGCTCGACACCCTTTTTCTCAGCATAGCTAACAATATTGCCGGTAACTTCATGTGATTGCCTAAACGGCAGACCCTTTCTACTCAGATAATCTGCAACGTCAGTAGCAGTGATAAACCCTTCATTTAGAGCTTTCTTCATATTTTCATGTTTAAACTCAATTGCTTGCAACATCTCGGAAAGCACTTCCAAACAAGCTTTTACAGTATCGACGGTATCAAACATCGGCTCTTTGTCTTCCTGCATATCGCGATTATATGAAAATGGCAGGCCTTTCATAAGAGTCAGAATACTTACAAGATCGCCATAGACTCTTCCTGTTTTCCCGCGTATTAGCTCTGCCATATCGGGGTTTCTTTTCTGAGGCATAATGCTTGACCCTGTAGTAAATTCATCTCCTAGATCCACAAAATCAAACTCTTTTGTTGACCATAAGACAAACTCTTCTGAAATCCTGCTCAAGTGCATCATTAAGGTTGAAGATGTAGATATAAATTCTATAATAAAGTCCCTGTCGCTAACTGTATCAATGCTATTATTGGTAACTTCAGGAAAACCAAGAAGCTTGGCAACCATTTTTCTGTTTATAGGAAATGTAGTGCCAGCCCCGGCCCCTGCACCAAGCGGCATCGCATTAGTTCTTTTTAAGCAATCTATGTAGCGCTCCCTGTCACGTTTCAGCATCTCGAATAACGCCATGAGTTGATGGGATAGAAGTACAGGCTGTCCTCTTTGGACATGGGTGTATAGAGGAATCATGGCATCTATGTTCTCATCTGACAGTTCAACCAAATGCTTAGAAATTTCCTCGATGAGATCTATAATCTCATCGATTTCCCGCCTTAGATAAAGACGCATATCAAGAGCAATTTGATCGTTCCTGCTCCTCGCTGTATGAATTTTGCCGCCAACGTCTCCGATTTTTTCAATTAATCGTTTTTCAATATTAAGATGGATGTCCTCAAGCTCCTCTCTAAACGGAAACTTCCCGGCTTCGATCTCTTTTTCTATTTGCTTAAGACCTTTTATGATCTTGTCAGATTCCTTTTTTAATATAATTCCTTCACTGGCAAGCATTGTCGCGTGAGCGATGCTTCCTTCTATATCCTCTTTGTAAAGCCTCTTGTCAAAGTCGATTGATGCCGAGAATTTTTCAGCTACCTTATGAGTTCCTTTTTTGAACCTTCCGGCCCATAGTTTCTTTTTCAATTTAAATCTCCTGTAATTTCCAATATCTTACCAAATGTTTTTCACATGAGAGAACATTATCTTCTAGAAACTTTATCATGTAGGATGAATATATATAAGAGGGCAAGAGAAAAAAAACTCATTTTGATATTAACATTTCTTAGATCACAGTGATTTTAAAGCTGAAAGGGCTTCTTTGACATGGCCTTTATAGTTTAATTGGGATGAAAAGATATGCCTGACTACTCCTTGTTTATCTATAACGTATGTGACCCTTCCCGGTACTATTCTCAGTGTTTTAGGCACTCCATATTCTTTTCTAACGTCATCATCCGGATCACTTAAAAGTGTAAAGGGAAGATTGTTAGTCTCAGCAAACTCTTTGTGAGATTCTATCGAGTCTGAGCTAATTCCTATTACTTCGGTATCGTATATATTTTTGAATTCATCAAAGTTATCTCTAAAGTGACATACCTCTTTAGTGCATAGTCTCGTATTGTTTTTAGGATAGAAAAATAGAACTATCGGTTTTATTCCGATGTAATCTTGAAGCTCTACAGCTTCATCTTTCTCGGAAAAAAGCGCAAAATTCGGAGCTAAATCACCTACTTCTACAGATTGTGCCATTGCCATATTCTCCAAATTATTTATAGGTTATGAGTTAGGATACCTTAAAATTCAAATTACCTTAGTTTGGTTGTATTACGGATTGATTGTGAGCTAATAGTTGCCAATTTATCTTTAAAATCTTTAAGTTTTTTTCCGTATCAATGTTGTTGAAATATTTAATATAACACAGTCTTTTATGCACAAAGGCTGTATATTTCTGTTCCTGGCGGTCATAATTAGAAATATAAGTATAGAGTCTTTTCTGTAATACTCAATGGTTTTTTGGTTGCTTAACTAAAAATATTTAGGAGATAATGACATGGATGTTTTTGAGTGTGTTTCTACTCTGAGTTCGATTAGAAGTTATGTAAGAAAAGAAGTACCTGAAGAAGTTGTTATGGAAGTGCTAGAAGCCGGAAGGTTGGCCCCGAGCGCTCATAACGATCAGCCATGGCAGTTTATCTTGATAAGAGACAAAGCTAAGCTAAATGAAATGACAAAATATTGCATTAGCGGCAGTTTTATCTCCCAAGTTGATTTCGCAGTTGTAGTTGTAACTGATCCTTCTTCAAAATGGCATGAGATAGACAGCACTAGAGCGGTTCAGAATATGGCTTTAACTGCTTGGAGTAACAAACTTGGCACATGCTGGATCGGAAGATTAGAAAAGAAAGGGCTTATGGACTATTTAAAGATTCCTGATCACCTGAATGTTTTGACAGTGCTTCCTTTCGGTTATTTTGATGAGAGATTAATAAGTTCTGATAAGTTCAGAAAGGATCCAAATGAAGTATTTCATCTCGACAACTTTGGTAATAGATTGTGAATATTTTCTTTTCTATATCAAAGGTGATGATTTACCGAAATTCGTGATTATTATATCTGTTAAATACATCTCAACTTACTTCAGAGGTTAAATACATGGACCAGCAATTGGAAATTATAAAGAGTTTTCTACCTCAAGTAACTGATACACTCATACTTGATGTAGTTACGACAGTACTTCTCTTACTAGGAGTAATCTTCCTAAAGCTTCTGTTAATACGAATATTCTCTTCTCAAGAACGTACTCCTTTTGAAATTAGGAAGAGAAGGTCTATCCATATAAGAAACTTTATGATTTTCATTTTTATAGTGGGTGTGGTTTTCATATGGTCAAAAGAAATACATGCTCTTGCAATCTCCTTTGTAGCCTTAGGTTTTGCTATAGTCTTTGCCTTTAAAGAGGTTATATCCAGCGTAAACTGGGAAATTTTCAGAGCGAGTACAAATGCTTACACTGTCGGAGATTATATAGAAGTTAACGGTATGAGAGGAGTTGTTCTTGATCACAACTTTTTGTCGACCACAATTCAGGAGCTTGGGCCCGGTAAGATCTCTAACCAGTTTTCCGGACGTTCAATAACTATTCCTAATACTACATTTTTTACAGTACCCATAATTAACGAAACTTACATGAAAGATTATATCCTGCACACTCTGACAATTCCTCTTAAAGTGAATGATGATTGGGAGAAAGCGGAAGATATCCTGTTAAGGGCAGCAAATGAACAATGTGCGGATTACCTTGATAAAGCAAAAGTCCATTTTGATTCCCTTCGCTATAAGCTAAATATAGGTATATCAGCGGTTGAGCCTCGTGTGGCTATTGAAATACCTGATCCTGAACAAATAAATCTTATTCTTAGATTTCCGACACCTTTTGCCAGAAAGTGGGTGGGCGAACAGACAATACTAAAAAAGTTTCTGAAACAATATAAATCAAACAATAAGCTTGAAGCTGAGTAAATAATGCTTAACTTTTTTTATATTCGAGCAATCTAAATTGTGGAATATATGAGTTCTTATCTCCACAGCTCTTAATAATTTTTACAGCGTTTTTATCCTGTCTCAGTTTGATTTTATGCACGGCCTCTTCAGATTTTGTGAGAAATTTGATATTATACTTTTTGTCACTACCTTTCGAGCTTTTGTAGATAAATTCGGAAATTGCTGATATGCCGGTTTCTTTTCTAAGATAATATTCTGCGGCTTGTACTTCGCTTGAGTGACAAGAGCGTCCTCGGTAGCTTTTAATATCTATACTCCCACTCTCGTATTTTTTGATTAGGTCTTCGGCTACCTTGCCCTCTCTAACACGTCCATATACCAACCCATGTGGCAGACATACAAAGGTTGAAGCGAATCTGTGCCCGCCAATATGATTTGCTTCCCAAGTCTGAGTATCATATTTGCCCTTTGCCATATCTAGATACACAGGCATTCCAAATTTGCCGCAGCAAATGTCATATTCTCCGTTAGTACAGATTATATAAATTTTTTCATCTGATAAGCGCTGATCGGATTTAAGAATATCTTTGATGTTTAGCGATAGTAAATCTTCATACTCTTTGAAGTTGAACTCATATATTCTGGGATTAGACTCGTCCGTAACAGCTATATACAACTTCAAATGATTATCTGGGTTCTTTGGTTTCTTGATAAGTTGCAGACGTGAGTTCTTTGTAGCTTTAAGCTCTTTGTTTATATAGGATTTTACCTTTTTAGGAATTTTGCTGTCTTTAAATGCGCTACCCGACCAATGCCCTCTGTACTCAAGCAGTATCCAGACATCCACTCTGGGCGCTGTGCCATACATTTCCTCATTTGCATTAAGCGAGCTTTCAAAACAAAGTATCTTATTTTTAATTGGCATATTCTATAACTGTTGTTTAGTCTTTCGGCACTCAGTAATATTTATTGAGGAGCAAATTATACCACGAAAAGGAATAAATATGAGTGATAAAGTAATTGGGATCGATATTGGAGGCACTAACCTAAGAGGTGCTCTAGTTGATAGCAAAGGCAATATACATAAAAGGATGGAAGTTTTATCCGAGGCCGATCAAGGAATAAATAAGCTCATCGAAAATCTGGCAAATTTTATTGCTGATATTAGCAAAGGGGAGAAAGTAGCAAATATAGGCGTAGGGATTCCTGGCATTATAGATTCTAAAGACGGGATAATTACTGAGGCTCCGAATATATCGAATGTTGATAACTACCCTTTAAGATCGGTGCTCAAAGAAAAATTAGGACCAAATTTAAACTTAGTTATAGAGAACGATGCGAACTGTGCAGCCGTGGGTGAGTGGTGGATGGGCGCCGCTAAAGAAGTAAGCTCTATGATAATGATAACTATGGGGACGGGTGTTGGAGGAGGGATTGTTTTAGACGGCGAGCTTTGGACTGGGGCAGACGGCATGGCTGGTGAAATAGGCCACATTACAATCTATCCCGATGGAGCTCTTTGTAACTGTAGAAATTATGGCTGCCTTGAGAGCTATGCTTCAGCCACTGCCATTAGAAGGATGGTAAAAGAGGGACTTCAAGATAGGAACTTAAATACAGTTCTGAGAGAAGCTACTGAAAATGTGCAAATTGAAGATATTCCCAAGATTGTCATGGAAGCTGCAAGTTCAGGGGATGAATTCTCACTCAGCATTTGGAAAGAAGTCGGTGTTGCTTTGGGTATCGGGATAGCTAGCCTAGTCAATCTATTAAATGTAGAGATCGTTGTTATAGGGGGTGGGGTATCGAACGCATGGGATCTATTTATGGATGCAGCTTACAAAGAAGCTCATAAAAGAGCGTTTCGTGCGCCTATTGAAAGGGCAAAAATTAAAAGGGGATCGCTCAGAGATGATGCTGGTATTTTGGGCTCGGTATATTTAGCTATTCACAGAAGAAGTTAGAAAAGTTCTATTACCATCTTGGCCTAATAAGTTTCATCATTAAGACTTCATTCTTCTTTTGCTTAACTTTAAATCTATCATCGATTCTAATACCGCCGAGCCACATTATCTCGCCATTAGAAATGAAAATTGGTACTCTCGATCTTAGAAACTGAGGCAGTTTAATATCAGTGAAATAGTCCTGCAGTTTCTTGGACGAAGCCATGCCTAAAGGTGAAAAGCGGTCACCTGGTTGAAAGTTTCTAGCTTCAATTGGAAAATCAACTGCGTCGGGATCAAAATATGCCACACTTTCATTTTTCTCATCTAGTGTGTCTGTTTGAACAATCGAGACCTCGACCTCAAACTCGGGAAAGCCCCATTTCCCTAGAGATTGAATGCTATATTCAAATTCATGTTCCAGCTCAGACCTCTTGGTAATCAGAATTGTGTCGTAACCCTTAACAATTACAACACCTTCTGAAATCTCAATTTCTCCGGATACAGAATCGGATAATAAAAAATCATCTGCTGTTGTGATATGTAGGGATGAAATATTCTTCAGACTGCCGGCAATTCTTTCTATAGCATGTCTGAGCAAAGTAAATCTGAGCGGCTTATCAATATCCCTGTAGTTTGCTAAATTCCCAATCAACTCTGATTTGTTATTGCTGAATGTTTCTTCGAAATGTTTAAGAGCTTCCTTTGAGATAAATTCTTCTTCAGATCTCAAGATGTCGGCTGTTCGTGACAGCGTCTCTTTTATCTGAGGGTTGTAGGTCTCAAGCTCAGGTATTAGATTGTGCCTGATTTTATTTCTTAGAAATTCTTTTGATTCATTTGTAGAATCATCTATCCAGGAAACATTTTTAGATCTTAAAAATTCCTCAATTTCCTTGCGGCTGTTATCAATCAAAGGCCTTATTATGTTATTTGAAATCGGAGGGATTCCAGACAGTCCCTTTGACCCACTTCCTCTAATTAATCTCATTAGAACAGTCTCAGCCTGATCATCCAGAGTATGGGCAGTTCCGAGCTTGGTGGCATAGTGATTAGATAAGACTTGATCAAAAAATTTGTATCTTAGAGTTCTTGCTGCATCTTCAAGAGAGAGCCCCTGTTCTTCTTTATACTTTAAAGCGTCAACTTCACCGTATACGAATGTGAGACCAAGAGTTTTAGCTGTTTCTTTTACAAATTCAGCGTCCCGTTTTGCCTCATCACCCCTGATGCCATGATTAAGATGAGCCACTATTAGTTCGAGACCATATTCGATTAGCTCATTTAAGGCATAGAGCATAGCAATAGAGTCTGCACCTCCAGAGACTCCAACTACTACTTTCTCACCTTGGGTGAGCATATTATACTTTTTAAGTGTCTTTGTTACTTTGGCCAGCATCTTCAAAGTTGTTTGCAGCAAGGCCCGCAGACATTATGATTCTAAATGCGTCCTCTACCGAAATTGATAACTCTTTTATGTCCTCTTCGGGAAGCATTATATAATACCCGCTGGTAGGGTTAGGTGTGGTTGGTACAAATACGCTTACTAGTTTTATTCCAGACTGGTTGTGATGTTTCCCATGTTCAATTGTACCGGTAACAAATCCGATTGAATATATCCCCTTTCTCGGATACTGGAACATAGCAACCCTTTTGAGGTTCTTCATCCCGCCCCTGCCCATAACGGTTTCTATAATCTGTTTTGTTGCAATGTATATAGTTCTGGCAAGGGGGATTTTCTTTATTAGGTATTCGCTGAATGTTAGTAGCTTTCGACCTAAGATATTTCGTGCTACTGCTCCAACGAAAAGAACTATAAGCAGGGCACCTACTAGTCCTATACTGAATAAAATTGCTTGTGAAACTAAGGGGTTTTGCTGATTTAAAAGCTCACCAACAAATTTATTGGGGGCCGCGCTTACAAGCCCTATAATCCATGTTCCAAGCTTGTATAGTACAAATATTGTGAGAGCGAACGGTATTGTAACCAGTACGCCTGTAAGAATGTTGTTCCTGAAAAAGCTATACAAGTATTTCATACATTGTCTGTATGCTTATCAATAGAATCACGGAGGAAACGGCTTGGTTTAAATACTACTGCCTTTCTCTCTGCAATTTCTATAGTATCGCCGGTTGCCGGGTTTCTTCCTTTTCTAGCTTTACGGTTTTGAACTCGAAAACTGCCAAATCTAGGAAGCTTTATTCCTTCACCTTTAGTTAATTTTTCCTTGGTAATATCAAAAAAGAATTCAACTATCTCAGCAGATTCTCTCTTGGATAGTCCAATTTTCGTATGAATTACATCTGCAAGTTCTTTTTTCGTCATCTCTATACCTCGCTGTAATTTTTATATTGTACGTAATTCTGCTCCAAGAGCCAAGCCGAGTTTTTTAAGTGTTTTTTCCTGCACCTTATTTATCTCTTCTTCAGTTAAGGTTTTATCAGACGCTCTTAAATGAAGAGAGACTGCAACACTCTTTTTTCCTTCCTCCACATGCTCTCCTGTGTAGACATCAAATATGGCAGCATCTTCTATTAAAGAAGAGCCAACTTTATCTATCTCATCCAATATTCCGCCAACTGGTATTGCCTCATCAACAATCAACGCTATATCTCTTCTAACGGATGGGAATTTGGGTAGTGGCTTAAATGATTTTCTCTGCTCTTTTGAAATAGCAGCAGTTTGGTCTAAATCAATTTCTAGCACATATAGCTTTTTAGAGATCTCGAGTTTTTCGCTCAAGTCAGGGTGCAGCTCACCTAAGTATCCGAATTCTTTCCCGTCTAAAAAAAGTCTTACCGATTTTCCGGGGTGAAGAAATTCGATTTCCTGAGCATCTTGAAATTCAACATCATTCCAAATATTTAGGATCTGGAAGCCTTTTTGCAAGATGCTTTTAAAATCGAAGAAATCAAATTCCTTCTTTCCCCAGAATTCCGGCATTCTCGTTCCGGTTGCCGTCGCGGCTATTTTTCTAACTTCATTTGGTAATTCGCTATTTTCTTTTGGAAGATAAACTTTGCCTATTTCAAAAAGCCTTAAGTCTTGTTCCTGGTGGTTTAGATTCAGAGCTGCATTTTTCAAGAGACCCGGTACTAGACTTGTCCTCATCACAGAGCTTTCCGTTGTAAGGGGGTTTAATATTTTTAGTCCTTCAGTTTTATTTATATTGTTTAATAATTCGTGGTCTTCAAAGCTATAGTTAATTACCTCGTTAAACCCGCTTGATATAAAAACTTCTTTGAATTTATCTTGAACAAATTTGTTGATATTTACGTTGTCTGATTTCATTCTAACAGCGGGCAAAGTGGTGGGTATATTGTTGTACCCATGCAGTCTCGCTGCTTCCTCAATTAAATCTATCTCTCTTGTGATATCTACCCTGAAAGTCGGGATACGGAATGTGAACTCATTCCCAGATGAGCTTATAACTTCAAATTCTAGTCCGTTTGCTATTCTGGTTAATTCATCCGAACTGATATTAGTGCCTAACACTCGGTTTGCTTTATCCAGTGAAAGGCTTACTTCACCTGGTTCAATTGGTGTCGGATATATATCTACTACCCCAGAAGCTATTTCTCCTTGAGTAAGTTCTTTTATAAGTTGAGCCGCTCTATCAAGCGCCTTAACCACAGAGTTTGGATCAACGCCCCTTTCAAATCTATAAGAAGATTCTGATCTGAGGCCAGTCTTTTTAGAAGTTCTTCTGACGGTTACCGGGTCAAAGTAGGCACTTTCTAGTAGAACATTTTTAGTGGTTTCCGATACCTCTGTGTTTGCTCCTCCCATTACTCCTGCAAGAGCAACAGGTTTTTTGCCATCACAAATAAGGAGATCTTCCTCAGTGAGTTTTCTTTCTATATCGTCCAGTGTTTTAATTGTTTCCCCGTCGTGAGCTGCTCTAACTACAATCTTGCTATCTTCAAGAAGGTCATAGTCAAAAGCATGAAGCGGCTGTCCAAATTCTAATAGAACAAGATTGGTTATATCAACAACATTATTTATAGACCTTATATCAGAAGACTCAAGCCTTCTTTTTAGCCAATCCGGTGAAGGGCCGATTGTTACATCTTTAATGACCCTGCATGAATATCTCGGACATTTCTCGGGATCAAGCAGCTCTACATTTGCGCTGTTATTTATATCTTCGCCTTCCTCTGCAATCTGTACGTTGGGATACGTTGCTGTTTTGCCTGTTAGGGCAGCTACTTCTCTAGCAACTCCAATTACGCTTAAGCAGTCAGGTCGATTAGGGGTGATACCAACTTCAAATACTACATCGTTTAAACCTATTTCATCTACAATTGCATTGCCAACATTTGCTGATTCCGGAAGAATTATTATGCCGTCGCTTTCTTCACCAATTCCAAGCTCATTTGCTGCACATAACATGCCCTCTGATACTTCTCCCCTGATTTTAGCTTTTTTGATTTTAAGACCTTCAGGAAATTTAGGGCCCGGAGGGAGTTTTGCCCCGATTTTAGCAAGGGCGACTTTATCGCCTGCTTTCATGTTGGTTGCGCCGCAGACAATTGGATATGTGTTCTCGCCGTCTGTTACTTTACAAAGTGATAGTTTCTCAGCATCCGGGTGGGGTATTAATTCTGTAATTTGGGCTGCTACTACATTATCAAGACCTTTACCCTGATATATTACTTCTTCTACCTCAAGCCCTGCCATTGTTAGGTTATGAGATAGTTCTTCAGGAGATAGATCAAAATCTATGTATTCTCGTAGCCAGTTTAGTGTAAATTTCATTTTTGCCCCAGATCAATATGAAATAGTTACATATTCTTAGGAGAGGGTCAATACCATACATAAAATACTGTAATATTAATTGTTTAGAGTTGAATTGAAGATGCGATAATGAAGCCCTGTTACCAGAGCTTCATTATCTGAATTTGATTAATTTTATACTGCTTTTTTAATGACTGAAATCAGGCTAGATCAAAACGGTCAAGGTTCATAACCTTATTCCATGCGTTCACAAAGTCGTGTATAAACAGCTCTTGAGAGTCCACGCTTCCGTAGACTTCAGCGAGAGCCCTGAGTTCTGAGTTAGAGCCGAATATCAGATCCACACGGGTGGCTGTCCACTTGAGCTCACCTGTTGCACGATCACGGCCTTCAAACTCTTCTTCGGTATCTGAAGTTGCTCTCCAAGTCGTTCCCAGATCAAGAAGATTAACGAAAAAGTCATTTGTCAAAGACTCTGGGCTTTTAGTGAATACGCCATGCTCTGACTGAGCAAAGTTAGTGTTAAGCACACGCATGCCGCCAACAAGAGCTGTCATCTCTGGAGCCGTGAGTGTCAAGAGTTGCGCACGGTCCACCAACATGTCCTCTGCTGATACCGGGCATTGGGTGTTTAAGTAGTTGCGGAATCCGTCTGCAACGGGCTCAAGCACGGCGAAGGATTCTACATCAGTTTGCTCTTTCAATGCATCGGCACGTCCCGGGGTAAATGGAACAGTCACATCGCGACCGGCATTCTTAGCTGCCTGCTCGATTCCTGCGCATCCGCCCAGAACGATTAAGTCCGCGAGTGAAACCATTTTGTTTCCGTTTTGAGCATCGTTGAATTCTTTTTGGATGCCCTCAAGAGTTTCCAGTACTGCCTGCAATTGGGCTGGATTGTTTACTTCCCAATCCTTCTGCGGAGCAAGGCGAATACGTCCACCATTAGCGCCACCGCGTTTATCGGAGCCACGGAATGTTGATGCTGAAGCCCAAGCTGTGGATACTAGCTCAGACACGGACAGTCCTGAGGCAATTATATTACTTTTAAGTACAGCGATGTCTTGATCATTAATCAGTTCGTGCGTAACTGCTGGGATAGGGTCTTGCCAAATCATTTCTTCCTCTGGCACTTCTGGGCCTAGATAACGCGAGCGCGGACCCATATCGCGGTGTATAAGCTTGAACCACGCCCGAGCGAAAGCGTCTGCAAACTCATCAGGA
This sequence comes from uncultured Thermodesulfobacteriota bacterium, assembly GCA_942491865.1. Classification (GTDB taxonomy): domain Bacteria; phylum Desulfobacterota_D; class UBA1144; order Nemesobacterales; family UBA2774; genus CR02bin9. The sequence continues at coordinate 95,683 of CALOCI010000012.1, forward strand.
TTCTCGTAAAAACGTCTTGATATCGGCTCATAGATAGGGTCCATCCGTAAGGAGAGGTCTGTTGTAAGCATAGATGGTGCGTGACTCTTTGACGGGTCGTGCGCATCCGGCACTGTGCCTGCGCCTGCTCCATCCTTTGGTGTCCACTGATGCGCGCCGGCCGGGCTTTTTGTTAACTCCCATTCGTAATTAAATAGATTCTCAAAGAAGTTGTTGCTCCACTTTGTCGGCGTTGTGGTCCATGTGACCTCAAGTCCACTTCCTATAGTGTCATTACCGCTGCCGGTACCGTAAGTGTTTTTCCAGCCTAGTCCCTGCTCTTCAATGCCTGCTGCAGCAGGTTCCCTGCCAACATACTTATCTGGATCGGCGGCTCCATGAGTTTTGCCGAATGTGTGTCCGCCTGCAATAAGTGCAACGGTCTCTTCGTCATTCATAGCCATACGACCGAAGGTCTCTCGAATGTCATGGGCTGCAGCGAGAGGGTCAGGATTTCCGTTTGGACCTTCCGGGTTCACGTAGATCAGGCCCATCTGAACAGCGCCGAGGGGATTCTCAAGTTCCCGGTCACCGGTGTAACGCTTGTCTCCAAGCCACTCGGCTTCAGAGCCCCAATAGATGTCTTGCTCAGGCTCCCATACATCCTCACGTCCGCCAGCGAAACCAAATGTCTTAAATCCCATTGACTCAAGCGCGCAGTTACCGGCTAGGACCAACAGGTCGGCCCAGGAAATTTTCTTGCCGTATTTTTGTTTGACTGGCCAAAGCAGTAAGCGTGCCTTATCGAGGTTTACATTATCAGGCCAACTGTTGAGTGGCGTAAAACGTTGTGTGCCGGATCCCGCGCCACCACGGCCGTCAGAGATGCGGTAAGTACCAGCACTATGCCACGACATCCGAATGAATAGCGGTCCATAGTGACCGAAGTCAGCTGGCCACCAGTCTTGGGATGTGGTCATCAGATCGAATATATCTTTCTTCACTTCACCTAGATCTAGGGTCTTGAATTCCTCTGCGTAGTTAAACGAGTCGCCCATCGGATTGGATAAAGAAGAGTTTTGGCGAAGGATGTTCAACTTCAACAGATTTGGCCACCAGTCTCTATTTGAAGTACCGCCGCCGGCGCTGTGCTTTGGCTCTCCACCTGTAAACGGGCATTTGCTTTCACTATTAGTATTTTCATTTCCCATATTATTGCCTCCAGAAGAAATTTGTATTTGTAAATTGTAAATCCCAGACTGGCTATATAATAAACAGTATATGCTATAGTTGTCTAATATTCATTTTCTATGTATTCTATAGCCATTGCCTATAGTGCAAGGACGCTTATGGAACTTCATCAATTAAGATATTTTGTAGCAGTTGCAGAAACTGGTGGATTTAGTAAGGCCGCCAAGAGGTGCTATGTCGCGCAGCCCTCACTGAGTCAGCAAATTATTAAGTTAGAGCATGAGCTGGGTAAGGAGTTGTTTGAAAGGCTAAATAGAAGGGTAGCGTTAACTGAGGCCGGAAAAGCCCTTCTTCCCAGAGCTAAATTGATCTTAAAGGAGGCTGGGAATATTAAATCCGCCATCCTTGAAGATGTAGATTCAGGCTCAGGAACTCTTGCCGTTGGACTAATCCCTACAATCGCTCCTTATCTATTGCCCGGATCGTTGAATAAATATCATGAAAGATTCCCAATCTCACGGATAAAGATAAATGAGAACCTGACCGAGAGGCTTATCAAAAGCATAATTAATCTGGATATCGATATTGCGATCATGAGTCTGCCCATTGATGATCCGTTAATTCAGACTAAGACTCTTTTTGAAGATCCTTTAGTTCTTGCCTTATCTCCAGGGCACCCTTTATCACAATTAAAAAATATTAAGATTGACGATCTGAAATCTGTTCCTTTTATAGCCTTGGATGAAGAGCAATGTTTAGGTGAGCAAATAAAAAGTTTCTGCTATGAAAAACAAATAAACCCTGAAATAATATGCCGCACATGGAATCTGTCTACTATTCAACACTGTGTTTCTTCGGGCAATGGGATTGCACTGGTTCCTAAGATGCTAGTAATGACGGATAATACAAAGAGCTGTGAGTATCGAGAGATTAAAGGGCAGTCTCCGTCAAGAGCAATAGTTGCTGCATGGCATAAGGATAGGCAATTATCAAAACTTGCATTAGAATTCATTTCTATAGTAAATGAAGTATATGAATCACTTCTTAAATCTTATAATTTTGAATCGGGTATAAATGAATGAAGAAAGTATATTTAGACTATAACGCGACAACACCAATTGACCCAAGAGTTTTAGAGGCGATGTTGCCCTATCTAACTGAGAACTATGGTAATCCTTCAAGTATTCATTCATTTGGAAGAAAAGGAAAAGAGGCTTTAGATAAGGCGCGCGAACAAGTCGCCAATCTAATTTCAGCAACTCCTAAGGAGATAATTTTTACTTCCGGAGGCAGTGAAAGCGCTAATTTTGCTATTAAAAGTACTGCCCTTAAAGGCTTGAGTGAGAATAAGAATCATTTAATAACCACAAAAGTCGAGCACGAATGTGTGCTTGAAACGTGTATGTATTTAGAGAAACAAGGATTTCAAGTCACCTATTTAGGAGTCAACAGCGAAGGGCTGATAGACTTGGATGAGCTTAGGGATTCTATCTCCGATGAAACAATCCTCGTTTCCTGCATACATGCAAATAATGAAACAGGAACAATCTCCCCTATAAAAGAGATTGCTGAAATAGTTAAAGAGAGTGGAGCTCTCTTTCACACTGACGCAGTACAGGCTTCAGGGAAGATAGATATTGATCTTAATGAAATTCCCGCCGATCTTCTTTCAATATCTGCACATAAATTTTACGGCCCCAAGTCAGTAGGTGCTCTTTTTGTTAGGGATAGTTTGTCTCAGAAAATCTCACTTCCACCTCTAATCCATGGAGGCGGTCAGGAAAGAGGAAAGCGTTCTGGTACTGAAAACGTGCCTGGTATTGTGGGATTAGGTGTCGCTAGTTCAATCGCCTTAGAAGAGATGGGTAAGGATCAAGCCAGAATTGAAAATTTAAGGGACGGGCTTCTAGAATGTCTCAAACAAAATATTAATGACATCAAATTGAACGGATCACTCGACAATATGCTTGGGAACACTCTTAATTTAAGCATTTTAGGCGCAGAGGGGGAATCCCTTGCCATGAATCTGGACATTGAGGGAATTGCAGTTTCAACAGGCTCAGCTTGCTCTGAAGGGGCTGTAGATCCTTCTCATGTGTTATCTGCAATGGGCTTAACTAGGGAAGAAGCCTCTTCTTCTGTCAGAATTAGCCTTGGAAGATTTACCCAAAAAGAAGATATAGACAATGCCGCATCAATATTCCCGAAAGTCGTAGATAGGATACGGCGAGTTAAGTAACCTCAATTCTATGGGAACATGGGGGTGGTTCCTATCCCAGCATCTTCTTCAAACCCCATCATCACATTCATATTCTGAACAGCCTGACCTGAGGCACCTTTAACGAGGTTATCAATCACCGATACTATGACAGCTGTATTGTTAGAGCTATTGACCTTAATTCCTATGTCACAGTAATTAGATCCGCGCACTTGGTTGGTCGAAGGATATACTTTTTCCGCTGATACTCTTACAAAACGCTCATCTTGGTAGTGCTCCTCATATAAATCTATGAGTTTCTTAGTAGTAATCTTCTTACTTAGATTTACATAAATGGTTGATAAAATACCCCTATCCATAGGAATCAGATGTGGTGTAAATAATACATTTACCTTAAGACCTGAATAATTAGAAAGCGCTTCTTCAATTTCCGGCATATGACGGTGCTCTCCAACTTTATACGCTTTAATCCCTTCATTTACTTCAGAATAAAGATAGTCGAGAGCTATTGACCTTCCCGCCCCAGTTACTCCGGATTTGGAATCCACAATTATTGATGACTCATCCGCAATTTTATGTTTCAATATCGGAGCAAGACCCAGTATTGATGAAGTTGGGTAACAACCGGGATTAGCTACAAGCTTTGCTTTCTTTACTTTCTCCCTATTTAATTCAGTGATCCCGTATACAGCCTTTTTAATTAATTCAGGACAAGGATGCTCACCATACCATTTCTTATAATTCTTTGCGCTTATCCTGAAGTCTGCACCTAGATCTATAATTTTTATATCTCTACTATATAATTCCTTAATAACCTGAGCCGAGGTTCCATGAGGAAGGGCAGCGAATACTATATCAATATCTTTAGGAATTGATTTAGGCTTGAGCGGTTTCAGCTCTAGGTCTAAAAATCCAGTTAAATGAGGAAACACTTCAGAGATCTTCTTTCCAGCATGTTTTTCAGCCGTTACATAAGAAACTTCAACATAGGGATGTACGTGCAAAAATCTGATAAGTTCACTCCCGGTATATCCGCTTGCTCCTAGTATGGCAACCTTTTTCTTATCCATGGAAATTGAAAATATCAGGGAATGTTATTAAATACAAGTCTTGTTTTAGTACACTGTTTTAGTTTCTTTATAATTCTCCTAAATTATTAGCCAATTTAAGCATAGATTCTTGACTCCAATTCCTGAGAAAGGTAGTTTTAGAAGTGAATAAGTATTATAGAAGTATTATCTAATAATAGCTTTTTTCGGTTTGGGTTAACATTCATATTTTCGGAGGAATTATCGATGTCAATTAAGGTTGGAATTAACGGATTCGGAAGAATCGGAAGAAATATTCTTCGCATAGGCTTGGATAGGGAAGGCATAGAATTTGTAGGAATAAATGACATTTCTGATTCTAAAACACTTACTCATCTTTTTAAATATGATTCCATCTTTGGCCCGTTTAAGGGAGATGTTAAACCTGAAAACGGACACATGGTAATTAACGGGAAACCGATAAAAGTATTCTCTGAAAGAAATCCTGCAAATATCCCATGGCATGAAGTCGGTGCTGAGCTAGTTGCTGAAGCTAGTGGGGTTTTTAGAACTAAAGAACAAGTCTCTGCCCATCTGGGTGAGACAGTAAAAAAAGTTATTATTACTGCGCCCGCCAAAGGTGATGTTGATCTAACTACAGTGCTCGGCGCGAATGAAGAAAAGTATGATCATGATAAACATAATATTATTTCAAATGCCTCTTGTACCACCAACTGTTTTGCAATGATAGTGAAAGTAATGCACGAAAATTTTGGAATAGTGAAAGGCCAAATGACAACTGTGCACTCTTATACAAATGACCAGCAGATACTTGATGCTCCTCATTCAGATCTAAGAAGGGCCAGAGCCGCTGCAATGTCTATCATTCCAACCGGCACTGGTGCTGCAAGTGCTATAAAGCTTATTTTCCCGGAATTAGAAGGAAAGATGAGCGCTATTGCTTTGAGAGTTCCTACTGCAGATGTTTCAGTTGTAGATTTTAATTGCGAGGTAGAAAAAAATACTACTGCAGAAGAAATAAATGAAAAATTCAAAGAGGCCGCCAACGGCGAGCTTAAGGGTTATTTAAGATATTCAGACGAAGAGCTCGTATCTTCAGATTTTATAGGCGATCCGCATTCTACTATCTTTGATGCTCCATTAACCTCAGTTGTAAAAGGTAACATGGTAAAAGTTGTCGGATGGTACGATAACGAATATGGCTATTCCTCGAGAGTTGTAGACTTAATAGAATATGTGGGGGACAGGATAAAATGAGCAAGTTGGTAATTTCTGATCTGCCGGATTCTGCATTTGAGGGGAAACGAGTATTCGTCAGAGTGGATTTTAATGTCCCAATTAGAGACGGAAAGATCAGTGAAGATTACCGAATTAGAAGAGCAATACCTACGATTGACTATTTGATAGAAAGAAAAGCCAAAGTAATTATTGGCACCCACCTTGGGCGACCTAAGGGAATCTCAATACCAGAACTCTCCTTAAAGCCTATTCAAACAAGATTATCAGAGCTTTTAGGTAAATCAGTAAATTTCACTGGGAATGTAGTCGGCAGTGAAGTAAAAAAGGCTATTGATTCACTTCATGACGGCGAAGTAATGCTTCTTGAAAATCTAAGGTTTCATAAAGAAGAAACCGATAATGATCCTGAGTTCTCCAAAGAGCTAGCTTCTTTTGCCGATATTTATGTTAATGATGCATTTGGCACATCACATAGAAAGCACGCCTCTACTTATGGAATGGCGCTTGAATTTGAGCATCGGCTTGCAGGTTTTTTGGTTAGTAGAGAGCTCGAATTTTTAACTAGGATTAGAGAAAATCCAGAGCGTCCGTTTGTTGTGATTGTAGGTGGTGGAAAGATTAAAGATAAGATACACGCTCTTAAGAGTCTTATAGAAGAAGCGGACAAAGTTCTTCTTGGAGGCGGTGTTGCATATACATTCTTGAAAGCCAAAGGTATGAATATCGGTAATTCAATAGTAGAGAACGATATGTTGGATTGGGCAAAGGAGTCTTTGGAGAAATACGGAGATAAGATTTATCTTCCTGTTGACCATGTTGTTGCAGGTGGATTTGAAAAAAGAAAAAATTGTATGGTGATGGATGACAATATTCCTGATGAATTACAGGGTTTTGATATAGGTCCTAAGACAGCAGCATTATTTGCTCATCAGATCAGTGGTACCGGATCTATTTTTTGGGGCGGGCCAATGGGAGTTTTTGAGGTAGGAGATTTTTCAGCCGGCACAACGCAGGTAGCCCGCGCAGTAGCGCTTGCAACATGGCGTGGAGCAACAACAGTTGTAGGAGGCGGAGAAACAATAGCATCCATAAGAAATGCTGAAGTGCTTGATTCAGAAATTACCCATATTTCCACTGGCGGAGGAGCTTTGTTAGAATTCCTCGGTGGAGTGGAACTTCCCGGTATTTCTATACTGGATAACAAAGAGAAAGACATTTCTATAGCAGTGAATTAATTTTTAACGTCCCTTATTCTTATTGAGCTCACCTTTTTTGATCTTAGAAAATTTATATTTCATTTTCGAATATATGTAAGGCAAAATAGTATAAAAATCTAAATAGGAGCGCGATCTGACGATGGCTAAAACAAAAGATGGTATTGACTCAACTGTAAAACTTTTAGGGAAAGAAGCGGACTACCTTCTTAATCACAAATGTAAGACTGTTTCAAAAAAACTACTACATTTACCAGGACCATCATACATAGACGATATATTTGTACCCACTGATCGTCCTAACTCTGTTCTTAGAAACTTTGAAATGCTCTTTAACACCGGCCGGCTTGCTGGAACGGGGTATTTGTCCATTTTGCCGGTTGACCAAGGTATTGAACATTCAGCTGGAGCCTCATTTGCTCCTAACCCAATTTACTTTGACCCTGAGAATATTGTAAAGCTAGCAATTGAGGGTGGATGTAATGGTGTTGCTTCTACATTAGGAGTCTTGGGATCAGTTGCACGGAAATACGCCCATAAAATTCCATTTATTGTGAAACTAAACCACAACGAGTTCTTATCTTATCCAAATACTTATGATCAAATCATGTTTGCAAATGTAGATCAGGCATTTGAAATGGGGGCTGTGTCAGTAGGGGCGACTATTTACTTCGGTTCTGAAGAGAGCCATCGTCAATTACAAGAAGTTGCGGAAGCCTTTAGATATGCCCACACTCTAGGGCTGGTAACAATACTTTGGTGTTATCTCAGAAACCCTGCTTTTAAAACAAAAGAAGCTGATTATCACGTAGCCGCGGACTTAACAGGTCAGGCAAACCATCTTGGTGTAACAATTGAAGCTGATATTATCAAGCAGAAACTGCCAGAGAATAACGGCGGGTTTACTGCACTAAATTTCGGAAAGACTGACCCTAGAGTTTATTCCAAACTAAGCTCTGATCATCCGATAGACCTCACCCGTTATCAGATTGTAAACTGCTATATGGGAAGATCAGGACTAATCAATTCAGGTGGAGCTTCAACTGGAAATGAAAGCAATGATTTAGCTCAAGCGGTAAGAACGGCAGTTATTAACAAGAGAGCTGGTGGTATGGGTCTTATTACCGGGCGAAAAGCATTTCAGAAATCTATGAAAGACGGGGTCGAGATACTTAACGCTGTACAAAATGTTTACCTCGATGAAGAAATAACCGTAGCTTGATCCGTTTTTAAATTCTTAAAAAACATGGGGTGGAAGAATTTTTTCTTTAGTTCTCTCACCCCATAATATTATCTTCTTTTATTAAACACCTTTGTCTTCGAGACCTTCTGGAACTTCTCCGTAATAAATAGAGTCTTCTTGGTAAAGTGCTTTAATTTTATCCTTAGGCATATCGGGCATGCCCTCATCAAGTCCGAACATTTTGCAAAGATGTTTTAACTCTTCATCTCTTCCAGGATGTGGAGCCATTGGCTGAATCATATTCTCTACTTTAAGTTGTTCCTTTACTTCTTCATCTTGTTTGAGCGGTGTGCCGTATTCATTATAGTGGAATAGCTTGTCAAACCTTTTTCTCGGTCTTTGTCCTGGGGTCTCAGCAGCATAACCTACCGACATGAGCCATATTGGAACAACATTCTCAGGTGTCCCTAGCACTTTAGGAAATTCCGCTGGCTTTCTTCCTGTTGCGAGAAGACAAGCGCCCAAGCCAAGCTCTGTTGCAACTAGAATTGAGTTAGCTATTGCTTGCCCGGCTTCTATCCTGAGCAAGTCTTCAGCTCTTTCTTTAGGGAAACTCATTAATCTTGGGTATGTAGATTCTGTCAGAATTTTATATGTCCATCCATATGCCGCAGTCACAGCTCTTGCCGGGAAGAGAACCGAAAAAGATTCTACAAGTTCTTTATACCAAGCGTCCATATTTATAACCCATGCGATTACAATCGGAGCCTGTCTTAGAGGTTGCTCATTAAAAGGAGATGCGCACTCAATTATTTGCTCAAACTTCTCCTTTGGATATGTCTTCTTGTCGATAACAATTGCTTCTGTGGAACCACAATTCCCCTGACATGATGCATATCTTGCGGCCTGAAGCATCATTTGAATTTTCCAGTCTTCCACGTCTTGCCATGGTTTATAAAACCTAATACTTCTTCTTGATCCAATTGCTTCTAAAAGTTCCATTAATAAGCCTCCTTTGTTTTTTTGTACATATTAATTTTAATGATTGTAACAACAATAGCCAAAGATTAATTCTATGCCGAGCATTCGCTCGCTTTTTAGATTAGGTCATTTGAATTGCTAAGTCAAGATATTTGAATTGGATATATCTATATTTCTAATTCCAATAAATCCTGGGCTTCTATTACCTGAGCCCCAACATTATTTCTTATTATTTCAACTACCTTTTCATCGTCACATTCTGAGTAGAGGTGAGTTATTACAACTTTTCTTGGGTTTGATGCATTTATAGTTTTGATAACTTCATTTGGAGTGAGATGTCCCCTAATTTTATAGCTTTCATTAGCTAGGGCGCATTCTATCACTAGAAGGTCCGCATTTAATGCGAGATTAATTAAAGAATCTGAATAATCTGTGTCACCCGAATATACTAAAACCTTCCCACCCGATTCAATTTTGTATGCCTGACTACTCTCAATATGAGGGACTTTAGTAGCTGTGATTTTGAAATCATCAAATGTGCCAGAGCCACCTTTCAGTTCACCGATGCTCAATTTCTCTGATTCAATCCAATGCCCATAAGCCTTTTTTAAAGCATCAAAAAAGCTAGTGAACCCTTTCCCGCCCCATACATGTAAAGGCTTTTCTCTTTCTTTGAAGTGAGAGTATTTTGTAGCGAACAAAAATGGGACTAAATCTCCAGTATGATCCGGGTGGATGTGGGAGAAAAATATGTGATCGATCTCCAAATAGTTCACACCTATTTGTTCAAGTTTCCATGTCGTACCGCTTCCGCAATCTAGGAGGATTTTAGATTGAGGAGTTTCTAAAAGATATCCTGACGGCCCTCTTTTAGTGTTCGGTATACAAGTGCCTGATCCCAAAATAGTTAGCTTCATTTCTCAATGTCTCACATATGAGTTATTTTAATTACAAGCACTTTATCACTACTGATATTAAAGGGCAAACTATAGTGAAGAGAATAATTACACTTACAACTGATTTCGGAATGCAGGATCATTATGTTGGTTCAATGAAAGGTGTAATTCTGGGAATAAACAATGAAGCGAAAATTGTGGACATTACTCATGAATTGCCTAAATACGATATATTCAAAGCCGCCATTACAGTTCAGAATTGTTACAAATACTTTCCAAAAGAGACTATTCATGTTGTTGTAGTTGACCCAGGTGTTGGAAGCTCAAGAAAGCCAATTGCCCTTCAGACCGAACATGGAATCTTTATAGGGCCCGATAACGGAGTCTTTTCATTTATATTGGAGCAGGATGAGGAATCTAATGTCTTAGAAATTACCAATAGTGAATATATGCTAAACATTGTAAGCAACACTTTTCATGGTAGAGACATCTTCGCACCGGTAGCCGCTCACCTTTCCTTAGGAATTGATACAAGCAAGATGGGTAAGAGAGTTAACTCTCCAGTTCTTTTAGATATTAATAAGCCAAGAGTTAATGATAATGAAATAATTGGAGAGGTTATATATACTGATTCATTTGGCAATCTAATAACAAATATTCATAGTTATATGATTGAGAGCTTTAAAGAAATTCTTATAGGCGAGCATGTCATTGACACCGTTGCCAAATCATATCAGGATGTCGAAAAAGGTAAACTATTAGCCATCATTGGTAGCTCAGGATTCCTGGAGATTTCAGTTAATCAAGGAAACGCGGCTGATCTAATAAAGGATTGTAAAATCATAATTAGAAAATAGTAATAGTTATGGAACAAGATAGACAGGAAATATTTGAAGTCACAGAAGAATTATCAGGAAAAAGGGCTGATATTGTATTGTCGCACTTTCTCTCTGAGCATACTCGTTCACAGATAAAGAAACTTATTGATGATCAAAATGTCTTGGTTAAGGGTAAACCCATAAAACCCTCTAAGAAATTCGACCAGGGTGAGATTGTTCATGTAACCCTGCCGGCTCCTGTATCTATTGATGCTGAGCCTGAAAATATTGCTCTCAATATTATTTATGAGGATTCCTCGATAGTTGTTGTTAATAAGCCCGCTGGGATGGTGGTGCATCCGGGGGCTGGGGTGAAAAGCGGAACTCTGGTCAATGCTTTACTCTTTAAATGTGATGATCTTTCAGGCATCGGCGGAAAAATAAGACCCGGGATTGTTCACCGGCTGGATAAAGACACCTCTGGAGTGATTGTTGTCGCAAAGAATGATCATTCTCATCATTCTCTTGTCGATCAGTTTAAATCACGAACAATTAAAAAACGCTATCTGGCCATTGTTGAGGGTAATCTTAAAAGTGACTCAGGATCATTTGACTCTGCGATAGGAAGAGATCCCATACACCGTATTAAGATGTCATCTAAATCTAAAACCGGAAGAGCATCTCTTACTTTCTGGAATGTTCTTAACAGATTTGAATCAGTATGCCTTGTCGAAGCCGAACCTAAAACCGGAAGAACCCACCAGATAAGAGTTCATTTCTCAGAAAACGGTTATCCGATATTGGCGGATAAAGTGTATGGCCACAAAAGGCAAAAAAACATAATTCTATCGACCGCCGAAAAAATGATCGGCCGCCATGCTCTTCATGCATCAAAAATAGGATTCACGCACCCCGCAAATGACAAGTGGGTAGAATTTACAGCACCCATCCCAGAGGATATGAAACAAGCGCTCGATTATTTTGAGAATATAAATGGAGATGATTAATAAAAAATGAGTTTTGTTCGATCTGAAAAATTAGCTTCATTTGACGGCATAGTTCATGGTTTTGCGGACAGGAATATTGGAGCCAATTCCTCAGCTATAGAGAAGCAGTTTAATCTATCTAAAGTCGCGCAGCTAAAGCAAGTACACAGCGGAGATGTGACTATAGTGGAAGATATAGATAAGCATAATAATGTAACAGAGGGCGATGCCCTTATAACCAATTTAGCAGGTGTAGGGATAGGTATTAGAACAGCAGACTGTGTTCCGATTTTGATTGTAGATAAAGAGAAATCCGTTATCGCTGCAGTTCATGCAGGATGGCGGGGTACTTGGTCTGAAATCGTAGTTAATACGGTAAATAAAATTGAATCTGAATTTGGAATCAGCTCTACAAATTTGACCGCTGTAATCGGGCCTTCAATTAAGAACTGCTGCTATGAGGTGGGAGAGGATGTTGCCTCACTCTTTAATGATAGATTTAACAATACCGAGTACTATTTATCTAAAAGGGCTGAATCTAAATATCTATTAGATCTTTGCATCGCCAACAAGCTTAGTTTGCAGAAGGCCGGGGTGGTGGACATTGAAATTCTTGATGTTTGTACTAAGTGTGACGATAGTTTCTATTCTTATAGGAGAGAGGGTAAGGGAGTGAGTACTCAGTTGAGTTTTATTGCTATTAATAAATAGGCCTGATAAGAGTGTTAATATTTCTCTGAGAAGGTATAATGTTTCAAAATTTAAGTCTAAAATAACTCGAATGGAGGCAAAAAATGCTTCAAATATTGTGTATGGTAGATGCAGAAGACTACTGGCAGCTGAATGCATATAATGAGAGCGACAAATCTGTTAATTATTACGGCTATATTTTTGAGGTTGAAGGCGGCAGAGAAGGGATGGGTACTAGTGCTGTTAGGCTCTTAGTCTTTGAATTTATTGATAACAAAATGGCATTAGGTTTTATAACCCCAAACGATCTAAAACTTGAGAAAGATTTCAGATTGTTATTTATTGCAAATGATAGTCCTACTAAAGAAATACCTGTTGAATGTAAATTGTCAGACGAAGTGAAGAAAACTGCATATATGGGCGATGATTTAGAAAAAATAGAATACATAGGTTTTACGCTTGAGAAGTTCTACGATGATAACAATGCCAAATTCTATATGCACGACTTGAGGCCACCTGTTGAGAATCAAGGACAAGAGGGACAACCTTAGAAAAATTTATACCTACTAAAGCTGAATTGGTGTTTTCTGTATTCAAAATTCCAGGTCTTTAAAGCATAAATATAAAAATTTTGGACTCTTCGAGTTCAGGAGGAATTCTCAGAAATGAGTGATAAAAACAAAATTGTCTTAGCATACTCAGGCGGTCTTGATACGTCCGTTATCTTAAAATGGCTTGCGGAAAAATATGATGCTGAAATCATAGCTTACGTTGCAGATGTTGGTCAGGGTGAAGATCTGGAAGAGGTAAGAGAAAAAGCGATAAAAACCGGTGCAAGCAAGGTTTATATTGAGAATCTTACAGAAGAATTTGTTTCAGATTTTGTCTTTCCTGCAATTAAAGCCAACGCAATATATGAAGGCGTATATTTACTCGGAACCTCACTTGCTCGTCCTCTAATTGCTAAAAGACAGATTGAAATTGCTCAGGAAGAAAATGCTTTTGCCGTTTCGCACGGATCAACCGGTAAGGGGAATGATCAGGTCAGGTTTGAACTTACCTACTATGCACTGGATCCTGATATACAGGTTATAGCACCGTGGCGCGAATGGGATCTAAACTCACGAACCGCTTTGCTCGACTATGCAAAGAAAAATGATATTCCTGTACCTGTAACTCTGGAAAAACCATATAGCTGCGATAGGAATTTACTTCATATTAGCTATGAAGGCGGAATTTTAGAGGATCCATGGAATGAACCACCTGAGAACATGTTTGAAATGACGGTATCTCCGGAAAGTGCTCCTGATGAACCTCAATACATAGATATAGATTTTGAAAATGGTGTGCCAACAAAAGTTGACGGGAAAGAATTAAAGCCTTCTGAGCTACTAGATACGCTCAATAAAATTGGCGGTGCTAATGGTGTAGGAAGGGTAGATCTTGTTGAAAACAGATTTGTAGGTATGAAATCAAGAGGAGTTTATGAAACTCCTGGCGGTACGATATTGCATGTTGCTCATAGGGCACTAGAATCACTGACAATGGATAGAGAGGTTATGCATCTAAGGGATTCTCTTATTCCAAAAATCTCTGAACTAATTTACTATGGCTTCTGGTATTCTCCAGAAATGAATATGTTAATGGCTGCTATCGAAGAATCTCAGAAAAATGTCACCGGAACTATAAGGCTTAAGGTTTACAAAGGCAACATTATTATCGCGGGTAGGAAATCTCCATATTCTCTATACCAAGAGGACCTTGCTACTTTTGAAGAAGACAGTGTTTATAATCAGGCAGATGCTACAGGGTTTATTAAACTTAATGCCCTTAGGCTTTCAGTTCAAAAGCTATTAGAAAAAAAGGGGTAGTATTTAATAAGACCTCCATGAAAGCATCAGATTTTGATTACCACCTGCCAGAAGAACAAATTGCTTATCATCCAGAAGCTCAAAGACAAAATTCTAGGCTCCTGCTATTAAATAAAAATAGCGGTGAGATAGATCATAGAAGTTTTTTTGAACTCCCCAATTTTCTTAACCCTGGTGATTTACTCGTACTGAACAACACAAAGGTGATTCCAGCAAGACTTTATGGGAAACGAAAATCGGGTAAGGAAGTTGAAATCTTACTCATTAATAAGCTTGGCGAAAAGATTTGGGAGTGTCTAGTTAAGAACCCAAAAAATAACGACGAGCTTGAGTTTGATCAAGGTCTAAAAGGAACACTGTCGAAAAATGAAAAAAATAATTGGTTCATAGAATTTGAGGAATCAGTAGACGAATATATCGAAAAGTATGGCAAAATGCCTCTCCCACCATATATCAACCGAGCGGCTCAGGAGTCTGACAGAGTTTCCTATCAGACAGTTTATGCCAATGAAAAGGGCGCGATCGCAGCTCCTACTGCAGGCCTTCATTTTACTAAAACCCTTCTTGATGAAATTAAAAATAAGGGTGTAGAGATAGAATATGTTACTCTACACGTTGGAATCGGTACTTTTAAGCCGGTAAAAGTTGAGAATATTGAAGATCATAAAATGCATGGAGAGTTCAGATCAATATCTACTGCTACAGCATCAGCCATTAATAAGGCCAAAGCACAGGGCAGAAGGGTAGTAGCTGTGGGGACTACGGTTGTAAGAACTTTAGAATCTTCAGTAAATGAAAATGACGAGGTAATAGCACAAACTGGGCAAACAGATTTGTTTATAATGCCGGGATTTGAATTCAAAGTGGTTGATGCATTAATTACTAATTTTCATATGCCGCGCTCCACACTGCTTATGTTGGTATCAGCTTTCTCAGACTATAAGTATATATTTAATGCGTATGATGAAGCTAGGGAAAAGGGTTACCGTTTTCTTAGTTACGGAGACGCAATGTTCATAAACTAAATAAAGGGCGGAAAAATTGCAGATAGAAATAGAGAGTTTGGCTTTTGGCGGATCGGGTCTTGCAAAAGAAGACGGGAAAGTTTTTTTTGTGAGAGGAGGGCTTCCGAAAGATGTTCTCGAAATAAAAATTATAAAAGATAAGGGTAAATACGCCGAGGCAGTTATTTCTAAAATAATTGAACCTTCTCCTGACAGAATTGAACCCTCTTGTCCGGTGTTTAATCTCTGTGGAGGCTGTCAGCTCCAAAATTTAAATTATCACGCACAACTTAGAGAAAAAGAGCATATTCTAAAGGAAACTCTTGGGAGATTGGGTGGTTTGCACGATGCTCTGATAGAACCTATCATATCTTCACCCAATAAATTTAGATATAGAAATAAAGTTACTCTTTCGACGTGGTTTTATAAGGGCCATTGGCATTTAGGTTACAACCAAAAGGGAAGTACTCGAAAGGTACCTATAGATTCCTGCCCAATCTCAACAAATATAGTCGATAAAACTATAAAACGCATATCTCAGGTCTTAGTTTCGCTTGGAGATCCTCATTTTCCACTCGATAAGATACATGTTTCCTCAAATGGTGTTAAGTCGCAGATAACTCTAGTCCCTCTACATAACAGAAAAGGTGATACTCTAAAGACTCTTCATAGACATCTTAAAAGACATCCGGAAACTGAGAATGTTTCAATTGCCGGCATAGGGGAAACTGGATTTGAGTTTAGCATTCTAGATAACCAATTTATGACAACTCCTTCAGCTTTTACACAAGTAAATAGTAGTGTTAACGAATTGATGATCCAAACGGTACTTGAGTGGGCAGAACTAACTGAGAGTACGACAGTGCTCGATTTGTATTCTGGAATTGGAAATTTTTCAATCCCGCTTGCAAAAGCATCAAAAGAAGTACTTGGTGTGGAGATTAGCAGAAATTCAGTAAAACTTGCCAATAAAAATTTGGAACTTAATTCTATTAAGAACATTGTTTTTCAAAATGCCTCATCAGAAGATGCTATTACAATATTAAACGACCAAGAAGAGACATTTGATTTAGTAGTTCTGGATCCCCCCAGGGAAGGGGCTAAGGAAATTATAGATGGTCTGGTTAAACTCGCTCCTGAAAAAATAATATATATTTCTTGTGACCCGGCTACTTTAGCCAGGGATTTGAAAAAGTTAGGCGAGCTAGGTTATAAAATCATCAAGATTCGTCCTTTTGATATGTTCCCGCAAACTTTCCATATAGAATCAGTCACGCTCTTGGCAAAGTCCTAAGACTCTGGTTTGGACCAATCCCAATCAGTTATTCTGCCGTCATAATGGACCTGAACTTATCGTTTCACAGAGAGTAGTTGTGTATTCAAAGTAGTTGGTCAGTATATTGAAATAAATTAGTATCAGGTACATTTTTCTCAAGCGAGATATGTTAATCTGATATTCAATTTGGAACTCAAGATAAAATGAAGATTCTATTTGGCATTCAGGGTACCGGCAACGGTCATATTATTCATTCCAGAGAGATTCTTAATTGTCTAGTTAAGAAGGCGGAAGTTGATGTGCTGGTGAGTGGTATTCATCATGAAGTTAATCTGGGATTTGACGTTAAGTATAAACTAGGCGGACTGGGCTTTATATTTGGCAAGAAGGGCGGCATAGACTACTGGAAGTCAATTAGATCAGCGTGTCCCAGAAAACTAATTACGGATATATATAATCTTCCTGTTAATGAATATGATCTTGTAATAAGTGATTTTGAACCAATTACTGCCTGGGCATCCAAGTTGAAAAATAAACCGTATCTCTGTATTTCTCATCAAGCTTCATTGTTGTCTTCAAAGATTCCAAGACCAAGCCGGAAAAACCGATTTCAGCAGCTTGTTATGGAATGGTATGCTCCGGGCAATAATTTGATAGGGCTACATTTTAAAGAATATGATGACTTCATAACCACGCCGATTATCCGTCAAGAAGTAAGAGATTCAGAAGTCACAAACGAAGGGCACTATACCGTATATCTTCCCTCTTATGATGAACGCCGGATAATTGAGATACTAAAGAAAGTTGACGTTCCATGGGAAGTGTTTTCAAAACATTATAAAGGTGAGCCCTATGCTCAGGATAACGTGACAGTTCGCCAAGTGGATAATAGTAGTTTTGTTCAAAGCCTCTCAAGTTGTCAGGGCCTACTTTGTAATGCAGGGTTTGATACGCCAGCAGAGGCGTTATATTTGGGAAAGAAGCTTATGGTTATTCCTATGAAGCGGCAGTACGAACAAGAGTGTAATGCAGAAGCGCTTAAAGGTTTAGGAATTCCGGTTGTAGATAAAATTGGAAAGAACTTTTCTAAACACCTTAGCGATTGGATCAATTCTTCATTTATCTACCAGGCAAATTATGATGACAATGTACCTCAAATTGTGGAGCGTATTCTCAATTTTCGCCCTGGCTAAAACTTTAAGCTATATCTAAATTCTTAATTCTGTTTTTGTAAATAGTTGGTTAACAAAGACAGACTTACAAGTTTCTCAGCAATGTTTTTATAAATTTCGCCGATTTTAAGTAAATTTAAAACCTCATCCATATTGTGCCAGTCTTGAATTAGGTAAGTTAAAAGCACCCTTTTGTTCTGATCTTCAAGTGCTTCAATAAACGCATAATCATTTTCGAGTTTTTTGGTATCAAGGTTCTCTGACCAGTTCTCACATTCTATCAAGCATTTAATGTTCGGCAGCAAAATATCCAGCATCTGCTTTGTATCAAACTGCTCGTAAAGTGGTTTCTTGGACTTCATCTTTCCCATTAATACAACCGATGAAGTGAATTTATCTAGAATTGAAAGCATGAGTTTCAGAGATGTTAAGTAATTAATATTATGGCCGCTGGCATTGTTCTCTAGACTTGAACTAACTTTTGCCTTTAGATCCTCAATGTCCTCGTTAAGGGATATAAGATCTTCTTCATTTCTGTTTTTGATGTAAAGCTTTGATTTAGAAATCAGTGTCTCAAACTTAGATTCTATCAATAAGTTCTCAGTTGATTCAGTTGTCATCCTATTGTCTCCTCTTAACGTAAGGTACACATAAAGTTAAATGAGAAATGTTAAGATTGTGTTAAGATTTAGTTATTAAGCACCAAATTCTTATTATAAAAGAAAGGGTGAGTCTTGCGGGCGGAGACTCACCCATAACCTTTACATTCCCAACTAGAGAGAGATGGGATAATCAAATAGCAGATATGATAATGATAACAATAGATTATTAAGAGAGTATGATTATATGATTAATGCATCCTTAATGTGAAAAGTGAAATTTGATTTTAGAGGATATTAGTAAAATACAAAAGAGTACTAACTATTACAGCACCCATAAATGAACCTGCTACTGTTTGAGCTAGAGTGTGCCTTCTAAGGCGTATTCTAGACCATGCTACCAAGGGAACGAGTAGAGTTAAGGGGAGCAGGTCTTCGCCAAAAAGTGCGAGTGCAAGTACTATGAGCCCCGTAACTGCTGTACAGTGGCCGCTAATCTTCCATCTCAGAGTAATAAGCAGCATGAAAAATAACTGTAATACCGCTGTGGCTATTACAATTAATATTAGCTTGGGAGCCCCGAGCAGTAACATAACTAAAAAAACAACTGCCGTGTTTGCTGTCATTATTAGAAATGGTTTAGTTCTTTCTTCTCTAATATTTAGATGAAAATCCGTTACTATTCCTTTTCGGACCAAATACATTATGTATAGAGTCGGTGGCAATATTGATAGTGCAACATATAGCGCAATCCAACTAAGTGCGGATTCGTCGTGAATCGCATAACCGGCAACTGCAACAGCTGCTATCGCTATTGAGAGAGGGCTTAGTAGACCTGAAACTATAAGGGCCCACCTGTCTTTCCACTCAGGTGAAATAAATGTATATTCTGAAAACCTTGTGTAGTAACTTTTGTTTACTTGCATATGATATTGCCTATTCTACTTTTCATTATGACCAATAACCCCAACTATAACTACGCCATCTTTTAGGCATAAGGTTGAAATATAATAATGAACATCTTGTAATAGAATGTAAAGTCTTTCTAATTGATCCAACTATGAAACCCCCTGTATTTAATAATACCAAGTATTTAATAATACCGAATCTGGCCAAATTTTCTTTCATTATTAATTATATATTAGTAGTTCAGTATGAATTTTGATTTAACTTAGTGTTAAAGATGTGTTAAAAGTCCGGCTCTAGTTTTTAGTTCAATAGGATCTATTCAAAAGTCACTTTCAAAACCCCATTCTCTAAGTTTGCCTTATTCACATTTAATTTTGCAAGAAATTTTGGAAGAAAAATATTTCTTCTCTGATTCTCAATCTGTATAGTGAGTTCATCACCAATCTGATTTAGCTTTACCTCTTTTTTGCTAACAAATGGAAGGTTGATGATCAAGCTATATATCTCACCCTCTTTTACAATTTCATAGGGTTTACCTTGATAGAAAATTTGCGACGGGTCTTCGTCCGAGAATAAAGCTTTCCCAAATTCCAAAAGAGCGTCTTTACCCAAAACTTCTTTAGATACCAAAGGGGCTTCATGTATAGGTATCGTATTAAAAAGTTGTTTTACCTCTTTCATATAGTTCTTTTGAAACTTCTTCAATTCGTCGAAATAAGGATGATCAAGCTCTTTGGGCATGACCCTGTTCACTATTGCCGAATCCACAGGATATCCATAGAGATTGAGATAGGTATAAGCTCTCTGTGTTTCATTAATTACCATCTTCTCCAGGTTTAATACCAATCTGATTGATGTAACTTCAGGATCTGAAAATACCTTATGTATTAAATTTAGCTGTGTGAAAAGATTCTCTACTGCATTATAAGTGTCATCTTCTGGTAGCGGCATATCAGAAACTACTTTTAATGCGGGTCTTACAACTTTTAGAAGTTTTCTCTCAATTGGGAATACCTTAACCAGCCACCACCTGGCTACATCGGGCAGAGACAAAAGTTTAAGCGTTTCTCCTGTAGGGGCGCTGTCTACAATTATCACATCATAATCTCCGTCTTTATAATGATTGTATACCCAGAGAAATGAGGCCACTTCCTCCATTCCCGGGAAAACACTAAACTCCTCAGCCAATATATCATCTACTTCCATCCAGTTAAAAACTGATTGAATATAATTAGTTAGCTTTCCCCAATATTTGTCGACTGAGTAATAAACATCTATTTCCTGAGCGTATACATTTTTTGCAACTTTAACGGGTTCGGGTCCAAGCTCCTGATCAAAAACGTCGCGCAAGCTATGAGCAGCATCGGTAGAAATAACTAAAACTTTATTCCCCTTTTTTGCTGCTTGTAGTGCGGTCGCTGCTGCAACAGTTGTTTTGCCTACGCCGCCTTTTCCAGTATAAAGGATTATTCTTGCCATACTTTTAGGATAGCACCTAAATCCGAAACTTGACATAAATTTCTCTGGGCTTAATATATTTATCCTAATTATAATTAACGAGGTCAGAGCAATGTCAGAAGAAAATACTAAAAAGCCAAATTCTTATCCCGCGCTGTTTGCGTTAGTAGCTTTTGCTATCCTAGGTGCTACAGTTCTTTTAGCAATAGGCGGTATTTATTTTAGTTTCATCAATCCATCGTTCTAGCTCTTAGGCGATTAGAGTTTGTTAATCCAACCCTTTCCTTATTCTAAAGCAAAGTCTCCTTCGGAATATATTTTTTGTTTAGCCAGATTATAAGTGATATACTGGAGAGAAGGAGAAAACTATGAGCGAATTCAGTCCCCCAAATTCCGAAACACCTATAAATTCAGCAACTGAAAGCATTACTAAAAAGCCCAGCATGGCAAAGTCTGTCAGGCAGGAAGAAGCTATATTAATTACTCTGATCGTGTTTGCTACGGTTGGTATTGCAATTACAAATTTCAGACCTTTTGAAAGTTTTTATTTCTGGGTAGCCATGGTTCCTGTGTTCGGTCTAACCAGTCTGTACATAGGATGGACAAAAGCCAGAAATAGAGGTGAGGGAATCTCCAAGATAATCTGGATACAACTCCTTCATTGGATCGGCTTATTGGCTGCTATCGGTCTTATTTACCTTATGTATTCTACAACCGGGAGTATAGATAATAACCAGCTAGCACTTTTAACGCTTACATGTCTTGCCCTTGCTACATTCTTGGCAGGAGTGCATTTTGAATGGCGTTTTATGGTTGTTGGAGTCATTCTTGGAGCTGCAGTGGCTGGAGCCGCATTGATAGAGCACCTTATATGGATGATAATAATACCAATTGTCGCTATAATCATTCTAGCGATTTTTTGGTGGAAGAGAAAAACTTAGCAATTATTGCTTGTGGAATTTGCATTAATCAAGCGTTGTTGGATTAGCATTAGTCAGTACTTCTGCTGGAATTTCTTTATTTCCCCTCCAGTTTGACCACTTCTTTTTAATATAAATATTCAAATCATCCAGCATTAGATAAAGACAAGGGATTAGTATTAATGTAATAAAAGTAGCGAAGACTAATCCGAAACCAAGAGCTACTGCCATTGGAGCTAGAAAAGCAGCTTCTCCTCTAAACTTAATCATAAGAGTTGCAAGACCTCCAAAGGTTGTAACAGTTGTTAAAATAATAGGTCTGAATCTGTGCTTTGCAGATAAAGCTACAGCAAGGACTCGATTCATTTTCTTAACACGGCTGTTTATGAAAGTCATAAGAACTAAGCTGTCGTTGACTACAATTCCCAGCAGTGCCACAACTCCTATCAATGCCGGCAAAGTAAGCGGCTCACCGCGAAGAAGAACTCCAACCATGACGCCAATTATCGCAAACGGCAGAACAGACATAATTATCATAGGTTGAGTATATGACTTTAGCATGCTTGCAAGGATTAAGTAGATCAGCAAAATAGCTATGATAGCAGATCTTTGTATGCTCTCGAGCGACTCTCTTGTCTGCTCCTCTTCTCCCCCAAAATTATAGCTATAGCCAGGGTATTGTATGAGTTTTTCATCTAGATAGGATTCAATGGCTGAGTTTACCTCTGTTGCAGTTGTTGCCTGTTCGTTTATTTCAGCCGTTATTCTGACAGATCGTTCCAGATCGTAACGGGAAATATTCAGCATGCTTGGTTCAGTCGACATAGTGACAACATTGCCAAGCGGTACCCATCCTCCCTCTGGAGTAGGAATCTGATAAGATTCAAGCAGTGACCTGAGATTCCCAGAAGGGAGTTCGTATTTGACTATTATATCTGCTTCTTCAGTTCCTAAACGAGTTTGAGAAACCGTTAACCCTTCCACGGCTGCTCTAATTGCTCTTGCAATTGTTCTGGTATCTAGACCATATATTGCTGCTCGGGATTCATCTACGTTAATTTTGATTTCAGGCTTTCCCCAAATTAAATTATCGCTTGCTTGATAAACGCCGGGAATAGTCTCAAGATAAGTTGAGATTTCCTTAGCAATTACTTTAAGGGTATCAAATTCCGCTCCCTGTATTCTGAAATCTACAGGTTTTCCAACAGGAGGACCTTCATTACTTACAAAATCTATCTTAACAGGGCCTACAACTTGAGACTCTACACTTTTTCTTACCTCTTCCATAAGTACCAGGCCATTTTCCGTACGTTTATCAAAGTCCTCATACTCTACGATTAATGTAGAAAGATGGTCTCCGAATTCCGACTGATCATTTGAGATATCCATTCCTACCATTGCTACAGTGTCTTTTAAGACATGATCCGGAACCACTTGTCTGACTACATTTTCAACTTCGATCACAGATTCTTCGGTATTGTCGATGTTTGACCAAGTTGGATTTTCAACCCTTACAAAGAATTGAGCTATATCCTGAGAGTAAAAAAGAATGCGAGGTATCTTAACAAAAATTACCATTGTTAAAGCCAGCATTAATACAAATGTCAGTACTGTCACATAGCGATTCTTTATGGTAAATACTAGTGCTTTTAAATAGTAAAAGCGCATTTTATATACCCATTTTCTAGCCGGCTTATTGCGAGGTTGAGGTTTTAGGAAATCTGCGCAGTGGGAAGGTAGTATGATAAGCGCTTCAATTAAAGACACCAATAGAGCATATATTGCAACTGTCGGTATCACAGACATAAACTTTCCAATTAGTCCCGTTGCCAAAAGTAATGGTAGAAATGAAGCTATGTTAGTAAGAATGGTTGCAACAACAGGTAGGGCGACCTCTTTGGTGCCTTTTATTGCCGAATCTATAGGGGAATAACCCAGCTGTAGATACCGTTGTATATTCTCAGCTACAATTATCGCGTCATCAACAATAATCCCTAAAACGAGTATCAAACCAAACATGGATAAAATATTGAGCGTTACACCCGAGAACTGCATGAGGATAAATGCTCCAAAGAAAGCAATCGGTAATCCTATTGCGGCTAAAAAAGCAGATCTGAAATCAAGAAATAGGGCTAAAATTATTAGAACAATTACAAGTCCGATCGTTCCGCTGCTTACCATTGTATTAAATCTTTCCTGAACCCAGTAAGAGCTGTCGTTAGTTACATAAATCTCAATATTTTCAGGTTTGGTCTTCTTAAAGTTCTCAACTATTTCTTCTATCCTTTTAACCGTCTCAATTGCATCAGCGCCCTTTTGCTTGTTGATCCAGAAATTAATAGCCGGAAGCCCGTTTACCCTAGCCTTGGTTCTTGTTTTTTGCTCACCTTGTTCAATTTTTGCTACATCTCTTAATAAAATGTGCCTGCCGTCAGGGTTGCGTTTAACCGGGATGTAGAGTAAGTCCTTAACTGCCTCGACTCTTCCTGTAACACGCACCAAAAACTCTGAGTCGCCCTGTTCTACAGAGCCTCCCGGGAGATCAAGGTTTTTTTGATCAATAACGCTCGCGATCTGCTCTAGTGTGACTTCATATTGACGCAATTTTTCAGGGTCGACATAAACCCAGAAAACGGGATCACCTAAACCGGAGGTAACTACATTATCCACGCCTGCGATAAGCTTAACTTGGTCTTCAAATCTTAATCCATATGCTCTAAGCGTTTCTTTGGAAACATCTCCAGCAATTGCAACACTAATTAGCGGGAAGTTTGCATCAAATTCTTCTGTTATCGGCTCTTCGGCATCTTCAGGGAGTCGGTCTTGAATCTTTGCAACTTCTGATCTTATATCCTGGGCAATTTTTTGTGTATCTTCCCCAGGTTCAATTTCAGCTAGTACTGAGGATAATCCCTCAGATGATACTGAGTTTATAACTTTAATGCCGCTTACGTCGTTGATTTCATCCTCAATAGGAATGGTTACCAGTTTCTCTACATCCTCAGCAGAAGCACCTGGAAACACAGTAGTTACGGCAACTAGTTCTAATTTAATTGAGGGGAAAAGCTCTAGCGGCAATCTTGACGCAGACATAATGCCAACTACTAAGATAGCTAGCATCAATAGATTGACTAGAACGGGATTTTTAACTGAGAATTCAGCTATATGCATTAGAAATGTTTTACTGCGTTAATTTAACTATTTGACCACCGGCAAGTCCGGAATGGCCTTCTACTATTATGCTGCTGTCACTAGGAATAAGATCTACAGAAATTGTACCTTCTCTATCGTTTATCCACTCTACACTCACAGGGACTTTAACTGCTTTTCCATCTTGATACACAAAGATGAACAGTTCGTTACTATCGGACAAAACAGCAGTCCTTGGAACTATAACTACATCAGACAATAATTCTATTGGTATTTCCATATTCACTATTTCCCCAGGGAGCCAGTTATGTGGATTATCAATTATTCTTGCTTCAACTCTGTATGTCCCGGAAAGTGTATCTATGTTAGAGCTAACTCCTAATATTGCTCCTTGTGTTTGCTTCACCTGATTATTGTATGTAGTGCTAAGTGTAACTTTCATTCCCGGCTGTATTATCCTGGCCCATCTTGGTTCAACTCCTGCTACAACTCTTTTTTGTTCAGTACTTACTATTTCTACAAGTAATTGTCCTTGGGTTACTTCCTGACCAACATCCGGTAACACTTGCTCTACTTTTCCATCGATCGGAGAAGTGACTGTTAAGTTGTCTACATCCCACTTCATGAGTCCGTAGGAAGCATCAAGCGAATCAACATTTGCGGACTCAGAAGCTACCTGGTTAGCAAGTGAATCTACAGTATCTCGGGCAATAATTCCTTTTTCCTGTAATTCTAATGACTGACTATATTTCCGTTTTAGTTCGTTTAAATTAGCATGGGCCGATTTTAAGCGCGCCTCAGACTCTTGTAGTCTGAGCATTCTTCTAGGGTCCTCAAGTACTATCAGTGCCTCACCTTTTTTTACCTCTTGACCTAGTACTACTTTCTTTTCCGTGACCCAACCTCCGACGTCGGCAATAATATCAATTGTTTGTCCTCCCTCGACTCTGGCCAAAAAGCTCGTTGTTTTCCATACTTCAGTGCTAAGAGTTTCCTGAACTCTGACAGGGGAGATGCGCTCTTCTCTCTCCGCTTCATATGCAGATGAACGCACGGAGATCATACGAACATATAATCCGAGCAGAAGCACTATAAAAGCTGCTAATATACCGAAAAACCAAATCCATTGTTTTCTAGTTTTTGAATTACTCATTTTAGTTAACCTACATCTATAAACTAATACGAAATAAGTTTAGCACAAGATATTTTATTGAATATAATTAGTTTCTCTATAATTTTCCTTTTGGATGGAACAATTCCTTTAGTTCGATTACGGTATAATTGTCCATGATTATTGGCTTTTCTCAAGGACTCATTTCCCATGTGTAGTAAAACATTCAGCGCTTTGAGTTAGTTGGAGCATTATCTTAAAGTCGTTTTTACTCTTTTGACAGAACCAGTTGATTTTTCTAGGTAATTTTAGTAAGATTGAAACAAAACCCAGTATTGATAGGAGTATGAGATGGCACCTAGTAAACCCATGACAAAGTCACAGCTTTGTACCCATATAGCGGATAAAGCTGGGATTACAAAAAAAGCAGCTACAGAAATCCTAGATGAGATAGCTGCAGTAGCCTATAAGGAGGCTAAAAAGAACAAGCAGTTCACAATTCCTGGTATTGGCAAGTTGGTTTTAGACAGACGTAAAGCCAGAATGGGAAGAAACCCTGCAACCGGTGAGACAATTAAAATTGCCGCTAAGAAGGTAGTAAAATTCAGGGTTGCTAAAGCCTGTAAAGATGCCGTAGCAGGTTAAGCTTTCTTATAGCTGTCTGTTTTTAAATTTTTGGATAAATCTTGTGTCGGATCTCAATATTTCAGAACAAGGTTATGTAATTGTTATGCTCAAAAAGTAATTAAGCCTGTGTCTATATATAGATTTTGGATTGATAAGAGAAATCTTGATTTAGGTGGCTATTTATTTTTTTTAATATCTGAAATTTTGTCTAATATTTTCTGTGCCAATAGAGATTTAGACATAAGCGGCAGTTCTTCCGCGCTATCGCCATAAATAAGGTGGGCTATATTTGTGTCCTCTTCAAATCCTGCACCAGATTTGGATACATCATTGGCAACAATTAGATCTGCATTTTTCTTTTTTAACTTTTCTTGGGCATTATTAATTAAGTTTTCAGTCTCAGCGGCAAAACCTATTACTATCCTATCATTTTTGTTTTTGCCTATTTCTTTAAGTATATCTTGAGTTCTCTTAAGCTCTAAAGTTCTATTTTTATCCTCTTTCTTTATTTTTCCATTTTCTTTCTTAACTGGAGTGTAATCTCCAACCGCTGCTGCTTTTACAACAACCGTTGACCAATCAAGATGTTCCATAACGGATTTATACATTTCCTCAGAGGTTTCTATGTTTATTATCTTAACACCGGGAATAGGACATAGGTTTGATTTTCCTGAAACTAGAACTACTTCTGCACCCCTGTTTGCAGCTTCCTTGGCTAGAGCATAACCCATTTTGCCACTGGAGGGATTGGAAATATATCTAACCGAGTCGATAAATTCTCTTGTTGCACCTGCTGTAACCAGCACCTTTTCCTTGCTCATATCGTCGGGTGTTAGGGTTTTTTCAATCTCTCCCAAGATAATATCAATCTCAGGTAGGCGACCCTTTCCTTCCCACCCACATGCCAGATTACCTTCACCAGGCTCCATGATAATAAATCCACGCTCTCTCAATTTTGCTATGTTTTCCTGAACTGCAGGGTTTTCATACATATTTACATTCATGGCAGGGCAGAGCACTATTGGCGCCTTAGTTGCTAGTATTACAGTTGCAAGAAGAGAGTCCGCGATACCATTAGCAACTTTTCCTATAAAGCTAGCAGTAGCCGGAGCAACCACTATAAGGTCTGCATTATCGGCAAGAGTTATGTGACCTATCTCAGATTCCCATTCCAGATCAAATGTATTAATGGCAACTTTATTGCCCGACAATGTCTGAAGGGTAAGGGGAGTGATAAACTCTGTGGCATTTTTCGTCATCACAACTTGTACAGAGGCGTCTTTTTTAACAAGCCCTCTTACAAGCTCGCAGGATTTATAAGCTGCTATCCCGCCAGTGACTCCAACTATTATATTTTTTTCTTTAATAATAGACATTTGTTTATACTCGCTTCTAATATTATAGGAAATAAAGGCAATTAGGCAAACCGGATTATCTCTAAAGTTGTATAGTTTTGACAAAAATGCTTGATGTACAACGAACTTTGACTGAAGTTAAAAGTGGATTCTCATTAGAGAAACTATCTTTATCATAATTTTTATATCTCTGAAAAGTAAAAGGCGGAGGATTGTAAGTCATCGAATAAAATCTAGTCCGGAAGTAACTAACAATTCTATTTTTATTTAAAGTTCTATCTACTTGCAACTTAAAAATTCTAATAACCATCTAATAAAGGCGATTATCCTAGACTAGATACTTGAGATAAAAAGAGATAACTTATTCTCATTCGGGTAGGATAAAGCTATCTGTCTGTCCACTGCGGAGTTGGCATTCCATATTCATAGATCGGATTAATGTAAATTGATAGGTATATAGATGACTAATAAAGTTTTAACCCACGATAATATTGATGATCCATCAGTAATTTCCCCAGTAAGTAAAAACGTTGGCAGATGGGTATTGGTTGCGACTATTCTTGGCTCTAGTATGGCCTTTATAGACAGCACCGCTATGAATGTAGTGATTCCGGTTCTTCAATCAGAGCTTAATGCTACAATACCTCAGGTTCAGTGGATAATGGAAGCATATGCTCTCTTTATGTCGTCGCTAATGCTTTTGGGCGGATCACTTGGAGACAAGTTTGGAAGAAAGAGGATATTCGCGCTCGGCATTCTTCTGTTCACAGGAGCCTCTATATGGTGCGGCCTCTCTCCCAGTACGAGTCAGCTTATTGTTGCCAGAGCTTTTCAAGGGGCTGGAGGAGCGCTTCTAATACCGGGTAGTTTAGCAATTGTTAATATATCTTTTAGTGACAAGCACCGGGGCAGGGCAATTGGTATCTGGTCTGGTTTTACCGCCATAACAACTACTCTAGGGCCTATCCTAGGAGGATGGCTTGCACAAAACCACTCATGGCGCTATGTATTCTTTATCAATGTTCCTCTTGCAGTGATTGTTCTTGGGATTCTATATTCCCGGATTCCCGAAAGTAAGAAAGGCAATGGAGAGGAAAAGCTTGATCTATTGGGATCTTTACTTGTAACCTTGGGTTTAGGCTGCATAGTGTTTGGATTAATAGACTCAGCTAATGTTGGCTTTGGGCATGCCAAGGTGATTCTCCCTCTCATTGCAGGCGGGCTCTGCATATTGGGTTTTCTTTTCCACGAAAGCCGAACCTCTTCCCCTATGATGCCTCTTAATCTTTTTAAGTCAAAGACATTTAGTGGTGGAAATTTTGTTACGCTATTTTTCTGGGCTGCATGGAGTGGGGCGATATTCTTTATCCCATTTAATCTAATACAATTACAAGGGTACTCCGCTGCCACAGCAGGTCTTGCGTTTGTTCCTCTGGTTATAGCTCTCTTTTTGTTTTCTCCATGGGCAGGAGGTCTTGTCGCAAAATACGGCCCAAAGTGGCCCATAATCTCAGGTACAATACTCGCATCCATAGGCTTTTTTCTGTTTACTCTGCCCGGTATTGGCGGTAGCTATTGGACAACATTTTTTCCACCTATTGTAATCTTAGGAGTAGGTATGGCTATCTTGATTCCTACGCTTACAACCGCAGTTATGGAATCTGTTGAGCTTAAAGATTCAGGTGTAGCCTCAGGTATTAATAACACCGCCGGTAGAATAGCTGGGGTGTTGGCTATTGCTATAATGGGAGTATTTGCATTATCAACCTTTAATAGAAGCCTTGATTTTGAGCTCGACTCTGTGGAGCTCAAACAGGAGGTAAGACAGTCTATCGATGATCAGCGTATCAAGATACTGCTTATTGAAATACCTGAGAACATTGAACTTGAAACTAAGACTTATATAAAAAATGCAATTGATATATCTTTTCTCGCAAGCTTTAGACTAATGATGCTCATTTCCACAGGATTGGTATTGGTGTGTACTTTTGTAGTCTGGTTCTCAATCGAAAGAAGGAAAGCCGGATAGCGGATCTTATTTGAGAAGTATAAAACTTTTTTAGGTTTCAACTCGTATTTCTGATAAACTATTTACGTTGAAAATAATTTTATAATCCTCAAAAGGAGATTAATAAAATGACTAATAAGATTAAGAAAACTGATGAAGAATGGCGTGAAATCCTCACTGAAGAGCAGCATTATGTGACAAGAAAAAAAGGAACAGAAAGACCCTTTACTGGTAAGTACAATGATCACAAAGAAGAGGGTATATATAAATGTGTTGGATGTGGGAAAGAGCTTTTTAGGTCCGATGCCAAGTTTGAATCAGGTACTGGGTGGCCCAGTTTCACTGAGCCCGCTAAGTTAGAGCATGTAACTACAGAGGCTGACGGTAGTCTTGGAATGATGAGGACTGAGGTGCTTTGTAGTAGCTGCGACGCACATTTGGGCCATGTCTTCCCTGACGGTCCAAACTCTACAGGCCTTCGTTACTGCATAAATTCATGCGCACTAGAGTTTGAAAAAGAAGAGGGTGAGGAATAATCCAAAGATCCTCATTGTTTTGAGAACTTAAAAAATATGTGCAGCTTTTTTAAGCCCCCTTTCATCTAATATTTACAACCATTCTTTAATATTTATACAATTCAGAACTCGGAAAAGGAAAAAACAATGGAACTAGATGCTTTTATGGAAGAAGTGATTACAAGAAACCCTGGAGAAACAGAATTTCATCAAGCGGTAAAGGAAATTGCTGTCAATCTTATACCTTTTATAAATAAGAATTCGCAATATGAAGAGGCTCGCATTCTAGAGCGAATGATTGAGCCTGATAGAGCGATCATTTTCAGAGTGAGTTGGGAAGATGATAATGGTAAGCCGCAGGTAAATAGAGGCTACCGTGTGCAGTTCAATAATGCTATTGGTCCTTATAAGGGTGGGCTAAGGTTCCATCCAACTGTTAATTTAAGTGTGTTGAAATTTCTCGGTTTTGAGCAGATATTTAAAAATAGCCTTACAACTCTTCCAATGGGTGGAGGTAAAGGTGGTTCGGATTTCAATCCTAAGGGCAAATCTGACAGTGAAGTTATGAGGTTTTGCCAGGCTTTTATGACTGAGCTTTCAAGATATATAGGTGCTGATATTGATATCCCGGCTGGAGATATAGGTGTTGGTGCTAGAGAGATAGGTTTTATGTACGGGCAGTATAGGAAGTTGCAAAATGAATTTACCGGTGCGCTTACTGGAAAAGGAATTGATTTTGGAGGCAGCCCATTAAGGACAGAAGCTACAGGGTATGGATGTGTATACTTTGCCTCTGAAATGTTAAAGAAAAAGGATCAGTCTCTTGAAGGGACAAGGTGCCTTGTTTCGGGCTCAGGCAATGTGTCTATTTATACTGCCGAAAAACTCATTGAGGAAGGAGCACATGTAGTTACGCTTTCCGATTCCTCTGGTTTTATACATGATCCCAAAGGACTGGACAGTGAAAAGCTTGCATTTGTTAAACAACTTAAGGAAGAACGTAGAGGTCGTATATCTGAATATGCTGAAGAATTTGGATGCGAATACTATGAGGACAAAAAACCCTGGATTGTGCCTTGCGATATTGCTTTTCCTTGCGCAACTCAAAATGAGATATATGAAAATGACGCGCGAATGTTAATCGGGAACGGCTGCCAGCTGGTCTGCGAGGGAGCTAATATGCCGACCAGTTTTGAGGGTATAAAAATCTTTGAAAGCGCTGGTTTAATGCATGCTCCGAGTAAAGCTGCTAATGCGGGAGGGGTTGCTGTTTCAGGTCTCGAAATGTCCCAAAACGCGCTTGGGCTCACTTGGTCCCGGGAAGAAATAGACGAAAGACTCAAAGTCATCATGAGAAGGATTCACCAGCAGTGCGTAGAATACGGAACGAAAAACGGAAATACAGATTATTTTATGGGAGCCAATATTGCGGGGTTTGTAAAGGTCGCAGACGTTATGCTTGCTTACGGAATCGTTTAGTTCTTATAATATTCGTTTGAATCTGCCTGTACTGCCCGGTTATGATATTTTCACAGTGTTGCGGTTCATATAAAAGACTGAATTTATACGCACACTATAATTCATTATAGGAGGGATAATGAGAAAACTCATCTTACCATTGATATTACTTATGTTCTTCGTAGTATCTGCAGCAGCACAAGAGGTTATAAAAGAATACAGTGGTTCAGAAACAGTTAGTGTAGGTCCTTTAACGCTTCCTGATGACTGGAAAATTCAGTGGGAAACAAAAGGTCAGTACTTACAGATCCTCATGAATACCCCAGACAATGTTCCCCTTGGTTATGCCGTGGAGCAAATCGGACCGGGAAAAGGTGTTTCTAAGCCGCAAAAGGCTGGTGATTATATTCTAGATTTTAATGTTTCAGGCGAGTGGAAAGTTAAAATTGTGAAATAACCACCGGTAGTTCAGCAAGTTAAATTGAAACAATAGTATGATTAAGTTTTAGATAGTATTATATTTCTATGGGTTCAATTAATAAAACTCGTGCCAAAATATTATTAGTATCTCTAATTCTTACATTTGTCATTATTCGAGTGTGGCTATACTTCTACCCAAATGCCGATTTTAACCTTCTTGGTTATAACATTCACCACTTATATACAGGGATCGTCTTAACAACTATTGGAGGTATACCTCTGATCTTGTTTTCCAATTCTTCTCGTATTCTCAATCTTTCAACTACTCTGTTCGGAATAGGATTAAGCTTGGTGCTTGATGAGTGGGTATATCTTATTACGACAGACGGCAGCAATGTGTCATACCTGCTGCCGATCTCATTTTGGGGTGGCCTAATCTTTATTGGTTTAACTTGTCTTTATATAGGATTTTTATATTTTTGGTCCGACAAGTAGGCTAGGTTAAGTTAAGTATATTCTTTAGATCTAGATTTCTTGAACCACTTCCCGATCTTTGCGAGAACTGTACAGACTCCTTAGATTAATAGTTGTTATATGTTTTTATCTGTTTAAGCTTACATTGAAATAAAGATCATTCTCCCTCAGCAGCAGTTTAATGATGTATGGGATTGACATCTTTGAATAAATGATGCATATTGCATTTATGATATGGTTATATGTAGGTTGTATGATTCCTATTAGCAATGGATATTCTTGGTTAAGTAGGTTATTCTTTATCTAATTAAATATATTCGCTTGGTAGAGAGATGTTGTTTATTGGATAATAAAGAAATAAAGTTCTTTGCTGTAAGTTTCTCGATGAGATGAATATTAACTCTTTAATACCAAATTAATTGAGAGGATATTTTTTCTCTGATTTTATATTTGAATATAAGATAATTCTTTGTATATGCATTATGTGCTATTATGTAATATAAATTAAGGTTGTGTGATTGGAGATAATTTTTATGCGTCTAACATTATATAGTGATTATTCCCTTCGTGTTTTAATATATTTAGGATTAAAAGGACAAGACATTTCTACAATTAGTGAGATCTCTGATAATTATAATATTTCAAAAGAGCACTTAAGAAAAGTAGTGCATAATTTATCAAAAGAAGGTTATATCATAACAAGCACAGGGAGGTCTGGGGGATTATCACTAGCCAAGCCTGCTTCAGAGATTTTTGTTGGTGAAGTTGTAAGAAAAACAGAAGAAGATTTTAGAATAGTTGAATGTTTCGATCCAATTCAAAATAAGTGTGTGATTGAAAAAGATTGTAAGCTAAAACATGTTTTAAACAGCGCACTATTTTCGTTCTTCAATGTGTTGGATAATTATACAATTGAAGATCTTCTTGCTCCTAGACAATTGCTATCAAATAGCCTCAATATTAAAGATCTTAATTTGCATAAGTCATAATTTTATCAAAGAAGACCTTATCGATATAGAGTATCTGAGGGATATTGACGAAAAGCTTGGGAATAACTTTGGGCAAATCTGCTTAGATAATAAAAATTCCACTTAAATGCTATATCAGTAACCATAGTCTTAACTATATTTATTTGCTTTGTTACTCAATATTTCTGGCTAGTACTCCATAGCCCTGTTAAGTACTCTTGAAGAAGATAAAGCGCAAGTAAATATTTTTGGAATTTATTTCATGGAAGAGTTAAGTTTCGCCCTTATTGCTGTATTTGTTATTTTATATGGAGTTGTATCCAAAAGACTTCAGACTACTGTAATTTCTGGTCCTATGATCTTTGTGATTTTTGGATTTATTCTAAGCTCAGATGTTACAGGAGTTTTCACAGGGAAAGACCACACATTTATAAATATAATAGCAAACCTAACCCTTATGTTGGTTTTGTTTTCAGATGCTTCTAGAATCAATCTTGCATTATTTAGACGTGAGCAGGATCTCCCCAAACGTTTATTGGGAATAGGGCTGCCTTTAACTATAATAGCCGGGGTGTTTGTTGGGCTTATCTTATTAACAGGTTTACCGCTTTGGCAGGCAGCAATACTAGCAACCATACTGGCTCCAACTGATGCCGCTTTGGCTCAGGCAGTAATAAACTCAGATCGAGTTCCTATTCGTATTCGGCAGGCCCTAAATGTTGAAAGTGGGTTAAATGACGGTATTTGCTTCCCAATACTGCTTCTCTTTATATATCTGGCGGACACAAGCGGCGAGAGCAGATCTGCCTCATACTGGATAGGATTCTTATCCTTTCAATTAATTCTGGGGCCATTGGCAGGTGCTATAGTTGGGTATCTGGGAGGAAAGGCAGTTCTGTGGGGATTAAATAAGAACTGGATGTCGGCTAATTATCAGCGTCTTTCGGGAATAGCCTTGGCGGTTGCCGCATTCTTCACAGCAGAGTTGATTGGAGGAAATGGTTTTATGTCCGCATTCTTCGCCGGGCTTATCTTTGGGAATGTGACAACTAAAGCAAGTGACCCAATCTATGAGTTTGCAGAAGCTGAAGGAGAGATATTAATATTACTTACATTCTTACTTTTTGGTGCAGTTATGGTTCCTGATGCCCTAGGGGGTATCAGCTGGCGTTATATTCTTTATGCAATCATAAGTCTGACAGTGATACGAATCATCCCAGTTGCAATCGGTCTCATAGGTAAGGGCTTGTCTGCTCCGTCAATTCTTTATGTTGGCTGGTTTGGTCCCCGCGGGGCAGCGTCAATTCTCTATGTACTAATAGTTGTGGATAAACATAACTTAAGTGGGGAAAGTATTATTTTTACTATCACAACCTTAACAGTTCTTCTGAGCATCCTTCTGCATGGATTGACTGCTGTGCCTGGGGCTAATGCTTATGCTGCTTCACTTGAGAAAACTCCTATTGAAAGTAAGAGTTCTGAGATGAAAGAAGTTCGGCAGCTTCCTACTCGAACTAAATATTCAAATAAATGATGATTCTAGAAAATTACGTAAATAACTGGCGTCAATTAATTAGTATGCTCAATTAATATTGAGAGTTAGAAAGAGTGGCGACGGGTGGATTTGAACCACCGACACAGGCCTTATGAGAGCCCCGCTCTACCCCTGAGCTACGCCGCCTTAGTTGAGTTGTTTAATTTCCGATTTTTTTGGGTGTAAATTCAAAACCGAAAATATATCATGGTTCATTGAACTTTCAAGCGGTGAAGTATATCCATTCTAAGTCCCTAGTATATTTGATAACCTAATTGATAGCTAATGCTGGAACTAGACATTTTAGAGAAATATCAAATCCATAAGTAATTCCCTTGAAAAAAAATATTTTATTTGAAATCAGAGACTTACAATATGTTTTTTATGACTCGAAAATAGTGCTTGACAACTTAAGTAAAATACTTTATTTTTATTATCGAAGTTAAACGGAATACTTAACAAGTCATCCTCCATCCTCCTTTAAAAGAGGGAATGCACTAACCGCCATCTGAGCATTCCCTCTTCTTTTTTTCAGTCCAGATAACAACAATATAAATAATAGAATTACTTGGAATTCGCTCTCTAATACTACATTTTGACTAGACTAGATATATAATTAAATCACACCTGGATTTTTTCAGGGTAATATATTCTTAGTTCTATATAAGACTTAAATAAAGTTAGAGGAAGCTATGAAAAGAAAAAAACTGTTTAAAGTTTTAATTGGAATTTTGGTTATGATAATCGTGCTCTGGGGAGTAATACTTTATGTTTATTTAGACCAAAACACTAAATCTGACTATTATGGAATGGTTTCCGAAAGAGAAGCACCAGAATTTACACTCACCAATCAAGATGGGGCTAAGGTTAGTCTCTCAGATTTTAAAGATAAAGTTGTTCTTATATTTTTTGGATATACGCACTGTCCTGATATCTGTCCAATGACCATGTCAGTTATGGATAATGTTATGGACCAGCTTGGAGATCAGGCTGATGAGGTGCAGGTTGTTTTTGTAACTATCGATCCAGAGAGAGATACACAGGATAAACTGAAGAGCT
This sequence comes from uncultured Thermodesulfobacteriota bacterium, assembly GCA_942491865.1. Taxonomy (GTDB): domain Bacteria; phylum Desulfobacterota_D; class UBA1144; order Nemesobacterales; family UBA2774; genus CR02bin9. The sequence goes on from CALOCI010000012.1 coordinate 132,015, forward strand.
ATATGCCATATTATAATGAAAACTTTGTTGGTCTCACGGGAACCCCGGAGGAGATAGATAAGGTAGCAGATGACTATAATATTTTTTATAGTAAGGAAGAGGTTGAGTCATCTTCAGGATATTTGATGGGGCATAACTCAAGTGTATTTCTGATTTCACCTGATGGAGATTTGTTATTGAAATACCCTCAAAATAGAATGGATCCAGTTTCAATAGCTGGCGATATACAAGAAATATTATAAACAGGAGAATTTTTAATGAATAAGATTGTACTTCTTTCAATACTTTTTTTCACTTTAGCTCAATTCTCATATGCAGATGATAACATTGTTATAAATGACGCCTGGGTTAGAGAGGTTCCTCCTGGCAGCTCTGTAAGTGCGGTTTATATGACGATCGAAAACAAAGGGGTTCTTGATCAACTAGTTAGTATCTCATCTGAAATTGCAGAAACTGCCGAACTGCATACAAGCAAAGTTGATGAGAATGGTGTTGCAACAATGGAAATGATTAAGGTTTTAAATCTCCCCTCAGACAGTACAGTTAAGCTTGAGCCGGGTGGTATGCATATAATGTTGATAGATCTTAAGGAATCTCTAGTCGGCAAAGAAGCTGTAAATATAAAACTAGTGTTTGATAAAGCAGGAATTGTTGTGGTAGAAGTTCCAGTTAAAAAGACTGGTCAGATGGATCATCAGCACCACCATCATCATTAAGAAGAAGATTTATCCTTTGATCCCAAAAGTATCTGAGGAAAGTTCTTTTTTTGTGCCTTGGGTAGTTTCAATACTGATTTTTTCAGTGACTTCATTCATAGTGCAGCGCCCGTTATAGATACCGCCGTCCTCAACTATTAGTGACTCTATAAAAACATCTCCTATTACGATGCCGCTTCTCTTTATCTCCAGGCTACTTGATTCTATAACACCCTCAACTCTTCCATAAATTACTGTTTCCGTTGCTCTTATTTCTCCTAGAACAACTCCGTTTTCACCTACAACAATAGTGTTTTCGCCTGTGATCCTACCGTTTAATTTTCCATCGATTCTTGTAGCAGATGAGGAGGACATATTACCTTCAAATTCACATCCGTCCCCAATCAGTGTGGTGATATGATTTGGATTTGATTTAGACACTTTTGGGCTGTCCTTTTTCTTTCCAAAGATTCCCAAGGTTATTTTAGTGATAAAAATGTTTTTGGATTTACTCTCTTACCATCTTTCATTACTTCATAATGAAGGTGTGTACCCGTGGATCTTCCAGTGGAGCCTGCTTTGCCAATTACGTCTCCAACTTTCACAGTATCTCCTTCTTTAACTGTGATTGCTGATAAATGCCCAAACAATGTTTCGTACTTATCTTCATGCTTGATAATAACAGTCTTTCCGTAACTACTATGCCAGGCAGCTTTGGTAACTACACCATCAGCAGTTGCTACAATTGCTTGGCCGTAATTTGCATCAATATCAATGCCTGAATGGAAACCTGTTTTACGTTTAAATGGGTCTTTTCTGTAGCCAAAATTAGAAGTTATCTTTCCTTTTAAAGGAATTCCCACAGGGGTGCTTTTCATTGTATTAAAGAGGCTATCTATGTCATTTTTCATATAATCAACATATGAAAGACTCAATCTCTCTGCTGGTATAAACTCCCCGCCAATAGACAATTCTTTTTTTATACCTTTTTTCTGAAGAACATCCTGCATCTCAAGTAATGTTTCTTCTATTCCCTGCAGCTTATTTCTTAGTTTAGACTCAATAACTCTGTTTTCATCAATATCTTGACTTAATAAATTAATAGTGCTGATAAGTTTGTTAACTGATTGGGATTTTTGTGCTGAATCTTTGTAATAGATATAACTTGTGCCAAAAGAAAAGAGAGAGATAAAAGCAAATATTACGACACTACAAAAAGCAATTCTAATATGGGATTTTTTTACACTGAATGATTTTGCACCTTCATGACCTGCTGTAACTAGCATTATTGTATAACGGTCCGTATCCATTAATTCCTCCAGAATCTGTCCGACCAGATTGAGTATGATGTTATTATTGTTATTAGGGCTATATTTAGCTAGCCAAATATTACATAGATTCTAAATAAATTGCAACCTAATTCTAAAGCGCTTGATTGTGTGTAGAATCTGCGAAAACATATTATCAGAAAGAAGCCTTAGTTCCTTTATATATTGTAGATATTTCCAATGCTTAATTTAAATAAAATATCCAGCCTTGCAGTGAATGATCATAGTAGATAATATGGTATTATTCTTTTCAGGGTTCGGAGTTCGTATGGGGCAAACCCCTGTTACTAAAATTTACTTTCAGTAAGAGTTTACATAGTAAAGATTTACCAAATAAACCATGAGGTGTTTTTCGCGGTAGTCATAAAATGGGAAAGGTCATATGTGTTGCAAATCAGAAAGGCGGGGTTGGAAAAACAACAACCGTTATTAACCTAGCAGCGTCACTAGCAGTAGCCCATAAGAAAACGTTATTTATCGATTTTGATCCTCAGGGTAATGCAACAAGCGGGGTCGGTGTCGATAAAGAAGAAATTAAACATACTATATACAATGCTGTAATCGGGGAATCTCAGATAAATGATATATCTATCGATATTGAGCCCGATTCTCTCGGCGGTTTTTTAACAATTGTGCCAGCTAATTCAGAGTTAACCGGAGCTGAAGTAGAGCTCATACATTTGGAAAGAAGGGAGTGGAGACTAAAAGAGGCGATTGATTCAGTTAGAGATCAATATGATTATATATTCATTGATTGTCCTCCATCATTAAGTCTTTTGACCGTAAATGCTCTTGCTGCTTCAGATTCGGTATTAGTCCCTGTACAATGCGAATACTATGCAATGGAGGGCCTTGGACAGCTAAAACGAACTATATCCCTAATCAAGCAGAGGTTAAACCCCGAGTTGAGCATAGAAGGTTATTTGCTTACAATGTTTGATTCCAGGAATAATATTTGTCATATGGTTGCAAATGAGCTTAGGAATTATTTTAACGGCGAGGTGTTTGATACAGTAATCTCTAGGAACGTTAAGCTCGCAGAATCACCAAGCCATGGCAAACCCGCACTACTATATGATCTTAAGTCAATTGGAGCAAAGAGCTATATTTCTCTTGCTCAAGAAATGATAGCCCGAAATGGAGGTCCATCAGTTGAAGAAGTCCAACCTGGGTAGAGGCTTAGATTCTCTAATACCTAAAGAAGATAAACAGCATGGCTACATGGTTATATCTATTAACGAAGTTAAGCCAAATGCCTCACAGCCTAGAAAGGAGTTTGGTGAGGAAGCAATTTCTGAGCTTGCAAGCTCTATTAAAGAAAAGGGAATATTACAGCCACTTGTTGTTAGAACAATCGAAAATGGCTACGAGATAATAGCAGGGGAGAGAAGATGGAGAGCTGCTCAGAGGGCTGGTGTTACAAGGGTTCCTGTAATTATAAAAGAGGCATCTGACAGAGAAGTTATGGAACTTGCGCTTATTGAGAACCTCCAGCGTGAAGACTTAAACCCAATAGAAGAGGCGGTAGCCTACCAACAGCTAATAGATGAGTTTGAATTAACCCATGAAGATGTTTCCCGCCAAATTGGAAAAGAAAGATCTACAATAACAAATCAGCTTAGACTGTTAAAACTTCCCGATGAAGCCAAAGCAGCTTTAATTGCTGGTGATATAACAGCAGGTCATGCCCGGGCTATCTTGAGCATAGAGTCTCCTGCCGAGGCAAGAGAGGCTTTACAAGCAATCCAGAGACAAAGATTATCTGTTAGAAACACTGAGCAGCTTATCAAAAATATTTCAAAACGTAACAAGAAAGAAAAAATAACTGAGCCCGTGGATATCTATCTTAAGCAAGTTGTGGATGAGTTGAAGAACTCTCTCAGCACGCAAGTAAGAATTGTGGATAAGCAGGGAAAGGGTAAGATTGAGATTGATTATTATTCGAGCGATGAACTTGAGAGACTTACTTCAATTCTCAAGGGTAATATATAAAAGAGGACAGAGCCTAATGAAAGAGTTCAAAGTTAAAGTTGAAGTCAAGTTAAAGCCTGTAGTACTAGACCCTCAGGGGAAAACTGTACTTACAGCGCTTCATAATCTTGGATATGAGAAAGTAGATGATGCCAGGATAGGAAAGCTAATCGAACTTAAGATCACTGATGAAGATGCAGATAAAGCAAGGGAGCGAGTTAATGATATGTGTATGAAGCTCCTAGCCAATCCAGTAATTGAGGACTTCGTAGTAAATGTCGAAGAGTAATATTTATAATTTTGGAATAGTCGTATTTCCTGGATCCAATTGCGACCATGATTGCTATTATGCGATAAAGCATGTCTTCGGGCAGCAGTGTGAGTTTTTATGGCACCACGAGACCGATATTGAACGCTTTGACTGCATCGTGCTCCCAGGTGGTTTTTCCTATGGGGATTACCTAAGGATAGGCTCAATCGCGAGTCTTTCCCCTGTTATGAAGTCCATAGAGAAATTCGCCAATGAAGGGAATCCTGTTCTAGGTATATGCAATGGTTTTCAAGTCCTTGTGGAGTCGGGTCTTCTCCCAGGCGCTCTAATGAAGAACTCCTCTCTTAAATTTGCTTGCAAATGGGTTCGTTTAAGGGTTGAAAGTACTAATAATATCTTTACTGAAAATATGAAAGTTGGGGATATGATAGATATTCCTATAGCTCATGGTGAGGGGAATTACTTCTGCACACCACAAGAGTTAAATGAACTAAATGAAAATTCTCAAATAGTCTTTAGATATTGCTCTGAAAATGGGGATTTAACAGACGAATCAAATCCTAATGGATCAATAGAAAATATTGCTGGCATAACTAATAAAGCCGGTAATGTGTTGGGTATGATGCCCCACCCCGAAAGATGTGCCGAAGAAATACTTAATGGAACCCAGGGTAAAATCATATTTGAATCTATTCTCTCCTGGCTCAATCTAAATAAGAAACAAAAAGGCCGGGCTTAATGTTCTTTATCGGAAGTTATAGCTAATGGGCAAATTAATAATACTAGTTTTGATAATCCTTATTGCTTTTTGGTTAGGGAGATTATCAGTGAGCACAAAAAAGGATAAAGTTTCTAGAAAAACATCACAAGATGAATCTACTATAATTGACATTGAAATTGAGGAAAAAAAGTAACTTAAATAGAGTTTCCAGCCAAATATTATTAATCTCTGCTCAAACACAAATATTTGTTGCAAATGTGCCTATATGGTACTCTTAGAAGCAAAATTTATAGGGTAAATATAAGGCTAATAGAATGGCAGAATATAAAATAGACAGTCAGATAGATATAACTAAAGAAATTTGTCCTATGACATTTGTAAAGACTAAATTGAAACTTGAAACAATGTCAGTAGGGGATGTTTTGGAGGTTACTCTACGTGAAGGTGAGCCTTTAATAAACGTTCCCAAGAGTGTTGAGCAGGACGGACATAAAATACTGGATCTTCGCCAGGAAGGCGATCTATACATACTTGTAATTGAGCGCACTTAATGAATCTATCCTTAGCCAGCAATAAGTTTTCAGAAAGTGGTTTAAAGAGGGCCGATTCTATAATTGAATTGGTTGGAAATACGCCTCTTATTAAACTCACCAACATCACAGAGGGAATAAGCCCTGGGGTCGAGGTTTACGCAAAAGCTGAGTGGTTTAATCCTGGAGGCTCTGTCAAGGATCGCCCAGCCTTATGGATGATTTTAGATGGTATCAATTCCGGCAAACTTACACACGATAAGATTCTTATGGATTCATCCTCAGGTAATACCGCTATAGCATATGCAATGTTTGGAGCTGCACTTGGCTATAGAGTAGAACTCGTAACACCTATGAATATTAATATTGAAAGAAAAAAAACTCTGACTGCTTTTGGGTCTAAGATAATATATTCTGATCCGCTTGAAGGCTCAGACGGAGCAATCAGGCTTGCAAGAAAATTAAAGGCAGAGAACCCGGATAAGTATTATATGCCGGATCAGTACAATAACCCTGCCAACCCTCAATCTCACTACGAAACAACCGCTGTTGAGATTTGGGATCAGACACAGGGCCGCGTGACACATTTCCTAGCCGGGCTAGGCACAAGCGGGACATTTATGGGGACAAGTAGAAGGCTTAAGGAATTTAATCCTGAGATTAAAACAATTTCTATTGAACCCTCTGAGGCTTTACACGGGCTTGAGGGCATGAAGCATATGCCATCCTCAATTGTTCCGGGAATCTACGATTTACATAAAGCGGACGAATTGGTTGGAGTTAGGACTGAAGATGCTTATGATACTATGAAAGATCTTTTAAAGAAGGAAGGTATTTTTGTCGGCCACTCAGGAGGCGCTGTTGCTTACGCTGCGATTGAATGCGCCAAGACACTTGAAGAGGGTGTAGTAGTTACAGTATTTCCTGACGGAGGATACAGATATTTGAGCGGAGGTATATGGTGGTAATAGTATTAAAGTCAGCTTATGATGGCATGATAAAGCATGCCGAAGCAGGTTTCCCGCATGAAGTTTGCGGAGTTATGATTGGCACTAATGGAAATATTACCCACTATAAAGAATGTGGAAATCTCAATACAGAAAGGGCTCATGATCGTTATGAACTGGACCCGGTTTCTTTTAAAGAAGCGGATGAATGGGCAAGAGACAACAATATGGAAATATTAGGGATATATCACTCACACCCCGATCATCCCTCAAAAGCTTCAGAAACTGACAGGCAGAGAGGCTGGCCTGATTGGATTTATATTATTTTCTCTATAATGGGCGGAAAGTATAGTGACGCACGGGCATGGGTATTAAAAGATTTTGATGCTCAATTTGATGAGGAAGAAATAGAAGTTGTGGAAGGTTAAACATTGCAATTAACTGAAGATCAAATTTATCGTTACAGCAGACACATTCTGCTTCCTGAAGTTGGAGGTGAAGGACAAAAGAAACTTTTGGATGCAAAGGTTTTTTGTGTTGGAGTCGGAGGGCTAGGATCTCCAATTGCTCTTTATCTAGCAGCCGCAGGAGTTGGGACACTAGGTATTGCTGACTCAGACCAGGTCGACATATCTAATCTTCAAAGGCAGGTTCTTCACTACACAGAAGACATCGGAAAGCCTAAAACACATTCTGCACAAGAAAAGCTCGAAAAATTAAACCCTGATGTTGATATAATTGCCTACAACAGCTTAATAACAAAGGACAATATCAGAGAGATTGTAAGAAATTTCGATATTGTCGTAGATGGCTCTGATAATTTCTTAACCAGGTATCTGGTGAACGATGCCTGTTTTTTTGAGAAAAAGACTCTTATATCAGGAGCTATTTTTCAGTTTGAAGGTCAGATCTCAGTATTTAAACCTCATAACGGGGGGGCGTGCTACCGGTGTTTATATCCGGAGATACCGCCTGAGGGGATGATGCCGAGCTGTCAGGAGGCTGGGATATTGGGCGCAGTAGCCGGAACAGTTGGAACTATGCAGGCCGTTGAGGCGCTTAAAGAAATTTTAGAAATCGGTGATACTCTAGAAGATAGGCTATTAATGTTTAATGCCCTTAAGATGACTTTTGATTCTGTTAAAGTAAATAAACACCCCAAATGTTGTCTCTGTGGGGAAAATGCGTCCATAAAAGAAGTAGCTGAGTATGTGAAGCCTGAATGTGAATATGAGAACTCTCCTCATCCTTAAAAAGTGCTAAATTTTAACAATAATTCAATAATGCAGATTATCAAAAAGACACAGCTTGCTGTGAACTTGACAACACTCTGTACCTCCAACATACTAAACTACTCAAAACAACCTTTTAACTCATGAACTCTACTATTTCGGGGAATTATAAATGGATTTGAGCGACCTTTTTAAAAGTACTTTTCTTATCGGACCGGAACTTTCTCTCATAATTGCTGGCCTAATAATCATAGTTCTAGATCCAATCCTGAGAGGATCTGCAAAAAACAATCTTTTTGGTATCGCACTTTTAGGTTTAGCAATTGGTTTTATGCTGAATTTAAAGAGATTTGGAGTTTCCGAACTGGCATTCTCGGGAGCGCTTTCCTTAGATCAATTTTCAGCATATTTTAATGTTATTTTTCTAATTGGCGCATTTCTGGCTGTCATTCTTTCAAAAGACTATCTATCAAATATAAGTAAGTTCTCAAATGAATTCTATGCTCTTATACTTTTTTCTACTTCAGGGATGATGATCCTGAGCTCTGCACAAGAGTTTATGACTCTTTTCCTCGGATTTGAGATCATGTCTATCTCCGTTTATATACTCTCGGCTTTTAACAGAAAATCTGTCAGATCAACTGAGGCTGGGATTAAATATCTAATATTGGGCGGGTTCTCCTCAGCAATACTGCTTTATGGAATAGCTCTTCTTTATGGAGCTTCAGGCTCGGTGTATCTAACAGAAATAGTTAGCACTTATGATCCTTCAAATCCATTATTTTTAGCTGGTAGCGCACTTGTTCTTGTCGGCCTTATCTTCAAAATAGGAGCTTTTCCTCTTCATCAGTGGGTTCCCGATGTTTATGAGGGGGCGCCTATGCCTGTTACCGCTTTTATGTCTGTGGGAGTAAAAGCTGCGGCTTTTGCAATACTGCTTAGGGTTATCTTTGAAGGATTTGCTGAGATTCAACTAAGCATTATGCCGGTCCTCTGGATAGTTGCCGTGTTCACAATGATAGTCGGAAACATAGCGGCAATAGCTCAAAAGAGCATAAAACGTATGCTGGCTTACTCAAGTATTGCTCACGCAGGATACGCATTGGTGGGAGTAGTGGCAGCATATGGCGGCAATACATTGGCGGTAAGTAGCGTAATTTATTACCTTTTTGCTTATATGTTTATGAACTTGGGGGCATTTGGGGTGTTGGCTTATTTATCTAGAGAAGGCAAAGAATGTGAAACTTTTGAAGACATTTCTGGGCTTTGGAAAAAAAGACCGTATATAGCGCTTGCGCTAGGTGTATTTATTTTTTCTCTCGCAGGAATTCCTCCGACCATAGGATTTTTTGCCAAATATAGAATTTTTCTTTCAGCAGTTGAGGCTGATTTCTACTGGCTTGCTGTTATAGGAATTCTAAGCAGTGTTGTGTCAGCTTACTATTACCTAAGAGTGCTGGTTTACGCCTATATGAAAGACGAAACAGCTGCTTTCCCTCAATTTAAACTGGCATCTTCAATAGTCTTAACAGTACTTTGTCTAGGGACTCTAGTTTTAGGAGTATTTCCTTTTGATTCCTGGGACTTGGCTATGGAAGCAGCGGGGTCTGTATTAGTTGCATTTAAGGGCGGGTAGTTTCTACTTTAACGATCATTCTCGATATTATTAGAGCCGTAATTTAAAACCAACAATTTTGAATACTTAACCTAAATATTGTATAATTGACTTTAACAATCCATGGCAAGAAAGAGAAGTAGTTCCAAGCAAAATTCCTCAGATAACCTTATTAGAGAACTGATTTCAGCATTCTTATTCTCTTTAGGGATTTTCTCCGCCCTTAGCCTAATTTTTTATAGCTCAGGCACAGATCAAGATGTGCACGGCGCAATGGGGCAAATAGGAGATTTTATCTCTCAGATTCTAGGGCAGGCCTTTGGGGTATGCGCTTTCGTTGTCCCAGTTGTATTATTTTACTCCTCTGTAGTAGTTTTTCTTAATCGTACTGGCAATAGTCTTTATAGAAAAGCCATTGCATCGTTTATTTTTCTCTTGGCAATAATGACTTTTCTTGGGCTGGCATATGCTGAAACTGACTTTTTGGGCTACAACCCTGCAGGCGGATGGATAGGTAATTCAGTAGCCGCTATACTCAGAGACAGTATTGCGGGAGCAGTTGGTTCATATTTAATTGTAACTATATTGTTTTTGCTCAGTTTAATAATTATATCGACTCTAAGCTTAACTCAATTAGTCGGAGTTGTAGGGAAATGGTCAATGTTTATAGTTCATAACACTTTTGCGGGATCTAAACTGCTGGCAATTAAAGCTAAGGGAGCTGTCGCTCGATTAAGGGAATCTTATGCTAAACCTAAGATTGAGACAACGGAAGAACCTTTGATAACAGATAGTGGTGAGCCGGCAATAACCCTTAATGGCAAACAAAGCCCGGTAGATGACATTCTTAATGAAGATATAATAATTTTAGATGATGAGATTGATACAGAATATACAACTCAGGAAATAGAAACTGATATTGATCAGCCGCAGATTGTAGTAGAAGAGCCAAAATTGAAAGGGCTTGAAGAATTCTTTCCTAAAAAGGAAACACTACACGAGGATTACAAACTTCCATCTACTGACTTATTAGATGCTAAAATGGACTCTGGAATTCAAGTAGATAGATCAGCTGTTTATGAAAAGGCCAAACTCATAGAAGACAAGTTGCAGGATTTTGGTGTCAAGGGGAAAGTCACAGAGATAAGACCGGGTCCTGTGATTACAATGTTTGAATATAAACCGGCGCCTGGGATTAAGATCAACAAAATAGCTGCTCTTGAGAATGATCTGGCAATGGGGCTCAGTGCAGTGAGTATTAGAATAATTGCTCCTATACCAGGGAAAGATGTTATAGGTATTGAAGTGCCTAATGCAAAAAGGGAATTAGTTGTTCTTAGAGAGATGTTAGAAGATCCGGAGTTTACAAAGAGTGCTTCCGTTTTAACTCTAGCACTAGGTAAGGATATCTCCGGGCTTTCTTTTTATATGGATCTTAGAAAAGCACCTCATCTTATGATTGCAGGTACTACAGGATCAGGAAAGAGTGTTCTGCTAAATGCGATAATCACAAGCATGCTTTACAAAGCAAGCCCCCGTGAGCTTAAGTTTATTATGATTGATCCTAAGATGCTTGAGCTTTCAGTATATGAAGATATACCCCACCTTCTCCATCCCGTAGTAACAGATCCTAAAAAGGCAGCGGCAGCACTGAGATGGGCTGTGATGGAAATGGATAACAGATACAGGATTCTTTCCGAAGAGGGTGTTAGGGACATCGAGTCATACAATAAAAATTGTATGAAGCAGAACGCTGAGGATAAGTGGGACAGATTCTTGCCATATATTGTTATTGTACTTGATGAGCTTGCGGATCTTATGATAGTTTCCGGAAACGAAATTAAAGAGTCTATTACTAGACTTGCACAAAAAGCGCGTGCTGCGGGTATACACCTAATAGTTGCAACACAGCGTCCTTCTGCCGATGTTGTTGCCGGTCTTATAAAGGCCAACTTTCCAGCTAGGATTTCATTCTTGGTATTCTCGAAGATTGATTCGAGGATAATTTTAGATGCAGGCGGCGCAGAGAGGCTTCTTGGAAAAGGGGATATGCTATTTTTAGAGCCTGGAACATCAAATCTTGTGAGGCTTCAGGGCGCTCTTATTTCTGATGAAGAAAGAGAAGGGATAACAGATTTTGTGAAATCCCAGGGACAGCCTCACTATAATGAAGAAATTACATTTGTCGTAGATACTGAAGAATCAGAAGACCCCGATGACGAAAAAGACGAGCTATACTTTAAAGCCTTAAGGACGGTTGCCGACTCAGGGCAAGCATCGATCTCAATGCTTCAGAGAAAACTCAAAATAGGATATAACAGGGCAGCGCGTATTGTTGAACTTATGGAAAAAGAAGGCATTGTAGGCCCTCAGGAAGTTGCCGGTAAACCGAGAGAAGTATATATAGATCCAAGTCAAGTTGAAGAGAGGCGATAATGACTAAAAAAATATTCACCTTATTATTAATGTTATTTGTATCTGCGGTTCACTCTAGTGCTCAAGAAAAAGATCTAGATTCCGTTGTAGACGGTATTCAAAAAAAATATGAACAGATTAATAATTTCCAAGCTTTGTTTACACAGACATCTGAAGTGAAGGCGTTAAATAAAACTCAGAATGCACAGGGTGAGGTCTGGTTTAAGAAGCCTGGTAAAATGAGGTGGAATTATAACACCCCTAACAAAGATCAAATTGTCTCAGATGGTAAAACTCTCTGGTTTTATGATGAGGATGAAAAGCAGGTTATAGAAACGCCTCTTGGGCAAGTATCCGAAACTCAGTCTACAACAACTCTGCTTTCAGGCCTAGGTAATATCAAAAAGATATTCGATGCCAGCTTTGCAGAGCCTGGAGATATTAATCCTAACGGCGGTTATTTGGTTGACCTGGTTCCGAAAGGTGAAGAGGATTATAATAAAGTTACTATATCAGTGAATAAGAATGATATGATGGTAAATACAATCTATCTTTATGATGCTTTTGGCAATCTAACCATTGTTAAACTTACAGATATAGAGACTGACACTAAAGTTGCAGACTCGCTTTTCAACTTTATTACACCAGAGGGAACAGAAGTAGTTAAACCTCCATCCTTCCAATAATTGTTCTAATTTAAGCTTGAGGGGATTAATAAGAGCTGATAGTCGTTCTAACGGTCTATCTCACCAAGTACGATATCAAGACTGCCAATTGCGGCGATTACGTCGGCTACAAGACTTCCTTCCACCATATTGGGTAAAGCCTGCATGTTAACAAAAGAAGGTCCTCTGACGCGCATTCGATAAGGCTTACCTGAACCATCGCTGATCAAATAATAAGATAACTCGCCCTTAGGATTTTCAACAGCGTGTTGTATCTCTCCAGCAGGTGGTTTAAACCCTTCATACACAATTACAAAGTGTCTGATAAGGGATTCCATCTTTGTATAAGTCAGTTCTTTCTCGGGTAGAACAATATCAGGCAAATCAGCAATGAATGGTCCGTCAGGGAGATTGTCTATCGCTTGATGGATAATCTTTAGGCTTTGATGCATCTCCTCCATTCTGCATAGGTAGCGTGAATAAGCATCTCCTTCGTTTGCTACCGGTACCTCAAAGTCATAATTCTCGTATCCTAAATACGGTGTTGCTTTGCGTACGTCATAGGGAACACCACTTCCTCTGAGTGCAGGACCGGTTAATCCTAAATTAATTGCATCTTCGGCACTAATTACTGCAACTCCCTTTGTTCTCTCTATCCAGATTTTGTTTCTTGTTAAAAGGCTTTCTACTTCGTTTAATGTTGTAGGGAATATTTTAAGAAAATTTCTGACTATCTCTTCAAAGTTCTCTGGGAGATCAAGAGGCAAACCACCTACTCTAGGATATGATGTGGTAAGCCTGGCACCACAAACTGTCTCGAGTATGTCGTAAATCCTTTCTCTTTCTTTAAAGCAGTAAAGAAACGCGCTCATTGCGCCAAGATCTAGAGCGTTTGTTCCAATGCCTACTAAGTGAGACTCAATCCTTCCAAGTTCAAATAGTATTACTTCAGCAGTCTTGGCTCTCTCTGGTATTTCGTCTTCAATTCCAAGTAGCTTCTCTACAGCTAGTATGTATCCGATGTTATTACAAATAGAAGCTAGATAATCCATCCTATCTGTATAAGGGAGGCACTGCTGATAGGTGATATGCTCACAGAGTTTTTCGATACCTCTGTGAAGATAACCTATGTGCGGAACTGCTTTTACAACCATTTCTCCATCAAGATGGAGTACGATTCTCAAAACACCATGGGTAGCAGGGTGTTGAGGCCCCATGTTGAGCATCATTGTTTCAGTACGGCTGCCGTCTTCGTGAAGCAGGCCTTCTTCTTCGCTTATGAATTCTACTCTTTCCATTAGTCCGTTCCATCCTCAATAGCATTCTCAAATGACTTTTTGGAAGCTTCACGGTTTCTTACATCAAAGTCTTTTCTAAGTGGAAAGGGTTCATAATCGTCAGGCATTAAGATTCGCCTTAGATCAGGATGTCCTATGAATTTAATTCCAAACATATCGTATACTTCTCTCTCTAGCCAATCTGCACTACTCCAGATGGATACTACCGAGTCAATTTTAGGTTCACTGTCTGTAAGCTCTGCTTTAAGTCTGATTCTGACATTCTCCTCACAGTCTGGTCCAAATCTATGTATATGATAGACAACTTCATAACGTGGGGACTTAACCTCGAGATAATCAACAGCGGTCAAATCAGCCAAAAAAGTAAAATCCAGGTTGTATTTTAAGTGATTACAAATTTTATGGACGGATTCTTTATCTACTAGTATTGTCGTTTCATTTCTATACTGTTTTATGTCGACAATGTTTTTAGGAAACTCATTTTGCAATGAGCCGACCGCCTGTTCAACATCAAAACTCATACTATAGGCGCCCCTTCCATATCAATTTTCTTTTGAATTTTCATTACTGCATCAATAAGAGCTTCAGGTCTAGGAGGGCAGCCTCCTACATAAACATCAACCGGAAGAAATTCATCTATTCCCTGAACGACGGCGTAGCTATCAAAAGGCCCACCACCACATGTGCAGGAGCCCATGGCGATTACCCATTTTGGCTCAGGCATTTGGTCATAAATTCTTCTGCAAACTGAGGCCATTTTGTATGTAATTGTTCCTGAAACTATCATTAGGTCAGCTTGTCGCGGGGAAAATCTTGCAACTTCAGCGCCAAATCTTGAAAGATCATACCTTGAAGCAAAAACACCCATCATTTCTATAGCGCAACACGCTGTTCCAAAGGGCATTGGCCAAAGGCTATTTTTTCTTCCCCAGTTTGCTAAAGCTTCTATTGTGGTGGTTAAAAAACCTTCTCCACCAACCATTGGATCTGCATTTACTCCCAATCTAATGCTCCTTTTTTAATAACGTAGAAGTATCCTGACATAATTACAATAAGAAAAACGATTATTTCAATAAACGCCAGCATTCCCAAATCTTTAAATACTGAGGCCCAAGCAAAAAGGAATACGGCTTCAACATCAAATAGGATAAACAGAGCTCCTACCAAATAGTATTTTATTGAGAATTTGCCTCTAGTATCCCCGGTTGCAGCCATTCCTGATTCATACGGCCATAGCTTGCCCTTAGCCTTTCTTTTCGGACCTAACTGAGAAGAAAGCCCAAGCATTATTGAGGCGAGGCCAATAGCAAATATTAGTATTAGTAGAATTGGTATATAGTCGTAAAGCACAGCATTATGTTATGTGGAATGTAAAAATTGTCAAGATCATAAACTACCAATTTTTCTGTAGTTTTATTGTAATTGGAAGTTGAATGCTATATCCACTCAAAAATTTTAGTTTAGTACGGCTGATAAGTGCAGATTAGTGTGATTTTTGTGTTAGACTTTAAGAAAAAATATGTGGAGGATTCTTAAGATGTTCAAAATTATTGCAGCCTTAATTCTTACTGTTAGCTTCACTTATAATTCTGTAGCTGATGTAGTCTTTGAAATGGATCAAAAACAAGTTAGTCCTGAGGCAACCCATAAAACCAAGGGAATGGTAAAGGGGAATAACTTCAAAATGGATTTTTATGAAAACGGAGAGAAATTAGACGGGGCAATGATTTACCGCGGTGATACAAAAGAGATGATTATGGTAGATCACCGGGACAAATCTTATGTTGTTTTAGACCAGGCTACAATGAATGAGCTAGTTGGGGTCATGTCAGAAGCAATGAGTCAGTTTGAAGAGGCGATGAAAGACGCAACTCCTGAAGAAAGAGCAATGATGGAAAAAATGATGAAGGACAGAATGCCGGGCATGGGTGGTGATAAAGAGGCTGAACCGGTACTTAAAAAAGCTGGATCAGCGAAGGTAAATGCTTACTCCTGCACTAACTATGATGTTTACAAAGGTGAGGACAAAATAAGTCAGCACTGTGTCGCTTCCTGGAGTAGCATTGAGGGAGGGGATGAAATGATGACTGTTATGCTGGAAATGGCAGAGTTTATGGATCAGATGGCAAAGTCATTTTCAAAAAGTAAGGGCATGATGGGCCAGCAAATACAATTTGATAACAATGTCTTTGCCCAACTTAGAAAGTTAAACGGATTTCCTGTGCAGACAATAGATTATGGAAACGGCGTGGTGGAGAGTGAATCACAACTCGTGTCATCTAAGAAGGCTAGTTTAAAAGCGTCAGACCTTGAGCCGCCAGCCGGATATACAAAAAGAGATATGGGTTTAAATTAAATTCAGCAACTTAGGAGTATGTCGATATGAAAGCATTAATTAACTTAGAATCTTCCAAGCTTTTAGTAGGAGTGTTCTTCTCCTGTTTTCTATTTGTAGCTCTATTGCTGCCTCTGGAATCAGTACACGCAGTGAAAACTACATGTGATTTTCAACATAGAGAATGTTTTACTGAAGCAGGTTTTCCAGCTTGCTATAACAAAATTGATATAGAAAAATATTATCAGTTTGTAAAAGAGGAAAAGACCGAAATAGCAGAACAGATTATTGCAGATGATAAAAAATGTGTGAAATTGACAGGGAATGAAAAAGCCTTTTTGCAAGATAAGAGCGGAGGGTTTGTAAAGTTTGGAATTAGGGGTCAGAACGCTACATTTTGGGCGAAAAGGGATGCACTGTTTGCTAGATAATCTCTTATGCTTAACCCATTTGAATTCTTGCCCTATCTTAGAACAACTAGGAATCTCAATTGAAATTAAGAATAAATAAGTATCTTTCGATGTGCGGTGTAGCGTCTCGAAGGGGTGCAGATGAGCTTATATCTAGAGGTGCTATAAGTATTAATGGTAAGAATCAAGATACTCTAGGGGTCACTATAGATCCCGAGAAAGATGTTGTCCGAGTTCATGGCAAGATAATTAATCTTGAACAAAATAGGTATCTAGTTTTAAATAAGCCCAAACTCTATATCACGGCACTTGGCGAAGGTCAGGATGAAAAAAAGACTATACAGGAATTAATTGAAGATATTCCTGAAAGAGTTTATCCAGTGGGAAGATTGGACTATGATGTAGAAGGTCTGATTATCCTTACAAATGATGGAGAGCTTGCAAATAGAGTGCTTCATCCAAGTTTTGAACTCACAAAAACTTACTTTGCAATCGTTAAAGGCAATATTACTAAAGACAAGGCACAACGTATGGCGCAAGGAGTGGAGCTTGAGGATGGGTATGCAAAACCTGATTCCCTGAAACTTATTAAATCTGATAAACTTACAACCAATATAGAAATATCATTTCATGAAGGTAGGAATCATTTGGTGAAAAGGTTTTTCTCAGAATTTGCTCATCCGGTAAGACAACTTAGAAGAATGTCTGTTGGTCCGCTGAACTTAGGAAATCTCCAGAGAGGTCGATGGAGAGATTTAACAAGTAGTGAGCTTAATAATCTAAAGAAAGCAGCGGGTCTTAAAAACTAAGCACTCCCTGTATCAATATGTAGAATTGTGGTAGGATTTTCTGGTAATTTTTAGTTAATTTTGCCCAAGTATCTTAATTCATATTTCTAAAGGTAAATCCATATATGTTTATTACATTTGAAGGTGTTGAGGGTAGCGGAAAGAGCACACAGGCTAAACTTTTAGCTGAGCTTCTTACTCAAATCGGGCACAAAGTCACTTTAACACGTGAGCCCGGATGGGGACAGTTGGGTGAGCTGATTAGAAAGGTTATTTTAGACGAAAGAAGTCTTGAGCTTGATCCCTTTTCAGAACTCTGTCTTTTCTGTGCCGATAGAGCGCAACATGTTAGAGATTTTATTAATCCCAAGCTTAAAGCAGGAGAGATTGTAATCTGTGACAGATATTTTGATTCGACTGTGGTTTATCAAGGCAACGGTAGAAAGCTTGATAAAAGTTTAGTTAATAAGATGGCAAAAGCTTCAACTCTTGATCTTATTCCGGACATAACTTTTTTATTAAATCTCCCAGTAAAGACAGGGCTTACAAGGCTTCAGAGCAGAGGTGACATCACTAAAATGGATGAAGAACCAGTTGAGTTTCATGAGTTGATACGACAAGGCTATATGCTTATTGCTAGGAGAGAACCTGATAGAATCAAAAAGATAAATGCAGATAGAGATGTTACAGAAATTCATAACGAAATTAGAAGTATTGTAATAGATTCAATTTCATTAAAAAGTAAATCATAACTATCAATAAAACTTAAAGTTCAGGTTATTCAAAAGAGCCAATGTTTAACAATAAAATAATAGGTCACGATTTTCAAAAGGGCATTCTCAAACGCGCAGCAATTGAGAATCTGGTATCTCATTCCTATTTGTTTTCCGGACCAGACGGTATTGGAAAGAAGCTCGTCGCAAATGAATTTGCAAAATTAATAAACTGTAAATCCCAAGGTTCTAGTGGTTCTGACAATCTCGATACCACAGCTTGTATTTGTGGATCCTGTGTAAAAATAGATAAAGGCATACACCCGGATGTGATTTATGTTCAATTCGAAGGGGTTAAAAGCATTAAGGTTGAGCAGATAAGAGAAGGGGTTGAAGAACGGCTCTTTCTGAAATCATTTGAGGGCAAATTTAAAGTTGTAATTGTCGATGAAGCAGAAAGAATGAGTAATGGGGCTCAGAACGCTTTTTTAAAAACATTGGAGGAACCTCCGGCGAATTCAGTCATTATCTTGATAACCTCTAATCCAGATTCTCTGTTGCCTACCATACGCTCAAGATGTCAGCTAGTCAGATTTAATACGCTTCCTGAAGAATTGATTCTCCAGGAGATAAAGGGCAGGGGCGATCTATCTTCAGAAGACGCTATTGTATGCTCTAAGCTTTCCAATGGCAGTTTAGGAAGAGCCATTATGATGGATAGCGATTTAATAGAGTGGAGAAAGGAGTTGATACAGTTCCTTATGAATTTAAAACCCGACTCCGCAATGAGGGTTATTGGGCTTGCTGAATATATGCCTCTTAGCTCCACCCCTGAGGATATGGAGAGAATGACTCTTGCATTTGAATTTATCTCTCTCTGGCTTCGGGATCTCATGCTCATAAAAACTGGTTCTGATAAAAAGGGTATTACTAATATCGATCTGATCGAGCCAAGTACGCAAATTGCAGAGAAATGGGATCTTGATAATATTTTAGATAAGATGAGTGCCTTAGAGAAAACCCATAATGATATATATAATATGAACGCTAATAAGCAGCTTTCTTTTGAGAATCTTTTTATAAGACTAGCAAGTTAGTGTATTATCTTTGTCCTTTAGAATAGTACTTTGCAGAAGACGAGATATTATGGAGAGTCGTATTTATGTCTAAATCTTTTTATGTAACTACACCGATTTATTATGTTAATGACGTGCCACATATTGGACACGCATACACGACCATTGCAGCCGATGTGATTTCAAGATTCAAAAGACTCCAGGGCCATAAAGTCTTTTTCCTTACAGGAACTGATGAGCATGGGCAGAAGATTGAAAGAACTGCTGAGGCTAATGGGGAAAAGCCAATTGAGCTTGCAGATCGTGTTGTAAAGGGATTTCAAAACTTATCCAGTCTTCTAAATATAACAAATGATGATTTCATACGCACTACTGAGGAAAGACATAGGATTTCTGTTCAAGAGATTTTTAAAAGAGTAGAGGCTGCAGGAGACATATATCTAAGCGAATATGAGGGTTGGTATGATGTTAGGGAAGAGGCGTTTATAACCGAGACTCAGCTTGAAGAAATTTTAGCTTTGCCTGAGGACAAGCGTCCTGTTATCGAGAAAGTAAAAGAGGAAAGCTATTTCTTTAAACTTTCCAAATATCAGGAACCGCTACTTGAATACTATAAAAAACACCCTGAATTTGTTCAGCCTAGCTACAGGTTAAACGAGGTTGCTCGATTTGTTGAAGGCGGGCTTCGCGACCTTAGTATAAGCCGTACAACGTTTACCTGGGGTATACCTGTTCCTGGAAATCCTGAGCACGTGATCTACGTTTGGTTCGACGCACTTACGAACTACATAACCGGTGTAGGATTCCCTAATAATGAGAAAATGTTTAATGAAAATTGGCCTGCCGATGTACATCTGGTGGGAAAAGACATACTTAGATTTCACGCAGTTTATTGGCCTGCATTTTTAATGTCTGCCGGAATCGAATTACCAAAAACAGTTTTTGCACACGGCTGGTGGACAGTGGAAGGGGAGAAGATGTCTAAATCTGTTGGCAACGTTGTAGACCCTTATCAAGTAGTTGAAGAGTTTAGCGCTGATGTGTTTAGATATTTTCTTTTAAGGGAGATTGCCTTTGGACAAGATGGGGATTTTTCAAAGAGCGCAATCGCAGCTAGGGTAAACGGCGAGCTTGCAAACGGACTCGGCAACCTGGTTAGCAGAACGCTTGGAATGATTGAGAAATATTTTGAAGGAAAAGTACCTGAACCAGGAAGTCTTAACTCTGAAGATGAGGCAATAAGAGAAAAAGCATGTGTCACAGTAGATCTTATAGAGAAAGAAATGAATGAAATAGCTTTTCACAAGGCATTAGTTTTGCTATGGGAGTATATTGGAGATGTAAATAAGTATGTAGATGAATCAGCTCCATGGACGCTTGCTAAGGAAAAGAATGAAGAGAGATTGAGGACAGTTCTATGGACGATAGTTCAGGCGATTGGAGTTGTAACTATATTAATATCGCCTTTTATGCCCGAATCTGCTGAGGATATATGGAAGAGATTAGGGTCTCCGGACCCAATAAACTTAAAGAACCTATCCGATGCAAAGGAGTGGGGCCTTCTGAAATCCGGACAGAAGGTGGAAAAAGGGGAGAGCCTTTTCCCACGCTTCGAAGATAAATAAATCAGCTATTTTTTTACTATGTAATAATAATTAATCGGATCATGAGGTAACTCTTTTATCTCAACCTGCGTAAATCCCGCATTTTTTAACATCTCAGTTGCCAGCTCCTTTCCCCACATTGCTCCTAAACCTTTACCATCCTGCGACAACGATACAGTCATACAATGCATGCATGAGATTGTATATATAAAGGGGCCTATCAAGTGGTCCATATTGTTGTGAACATGGCTTGAGCCTGCGATGTCCTGCATTAAATACACGCCATCATCTTTTAGGGCATTGTTTATGTTTTTTAGCACTCTATCCGGGTCGGCCTGGTCATGTACAGCATCAAACGTAGTTATAAGGTCGAACTTTTTTACATCACCAATTTTGGCTACATCTTTAGCAATTAAATTAACATTAGTTATTCCATGCTCGGCTGCATGTGCAGTTCCTCTGCCGATAGCCTCTTCGGAAATGTCATACCCTGTGAAATTACTATTTGAGAATTCCTTAGCCATATGGACCAATGCGAATCCGCTCCCGCAGCCAAGGTCCATAACTTCGATTCCTTCTTCTAACTTTTCTCTTAATCCTGGAATAAGTGGAAGAGTTTGGTCTAAAAGTGGTGCTATTACGGTTTGATTGCTTTCATCCGACATCACCTCGTGGAAACGCTCAAAGGCTTCATACGGTACTCCCCCGCCATTATGGAAACATTCGACAATCTTATCTTCTACAGCGCCTAGTACCGATATCCACTGAGTAGTGACAGCAATATTATTTGGAACCGCAGCTCTTGTTAGCCACGCGGCATGCTCCGGTGGTAGAGAATAAGTTTTACTTTCAAGATCATAATTAAGAATTTCTCCAGTTACCATTGCTCCAAGCCATTCTCTTACATAACGCTCGTCCAGACCAGAAGCCTCTGCGATCTCTTCGCTTGTCGATGGCTCAAGCTCATTCATTGCATCAAATAATCCAGTTCTATAGCCGATGGAAATCATTAAGTTTAACGCTCCATGATTTAATATGGTCATCATTCTTTCGGCAAATGCCCCGGATTTTGCTTCGTCAATATTTATCCCACAGTTACTACACATATATAAATACCTCCTCAGTTGTTAGTTGACAGACTGGTCTGTCTATGTCTTCGCAAAAAAATTATTTTACCAAATTTTCGATTAATTTGACTGCTCTTTCAATTGGCCATGTATCGTTATAATTTTTACTCGCCACAATTGCACCCTCTACAATCAAGTGATAGGTGTCTACCATCTGATCTACATCAATGTTCTTATATTTAGGTCCCGATTCTTTTAAGTCTTTAATGACGTCTTTCAATATTGAACGAAACCTGTCTTCGTGGTGCTTTACTTCCTTACGTATGGGGTTGCTGGTATCAGTGATCTCTACCGCAATATTTCCAAAGGCGCATCCTCGAAAATCAGTTTCCTTCATATATTCCAGTATTCCTTTGATTATAGACATATACTTCTCAAAAGGGTTTTTAACGCCATTGATCATATCTTTTGTAGCATCAGTATCAATACGATCACGCTCTCTTAGGTACTCAACGCAAAGATCTTCTTTGGATTTGAAGTTGCTATAAAAGGTGGCTTTAGCCACGCCCGATTCGTCGATGATCTGGTTAATACCGGTTTTATGATACCCTTGGCGATAAAATAGATCGTTCGCAGTTTGAATGATACGAGCTTTGCTCGACAGCCTCACATTTTTTTGCATGACATTCACAATACAATAGACAGACTGGTCTGTCAAGTAGTTTTTTGTTTTTGTAAATTTTTTTATATGATACAATGACTATAGAGATTAATTTGTGTTAACTCAGTCAAGTTGTTTACTAGAACCTGGAGGATTTCATATGAGTGATAAATGCTGCATTAATGTGTTTGATGATGGACCGTTAGGGGTCGAAGAACTAGAAACATTAACAAATGCTAATGGTGAAGAATTAGAAATTAAAAAGAGAATAGCACTTTGTAGGTGTGGAGCATCTCAGACTAAGCCTTTCTGTGACGGAACCCATAAGAAAATTGGTTTTTCCAGTCAAATTGAAAAATCTGAAAGTGACGAAGAAAATGATGAGGGTAGAAGAGCGATCAGAGTATTTATGGATGGTCCCTATGAAGTATCAGGTGATATAGAGTTAAACATCAACGACGAAATGAGTCTTTCAAATGATGATCCATATTATCTTTGCAGATGCGGAGCATCAGAAAATAAACCATTTTGTGATGGATCTCATAAGAAAATAAATTTTTCAGACGAATAAGATTCACAACTAAAATTAGGAGAATTAACTATGGCATTAACCCCCTCAACTATGCTTCCGCTGGGTACAAAAGCCCCGGAATTCAGATTACTAAACGCTGTCGATAAAGAAGAATATCATCTAAATGATCTAGTTTCTGAAAAAGCTACAGTGATTATGTTTATATGTAATCACTGTCCATATGTTAAACATGTGCAATATGGGCTCGTTGAATTAGCCAACCATTATATCCCTCAAGGGATTTCTTTTATCGCTATTAATTCCAATGATGTTGAAAATTATCCTGCCGACCATCCTGATAAAATGAAAGAGGATGCAGAGCGTCTTGGATACCCGTTTCCATATCTCTTTGATGAGACACAAGAAGTTGCAAGGGCTTATGATGCGGCATGCACGCCAGACTTTTATATATTTGACGGTGAAATGCTCTGTGTATATAGAGGCCAGATGGATCATTCAAGACCGGGTAATGGCAAGCCTGTTACAGGAGAGCATATAAGGGAAGCGCTCGACAGATTGTTGGCTGGAAATTCTGTAGGTGAAGATCAGATCCCGAGTATTGGATGTAATATCAAATGGAAATAAATCTAATAAGCAAGCTCAATGTTTGTCAGGTTCTTCTTTAACAGGATTTCTAATTTGCTGGAACTCTTCGGTAACTTGCTCCATAGTCTTAAATTCGTAGTTCCCAGATTCAATTGCTTCAGTTCCAAAAAGGAGTAAGGCTTCTCCTGCGTTATTAATTAGGCTTATTACATAGTCAGGCCCATAGTACTCCACTAAATCAAAACTGCTACCTTCCTCCAGAAGAATAGTCCCGTCTCTTTCTATGTAAAACTTGAAATCTATTTGGGAGCCAAAGTAAACAGAAAGATATATCCAGCCGTTCTTTCTACTGCCAACTACATAAGTTGAATCTTGAGACTCAAAGCGAAGCTGGAAGTTATGTTCATTGTAGAAATATTCTTTATCGGTCAACTTCATTAGCTTCTGGATTGTTTCTAGTAAATCAGTAGCTTTCATTTGTCTATTTCCTATTAAAAAGCATAGTCTATTAACAGAAATAAATATAGGACAATTTTAGATTGTTGAAGATTCTTATTAGCAATTTTTCTTGAAATAGCTTAATACTAGACTATTATGATTGCGAACTAGATAAAATCGAGAGTGGATAGAAAAATGACAAAAACTGCACAACAGATTTCATTAATACCTATAAAAGGGATTCCAGAGATTCAACCTAATGATGATTTGGCTGCCATCATTGATAATGCAACTACAGAATCTGGACTCACCATTGAGCAAGGAGATATCTTAGTGGTTGCTCAGAAAATTATATCTAAAGCTGAGAATCGTATAACAGACTTAAATGATATAACCCCTTCCCCCTATGCTCATACGTTGTCAAAAGAAGTTAGCAAAGACCCGCGCTTAATTGAAGTTATTCTTAGCGAAACTACTAAGATAATTAAGATGGATCAAAGAAGGCCCGAAAAAGGGAGACTTATAGTTGAGACCAGAGGCGGTGTGATATCCGCAAACGCTGGAGTCGATGCTTCAAACGTATCAGGCGGTGATATGGTCACCTTGCTTCCAATAGATTCAGATAAATCTGCGGATATACTCGCAGCGGGCCTTAAAGATAAGCTAGGAATTGATGTTGCAGTAATTATCACAGATACAGTAGGTAGACCATGGCGCGATGGATTGGTGGACATAGCTATTGGATGCTCCGGAATCAAAGCTCTTAAAGACTATAGAGGAGAAATTGATTCAAAGGGTTTTGAGTTAAATGCTACAGTCATGGCTATAGCTGATGAAATAGCCTCTGCTGCAGGGCTTCTAATGGAAAAGGCCGATTCTGTTCCGGTCATTATTGTGCGCGGCTATGATTACGATACAGTTGGGTCAGGTGCAAAAGAACTGATAAGAAATCCTGAGGATGACCTCTTCCGCTAAGAACTTTCAGATCTGGTTATTATAAATAATTCTAAATTATGAAGAACTCTCTTTAGTCTTTCTACCCAATCTCATCACTCTTAGAGTATATTATCTTGGAGATGAACGAACTGGAAAACATGTTTATAAAAATAGCCCACAGGGGAGCGAGCGCATATGAGCCTGAGAATACACTCAGATCGTTTGAGCGAGCAATAGAGCTTAGGGCGGATATGATAGAGCTTGATGTAAGACAGTCTATCGATGGCCATCTTGTGGTAATGCATGACGATACTGTAGACAGAACAACAGATAGTGCAGGACTGGTCTCTCTAAAAACACTGTCTGAATTAAAAGAGCTGAATGCCGGCAAGGGGGAGCGAATCCCAACTCTTAATCAGGTTGTAGAACTTGCCAGGGGACGGGCAAAATTTGTTATAGAATTAAAGGAGAACGGGGTCGAGGACAAAGTTGTCGAGCTAATAAGTAAGAATGATTTACTAGATGAAGTTTTTATCGTATCGTTTAAACCAAATAGACTGAAGATGATAAAGGAATTAGAACCTAAAGTTAAAACCGGATTGATTATGTTTGCATCTTTAGACCCTATTAGACTAGCCAAAAATTGCGGAGCAGATGTGGTAGCTCCATTTCGCTGGTTTATCACAAAAGGTTTAGTTGAGCGGGCTAGGCAAAATGGTTTGTACACATTCACCTGGACAGTGGATGATACATTAAAAGCCCAGACGCTCAAAGAAAAGGGCGTTAGTGGAATAGTTACTAATAAACCCGATATTATTTAGCTTCAACTCTATTCACGCAAATATTCTTTCATTCTCACAACCGTTCTTATTTTGCCAACAATACAACTGACGCAATAGCCAGTCCAATACCCGCAATTTCTCTCATATCCAGCTTCTCCCCTAAGAATATTAATGCTAAGACAACTGTGAGAGCGGGATAGGCCGCTGATAGCGGCGCAACTATTGAGAGTTTCGCATACTTAAGAGCAATGATGAACAGAACTGTTCCAATTCCCCAACATAGCCCCATTAAGAGGGCGGGGAAGTTAATAGCGAAATTAGTGAAAATTGTATTCCTGTTATAAATAGTAAAGGTGGCAAAGACTGTTAAAGTGCCTACTGCCTCAAAAAAATAAACTCTGAATGGAATATCTTTTAATGAAGCCAACTTGCCAAAAAAACTTCCAAAAGAAAAACATACAATTGCTAAAAGTATCATGAGAAACCATCTTTCGCCCATTTGAATCTCCTATAATCAATTTTAGAAAACTATTAATTCTCCATGTTTGTTTTTAAACATTAACACGCTATTAACTATTTCTGAATATCCCCTTAACCCCAAAGTGTTGTACTAGTTATGCCACCTCTTATCCAATCCTTAACATACCCACAACCTTGGGTCCTTCTTGGCTTACTGAGGGTGATTGAAAAATCATCCTCAGTCTTTCCTTCCATAATTTAGCTATCATCTTTATTTCATCATATCTTAACTATTTTGTGATATTATTGGTAATTGTAGTTAGATTAATAAAGCAACATACAAGCTAATATGGAGGTAAGTATTATGAGCGAAATTACAGAATATACGCCAGGCACCTTTTGCTGGGTTGAATTGGTAGCCTCAAATTCAGGGAAGGCAAAAGAGTTTTATTCAAAACTATTTAGCTGGGAGATTACTGATGCGCCAATTGGTAATGACAATGTCTATTCCATGGCTCATATAAGGGGCAAAGAAGCGGCAGGATTATATCAAATGTGGCCGGAACAGGCAGAAAATGGAGTCCCCACACATTGGGGGAGTTATGTGTCAGTTGCTAACATAGAGGAAACTTTAGAAAAAGCAGAATCATTAGGGGCAACTATAGTTGTCGAGCCAATGGATGTATTTGATGCCGGCAGAATGGCTGCAATTATGGACCCTACTGGAGCTATGATTTCATTATGGCAACCAATGAAACATATTGGCTCAATGGTAGTTAACGAACACGGGGCGATTGTTTGGAATGAGCTTGCTACAAATGATATCGAAAAGGCTAAAGAATTTTATACTGAGCTCTTTGGTTGGCAGGCGCAAGAAATGGATTTTAATGGCATACCTTATACGATGTTTATGAATGGAGATAGACCGGCTGCGGGAATGTTGCCGATACAGGAACAATGGTGCGATATGCCCCCTGTGTGGTTTGTATATTTTGCTGTTAATGATTGCGACGCTATAGTGGATGAGACAGTGGCATTGGGTGGTGAAGTGGTTAATCCCGCAACAGATTTACCCGAAGTCGGCAGAATGGCATTTCTTAAAGATTCCCAAGGGGCCACTTTTGCTGTTATAAAAATGAATAAACAACCTGACTAAGATAATTAAAGATTATGGCAGGATCTATCTAAACCCTAACCCTGTCTTAATCTGCATATTTAATTTTGGGACTGGGGGGATGAATTATCTTCTTTTGCTCTCAGTATTTTTAACGCGGGCAAATGGAAAATTATAGCGAGTTCTTTCTTGACGTGTTCCTGGTCCTTACATGAAAGTCCGGGGGCTTATTCTTGACCCAGTCAACAAACTTCCTTATATTCTCATTTTCAAGTAAGCGCTCTATTGTATGATAATAATTTAATAACTCTCTCTCTGTAAAATTAGCATGAATCTGCCTATGACAAACTCTATGGAGAAGCACTATGTCTTTGCCTTTAAATGTCTTAGGTATGAGGTGATGTTTACTAGGTTTTTCTGGAAGTGGACGACTACATAGCGGGCAGTAGTTTGATTCATTCATTATCTGATATTAATTATTAAAAATTCAACTGTCTTTTTTTGATAAATGGTGTGTGTACTTGATCCTTTTTGTAATTTCCGGTGAGTGCGTACATTATCATGTTTATTCCCAACCTTATCGCTCTTTCCCTTTGAGCTTCACCGCCTGGGACGGCTTCAAATTCCCACTTTCCAAACTCGTCTTCAGACCACGCTCCGCCTAAATCGTTTCTGGAGTAGAAAACTGCTGTTCTGTCTTCATCTCTGAATGTAATTCCCTCAAGATATGGTTGTATGACTTTTCTTCCACTTACTGAATTTAGGAGATAAAATGATTTGTATACAACATGATCACGTTCTATTGGTGTAAGCGGAACTTCCGGAATTATATTTACTAGTTCTTTTCTTATCTGAGTATCGAAGCTTGAGTTTTCCTTCCCTGAAACGTCATCGATTATTAATGTTCCACCAAGTTTGAGGTATTTTCTCACTTTTCTCCTCTCATCCGGAGTAAAAGATTCGAAATTGCTATCTCCGGCTAAATAGAGAAAGGGGTAATTAAATAGATCGGGATCAGCTAAAGATAGAGTTTTTCTGTTGTGAGAGACTTGTACACTGGTTCTTAGCTCAAGCGAGCTCATGAGTCTTTTATATGCTCTTGGTCTTGGATCTGAGTTGCCATTATAGGTAACTTGGGCAAATTGGAACTGAGAGCCTTCATATATACCTAGTAGCGGAATCATGAAGACGACTAAGCTTACAGTGAAAGCTTTTCTTATGAATTCTCTACGTTTGAACACAACACTAAAATATTGAGGGGTTTATAGGTTACTGTCAAGCAAATACAACAAAACTATGCTATTGGGAATATAGCTTGAAAAAATTAAAGGGATATTAAAATACCAAGCGGAATCTTCTAATTCGTAAAAAACCTATATATAGGCTTAAAAAAAGAAGTCTACTCAGAGCCAGCTTTCATAACTCTTGTTGCTTGAGGCCCTTTTGGTCCGTCTGTTATTTCAAACTCTACAGCTTCACCTTCTGCTAGGCTCTTGTAACCGTCGCCTTCGATTACACTGTAATGAACAAATACGTCTTTATCTATCTCGTCGGATTGGATAAATCCGTAGCCTTTAGAACTGTTAAACCACTTTACTGTACCCTGCATTAAATAAATTCCTCCTAGAAAATCTACTTCGAGAGGTAAATATCACACTTTTTGAAGAATTTGTCAAATGATTTCTATAAAGATATAAAAATTTGATAGCAAGACCAGATTGCGATAGTGTTATATAGTGTTTTGCAAGTTTTAGATAGTAATAAGGATAAAAAATAAATGGAAAACTTCAGAAAAGAGTTCCCAATTACCAATAATTTTATATACCTTGATCATGCAGGTGTTTCTCCTGTGTCGCTTAGAGTGAAAAATGAAATTGTAGAGTTTCTGGGACAAGCATCAGGAGAAACTGGGTTTGATTACAGTTCCTGGGGAGAAAGGATTGAAGAAATTAGGGCGTCATGCGCAGAGTTAATTGGCGCAGATGCTGATGAGATAGCTTTTGTAAAGAATACATCTCATGGAATATCCACCGTTGCTTCAGGTCTTGATTGGAAACAAGGGGATAATGTGATTGTTTTTGAGAAGGAGTTTTCCTCTAATATTTATCCCTGGCTCAATTTAAAAGACCGTGGAGTTGAAGTAAAGTTTCTCCCTCTGAAGAACGAAAGGATCTTGTTTGAAGATATAGAAAGTTTAATAGACTCTAGAACTAGGCTCATTACAATGAGCTCCGTTCAGTCTGTAAATGGGTTCATGATCGATCTTAATAGATTGGGTCAGCTATGTAAGGATAAAAGGATTTTGTTTTTTGTAGATGCTATTCAGAGTCTCGGGGCTGTGTCGATTGATGTAAAAGAATGTGGTGCTGATTTCCTTGCGGCAGATGGCCATAAATGGCTCCTTGCTCCTGAAGGGATTGGGATATTTTACTGCAAGAAAGAGCTAGCATCTCAAATAAGACCTAGCTTGTTAGGTTGGAAAAGTGTAGTTGATGATCATAATTTTGAAAGCTTCGATTTTAAACTAAAAAATAATACTCTCAGGTTTGAAGAGGGCTCCCTAAACACAATTGGAATATATGGTTTGGGTGCAGCGGTGGATCTGTTGCTAGAAATCGGAATAGACAATATCCAGAAGCGTATTCAAGATCTTGGAGACTTTATTATAAGCGAAGCTGAAAAAAGGGGATTTACACTAAAAACTCCAAAACTAAAAAGTGAAAGAGGGGGGATTATCTCTTTTGCCGGCAATTTCGATCCTAAGGAAGTAGCTGAAAAAGTGTTCGAAAAAAATATAGTTGTAAATTATAGAGGTGGTGGATTAAGAGTTGCCCCACATTTCTATAATACCGAAGATGAAATACTTAAATTTTTTGAAACCCTGGATGAAGTTCTAGTGTAAACAGAAACCAGTATGACTACAGAATTAAGATGTAGAGTTTACTTCTGTTAATAAAACTTAGTAGACCACTTAGATGAGTTGTGGCAACTTTATTCGTATAATTAGCTTTTATTATAGCCACATTCTTTGTTGTTTCTTACTTGTCAGCTTAAACGTCTATCTTATCCAAGAAGAAACATTCTTGTTCCACTAAGTCCGATAACTAAGCCTACAAGAATTCCATAAATTACATGTCCCACAAAATGGGCAATTGCTACCTCAAAACCAGCACTGCGAAACTGCTCAAGTGGGTGGTGCTCTGCCACGGTTATTACCAAGAGAAAACCAAAGGCAACACCATGAAACACTCCTATCATTGCTCCTGTCGCAATAGTAGCAGCAACGGAAGTCGGCGCAAAAATACTTATTAGAATTACATAAAGAAAGGCAAACAATATCCCGGAAACTAAGTGAACAACAAGGCCGGGCCCGAAAGAGCCCTCATAGGATTTTGTAAACATGCTACCAATAGCTCTGATCATTCCAGCATTGGCAATTCCGGATTTGGTAATTAACCACATGCTCAGACTCATTCCAGCCGTGCCAACTATTCCCGCAACAATAGTAAAAATGAAAGCATTCATATAGTACCTCCTTAGTAGTGTGTAAGCGACCGTCACCATCCACATTCTTCTAAAGATGTAAAACTATAATTCCAATGCCTTATATACTTAGATGATATACTGTTACTGGGGTTTCATTCAAGTACTATTTATATACCTAAAAATTGACATGAATTTCTATTTGTAGATAATTATTCGATCTTGATTGAGCTTTACCAGGAGGAATGTCTTGAAGAAAAAGTCAGATGC
Source organism: uncultured Thermodesulfobacteriota bacterium (assembly GCA_942491865.1). Taxonomy (GTDB): domain Bacteria; phylum Desulfobacterota_D; class UBA1144; order Nemesobacterales; family UBA2774; genus CR02bin9. The sequence continues at coordinate 162,956 of CALOCI010000012.1, forward strand.
AACATATAAACCCGTTACTTTACAAAAGTTTTCATCATTAGTAGTAGAGGGTGCCGATAAAGCCCCTAACCGCTCAATGCTGAGGGCTGTAGGTTTTAAAGATAAAGATTTTAAAAAACCAATTGTAGGAATTGCTTCTACTTGGAGCATGGTAACCCCTTGCAATATGCACATAGATAAGCTTGCAGTACAAGCTGGAGTAGGGGCTGATAAAGCAGGCGGGAAATCAATTATCTTTAATACAATTACAAATTCTGACGGCATTTCTATGGGTACTCCTGGTATGAGATATTCTCTGGTATCAAGAGAAGTAATTGCTGATTCAATAGAAACAGTTGCTGCTGGAGAAGGGTTTGATGGTGTAGTTGCAATAGGTGGTTGTGATAAAAATATGCCTGGTTGCTTAATCGCTATGTCTCGTCTTAACCGACCTTCTGTGTTTGTATACGGCGGCACAATTATGCCAGGAAACTACAACGGTCAAGATATAGATGTAGTCTCTGTTTTCGAAGCAGTTGGCGCACATGCGAATAAAGACATCTCTGATAGCCAACTTAAGCAAATTGAATCCAAAGCCATCCCTGGCCCAGGTTCATGCGGCGGTATGTATACAGCAAATACTATGGCTTCAGCAATTGAAGCTCTAGGGATGAGCCTTCCTAACAGCTCGGCGCAAGCAGCCATTTCAAGAGATAAAATAAAAGATTGTCAGGACGCCGGAGCTGCGGTTGTTAACTTGATTAAAAAGGGCATACGTCCTAGCGATATAATGACAAGAAAAGCGTTTGAAAATGCGATAACGGTAGTAATAACTCTTGGTGGCTCAACAAACGCTGTGCTTCATCTACTAGCAATGGCGAATTCTATGAACGTTAAACTTACAATTGATGACTTTACACGTATAGGCAAGAAAACTCCGGTGCTGGCTGATTTAAAACCAAGTGGGAAATATATGATGGCCGATTTCTGCAAGATTGGAGGTATAACACCTCTTCTCAACATGCTGCTAAAAGCAGGATTGTTACATGGTGACTGTCTAACTGTAACGGGGAAAACCGTTAAAGAAAATTTAAGAGGTGTAGGCTCCTATCCAAAAGGTCAGGACATTGTATATTCCGTTAAAAAGCCGATTAAAGAAAATAGCCATATAGTAATTTTAAGAGGGAATCTTGCATCAGAAGGGGCTGTGGCAAAAATTTCAGGTCACGAAGGTCTATCATTTACTGGAAAAGCAATTGTCTTTAATTCAGAAGAAGAATCACTTAAAGCAATTCTAAATGGCAGAGTTAAGAAGGGGCATGTGATAGTTATCCGCTACGAAGGACCAAGAGGAGGGCCCGGGATGCGTGAAATGTTAGCGCCTACTTCTGCAATTATGGGTAAGGGGCTTGGAAATGATGTTGCTCTTATAACTGATGGGCGCTTCTCCGGAGGTACACATGGTTTTGTTGTAGGTCACATAACCCCTGAAGCTGTTGACGGGGGCGTAATAGCAATAGTCAAAAATGGAGATGTTATTACGATAGATGCAAACAAGCGCGAGATTAATCTAGAAATATCAAAAGCTGAGATTAAAAAGAGACTTTCTGCTTGGAAACAACCTAAGCCTAAAGAAAAGAGAGGAGTGTTAGCTAAATATGCTAAGCTTGTGTCCTCTGCATCCCTAGGTGCTGTGACGGATAACTAAGGATATTAAATTTTGAAGAGAGATTTGTAATATTTATGTGAAAAGTTTCTCTACATACTCTTTTAACGCTACAGCATTATTGAACTCTTCTTCCTTTGAGGCGTAAACAAAAGTAATATTCTCTTTTTGTTTATTTTCAAAAGTGTCTTTGAGTAGATGTTCTTTTTGCAGTAGTTCGGTGTAATACCGTTTTTTAAACTCTTCCCATTTTTCGGGATCATGCCCAAACCATTTACGCAGTTCAGTTGAAGGTGCTATGTCTTTTAACCAAATGTCCACTTTAGCTGCTTCTTTAGATAATCCTCTTGGCCAAAGTCTTTCAACTAATACCCTAATTCCATCAGTTGCTTCAGGTTTGTCGTAGACGCGCTTTAACTTAATAGGCATAACTACGAAATATACTAGAACTAGATCTTATTGAATAGTCTCGGTATCTGTGCCGAGCATTAATTTCCAGTCTTCAATAAATTTCTCACCACTATTGTCTGTAACATTCTGCGTGTTCAAATGACTTGTTAGGTAGTACAGTCTTTCGATATTCTCTTTTTCTGCAGCCCCTACATTGGCATCATTAAACCTCTGCTGTAAAAAGAAAGGCGGTATAGACTGGTTATATAGAGTGGCGGAAACATTATCAACCGCTGCCATCGTTGCTGGATCAAGTGTGACGATATATTCGATAATATCTGCACCCGTAAGATTAGGGTCTGTATAATATGGGTCAAACTTAGCATCTCCAGGTATCTCCGCTAGTTCTCTAACAAATGCAGATGAACTTTCAAAGAAGAAAGCCGGATCAAAACCTTCAGGTCTGATTCTATTGTTTTTAATTGTAAAAACTCGTCTTAAGAAACTTGTAGTTATATCTCCATCTGAATCAGCTACAACTTCCTGATATATTTGGACCTGGTTTTCGGCGGTAATCTGTTGGTAATGTGGTTGAAAAGCTTGAGGGTTTTCTAAAACCAGCTCAGTAGGAAGAACTGGGCCATTTACCCCTTCAATTATGGCGCCTATGCTATTTGTGCGACCGGAAGCCCATAGTACATTGCCTTCGGAATCATTTACGAGAAATTCAAGAAATACGCGTCTAAAATTTACACCAGAAGGAAGATAATGGCCCGCTTTGTTTGTTACTTTCACTGTCACTTTTAACTGCCCTTCGGGAGTTGTTTCTGTCGATAATATTTCTACATCAGCGGTCTGATTCCTGGCCATCTCTAAAAACGATTCTCTAGCAGTAATTAATGGAAGCTGCGTTGCAACACCGCTCATAAAATCAATTTGTCTTGTACCTAAAATAAGCGGAAATTCCTGGAACATTTCATTTAAAAATACATTTAGTCCGTGAAGTGAGTGTCTAGCATATTCACTTCGTTCCCGGAGTCTAATTTCACTATCAGGCAAACGGTTAGGGGATGGTGGTAGTTGATCATCCTCAATATTGGCTATTTTAAATTCAAGCTTTTCACCATGGAAAGTGTTGGGCATATGGCAGCCCTGACAAGTCTCAAATTTTGACCTTCCAGGTGCATAAACACTATTTTGCCATTCGAGATCGGTTGTTTGTTCATAACTAAATCCTAGCAATTCACCCTGATTGGTTACTATTGGTAATAGAATATTATGGCAAGTCCCGCATAAATTAGGGTCTTTAATCTGGCTTCCAAATTGTGGATTAATACCTAGAGAATTTCTCATGGGCTGTTCAACGACTTCTCTGAATGGACCGTAAATTTCGTTTGGTGGACCGGTTATAAAATTCCCTGTATATATGTTTTCAGTGCCGAATCCTTCATCTACAATATGGTGGCAAACCGTGCACGATATGCCGTCTCTGGCAAGAGAACCATAGCGTTGCAGATCGGTGTTATTTGCACCAGGCCATTGGGTTACTGCATCCGCACTTAAAGGGGTGCCAACAGGGATTTCAGGTAGCTGCGGGATTCCAAATAGGTCATTGCAGTTTTCGTTGTCCTGCCCCTCAGTATCGATTTGAAATTGCCGTTGACCCATAACCCCATGACAATGTAGGCACGTATTTTGAACGCACAGCGCTAGAGAATCTTTGTCGATTACAATTCCATTTGAGTCTGTAATATTCGAACCCGAAAAGAAGTTTGTCTCACTCTCAACCTGAGCGAAGAATATTGGATCTCGCCCTGCCTGACCCAAAGGAGAGGCTTTCCACTCTGCATAAGGTGATAGGTTGTAGAAAGTGCTGGTGTCGTCAGGATTAATTTCTTCAAAGATCATATTGGGCAAAAATAGATTAAAGAAAGTAGCGTCGTGGCATCCTATACACTGATCTGAAGTGAGGAATTGAGGAGGCCCGCCTTCAAAAGAGACTTGATGGTCATATGTCTCTGCAGGAAGTCTAGTCTCCCACGCAGTCTCAAAATCAACAGGTGGAATTTGATCATAAAATTCTAAAAATTCATCAGTTGGTTCAGAGAGTGGGTCAATAAAAGGTACTTCAAACCCTTGAGTGTTTTGAGAAGCCAAGAATTCAAGCGCTACACGCTGAGGAATATGTACATCCCCTTCAAAATTGATATTATCTAATAAAAGTAGATCTGGACTGAACTGTAAAAATTGAGCACCTGGAGTAATTATATTATCCAAGCTTGAGAATGTTGATTCACTAGTTGCCGAGGCATGGCAGTTTATACAAAAGTTGCCATATTCATTATATGTCCAAACAGTATTTGGAAATTTTTCGTCATCTAAAAAGAGATACCCAGTCGGGTACCAATTTGGGTCACGCTCAAATGGCGGATTACCTGTATTGGCGAAGAAATCTGGACTAGTTACAGCCGAGGCGTCCATAATTGGAGGGTTCCCTATTTGCCATTCGGGTACCGGGTTTCCCGTAGGAGCAGCTCTCACGCTTCCTTGGTACCAGCCATCAAAAGAAGCTGAATTATTTTTCACATATGTAGTCCAGCTGGTTGGTTCGACATCCACAGGTATATCCATGCATCCCCGATCATCAGTAACTATGCCGAGGGATTCATTGATAGGATGCTGCTCTTTAATAATCATAGCGCCGTCAGGAATCGCTCCTACTCTGCCACCGCATAACCACTCTACAACTTCAGGTGAATAATAGATCCGTACAGCTGCAGAATGGACCCCAAAGAATTCGCCAAATCCAATTGCTCCCACGTAAGGTCCGGTCATTCTCCAGTTTAGATCGCGGTTCCAGTCAAGCTCATTTGCATATCTTCTGTCTCTTATGAATTCTCTATACTTCTCGTCAAATGTGTTTTTTGCAGCAAAGTCATCTAGTGAAGGCGGATTTCTAAAAGCTGGAGGTGCAGGTATTCCACGGTCCGCATTGTCAGCACACCAGTTATCAATCTCTCTTTGGCTTAATGTTACATTGGTCCCTGGACATACCCAGTCATTGGGATTATTGGGGAGTCCTTCTGAGTCAGTACCTCCTCCGGAATTGTTATTGTCGCAAGCAAATATAGCTAAAAATATTATTAACAGTGGTAATAATAGAATATGTGAAAACTTCAAAATCCCCTCCTTGGAGTACATCTAGTTAGCCATATTTTAGATAGTTAATATCTAACCGCTGTATTCAATTTTAGCATTGTCTTTTGATAATTAAAAATTACCTGGCAAAAAAGATGGAACAGATTTTTTAATCTTTAACTATTGTCTAGTGTTTAGTGTGGATATACTGGTTTTAGTCGGGAAGAAGAATGTAGATATCGTCGCCTTCAACTTTTACTTCATAGGTTTCAATTCCGTCTACAGCCGGAAGGCAAAGTGCTTCTCCAGTCTCAATGTTGAACTCAGCGCCGTGATAGGCGCAGGTTATAGTCTTTCCTTCAAGCAAGCCGTCTGAGAGCGGGAGGGTTTGGTGTGAACATTCGTCTATAAAAGCATAGAAAGCGCCATCTGTGTTACATATTGCAACCATCTCATTGCCTAAAACAAACGATTTAATCTCTCCGGGTTGAATATCGGATACCTTTGCTATTTTCTCAAATTCTGCCATTTCCAGTCCTGTATTTAGTTTGTCTAGTAAAAAGTCTAATCTACTTGATCTTGTTTCCTTTGATTAAACCAATCTGCTACCAGATCTACACAATAATTTTTTACTGAGTCAATAGCCATAGTTTCAAACGTCTCGTTTGTAAAAGCGTTCATAATAATGTCCCTAGCGTCACTTTTGGAAATACCTCTTGAGCGTAAGTAAAATAGGGCGTTCTCGTCCATCTGTCCAATTGTAGCTCCATGAGTACATTTTACATCATCAGCATATATCTCAAGTTGAGGTTTCGTATCAACTTGTGCTGTGTCAGATAGAAGAAGGTTTCTGTTGGTCTGTTTGGCATCGGTTTTTTGTGCGTCTTCGTGAACGATAATGCGTCCGTGAAATACAGCTCTTGATCTGCCGTCAAGAATTCCGTTATATAATTGTCTACTGTCACAGTGCGGGCTTGCGTGTTCTACTATCATATGGTTGTCCATATGCTGACGATGATTAGGCATATATAATCCGCTAATTAGAGAATCACAACCTTCTCCAGCCAGCACTGGGTGAACATTGTTTCTGACTAATGATCCGCCTAACAATAGTGAGTGAGAATTGATATTGCTGCTTCTCGCCTGCTGTACTCTCAATGTAGAAATGTTAAAAGCTTTTTTGCTTTCAAGCTCAATCATGTAGTGCCCAATAGTGCTGTTTTCACCTACAACAATTTCTGTAACAACATTAGATAGATAAACATTGTCGGCCATTGAAGCATAGTGTTCAATCACGTTAGCTTCACAATTGTCCTCAGCAATAATTAAGTTTCTAGGGTTAGTAATGGAAGGGGATTCCTCGTCAGTTGAAATGAAGAGGAGATGAATTGGAGTTTCCACGACTGTTCCTTTAGGTATGTAGATGAACCCACCGTCTTCCATAAATGCTGTATTTAGTGCGGTGAAAGCTTCTTCTTTAAAATCTGCATATTTTGCCAAATTATCTTTTAGTATTTCTTGCTCTGACTCTATTGCATCTGCAAGGTTTTTTACAACTACTCCTTCAGGAAGGCTGCTATGTTTAGATAGCTCCTTGGAATAATGACCATTAATAAAAACAAGCTCAGTCACTTCGGTATCTCCAAATTGGAACGGAGCTAAATCATTAGCAGAAACTTTGTTATGCCCATTTTCTAATATGTTAAAAGAGCTTCTTGCGATAGGGGCAACATTAGTAAAACGCCAGTCTTCATCTTGAGGGGTCGGAAATCCAAGGTCTATAAACCTATTGATTGCATCCTCACGTATTGAATTTAACCATCCTAGATTACTGCCAGGTGCATTTTTTTTAAATCCCGCAAAGCCGTCAATATATCCGTTATCTTTTTCTGATAGTGTAATACTCATTACATGCTCTCCCTAACTGTTAGCCGCTGTTTTTTCTTGTTCAACCCAGCTTCCATATCCCTTGTCCTCAAGCTCAAGTGCAAGTTCTTTTCCGCCGGATTTAACTATCTTTCCATCAACCAGGACATGGACAAAATCAGGAACAATATAGTCTAGTAGTCTTTGATAATGGGTTATAACTAGAAATCCACGCTCTGGGCTCCTAAGAGCATTTACTCCATCTGAAACAATTTTGAGAGCATCAATGTCTAGTCCTGAATCTGTTTCGTCAAGAACAGCAAATTTAGGTTCTAATATCTGCATTTGGAATATTTCATTTCTTTTTTTCTCGCCGCCTGAAAAACCGTGGTTGACAGCACGCTTTAATAGATTGTCGCCAATATCCATAAGTTTCATTTTTTCCTTAGCAAATTTTGCAAACTCGATGTGCTTAAGAGGTTCTTCGCCTCTGTACTTCCGAACTGAATTTAATGCTTCTCTAAGCAAATATGTGTTCGCCACACCAGGTATCTCAACAGGATATTGGAATGCTAAGAAAATCCCTTCACACGCCCGTTCTTCAGGTTCTAGATCTAAGAGGTCTTTGCCTTCAAATAAAATCTCTCCCTCTGTTACTTCATATGTGTCACGCCCAGCAAGAACTTGAGCTAGTGTGCTTTTTCCCGAGCCGTTTGGCCCCATTATAGAATGAACTTCACCTGCGTTAATAGTAAGGTTAAGCCCCTTCAGGATTTCCTGTCCCTCTACACTTGCATGTAGATTCTTAATTTCCAACATGTTCTTTCTCCTTATAAATCTTTGTCTAATTTGATTTTAAATCGGGAGTGTTACCTATCCGACACTACCCTCTAGACTGATGCTCAATAATTTCTCAGCCTCTACCGCAAACTCAAACGGAAGTTCTTTAAATACATCCTTACAAAAACCGTTAACAATAAGAGATACAGCATCTTCAGCCGACAGACCTCTCTGTTGGCAATAAAAGATCTGATCTTCCCCGATTTTAGAAGTTGAAGCTTCATGCTCCATTTGAGCTGTTGAATTTTTTACTTCAATATAAGGGAATGTATGCGCTCCGCACTTGTCCCCAATTAACATAGAGTCGCACTGAGTATAGTTTCGTGCGCCACTGGCGTCTTTACCTATCTCAACTAGTCCTCTGTATGTGTTTTGTCCATGACCTGCGGATATTCCTTTTGATATAATCGTGCTAGAAGTATTTTTTCCTTTATGAATCATTTTGGTTCCGGTATCTGCCTGTTGCCTTCTGTTGGTAAGAGCTACAGAGTAGAATTCTCCAACGGAATTATCGCCCTCGAGTATACAACTTGGATATTTCCATGTGATTGCTGATCCGGTCTCTACCTGTGTCCAAGAGATATGTGAATTATCCCCTAAGCATCTACCGCGCTTGGTTACAAAGTTGTAAATCCCACCCTTGCCCTCGCTGTCGCCTGGGTACCAGTTTTGAATAGTTGAATATTTAATAGTAGCGTCTTTGTGTGCAATAAGCTCAACTACAGCTGCATGAAGTTGGTTCTCGTCACGCTTTGGAGCTGTACAGCCTTCAAGGTAGCTAACATAGCTTCCTTCTTCTGCAATAATCAGAGTTCTTTCAAACTGTCCTGTGTTTTCAGCGTTAATTCGGAAATAGGTGGAAAGCTCCATAGGGCAGCGCACACCTTTTGGAATATATACAAACGATCCATCAGTAAAAACTGCCGTATTTAGCGCTGCATAAAAGTTGTCATTTGAAGGTACAACAAAGCCTAAATATTTCTTTACAAGCTCCGGGTGATCGCGCACTGCATCAGATATTGAACAGAAAATTACTCCCGCTTCTGCCAAAGTTTCTTTAAAAGTTGTAATAACGGATACGCTGTCAAATACTGCGTCAACTGCAACGCCTGCTAGCATTTTTTGCTCGTCAAGAGGTATTCCGAGCTTATCGTAAGCCTCTTTAATTTCAGGGTCCAGATCATCCAAACTCTCAAGTTTAGGCATGTTTTTAGGTGCTGCGTAATAGCTTATTGACTGATAATCTATAGGAGAGTAGTGTACATTGGGCCATTTAGGCTCTTTCATTGTCAGCCAATGCTCATAGGCTTTTAGTCTCCACTCTAGTAGCCACTCAGGTTCATCTTTTTTTGCGGAAATCATTCGGATTACACCTTCGTTGAGACCGATTGGAGCAATCTCTTGATCCACATCAGTCACAAACCCATACTTATATTCCTGTTCCGCTAATTTTTCTATATCAACACTCATTAAAAAGCCTCCTTAATTCACCTGGTTCATAGTGACATTTTTTCTTTCTTTTAACATATCCTCAAGAGTTGTATCCTCAAGGATTTTAATCATGGATACTTGAATTCTGTCCCATACTGGAAGCTGAGGACATGTATCGTGCAAAACACAGATAGAATCCTTGTCCATGCATTCAACCATTCTAATCTCGCCTTCTATTGCCTCGTAGACGTCCCTCAAATTTATTTCGTTAGGCAGCCTTCTCAGGGTATAGCCACCAGCAGGGCCTACAGATGATCTCACCAAGCCCTTTTTAACCAGTCTTCGCATGATTTTAGCTAAGTAATTGAGCGGTATATGTTGTTCTTGAGAAATCTCTTTCATGCTATGCTTCTCTACAGGTTGGTGCCCCATATAGGTTAATGATCTTACTGCGTAATCAAGAGTCTTGGTTACCTGCATTGTTGATTCCTAGGTAAAGTGAATTTTCATAACCAATTTTGCATTGTGGACTTCGTGACTCCACAATATGCATGTTAGCTAGATGGTAAAAATTACCAGATAAACATAATTTGTCAATCAGAGTCATTTTTCTGATCTTTGTAGGTATTTATGGATTTTAAAGCTAGAAATTATAGTTTTGATAAAAAACTGATGAAGTCATTAATCTCTATCAGATCCTACAGATAACGAATCTTGTTTTTCAGTCTAATATCTAATATATTGTAACTGTTCTATTTTCAGTATCCATGGTAAGGACTGCACTCTTAATTATAATATATAGATTAGAACGGTAATTGCATATGGTTATTTGTTCGTTAGAATTTCTTAAATATTAATGTTGTTTCTTGTTAATATCCCTCCAGCTTGAGCCTTGATAAGCTCCTAATTTGCTTTGACAAATACAAAATTTGTAGGTAAAATGAACGAGTTAGGGAGACGGGATAAAGTTGCATTTTTCCTGCAAAACTGTTTCCAAAATATCTAAAATTTTGTATTTCCAATAACATATCAAAATATATCTGGAGGATTTAGAATGGCTTACGAACTACCTCAACTTCCTTACGATTATAATGCATTAGAACCCCATATTGATGCGCGCACTATGGAGATTCATCATGGTAAGCACCATCAAACTTATGTGAATAACCTAAACAACGCTTTGGCTAATCATCCAGAGCTAGAAAGTAAGAGCATAGAAGATTTGGTTAAGGATTTGAACTCTATACCGGAAGAAATAAGAACTGCAGTTAGAAATAATGGCGGTGGTCATGCAAATCATAGCATGTTCTGGCTTTGCATGAGCCCAAGTGGTGGTGGAGATCCAAGTGGTGAGTTGTCTGAGGCAATAAATTCAGCATTTGGTAGCTTAGATAGTTTTAAAGAACAATTCGCAAAAGCCGGCGCTACGCGTTTTGGTAGCGGTTGGGCATGGTTATGTATCGATGGAAGCGGTAATTTAGTTGTAACTTCCACGCCAAACCAAGACAATCCGTTAACTGATGGCCTAACCCCTATTTTAGGTCTCGATGTATGGGAACATGCTTATTATCTTAATTATCAGAATAGAAGGCCTGATTATATTTCGGCATTTTGGAGTGTTGTAAACTGGGAACAAGTTGCAGCAAATTATGCCGCATCAAAATAGGTTGAATTAATATAAAGAATTTGATAGAATTGGCGGTAACCGGGAGTTGGAACATTTTTCGCCTGCTAAAAACAGGTTCTTCACTTATTGTAATATATAGAATTTGAGCATTATAGTGCATAAATAGGTGCTGGAGAATTATATAACTAGCTTTAGTTATTATATATTTAGGAGGTTGTGCAATATCCCTCCCCCAAAGGTTCCTAAGACAGCTTGCAGTATATATATACACATAGCTTTTAAGTGAATGTGTTTTATCCACAGTAGTGGTGGCTTAGAGTTAAGAAATTTTAATAATTTAGATAATCAAAGGAAACGAAATGGAAACTAAATATAAAGAATTTGACGATTCAATGTCAGGAGAGGATTTTGTAGAGCTCACTGAAGAAACAGAAGACGTAAGTTCTTTGAAATTTAAAGAAAGCTACGTTCAAAACGATGAATCTGAGAGCCATTTCCAGTCTAGAAAAACCAAAACTAAATCTAAAGCAGACGAAACTCCTGATGAGCAGCTTAGACTTCTTTATGTTTATTTTAAAGACATGTCCATAGAACCTCTTTTTACAGCGCAAGAGGAAGTTGAAATCTCAGCTAAAATTAAGAAATGTGAATCAATGTCAAGGGACCTTGGAGTTGTTGTTAATAAGCTAAATGGAAAAAGCCTTAAAGCTAAATCAAATGGTAAGCTTAATGGGCGAAATGGTATAAGTGCCCCAACAATTCAAAAACGCATTAAAAGCTTAAATGCATTTATTAAGGTTTATTCTGAAAATGCACAAAGAATGAAGCAAAGATTTGTTAAAGCTAACCTGAGGTTGGTTATCACTATTTCTAGAAAGTATATGGGCAGAGGCCTACCACTTTCAGACCTCATTCAAGAAGGCAATATGGGTCTTATGCGAGCAGTAGAAAGATTTGATCACAGGAAGGGATTTAAATTCTCAACCTACGCATCATGGTGGATTCATCAGGCAATTTTAAGGGCTCTTCAGGGTCAAACAAGAACTATTAAAGTGCCTGTTTATCTGCTTGAGCAAGCAAATAGGGTTTATAAGGTAAATGCTGTATTAGCTAAGACGTTGGGCAGAAAACCTACACCGAAAGAAATATCACGCAAATCTGGAATATCTGTTGAAGTTGTAAAAAGAATATTAAGATCTACTAAAGATGCAATTAGTTTAGATACTCCTATCTTGGATGGGGAAAAGACAACACTGCTTGATTCAATTGCTGATAACGAGACCGTTATTCCAGACTCAATGGTAGCAAGGTCTGATTTGACCGACAAGTTGAGAGAGGCTTTGACACTGCTTAATCCTAGAGAAGAAGAAATACTAAGACTGAGATTTGGAATAGATCAGCATAGTACCTATACTTTGGATGAAATCGGTAAAAGATTTAACCTAACACGCGAGAGGATAAGGCAGATCGAAAAAGCAGCTCTTGGTAAACTCGCTAATTCCGATATCAAGGATCATCTAGAAAGCTTCCTTCTATAATCTAGACTTATCACTGATTCAAACCATTTGGTTCCAGGATAATTTTGAATCAAGAATTTTATCCGTTATTTTTGTTATAGGAATCAGTCAAGAATTCCGCCTATAATTGCACCAATTAAAAGCGGCCCTACATTTGATATAACTAGAATAAAACTTCCTGCCCCAGCTACAAAACCAATAACCGGTGCGCCACTAAGTACAGATGTAAATAGGAAAAGGAATATCCCAAGCACAATTGCGGGTAAAAAGACTGCTATAACTGCATTTAAAAGGCCACCTGACTTTTTCCCTCCAACTATTCCTGCTATCAGAGGTCCAAATCCCGGTAGCCAGAATAGTAAGATAGATATTATGAACATCCAGAAAATACCGGATATTATGCTTCCCTTTTTTTGATTTGCCATCGTGCCCTCATTTAAAGATTGTTTTCATTTAT
>CALOCI010000013.1:0-16589 GCA_942491865.1 uncultured Thermodesulfobacteriota bacterium
TTTCTCTCGGATATTATTCAGGGGCATTTGGTTCATTTATGTTGTTTTTCGCAAATTTCTTGTCAATATTGCTAGTGGCCTCGGCAACTTTTATCTTGGCCGGTATGTCCCCTTCGGCAAACCTCAAAAAAAATAAACATTTTATGAAAAGTTTTTTAGTTGCTGTCATAGGTTTTGTGGTTGTAGCGGCTTTTTTGACTTATTCTCTTGTGACTATAGTAAAAGAAAGGAAGCTTAAGGATACTATCGAGGCAACTCTTAATAATCAATTTGATAAACTTCACTCTACATCAGTAGACAGCTATGTATATGATGTAGAAGATGGGAGATTATTCATACTTGCCTCTGTAAGATCACCTATAGTAATGACACCTAAAGACATAAAGAAGCTGCAAGATGCATTTGAAGAAAAGATCAATATGCCTATTGAGCTTATAGTTAGAAGCATAATTTCAAATGATGTTAGTGCCACCGGAAGTGCCAATGCTATTATGGACCAGAACCTTGACGGTTTCTTCATAAATAAAGAATTGAGCGCCGATCAAGTATTAATACGCGAATCAGAGCAGGTTATCTTAGAAGAGTTATCACACTGGCCAAAGATGAGACTTGTAAATACAGAGCTTATTGATATTCAAAGAGGTATGACTATCTTGGCAACAGTAACAGGTTTCAGGCTTCTAACTGATATGGAAATCTCCTCAATTGAAAATAAAATGAGAGAAAAGCTTGAGGATCCTAATATAAATCTGATAGTCAGAACTTTAAAAACCACTATATCTGATCATAACGGTGAGATGTTATACGGATGGATATATTATGAGGATATTGATCATGTCAAGAAGAAAGAGTTGATGGAAATAGATGACATCGTAGAGGCTAAGTTTAAGAATTATAAAAAGTTGTTTCCTGTTAATATACATAAGAAATTTGAAGATGAGGATATAAGTATATTAATAGAAGCTGTAGGTACCGAACCGATAACCCCACAAGAGATAAGAAAATTAGAGCTTGAGTTATCTGATCAAACATCTAGAAATGTTAATGTCGATGTTTGGTATAAATCAGATGCTATTATCACGAGAGATGGATATAGATCTTTTGAAGATTATAATGAGTCAAACATATATAACCTTGAACAGAAATTAAGGCAAGGACTCGATGAACCTCTTGATTTAGAGTAATCATCAATGCTTTGTAAAGTATTAAGTTCTTATGATTTTTTAGCATAGTTTCAGATCATCATAAGAATTACTATGATCAACTTGCTTCCTCTGATTTCCAACAAAAAGATGATACGAGGTAAGTCTAAATTTGATGAAAATTAAGTGTAGCTATATCCATATGTCCATTCAAAATATTTTTAAGATTAGATTCTATTAAGACTTTACAAAGTTATTCGTATGTACTAGAATCAAAATGTGGCGGTAGGAGAAAAAATCCTTCTTTAGATTCTGAAATATCCACAATTTCTAATAGTCACTCCTACAATAGTTTAAGTTCTTAGATTTGCAGGCACTAGTTTTATAGTATTGTGCTTAATCGAGGGGAGATTGTAGATGTACAAAACTGAGATTGATAATCTTGGTCTCAATCTGTTAATCCGCTTATGCAGAGCTTTTGAATTCTTGAGTTTCCTTGGCGGTGAGACTCAGAGACCAATACAAATTAAGAAGAGCTTAATTGTGACTATTCATGATTCCGTTGCCTTCTCCCATCTTGATTCCAAACATGATGGCGCAGTAAAAAATCCTTTGACCTCTGAGGCGTTGCCAAATCCAAAGTGTAAGGTGTTTACATTTTGTAATAAGGCTTTTTATGAATATGAATTCTTCAATTATACATAGGATTATTGATGAGAATTGAAATAGTAGATTTTTTGTCCCCTTCTCGACTCTTCTCCCTTTGTTGCCGATAGGTACAGAGGGAGAGGGGTCTTATTATCGCGCCAAGGGGCCGGAATAAATATCCTTATCCATTCCTTCTAATCCTCTCCCCGCTCTTAGAGCAATAGGGTTGGGTGCAGGCTTTCACAGCAAGAGGGCGTGCAACGGTGCTGAGCTTGGAATAATGAACCCAAATCTACTGGCCATTGTGAGGGCAAATGATTTCGGAGTTGCAACACATATATTCTACATCCCAACTTTTGGTGATCTGGAGTTTCAGCTAGAACTTAAGACTGTGGATATTGAAACCTGCCACACGAACAATATCGTCCCTCAGATCATAAGAAAAGATGATGGTGGTTAGGACTAATTAGAATTTTCTGTTTAACAACATAATCTTGAATATACCCTTGCTGCCAGGGTGATTAGCCAAATCACCCTGGCAGATATTTGTATTATATCTACCCCCTTTTGTACAAATCCCCTTATTAAAGTTTCCCGATGCCTATAATTTAGGATTATGTGTCTGGTTCGTAAGCACTTAATTCTTCAGCATGCCGATGCTCAATGCTTCAAGATCTGTAATCTCCATATAACAAACAACTTTTTCTGTCTAATCCAAGTTGGCACGTTAGTTGCATTTATTCTATGTGTAAGAAGAAATGGTGAGCTCATTTCTATACTTATCTCCTTTTATAGATGGGGGCCGGAATCAGGACATTCCAGCCCCATCTATTATTTAATTACTAGGAATAATAATGCACCTTTAACCAAGCCCCGGATTATGTTTATCCTATCCTCTAAAGAGCCTTAAGAGATCCGGGGTGCATAAATAAAATTTCTCATAAGTTTTTGTTTCTTATTTGAAGCATGTATTTATTGTTTAAGGGCGTACTTGAATTGACTACAAGAGAGAATGATATCTGAGAAGACAAAATCAAAAAAGAGTGTTAATATAATTGTCGAAAATGGACTTTGATAATTACAATCCTGATGGTTTCTATGATGAACTTTTCAAAAGTAAGGGAAAGCCACGTCCAGGCACCAAAATACTTATAGACCGCCTGAAGTCATTTCCTAAAGGCGAAATACTTAGAAGACAGAAGGCCGCAGAAGCAGCCAACCTGTTAATATGGGTGTCACTTTCACAGTGTATAGTGATGAATCCGGTATAGAGAAAATATTTCCTTTTGATATTCTGCCAAGGATCATAGAACCCGGCGATTGGGAGCATATTGAAAAAGGTCTCAAACAACGGGATCTATGCACTCAATCTTTTTATAGATGATGTTTACCACGACCAAAAGATTATTAAAGACGGCATTATCCCTAAAGACATATTATATTCAAGTAAATCCATCCAGCCTCAGTGTATGGGGTTAAATCCCCCAAAAGGTATCTGGTGTCATATTACCGGTACCGACCTGGTTAGAGACGCTGATGGCCGTTTCTATGTGCTCGAGGATAATCTGAGATGTCCTTCAGGGGTTTCCTATGTGCTTGAGAACCGTCAGGTATTAAAAAGGACTTTCCCTTTGGTCTTCGAGAAGTCGAGCATCCGACCAGTAGATGATTATCCTGACCGTTTTAGCACGCATGCTTCAATTCCTGGCGCCTGAGAATGTTGAATCACCTAATATTTCACTTCTTACACCGGGCATTTATAACTCAGCATACTTTGAACATTCTTTTCTTGCACAACAAACTGGAATTGAACTTGTTGAAGGGAACGATCTGGTTGTGCAGGATGGCTTTGTTTATATGCGAACCACAAAGGGTTTTGAAAAAGTTGATGTAATTTACCGCAGGATTGATGATGACTTCTTGGATCCTTTGGCTTTTAATCCGGATTCCTTGCTTGGAGTACCTGGAATTATGGATGTTTATAAAGCGGGCAGGCTTGCCTTAGCTAATGCCCCTGGAACTGGTGTTGCAGATGACAAAGTGGTTTATGCATATGTTCCCAAAATTATTAAATACTATTTAGATGAAGATCCTATACTTCCTAATGTGCCGACATATGTATGCTGGGATGATAAAGAAAGAGATTATGTTCTCAACAATTTGGAAAAACTGGTTGTAAAACCCGCAAATGAGTCTGGTGGTTATGGGATGTTAATGGGTACACAGTCCACAACTAAACAAAGAAGTGAGTTTGCAGAGAAGATTAAAGAAAACCCGAGAAATTATATAGCCCAGCCTACACTTTCTCTTTCTCGTGTTCCTGTGATAGTTGATGACGATCATTATGAAGGACGTCATGTGGATCTTCGTCCCTATATACTTTACGGAGAAGACATATATGTAATGCCGGGTGGACTTACAAGAGTAGCTCTTAAGAAAGGATCACTTGTAGTCAATTCATCACAGGGTGGAGGCAGCAAAGATACCTGGGTATTAAGTAGTTTGCCGAAGAAAAAATAGTGGAGATAAAAAGTTAAGGTAAGAAATAATGCTGAGTAGAGTTGCAAATTCAATATACTGGATGTCGCGCTACATAGAACGAGCTGAGAATATAGCACGGTTTGTAGATGTAAATCTACATCTAATCCTTGATACTCCCATAAATGGCCAGGAACAATGGGAGCCTCTAGTCTATGATTACAGGAGACCAAAAGTTTTAAAAAAAGGCACAAAAAGTCTACAAGAGAAAATGTAATTCATTTCCTCACTTTTGACAGAGAAAATCCAAATTCAATAATTTCAACAGTTATAAAAGCAAGAGAGAATGCCGTTCAGTGCGTGAAGTTATATCTTCAGAAATGTGGGAGCAGGTGAATAAGTTCTATTTCTTACTGCTGAATGCTGAGAAGTCGGGGGTCGCTTTTGACACACCTCATGATTTTTATAATCAATTGAAGTTGGAGAGTCATCTTTTTATCGGCATTACTGATACCACAATGTCTCACAACGAAGGTGGCATTTTAACCGCCTGGGCCGCTTAATTGAAAGGGCTGATAAGACGTCCCGCATATTAGACGTGAAATACTTTATCCTCCTCCCAAGGGTTGAGGATGTGGGAACACCTATTGATAATATCGGGTGGGCGGCGCTTCTTAAATCTGCAAGCGCGTTTGAGATGTATAGGAAGAAATTTAGACGTATCAATCCGTCTAAAGTAGCAACATTCCTTGTACAGGATTTAGAGTTCCCCCGCTCCATCAGATATTGTCTCGTAAAAGCTCAGATGTCGCTTCATGAAATTACTGGTAACGATATAGGTACGTTTCAAAATAAAGCGGAGAGACGGCTAGGACGTTTGCGCTCTGATCTAGACTACGCTAATATTGATGAAATAATTTCTGTAGGACTACATGATTATTTAGATGATTTTCAAACAAAGCTATACGGATTAGGGGATGCTATATTTGACACTTTCTTCTCGCTCCGCCCCACTAAAAAGGAAAAGACAGACATTGAGGGTTCACAATGACATTTTGTGTTGGAATGAAAGTTAGAAAAGGTCTAGTAGGAATAGCGGACACACTTGTTACTACAGGCACTGAATCAATTACAGCAGGAAAGTCACTATACATCAGTACGGAAAGCATTCGCTGTTTCTTATGACCTCAGGGTTAAGATCGGTTAGAGATAAAGCGCTTACATATTTTGACGAGGTGCTTGAAGAACGTGATCAGGAGTTTGATAAATTATACAAAGCTGTGAACGCATTTGCCGCTCAGGTTAGAAAGAGTTGCAGATGAAGATAAAAGAGCACTTGAAGAGCGGGCTTCCTTTCAACCTCTATTCGATTATCGGTGGTCAGCTTGAGAATGACAAAGAGCATAAGCTTTACATGCTTTACCCCTCAAGGGCAACTGGGTTGAGGTAAACCAAGGGACCCCTTATTACCTTATAGGAGAGTCGAGTTACGGAAAGCCTATAATGGATGAAGCTCTTTCTTATGACGTCAACGTCTGGAGGTGGCTGCTTAAAATAGGCTACCCTTACCTTCTGATGCTACCACAACTGGTCGCTGTAGATGTGGATTTTCCAATAGATGTAGTGCTTTATAAGACCGACACTTATCACATTGTTGAATATCGCTATAATGCTAAGGAGCTTATGGAAATATCTGAGTGGTGGCAGAAAATCATAAGAGAAGCCATAAGAGAGCTTCCACATGACTGGATAGAAGGTGTATTCTCTAAACTGGAGGATAGTCCGATCCCGATAAAAAATGTTATACAAGATTGAACACACAACTAAGTATTATTTTAGTAAGGAGGTTTTCTTAGAACCTCACATCGTCAGACTATGCCCAAGATCAGACTGCTCTCAGACACTTAAAAGCTTTGAGATTGATGTTAACCCCACACCTACAGGAAGAACCAAGATTGTTGATATTGGGGGCGACTCTATATTTCTCTGGTTTCAAGAACTGACGGATTCTCTTACAATCGTAACAAGATCTGAAGTTGAAACCATCGATGTTAATCCGTTTGATTATGTACTTGCCTCGGATAGAGCGCACCGCTTACCTATGGAATACAACAGTTCAGATGAATCGGTTCTGGAGCCTTGGAGAATGCCTTCGGCAGAGTTTGGAGATAAGTTTGAAAGCTTTGTGGCAAAAATCTTGTTAGAATCGGAAAATAGTTCTCAAAATTATCTATCATCTTTAACCTCTCATATTAACGAGAATTTCGAATATAAGGTGAGAGAAGACGGTCCTGCTCAAGAACCCGAGGAAAGTCTGGATACTATGAAAGGGACGTGTCGGGATTTTGTGGTGCTTTTTGCTGAAGTTTGCAGGAGTATGGGTTTTGCCGTAACGGGTTTGCTTAGCGGCTACACTGAGGGCGATTTAAATAATAAGCATAACGATCTTCACGCATGGGCTGAGGTTTTTTTGCCCGGAGGCGGGTGGAGAGGGTATGATCCCACACCAGGCATTGCAGTTGCCGACCAACATGTTGCTATTGCTTCAGGTGTGACTCCTTTACAGACCTCCCCCGTTGCAGGTTCTTTCATCAGCCCAGCTGTAAGGGCCATTATGGGATATGAAATCTCTATTACTACCTAATAACTCTTGGTATTTGATATTGAATATTTCAGGGTTTAGACTTTATGTAATTTTTCTTCCCTTAACCCAGGAGAAAATAAATGACGATTCAGATAGAAAAATTTACTTCGTTCATTTACCCTGTTTAGCAACATTAGCTGCTATTTCATTCTCTATCTCGATTGCATCTGCAATTGATGAGGAAGAGGTCCAGCTTTCGGAGCCTCAAGGTGCTTGTTCTACAGACCCATGCAGCCCGGCTACTCCATGTCCTAGTAAAGATGAAAAATGCTATTCTTCAAATGGTGTTTTCTACTGCTGCGTTCTGCCCCCGTTTCCAGGCGCTGAAGCTGTAGGGGATTAACAATTCTAGAAATTAGTGGGTGTAGCGTGATTCTACACCCACTATATATTTTTGAAGTTTATTGTACGTTTCTACCTGCAGTGACTCCACCGTCTACAGGAAGTACAGCCCCTGTAACCCAACCCGATTCATCACTAGCTAGGTAGGTTATTGCTGAAACTACATCCTTTGGTTGCCCAATACGTCCGAGAGGATGGAATCCATTAAAACTTGCTAGCACATCTGATACCTGGTCCTCAGGAATAAAGCTTCCGTATACAGGTGTTTCCACAACAGCAGGTGCCACTGCATTAACACGAATATTGTCTTTAGCAAATTCGATAGCCAGATTTCTGGTTAGAGTGTGAACACCACCTTTGGCTGCAGAATAAGCACTAGATGGGGTTGCTTCAACGGCCTGTGTTGCCCACATAGAACAACATTAACTATTGCTCCACCGCCTCTCTTTTGAATCTCAGGTATTGCAGCTTGGGATAGGTAAAATGTTCCCTTGAGAATAATATCTATATAACTGTTTAGGCCTTCTACTGTTTCATCTAAAAATGGTTTTGGAGAAAAAATGCCCGCATTATTAATAACAATATCAACTCCACCAAATTCTTTAACAGCTGTGTCAACCATTCTCTTTGCAGTTTCTGGATCTCCTATATCTCCAGGTGCAAATTTCACTGTGCCGTTATAATCCTTATAGGCATCAGCCAATACTGTCTCTCTTCTTCCGTTTACTACTAAGTTGGCACCCTTTGAGAGAAATGCGTAAGCTGCTTCTTTTCCAATCCCGCTTCCTGATCCTGAAATCAATACTACTTTATCTTTAAATTACATTATTAATGCCTCCTGTTTTATCTTTTAATTTGCAAGATGACCAGTCGTCTTATAAAGATTCAAAAAAATATATAATCTATTTTTTTAGAGCATAATCTAGAAAAGTTTTCTTCATTTGTCTAAGTGGATCTGTGTTAGCTTCAATCTTCATTCTTATTAATGATCCCTCAAGAAAGTTGAACAAGAAGTCGGCAACCTCACCAGCAGATATATCATCTCTGATTACTTTTTTCTCCTGCCCTCTAATCATTATTTCTTTTATTATGTCTTTCCATTCTCCAATACACTTAGACATAGTCTCTCTTCCAACATTACTGCTATCGCTGATTTCCGCAGCAAAATTTCCGATTAAACAACCGTCTCTGCAGTCTTTTTCGTCAAATAGGTCGATTAAGTTATCGAAGAATTGATTTAGCCCCAGCAATGTATCTTTTCTTGAAGTTTCCAATACAGAGCTAAGGAATTCTTTAAATTCATTTGAATAATGTATGATCGCTTTGGAGCCGAAGTCTTCCTTGCTTTTAAAGTAGTTATAGAATGATCCTTTAGGTATACCGACTTTATCAACTATCTCCTGGATCCCAGTTCCGTGGTATCCCCGTTGCATAAAGATAGCAACGCCCTGGTCTAGTAATTTGTTTCTAAGGTCTTCATTTTGTCTTGTTCTAGACATGGTATTAATATATGACTGGTCATATTCCTGTCAAGTGTTGATTCTCTAAAATGAAATTGCCTACATGTTTTAAATTAAATAGATTTGGGTTCTTAATATTCCTAGAAAAAGAGAAGCCCAGTGAAATTAATCACTGAGCTTCTGGTTGGATGGAGAATTGTATGGTTTTTTTTATGATGCATTGTCACCGCCCAGTTCTACACCGAATACATAATAGGTGTTTCTATCTACTGTGTTAGTAGATACTGCTTCACTTGAATTCTGAAGCTTCTGTACCTGAAATGTATCGCCTAGATTCTGAGCTACGTAGCCACCATTAATGTTATCGCTTACCTCAGCTTTTTCTGTCGGAATCTGTACTCCGAATGCGCTAACCTCTGCTTGTGAGGAAAGTGGAAAGCTAAGGCCTACTGCTAATACTGATGCTAAAAGTAATTTGTTCATTTTACTGTCTCCTATATTATCGGGGTTACCCCGTATTTATTTGTACTTATAATTTGCTTCTGATTCGCTTAAGAATTTCTTAGTTTTTGTACGACAAAGGAATCAGCTGCACTGCTTGCTACATGAGTTCCGGCACTTACCTTTTCAGACTGTAAGTTTTGTACAAATAGAGTGTCTGCAGAGCTTGACGCTACATAACCGCCCCTTAAGTTATCGCTAACCTCTGAACTCTGTACCGGTAGCTGAACACCAAAAGCATTTACCTCTGCTTGTGATACTGCCGGAATACTAAGTCCTACTACTAACGCACCTGCTAAAAGTAACTTTTTCATTTTACTGCCTCCTGTTTTAGCGTTTCTTGAACGCCTAATTTTTTGTACTCACCATATTAGTTGCAAATGCAACTATAAAGGATTCAGAGAATATGAAAAATTATTAAAAACTTGAGATTGATTTGCTTGTTATCAGCAATTACAGGTGGTTGCAGTAGTTTATAGAGTTAAAATGATAGAGTGGTTTCTTTAGCTTAATTAATGTTTTAAGCCGTGATCTTCAGTATCCATTTCTATATCCGGGTCTTTTTGAGTGATTTCGATCTCATCATCATTACGCTTGGCGAACTCGTATTGTTTATCAAAAAACCTATCGGCGAAAATTTTTATATTTTCCTCTGTGGTCTCAATAATAATTTTAGCCAATACATCCTTCTCTCTAACTTCTAGAGGTTTAAGTGTGCAGGGGTATTGTTTATTTAAAAGTTTGGAGATATAAGAATTGAGTTTGGTTGTGTATTCAATTATCTGATCTCTTGGGATAGAGATTACAAAAAAGTAGGTGTTTTCAATCATTTGATAATAAAGATTATAATCAATCTATAGAATTTTTCTTTATCCAGTAAGATATATTAGAAATGACCAAATGGATCCGGGATTTGAAATGACTTCATGTGAAGAATTAATAAGAGAATGGGATATTCAGAAAGAGAAGTGGAACCTAAACGACTGGGAGCTCAAGTTCTCAAATCAAAAGAGGCATCTGGGATATTGCAGACCTCGTAAAAAGATAATCTCTATCTCCAGGGCTTTTATGGAAACAAATTCCTTTCCGGTAATTAGGGATACACTGCTGCATGAGATTGCACACGCTCTCCACTTTTTGGAAACTGGGAAAACAAACCATAATAACGGTTGGAAGAAGTTTGCTCTAAAGGTCGGATGCGAACCCAAACGCTGCGCAACAGGGGAGGGGCTAAACATGCCAGAGGGAAATTATGTCGGAGTATGTCCTGTGTGTAGTAAAGCGACTCATTTCTATAGGAGAGTCAGGAGAAGCTATTCTTGCAGCCACTGTACAAAGAGTTATGATCCGAGATACAAACTTAAAATAATGACGATTAAAGAATATTCATTCCTCAGCAAGACAAAAACCAGTTTGCAAGATTGAAACTTTGTAATTAGATAGCATCCTATACATCAATGGACAAAGGTACTTAGACAGTTAAATTTTTTATAAGCTCCGAGGAGGAAGGAAAATGATGGTATTTTATAATCTCGTCAGCCGTATTGGCATTAGTTTCTTCTTTTTACTTCTATTTCCGATTTATAGTAACGCAGAAACGGTAACACTTGATATGGTTATTCCAGTAGGTGGAGTTGCTCACGAAGCAGACGGGGGTTTTACTCTTCCTATAACAATTATGGGAACTGCTTTGTCTACAGATCAAGACCTGACAAATCTCTTAGACAATAATCCTAGCGCTTTTTATCAACCAGCCGCTGGTTCAAATGGGAATGCTATTGGGAGTGATGTGCTTCTTGATTTTGAGTTTTCGCCGATTCCCGATAACGCTATAATTGAAAGTGTAACACTCAGAGTAGGTATAAGCTCTGATACTACGGATGCCGCATTTCTGAGGGGTTTCTTTTTTTCTCCCTATAGTCGTTTGGATACTTCTACCTATCTCAATGTAAATCTCGGCCCAGACGTTGTAGGAGGATTTCTCGTTTCTCCTGAAACTCCAATATTCTCATTCCCTCCTCTCGTTGTAGTGCAAGTGCCGCGTGGAACAACTTTTGAGATGAATCTTGCTCTTGAAGAACTAACACTTGATAATGTGCGCAACTTGAGTGTCATAGTTGGAGGCTTGAACGAAGCACCAAACCTGTTTGATAGAACTACTCTTGTTAATGCTACTGTTGTTTACAGTACGCCAGACACCTAAGTCCAGCAACAGCGACTAATGAGATTTCTATTGATCCTGACCACACAGTTGCAGCTATCGTTGAGACGGATGGAGTTCCTGAAGAGGGTGTTTTGGTTACATTTGAAATAATCTCAGGACCAAACGTGGGAGAAATAAGCGATCCAAACAGCGGTGAATGTATGCCAAATGACGATTGCACGACGGATGAAAATGGTGAGGTGTCATGGACATACTCTGGAGATGAATTAGGGACAGATACGATTATATCATCGTTCTTTAACGAATCGATTCTAGAAACTGTTGAATCTAGTCCTGTAGAGAAGATATGGGTTTTACCGCCAACAAACGTTCCCACACTTTCTGAATGGGGATTGATAGTAATGGCAAGTATTCTCGGAATGGTTGGTTTATTAGTGATGAGAAAAAGGAAAGTCGTTGCTTGAATTGTTACGGAAAGAACTTGAAACTTATCCTAGCTTGTTCTTATAGGTTTCTCTAATAGTAAGCACTCCTATAAGTGATATTGCTGAACAGACAGCTAGATAGAACCCGGGGGCGTTTATACTTCCGGTGGTTGAAATTAGATAAGAGGCTACAAGCGGAGCTGATCCCCCAAATACTGAGAACCCGATTACGTTTCCCAAAGATATTCCGCTCATTCTTACCCTTGTCGGAAATGACTCTACCATAAACGGGGCAAAGGCCCCTGCAAATAAGACCATAAATAATCCTCCAACGAGCTGGACGATAATCTTATGTGTAAGGCTGTCTCCTGAGAAAGTAGTAAATAAAAAGAAGCCGACAACAATCATCCCTGCGCATCCTGTAATGAGTGAGGGTTTTCTGCCTATACGGTCAGAGAGATAAGCAGAAATCGGAAGGAATAAAGTGATTATGGCGAGATTCATGGTATTTATATTTAGTATTTGTGAGATGGACATGTTTCCAAATCTGATGCTGAAAGTGATGATGTAAATAAATATGAGATAAAAACTAACAGCAAACATCACAGTTGCACACAGTACTATTAACACTGCTCTCCAGTGTTGTTTCAACGACTCTTTGATCGGTGATTTAGATACACCGCCTGAGTCGACCAAGTTAGTAAATATCTTTGATTCCTCTACAATTTTTCTAAGAAATAAAGCCGCTATTCCTGATGCAGCCCCTAATAGAAACGGTATTCGCCATCCCCATGAAAAAAGCTCCTCTGGAGACATCGAGCTTGATACCAATCCGCAGACAGCAGATGCAAGCAGTATTCCGCATGTTGTTCCAAAGAGTGACATGCTTCCGTAGAGGCCTTTTAAATGTGGCGGAGCAAGTTCTGTGAACAAAGATATAGTTGCAGAACGCTCTCCCCCGACAGATAGAGCTTGGCCAATCCTAAGAATTATTAAGAGCACAGTTGCAGTTATCCCGATACTTTCATAAGTTGGTAATAGTCCAATTAATACTGTTGGAAATGTCATGAATATCACTGTCAAAATAAATGCGTTCTTTCTTCCAATCCTGTCCCCTATGCTAGCGATAATGACCGAGCCCAGAGGTCGAAATAGAAAACTTAGGGCAAATATCATGAAGGTCGATAGTATTGCTGTTGTTTCATCGGCAAAAGGGAAGAAAAGCTTTGATAGAATTAGTGCATAAAAACCAAATATGGAAAAGCTGTACCATTCGAGTATTATCGCAACAGTGCTTGCTATGATAGTTCTTTTGTGGGGAAGTGCATTTTGCTGAGTGTCAGACATAGTAATAGGCAATGATTTTTAGCAAGTGAGTATAGTATTATTATAGAATTAATGCAAAGTGGGAACTTTTGAAGAGTTAGGCTTTTAGATATAAAGGTTCACTATACGCTTAAGAGCGCTAGTTAAAGATTTGAGTAAAACAGTCTCCGAATCAATCGGATTTTAGGATCTAACTTGTTCCACAATCTGTAATACAAATTCTTCTCTCTCTTCTTCCGACATGCGAACAGAACCTTTCTCTACTAGTATGGAGATCATCTGTAGTACAAATTCGACCCGGTCTTCTTTAGATAACTTAGGCAGTAAGGTCTCAAGACATTTAGGCATCATACCAGCCAGAATGTGCGGCATTCTGCCACGACTGGCTTTTGTGGTACTAGCCATAATTCTGGGCAACATAGCCTCTATATCGTTATCCCTTCTTTCCCTAGTCATCCATTTGGATAACTCTTGGATCTCACTCATATAAAGCCTCCTCGCACTGAGTGTGCTTCAATGATGCTTATCCCCATCCTTCTATTGTTAAGGGTAAATTACTGTGGTCGTGGAAAACTAGCTCAGGCACCCCTACCTATTTAATATTATGCGCTCGTTTGGGCCAAAAATAAAGCGTTTTTTACTGTCAGCTACCGTGGATTAATTAAGAATGAGTTTGCTGTACTTATTATATGGAGTTTTATCAGTGAGTTGGACAGGTTTTGATAAAGCTTGAGACTATAGGGATTTTAGATCCTATAGTCTCAAATTTTTACAATTTTTATGCAATCTTTCTTAATATCCGTCTCATAACTGCAATTGCCGGAATGAGCATTAAAATTAGTATTGAATAGTTGTTAGTGCCTATAGGAACAACCGAGCAACCGCCGCTTCCATCTGACGCATCCAACCTGTCAGGGAGTCCGTCTCCGTTTGAGTCAACTATAGTAAGCGGAGTTCCTCCATGGTCAGGATCAAATATGTCCAGATACCCGTCCCGATTCACATCTGTTTTATCATCAACGAGCCCGTCTCCGTCTAAATCCCCAAAGCCTCCGCTCTCTTCAAAATCTGTTTTGCCGTCTCCGTCGGAATCAATATCGAGTGTGTCGGGAATCCCGTCCCCATCTGTGTCAGGGGGAACCAGTGGATCTCCACCCTCTGAAGGGTCTCCAACATCTGCGAGCCCGTCTTGGTCCAAATCAGTATTGTCATCTACTCTTCCGTTAAAGTCCTGATCAAGAGCTTCTCCACCTGCTTCTACTAGATCCGGCAGACCGTCATTGTCAGAATCAAGATCAAACTCGTTAGTGACTCCGTCTCCATCAATATCGTTTATATCCTCAGCAATAAGCTCTCTCGTTTGAAGTGCTCCCTGTTCAAACATTTCCTGATTATCGGGAATACAGTCGTTGTCTACATCAGTGTCGTTTTTATCGCAAACATTGTCGCCGTCTGAATTGATACAGCAGAAGTTGATTGTGTAGTTAGTAACGCTTCCTGATTTAGCCTCGCAAGCAAATAATTTTATAGCATCATCAAATGGAAATGCGTATGCAGTTGGGCTTGCATCATTGAAAGCGGAAAAAACAGGTTGGGCGGCAGACTGCCAATTGGAATTATTTCCAGCTACACAGGCGCCGTTAGGAGCTCCGTTTGGAAACCCTGGAGCCCAGCTAGGGCAGCCGCAACAATTAGCATCTGTCGTCCCTGTTGTAAAACAAGAGCCTGCATTTACACCTGTGCATGCCCAGAGCTGATCATTCGTAGTATTTCCTGCTGCAGTGTCGCAATCTGCTCCTAATACATTTCCTCCAGTGTCTTCACAGAATCCAGAAGTTGTCCCGCAGTTAAATGTATAAGGAGGTCCGCAGTCACCATCTGCACTGCATGATTTTCTGCAAAACTTTTGTGGGGCAAAACATCCTACATATGTGCTTCCCTGGTTTTGGTCGTTTGTCAGCTGCATATCAGCGGGGCAGTTAGCCTGGGCAATTGCCAATTCTGAAGTCCCACCCCATGTTGAGCTTGGCAATGTTGATTGTGTTATACCCTCAGGCGCACATCCTTTTGTGTCCGAACAGCCAGCGCTGCCGCAGTAATATGGGTTACACACATTTTAAGATTTGGGTCGCATTTAAACTTGTAGCCAAATCCGAAAAGCGGGTAACAGTCTGAATCCTGTGAACAGGTTGAATCATTTTTCCCAGGAAGGTTCCCAGTGAAAATACAACCTGACGCTCCATCACATACATATGTGCTCGGATCGGGAATCATGTCTACAGAAATATTACCGCCATCGACCATGCTTACATCATAGCTGTCCTGTCCGTTTTGTACGAAAGTAATTTCAGCAAGCGTTGCCGGGGGAAGTCCTGTATTAACACAGTCAAGAGCAAAGTCTCCACCGCTGTTGGTACAGCCTCCGGTGTCGCAGCAGTTGGCAATAATATATTCTGTCCCATTTACATTTACCATTTGATTGTCACAGGTGCCAGTTGAATTAAAGTTGCAGCCGGTTCTTGCCCAGAACCTCCCGCTATTGTAGCTGAGCGGTACCTGTACAGTCGCTATAGTGTTGGTGGCCATTTCCCATCCGCCTAGTGTGGTTTGACTTACACCGCCAACCGATACTGATTGCACAGGTGGAACAGCACCCACATGTATAGTGTCTGAACAGTTGTTGTTAATCGTAATTGTGTGTGGGGATTGAGCGAAAGCAGTATTACTTTCCGCATTCATCAGCAATGGCATAAACGAAGCAAGAAATAATAGAGAGAACAGCTTTGTTACAGTTTGAAATTTCATCCTAATCCTCCTGAAGTACCATCATAATAATATAATACATTATATATTAAGTAGTACGTTTGTGGAGTGTAGAGTGGATGGATTAAATTCAGGTTTTAACAATAAATACAAAACGCCTTTAATACAGAAAAGCCCGGGGAGCGGTTAGGCTCGCCAGGCTTTTGGTCGGATGGAGGATGGTATGGCGATGGCGCATAGTATGCGCTCACATTCTAACGGATTTTATCCGCGGACAAGCTAACTACTTTAGTAAGCCAATCTTAGACAGTGTTCTCAGTGTCCAAAGCTAATTCGAAAGCATAGTATGTATCTTTATACGTTATATCTGATGATTCAGATTCATTTGTGTTTTGAACATGAAATATATCAGAGAGGCTTTGAGCGAGATAACCGCCACAGGCATCAGTATTTACATCAAAATTTACTTCTGAGCTTTGGGCAGGAATCTGATAGTAGAAAACGCTAGTCTCTTCATGTGATAGTAGCTGAAAGCTAAGTCCTATAAATAAAACTGATGTCAAAACTAAACCTTTCATTTTACTGCCTCCTGTGTGTGCGGTGTGAGCCGCTTTTTTCGTGTTCGCTAGTTTAGTTGCATATGCAACAAGAAAGGATTCACACATTCTCAAAATATTTGCATTTGCTCACTTGTAG
>CALOCI010000014.1:0-99303 GCA_942491865.1 uncultured Thermodesulfobacteriota bacterium
CGAAGTGTATCCAAGAGCCCCAGCCAGGATTCCCAACATATAGTCAAAGCTGATTATTTGCTAATTCTCAACATTTCTTGTCGCCGCGCCGGTAATAACTCTATATCAACTATTTATACAAACCGGGACAAATCTATACCAACTAAACTTAACTTTCTATAAACGAATTTGCAGTTGCTTTAAAAACCTTTGAATAGAAGATAATATTAATATTAATATGAATATTTCCAAAGATAAAAATAACATAGAGCTATCGATTGTTATCCCGGTATTTAATGAAACTGAAAACATTAAACCACTCATAATTAAATTATTTGAGGTATTGAATAAAACGGAGAAAACTTATGAAGTTATTATGATTGATGACGGTAGTACGGACAACAGCTTTGAAGTTATGAGGGAGATGTGTGAGAGCCATAAGAAATTGAGAATTATTCGCTTTCGCCGCAATTTCGGACAAACGTCGGCTTTTTCAGCTGGTTTTGACTTAGCAAGAGGCAATATTATTGTAACATTGGACGCTGATTTGCAGAACGATCCTGCAGATATCCCGAAACTGCTCGAAGAGCTTGATAAGGGGTACGACATTGTAAGCGGATGGCGTAAAAAAAGATGCGATGATTTTCTCACAAGGCAGCTTCCATCTCGTATCGCTAATTATATTATCTCCAAGTTTACAGGAGTACCACTTCATGATTATGGGTGTTCTCTTAAAGCTTACAGAAGCGAAGTAATAAAAAATATTAAATTGTACGGAGAGATGCACAGGTTTATACCTGCCGTTGCAAGCTGGATGGGGGTACAAGTCAGCGAGGTTGAAGTTAATCATGCCCCGAGAGTTTCGGGTAAATCCAATTACGGTATTATGAGGACTGTGAGAGTTTTATTAGATCTTATTACAGTCAAATTTCTATTAGGCTATTCTACAAAACCTATACAAGTTT
Organism: uncultured Thermodesulfobacteriota bacterium; assembly: GCA_942491865.1. Lineage (GTDB taxonomy): Bacteria > Desulfobacterota_D > UBA1144 > Nemesobacterales > UBA2774 > CR02bin9. Next base: position 945 of record CALOCI010000014.1, read on the forward strand.
TTGGTTTGTTCGGCTCTGTATCTTTTTTATTGGGTCTAATTATAGCGGCTTACTTATCTGTCACTAAAATTTTTCTTGGTCATCCACTGAGTGACAGACCCATGTTACTAATGGCAGCTCTGTTAATAATTTTTGGAGTGCAGTTGTGTTCAATAGGGTTAATAGGTGAGATGGTTGTCAGAAATTATTACGAGACTAATGATAAGCCCACATATGTGATAAAAGAAATCATAGAGGTAAAAACTAAAAAATAAAATTCAATGCCTGATACAAATGCTAAGAGTAAGTTGAAAATATTGATGATAGCTTCTATACCTTTCTTCACGGCACGCGGGACCCCTATTTCCATTAGATCCAGGTTGGAGGTTTTGTCCAATCTCGGCCATGAGGTAGATGTAATAACTTATCATGTAGGGGATGATATCGAAATACCCGGAATCAAAATCCTTCGCATAATAAATATGCCGTTTATAAAAGAGGTGCCTGTTGGGCCTTCATTTAAAAAAATATTTCTCGATATATTCGTTTTCTTTAAATCACTGCGTTATCTAATAAGTAGGAGATATGACCTTATACATACACATGAAGAAGCAAGTTACTTTGGAGCCTTGTTCTCTAAAATATTTAAGATCAGACATCTGTATGATTTCCATTCATCACTTCCCCAGGCAATGAAGAACTTCGGATATGAACACAGGTACCTAATATATCCTCTTGAGCTGCTTGAAAGCCGGGTTATTAATTCCTGCCATGGCTTAATAACTATTTCTAATGATTTAGATTCCTATGTGATGAGCATGAACGATAAAATTCCTAGAGTTTTAATAGAGAATTTTCAGGATTATGACTTTAATTCTCTTAATAAGGAGTGTTTGGCTTCATTTAAACTCTATCACCCTGAGCTCAACGATAAGAACATCGTATTATATGCGGGAACTTTTGAGCTCTATCAGGGATTAGAACTTCTTATAGCTTCTGCGGAATTAGTTATCAAAAATACAGAGAATACAATATTTGTCTTAGCCGGGGGAAGGCAAAGCCAGATTGAGATCTTAAGAGAATCAGCCAAAAAACGTGGTATCGCCTCCCACTTTCATTTTCCCGGTAATCTTCCAATTGACGAACTTGCTCTTTATGTGAATATTTCGAACGTACTTGTATCAACACGTACGATTGGAAATAATCCACCATTAAAAATCTATGATTATCTTAATGCAGGAAAGCCTATTGTAGCTACCAATATTAATGCCCACACTCAGATTTTAAATGATGATATAGCCGTTTTAGTGGATCCTATTCCTCAATCCATTTCTGAAGGTATTGTTTCGCTTGTAGATAATCCTTCGTATGCTAAAAAACTTGGTCAAAGATCCAGGGAATTTTTTGAAAATAACTACAGCACTGAAGAAAAAATAAACAGGACCAACCAAATTCTCGAAGCAGTTATGAAGGAGAATTTATAATGAACAGAGATTCTAACAACTTGGGTTCAGAAGAACTATCAAAAATAGAGCATATTCGTGAGTACTGGAATAAAAACCCATTCGAGTATCAGGTTTCTAAAAGCCCTCCCGGAACAATTGATTATTTTCGTGATGTTGAATCGTATTATTCTAAGAAGTATGGCTATCTGAAAAAATATATTAACCATAGCAAATTAGGCGGCAAAAAGGGTTTAGACCTCGGCTGCGGTTTCGGTATCAACTTGGTCGAAACAACTAAAGCGGGGGCAATTGTAATAGGGGTGGACATATCGGATCTTGCTGTTGAGATGTCAAAAAAAAATCTGGAAGTCCGCAACTTGAATGCGGAAGTCATTCGAGAAGACGGGGAAAACTTAAGATATAAAGATAACAGTTTTGATTTTATTTTTGCCATCTCAACAGTTTCTTATACTTTAAATCCCCAAAGAATGGTTCAAGAGATACATCGCATGCTCAAGGAGGGTTCAGAGGCTTATCTGACTGTGTATAATACAAATTCCTGGCTTAATACTTTGTTTAAAGCGCTCAACAAAAAAACACCAAGAGAAGAGTCCCCGGGATTCAATCAGTTTTCAGAAAAAGAGTTTGAGCAACTATTAAAATCTTTCTCAAAGGTAGAAATTACAACTGACCGCTTTCCCTTTAGAACCAAAAGTGATAATAAAATTGAAACAATTTTGTTTAATAATTTGTTTGTTCCGGTATTTAATTTGATCCCCAAGAAGTTATTAAAATCGTATGGCCATCATATTATAGCAAAAGTGGTTAAATAAAAAATGAAAAGGCAATTAGAACAATTAAAAGATAACGAGTATGACATTCTTATTATTGGCGGAGGGATACTTGGGCTCTTTATTGCCTGGGACGCAACACTCAGGGGACTGTCGGTAGCCCTTATTGACAAAGGGGACTTCGGGGGGGCGACCTCCTCAAACTCACTCAGGATAATTCACGGAGGTTTTAGACACATCCAAAACCTCGATTTCAGGAAAATCAGAAGGTTCATAAAAGAGCAGCGAATCTTTATGAAGATCGCTCCACATCTCGTCAGAGCAATGCCTGTTATTATTCCTCTTTACAGCAGCAACTTTCTTAGAAAAATTCTCTATTATACCGCTTTAAAGATTTACGATCTGCTGGGTATAGGTCTAGGGGTTTCTAAGGAAATCGACTTAAAGAAATACAGTAATCGATTTATTTCAAGAGAAGAGTGTATCGAAATAATTCCAGACCTTGAAAAAAAGAACCTAAGTTCCGGAATTATATTCACCGATTGTCAGTTGACTAACTCCGAGCGTTTTAGCATTCAAGTTGCTAAATCCGCTTATAAAGAGGGGGCTCATCTTGCCAATTATGTAGAGGCTCTCGCCTTAAATATTAAAGATAACAAGGTAAAGGGAGCAGCCGTAAGGGACAATTTAACAGGAGATGAATTCGAGATTCATGCCAAATTTACAGTGAACTCATCAGGTCCATGGCTAAATAGTCTGCTCTCCCATATAGGTAATAACTCTTCAATAAAAGGTTACAGTCTTTCAAAAGCCTTCAATCTTTCAATTAACAGAGAACTAACAAACGGGTATGCATTGGGACTTAATAGCCAAATAAAAGATCAGTATAAAGCTAATCTATTCTCTAAGAATTCCCGTTACTTCTTTATAACCCCGTGGAATGGCAAGTCCTTAATAGGTACAGAATATTTGCCCACTAATTTAGAGCCGGATAATTTCAAGGTAACAAGTGAAGAAATGTCCTCTTTTCTAGATGAGATAAATGCCTCCTATCCAGCTGTTTCTTTAAGAAAGGAAGATGTTGAATTTGTTTACGGTGGCTATGTGCCCACTTACATAGATAGAAGTGGCAATGCTAAAATAGGAACAAAAAATAACATCTATGATCATGAAAAGGAGCAAGGCCTTAGCGGTTTGTTTACCGCAAGAGTTTCCAAGTACACCGAAGCAAGAATTGTAGCTCAAGAAACTGTGGATGTGATACTTAGAAAAATAGGAAAAACTTTCAGACCTTCAACTACTGAATCTACTCTGCTAAGCTTTGGTAAATTTGATAATACAAAGCATGTAATTAACGAAGAGATTGATGATAATCTAATAAAGTCTCAAATTATTTATGCTATACAAGAAGAAATGGCTCAAAAATTGACAGACGTTATCTTTAGACGCATTGACTTTAATTTTGATGAGATCAAGAGTAATTTAAAGCAATATTCCAGAATCATGGCGAAGGAGTTAAATTGGGATGATTCGAGGATAAAGAAGGAAGAAGAGGAAGTCTATTCAAGGTTTTCTAATTTTCACTAATAATGGATTTTAGCTTGATATACGAAACGGAGATGTTGCAAAGGCAATCAAATTGTAATGTCAATTAAGAAAAAATATAAATGAGATTACTTTCAGAGAGGAAATCTGATGATTGAGAAGTTAATGATTTTGTATTTTAGTGGTTTTGACTACAGAAAAATAAATAATAATACACCATATCTATATAAACTTTCAAAAAAATATCCTATGATAAAAATCAACACAATACCAGACGTTGATTTGAAGACAACGATGTGGACAGGTTGTTATCCTCATGAACACGGAATGTTTCAAGTTCGCCTAAAAAAAGGCCGGAATTTTGATACTAAAAAGCCCCAGGATTATTTGCCAGACATAATTACAACCACGTTTCAATGTTTCATTCATAGTATTACCGGAGAGTTTGACCTGGCAGGAGTACCGGACTGGAGACGGAGACGGTTCGATATTTTCAAAATCAAATATCAGGTTAAACACCTGAAAGCGTATCTCAATATTAAAGGTACGAATTCTATCTTTGACATTATAGGCGAAACTAACTGTAACTTAGTTTATGAGGGTAACTTCAACAAAATGATCGGAGCGCTTACAAAAGAATTCATTAAAAATAAGAAGCTCGAAGTTTTTGACGCACATGGAACGGATATTTTTACGCATTGGAACATACATGATGAAGAAAAAATGATAGAGGCATATAAGAAGATTGATGATCGCATCCAAGACATACACTCAGAATGTGAGGATAGAGGTATTACTATGATGATATTGAGTGATCATGCTCAGGCTAAGGTTGAAGATACAATTGATATAGTAAGAAAAATAAATGAATTAGGAATTCAAGAAAATGAGATTAGCTATTTTATCGAAGCTCCTATGGTTAGATTCTGGTTTCATTCAGACAGTGCTAGAGAAAAGATGTTGGAATATCTTTCGGGAAACGAGAAAGGGACTCTTTTTCATTTTGAAGAGTTACATAGATACAATATTAAATTTAACGATGATAGTTATGGAGAATATTATTTTGTTACAAACCCCGGAACAATCTTCTATCCTAATGATTTCTACCACCCGATAGGAAATCTATATCTGGCGCTTACGAATGTAGATCAGAGAAACCGAATTAAAAGCCCTATTTACAGAGGATATCATGGACACCTACCCTACAATGAGTGCGAAAAAGGTTTTTTAATGCTTCTTGATAATGATTATAAACCAAGTAAAAAAGAGATTGAAATAATAGATGTTGCGCCTACGGTTCTTAACTTATTGGGTTATAAGAAGCCAGAATTATTAAATGGTGTAAATATTTTTTCATGATTAATAGTGATTTAAGGGAAATATCATATGATTGAAAGATTAATGGTTTTTTTTGCAAGCTCACTTGATCTGAGAAGAATTGATCAAGAACATACTCCTTATCTATTTGAACTTCTGAAAAAATACCCTTGTAGTAGAATTAACAACATTCCCGAGGCAGATCTGATTCCAACCTTGATGACCGGAAGATATCCTCATGAACATGGAATTTGGCAAGTTCGATTGAGGTCAGAAGACGGGATTAATCCAAACCACCCTCTTGATTACATACCTGACATAGTTACGAGCACCACTCAATGTTTACTTCACTTGTTTAAAGGACCATACGATCTGGCCGCTGTTCCTTACGGGAGGCGCAGACGGTTTGAGATTTTTAAGACAAGATACCGCACCAGAGAAAAGAAGAATTACCTTACAATAAACGGATTTGATACAATCCTCAATATTATAGGAGAGGGTGATTGTGATTACATTTTCAACCCTGAGCTTGATAAATTAGATGATATTGTATCCAAATTATTTCATAACGATCTTAGGTTTGAATTAGTCCAGGATTATGGTCTTGATAGATTGCAGCACTGGTTTTTGGATAATAAGGAAAGGATAGCAGATTCATATAAAAAGATGGACGGGTTTATTAAATTTTTGCATTCAGAATGTAAGAAGAGGGGAATTACTTTAATGATCTTATCGGATCACGGTATGGAGTTAGTAAAGAGTAGTGTCAATATAATTAAAAAAATTGACGAGCTGGGAATTAAAAAAAATGAGATTACTTATTTCATTGAAGCACCGAAGGCCAGATTCTGGTTCCATTCGGATAGTGCTAGGGAAAAGATGTTGGATTATCTTTCGGAAAACACAGATGGAGTTTTATTGAGTTACAAGGATATGCACAAATTCAATATTAAATTCGAGGATGACAGATACGGTGAATACTATTTTATACTAAACCCCGGCACTATTTTCTTTCCGAATGATTACTACCATCCTATTGCCAACCTATATCTGGGACTTACAGAGAAACAGCAAAGGAGTAGACTCGTGAGCCCTTTATACAGGGGGTACCATGGGTACATGCCCTATAGTGAATGTGAAAAAGGATTCCTTATGCTTCTTGATGAACACCATAAGACAAGCCATGAAGAGATTGAAATAATAGACTTTGCGCCTTCGGTTCTTAACTTATTGGGTTACGAAAAGCCAGAATCATTAAATGGTATTAATGTTTTTGATGATTAATAGTATTTGAGGGAGAATATCCAATGATTGAAAAATTAATGATCTTCTTTGTAAGTGCAATGGATTACAGGAGGATTGATCAAGAACATACTCCTTATTTATACAGCCTTTTGGAAAAATACCCTTATACTAGAATTAATAACTTTCCTGAAGTTGATCTAGATCCGACTCTTTTAACCGGATTATATCCTCACGAGCATAAAGTTTGGCAGGTTCGGTTGAAGTCAGACTATGATTTTAACAGAACGTCCTCTATTGATCATCTGCCGGACATAGTTACAACCACATCTCAATGTTTAATTCACATGTATACGGGGTCTTTCAACTTAGCTGCCGTTCCTTACTGGAGACGCAGACGGTTTGAAATTTTTAAAACCAGGTACAACAAGAAAGAATTGAAGCGATATCTTAAAATTAACGGATTTGACACTTTTTTTAACATAATAGGTGAAAGTAATTGCAGTTATGTTTATAACACTAATCTGAATAAACTAGATCAAATGCAGCCCGAGCTATTTCAAAAAGACCTTAGGTTTCAGTTCGTCGAAACGCATAGTATTGATACATTGGAGCACTGGTTTTTAGACAACCAACAAAAAATGATCGATTCATACAATAAGATCGATTCATTTATTAAATATTTGCATTCTGAATGTAAGAAGCAGGGCACTACTCTAATGATTTTAGCTGATCATGGTCAGGAATTGGTAAAAAATAGTGTCGACATAATTCAAAAAATTAATGAGATGGGAATTAGAAAAAATGAAATCACTTACTACGTTGAGGCTTCCAAGGTAAGGTTCTGGTTTCATTCGGACAGTGCTAAGGAAAAGATGTTGAATTATCTTTCAAAAAATCCTGAAGGAGTTTTGTTAAGCTACAAAGATATGCATAAATTCAATGTTAAATTCGAGGATGACAGATATGGAGAATACTACTTTGTTTTAAATCCCGGAACTATTTTCTTTCCCAATGATTTCTACCAGCTGCTAGGGAATTTTTACCTAGGCCTAACTAATGAACAGGCGAGGAGTAGGTTATTCAATCCCCTACATAGGGGATATCATGGTTATCTGCCGCATAATGATTGTGAGAAGGGGACATTAATGCTCTTGAATGATGAATATAAGATCGATACGGAAGAAATCCAAACAATAGATGTAGCAGCAACAATAATTGATCTATTGGGATATAAACAGCCGGTCTCTCTGAAGGGCAGTAATGTTTTTTATCGATAATAGATTTAGTATACTAGAAACAAGTGTTGATTTGATGATAATGTTGTTAGTGTTTTAGATACTTATCTATACAATATGTGATCTCATGAGTAAAAGAACATGGACTATCATAAGATTTGCGATAGCAATCGCAATTATCATTTTCCTTTTTACGAAAATCAGCTTTCCTGATGTTGTAGGCTCCATCATCTCAGCAAAACTACATTATGTAATTCTCGCCATTATTGTCAGTGTCTTAGCTTGGATTGTGGCATCATACAGGCTTAAGTTTTTTTCAGCTCTTCAGGGGTTACTTATATCAATGTTTCAAGCGTTTGAGATTAATCTCAGTACGCTTTTTTATGGACTCTTTCTGCCCGGGGGAAATTTGACGGGAGGTATAATCAAATTTTACAAACTTTCAAGCAAGGAAAAGAAACTGTCTGAAGCCTTTATTACATTAGCAATTGAAAGAGTGTTTGCGACATTGGCTTTGTGCATTATAGGTTTGTTTTTTTGGATACTCAGCTTCCCTAAAGATTTAAACTTGCTTGTACTTAGTATGGTTATTATTCTGCTTGGACTTGGGAGTTTTTGTTCGTTGATATTTATTGACCGAGAACAAAGAGTAATAAAATGGTTATTAAGGTTGGCAAATAATGTTTATGTCTCGCCCAAACTGAATCGATTCGTTAAGAATGTATCGGGTCTTGGGAAAATCCCGCTGGAATCTCTTATCTTCATGATTGCAATTTCAATGGCTTCTCAACTTTTAAACGTATTTGTCTTTTTTCTATTGCTAAAGTCGATTGATTTAGATGTCTCCTTTGTTTCCATTGGCTGGATCAGGTCCGTAGTAGTATTAGTAACAATGATACCTATCTCAATATCAGGTATGGGACTGAGAGAGGGCTCGTTTATCATTTTACTTGGTGCATATGGTATTAGTGAAAATAGTGCTTTTGCATATTCCATTATTGTATTTGCAGTGACGCGTGTGTTGCCGGGACTCTTGGGCGGATTATTTGAGACAAGAAAAATCTTTGATAACGGAATATCCCAATGAAATTTATTAGCTCAATGACTTCTTTTTTCAAAATTTATTACAAGACCTCTTACTTACTATTGGTTGTTTTGTTTGTTGGAATTATTTTGAGATTCTATGGACTTAGCGAGCAGAATTACTGGTACGATGAGTTTATAACACTCGAGGTTGCCAAAGGTAGTCTGGATTCGATTATTTCGGGTTCCAGACCTCCTCTATACCTTGTTTTTGCGCACTTCTGGATTGAAAATTTTGGAATTTCTGAAAACGTAACAAGGCTCTTGTCAATCATTTTTGGCGTATCTTCGATAGTCTTAATTTATTTTATTGGGAAAACATTATTTGATCACAAGGTTGGTGCACTAAGCGCTTTTTTTATGTCTGTGTCTACGTTCCAGATTTATTATTCTCAAGAGTTAAGGTACTACAGTCTTTATGAATTATTGACCTTGATTTCATTTTTTTTCTATATTCGATTCTTAAACTCCAAATCTTATATTCATCTAGCACTGTACATCTTATCAACAGTCCTACTTTATTACAGTCATGACTTTGCGGTCTTCATTATAGCTGTACAAAATCTATATGTATTAATCAAATATAAGACATTAAAATCGATAATTGCTAAGTGGTTTTTAAGTCAATTCGTTATATTACTCAGTATCGCTCCAAGATTTATTAATACTCTTAGTGATAAAGCAATCGGGGAAGGTGGTCCAAACTGGATACCCCCTCCCAACAAATTCGCAGCTCTGAATACAATCTACGAATATATGGGATTAAAGTTTAAAATTCATAATTCAATGTTCGATGATATTGCCATCATATTTTTATTGATTGGAACAGCAATTTATTTCTTAATTGTTGGGAAAGAGAAGTGGGTAAAATCGTTTAATCAATTAATTGGGGGCTTAAAGCGTAGCTGGAATATAAAAAGTGAGTCCGTTTTAGTAATTCTATGGTTCCTAGTTCCAATATCGCTAGTTCTAATAATGTCAGAATTTGTTAAGCCTATGTATCTAAATAGGTATTTAATATGTTCAGCTCCGGCATTTTATATTTTAGTTGCATTACTAATAACAAAGCTAAAGAAAGTCGTTCCTATCGGCATAATTCTAATCGCTTATGCAATCTTGATCTCACCCGGTTTATATGAATACTACACAATACCAGTCAGGGAGGATTGGAGAGAAGTTGGATCATATATAAGGGGAAATTATAAAAGAAATTCAGCTGTACTTATTTCAGCTCTTAGTCTTGATGGATTTGATTGGTACAATAAAGGACATTACAAGTACTGTGCTTTGCCACCTCGAAATATTGATTTAACAGAGTTATTTAGAATATGTAAACTTGACGCTTTTGATCATTTTTGGCTAATTCTCAATAATAAGCAAAACAATAAAAGTTATGAATCATCTTATTATCATCATAAGGACAGCCTTTTTCGCATAGAGAAGGAAAGAGGATTTGTTGTCAGTAATAAATCACCTGTAACTTTATATTCAGTTGAGAAGGTTAAGCAATAATCAGATTTCTTATTAAGAGACGAAATGCAACATGCTTTTTGAATCTGATTTTAGCTCTTAGTTAATCAGCTAGCCCGACTAAGAATCATTTTCATTCCATTATCATTAGCTGCCTTATATTTCTTGTGGTATCTATCGAAATTAATCCTCCCGCAAAAAAAGTATTTTATATAAAACAAAAATTGGAACAGAAAAATGGAATTATTGATGGATTAAGCTAACCAACCAGCCTATAATCTTGAAATATTGTGTTATCAATGCTTAAATAATTATAATATTCTTGGGTTCGAAGTGTATCCAATAGCCCCAGCCAGGATTTCTAAGGCACTGTCAAAACTAGTTATTCTTTAACACTGAAACTTTTTTGTTGTTTTCATCGATAGTAATCTTCTACGGTTAATTTGTTAATATCAATATTTACGCTACCTATCTCCAAGTCTTCATCCATCTGTAATTTTTCATTTCGCTTTTTGGAACCTGCGTGCCACTTAATATAGGATAGAAGAATATAAAAGATACAACAACACAAATAAGAAAATATATTACGAGAATTTTTGTTCTGTATGATTTTTGCCAGATTTTATCAAGAAAATAAGAAAGGGCTAAAATTATAAATAGAAGTGAAGGCATGTAATGGTATATGTAAGTTACTTTTCTCGGGGAAATACTCCATGGAACTATATAAGCAAAGAAACTCAAGACTACAAACAAGAGAGGATAATATCTATATCTAATAGCATAATATATAGATATTGCTATCGCCAAGAGTCCGCTCCACCAAATTACTGGATTACCAATTGCATAAATATATTCTCTATAGTTTCCTATCTTTTCGATGTAAAGACATAGAGGCCTTATCATTAAGGGCCAGCTCCACCACTCAGATCTATAGGCATGCTGCTTTGAGACATTCTTGTGATAGCTGAACATCGTTTCCTGAAACGATATGAAATCACTAAGAGAATTTCCATTTAGGAAATATGGGATATAAGTTGCTAAGTAAATTAGCAGTGGCATGAAGAGAAAAATAGATACAACTTTGAGTAGCTGTATGCTTGTTGATTTTCCATATTTGTTATTATGGTTCTTGTAGAATATAACAATAATTGATAGGCAGAATAGAAATGCCGCAATGAATCCACCCGACCATTTTACAGACATAGCAGCGCCTGCGAATAACGCAGTGAGTATTAGGTATCGGAAGTTTGCAGATTTGGAAAATTTAATAAAAAATAGTGACGCAAGCATAAGAAAATTAAAAAGATATATATCAACAAGCGCTATACGGCTGAAAACAAAAATAAAGGATTCAAATGTATATAAAAATGACGCAATAATCCCTGCGCTTTGACTATTAAATAAGTTTCTTGCAAGAAAGAAAATGATTAATGTTCCAAGTGCCCCGAAGAAGGCCTGCATTATTCTCCAGGAGGAGGTTTTATCTCCAAATATTAATATGCCCAACGCACTAATTTCCTTGCCCAGTGGTGGGTGAGTCCACTCATATTCGGCTTTCCCAGGGGCTCTCTCACCTTTCTGCCATCCTAGAGGATTGCCTTTTGCCATTTCCTGTGCTGTGAAAGCAAAGAAATTTTCATCAAAATAATACCTTTCAGGATGTCCTAAGTTATGAGTTTTTAGCGAAAAGCTAAGTAGAAATAGAAGCAATAAAATGGCATACGGTAAATTATGTTTTACCCAAATAGATTTTGATCTCATATGCTTCTTCTCTTCCAGGCACTTAATTTTTCGACAAAAGAGTTGTTTTTCATGAAATCAATTATTAGGAATACTAGAGACAAAATAAGGACAGACGATGTCATAAATATTATTGCTTTAAAGTAACCTCGAGAAAATTCTGTTTTATATGTAGTAAGTTTTCCGAAAGCGTAAATTAAATTTAATAAATAAATGAAGCAAATGGTTATGTATAGATAAATTAGGTGCCTTGATGTTATTGCAATAAATGACAAGAATACTATAGTTGTCATCAAATGCCTTTCATGCACCCTTGTTAGAAATAAAAATGCAATAAATGAAACTATTGAAATTGCTTCAAAGGCGAGAGCGAAATTTTTCTTATAGTTTGTGAAAGTTTTTATTAGACTGTCGAGTAGAGATAGAAATATAATCAAGTAAAACATCGAAAATATTGAGGTTCCCCAAGTTTGATATGTGAGACCCAAAAACTTTGTCTGATCATTTTCCCACATTGCAAAAATACCCCAAAAATTAAAAGCATTTAGAGATGCTTTTTCATATTCACCGTAAGAGCCCATAAATCTTTCAATGATGAAGTTTATGGGTTCAATGAAGATACCTGCTATGCCAACAATATCTTTGATTATAAACGGAAGAACAATAACTAAAGTCGTTATAAACATTGAAAATATAAATAAGAGTAATTTTTTAGTGATTTGCCTTTTTTCGGTGCCTGTTCTTATTAGAGGAATAAAGATTATTGCAGCTATTACTGGGAAAAATATTATAGTTTGAGGTTTGATTAAAAATCCTAAGGTAATGAACATAGAAGAAAGAACGACTCTTTTTCTTAATGCAAATAAACATGAAAGGACTATTGGTAATGCATGTAGGGAGTCAATCTGTCCCCAAAAAGTAGAATTAGCGATTACAGCCGGATTAAGGTAGTAAATTATAGAGGCTAAAAAAGATTTTGAGACAGAGAAGAAGTTTCTGAGACTTACAAATACTAATACACTTAATATCAAATCACCAATGTTGGCCGGTAGTTTATAGAGTATTTCTTTGTCAATGCCAGGAAGTGTTGAGTGAATCCAGTCAAGGAACCATAGTATATACAAATAACCTGGCATATAGTCACACCAGTAAGTAGAGTAAAAATCAGAAAATCCAACTTTAGTGATTTTTGAACCCCAACCCACAAATACGTTTAGATCACCATATAAAGTAAAATAATTGGATAGACATATTCTTAATGCAAATATAGATATTAGGCATAAAGCATATGCGATGTATAGGTCTCTATTTGTATTCTCGTTAGACATTTTATTTAGTATTGTCACTTGAAATAAAAAAGGGATAAAAGCTAATAATAACTTTTACCCCTTTTTGTATAAATTATTTTCGTTTTATTATTTTTCTGGGACCTAATAATTAGTCATCATCAGTACCATCTTCGGTTCCGTCTTCTGTACCATCTTCGGTTCCATCTTCTGTACCGTCCTCAGTACCATCTTCGGTTCCGTCTTCTGTACCGTCCTCAGTACCATCTTCGGTTCCGTCTTCTGTACCGTCCTCAGTACCATCTTCGGTTCCGTCTTCTGTACCGTCCTCAGTACCATCTTCGGTTCCGTCTTCTGTACCGTCCTCGGTTCCATCTTCGGTTCCGTCTTCTGTACCGTCCTCAGTACCATCTTCGGTTCCGTCTTCTGTACCATCCGTCTTCTGTACCGTCCTCGGTTCCATCTTCGGTTCCGTCTTCTGTACCGTCCTCGGTTCCGTCCTCGGTTCCATCTTCTGTACTGTCCTCGATGTCTATTACATCACAGCCTGATAAATCAACAAGTGATGAATCCTGTTCATCTATACTACCTATTATGGAACAATCATCAGCAATGAAATTCACATCTGCATCCTGTTCTGCTCTTATTGCATCTTCGTTACCTTCACAAAATATTGAAGCAGCCTCTATATTCACAAGTGAGTTGTCTGCAGCGTCAATACATCTTTCACAGTTCTGTAGGGTCACATCGATAGCATCAATATTAACCATGCAATCCCCTTCGGTACGTATACAGTCATCAGTACCGTTACCGTTAATTATCACATTGTCATCAGAAATATTAGTTATTCCAGTTTCACATCTTAATCCGTTTTGGAACTCGTTTACCGATACTGAGTCGGTAATTTCGTTAATAGAAACATTCAAAGTTGTTACAGTTCCTGTCGGAATGTTTATGTCGAGCTCCGCTGTGCTCTGATCAGGCAAAATGAACTCTAGAAGAACATCCCCAGATCCAAAAACTGTAAAATTGCCATCAGCGTTGGTAATGGTGCTATCTATAATCTCACCATTTTTGATTACATTGACTGTAATCCCCCCATTCTGCGCAACGGCCTTAAATGACAAGCTTAAAAAATTCTTAATAGTGGTGAAAAACGTAGCATCCTTTTTGTTCTTATCGATGCTCGCCTCAATTACATCTTGAACCTTGCCATTAATGATTCCACTGTTTGTATCGCTCCCTCCGCCACTACTGCCGCAGCTTAAAATGCTGAACGATAATAAGACAATTAATACTAATACTGATAAGCTCTTAATAAATTTGCCCATTTGCCATCTCCTTTCTTGATATATTAATTTATTAGGTTCCCTGACTTTACCTAATAAAAATTGCATAGTCTACAACTTTTTTATCCTAGTTTTTGTTCAACGGACAACTATTTAATCCGAATATTTTATAAATAGGACACCACGATATAAGTGCTGTCAGTAAAGGAATAAATCCTATAACAGCTAAATATCGCAGATTACCCTCTAGTACGAAATAGAGGCTAAATAACACCAAAGCAATTATAATTCTTACTACTTTATCTACTGAGCTGACGTTACTATTCATAGCAGGCCCTCCTCAATATTCTGATATATAATAGTTTTAGCGATATTTTGAATAAATTCAGTGACTAAGTCACAAAACTATCTCTTTCTAGAAAGTTTAATAAGGGGTTACAGTTTATTTTTGTCTTTCAGAACTATCATTCCTCTTGATATTTTAATTGCACCAATGCGTTCATGCTCTTTTAAGAGCCTGCTTATGACTTCACGAGCTGTGCCGAGCTCCATAGCTATTTGCTCATGAGTTCTATTGATAGAGCTTAATTCGCTTTTACCATTAGTGAAATTTTTTAAAAGATATTCGGATAATCTATGATCCACTCTGTTAAATGTTATCTCTTCCAGTAGTGATAGAACATCAGTTAAACGTATAGCCAGAGTGCTAAAAACAAATTTTCTCACTTCTTGTTTTGAATCTATACACATTCTGAAGAATCCTGAGTCTAAAACTACGGCCTCTGTATCACTTTCAACAATACCGTTTGCAGGATAGTGTCTATCACCTAGAAAACATGAAACCGAAAGGATACATGTTTCTCCAGGCGTAACGTGGTAGAGAGTAATTTCTCTTCCTGATTCCCCAGCCTTGTAAACACGCACACCGCCATTACCTATCAGGGCAATCTGTTTGCATTGATCACCTTCATAAAAATACGGATCTCCGGCCTTGAGCTTTACTGCCACAGATGCGTTTTCCATTTCTTTTTTGAAAGAAGGATCAGCATTATTGTAAAACTCGTATTTTTTTAATATGTCGATTTTATTCATTTGAAAGATGAAATTCCCTCAAAGTATGAAATTCTAAATGGCATAATAAAAAATTAATACTTATAGCAATAAACTCCTAACTAAGTTGCGTATATGCTTCTCCTTTAGCTTCTTGAATAAATTATAGAAATAGTAACATGTGCTTTTTTGTAAACAACAAGAATTATTGTGAAGGTATAAATTCTTATTTATATTGAACAATGTGCAATAAAATAGTTCAGAATATACTAGCTGCATTCTCCAAAACATAGGCACAATTATCTTAAATAGTTCAAATCTTCCAAATATCATTAAAAACATAGCCATAGTTTTGAAAAAGATGATACAAACTTATATAAAACCCATATATTTATGGTAGTTAGGCTAAATTACAACACCATATTCTTGAAATATCTTGTTATCAATACTTAAATAATTGTAATAATCAGGAGTTCGAAGTGTATCCAAGAGCCCCAGCCAAACTTTTTAACATGTTGTGAACACTATATATTCTTTATTTCCTGACACTTCCTGTCATAATCATCCGTAGTAATTCTCTAGGGGGGCTTACAAATAACCAAGATACAGCGTTTAATCTTGGATTACTGTTACTACCGTTACTGATATTTAGCATAAGAGCTGTGAAGAGAAAGAAAACAGTAGCATAACAGATAACAACATTACAATTTAAAACTAAGGGGGCTTCGGTTCCCTTTTTTATGTCAAAACACTAAACAATTACAGATATTTAGATTGCTTGTATATATTCCGCAACACCCTTGCGTTAGGCTCTCAATACCACTCATTTTTACCCCTTCTTTAAGAGCATTAACAAGACTAATAAACAACGTAACAGTTATTGAGCATAGTGTAATGGATAAATAGTCAACTACTTCAACTTGCTCGATTGTTCGTAGTGGGTTAGTTAGAAAATTAAGAGATTGGTTATTAGTTCATTTTCTACTCTGTGTTAGGTTTGTACCAACTTAAGTATTCATAAAACAAAATTGGAGGATTCATGTTTAAAAATAGGATTCCAATATTTATCGGTACTTTTCTTATTGTTAGCTGCTTGTTTTTTGCCATACCAGAAAAAGGCTATTCAGGAGTTATGCCTCTTGGATGTTGTCAGCTTTTTGAGCCAGTCGAATGTAGTGATGTATTCACCCTTGGGGGCATGGATGAATGTGAAATATCTCTTGTAGGAGAATTTTTTTCGGATAATATGTGTGACGAGGCATCACAAGAATGCAGAAGACCAACAGGACCGCCACCAACTTCTGTACCTCTTGCTACAGATGTACCTACGCTAGGTGGATTAGGTCTCATAGCAATGGCTGTGGTTCTAGGAATATTAGGCTTTATAGCTATTAGAAGAAAGAAGGCCTCTGCATAACAGATAACAACTTTTCAACTTAAAATAAGGGGAGCTTCGGCTCCCTTTTTTGTTTAGATCAAACAGGGCAACTTATATTATTTATGCTTTTATTTTAAAACTGTTTTAACAAAATGCGGGTATTCAACCTTCTCAACCAACTAAACCATATTCTTGAAAAAAAGTAGCTTCGCTAGTTAGATAATTGTAGTATTCAGGAGTTCGAAGTGTATCCAATAGCCCCGGCATTAGTGTTTATAGTCCTTTAGTAAAACCATCCATACTTCATAGCCACTTACGTTTTTATTTCTTAATACGGATTTTATTGGTATATCCGTAACTTGTAGATAAGACTAAACTAGAAAATTCCAAATATATGTCTTGTTTTCTTACATCAGACACATTCCTCAGCTTTTATAAACGTATGTAGTGACATTTTATCTTGGCATAGACATTGCAACTATATGATGTATTACATATACATTATTTCTGAAGGAGGAAAAGGGATGCAGTCTATTTTAGTTTTAATTTCTAATAAATACCTTGCAATAGTTTTAGTTCTCTTCTTTATAGGTTTTTCAAATTTCGTTCTTAGTGAGGAAAGTGACGAAGTAGCTAAGGGAAAAGATTTGTTTCAATCAAAGAGCTGTGTTGCCTGTCACACTATCGGAGGAGGAAAGCTCTCGGGCCCTGATCTTCTAGGTGTAACTGAACGGAGGGAAGAAGAGTGGTTGAAGAAATGGATGAAATCTCCAGACACAATGGTCTTCACCGATCCAATAGCAAAAGAAATGCTTGCAGAATATATGGTCCCTATGCCCAATCAAGGCCTAACAGACCAAGAAGTAATTGAAATTTATTCATATTTAAAGTTTGAGGATTCGAAGAAAAAAGAGGAATAGAAGAGCAATTTAAGAAAAAGGAGGTATGGATTTATGTTAGCAAAAAAAGTATTGGGTTTCAGTAGTTTAGTTATTTTGTTGGTAGTAGGAATTTTTATTGTCTCATGCCAAAATGATAATTCTACTGGAGAAAAGAAATCAGAAAATAATGGAGAGGTTAGTACCGCAGAGCAAAATGGAAACTTATCTGCAAGTGCTGATCAGATAGCAAAGGACCGCAATTTAAGCCCGAAAGATGTGGAAGCAGCTCTAAAAACATATCTCCCTTCAGGGAAATATGATGAGTATATAATGTTTTCATCTGGAGGGCATTCAGGGCAGGTCTTTGTAATAGGGGTGCCGTCCATGCGTCTCCTAAAAGTAATAGCGGCTTTCACACCAGAGCCGTGGCAGGGATTCGGATATGGATCGGAAGAATCTGAAAGGCTTCTTAAAGACGGCGATATGGCGACCGGTAAGGAACTCAGATGGGCAGATACTCATCACCCTGCTTTGACAGAAACTGACGGTGAATATGATGGACAGTTTCTATTCATAAACGATAAAGCTAATGCGAGAGTAGCAGTTATAGACCTTCGCGACTTTGAAACAAAGCAGATGATTAAGACTCCGAATATCATCTCTGATCATGGCTCCACATTTGTAACTCCAAATAGTGAATACGTAATTCAGGCTTCTCAGTATGCAACGCCTCTTCCCTTCGAAGAATACGCCACAATGGATGAATATCAGGAGAAATTCCGTGGTGTAATTGCCTTTCACAAGTTTGACCGAGAAAAGGGAAGGATTGTTGAGGAAGGCTCATTTCAGATAGAACTCCCCCCATATTGGCAGGATCTGTGTGATGCAGGTAAGAAAGTCAGTGAGGGCTGGGTTTTCTGTAATTCAATTAACACAGAACTCGCAACAGGCGGTATAGGACAGGGCTTGCCACCTTTTGAAGCCGGAGTGTCTCAAAGGGATATGGATTATATGCATGTAATAAACTTAGATAAAGCTGCTGAAGTTGCAAAGCAGCCTGGGAAAACCACGGAGATCAATGGAGTGAAGGTTATTTCTCTTGAAACAGCCATCTCAGAAGGTCTTCTTCACTTTATTCCTGAACCTAAGAGTCCTCATGGTGTAGATGTAGCTCCCGGCGGCGAGTACTTGGTCGTATCCGGCAAATTGGATACACATGCTACGATCTACAGCTTTAAAAAAATACAACAAGCGATTAAAGATAAAAATTTTGAAGGGAATGACGTTTATGGTGTACCGATTCTCAAGTATAACGACGTAGTAGCAGCTCAGCTTGAAATTGGTTTAGGACCGCTTCATACTCAGTTCGATGGCGACGGAAATGCTTACACTAGTGTTTTCATTGAGAGCACACTTGCTAAGTGGAAGCTCGGACCTCCTTACAATACTGGTGAAGAGGCTTGGACACTGACAGAGAAAATTCCTGTTCAGTACAACATTGGGCATACGGTTTGTGCCGAAGGGGATACTGTTTCTCCTGATGGTAAATACTGCGTAGCGCTCAATAAGTGGTCTATTGATCGCTTTACACCTGTCGGTCCTCTACTACCTCAAAACTTTCAGCTTATTGATGTTTCAGGCGATAAAATGCAGGTTCTCTACGATATGCCAATTGGTATAGGGGAGCCTCATTATGTACAGATGATAAAGGCCGACAAGCTTGAGCCGTGGTCTGTTTATCCTGAGGTTGGGTTTAATCCAGGGACTATGAGTGTGGACCCTAACGCCGCCAAATCCGGCGAGGAAAAGATTGTCCGCTCAGACGGAAAGGTAGAGGTCTGGATGTCAGCGATAAGAAGTCACTTTAATCCTGAGCATATCTCAGTTAATGAGGGGGATGAGGTAATTCTTCATATTACAAATGTTGAGCGTGCTAGAGATGCTACGCACGGTTTTGCAATCGAGGGATATAACGTAAACCTCAGCCTTGAGCCAGGTGAGGCCAACACCGTCAAGTTCACTGCGGATCAACCTGGTGTATTTCCTTTTTACTGCTCTGAGTTCTGTTCAGCTCTTCATTTAGAAATGATGGGATATTTACTAGTAGAACCAGAAAACAAATAAATGATTCAAATCAAACATCCCTATCCTTCTTTAATCAATATAGGGGGATAGGGCATACAGTGAGAATCTAGAAGAGGGAGGTAAGTAAGTATGAAAACACTAAACACATTATTAATAGGACTATTGATTCTTGGGTTTACGAATATTGCATTTGGTGCTCAAAATGAGGAGACAGCCAAGTCCTGGCAAGAGCAGGCTACAAGCACTAGAGAAGCCGTTATGAATGTGTACGGAGAACTGGAGAAAATGGGTGACAAGGACAATCCGATGGCCAAGGAACTTATCACGGACGCAGTTGCCCAGCTTGGTGAGGGGGATAAATACCTTAAGCAGGGCGATGACGCTATGGCAGCACAAGATTGGGAAAAAGCCAACTTCGGCTACAACATGGCATGGCAGTACTACGTAAAAGCTGCAACAGCAGGCTTAAATGCCAAAAGTATTCTAGCCGGACAATAGCTCAATCTTAAAGAGGAGAGTCTCAGAAGAATAATAGGGCTCTCCTTTTGCTAATGCTGACCGTAATTTTAAATCTAGATTGTTAAGGGAGGCTCTTAATGACTGAACAACTAAAGGAAAATGAATTAATACTCGGGCCGCGCATCCCCCAAGAGCTTTGGGAAAAGGAAAAGAAAAGATTTCTTATTCCATCTATAATAATGATATTAGCAGCCTTTATACTATTTATTTCAATCTTCTTTCCTTATTGGAAATTAACTCTTTTCGCTCCACAGTACCCTGATGGTCTTGAAGCAACAATGTACGTAAACCGTTTATCCGGAGACATTCAAGAAATAGATGGGCTCAATCACTATATTGGTATGAAGCCCATGGGTGAGGCTGCTGTATTGGAGCGGACACTGAGTGTTTTTATGATAGCAGGGCTCGTCTTACTAATAGTAGGTACTCTCTTTGTACATAGTCCTTTTGCTCTATTTCTATGTATTCCAGCCATATTGTACCCGGCATTCTTTTTAGCGGATCTCTATTTTTGGATGCGGACCTTTGGCATGAATCTGGATAGTAATGCGCCTTTAAGTAATGCGATTCAGCCTTTCGTCCCGCCTTTGTTAGGAGAGGGCAAGATAGCCCAGTTCCTTACAGTCGCGAGTTGGGAAATTGGCTTATACATGTCTTTTGCAGCATCAATTTTGATAATAATCGGGCTTTACTATCATCGTAAAGCTTATAAACCGTTAATTGTGGGTTAATTCTTAGGTTCTTTGGTTTTGTGAATCTGTATGAGGAAATTATATGGCTCATTATGTATCAGCTCTTGTTTTTCTAAGTGCAATATTGGCCTGTGGGATTGTATCAGCACAAACAGTACATACAGTTTCTCCTGAAGGGCCATATACATCTATATCTGAAGCGATCGCTTTGGCAAATAACGATGATACTATCGAGATTATTGGCGTTATCTACAAAGAACATCTTATCATAGACAAAAGTTTAAAATTGATAGGCATCAACGAACCTAACATAGAAGGAGGAGGAAAAGGAACGGTTGTCTTAATAAAAGCCCCAGACGTTACATTTAAAGGGTTTCATGTGAGTGGGAGCGGTGAGAGTTTGACTCTTGAAGATGCGGGAATAGTTCTTGATTCTGCACAGAATGCAATAATTGAGGACAATCGTTTAAGTGATGTGCTTTTTGGGATTTACTTAAAAAATTCTTCCGGAACTCTGATAAGTAACAATGTAATCGTTGGTAAAGATCTCCCAATCCCAGTAAGAGGAGACGGCATTCGTCTCTGGTATAGCTCAGATACAAAGATACTAAATAATACAATTACAGGAGCCCGTGATCTGGTTATGTGGTGGTCGGGAGATACTTTGATAAAAGGAAACAAGGTAGAGAAAGGAAGATATGGTCTTCACTATATGTATAGTGATAATAATGTCTTTGAGGATAATATCTTTATTGAAAACTATGTTGGCGGCTTTCTAATGTATAGCAATAACATTAAGTTTAATTACAATATTTTTGCCAGTAATCAAGGACCTGCAACTGGGTATGGAATAGGGTTTAAGGACCTTGATGACATCACTTCTACTAAAAACCTTTTCATAGATAACCGTGTAGGAATTTATATGGACAACTCCCCTCATTCAGTAGATTCCTGGAATACTTTAGAAGATAACGTAATAGCCTTCAACGATATAGGTATTTCTTTTATGCCGTCAATCGAGAGAAATATTATTGTTTCAAATAGTTTTATAGATAATGCAGAACAAATAGAGATAAGAGGAGGGGGAACGCTCTCCGGCAATAATTGGTACGCAGAAAAAATGGGGAATTACTGGAGCGACTACGTTGGATATGATGATAATAACGACGGTATTGGTGAAATACCCTATAAGTCTGAGAGTCTTTTTGAAAGCCTGATTGATAAGTATCCGAATTTAAGAGTATTTGTATTTAGCCCAGTAGCTCAGGCGATCGAACTTGCTTCAGATGCTTTCCCGGTCATAAAGCCTGAGCCCAAGGTTACGGATAACTATCCACTTATGAAATACAAAATACTTAAGAGATATGCAGAGCATGAAGAGGGGGTCTCTTATAAGCTTTTTATAGTCTCTTTGTTTATGATTCTAATTCCGGCTTTTTCGTATCTAATTATAAGAAGAACCTGATAGGAGTATTTATTGATAAAGGTAACGAATGTAAGCAAGAAATTTGGATCCGTTATAGCAGTTGACGGCGCAACTGTAAATGTAAAAGAGGGAGAAGCGGTTGCTCTTCTCGGTGCAAACGGAGCTGGAAAGAGCACCTTAATTAAATGCATACTAGGACTCCTTGATTACGAGGGGACAATTGAGATTCAGAACCGTGACATTAAGGAAAATCCCAAGTTCTCAAAATCACTGATAGGTTATGTCCCGCAGGATCCACTTTTCTATGATATGAAAACAGTCAACATTTTAGATTTCTTTGGCTCTATCCGTGGAGTGAGCAAAAAGAGAATTAAGGACCTTCTAAATGTAGTTGGTCTTGAGGATCATAAAAATAAACTCTCCTCAGAACTCTCAGGTGGGATGAGGCAGCGTCTATCTTTTGCAATCGGCCTTCTTTCCGATCCACCTGTTCTTATACTTGATGAACCTACTTCAAATCTTGATGCAAATGCCAGAGGGGATTTCCTAAATCTGGTAAAGGAGCATAAGGATAAGGGCAAAACGGTTCTTTTTTCCTCTCATAGGCTGGATGAAGTTTATTTGCTTGCCGACAGAGTATTATTCATGAAGTCAGGTAGGGTGATTTTAGATGAAAAGCCTGAAAATCTGGCAAATTCTCTTGGGATTAAAGTAAAGATAAACCTCATAATACCTGAGAGTAGAATTGATGAGGCTCTTTCTATACTCCACAAAGAGGGTTATCAGAGTGTAAGCAGAAACGGTTCCGGGGTTTATATTGAAGTTGAAGAAGGCAAAAAGCTTGCTCCTTTTGAAAAGCTTATGCAGAACAATATTACGATCACTGATTTTATGATTCAGGAATCTTCAATGGAAACAGTAATTAAACATATAGAGGGAAATGGATACTAAAAACGTTTTTTTAATTATGAGAAAAGAAGCTAGGGAGTCGCTTAGAAACAGATGGTTCATTCTATACACACTCTGTTTCTCAGCACTGGCATTGCTTGTCTTACTCTTTTCTACTATGGGAGGGGAGATAGCTGGTTATTCGGGTTTTGGAAGAACAGCCGCAAGCCTAATCAACCTTGTCCTTCTTTTTATTCCTTTGATAGCTATTATCACGGGAGGTATCAGCATTTCACAGGAAAGGGAGAATGGAACACTGCCGTATCTCCTTTCTCATCCTATAAACAAGAGTGAAATATTTGTAGGGAAATTTCTTGGAATTTTGATAACAATATGGTTCTCAATACTTCTTGGTTTCGGTCTTGCCGGACTTGGAGTTGCTATAAGAGGTGGGGAGGGAGAGGTTTCAGGCTATCTGCTAACCATACTTCTTTCGGCTCTACTTGCTGCTTGCTTTCTCAGTATAGGGTTTCTGGTTTCTGCTTATTCTGGAAAGGCCTCAAAAGCTATTGGGATTTCGGTCTTTCTTTGGCTCTTATTTATTATTCTCGGGGATTTGGGAATTATGGGTACGACGGTAGCTATGGATTTGGGAATCAAGCAGGTCTTTATTCTCGCTTTATTAAACCCTGCTGAAGTTTTCAAAATAGCTTCAGTGCTTGTACTTAGCCCAAGATTCGAAATTCTAGGCCCTGTTGGGGTATATGCAGTAAGAACATTTGGACAACAGGGAGTCTTTTATCTCATGTTTGGCATTATGATTCTCTGGGCTTTGATTCCATTTGGATACGCTTATTTGGTATTCACGCGTTTTAGGAAGGAAGAGAAATGAAAATAAAACTGACCCTTATAGTTTTTATTATTCTAGCAGCTTCCTGTAGTGACAAACCCGAATCGGGTCCTGTGAAAATTTATTACGGCGAAGATATATGTGAAAAATGCAAAATGATTATTAGTGAAAAAGATTTTGCTGCACAGTATCAATTATCAAATGGGAGCACATTAAAGTTTGATGATCTTGGTTGTATGATTCATTACATGGATGGAGAGGAGACCACTTCAATATCTGACATTTATGTAAGAGATTATAGTTCCAAGGAGTGGACTGACGGCAATCATGCCTATTATGTATGGACAGAAAGCATTAATACCCCAATGGATTATGGAATAATTGGGTTTCAGGATAGAAATCTAGCAAAAGAACTTAGTGAAAAAGAGAATGGCAAATATTTAGGAAGCTTACAAAATACATCTGATTGGACTTTGCAAAGTATTAAACAAACTCAATATTAACTAGACCATATTCTTGAAATGTTGTGTTATCAATATATTCCTACACACTATTTAGAGGGGAGGTTTTCTTTATATTCATTGAGTATTTACATTAGACTCGCATTGTAGTATTAATTAAATATTAGTTATTGAATATATATTTCACAGTGGATGGTGAAAGGAGGATGTGAGATGAGAAAGTTTCAGACTAGTTTTATCTTAATAATTTTAGTAGCTTTAATTCCGTTTTTTATTCCGGCAAGCCTTTATGCGCAGTCCTTTGACCTAACACCGGTCGCTGACAAGAGCACGATGATCCCCGGAAGTACAGACACTTTTACGAGATTTTTTCCACCAGTACCAATTGGTGGAGATGATGTTGCATTTCTAGCTGAGGGTTCATCCGGTCAGGAAGGTATATACACCTCAATAGGGGGAACACTGGCAGTAGTTGTGGACACGAGCACAATGATCCCCGGAGGTACAGGCACTTTTACGGCCTTAGGCTTCCCAGTATCCCTAGGCGGGGGAGACCTTGCGTTTATAGGGTTTGGTGCGGGTCAGGAAGGTATATACACATTCATAGGCGGTACACTGTCATTAGTTGCGGATTTAAGCACTATGATCCCCGGAGGTACCGGCACTTTTATAGACCTTAACGGCCCTGTATCCCTGGGTGGAGGAAACATTGCGTTTGTAGCGCAAGGTTCATCAGGTCAGGGGGGGTTATACACCTTCATAAGTAGTACACTGGCAATAGTTGCAGACACGAGCACAATGATCCCCGGAGGTACCGGCACTTTTATTGGCATTGACGATCCAGTACCCCTGGGTGGAGGAGATATTGTGTTTAGAGCGGCTGGTTTAGGTCAGGAGGGGATATACACCTTCATAAGCGGCACACTGGCAGTACTTGCGGATTTCGACACAATGATCCCCGGAGGTACCGGCAATTTCACGGACTTTACTACCCGCCCTATATCCATAGGTGGAAAAAACGTTGCGTTTAAAGCGACCGGTTCAGGGCAAGAGGGAATATACACCTTTATAAGCGGCACACTGGCAGCAGTTGCAGACACGAGCACAATGATCCCCGGAGGTACCGGCAATTTTACGGGTGTTAGCGATCTTGTATCCCTTGGCGGTGGGGACGTTATGTTTGTAGGTGCCGGTTCATCAAGCCAGAATGGTATATATACATCAATAGGGGGCACATTGGCAGTACTAGTGGACACAAGCATCATGGTCCCCGGAGGTATGGGTAATTTTCTAGACTTTGACCAACCAGTACCCATTGGTGGGGGAGATATTGCATTTCAAGGGATTAGGTCAGGTTTGGTGCGGGCTAATTACGCCATAATAGACGGTACTGTGCTATTAATTGCGGATCAAAGCACAATGGTCCCCGGGGGAACCGGTACTTTTACAGGTCTTGGCTTCCCAAAACCTCTCGGTAGTGGGAACATTTCGTTTACTGGGCTCGGTACTTCAAGCCAGGCTGGTATATATAATACTTCAATGAGACAAACGACCTTAACAATTGTTAAAGAGACAAATCCGAATGGTCGAACAGGCTTTGAATTTACAGGGACTAACTTCCCCTCAGGATGTGCATTGGATGGAACTTTCATTCTTGATGATGACGAATCTGAGGCATGTGATTTAACTCCTGGCAGCTATAGCGTGCAGGAAACAAATTCTCAGGGATTTAATATTACTAATATAGACTGCGAAGGCGCTTCAGACTTCTCCACCACAGCTGACAGCGTAACTGTAAATCTCATGGAAGGTGAGAACGCGGTTTGTACATTTACTAACACTCTTCCTGACGTTGAAGTGCTTATTATTCAAATAGCAGGAACAGGTATGGGCAACGTAACTGCTCCTGGTATAGATTGCGGAAACGGCGGGATGGACTGTCAGGAAGTTTATCCGAATAATACAGAAGTGACTCTTGTGGCGACGCCGGCTGCAGGCTCAATGTTTGTCGGTTACACAGGAGACCCAGACTGCGCTGACGGAATGCTAACAATGGAATTTACCAGAAACTGCACGGCTACGTTTGATGTAATAATTACATCATCCTTAACAATTATTAAAGAGTCAGACCCGGCCGGAGCAACAGGTTTTGAATTTACAGGGGCACCTTTCCCTACTGGATGTGGGCTGCGTGCAGACTTCATGCTTGATGATGGCGATTCTGTGGCCTGTGATCTAAATGTCGGCAGCTATATCGTCCGGGAAACAAATTCCCAGGGATTTACTATTTCTAATATAGACTGCGTCGGCGCTTCAGACTTCTCCACTTCATTTGACAGAGTAACAGTTAATCTCATGGATAATGAAGATGTAGTTTGTACATTTACTAATACCAGAGTTCCCGTTTCTCCGACGTTAGACATTAACCTGGCTGGAACAGGAGTAGGTAATGTAACTGCTCCGGGTATAGATTGCGGAAACGGCGGTATAGACTGTATGGAGACTTATATGTTAGGTGATGAAGTGACTCTTACAGCAACGCCAAACGCAAACTCAACATTTATCGGCTTCACGGGAGACCCCGACTGCGCTGATGGAATGATTACAATGAACTCAGATATAAGCTGCACGGCAACATTTGATCTCAGCGCTACCACTTTTGATTTAAACGTTAATCTGGCTGGAACAGGTGTGGGTAATGTAAGTGCTTCAGGTATAAATTGCGGAGACGGCGGGTCTGACTGTATGGAGACCTATGCTTCGGGAACCGCAGTAACTCTTGTTGCTACTCCAAACACAAGCTCAACATTTGTTGGCTTCACTGGAGACCCCGACTGCGCCGACGGAATGATAACAATGAACGCAAACAAAACTTGCACGGCTACGTTTGATCTCAGCGTTACCAATTTTGATTTAAACGTTAACCTAGCCGGAACAGGGGTTGGTAATGTAAGTGCTTCAGGTATAAATTGCGGAGACGGCGGGTCTGACTGTATGGAGACCTATGCTTCGGGAACCGCAGTAACTCTTGTTGCAACGCCAAACACAAACTCAACATTTATCGGCTTCACTGGAGACCCCGACTGCGCCGACGGAATGATAACAATGAACTCAAATAAGACCTGCACGGCGACATTTGATCTCAGCACTACCAATTTTGACTTAAACATTAACCTGGCCGGAACAGGTGTGGGTAATGTAAGCGCTACAGGTATAAATTGCGGAGACGGCGGGTCTGATTGTATGGAGACCTATGCTTCAGGAACCCTAGTCATTCTTGTTGCTACTCCAAACACAAACTCAACATTTATCGGCTTCACGGGAGACCCCGACTGCGCCGACGGAATGATAACAATGAACTCAAATAAGACCTGCACGGCGATGTTTGAATTAATGGGCGGGGCGCCACTTATTCTAAATCAGATATTCCCCGGAGTTGCGAGTAATGTGAACTCAATAGAAGTAGAGTCCGCAACCCCTAATGGACGAGTTGCTTATATCTGGGGATTTAGGACCGGATCAGCAATAGTTGGCGGAGCAACTTGCAACGGAATAGAGTTGGGCATTAATCCATGGCAGCTTCTTGGTGTAATAAAAGCAGATGCTGATGGCATAGCAGAGTTTATGGTTTATATCCCTCTAAACCCTGCGTTTGAGAATCCTTTATATACCCAGGCTGTTGATTTAAATACCTGCCGTGTAAGTGGAGTGGTTCAGAATATAATAATTAGTGAGTAGATGTTAAATATAAAAAATTCTCAAGAGGGAGCTTCGGCTCCCTTTTTATTTGTAATCTTTCCAACTTTAATCATATTTAGCAAATTACTTAAAAATACCCCAATTAACCTGGATGGATTAACTGGGGTATTAAAGAATAGGGTGCAAGGTAAGGATGGTGCAAGGGTTTTATTTAATATTCATATTTACTATGAAGCTTCTAAAATGAAACAAGTTCCGCCGCCGCATCTATAGAAAGTCCTATTCCATCGACATAGACTTTATCGTCTAAAGCACCATTTTCCATTGGATTACAGTCGAGTGTAGACAATGTATCATTGAAGGTGCCAGCAGGTACTGTGATGGTTTCACCTTGAGCAACTATTTCAGCCTGATCTTCAGCTATTCCTGGAGCTGCTTCTTGTTGGAATATCTGACCTACTTGAGGATTCCCTGGCATAATTATTCCAGGCAAGTTGCCGTTCTCACCGGCACGCCATTCACCCCCGTGTCCCACAATGACTCCATCTTCAAAATCATCCACATCCTCACCAAAGTAGCACACTGTCCCATCTGGTGCCTGAGCAAAAAAGTTTCTTGAAATCTCTACAACCTCACCATCCTCAAACTCGGCTTCCTCTACGACTCTAGTTGTTACTCCGGCCACCACTTCTGTTTCATCGAGTACTGTGATAATAATTTCAAGAAATGTCCCGTCTTCCTCCCCTTCAAGAACTAATTCATCACCCACAAAAAGCGGGAAGAATGGGTTATCAATCAACAGTGAAAATGGCCCAGCAGAAGGATCACAGACTGCAATACTTAAGTTTGTATCTGGACAACTTTCGCCACCATTGTTGCTGTTACTGCAACCACCGATAATCAAAAATGAAATTGCTATCGAAATAATTGATACTCCTATTCTCTTTAACATAAAAAACCTCCTATAGAATTTGAATTTACTATCAGAGTATCAAACTAGTGTTTCACCAACATTACTGGAGTATTACAATTCAGTAATGCTAGAAATCAGAAACTGCGTGATAAGTTAGAGTATAGACTTGGCTGATTATCGTTTTTTATGACAAGTAGTGCTACCCCGGTCAAATGCTGACCGGGGCTAAAAGCAGATAAAGAGAGAGGAGTAATACTTAGGTTGAATTAATCTTAGTCCTTATCTAGTCCGCATGCTCTGTATATGAATCTTTAGAAGATCATTATCAGTGATTTTGGAGATCTCTTTATTCTTAATTCCTATAAAGACCAGAATTGCTAGAACTGCTATTAAGACTAGGATTATTTTTTTTATAATAAAGAAGATTAGCCTGGGTTTGTTGCATCAACATTTCTTAAGTATTACAAATGTGTAATGAAGAATTGCCTTTGCAGTGTGGTCGGGACTTCATAAGCTGGGTTGATGTAAAAATATAAAACTTATGAAGTCCCTTGGGCAATACATTTCACCAAACTTATTTTGAAGTTAGAAAGCGAATTTCTATAGTTCTCTGGTTGCTGCTTGCCTCTATTGCTATACTTAAATCATATCAAGAGATAGTTACGGCAGTATTTCAGGAGAATTACATATTTGAAAGGAATTAACGAAAGCGTAATGAGTTTAATTTTTAATGTTATGTTAATGACTTTATGCTGGTAGATGAACAGAAAAAGCTGATCCGGTTCCAGGAGTACTTAATACCTCAACATATCCTCTATGAGCACCCACTATAGCTTTTACCAGACTAAGACCTAGTCCTAAACCTCGTTCTGTCCGACTCTTATCACCCCGGTAAAGCCGATCCCAAATGTTGTCTAATTCAGATTCTGAAATTCCTACTCCAGTGTCTTTAATAGTTATTTTAACTTCATTTTCACTCCGATTGGCTTCAATGTCTACCTTGCCTCCATGAGGCGTGTACTTAATTGCGTTATCTAGTAGATTTGCTAATACTTGGCGTAGTCGACTGCTGTCTGCTTTAACATAAAGTTCATCCGGAAAGCCAGTTTCTACAGCAATATCCTTCTCTTCAGCTACATAACTATAGAGATCTACAACTTCCTCAATCATAGGTGCAACATTTATTGTTTCAGGATTAAGATTCATGGTACCAGTTTCAGCTTCTGATACATCCATCAGTGTGTTGAGCATTATTTGAATACGTTCTGATTCTTCTATGCAATCCACCAATGCATCCTTAATCTCTTCATTACTACCTGACTGCAAAGCAACTTCTGCAGTACCCCTGAGTCTTGTCATTGGAGTTCTAAGATCGTGAGCCACATTATCCAATACATCTCTCATGCCATTTATCAGTGTCTCGATTTTGTCCAGCATTTTATTGAAAAGTGAAATCAATTCGTCATGCAGTTTGTCCACATGTTGCTCTGGAACTCTTACATCCATTTTCGAATTACTAACTATAGAATCGAGAGTATTAATTAGTTGTCTAATCGGACTTAGTGCCCGGTCGGCAATAAATAACCCGCCTAAGTAACCTAAGAGTATGATAGGAATGATAGCGAATAAATACACATTTCTTATTTTGCTAAGCAGTCCTTCTCTATCTCCCATTGATTGACCGATCTGAAGAGCTGAACCTTCAGCTAGTTGAAGAGTCCTAATTTCCCATTGTTCCCCGTCAATTTCAACTCCAAGGCTAACCCAACCATCTTGTGAAGGTAGAATATTTTGCTTTACATAATCCGGACTAATGTTCTCCCAATCTTCAGGGATTCTTAATACAGGAGATTCTTTGTTGCTTGTAACTAGCCTTACAAAAAATGGGTCGTTTGCATCTTCAAATACTTCTACAGTTAGTGCTTCAGTTCCATTTTCTTGATAAATTTCCTTAAGCTCGAGAATATCCTCTTCAACCTCTGCCCTGCTTTGTTCGTATATATAGGAAGAAATTACTGTATAAGCATAAATGTTAATTATCAGAGAGCTCAGAACAAAGAGAACTGTATACCATGTAATAAGCCTGAAGCTGTTTGATTTAAGTAATAGTTTAGGATTCTTTAAGAACATAGCCCACCCCTCTGATGGTGTGAATCATTTTTTTCTCAAAACCTTTATCTATCTTGTTTCTTAGTCTGCAAACTAGTACATCTACCACATTTGTTTGTGGATTAAAATTATAATCATAAACGTGTTCCATAATCAGGGTTTTAGAGAGAACCCTTTCAGCGCTTCGCATCAGATACTCTAGCAATGCAAATTCACGTGGTTGCAGATTTATTTTCTTCTCATCTCTAATTACCTCTCTATTTAATAAATCCATGGACAGACTTCCAACTTTGAGTTTTGTACTCTCAGCAGCACCAGTTGATCTTCTCATAAGTGCATATATACGGGCCAGCAATTCTGAAAAAGAAAAAGGTTTTGTAAGATAATCGTCTCCTCCAATTTCTAGCCCCTTTATCCGATCATCTACACTCCGTTTAGCACTCAAAATAATGACTGGGGTATTTATGTTATTGGACCTAATCTCTTCAATAACACTTAGACCATCAAGGACTGGGAGCATAATATCAATTACAGCGGCATCATAAGGTTCTGCCAAGGCCAGATTAAGTCCTTCTCCTCCGTCATGAGCGACATCGACGGCAAAGCCTGCTTGTTTAAACCCATTAGCTATGAATGATGCTATCTTTTTATCATCTTCTATTACTAGTATTCTCATAACCTACTCCTTAAGTAGTCATAATCTGATGCTAAAACTCATAAGCCATAACTAATTTGGTCAAAAAACCGTTTACACCATCGGAGGGGAACGCACTTCCAGGAATGAAGTAACCAAATGATAAAGCTATTGCCAATTTTTCTTCTTTTTGTTCATAACCAATTATAAGATCGATTTCGCTGCCGAGGCTTTTATTAATTCCATCAGGTTCTACATCTAAATTGGAATCTCTGAGTTCGTCGGAGGCCTCAGTCTGAAAATAATAGTGATAAACCAGGTCAATTGAAGTTTCTTCTGTTGGATTGATACCAGTACCGGCTGTAATGAGGGACATATTGCTAAGTTCGGGTTCAAAGAATTCTCCATAATACAAAAAGTCTACAACCCCGTTAAAATCTCCCTCGTTTCCCTGAAGTTCTGTCTGCCTAAATTCTCTGGACCCATATGCATATCCTAATGTAAACGAAGGCTCAAATCTTACATCAAACGCATAGGTCGAACCTAAATCAAAACCAATTCCACTAATACTATTATTTCCATCTTTGCCAGTTACATAAGCAAGTTCTAGCCAGTAATCAAGATCACTTGCCACCTCTCCATCTGAATGAACACCTAGAAAAATAGGACTGTTGTTTTCTCCCGTAGTATCATCCCGAGCTAGGAAATATGCTGCGATGTTAGTGTCTTCATCGAAGTAGTATGTGCTGTAAACTGCATAATTATTGGTCTTGTCTCCTGCATCTTTTCTGAGAAGATCTCTATTAACAAATCCTCCTCGGCTAAATGAAAGTTGTGTAACAATCCCCCAGTGCAGAATAAATGCTCTTACCCCATCTAACTCTGCATCATACAACCACTGTCTCTCATCATCAAACTGCTGACGACCTATCTGAAATGAAAACCGGTCTTCAAATAAATCCTTAAAAAAGAGATAGGCTTCTTCAACTTCAAAAATCGCTCTGTCCTTTTTATTGCGTCCGTCTTCAATTTCAAACTCTGCTCCTATTTTGAAGTTAGCAAATGCTTGAAGGAAGCTGAAGGGATCAAATGAAAATGCCAAATTTATCGCGGGTTCTATAGTAATTAAATCTTCATCAGTTGAACCATCTAAATCAAGGTTTCGATCTAGCCTCAATTCAAACTCAAGTTGTGATCCAAATGTAAGATAAGGAAGAATTTGATATTTGGTCTCAGGCGGTTCATTAGGGTCAAAGCCTTCAGATCTAGCTTTTCGTGCCTGACCACTGGATTCAGCAGTGTATAAAAAAACTAATAGTATTATTACAAGTACTGAATAAAATAAGTTATTTGCACTTGGAGTCATTAATCACCTTTAGGGAGATATCCACCTTTCTTTTACGATTCTACTATATTAAGGTGATGTAATCTATGAATTAAGAGTGGGATTCAAAAGATTACACAATTGTAATATGAGCGTAATGATTGTGTAATAGTTCTAGCTAAATACACTGTATTCTTGAATAAAAGTGGTATAAATGCTTAAATAATTATAATATTCTTGGGTTCGAAGTGTATCCAATAGCCCCAGCCAGAACTTTTAACTTACTTTAAAACATATACCCCTATAATTCCTAACACTTTTTGAAGAGGTATTAAGTCGTGTAAATAGTTCTGTATTAACCGTTAAACCAGATGGTTTTAAAACTCCTGTGACAATTGATTAGTTAAGTCCTAGTTCTAATAAGGGTTTCTAACAATCAGTCAAATCATAATCTCACTATAAATCTTTTTCAGTATCCTCTTCCTCACAACTTTCTAATTTATGTGTTGTCAGATCATAGTGCCCGCTCAAATCATCTACTACAGAATTCTTCCACAATGGAATACGGTTAATATAAGATGCACGTCCTATCATATGAGCAGAAATAGGGGCAGTCAACAGCACAAAAACAATTGTTGCTATGGACTTACTTGTGACTGCAATCTCGCTAAAGGATATTGCCGCTGCGCTCAATATTAACGCTGTGCCCAAAGTAGCTGCTTTTGTTGTTGTTGACATACGCATAAAAAGATCGGGCATACGCAAAATTCCTATTGTTCCTAGAAGCATAAACAGGCTTCCCATAATTAAAAATAATGAAACTATAATTTCGCTCATCTGTCTATTCTCCTTTCTAGGTAATATGCGAATGCAATTGTTGCGACAAAGGAAATGAGGGAAATAATAACGGCAACATCTAAAAAAGCTTTATTTCCAGTCTGTATAGAATAAACACCGACTATTCCAATGATCATAAATGTCATGATTTCCAGAGAGATTATCCTGTCCGGGAGACTCGGACCAATAATAATGCGTATCAGCGAAATTACCATAGATATGGTTAACAATGTAAGGCATATGGCTAAAGAAATCTCAAGAAAACTCATCTCAGTACCTCCAGTAATCTGTCCTCAAATTTTCTCATTTCACTTCTAAATGCTTTGATATTGTCCAAATACATTGCATGTATGTATAGTGTCTTTCTGTCAAAGGACACATCTAAACTCAACGTTCCAGGTGTCAGACTTATTAAATTCATAAGCAGAGTAATTTCAAGATCAGTTCTAGCTTCAAGATTATATGAGACAACTCCGGGTTTCATATGGTTTTTGGGAGTTACCACATCGTAAGCAACTTTGATATTGGACTTTATTAGCTCCCATAAAAAGAAAAACAGGAAGCTTATTACAACCGGGAATCTTTTTAGATACTTATTACTATCTTCTTGAGGACGGGATATAAATATTACAATATAACCAATAACAAAGCCAAAAAATATATTCACATATGTGAAATGTCCGGTGAGAAATATCCATACAATCGCCAGCATAATATTTGTAAGTAATAGTTTCAATTTCTCTCCCCTAAAACACTATTAATATAAATATCCGGATTAAGTAATTGCTCAGATGCCTTTGTTGCAAGCATAAACAATGGTTCTGGATAAAACCCAATTATCAGGGTTAGAGTGCAAAGCATAATTATTGGAATCAAGAGAGGGATTAGCGAGCTCTTATCAGTATTTTCTTTACCTGATACAATTCCATCGGTTTCAGGTCTTTTCTTCCAAAACACTTCCGACCATATTTTGGTCATTGAAAATAGTGTTAGAAGCCCAACAACAAGAGCAACCGCTACTATAATGTATGAGTCTTTTTCGAGGCCAGATTTTATCAGTGTTAGTTTTGCCCAAAATCCGGACAGAGGAGGAATGCCCGCTAGGGAAAGCGCAGGAATAAGAAATAATAAAGCTATAAGAGGATAAGTCGAATAAATTCCCCCCAGTTTCTTAAGCTCGAATGTTCCAGTCAGTCTATGAGTTACGCCGCTTACGAGAAAGAGATTAGCTTTTACTATTATGTGATGAATGATATAAAACACCATTCCGGCTAAAGCAAGTGGCGTAAACAGCGCTAGCCCCATTACCATGTAACCAATTTGACTTACAATATGAAACGACAGGATGCGTCTGAACTCATTCTGTGCAGCGGCTCCGAGAACCCCGGTTACCATTGTGAGGCCTGCAATAAT
The DNA here is from genome assembly GCA_942491865.1 of uncultured Thermodesulfobacteriota bacterium. Taxonomy (GTDB): domain Bacteria; phylum Desulfobacterota_D; class UBA1144; order Nemesobacterales; family UBA2774; genus CR02bin9. The sequence continues at coordinate 36,529 of CALOCI010000014.1, forward strand.
AAGGAGTAAGTTGTGCGTAAAAAAAGTATCGGCCACAAATATTAGAGTGAAAATTCTTATCATTGCATAAACGCCAACTTTTGTAAGCAGCCCTGCAAAAAAAGATGATACAGCTACAGGGGGTGTATGGTAAGAAGGCGGCAGCCAGAAAAAGAGTGGGAAAACCGCTGACTTTATTCCAAATGATATTAAGAACAAGAGGGAAATTGCAGTAACAATTCCTGTATTTTCTACCTCCCTCAGTTTAACAGCCAAGTCGGCCATATTTAGGGTACCGGTTATACCGTACAACAATCCAATTGCTGTCAGGAATAAAGTTGATGAAATTAAGTTGAGTGTTACATACTTGATTGCACCTTCCATCTGAGGTCTTTGGCCACCCAGAGTAAGAAGCACGAATGAGGATATGAGCATTACTTCAAACCATACGAACAGGTTGAATATATCACCTGTTAAGAAGGCTCCGCAAACACCCATTATCAGAATATTGTAAACCGGATAATAACCATATGATTTTCGTTTATTATCCACTGCTGAGATGGAGTATATGGACACTGCAGTCGCTGTAATTGCAGTTAGTAAAACCATTATTGCGCTCAAGATGTCAGAAACAAGACTGATTCCGAATGGAGCAGCCCAATTTCCCATCTGAGTTGAAATTATTCCCTCATTATAAACATTGTTTAATAGCAATACCGCAGAGATTAATAAGGTGAGGGATCCAAGGATGGTTATATATAACTGAACCCCAGTCCTGCGCCAGAAAAAAAGACATACCAGAGCGCATAAAAGCGGGACTATGATAGGTAAAACAAGTATTATATTAGCGTTTTCCATAATTTGAATTCTTTATTTCTTTCTTAATTCTAATCCAGAGAATCAGTGCTTGTCAGCTCATCTAAATCTTCTGTTCCCATCTTAGAATAGGTTCGTTTGTAAAGTACAATTACAAACGCCTGTATACCAAAACCGATTACAATGGCTGTTAATACTAGGGCTTGAGGAACCGGGTCGGCGAACGGCTCTATCAATTCACCAATCTCAGGGTCTATTATTGGGATTTTTTCTCTGGTAAGCCTGCTGGCGGTAAAAATAAGCAAATTCGCAGCATGACCTAGAAGAATAAACCCTATAATGAGTTTAACCATGCTTCGTCTTAGCATCATATAAGTTCCGGCCGCGTAAAGGAGGCCTATTAAAAAAACTAGAGCCAAGGACATATTAATCGTCCTCCGCAAGAGAGAAAATAATAGATAAAGTAATTCCGCAGACCACCAGATAAACACCAATATCAAAAATGAGGGGTGTACCGATTTTACCAATAACAGGAACTGGAGTTTCGAACCATAAACCGGTCAAAAAAGGACGACCAAGAACTAAAGCTACTAGCCCGCTTCCCAGCATAACTGAAAGACCCGCAATTATTATGTTGCGCGGATTTGACTTCAGTTTTTCTTTGGCAGCTGCAACTCCGTTTGCAATTAAGTATAGAGTGAAGGCACTGGCAGCAACTAATCCGCCTACAAACCCCCCTCCCGGTTGGTTATGGCCTCTGAAAAGGAGATATATCGAAAATACAATCAATAGAGGGAGCAATAGGTTGGATGTTATTGATAGTAGGGGTGATATTATTTCTCGTTTCATTTTTCCATCCTCAATTTTAATAAGGAATAAATTCCGATCGCTGCTATTGCAAGCACAATGGCCTCCCCTAAGGTATCAAGCGCTCTAAAATCTACAAGGATTACATTTACTACATTAAGTCCCTTTCCAAGAGAGAGGCTGTTATCTCCAAAATAAGTTTTTAAATCCGAAACCATTGGCTCAGATGTCACGTTCAGAAGCAACACGGAGATCAATCCGCCAAACAAAATAGAAACTGCGGCATCTCTGTATTTCACCGAATCAACCGATAGTGGTAGAAATTTTGGCAACTTGTATATAACGAGTACGAACAATATTACGGTGAGTGTTTCTATTGCGAATTGGGTAATCGCAAGATCGGGAGCACCAAACAGTATAAAAATGATCGTTATTCCAAAACCGACTACACCAAGGCCGACAATTGCAGTCAGACGTGAAGAGGAGAAAATAGATATTGCTGTACCTAAAATAATTGCCAGTACCACCATAATTTCGTGTACAGCAATTTGTGGGCTCATAAAATTAAACGGGTTGCCGGATTTATAGAAGAAGGTTCCTCCCACTAGTCCGATAACAGTTATTATTACTATCATTACGTAATAGCTCAGATATCCGCTTTGAATAACTTTTGTTTGGGCTCGTGCAAGCTTGTTAAGTCCGGTAAGAGATAAATTGTAGACGTAATCTGCCCTTAGATTGTTTGGAATATGACCTAGAATTTTTTTAATCCTCTCTCTTGCTAGATATAAAATAACTCCACCAAATATAGTGAGTAGGCTGAGTATCAAAATCGGGTTTATACCGTGCCAAAGGGCAAGTTTAATCGTTGTCTGCTCCGCCCTTACAGCGCTCACCGCAGCCGATAATAGCGGCTTTGCAAGAGAGTCAGGGAAAAGTCCTATAATGAGACCGCAGATAGACAGAACAATTGGTCCCAGAAGCATCGATATGGGGGCTTCGTGCGGTTTTTTAGGGGTTTCTTTTCTAGAACCAAAAAAGAGCTGAATAGAAAGAATGCCTGCCACAGCAACTAGTACGATGTTTGAGAGTATTCCTATAATAGCGATGGCCGTTCCGATATCCGGTGTTTGCAATTTTGCTTCATAGACGAGTTCCTTTGCGATAAAACCGAACAGTGGAGGTAAGCCCGCCATTGATAGAGCTGCTAAACATGCAGCTATTGCTGTTAAGGGCATGGCTTTAAAAAGACCACCAATAGAATTTACATTACGTATACCCGTTTCATGATCTATTGAGCCGGCTACTAGAAAAAGCGAGCCCTTGTAAAGTGAATGGACTATGAGAAATACCATTGCAGCCTTGATAGAAAGTACTGTGTCTAGACCTAAAAGAAGCATCATGGTTCCAAGAGCGCTTACGGTTGAATATGCTAGCATCCGCTTCAAATCGCTTTGGTATAAAGATATTATTGCTCCTATTAGCATAGTAACGGCCCCAGTTATTGTGATAATGTAGTGCCATTCGTTAGTGCCGCCGAGAAATGGGTTTAGTCTTGCAAGCAAGTAAACACCTGCTGTAACCATGGTAGCCGAATGCAGATATGCACTCACGGGCGCTGGTGCTTCCATAGCTCCAGGAAGCCAGAAGTGAAACGGAAACTGAGCAGATTTAGTGAAAGCTCCTATCAGAACAAGAATTAATATTGTCAAATAAAGTGGACTGGATCTTAATATTTCGCTTTGACCCAATAATTCATTGATTCCATAAGTTCCCGAAACCTCACCTATGATAAGTATTCCAGCTAGTAGGGCCAGTCCTCCTCCGGCGGTAATCAGAAGTGCTTGAAGAGCTGACTTTCTTGAAGCTTCCCTTTCGTTATAAAAACCTATTAACAAATAAGAGCTGATGCTCGTAAGTTCCCAAAAAACAAACATTGTAAGCAAATTCTCACTTAGTACGAGCCCGAGCATTGAGCTCATAAATATCAGAATATAAAGGTAAAATCGCGGTTTTTCCTTATTCTCTGGCAGGTAAGAGTTGGCGTAGGCAAAAACAAGTGCACCGACTCCTGTGATTAGAATTGAGAATAGAAGACTCAGACCATCCAATAAAAATGAAAAACTAATATTTAAGCTCGGGATCCAGCTATGATGAACATTAATAACCTCGCCGGATGATACTGCACCAATGAAACTCCCGAAATAGAGCATTAACGAAAAGGTGTAGATCGCTACTATCCAGCCCGTTAACTGTTTTGTATATCTGTATATAAATGGGATAATTAAGGAGAATATAAATCCAAATAGAACTATTAATGTCATATTAGAATTTTGGCAATTTGCTTATTTACTCAGATTAATTGTTTAATTGCATTGAGTATACATGGTGTAAGTAAGATAACCCAGACTTATAGTAAATGAACAAGAATGATCGGGTGTTTTTTTAATCTAGAAAATAATCTGCTCTCCGAGTTAACAAATCAGACTATATTCTTGCAAAATAGTGTTATCGATGCTTAAATAATTATAATATTCTGGGGTTCATGCTGTATTCAATAGCCCCATCCTTTTAAATTTTTTATTCACATAAGGAGATATTTGAATGAGTATAATGATCATTGTAGATGCAAAGATAAAAGAAGAAGGTCTTTCTACTTTTAAGGATTTCTTCGCAACACTACTTCCTGATACACGCAACTTTGAAGGTTGTGAAGGGGTAACACTTTGTACCGATTCAGAAGATGCTGGGCGTTTGTATTTAGTAGAAAAATGGGCTTCAAAAGAAGCTTATGAAAAATATCATCACTGGCGAGCGGAAAGGGGTGATCTCCAAAAAATCCGCGATCTTCTGGATGGTCCAGTAAACAGAGTTTTCTTAGATATAGTTAACGGCTAATCATTGTTTCAAAATCAATCTAAGCGGGGTGAATAAATATGTCAGAATTATTAGAAGAAATTACCAGATCGATATCTAGAAGCAGTAATTTAAATCAACTGGGTACAAAGGTCGGTGCTAATGATGGAAATGCACAGGATGCTTTGAGCGCAGCGTTCCCGGTTCTTTTAGAAGCCCTAACTAAAAATGTCTCCCGTCCAGAAGAAGCTGAGAGTTTAAAAAATGCTATCTCCAGAGACCATGATGGAAGCATGCTCGATAATCTTGATGATTTAATTAACAATCCTGATCAGGGTCAAGGTGACGGAATCTTGGGACATATATTTGGTTCAAAGCGCTCTCGTGTAGAGTCAAGTATGGGCAAATCATTTGGTCTGGACTCTAGTACAATGGGTACGATTTTAAAAATAGCTGCTCCTATTATTATGGGCGCAATAGGGCGTTCATTAAAATCTCGGGGGGGTGTAGATTCAAAATCCCTAACCGAAATGTTAAACAAGGATACAAACGAAATGAAAATGAAGGACCCAAGCTCAATGTCAGCAATTGAAAAGATGTTGGATACTGATGGCGACGGTGATGTGGATATGGAAGATATTGCCAGAAGTGGGCTACCTAAAATACTTGGCCAATTCTTTAAATAATGGTCTTCATTTAAACAAGAACTAGGACATTTTTCATTCAACTGAGAATTTCAGCGTATTCCCTAAATATTTTGGTGGGAACATGATCTCCCACTCCAAATATATTCATTAGGATTACAACAACAGAACCGCTTTGGGGCTCATACATAACCAGAGCTGTGTATCCTATATATTCCCCAGTATGTCCAATCCAACCGCTTAGCTCACCAATTCCAAGACCGTATTTATCATATTCAGGACAGCTTCTTTTCGCTCTTTCGGGATCATCGTCATCACATGGATCGAATACGATCGGACTTAGGCTGTTGATTTGTACTTGCCAAGTTTCTTCATTAAGCAGGGTTCCCCTTCCAAGTGCCTCACCCCAGATCCGTAAATCCGAAAGTCTTGAAATCATCGCACCTGAACCGGCAGAAGCAGATGGATCAGAAAACGTTACATCCATCAAGCCGACTTCCGGGTCAAACTCCGCATATCCTCTGGAGAAAGGCAAAGGCATGTCAGGAGTTACAGGATAAACTGTACCTTTAAGCCCAAGCGGCTCAATTATTCTTTTTTGAATTTCGTCTCCTATAAAATTGCCGGTAACCTGCTCAATAATCATTCCTAATATAACAGTATTGGTATTAGAGTAATGCCAGCCTCCATCGGGGGTAAAGTAGGGCAAATTACTATCAGCCACATCAACCAATTCCTGTGGCGCCCATTTTCTAAGTAGGTTTTGGATAAGCTCAAGAACAAAATTGTTGTCTTCTGTATAGTTAAATATTCCGCTTCTCATATTAGTAAGCTCACCTACTGTAGCGCTGCTGTTTTCTATTTCAGGAAAGAATTTGCTAAGTGGGTCATTCAAATTTATTAGCCCCTCATCTACAAGCTGGAGTATTACTGTTACCGTAAACGATTTGGTAACACTGCCTATACGCAAATGGTCTTCTTTCACAATAGCTTCATTGGTTTCAATATCTGAGACGCCTTCTTCAATAATCAGACTTCCCTCTCCAGGGATCCACACTCCTACCAAAGCGCCGGGAATGCCGAACTCCTCCATGTTGTCAGAGAGAATTTGTTTTAATCTTTCTACCAACTCATGGTCTAGGGAGTCCTGATTATTTGAATCGCAACCGGGGGCAACAAACAAGATGCATAATAGGAAAACGTAAGGGACTATATATTTAAATGGGTAAACCAATCTGTTTAGATTGTTAATCTTCATGTCTAGTATATTGTGACGAAATTTAGTTCACTGCTTACGGAGTATATTGAGTTAAATTCTCTTCACTCTCAAAATAAAATACTTTCCCATCGGGTGCAGCCCCAATTACAGCTTCGGCTTTATCAACATTGTTACCGCTGACAGGGTCTGTACCTAGTCTGCTTTGGGGGTTATTCTTAATTTTAGCTTTGCACATCTCGCAGCATCCGTAGTAGGTCTTGCCTTCTAACTCCACAGGAATCTGCTCTCTGGCAAATTCTTGGTCAGTAATCATACAAACATACTTTGAGTCAACTTTGGTTAAAGCTGAACTTTGCTGACTGCTATTTTCGGCATGTGTAAATGTGCCAAAAGATAAGATAGCTATTAAAACGATAAAATTCAGAAAAAGAATTTTAGAAATTTCATGTTGTTGAATCATGTGGGAATGCCTCCTTGTAATATGGTTAATAGAATAAGGGTTATTCCCTTAATCCGCAACTCGATAACAAATTTATCGATTCAAGCTATACTTAAAGATAAACCAATTTCATTCAAAAAAAGGTAACTAAAATATTATGGTAGAAATAAAAGGCGATTGGGATTTTCAAAGGGTTGAAGAGTATCTAGATCAAACTAAGTTTCCTCTAAGATTTTCATGTGTTTCATCAAAGGGTTATCCCATGGTTTTTTCATTGTGGTATATATACGAAGATGGATTAATCTGGTGTGCGGTTCAGTATGATTCAGCAATAGCAAAAATACTAAGAGCTAATAATAGATGTGGATTTGAAGTAGGTCCAAATAAAAGCCCATATATGGGAGTCAGGGGCAAGGGCAATGCCAAGCTCGTACGTGACAAAGGCTCTATAGTACTTGAAAAACTTCTAGACAAATTTCTAGATGATTCAAATTCAGGTTTGCGTCATTGGTTACTGAGTAGAAAGGATACCGAAACAGCAATTTGCATCGATCCAACTTGGTTTTATTCCTGGGATTATAGTCAGAGAATGAGATAGTGCCTACTTTGAACTTCTAAATAAAAAACTGTAATATGTATCCTAGATAAGTTATTACATCCTATCATAAAGGAGGATAGTAAATATGGGAATAATTTCATGGATTATATTTGGATTAATAGCAGGTGCTGTTGCTAAAATGATTCTTCCTGGAAAGGATCCAGGTGGTTTCATAATGACTATTATTATTGGAATAGTCGGAGCGCTTGTAGGTGGCTTTATTGCAAACATTCTTGGTTTTGCCGGAGTCTCGCCTGGATTTAACCTAACAAGCTTTATATTTGCTGTAGTCGGTTCAATTGTATTGCTTCTAGTATATAGAATGGTAAAAAGATAGTAACAACAGATGCTTAATTAATAAGTTTCACACGGTTTGAGTTTAAAAAATGCCAACACTAAACAAAGTTGTCGGTTTTCTGGATAAGTATTTAAAAATTGATGATATTGAAGATTCTTCCTGGAATGGCCTCCAGTTTGAAGGCAGTTCTAAAATAGAGAAGATAGCATTTGCTGTTGATGCTTCGGTTGAATCATTTGAAAAAGCCGCTCAGGAAAATGTTGATATGCTCATAGTTCACCACGGCCATTTTTGGAGCAATCATAATCCTTCCATCGCAGGCTGGACCAAAGAGCGAATCAGTAGCTTGTATAAAAACAACCTTTCTCTTTATGCATGCCATCTTCCCTTAGATAGGCACAAGGAAGTTGGGAACAACGCAGAACTCTTAAGACTCCTTGGAGCTAAAATAAAAAAGGAGTTTTTGTATCATAAAGGCAAGAATATCGGCTGGTTAGGTGAGAGGAAAAAAGCGCTATCATTAAAAGACATAGAGCGAAAACTTGTTGATAGTCTAAATACCAAGTGTATAATATTACCATTTGGTAAAGAGAACATAAAATCAGTTGCCGTATGCAGCGGTGGTGGTAGTTACGGCGGATTTTATGAAGCTCTGGAGTTAAATGCTGATTTATATATTACAGGAGATACCGCCGAGATTTATTACACGGCAAAGGATTCAGGAATGAACGTAATATTTGCAGGACATCACGCTACAGAAACAGTCGGTCTAAAAGCCCTCTCTAAAGTTCTTGAGAAAAGGCTAAAGGTCGATGTGCTTTTCATCGATTTACCTACCGGTTTGTGAGGCTTAAACCCGCTCCGAATTATACCTATACATAATTGACAATACTTTAGTCCCAACTTACAATATTTGTTTAAATCTAAGGAGGTTAGTGAAATGGGAAGTAGTAATATGGTTAAGATTTTCGATACGACTTTAAGAGACGGTGAACAGGCCCCCGGTTGCGGGATGACTGCTGAAGAAAAGCTACGTGTAGCACACCAGCTCGAAAAGTTGGGTGTCGATATAATCGAAGCCGGTTTTCCAATTTCTTCAGAAGGTGATTTCCAGTCTGTAAAAATCATAGCCGACACAATTCGTGGCTGTGAGATAGCTGGGCTATGCCGGGCTAACTATAGAGATATAGACAGGGGCTGGGAAGCGGTTAAAGGGGCTGAAGCTCCTAGGATTCACACCTTCATTGCAACCTCGGATATACATTTAAAATATAAGCTTAAAAAATCGCAGGATGAAGTCTTAGAGATCATCAGCGGCGCTGTAAAACATGCAAAGAATTACACAGATAATGTTGAATTCTCATGTGAAGACGCCACCAGAACCGACCTTGACTACCTTGTAAGGGCTGTTGACCTTGCAGTGAGATCAGGGGCTACAACTATTAACATTCCTGACACTGTTGGTTATACAGTTCCAGAAGAGTTCGCTCATATAATCAGGACTCTTTTAGAAAGGGTTGATGGACTTGATGATCTTATTCTTAGTGTACATTGCCACAACGATCTTGGCCTTGCTGTGGCCAACTCTACTGCTGCTGTTCAAGCGGGCGCAAGGCAGGTTGAGTGCACGATTAACGGTCTTGGAGAAAGAGCTGGAAATGCTTCTCTTGAAGAGATAGTTATGGGATTAAAAGTTAGAAATGATCATAATCCATACATTACAAGAATAAATACTGAACAAATTTATCCTACAAGCAGACTTGTATCTCAAATCACTGGCATTAATGTTCAGCCTAATAAGGCGATAGTCGGTGCTAATGCATTTGCTCACGAAGCTGGGATTCATCAGGACGGTGTATTAAAAGAAAGAATTACTTATGAGATTATGAGTCCTGAAGAAGTTGGAATTCCTTCTAACAAAATTGTGCTTGGTAAACATTCAGGTCGTCATGCATTTAGAGATCGTCTTGAGGATTATGGTTATTTCTTAGACGACGATACTTTTATGGATGCATTTGTGAAATTTAAAGACCTAGCTGATAAAAAGAAATATGTTTTCGATGAAGATATCGAGGCACTTATCAGTGAAGAATTTGTCAGGTCTTCAGATTTCTATAAGGTTATTTCTGCAAACTATTCAGGCGGCTCGGATATGCGCCCTGTAGCAACTGTAAAACTTCTTATTGATGGAGACGAGGTTACAGTGTCAGAGGTTGGAGATGGTCCGGTTGATGCTGCTTATCAAGCAGTTTCAAAAGCTACCGGCCTTAATCCTAAACTTGAAGCATACAATGTAGCTGCAATCACTGAGGGCATAGACGCCCAGGGTGAGGTTACTGTTAGAGTAGAGGACGACGGAGTGATTACCCAGGGTCAGGGCTCCAATACTGACATAGTAGTTGCAAGCGTCAAAGCATATGTGAACGCTTTGAACAAACTACGCTGGCGCAAAGAACATCCAAAAAGAGCAACAATGAAAGGTGTATAGAGACTTAATCACCTTAGAGTACGAAATTGATTCCAAGAAATGAACTCTTAAAAATCGTCGCTGAGGATTTGTGCTATCTAAAAAGAGACTAGAATGAAAGTGTAGAGGATTCAGATATACGAAGAGGTAGTACAGTCTTGCGTCAGTTGCTGGTACAAAACGAACTTCAAAGAGCTTGGCGAATGGTTGGGTTTGAGTCACAGCCAATCATCACAGCTTCTACTCTAGATTTTATATTAAGCAAAACACCACTTGATAAGACAACATTTGCTACTGCGGGAGGGGCGCGCTATCAGGGCACAGAATTACGTGGCGCAATTATGGTTAACTATGCCAAAACTGAATCAGAAATGAAATCTGATTATCAAGATGGCGTTCCCTCTGCATCCATGAAGTTGCAAGACTTCATTAGTGCACCTTGCATTGTCATTAATAGCGAGTTGATAAACCGTCATACATTGATAAAGTATGTTGCGAACAAACTTGGGGGAGCTCATTATGATCCCAGAAGAACCAGTGATGACCGAATATTTACTTTAATGGATTCATTTCATAATAGCGTAAAGATTCTAGACAAACCTGCAATATTTTTTGAACTACTTTCTGTTGGGCAAGCTATTGCATCATCAGATGATATTGAAAAATTTCTTGATGAAGTAAGCAAACTCGAATAATTTCAACAACAAAATTTAACTCCCAAAGTTCCTTAGCCTTTCTTCCTGATTTTTGTAAGATACTATGCTGGTCCATGCGAATATTCCGTATAGTACAGAATATCGAAATTGTAAGTTATTTGATAAAGGCTATTAACAACATGTTAAGAAAATTTTACAATATTCAAATTCCCGTCATACTAAGACTTTATATTTGATCATGTATCCGTTAAGAAAAACCAAAATTATCTGTACTATTGGACCATCTACCAACTCATATGAAATGCTGATGAAGATGTATATTGCCGGCATGAACGTTGTACGGCTCAATATGTCCCATGGAAATCATGATAGCCATGAAAAAGTCATCAGATTCATTAAAAACATTAATCAGAAAATTAAGGATTCTATTCCAGTTCTTATGGATCTTGAGGGGCCTGAAATACGAACAGGTACATTGCAAAATGATTTGCAATTAAAAGAGGGAGATATCATTACCGTATCGGTTGGTAATGAGGATGTTGAGGTATCGTCTTTTAGTATCAATTACGAAGATCTAATCAACACTTTAAATGAAGGTGATAAGATTACTGTAGATAGTGGTCTTATTAATCTGGAAATTCTGAAGAAAAATCGAGGCACTATGGAATGTAGGGTTCTTGATGGAGGGACACTCAAAAGTCAGAGCCATGTTAACCTGCCTGGTATAAGGGTTAATCTGCCCTCAATTACAGACCACGATAAAGAGCACGTTCTTTTTGGTATTGAGCAAGGTGTTGATTTTATTGCTCTATCATTTGTTAGGGAAGCTAGCGATGTTCTGGAACTAAGAGAACTTCTAGGTGATAAAGTTGATAAGGTAAAGATTATCTCAAAGATCGAGGATCAAGAGGGTGTGAAGAATCTTGATGAGATCATTGATGTTTCAGATGCCGTAATGGTAGCCCGCGGAGATTTGGGTATCGAAATTCCTCTAGAAGAGCTACCTAATGTTCAGCAAACTATTGTGCGTAAATGCCAGGAGAAAGGGAAAAGGGTTATAGTAGCAACTCACCTGCTTGAATCAATGATTGAACACCCTATTCCTACAAGAGCTGAAGTTACTGACGTTGCCTATGCCATATATAGTGAAGTTGATGCTGTAATGCTCTCAGGTGAAACAGCAGTTGGGAAATATCCAATCCGTTGTATTGAAGATATCGATAAAATTGCAAGGGCATCAGAGCAGCTTCCGGGCATGAATTTTAGTAGGAATTTACAAGCAAATGATATAAAACAAGATGTTGCAGCTTCTGCCGTAAGTCTAGCTGAGTCTATCAAAGCAAAAGGAATTCTAGTTATAACTAGACGCGGCATTATGGCACAATTTTTAACTAACTGCAGACCCTCAAAAACTTTAATTTATGCTTTCACCAATGACAACAGGACTAGAAGGCAACTTTTCTTAAACCGCAGTGTCTTTGCCCATCGTATTGCTTTTAGTAAAGACCCGGAAAAGACAATCCAAAATGCTCTTGTTATACTCAAGACTCGCGAAGGTTTTCAACCTGGCGACAGGGTAGTTGTATTATCAGACATAATCGCAGGCGCCGGTATTGATGCAATTCAGATCAGAGCAATAGATTAGAAATCAAATCAGTCTTCTCTAGCTTCTGCTTAAGCTGCCAGCTCCTTAAGCTCAGAACATTGTACTTATTCACCAAAATGATATAATATAGCTCAAATTCACGGGCTGCTGTTAACCAGATTTTAGAACATTAACAACGGTACTAGTACAACAAAAGGGGACAATATATAAACCCGGCTCGCTTTCCTGGACACAATATATAAATAATTACTAGTTTTTAAAGGAATCATACTGGTTCTAATTAAAAAGCACTGTTTTAAAGTTTATGTATTTTTAGAGATTGTTAATAATTATTGAAGAAAACCTTCCAAGTGCTCCAGTGCTGGACTTTATATAATCAAAATAGAAAACTTATGTCAAATGCAACAGCTGCTACAGCCACTGGTTCTATAGCTGAACCGCAAACCAATGTAAAAATACGCTTTGCCAGGAACACTGAATTTGAAAGAGAGCTTGTAAAGAGAGTTAATGCTTACTTTGAAAACAGCTCTAAATCAAGAAGAGACAATTTTAGAATGTATCTAAAATCTTTTCTTTCTATATCTTGGGTTATTGCTTCTTATTGCCTTATAGTATTTGCAGGGCTTCCTTGGTGGGGAATTGTGCTTGCTTCCATCTCATTAAGTGTTGCTCTGAACGCTAAAGCTTTCAATGTTATGCACGATGCTATTCACGGAGCATATTCAAAGCATAAGCTTGTCAATAAAATTATGGGTCACTGGCTTGATCTGATTGGTGGAAGCTCATACTTATGGCGCAACAAACATAACCATTACCATCATTCATATCCTAATATCACAGGTCATGATGATGACGTGGAAGTTGGTATATTCGCAAGGTTTACTCCGCACCATAAAAAATACTTTTTCCATCGGTTTCAGCATATCTATATTTGGTTTCTATATGGATTGCTAGCTATCAAATGGCACTTGTTCGATGATTTTTATACCTACTACACCGGAAAGATAAACGATCATGAGATTGAGCGGCCAAAAGGATTAGATGCAGTAATATTTTTTGGCGGGAAGATATTCTTTTTCATGATAGCTTTTGTTATTCCCTCTTTTTATTATCCTATACCATATGTGATCGGATTCTACGTTTTCATTGCAATGATGCAGGGTGTTATAATGTCAATTGTTTTCCAACTTGCTCACTGTGTTGAAGAAGCAGAGTTTCCTATGCAGGACGAAGAGGCAGGCATAATGGATAGAACCTGGATAGTGCATCAGTTATCTACAACTGTTAATTTCGCTAGAAACAATAAATTTTTGACATGGTATTTAGGAGGTCTCAACTATCAAGTTGAGCATCATCTATTCCCAGGTATTTGCCACATCAACTACCCTGATATGTCCAACATAGTTGAGGAAACATGCAATGAATACGGAATTACATATTCCTCTCATGATAGTTTCTTTGATGGTCTCCGTTCTCACTATAACTGGTTACGAGAACTGGCCCATGCTCCTTAATTCATATTAAGGAATTCATATCTATACCACTTCAAAGAGTATCAAAAACCCAAAATAATTAGAATTAAGATATAGTTTTATCTAGAGGACAATGTTTAGACCTTAATTGATTGTGATTGATTTCAATTAGCACATATGATATAAATTTGAAGTAGGGTTATTGAGGGTTTACAGCCAAGTTTCAAACTATAAAATACGGATGGAGCACAGATGAGATATTTTATTTATAAGAAGGGACTATTGCGCAATTTATTACTACTTTTATTCATCGGATTTTTTAGTATTTCAGGATGCAACAATAGCTCGACCACAGAAGAAAATGTAGTTACTAGTCTCCCTACACTGATCATGGCTCCAAACGCTAGCACTCCTCTTGCTGGATTACTTGAGTTGCAGACCTCTGGTCTATCTAGAGTTTTACTAACTGTCAGCGATGGCAGTGATGAGTGGAGTAAAGATTTTGAAGAATTTAACTCTAACCACTCACTTCCTGTTTTAGGTTTTAAACCGGATAGAGCACACACTGTTACAGTTCGAGTACTTGATATTGATGGCATAGATTTGATAGAGCCGTCTGTATTCGATGTCGTTACTGACCCGCTACCACAAGGGTTTCCTGAAATAAGTGTTACAAGTATCCCGGAATTAATGGAGCCGGGTGTAACTTTGTTTGAAGCAGCGGGGTATTTGATAGCTGTAAATGAAATTGGGGAAGTAGTTTGGTATCACCAGATTCAGTTTTTCGCCCCGTTCCTAGATCGTGACGTAAGACGTATGAACAACGGAAACTTACTTTTGTTATTACCTCGAGATAAAATTGTCGAGCTTGATATGCTCGGGAATGCTGTAAATTTATGGCATTCCTCTGGTTCATCAGATGGAGAACAGGGCAGTATCCCGGTAGATACTCTGGCGTTTCATCATGAAGTATTTGAAATGCAATCGGGCAATTTGTTAGCGTTAAGTATTGAATTTCGTAGTTTTTTAGATTATCCGACAAGTGCTACTGATCCGTTCGCACCGCTTGGAACTGAAATTCTTGCGGGTGATTTAATCGTAGAATTCACCCCTGACGGCACAATCGTCAATCAGTTGCCATTATTCAATATTCTAGACCCATATAGAATCAACTATAGCTCTCTCCTTGGTTTATATGACGGTCTTTATGAGAGTGTATTTGGTAATGCATTAGAAACAAGAGACTGGACACATGGTAACGCCGTTGTTCATGACCCATCAGATGATTCTGTTATAGTTTCACTTCGTCATCAAGATGCTGTTATTAAGTTTAGTAGACAGACAGGTCAATTAATATGGATACTTGGTCCTCATGAAAACTGGGATACCGAGCAATTCGGTCAATTTCTTCTAACGCCTAAATCGGATGAAGAATTTTTCTTTCAATACCACCAGCATGCGCCGGATATCACTGATGAAGGCACATATATTATTTATGATAATGGTAATAACAGGGCAAGCCCCTTTGATCCAACTCTCCCAGACTCGGATAACTTCAGTAGAGCTGTTGAATACAAAATAGATGAGTTCACAAAGGAAGTAGAAATTGTCTGGGAATATGGTCAGTTTGAGGATGAGACTTTATATACGTTCTTCATAGGCGACGCAGATTATCAACCACAAACTGGTAATGTGCTTATTACATTTGGCGGAACACAGCCTGCGCGCCTAATTGAAGTGACACGTACAACACCAGCCCAAAAAGTATTTGATCTCACTTTATTTGAGAATTTTACTTATCGAAGCGAAAGATTACCCAGTTTATATCCTTAAATATGATCCCAAAGTTCTAATACTGGTATATATTTATCAGGAGTATTCTTTGAGTCTTTCTTCTTGATTTTTGTAGCTTACTATACTTGTCCATATAAATATCCCATAAGGCACTACGAGAAAAACAATCGGTTGCCACCAGAGGATATTTGGTTCGATTGAGGTTGCAAAGCGCATAGCCAATAGAAACGGTGCGAGCGTTTGCGGGATTAATCCTATTATTAAATAGCTCACTAGTGCCCAGCCCCTGACGCCTCCCTTGCCCCATATGAGCTGTGAGGCATAAACTATTTCCAGAAGACCGCGGAATACGAATATGAAAACTGCGGGTCTTAGGTACGGGCCGTGTGTAAACATGCCTACTAAAATCAGAATCTCGAGGCTAACAGTTATAACTGCATTTATCTGACATATTGCTACGATTGCAGGAGCAACAGGCTTCTTGTTGATAGGTGCGGTCACACCGCTGTCATCTACAAGATTCCTGTTAACAGGTCCTGACATTGGGTCTGTCGCCGCCCAGACGTAGTAGTAAATTTTATTGAAGATGTTCGTAGAATTTTTATCGATACGTTTACCGAGTGATACTCCGGTGAGCCAGTTGAGACCGAAATCTGATCCCAGCGCCATGTATAGTACCAATATCCATAATACCCAGTCGTACCATTGCATATAATCCCCCGTTTATTAGGTTCTTAATACACATTGTAATTTATGTAAAAGGGTATGTATAGAGAGTGCTTCGGGCCGTCAGTCATGGGCAAGGTTTGCACATTTAGACAGCCCGGAGATAGATTATTTCTTTGCAGCTTCAGTCATATATTCGTTAACAACCTGATACTGGGGATATACAAAACTACCCTTGGTCCAAATTGCCCATGCTGGATCGGCAATTGGTTTAACTTTATTTAATGGATGCCCTTCAGGCGCTGTAATTGTTACCTTAGCATTTTGAGTATCAACTACGCCACCGTTCCATGGAATAGGGTACTTAACAACTTGATTCTTTGTCTTACCGTCTTCTTCAGCACTAATTAATCCGAAGTAGTTAAAATGGCCGCCTCCAAAATTCCCGAGCTCACTTCCTACATCTGCTGTGGAAACAATCACAGGCTTCCCATCCATAGTTAAAGTTGCTGTTAGTTTCCCATCTTTAACTTCTGTGGTTGTTACAACATTGGTATTCTCATTCACCGGTATGCCCGCCTTTTTAGTAAATTCACGCATTAGTGGGGAACTGTTGAAATAATAGATGAAATATCTTCCAGGAATGGTGCCATCAGAGTTCATTATATATGAATCCTGACCAGCCAATTCTACAGTAAGATAAGTCAGGGTGTATGGGCCGAAACCCGATGTTTCGTTACCGTTTGGAACTGTGTACATATTTATTACAACTGTACCATTGGGATTTGGTTCAAGGCCTTCGGGCAACAAGGCTTTCAAAACTTCCGGATCAGCTTTATATGATGCAATAAACATCCAGGCATTTGTTACAAGCTGTGGTCCTGGTAAATTGGCTCCATCCATTTCAGCATAGGCTTTTTGTGTGCCTGATGAAAAAGATAGCGTTAGAGATAACAAGAATAAAACTGTAAGCATCTTTTTTGAAAAGTCCTTCATTTTAATACCTCCTATTTGTGTTTAAATTTCACTAATAATATTAATATCAATAACTAGTATATTGCAACCTGAAATTTTCATACTTCAACTATATGTTTGCAATCTAAATATTCTTACTAACGAAGTAATAAGCTTGTTGGGAAATTAATATTAGCTACAAAGATGAATTCAAGATTTGAAAAAAGAAAAATAAGGAATAAAAAAGCTATTGGTTCATCCTCCATTCCCCCAAGTAACTTGAAGAAAGGATCAATAGCCTACAAGAATCTATTCTCTATTAAATTTACTTCTATGTCAAGATGTTTTATTTTGAAGATTGCAATTGCTTAGAACTATTAAGTTTTTTCAGCGTAGTATACAAAAGCAGGGGGGAAGTTGGACCAGACGATTTTACTTCTAGTAACTTTATCGAATTTTTCGTTCAATTTCTTTTTGAATCTAATAGCCGATGGAAAGACTAGACCCGGGACATATGCATATGTGAGGAATTTGCCTCCTGGATTTAAAACATCCATTATAGTTTCCATTAAATCATTTTGTAAATCCTCACCAAATGTAGACCATGGAAGACTGCTTATAATTCGGTCACATCCTTTTTTACCATGAATCTCGAGATACTTTTTAGCATCACCTGCTGATGAAAGATAGACAGTTGCATCTGGACAGCGTTTTTTTGTAGCCTCAACTAAAGTTTCGTTAATCTCCATTGCAAAAAAAGTAGTATCACTTGAGATTTTATTTACAATCTTTTCAGTAATAACTCCTGTGCCTGATCCGAATTCAATTACACTTGAAACCTTGGACAAATCGGCCATATCTGTGATCATGTCACAGAGTTTGTTATTTGAGGGAGCCACAGCCCCTATTTTGGTTGGATGTATTAAAAACTGAGTTAAAAACTTGATATTAACTTCAAGCTCATTTTCAGCACTAATATTCTGTCTTCTCATAAAAACACTACTCGCTATCTACAAACAACCGTTGTAATTGGAGAATGATTTCGACCCAGTAAGTTGTTTTGATTTAACATTTTATACATCTATCTGCACTAAAAGTCAATCACTTTACTATATTAGCAAAATTAATTGATGCACAGTTTGGCCATTTTTGACAAATGTATTCAGTCTAATTAGACTCGATAGGAATCTAATACATAGATTCAACTTTTAAAGGATGTGTTGTTGAATGGCCGATGAAATAATTGGAATTAATAACGTATATAAAGCCTTCGATACAAAAGAAGTGCACAATGGGGTTAACCTATCCATACAACGCGGTGAAAATATTACCGTTCTTGGGGGCAGTGGTTCAGGAAAAAGTGTTTTGCTCAAGGAAATTACAGGGCTACTAAAACCGGATAAAGGCGAAGTTGTTATAGAAGGTGAGAACATAGTTCCAATGGATGAAAGAGAGCTTGTAAATGTAAGAAAAAAGATTGGGATGCTCTTTCAGGGCGCGGCACTGTTTGATTCTCTGACAGTTGAAGAAAATATTGCTTATCCGATTAGAGAAAATGCAAATTTCCCTGAAAATGAAATTAAAGAGATAGTTGCAAGAAATCTAGAGATGGTGGGTCTTCCGGATATTGAAGACAAGATGCCCTCAGATCTTAGTGGCGGTATGAAAAAGCGTGTAGGACTCGCTAGAGCAATGGCTATGAATCCAAAGATTCTTTTGTATGATGAGCCAACAACAGGGCTTGATCCTCCCAACATTACTAGAATCAATCATCTGATTAGAAATATGCAGGAAAAGTTTGGTATTACCGGAGTTATTATTACTCACGACGTGCAAAGTGCATTTGAAATTTCCGACCGAATAGCATTTCTCTATCACGGTAAGATTGTTTTTACCGGCACAGTTGAAGAAGCTAAGAATACGGATGTAGAAATCTTGCGCGATTTTATTAATGCAAAGATGGAAGGCGGGGATGAGTAATCTTTATTTTACTTGATGCCCTCTACACTTAAGATTTTCCATCCGCCGAACATTACACTCTCAAAAATAATCTCAATGTTTTTAGGGGTATCTTCTGTCCCTATTAATTTGTAAGTAGTTTCTGTTTTAATTCCCCTTATCCAAATATCTAGGTTTGCTATAGTCTCTGTGTTCCCACTTTCATTTTCAATTGTAGATACGATTAAGTTTGAGTAACCACCTTGCATAGAGTCAAACCTATCAAATGCTTTTTGAACGATATTTTTAATGACAATTCGCGTTCTTCCCGCGCTGTCTTTGTAATCAGGAGAAAAATATTCCATGAATACATTCACATCTTTTCTTTCTCCAGATTGGATAATGTTATTTAGAACAATCTCTATTTTTTTCGATGCATCCTCATCCTTGCTTGCGGGGAGGAAAAAATATAAAAGCAGGACGGCTATTACAACTAAGGGGATAAGATATTTCATAGCTGTTAGTTTAATGCAAAACTAATTCCTTTTCACTAGTAAAAGATCTCACTTCTAAATTTTCGCTATCTGAAGTTATAGTTACCGTCCCGTCTTTATTTGTTTCTAGAATCTCTATATGCATCGATAGATATTCTCTTAACTCTTCAGGAGTAATTTTAGTATTTCCTGTAACTAATATCTTCGGAGATACCTGTTCTATGAACTCCGCAATAGATTCTTCTATTATTAAATTCGGCATAAATAAAACTGTGCTATCAATTTCTACGCCATACTCATCAATCATTTCCATTTGTACAGAGTGTTTGTTCAAGACGTTGCCTATTAGAAAGCTATCCTCACCAAATACAATTTTAAAAGCTATAGGATCAGGCATTGAAGAGTCCTCTAAAATAAAACCTTTTCCCGCTCTTAGAATCTTAAACTTCACACTTTTTTTAGATAATAGTTCTTCAGAATTGGATAAGTTGTCCCATTTTATATCCTTATCATTAATGACCTGCCATAATTTCCCACTTAACTTTTCTCCATTTGATAATAAAGTTTTCACATTGAATTTTTCTATTAGATGGACCGCTCCGCTTAGTGTGTCTTTATCGGTAGAGCTAAGAATTAAAAGGTCTATTTTCTTCACTCCTCTATTTAATAAATATTTTGTAATTACAGTTTGTTCTAAATATCCATTCCCGTCAGTTTTTGAGTCTCCTCCATTTATAACAATGTTTTTATTATCGGGCAGCTCTATAAATACTAGACTCTTTCTTGTCCCTACATCGAGAAAGCTAATGTCCAATACTCCATTTTTGGATGTCCCCGTATATGGAATAATAAGAGAAAATATGAAACCCAAAACGACAACTGGAATGATAAATTTCATTTTTGGATAAACCGGATTTGTAATTAGGGAGATTACTAACAAAAAGAATAGTGCCCAGCTCACAGTATTCAAGGGAGGGATGGTAAGTGAGGAAAATGGAATCTTCAGAACTGCATTAACCCCGAAGGTAAGCATTTCGATAAAAAATATGTTTACGGATATTATAACTTCTGCGATGTAAGGAGATAACAAATATCCAATGAATGATAATAAACTTATTGGGACAATTATAAATTCAACTAGAGGGACCAATATTAAGTTAGCGGGTATGGACGCAAGCGGTAAAATTCCAAAGGAATTAGCTACCAAGGGGAATGTCACCAGAGTTGCTGCAACTGTAGTTTTTAACAGGCTATAGAATTTGTCTTTTAGGGTATTGAACTTGAACGGATAAAATTTGTGAGCTATCAATATTCCAAATACGGCAGCAAAAGAAAGTTGAAATGATATTTCAAAAAGTGACCATGGGTGCCATAGAAGGATTATTAATGCCGCTGCACTAAGGGTATTGACCTTGTATTGTTCTTTCCCAATTACAATTGAAAGCAAATAAAGGCTAATCATTATAAAGGCCCTGACAGTTGAAGTGGAGAAACCGGCAACTGCTGTATATAGAAATATCGGCAATATTGTCATACCTGCGGCTATTCTGGGTACTTGGAATCTTAACAGCAAGTATTCTGAGCGCTTTAGAAGCCATTTAATCAAGAAAAAGAACGCTACAGCAACTGCGCCTACATGGAGGCCTGAGATGGCCAGAATATGCGCTACACCGGCCTTTGAAAACTCAGTTCTAGTATGCTGTGGTATACCAGCCTTGTCCCCTATGGTGATGGCATTTAATATTGCGTTTTCAGGGCTTGGGTACCCTGCCCGTACAAGGTTCCCAAATTTTATTCTAATCCTGTCTATGTAATGTAGTAGCGAGCTATAAGATCTATCACGCCCGAACGAAATAATGGATTCTTGATCCTCAATAAATCCTCTGGCATAGATTCCTTGTCTTTCATAAAATTTCCTTACATTAAATCCCCCAGGATTTTTAAAATTCTCAATAGGCCGGAGTTTTATATCCAAAAGACGCACTCTATCGCCATAAGCTAACAATAGACTCTCAGCAGAGGAGTAAATAATCACTTTTCCTGAAGTGGGCTCTTTCGCTCCATTTAGGAATAACGCCTCTGTTTGAAGATATAACCTTGATCCGGACTCTCTAGTTTCAGGAGACTTATATAACACCCCCTCTATATCAGTTTTCTCTCCAACAAAATTGAGAATGTTATCACTGGATATTAATTGGGAGTTGGCAGAGAATATTAATCCTAGCGGTATGAATAAGAGAAAACGCAAATTTCTGATTAATAAGGATATTATGGCTGTTATGATTCCTAATATTCCAATTATTACCCAGGGGTTGCTAATGAATTCGTTTAGATAAATCCCTGATATAAAGCTAATAGCTATTAGTACTATTTTGTGATTGTTTAAAAGCCTATAGATTGAATTATATATTGACTTCATGTTTGCGGAATGGAGCGCCAAGTTACTTTTTACAGTATAGTTGAAATGAGGAGATTAATAAAAGAGTTCTTTAAATAAATACTCGTATTGTAGAGTCAGGGGTTGGTTCAAGGTTAAATCTATTTAGGTAGGGACTGCGTAGATTGAATAAATGATGGTGCCTAATTTGTGGTTTTTATTAGTGCCACTGCATGTACTGCAATACCCTCTCCTCTGCCAGTAAAACCCATTTGGTCAGTAGTAGTGGCTTTAACTCCAAGAGATTTAGCTGATACTCTCAAGACTTGAGAGAGAGTTTCTTTTATTTGCTCAATATGAGGGGCAATTTTTGGTTTTTCACATACGATAACGCTGTCCAGGTTTTCAATTTCAAATCCTCTTTTCTTTAGTAAAGCCATGGTTTCTTTAAGAAATACTAAACTGGACATGCCCTTATATTTTGGATCGGAGTCCGGGAAGTAGCTACCAATATCACCTTCTCCAAGTGCACCCAATAAAGCGTCACAAAGGGCATGGCTTAACACATCAGCGTCTGAGTGTCCCTTAAGGCCTAATTCAAATGGGATCTCAACTCCGCCTATGATAAGCTTGCTTTCCTTAGAGAATTTATGTGCGTCAAAACCGTAGCCAATTTTGTACATAGTCTTATTTTTTATTAACAACTCCTGTTTTTATTATGAGTTCTCCTAGTTCCAAATCTTCAGGTGTGGTAATTTTCATATTATTCTTAGAGCCTAAAACAAGTTTTACCTCTCTTCCAATTCTTTCTACAAGTTCTGCTTCGTCAGTACCTAGATAACCTTCTTCTGAGGCTTTTTCAAATGCCTCGAGGAGAATTTCATGTTTAAATGCCTGTGGGGTTTGTGCAAACCAGATCTTATTTCTTGCTACCGTCTTTTCTATGATATGTTCACTGGATGATTGTTTTATTGTGTCAGTTGCGGGGATGGCTGCAATCGCTCCCCCGGAGTTTGCTGCTTCGGTTATAACTTCTTCGATTATATCGACCGTGATAAAAGGTCTCACACCATCATGGACAGCAACTATATCTGGTTTAGTTAAAAGTGAGCTAAGTCCTTTTCGGACAGAGTCTTGCCTTTGCGCTCCACCGGCAATAACTTTTGATACCTTTTTGATATCAAATTGATCAACAATCTGAGCCTTGGTGTATTCAATCCACTTATCTGGAACTACAAGTATAATCTCTTTTATGAAGTCTGAGCTTTCAAAAGCTTGTATTGAGTGGGCAATGATAGGCTTATTAGAAAGGGGGATAAATTGTTTTGGTAATTTATCTATCCCCTCTCCGAATCTTTTTCCTAATCCGCCTGCAGTGATAATAACAGCAGCTTTCATATTAGCCATTTGATGCAGATCGTCTATTATCGTCTTTTACTTTTGAAAATATCATTCTGCCTGTAGGTGTCTGAAGCACACTTGTTACAGAAACATCAATTTTATTGCCAAGATGTCTCTTTGCTTCATCAACCACAACCATAGTGCCGTCCTCAAGATACCCAATACCCTGGTTATCTTCTTTACCTTCCTTAACAACGTGTATGTTCATTGTTTCGCCAGGTAACACTACTGGTTTCAGTGCATTTGAGAGCTGGTTCAGATTTAATATCTTAACATTTTGAAGACCTGCTACTTTGTTTAAGTTATAGTCATTAGTGATAATAACACCTTTAATTTTAGCTGCTAATTCTACTAACTTTAAATCAGCTTCTCTAACTTCTGGGAAATCTTGACTGGTAATTCTAATAGACACATTTGGAATATCTTTTTGTAATCTCTTGAGCACATCAAGACCCCTTCTTCCCCTTACTCGCTTTATGGGTTCTGAGGAGTCAGCAATATGCTGAAGCTCTTTAATTATAAATTTGGGTACTATTAGCGGCCCATTGATAAAACCTACTTCTGCCACATCAGCAATTCTGCCGTCAATAATCACACTAGTATCTAAAATCTTAGGTTCCCCTCCACTTTTGGAGGAATACTTGTTGCTTGAATCTCCAGCTTCTTTACCTTTGCTTACTCCAATTGTTATTCCGATGTGAAATAGTAAGAGAAAAAAGGCTGCAGAAATATATGGGAATATATTTGCTGGAATAGATAATGTTCCAAGTACCTCTGTTAGGGCAAAGAATGACAGAGCCGCCGCTCCCATCCCTAGTGCTCCACCTAAAATTGATTTCGAACTATAAGACTTTATAACAAATTCTGATCCCCAGACAATACCTACTGTAACGATACCAAATAAAACACCTACTACTACTGCTACAGGAATTTCATTATTTGGATAGGCGATTCCAAAACCAGCTAACGCGCCTAAAATAAAAAATAGAATCTTAAGTTTCATTTCTCCTTCACCTCAATCCCCACCCCAGCTTGCTTGGATTAAAATAGAACTAAGTATAAGTAATATGGATGCAGAACAAATTAGTTAAAATGCTCTAACGCTTATAATATATGTATTTAATATCTGCGCCGTAGCCTCATATCCGGTTTAACTTAGCCTATCTTAAATCGAATCAGCAAGTGTTGGCAGAGAGTATTTTAATATAATAGTACGGCTTACGATTGCCCACTATTTACTACTTCAATTACATTGACTATTTCGTCAACTACTCTCAGGTACTTACTTCTTCCAGTACCCGGGCTCTTTGCTCTGCCGTCAATACCTACATCGGCTAGAATTTCCCCCGTCGTACCATCAATCAGCGTAACCCAAACCTGGACAGACATTTTACCCTTGTCCTGGATTCCTCTAAAAGCATATTCGCAGTACTTACAGCCTCTTACATAACCACTTACGACACCTCTAACTATTAATACTTTCTCGTCGCCAACCTTGTCATAGGTTGAAGAACGGCTAACAACTTCTATGTTGTTTTTTGTTCTAAGCTCTTCGGCTACCATATCTGCGATTACAACGCCTGAATCATATGGGACCCACTCTAAATCTGTTTTCCTAAAATCAGGTATTAGAATGA
The DNA here is from genome assembly GCA_942491865.1 of uncultured Thermodesulfobacteriota bacterium. Classification (GTDB taxonomy): domain Bacteria; phylum Desulfobacterota_D; class UBA1144; order Nemesobacterales; family UBA2774; genus CR02bin9. Next base: position 61,647 of record CALOCI010000014.1, read on the forward strand.
CTTCGTAACTCTCATATATGCTCTTGGGAGCTTGATAAACATTAACATTGGTTGGTGTGAAACAACCAATAAATATGAGGAATGATAGGATTACGCAACTAAAAATAAATTTATTTACCACTCCAGCCTCCATTTATTTAATTCATATAGTGTATCCAAGTTTAAGATTTGTGAAAGGGTGAGAACTAATAATGTCTTAGTTTAAGACTATTTCTAAATTATGATTAAGCTGCAAATCTTTTAATAAAGTGAAGAAATATCGTATAATTTCGTCTCAGCTGAAACTAATTACTTAGATATATATGAAGGAGATCTGATGGATATCTACAACCTTGTGAGCTTTGCCGGGATTTTTATATTAATAGGTTTAGCGTGGCTACTCTCCTCAAATAGAAGGAATGTTAACTATAGAGTAATAATATGGGCGCTAGTTTTACAATTCGTTTTTGCAGCTTTTATTTTCCTGATCCCAGCCGGAGCTAAAGTATTTCTTTATTTAAACGAGATAGTTGTAAAGGTATTAGACTCAGCTTCGGCAGGCTCTGAGTTCCTTTTTGGAAGACTCGCTCTCCCGCCCGGTACTCAAAACGAATACGGAGAGGATTCTCTGGGCTTTTTCCTAGCTTTCCAGGCTCTTCCAACCATCATCTTTTTCTCAGCTTTAGTATCGATACTCTACTATTACAACATTATGCAAAGGGTAATTAAGGTTTTCTCCAATACATTTACAAACCTTATGAGAATTTCGGGGGCAGAGTCCTTAAGCGCTGCAAGCAACATCTTTGTAGGTATTGAGTCTTCGCTTACTATTAAGCCCTACCTCAAAGATATGACTCGCTCCGAGCTGTGTACAGTTTTAACTGCAGGAATGGCTACAGTGTCCTCAAATATACTTGCACTATATGTGTTTAGCCTCCAGGATCAGTTTCCCACAATTGCAGGCCATCTAATCTCTGCTTCCATACTATCTGCGCCGGCTGCAGTTGTTATGTCCAAGCTTCTAGTTCCTGAGGATGGATCGCCAAAAACCCTTGGTACAAATGTGGACCCTTATTATGACAAGGATGGGAGCTTATTTGAATCGATAATAAACGGTGCTGAAAATGGGGTGAAGCTTATTATTGGTATTGTTGCGCTGTTAATTGCAATTTTGGGTTTGGTTGCCCTCCTTGATTTAATAGTTGGGGGAGTGGGGATTCATATCAATAATTTTGTTGGTATAAACATTGACTGGTCGCTTAAAGGCTTTATGGGTTATTTGTTTTATCCTCTAACTTTAATTATCGGTGTTCCATACACAGACGCTTATACGATTTCAAAAATTATCGGCGAGAGAACCATAGTTACAGAAGTAGTTTCATATAACGATCTTGCCTATGCTATTGAAAATGGGCTACTTAAACACCCTAGATCTTCAATCGTTACGGCTTACGCTCTTTGTGGTTTTGCGCACGTTGCTTCTATGGCCATTTTTGTAGGCGGCGTTGCTGCGCTTGCCCCTTCTAGAAAGAAAGATATTGCAGCAATGGGCTTCCGTGCTTTAGTTGCTGCCACACTTGCTTGTCTCATGACCGCATGCATTGCGGGAGTGTTCTTTTCTGAAAAATCCATCCTTATTTAATCCATCTAGCGTCAAACGAACGTACTACTTTTTAAGAAGCCAAATTATCGTCTAATAAATAATATTTAGTCTATTTAGGCAGTGGCTAGAACTGTTTAGCAAGCAGGCAGATATTCGGAACGTTTGTATGTATAGCTTTTGTAGATGCGTTCCCACAGGAGATAGACAATGACAGAGCCTAACACAAAAGAGCGTATCTTAGACTCAGCAGAATATTTATTTGCAAGCAAAGGATTAAAAGACACCTCGGTTCGAGATATCACAAAACAGGCAGATGTTCACTTGGCAGCTGTCAATTACCATTTTGATTCCAAAGACGGGCTCGTTAGAGCGATAATGGAGCGAAGAATCGCACTTCTAAACAGGCAAAGATTAGAGCTCCTAGAGACATTTGAACAGAAATTTGGAAAAGAGCCGGTCCCAATTGAGTATGCATTATATGCGCTTCTTTCACCTGGAATAAAGATGTGCTTTGAAAGGCCTCATTTTCTTAAAATCGCAGGCCAAATAGTCTCACATCCGGATCAGGAAACATACAAAATTTTCGTTTCACATTTTGAAGATGTGTTTTCTCGATTTAAAGAAGTATTTGTTATTTCTTTGCCTCACTTGCCCGATGAGGAAATCATGTGGAGAATTCACTTCCTCATAGGTTCAATGATCCATACATGGACTAATCATTCCTGGCTAAAAACCTTCTCAGGAGGAGTTTGTGAACTTAGAGATCAAGAGAAAATTACCAACATGTTAATAGCTTTTTGTGCAGCGGGTTTAAGGGCTGACTTATATATACACCCAATAGAACGAGATGAAAAAGTTTAACAAAATAAAGAAAATCATAATCGAAGGAGGAAGAAAAATCATGAAAGCTACATCTTTTGATACTGAAGTAGATGATTATAATGCCGACAATATTACTTTAATGGATGGGGAAATGCTAGATACGGACACTGTAAGAGAAGATTTTATGCAGAGTGATGTTGATTATGATACTAAGCCTAAAAAAAATGAAAAGAAAGAAAACAATTACCAATTTAATCAAGAGTTAAGACTTGTAAATGCTTACTTTAAAGAAGTAGGGTGTGAGACTCTTTTGAAAGCCAAAGACGAAATTTATATTGCTGCAAAAATTAAAGAGTGTGAGTCACAAGCTAAAATTGTAATAAAGGTTATCCAGCAAAATTCAGGCAAGCGAACGAAAGGATCTATAGAAGAAGTAGCTCAAGAGTACAGGAATTTGTTAGATGATCAGTCATTTAAAAAGGAAATTAGTTGTGAAGAATACAAGAGTGTTCGGAAACATTTGGTTGTACTTGAAGCTTATGTGAAAAAATCCGCTCAGTTAAAAAATTTCTTTGTTAGAGCTAATCTCAGACTTGTTGCAAGCATGGCTAAAAAGTACGTTGGTAGAGGCATTCCCTTTCTTGATCTAATCCAGGAAGGCAATCTGGGTCTGATAAAAGCAGTCGAAAGATATGATCATACAAAGGGTTACAGGTTTTCGACATATGCATGCTGGTGGATAAACCAGGCTATGAATAGGGGAGTTTTTAACCAGACTAGGACAGTAAAGATCCCGGCATATGTATTAGAAAAAGCCGGAAAGGTTTGGAGTGAAAGGGCTAAGTTTGTTGAGGAAACAGGACAGGAGCCCCATCCGCGTGAGATAGCTTCAAAGGTTGATATGAGTTTGGAAAACGTTAGGCAAGTGCTTGAGTCCAATAATGGGAACAACATGGTTCGCCTCGATTCCCCTGTCTGGAATGGAGAAAAAGCTACTTATATGGACTACATGGAAGACTCCGAATTACTACCGGTAGATACCCTCATTGCTGAGGTATCAATCCCCTCCAGTGTTGAGCATGCTCTAGGTATGTTAGATGAAAGAGAGCGAGAAGTTGTAAAGATGCGTTTTGGCGTCGGGTATAACCAGTCTTTTACATTGGATGAAATTGGCAAAAGCTTTAGTCTTACAAGAGAAAGAATACGGCAGATAGAGAAAAAGGCTCTGCAAAAGATGAGAGAGTCTTCATCGGCTCCCGCTCTTAGGAGCTTAATTGAGAAAAATTAATAAATCTATTTCGCTTGAGGTGAAGATTAAGGAGGGGACGCCTCAAGCGGAGTTTTCATAGTTCAATTACTAGTAAACTTACATTTATGAAGTATTTTTCCTAATAACATGCAACCTAGATTGAAGCCGCGAGAAAATGTATATTTTTACAATAAATTCTTGACAAATATTTTTTCAATGATATTATCTGTACCAACTAGTCAACTATAAGGTTAAAGAAATGGGAAGAACAAGCACAGCAAAAGAAAAATTGATAACAAGCGCAATAGAGCTTATAGGCAACCGCAGCTATAACGCTGTTGGGGTGCAGGAGCTCTGCGACCACTCTGGTGTTAAAAAGGGTAGCTTCTATCATTTTTTCCCTTCAAAACGTGACTTAACATTAGAAGCTATAGACGCAATGTGGAGCAAGTTTAAAGAGATGATGCTTGATCCGATATTTAATTCTGACATAAAAGCATTTGAAAAGTTCAATGTTTTAATGAACAAGTCTTATGAATACCAGTCCTCTGCAAAAGAGTGTACAGGCTGTGTTACGGGTTGCGGCATAGGGAATCTAGCTCTAGAGCTAAGTACACAGGACGAAATCATTCGACAGAAGATTGAGCAGATATTTGAAGAATGGGCACAGTATTTTGAAGATGTAATTGTGGATGCCATAAATGAAGGGGATCTTTCGGTTGATACGGACCCAAGATCAACAGCTCAAGCGATATTAGCTTATATGGAGGGTGTCTCGTTGATGGGGAAAACTTTTAATGACCCAACAATGCTAAGCCGACTTGGAGAAGGAATGGTTCAATTGTGTATTTCAAAAAAGAAAATGGCTTTAGAGGATAATATGTAAGGGTTGGTTTTATATATTTTTTATTACTTGACAAACCAACCGGTCAACTATATAATGTAACTAAACGGAGGCAAATAAGATGCAGAATGCAAGAATAAATAATGTTAAGGATGTTTCAGTAGTTAATGTGCAACACGCCAATATTCCAGGTTATGTTGACATTGAAAGCTCCAAAGACGAATTACTGGTTAAGTTCTTTGTGGATTCTCATAATGATGAGGCTTTTACAGAGTTAGTAAACAGATATTCAGACAAAGTTTACAGGTTAGCCTATAGAATCACTGGCAATCCTGATGATGCAGAGGAAGTACTTCAAGAAGTTTTCATTATCCTCATTGAGAAACTTCACACATTTAGGCAGGAATCAAGATTCTCCACTTGGCTCTACAGGGTAGCAGCAAATGCTAGCTATATGTTTATTCGTGGTGGCAAGAAAAGCAAAGAAAGCCAAGTAAGTTTTGATGATTATAAACCATATAATGATCAAGGCGTTCTTCAAGGAGTACAGGATAACGATTGGACTGACATTCCTGACTATAAACTTCTTAGCATGGAAGGGACCCAGCTAATTGAGAAGGCTATTGATGAACTGCCAGAGGAATACAAGATTGTATTTCACATGAAAGATGTTGAAGGGATGACGAGTAAAGAAATTGCTAAAATTCTTAATCTGTCTCTGCCCGCTGTTAAGTCTAGAGTGCTTAGGGCAAGACTCTTCTTAAGAGATAAACTTTCTGGTTATTATTCAGAATGGGATAAGAATTAGAATTTATATTAAATACATTAGGCTGGATTAAGGATTGTCTCAAGCTCACCATTTTGGGCTAGCTCAACACAAATGTCGCATCCGCCTACAAATTCTCCATTAACATAGAGTTGGGGAATTGTTGGCCAGTTTGAATAATCCTTAATTCCCTGCCTGATCTCAGGATCTGCAAGGACATCAACTGTTTCATACATAACATTATGGGAATCCAGAATCTGCACTACTCTGGCTGAAAATCCACACTGAGGCATTTCTCTATTGCCTTTCATATATAGAATAACTTTATTACCTTTAATCTGACTCTCAATTTTTTCAGTTGCGTCTGACATGTATTATCTCCTAATATTTATAGTTGTTGTTCTGGGCATTGCTATATTTACAATACAGAATCGAGGAAAACACTACTTTTGGTTCTCCCACTGCTCAGGTGTAAAAGTTTTTAGTGATAGTGCATGAATTCTTTCTTTCATTGCATCGCCTAATGCACTATAAACCAGTTTGTGGCGCTCAATCAGGGATTTCCCTTCAAACTCAGTTGATACTATAAGAGCTTCAAAGTGTGTGCCGTCACCATCAACATTAACGACCAAGTTCGTCATACCATTTTCAATCATTGTTTTTATTTCATTTGGGTCCATGGCAGTTAGTATAAATGTTTTTAATCTCCTTTCAATAATATAAGGCAATAAAAGATTGCAAAATAACCTATAGAATCTATAATTTCTTATACAAAATAATATTAAGTAGTAATTATTCTATAACGATCACAAGAACAACCCTATCGGAGGACTAGAGATGAAAGTTAGCGAGATAATGACAGAGCCGGTATTAACGATAACACAGGACAGAAGCCTTGAAGAGGTCGCTCATAAAATGCTAGATAGTAAAGTAGGAGGTCTACCTGTAGTTGATGATGAGGGGAAAATAGTCGGCATGGTGACAGAATCTGATTTTTCCGCAAAAGAACACGCTATTCCTTTCTCAAGGAATTACGCTCCACAGCTGTTTGGCGAATGGATGTCTAAAGAGGGCGTTGATAAAGCTTATCAGGCCGCTCGCAGTATACAGGTTAAAGAAATTATGAGCAGCCCTGCTATAACAATAGCCGAGGATGATTCTGTTGCTGAAGCTGTCAGGAGAATGCTCGAGCAAAAGGTACATAGACTGCCAGTTGTTAGAGATGGAGTTCCCATAGGAATTGTCTCTAGGCATGATCTGCTAAAAATGGTTGTTCAGAAGTTTCAGGGTTTCGAACAATAATGAGCAAGTTTGGAGTTAGTCTCGAAAAAGAGGAAGCTCTCAAAAAAAAGATGGAGGAACTTGGAGTTAAAGATGTTGATATAGATGAAAAATTCATCCGTTCAGGTGGGCCAGGTGGTCAAAACGTTAACAAGGTTGCAACCTGTGTCCAGCTAAAACACTTACCAACAGGAATTACTGTAAAAGTCCAGAAGGACCGCACGCAGGGTGTTAACCGTTTTTTAGCTCGCCGCTCATTAGTATCCAAAATAGAAGAAAGCATCTCGGGAAAACCAACTAAAGAAAAGTTAAAAGTCCAAAAAATCCAAAAACAAAAGAAAAGAAGAAAACGAAAGACTAAAGCAAAATTAGAGTCCGCAATTGATAGCTAATATATAAGTTCCTATTCTATATTTTTCAAACGCCAAAGCTTATCATCAGAATTAACCTCTTCGATACTAAATCCTTTTCTGTTATCAAGTTCTTCTATTTGTTCAGGAGGAAAATCATAAACAAAAACATCTCCTATCTGTTCGGAGAGTTTTAAATCTTGTAGATTTTCTATAGTAATAAGTCTTACTTCAGGATTTAGATGATGTGGAAATGCAAGAATTTGAGACTCAAACTTAGTAATGATTAGTGGATTTTCAGCATTGTTTATAATAGGAGCGATTCTTGTAATATGATATCCATACCTTAATGTCCACCAACTATCAGCCTTAAAATATGTAATACAAGAACCAAGTCCTAATATTAAGATTAGAATTGTTATAAGCTGCCAAATTCTTCCACTGATTTTTGATGCAAGTAAAAATGCTACTGCAAGTTCGATTCCTAAAACTACAGGAACAAAAAATCTGTACCCTACAATCGTAGAACCGACCCCGCCAAAAATAAAATCCTGAAAAGTTATCCCTATAAAAGGTATGGCGATTAAAGTTGCCAGGAATATAGAACTTCTTTTTTGGGCGGAACTAAGAAGGTAATAGATCGAATATAAAATTAATACCATAACTAGAATCTTTATTGCGAAGTAGATAGGAGATATAAAAGGGTAATTCCCTAAAATCTCATCTAGATGAGGAGAATTCATAAATTCAATAGATGTAAGCGGGAGTTCGATTGGCAGTGTTATTTTTGGCACAAGTCCGATATCTAAAAATGCTGAACTCAAGTTAAACCCCCATAATTTTATTAAAGCGACTTTTCCTATATCAATATTCATCCACACTAAGTTGTTTTGAGCTCTCGACAAGTTTCTGACTAAAAGATATGCCCAGGGGAGAAACAAAATCAGCGCAACTATTGTAGATAGGGCATAAGATATAAGGTTGCCCGGCACTTTTATTGGTTGGAATTTGATTTCAGGAAGATTTATCGCAAGCACGTAAAATCCATGTGCTGCAATAACCAGTGCAAATAGGGTAAAAGTATAAATGCCTAGCAAGATGCTCAGCCCATAAAGTATCCACCAGAGTTTTGATCTTCGTGACAAAGCTCTAAGAAGTACGGCGCTAGATAGTAATACCGTTACAGTCCAGATGCTGTAGAGCCTTGCTTCCTGAGCATAGATGAGATGAAAAGGTGATACTGCTACTATAGCAACCGCTAGACATGCTACTTTGCGAGAATCAAATAACTCTCTAGAAAGCCAATAAACACATGGGAGTGCTAATAAGCCCATTAAAACAGAGAAACTTCTGATTACCCATATAGAGTCACCAAAAATTTTTAGCCAAATGCTTGAAAGGGCATAATATAATGGAGGATGTTGAATTTCGTCTGTAGATATGGATTTAATAGTGTCCAAGACACTTTTTTCAGGATTAGTGAAGATATATTTGTTTAGATAGCTAATCTCAATTTCTCTGCCTTCAATGTCGTCTGTTAATTCCTGCTTTGTAAATCCGGCAGTATATAAAAGAGTGTTTACCTCATCTCCCCAAAAAAACTTTCCGTCTAGGTCATAGAATCTTATGAAAATACCGGTAGCTATTAGTGCTATTACTCCTACCATTAACCATGTCGGTAATTGATTTATTTTTCCTCTCATGCTATTAATCATTTAACAATATCATTTATCTGGAACAACACTTAATAAATTAAATCTTACTGAAAAATGATTAGAATAGGAAATTTAGCATTACTGCAATTGTTTTATCTGCCATAATAACTATTCAGATATTTAATATTTAGATTTTTCAAATAGTAATCCGTTCTCCTCTTGGTCAACATATTGTGGATTAGGAGACAGGGCTCATTATCGGGAATAGCATAGATGTGCTCCCTGTGGCTATTCCCGGAATACACAATAAAGATTTACCCCTCAATCTCCATATTGTAGAATTTCCTTAGTTATACTATTATATATAGGGGCTTTAATTATGGGTTTCTCGTTATTTGGTAATTAAGAATACGTAAATATATAAACTAACTCTTGGAGGAGAATTCAGATGGTATCGAGGAGAGAAAGTAATAACCCGCTTTACCTTTTTATAATTCCGCTTTTTGTATTTTTATTTATCTTAGCTGGAAATAATACTTCCAATGCACAGGGCGTCGATATGTGCGACGGGGGAGTACTCAATCCAGACTCTAGTGGCGGTGTTCAACCTAAAGACCTTGAAGTGACTAACGATTGTATGGTTTCACAAGCTGGCACATACCGTTACAAAAATGTAAATATTTACAATGGCGGTAAACTCGAGTTCAAAGACGCAGATATAGAATTTTGGGCTAAGTCTATTCTTGTAGAAAAAGATAGCAGCTTAATAGCCGGCACAACTTCTGCTCCAATTGGTAACAGTGGTACATTAACAATCTATCTTTACGGCAGTAAAGACGATAAGAAAGGTATTGAATGTCTAACTCCTGATTGTGGCATTGACGTTGTCATAAATGAAATGAATACGGTTAATCCATCTTCCTGTACGCCAAGTACCATGCCCGATGGAACAACAGACTGTTTTTATAAATACGGTGTGCCAGATCCAATATCTGGTGAGACCGGATCTTTCGGTTCAAAAGTTCTCGCAGTTTCTTTTGGCGGAACCCTTCAGATGTACGGAGTTAAAGGTACTACTATCGATGACAGCAGTCTTGGTAAATCAAGCTCAGGTACAAGCTGGGTAAGGCTGGCTGAAGATTTAACTCCAACTAGTGATACGATAAAAGTTAACAGAGCTGTTAACTGGCAAGAGGGAGATCATATTGTAGTTACAACAACTGATTATATACCGGGACATTCTGAAAAACTTGTAATTACCAGTAAAGTGAGTGATACCGAATTTGAATACGATGTGCTTGATCCACATTCCAATACTGACGAAGTAATTTCCGATAAAGTTCTTTATAGTCACAGAGGAACAACCTATCCTCTCACGAAAGTTCCTTCCCGTGTAGAGCTCGATATAAAAGTTGATGGACAACCGGCAGTAGAAACAAGGGCGGCAGTAGGGCTATTAACAAGAAGTATTCGAGTTGTTTCTGCAGGTGATAACGTTGGTCAGCAGTTCGGTCCACCGACAGCTGGTAGTTTCTACGGTGGGCACTTGATGGCAAGACAGGGTGTTAAATCTCTTCAAATTCAGGGAGTTGAGTTTTATCAACTTGGCCAAGGAGGGCGCAAAGGCCGCTACCCAGTACATTTTCATCTCATCAGGAAATCTCCCGGTACTTTTCTCAAAGACAGCTCAATTCATGATTCTATGACTCGTTGGGTGACTCTTCATGGTACACAGGAAATAACCGTTGCAAGGAATGTCGGGTTTATGTCAATTGGACATGGCTACTATTTAGAAGATGGAACAGAGATTAATAACCAGCTTTATTCAAACCTAGGAGTACTTGCTAGAGCTGCAGTGGATAATGTTCAAAATCCCCGCAAAGTTCCGGGCATTCTTGCAGCAGCAGCTTCAGAGGGAACACTCAAGAATGGAAACTTGCTGACAGCATACTCTGACTATACCCAGCCCACAATATTTTGGTTTACAAATGGGTGGAATGATCTTGAGTACAATATGGCAGCTGGAGCAACAGCATGCGGTGCATGCTACTGGCCTGTGAATGCTGCGATAAGTGGACCGTCAAAAAGGCAAAAGTGGTTCTCTTATGCTTCTATTAAACCCAGACCGGGACGAGACGCAACTGCTCCTATAAAGAAATTCAAAGGTAATTACTGCTCAACTGCTATGAATTCCTATAACGCCACAGTTAGTACTGCGCCTTGTACAGGTGTAGGGTTTGGTCTTGGCCCTACATTAGATCCCATTCCTAATCCACTTGCGCCAGCCCCGCCACCGGATCTAGTTAACGACAGTAGTACAGCGAATGAATTTTATTACCCAATATTTACTTCTAATCCAAATGCTACAAGGTGTGACGGTGAGGACACAGACTGCAGTACAGTTTCCCCATGTTCGGGAGATGATGTTGATAATTGCATGGTAACAGTGCTTGACCGCTATACAACCGCATTTCATTGGACCGAAACTAACTTTTCTGCCATATGGTTAAGACGCGCATTCTTTACTGTTATCAACAGCTCTATAACCAATGTATTAAACGCAGGCCTTACTTTTGTTACAGGTGGTGACTATACTCAGTCTTCACTCCTTCCTGGAAGCTTTATGCTAGCTGCAAACAACGCATTTATTGGTAACACAGAAGATGGAAATCCTTTCTCATCTAACGCAGGCCCTTTTAGTCCTGGAGGCTTAACCTGTGATAACACAGTGGCACAGGCTGGTAACTACTGCATTAAACTTGATGAAGGAATAAGTCTCCCAATCAGTAACTATGGTATGAATCAGCGTCTGTTCAATATCTATGATGGACCTGCAAACCAGGCTTCAAACGCATATCTCGACATTACAAAAACTCATGTCACTGATTGCTCACCATCCACTGCAAATGATAACAGCTGTGGCAATAGTGCTTGGATGTATGGGAGAGTGCTCGGTATGCCAAGAGATGTCAAAGAAATTATACAAGGGGACGAGGTATTGCGTGAGGTTCAAGATAGCTGCATATTACCTAACGCAGCCATAGCATGGAAGCAGCCAAACGGTTTTTATTACCCCCCTGCTTTCCATTCGGATAACCTGTTTTTTGATAACACTGAAATAAGGCATTTTGTTATACAACCACTATTTGTTCCGGGCACTTTCGATACAAATGTCGGTGCTGTTAGAGATAACTACTGTACATTTAATTCCGGTAGCTTTAATGGCTGGACAGCTATTGACCGTCAGACGATTCTGAACGATGACGATGGTTCGCTTACAGGAGTTGAAAAGACGATCTCTGTCAACGAAGATCCATTCTTTACAGCCCCGATTGAGCAGTTTGAATGCCGCTCGGATGCAACTGTTAAAACGAGTCCTTATGAATATGTAACGACAGTTGTATACCCAGGATGCGGTCAGAGCTGCGGAGCTGATTGGACTACAAACTGTACTGCAGGTTGCTATGGAGTTCCTCTTATAAGACAATATCTTACAGGCACAGAAGATAGCGATGCTGAAACTGAAATACGTATGCAAGGGCCTGCAATATCTGGTCGCATAAACCTAACCTCAAATAATGGTTTGTATTATATAGACACAACCAGAAACCAGGTTCAAGATAGCTTTCCTCTTAGAAATAAGTTTGTGGCTAATCAAACCTATTATACATTCTTTGTTTTTGCAAAACCGGAAATTACTCAAACATATCAATACTATGTAGGAATAGATCCGAGTATTGATGAAAATGATCCTCAGATAGTACAGGCAGTAACTGCAAACATTGCAACATTAAATATAGGATTTGGTGCTGTTCCAGGTGGCTGGGCTGCTACAGGTTGGGACAGAAAATACGATAGTAGCACTGGGATTCTTACAGTTACTGTAGATATGGAAAATTTTAGATCAAATTTCGATGAAGCTAGAGTAGAGAGCTGTAGACCTTCAAGCTTCTGTACACATGACGGTAACAAATGCGGATGTTCAGCTCAGTTGAAAATTGACGACCCCGATTTATATGCACAGTGCCAGCGAATAGATATTTGCAGATGGTCAGGTAACGATCCGGATTGTCCGATAATTAATGGTCAACCACTATGCCTGGGTTTTGGAATCACCATGCCGAGCACATTTGTTGCCGATGATGTAAACCAACGCCCTACACCTATCCCATTTCCTAGAGATGCCAACTGGGATGTTCCTTGGCCAAAAGTAGGACCGAGCCTAGCTGGTCAGGAATGCTATGAATTTCCAACACCGCCTAGTAATTTTTCAGATGGCGGAAGTGGTAACGTTGGTAATACTAGAAACATAATTGAGGGAACAGAAGGTCCTGACAAACTTCGCGGCACAATGGGAGATGATCTCATCCTTGGTTTCGGTGGGGATGATGAAATAGACGGCAGAGGCGGAGACGATATCATAGAAGGTGGACCTGGAGACGATACCCTTGATGGCAACATGGGAGACGATAGAATCTCTGGCGGAGAAGGTAATGACCTCATCATGGGTGGAAACGGTCATGATGACCTTGACGGAGAAGGTGGGGACGATTTAGTTAAAGGCGGGGCAGGTAATGACGATATATCTGGCGGAGATGGAAGCGACGTTTTAATAGGTCAAAGAGGTAATGACGAAATAGACGGAAACGCTGGTGATGACATGATTGAAGGTAAGCAGGGCGCTGATGATATCGACGGCGGAAGCGGAGATGATATGATTATGGGCGGCTCAGGTGGAGATGATATCGACGGCGGATCAGGAAATGATATGATCGAAGGCGGCGGCGGTCCCGACACCTGTTCTTCGGGTGAGTCAGGTACTGCTTGTGAAAATGAATAGCTCTTATAAAGGATAAACGTGAAATGTATGGAGTTTGAAGGAAAATCAGTTTTGATTACAGGCTCTTCCCGGGGAATCGGAAGGGCTACTGCAGAAGCCTTTTTAGAAAGGGGTGCTCGGGTAGCTATTAACGGACGCTCAAAAGAAACTGTAGAAGCCACAATCAAATCATTATCATTTGAACATAAATTAGTCTCTGCTCCAGGTGATATAAGTACAGCAGAGGGTTGCGAATCAGTTGTGAATTCTGCAATTAGCGGTCTTGGCGGTCTTGATATATTGGTCAATGCAGCCGGAGTTTTGTTCGCTACTTCTATAGAAGACAGCACAGAAGAGATTTGGAATCAAACACTAGACATAAACCTGAAGGGAACTTTCTTTTGCTCTAAATATGCAATCCCCTCACTTAAGAAGAGTGGTGGAAATATTGTAAACCTTGCATCTGATGCTGGTTTAATAGGAGAAAAGGAGCTTGCGGTCTATTGTGCATCAAAGGGTGGAGTGGTTAATATGACACGAGCCATGGCGCTTGAGTTAGCCCCAGGTGTTAGAGTTAACTGTGTTTGTCCCGGGTATGTAGATACCGATATGATACGCCGTGACATTATAGACCAATCAGAGGATTCAAGTTCCATAGAAGAAGAGATAGTTAATTATTCTCCCTTAAAACGTATGGCCAAGCCAGAAGAAATAGCCAAAGCAATACTTTATCTTGCTTCAGAGGACGCAGCCAATATTACTGGTGCAGCACTACAAATTGACGGCGGTTCTACTGCTGGCCACTGAAAAACTTTTACTTAATTCCCTCCTACCGCCTATTTTTCACAATAACATAAATTTCTCTTAAAACGGAAGCATATTTTTCATTTCCGCTTTTTTTGCGTAAAGTTACTTTTGTATAAATAGGATCAAGACTACAAAGGACAACGGTCAAGTTTGATATGCCCCTACTATCTCGATTAAGTCATCGGATTAATAATCCAAAAGTAGATATTTCCACTAGTGACAAATCACTTGGTTTTATCGATGCCTTCTCAATCGGCATAGGCGGCATTGTCGGCGGCGGTATCTTTGCTACAATCGGGCTTGCAATTGTAGAGTCCCGGGGGGCAACCTATCTATCATTTCTTATCGGCGGAGTTGTTGCACTTCTTACTGCTTACTCCTATCTAAGACTATCTGTTACGTATCCAAGCAGAGGGGGGACTGTTAAATTTATTAACCAGGCTTTTGGAGAAGGTGTCTTCACCGGGAGTCTAAATGTATTACTCATAATGAGTTACGTTGTTCTTCTGGCAGTATATGCCTACGCCTTTGCCACCTACGCTGTAGCAACCTTCCTGCCGAATGCTGACTATGATTTCTGGCATAGAGTGATGACCTGTGCAATTATGATTGTACTGGCTCTAGTTAACTTCGTTGGTCCTAATATCGCTGAAAGATCTGAAGGGTTTTTTAATGTAAGCAAGCTTCTTATTCTTTTAGCCTTTGTAGTGATGGGTTTATTCGCAGGTGAGCTATCCTTTGAACGACTAAGCCCGGCAGACTGGGTATCAGCTCCTACTATCATAGCAACGGGGATGCTTGTATTCATAAGCTATGAGGGCTTTGAGTTGATTGCAAACGTGTCAGATCAGGTAAGGGATAAAGAGAAAAATCTGGGTTATGCATATTTTGGAAGTGTAATTACAGCCATGGTTTTTTACATGTTCATCATTGTTGTAGTAATAGGGCACCTATCTTTTGAGGCAATAACTGCTTCCAGGGATTACGCTCTTTCTGCCGCAGCACAGGTGTTTATTGGCAAAACTGGTTTTATTCTTCTCTCCGTTGGTGCAATACTCGCTACTGCTTCTGCAATTAACGCAGGACTTTTTGGTGCTTCCAAGCTCCCTCGAATGCTTGCCAAAGAAGGGGAAGCTCCTGAGAGATATGAAAGAAAAATCTGGGGACGCACCCCAGTTGGATTGCTAGTTATTACGGTTCTTGTACTAATAATCGCTAATTTTTTAGATCTTCATGCACTTGCAGCAGCAGCGAGTTCTGGATTCATCATTACTTTTTTGATGGTGAATATTGCCAATGCAAAACTGGCAAAAGAGACAAAAAGCAGAAGGTGGATTTGTATTTTAGGAGCTTTCGTTTGTTTTGCTGCACTTGTAATACTGCTGATTCAAATAGGCCGTGACCCTGCTCACAGATACGAGCTTTGGTTCATAGGTGCACTCATAGTCTTCCCGTTTCTATACCAGGTGGCTTTTAACGCCTATAAAAAGCTTTATAAAAAAAGTAGTGTATAAACTGCTTTTATAAACTACTTTGCCTGCTTGATAAAATCCCGAAATTTAATAGCAGAGTTATAGGACTCTTCAAGTTCTCCTGATTGAGGATCAACTCGGTACGCCGATTCAGGATTCAATTCAAAGCCCTCTGGCAATTTCAATACCTTTATACCTCGGTCGCCATAATCACCACGTGCCATCTGAAGAATCATATCTTCATCAGGGTCAGATTCTCCTTCATAAGAACCCTTTTGCTTCATGCATTCGTGAATATAGAGTACATCTCCATTTTGTGCATCATATGCGATAAAACAGCTCGTACTCTCAAATTCTAATTCTTCTGTGTTTGATTTTGTCATAATTGGTTCTCCTATGTCCAAACCATCATCGACCAGCGTGACCAGATGTCACAATTATTTGCTTGAGATCTATAGGTTATGCTTGTAACATTTGATCTCACGAGCCTCGGAAGTGGAGGATCAAATGTTTCCACGTTACCGTTACTCACCACGCGTGAGACACCACAGGCAGCCCAAATATTTTCACTCCTGTGAGTAATAAGAGAGATAGCTGCGTCTACAGTAATATCAAGATTCGCCAGATTTAACGTGACAGAGTCAACTCCGCCAAGATTTTTTCTATAGAACACATTTTGTGCCCAGATCGAGCCAGTTTTCCAAGGCATGATAAACCTCCTTTGCAGTAAGGTTATTCACTATGTAGTAAGCTTTTCAGCCCTTTATTTTACTAGCAATTGTTGAACAAACAGAACCCTACCGCCTATTGTAAGATCTATTATTTTCCAGTCTACAATATATTTTTTAGGATGTATACAAGAATTTTCCTGATAGGGTAAATACAAAAATACGTTGATACAGTGCTAGTATTTGTGGGATGTATTCTTATTTTTTTTGGTGGGATTTATGATTACTCTAGATTTCTCATCACTATTTCATTTCTGGATTTTCTGGTAGCTTGAGGGTCCATAATTTTCTGGACTATACTCCTCACGCCAAGTATCAGATGAGTCTCTTATCTCTTTATCATCAGCGCGTATTTCTGAACACTGCATAACATTAGCTCCCTGATCAGTCATTTTGGTTGTTTTACAGTCCGCTCTCTTTTGTCCATAAAGCTCCCGCTCGTTGACTTCACTATTTTTGCCGCCGGAACATGCTGTGAATAATAATAAAACAAGTAATAAAATTGTTGTTTTCATTTGATTTGCACTACCACCTTGTTATATAAACTACCAAATCATTATATCTATTCTATTTGCCCTTACAATCATATTTTGTTTTATTAAGATCATCTGCCATGCATTTTCCCTCACTGATTGTAAGACCTTTGCAATCATATCTATCTCTTTTTATATCGCTAGCCATGCAAATCCCACCCCCAACAGTCATTCCTTTGCAATCGTATTTTTCTCTTTTAATATTACCGGCCATGCAAATCCCTTCTCCTAGCGTTAAGTTTTTACACTGATACCTTTCCCTTTTCTGATCGCTGGCCATACAAATTCCACCGCCGACAGTCATTCCACTACATTCGTATCTTTCCCTTTTTACCTCACCAGACATGCACACTTCTTCCCCGTTTAGTTTGCCTTTGTTATCCATGTAATAATACTTCAGCCATTGATCGTAGCTGTGCGCATTAATAGAAATGAAACATAAGAGTAGTATAGAACTAATAAGTATTTTCATGTCAGAGGTTCCCTTGTTTTTACAACATTACAGATTAGCACAATCAATTACAATAATTCAATTGTGATTTAACTTCCTTCCATTTTTTGCATATCTTCCAGCCATATATTAACTGTATCCTGATATAAATCTCTAGCTTCTTTCTCGCCTTTTGCAGGTTGTATAGGGTCCATCACCGTTACACTTACTTTTGGGAAACTCAGGCCCGGGTTTATTGGAGAGAGGGTCTTAGTAGCACCGTCGATATAGATTGGGATTATCGGTGTATCGGTTTCTACGCTTAATAACCCAGCACCTATGCGTGGCTTCATTATAGTTCCGCTGCTTGTGCGTTCGCCTTCGGGGAATATACATACTGAATAGCCCCGATTGAGCCCCTCTGTAGACAGTCTTATGGATTCAGCCGATGTTCTTCCAGTGCCTGTAAGTATTATCCTCATAGGGTGTACAATCCATGAGAGAGGCGCTTTGCTAAAATATTCACCAAACCCTGTAAACAGAGTTTTCTCTAACATCTCGCTCGGCAATAGGGCATAGATTAAAATTGGATCAATTAAACTCTGGTGATTAGGGCATATTAAAACAGCTCTATTTCTAGGAATTTTATTCACACCTTTTAGACGCGATCTAAATGCAACTAATACTATGAATCTTAGAACAAGTTGAATTACTTTGATCGCTGTTCTTTTTAAGAAGCTCCTGTTCAAGTTAAATACTTCGTCAAGTGATTCGTTGTTTTCTTTCTTAGCCGCCGCTATATCTCCAATTGCCAGGTTAGGTGATTCAGGAAGCCTTTCTAAAATATCTCCAATGCTGCGCACATTGGAAATTTCTTCTTCTGCTATAAATACACCAAACTCTGTTTCAAGAAGTGCCGTGACCTCTACCAGTGTTAGAGAATCTATTCCAAGATCTAGTGTGAGATCGTCATTCGGATGAAAGGGGCCTTTAACCTCTGTTATCTCTGAAAAACGTTCCAGAAATCTTACAGACTCGGGCTTATTTAAGATTTCAATCTCTTCAGGTTTAAGTTCTACATCTTTAGTCTCTACACCTGATCTTAAATCCATAGCAATTTTATCTATCTCATTTCTCTTAAACTTGCCAAGCCTTGTCTTTGGAAGTTCGGTATTAGAGATCAAGACCTCTGATATCTGCATATAGGACGGCAGCTTTGAGCCCTCCATAGATATCACCGAGCGAATTCTATCCCTAACATCAAACACATCTCGTTCTTTAACTTCTCTCATGTTTGGAACGACTATGACACCAAGACCTTTTATGCTTCCCGAGTCAGACTTATGAGCGATAACGCAAATTTCTTTTAAAAGAGAACTTTTGTTATATAGGTTTTCAACATCCTCAGGGTAAATGTTTTTCCCTGATGGGAGTACTATGACCTCTTTTGCTCTGCCTGTTATGAATACATTCTTATCTGAATCCAGATGTCCAAGGTCGCCAGAGTGAAGCCAGCCGTCTTTTATCATTTCATTGGTAGCTTCCTCATTTTTATAGTATCCCCGCATAATATTCGGACCTCTTAAGCAAATCTCTCCCGTGCCTGTTTCATCGGTTTTATAGATTTTTACTTCAGTTCCGGGAAGAGGGCTCCCTGCGCTTCCGGGATTGGGAATATCAGGCGACGTTAGAGTTGCAACAGCAGAGGTTTCTGTAAGGCCATATCCTTCGGCAATTTTAAATCCCAGAGTCAAAAATCCAGTATAAACTTTGGGGTCTAGTTTTGCTCCACCTGATGTGAAAAATCGAAACTGTTTTCCAAATGGCTCGTGAATTTTTCCAAAGAAGGTTTTTCCGAGTCTTATGTTTGTAGATTTCCATGTTGATTCTGAAATTTTATATAGGGTGTTAAATATTGTTTTCTGCGCAAAAGGTAAACGTTTGACCCTATTTTCAATTTCGTTAAACAAGAGCTCAAAGAGTCTCGGTACTCCCGGAAATATTGTCACTCCTGTTTCCCTGATACTAGCTAAGAGGTCAGTGCTCTTAATTGATTCTGAAAAGGTAACTGTAGCCCCTGTCCAAAGTGGCGAAAATAATGCAATTATTGATGAGTACCCGTGATGAAGGGGCAATATGTTTAAAACATTGTCCTTGTGGGTTACTTCAATTGAACTCAGAAGTGCCTGTACATTGCCAAAAACATTTTGGTTAGATAGCTGAACACCTTTTGGAGTTCCGGTTGTGCCAGAAGTAAATAGTATGGCGAGCAAGTCGTCAGGATCGGATTCATAGGGCTCTACTGAATCTACTTCACCGGGCTCATTAATGATCGACTCCATAGGAATTACATCTATATCTGAGTTTTTAGATGCTAATTCTTCCTGGAGTTCTTTTATATGGCCTTCATCGACTATTACTGCTTTAACCTCTGCAAATTCAAGAAAGTTATATATATCCTGGGCCCCTAAAAGCGCATCAAGCGGGATCACAGTGCCCCCCAGGAAGTTAATCGCGATGTAGGAGACTGCCCAGTTAGGTGAATTATCTCCGTAAACAGAAATATAATCCCCAGGCTTATATCCCATGCTTTCGAGCTTGGATTTAAGTCTGATGCTGTTTATATATAGCTCTTTATATGTATAACTAGAGTAAGAGCCCTCATTGTCCCGGATCTGTAGCGCTATCTTGTCAGGCTGTTTCTCGGCCCAGTGCTTAAGTTGTTTGGCTAGCATATATGAGCTTCCTCAATCTGCATATTCCTCATAGTCTAAACATTATAACTTAAGGAATATCCTTTCAATAAATAAGAGGAATTTCAAAGAAATAAGATTCAAGTTTTAGTTCTAAGTAGAATTGGTAGAGCTATTTCACAGCAAGTGTCGTTTATGATAGAATAAATTGCAGGGTTTCATGAAGGCGGGTCTACTATAATAGCAGGCGGCAGGAAAAATTTACATTTATACAGGAGGGTCATATGTTAAATAGATTCACGAAGGTGTTATTATTAGTATTTGTAATCGGTGCTACTGGTGGTCTAGTTGGTTGTGCGTCACTTGGCGGAAGTAATCCACCACCTACACCAGCAGGACAAATTGGTCAGATGTCGACGTTTGACATAAACGTTGCTTCTGAGCAGGAGATATATACTGCACTTTATAAAGACGGAAGCGTTGCAATCAGTGGTGGAATACTGTTTGCATTTGACAGTGCCAAGGTTAATCCAGGTGCTCAGGCAATTGTTGCCAAAATAGCTGGAATGATGGAACAGCATCCTACTTTGGAGCTTGCTGTCGTTGGATATACGGACAACACAGGCGACTTTAATTACAATCTAGGACTCTCAAAAAGACGTGCTGATGCGATTGTCAGCGAGCTTGTAACAGATGGAATTGCTAGAGATCGACTAGCTGGAGTAGGGGTTGGGCCACTTAACCCAATTGCTCCTAATACAACAGAACAGGGGCGCGCTGAAAATAGACGAGTGGAGCTTGTTATAATTGAACTTGATAGATAAGTAATCTCTAAATCTTAATATAAGAAGATTGCGGCTTGCCAATTTTGGTTTTCCGCAGTCTTCTTTATTGATTCCCATAAATATCAATAAGTGAAATACCACTTAAAAGTCCATAATCAAGATATAAAGCTACAATTAGTTGAACATTTCTATTAAACATTGAATAAAGCTATAAGATTAATGATAATTAGGGTTAATGAACTATAAGATCATATCGATAGGCTTAATCTTCATTTTGCTCGGCATTTTGAGTCGGTTAGCTGAAAACCGTTTCTATGGTGGAGTATTAGATAACGATTTTGTGGTTCAGGAAAGCCTCTTTCTGCCTTTATCATTTATACTTCTTGGAATCGGTCTTGTTGTAATTATTGTCTCAATATTAATTGACCTGTGTATTTATGCTAAGAAGTAGGTAATGGGTAATCGGTAAGAAAATAGTTTCTACTCGGAACTGCTATATTTCTCTAATATTGTTGGATAAACTATAAATGAGCTATTAGTAAAAGGGGAGCAGAAGCTCCCCTTTTTTAATACATAGTTAATTTCAAGTTGTAGCTTTTCTTCTTCTAATAATCATATATCCAACTAATCCTAGAACTGTCGCCATAGTAATCATTCCCCATTCACTCAAGGTAGGAACATTTCTAGGAGGGAATGAGCATTCTTGTGGAAAATTAATTTCACAAGAACTGCCAACGCCCTGAAAAATTCCATTATCAACACTACACATAAATGCTGTGGTCTCGACACATCTATTTGGATCTATTTGTCTATTGGAAAGTGCCAGATTCTCTACATTTGGATCTAAAAAACAACATCCGGGAACGTCTGAGCATAAATCTATGCCTTCGCACATGGTGTTATCTCCCTCATATGAACAACTCGCACCCAAGGCAATACATTCATTTTCTGTAGTAATGTTGCATTGGCTATCTCCACACACACAACATCCTTTCGGCTCACAACTGTTGGGAACCAGACCAAGATCTTGGGTTAATTTGATCTGGAACGATGGTGCGGACCCAGCAGCAGGAGGTCTCTCAAGCACCAAGAATTGGGCAGTCCCTTCTAGAGACCAATCTTGGCTAAAGTCCATACATTGAACGAGTATGTAGTCAGCCACGCCATCTGAATCAATAAATGCAGAATTAACATTTTGACCATTAATCCTAGTTAGAGTAAATGTTGCGCTTATTCCTTGATCAACTGTTGCGCCGCGCAAGCGAATATAAACTTCACTAGTATTGTTTGGGTTAACGTCATATTCACTTGCCACTGTGCTAAGTATATAAGTATCACCTTGCATTACGGTGAAAGTGACATCACCACCAGCTGTACCTACCAACGACCAACTGAAAGGAGATGTTTGCCACATGAGCTGATCCTGAATAATAGTGCTAAATCCTCCTCCGGGTCTAACCAAAAGCTCCTGATCACCGTTTGGCATATTATTTCCTCTCCTTGCTTCTGCCACAGAATACTCGCAGGCCGTTCCACCAGTCCCGGGGTAGACAGTTCCATCTGAGCAAGCAGGAGCGAATTCAGAGTCAAAATCAGGCAATATTGTAATTGATGGATCCACTTGAGCATAAGATGTCAGATCAAATGGAATTAAGAACGTACTGAATAAAGAAAAACCAAAAGCATATAGCAATATGCTGATACGAAATTTCATTTTTTGTCCCCTCCACAGAAAATGATTTATAGTTGAATTGTTATTATTTTAAAGTTTAACGGTGATTTTCGCTATGACAAATGAGTTAATAATTTATAAATGCCAACATATTAATATTTCAATTCTCACAACTCTATTTTTGTTATAGACAATTTTTTAAGAGTGATAATTTCTCCAGGAATTTGGTCTTTAGATGTACTATTCAGAACTGCTAGATTTATTTAATATAGAGATAGTATGGGTTTCAAGTACTTGTGTTTCGCCAACTCCACCACCGAGATGATTAGGTGGAATTTCGAACTTATCACCTAATTTTTCTACAACAAAGGCAACCAAATCATCCATGTGCTCAACACAGAAACAGTAAGAATATCGATTTTGGCCTGCTCGAAGCATGCTATCACTTAAAACTCTTGATGTTACATAGCTATATCCGGAATGTGATTCGCAAACATCTATTCCACAAACGTTGCATGTACGCATTCTTTGCTTATCGGCTTCAAATGAACAACGCTCTCCGTCTTCCTTAACATAATCGCATTGAACCACTTCTAACTGGATAGTTTTCTTGCTCAATTTGTACCTATTACAATAGTTTTGATTTGTTTATTTAGTATAGCAGAGATAAAAAATATTCTAAGTATATTGATTTCGTATATGCTAGTATGTTCTAATAGAAAAAAGGAGTTTTAAAGTGAAAACATTTCTAGCGCTAGCACTTTTGACGATACTAACTGCAGGCTGTACTAGTCAGCAGGTTGCATCCGATAGCATCGCCCCTAAATCAACAGTAGATCCAACCTTGAATATTATTTTGATATCAGAAGTTAAATGGGAGGATCTCAACCCTGCCCGCGGCTCAAGTAGCCCGATGGCGGCCAACCTTTGGGGAGATCGCACTGGATCTGGACCAGCAGGCTTTCTGGTTAAATTTGAGGACGGCTTCTCCTCACCACCTCATATTCACAATATCGCCTACCGAGGTGTAGTTATTAGTGGCACTATTCACAACGACGATCCTAATGCTGATGAGATGTATATGACGTCGGGTTCTTACTGGACACAGCCGGGCGGTGGTGTGCATATTACGGCTGCCAAGGGCAGTAATGCAGTGGCGTATATAGAGGTTGAGGATGCATTTGGAGTACTTCCTGCAGAGAAGGCGTTTGATAGCACAGATAAGCCGATTAACGTAGATGCATCTAACATCGTTTGGGTAAATCAGCATGGTATGCCAAACTCTGCTGATGTACCAAAGGTAGCTTTTCTTTGGGGAGACCCTGAGGATGATCAGCTGAGTGGTACTCTTTTTAAACTCCCGGCCGGATTTGATGGAATGATAAGCAACTCGAGCTCGGACTTCCAAGCTGTAGTGATTCAAGGACAGCCACAACTCCACTCAACGGATGAAACACATGCCAAGACTATGGAGCCTGGAAGCTATTTTGGTTCAAAAGGTGAGTCAACGCATCAGATTTCGTGTGAAGACGGGGATGATTGTATCATCTACGTGCGAATGGATGGCAAGTTAGACATACGTCCGGCAGATCTAATCAAGTAGCTGCTACTGCCCAAAATTAGAACCAGATATTGTCTTACACGAAAACTATATACAAATTTAAGGATAATCGGGTGATAATGAAGGTATATATCAAGAGAATATAAATAACAATTCCTAATGGTATTCGAAATAGTTTTGTATTGGCTAAAGATTTAGATAATCAATTTGCCCTACATCTTCTTATCAATATAAATGCAGGAATAATCAGTAATATAAGTAAGGAGCTGCTGCTTGTTCCTGGGCCTGCAAGTGCACAGGAATTGCTGGAGTTTCCATTGCCGCCATCTACTGATCCTAATAAATCCTGGTCAGGGACCAATGCTATGCCGGAAACATCATTGACATCAGCACCAAGTTCTACAGGAGTAATTTTACTGTAGTTGGAGGTTGGTACTACAATAACTGCCGAAGAGCCGCAAATATAAATAAAATCTCCGTCAGGACTTGCAACTACACATAAGAACCCAGAAGTCTGATTTTCAACCACCACAGTATCAATCACCATATTGTCTAAGATTTTATACACATTTACTGCAGTACTGGCTTCCTCAACTACATAAAGCAATTCGTTATCGGGACTTACTTCAACTACGAGTGGTTTAGTAAAACCTTTGATGTTATCAACCACCATATTGTTTGAGATTTGTATTTTTGAAATGTCGTTTGATAGAACGTTAGTTACATAAGCAAAATCACCATTTGGGTCAATAGCTATCTCTACAGAATCTCGACCTACATTAATTGTATCAATAACCGTATGGTCGGAGGTCTGAATTACAGATACTGTACTATTGGGCGACTGTTGCGGATCTATAGCTCCGCCACCGTTTACTACATATACAAATTTGCTATCCGGGGTAACAGCTATGTCAGTAGGCTGATTTTGAACTTCTACCGTATCTACTACAGTATTGTCTGATGTTTGAATTATAGTTACTACATATTCCATGTTCATCATGTCAAAGTTAGTAACATAAACAAAGTTGCCATCCGGGCTAATGGCAATACTAACATTCTCTTCGCCAACATCTATATCTATATTGTCAACGACCTTCATATCAGAGGTTTGTACTACCAATACGGATCCCTCTGCAGCTACGTATACAAACTTGCCATCGGGCGTTGTAGCTAGGTCTACAGGATTGCCTACATTATTAATAACATTGGTTGGCATATTGTTTGATAAATCTATTATCGAAATAAAGTTGTCATTTTCGCTTATTACATATGCTAAAGGTGCTGCTAACACCGATGCCGAATACATCGTTGATAAAAGAATAGCTGTAATTATGTACCTCATTCTGATCCCCCAATATTCAAATAGTAGTCTTATTAATATGTTTAATACTATAGCCTTGATTTTTTGTGAAATAAATCTTCATGCTATATTGCTCTATATATAGATCAATCAAAACTTGAATTAATTCTAAGGAGTGTACTAAAGAATCTGGTAGCCCCTATGGGGTTTAAACTGTGTTTCAGCTAAAGATTTATTATTACTGTTCAACATCAAAACTAGGCCTTATTTCTTCAATTTGGCCTGACTCTTTTTCAACAGTGAGGAAATATTTTCCCCTGAATCTTAGATCTTCAGGAATACCATGCTGTTCAACTATAAGCTTGTACTCCGCGTCCCCACTCAATTCCTGTGTAATTTCTAGAGGCAGTTTTCCAGAATTAACCTCTATGTTGGAATTTCCACTTTGAAGTATTAGCGTTGCTTCCTCCCCGGCATGTCCTGACTCTGGGTTCTCCTCGAGTGTAACTTTTACAACACCATCACTTGGATTGGGCCCAAAATTGAAAGTAAAAGTATCGCGGTCGCGTTTTGGTCTTTTGTTGTCATCACCTAGAGCTGCGGCGGCAGTTACTACTGGCTCATCTTTAGAAATTTTTGCGACTATACTATCATTGGTTAATATGAGATCAACTTTTTGAATATCTTTTGTTAATGTGAAAATAAGTTGAGCAACACCAACAGGATCTACATCTGGTAAGAATGTATTACAAGTCCATTTACCATAAGGGGAAAAAATGGTTACATCGACTGTATAGAAAGGGCATATAGACTGCCCCGGTTTGATAAGATCATTGTTGGATTCTCTTAGCCATGGACCAGTACACCCTATCAGCAAATCAGGATTTCCTGAATCAGATATTACTTCATTTGGATCACAACTACCTGAGTTATTATCATCATAGCAGGCGCAAAAAGGAATCTGTTTGTCTGCAAACGCAGTATACGGAAAAATCAAAGCTGCACTAATAGTCAGAACTACTAATAGATATTTGCATATATTCATTTTTATCCCCCCTTTCATAAATATTATAACTGCGATTTTTGGGAGCTTAAAAATCTTCCTGAATACTCCTAACTGTTAATGATTTGTCGGGTAATGATTGGGATAGATATTACTAGGTGCAAGTTGATTTGTAAAATAGAACGTCATTAAAATGCTATCCTAAACCTCATACCTAATACCGCTACTATATCTTCATCCGGGGCTTCAGAAGGGTTGATAATTAACTGTACGTCCGGCGTAACTTGTATGCTCGGAAATACCTGTAGACGCAAAAAGGACTCTATAACATATTGTGAGCGAAGACTGTTAACCTCAGGCTCGCCCCAGGCAAATGCCAATCCAAACAGGTTATCATCTATACCCAGATTTAAAGGATCATATACACCGACGCCACCTGACAACAGCTGCTTCACATCAGTCACATTTCCATTTGTAAATGAGTAACGCAGGAAGAGGTTGTATTCATTTCTAAACTGCTGCTGCAAGGTTATAGCTAACCCTTTACCAGAGGGCACATCCTCTTTCTTAATTGGATCACTGTGCCATAATGCAATATGATAATTTCCATTTCCATGGCTAGTTATATTAGTAAGAAAACCTACTTCAACCCCTGTGAAGAACTCCTGTTCATCGAAGAAAGTTCCAAAATCAAAGGTAGAGGAATCGCCATTAGCATCTCCAAAACTTGAGAGTATATAAAAAAATTCATAAGGTTGGTAAAATGCTGAAGCTCCTAATCCATTGCCTGGATATGATATTGTCGGATTTGAAGAAAAAGCCGAGTTAACAAAAAACAACCGCGCACTGCTGAAATTAAAAGAGTCTATATAATCGGACTGATCTATCTTACCTACCCTGAAGCTCAGTTTATTATCAAATAGATGCTGCTCCCACCAGAGCTGTGAAATAAAAAAATTATTTACTCCATAAGTACCATCAGTCCTCCAGAGCGATCCTATATTTTCGCCTAATTCTGAAGGGGGTATATCGGTAAAGAGTTTGTGCCTTGTTGATGACCTGAACCCTATATACGCGGTATGTCTTCTCTTCTCTGCAAACACTTGCCATAGACCTGAAAAATCCCATATCCCGCCAGCTGCGCGGTTTTTCCCCTCACCTTGTGTGGCTTTATTGGCAACTTGATATAATGCGGTGTACGAGAGTGAAAACTCTAATCTTATAGATTCTCTTAGTTTTGAATTAAGCTTTCTCCAAGGCTGAATAATTCTACTAAATGGATCAAATTTAATAATACTTCTTTTTATGGTCTCTGCTTCCTGTATTTGTTCAGGAATGCTATCGGGTGCTCTATCCGCTAGATCGCGAGGAAAAGGAGTTTCCTCTTGGTTCTGCTCATTTACTTCTTGAGCACTTTCAGATATTTCATCCTTATGACGAACTTCTTCTGAATTTTCTTCAGCATGGATAATTGTTACAAGTACCAAGCCCATTAAGGCAACAATAATTAGATGTGAATAGATAACTTTGAACATGGATAATCATAAATATAACATTTGCTGGTAGCCCCAAGGCATTGGTACCAGTGTTCTAATATTGATAATCAGTAATTCGTGAATATTTTATAGTTAGGAAACAATAGCTTCATAGGAGGCCATAATGAGCGTTGATCAAATCCACGAAGTGTTAGGTTGGTGTACGGTTATCAATTTCGGGATACTGGTTTTTTGGTGGATTATGTTTATGCTCGCTCACGACTTTGTATACAAGCTACACAGTAGATGGTATAAAATTCCCGTAGAGAAATTTGATGAGATACATTATAAAGCCATAGCGTTTTATAAACTCGCGATAATTCTCTTTAATCTCGTTCCCTATATTGCATTGACGATAGCAACGTAAAATGTGCTTTTGAGGTCAGAAGATATCAAAAGGCTTGCTGGTAGCCCAAACGTTACAGATTTCGAACCAGATACTGTTAGATATGAAAAATATATATGAATTTAAGGATATTATAGAATTATCAGGCAATAATAGGAATGTAGCCCAAGAATTTGAGGACAATAATCCCCAAAGGTCTTTGAAATGATAAATATGAGAATAAATAAAGAGGGAGCCGAAGCTCCCCTTAGTTTATATTCAATATTGTTATGACTTAAGCAGTAGCTTTTTTTCTTCTAATAACCATGAAACCTACTAATCCTAATACTCCCGCCATAGCGACCAGACCCCATTCTGAGAGGGTTGGAACATCTGTGACAGCAGGCTCACAGAAACCTGTTTGCTCGTTACAAATCTGGCCTCTAAAAAAAAATCCGCCTAAGAAATTACATCCCCCAAGGCTAGTATCAATGCAGGTAGTTTCATCAACCATAATATCTTGCTGGCAACATCCTTCTTGGGAATATCCCTTTTCTGGCATAGCCAGCAAGAAGAGGCTAAAAA
Organism: uncultured Thermodesulfobacteriota bacterium; assembly: GCA_942491865.1. GTDB lineage: Bacteria > Desulfobacterota_D > UBA1144 > Nemesobacterales > UBA2774 > CR02bin9. Next base: position 90,444 of record CALOCI010000014.1, read on the forward strand.
CAATGACTGTGATTATAAAAATTGATATACTTTTCATCTTATACCCTCCATAGGTTGAGTTGAAGTTTTACTTCTAATTTTTGCAAAAGATTCTGCCGAAATCAGGACAGAAAAGTAAGGAGGTTAACAGCCTTCCCACTGTTTACAGTTTAACTATTGATGGGGAGCAGTAGTAGTACTATGGACACGTAACAGTAATTTATCTAATTCTTAAAATATACATAAGCCACTGATATGAATGGTGAATTTGCTGGTAGCCCTAATGGAACAGAGTTCGAACCAGATACTGCTAGATATGAAAAATATATACGAATTTAGGGATATTATAGAGTTTTCAATCTATGGTAGTGATATATAAGGGGAAATTGGGGAAATTATAGATAATAATCCCTAATAGTATTAGAAATTATAAATTGCTCTGTTGCCTGTTTGTCTCATATGTAGTGAATCTCTACACAAACTAGTAATATTTTTCTACCCATAGTATAATGAGGCTCATCATTCATTCCTTAAGGAGGGAGAGAAGATGAAGTTTGTAACCACACAGGTTGGAATAAAATTATTTCAGCATTCTAAAAAAGCTTTTAGCCTTTTTACGTTAACACTTCTGCTCATCACATCATTTTTTATTCTAAATCAAAACGCAGAGGCACAGGAGCTCGTCTGCCCCACACGTGCGATAGAACAGATAACGAACGATCCTGAGGCAGATAGCGAAAGACCCACAATAGACGCGAGCGGTACACTCGTCGCTTTCGATTCCGAGGGAAACATCAACGGCACAAACCCTGACGGAAACGATGAGATATATCTCTTCGATACGACCACAGGGATAATTATTCAGATAACGTTCACGACGTCGGGGGACAGTATCCGTGCATCAATAAACTCAATAGGCACTCGTATTGCCTTTCAATCCAGTGCAAACATCAACGGCACAAACCCTGAAGGAAACCGTGAGATATATCTCTTCGATATTACCACGGGGATATTTACTCAGATAACCTTCACGACCTCAGGGTCCAGTGAAAGCCCGTCAATAAACTCAATAGGCACTCGTATTGCCTTTCAATCCACGGCAGATATAAACGGGGGGAACCCTGAAGGAAACAATGAGATATATCTCTTCGATACTACCACGGGGACAATTACTCAGATTACATCCACTACGTCGGGGGACAGTAGACAAGCATCAATAGACGCAGCCGGCACTCTTGTTGCCTTTAGATCCACGGCAGATATAAACGGGGGGAACCCTGAAGGAAACAATGAGATATATCTCTTCGATACTACCACGGGGATAATTACTCAGATTACATCCACTACGTCGGGGGGCAGTTTTTCACCATCATTCGATGCAGCCAGCACTCTTATTGTCTTTGAGTCCGAAGGTGATTTCAATAGCACAAACCCTGAAGGAAACCGTGAGATATATCTCTTCGATATTACCACGGGGATATTTACTCAGATAACCTTCACGACCTCAGGGACCAGTGCTAACCCGTCAATAGACGCAGCCGGTACGCGTATTGCCTTTGGGTCCAGTGCAAACTTCAACGGCGGGAACCTTGACGGAAACCCTGAAATATATTTATTCGATACAACCACGGGGATATTTATTCAGATAACCAATGAACCGGGAGGAAATAGTAACCTACCGTCAATAAACGCAGACGGCACTCGTATTGCTTTTGATTCCGATTCAGATATAAACGGAAGGAACCCTGACGGAAACGATGAGATATATCTGGCGGCTTGCTTAATACCTGAACCAATCCCTACATTCTCCGAATGGGGATTAATGGCTATGGCTGGAATATTAGGCATAGTAGGATTTATGGTTATTAGAAGAAGGAAAGTAACTGCTTAAAAACTAACAACACTACAATTTAAATTCTTCAAGGGGAGCTTCGGCTCCCTTTTTTATTAGTTCTACTTTTCATAATTCAACTTAAACCTAGCTTGACAAAAGGGGCATCATCTTTTAGGAAATAGTTTTTATAGATCAGCGTAATTACTGGTAGCCCTAATGGAACAGAATTCGAACCAGATACTTATGGATATGAAAAATATATATAAATTTAGGGATATTCTAGGGTTATCGGCTAATTATGGAGATATAAATTAAGTGCTTATATAGTGCTCCCCTTTTGTATCTTTCAAGTGGTAAGTGATAATCCATAACCATAGAATACTAAGTGTTAGCATTGAGAGGGCGTTTCCATAGTATATTGATACCTATTGATTCTTATAGATTCTTAATGGAATTGTCAGTAATTATTACTTTTAATCAATATTCAATCCATAAATCCTAATTGAGTCATATTAATACTTATTATGGCTAAATGGACACCTCTCAGATATAAGCAAAATACAAAATATAATTGTTGGTAACAAGAGATAATTACGATCTGATCACCCTTACGATCGGCTCACAAAACCACTCATTTTTATCCCTTCTTAACTATGATCAGGAAAAATCTTTAAACTCCGAATGAGGACCATCGGCCCCCTTTTTTTTATTCTCTTTTTTAGGTTTCAGAGTTTTTTATAGAAACCCAGCTATAATATTAGTATTCAATTAGTAGGTGGCAATGCTACTAATCCCGTTGTAGTAGAAATACAAGTAGAAGAGGATGGCAATGAATAAACTCACACTAAAGAATCAAACCACTATAGCTCTAACATTTGTTCTGTGTCTATTGTTAATGGCTTCGTATTCTTGCGACTCTAACAATGATCCGGAATTCAGTCAGGAAATTATTAATGAACTTGATGCAGAATTAGAAGTATTATTCGAGCAAATAGGTGCCCCTGGGATATTAGTGGGCTTATACGTTCCCGGAGTCGGCACCTGGGAAAGAAGCATGGGAGTCTCAAATTTAGAGACACAAGCGCCCTTTGATTTTGATATGCACGTAAGGATAGGAAGTGTTACCAAGACATTTACGACACAGTTAATTTTAATGCTTCAAGATAGAGGTCTCTTAAGTCTAGATGATCCCATAAGCATGTACATTGATGACATACCCAATGGAGATGAAATTACTCTCCGAAATTTGGGCAATATGACAAGTGGGCTTGTAAGTTACACTTTTGATGAAATGTTTCAAGAGTCACTGTTCACTAATCCTCAACAAACCTGGATACCCCAGGAACTGATAGACATAGGGGTTTCCGCTACAAACACCGAGTGCCCGGTAGAAGACCCGCCTCCGCCCTGCTTTGAACCAGGCAATGGCTGGTCATATTCAAATACGAATACTGTTTTACTAGGCTTAGTAATTGAGGAAGTTACAGATCAGAGTTACAGTGAAGTTTTAAAAGAGTTAGTACTGGACCCTTTGGGCTTGAGTGAGACAAGCCACCCTACTACTGCTGCTTTACCCGAACCGTTCTCCCACGGTTATTCAAGGCAAGGCAGTCCCGACGATTCTCTTCAAGATACAACGTTTTGGAACCCAACATGGGGATTTGCCGTTGGGGACATGATTTCCACATTTGGCAATCTCAGGAGATGGGCACGGGCACTTGGCACAGGAGAGCTTCTAAGTAACGAGTCAAGAACGGATCGTTTCACACCAGTTACCCTACCCCCTCTTACATCTCAGCGAGATTATGCATTTGGGGTCGGATTAACGAATGGATGGAGAGGACATAGCGGAGAATTGCCTGGTTACAATACTCTTGTTATGTACAGACCCGACATTAGAGCGACATTGGTTGTATTAGTTAATAACGATGACGATGTAGAAGTAGATGGAAGACCAACAGGACCTGTATATGTTGTTGGTAACAAAATTATTGAAATTGCAGAGAGAGAAGCTCCTCTTGGAGATATTCCTGACAACGTACCGTGGGAAGATGATTCACTGCAAGACTAAGCAAATGAGATTCAAGTCTAAAAAATATATAACGTAAAGGGGAGCTACGGCCGCTTTTTAATATTATCTATTATGTACAATAAATTCGGCCGCTTTAACTAAAGCACATCGCCCTTACGATGTGTTCACAAAACCTCTCGAATTTATCCATTGGTGGTTTGTTTTTTTATTAGTTTTATTGCATAATGGATATTTAATACGGTGGTAAGGGGGAGATTATGAGACAACCCATACTTTTATTAAGTCCTTTCTTTTTTTGCTGATATTTGCTGTAGTCTGCAACAATGTTTCTTCAAACGATTCTATTACAACACCCTTAAATGTTGCTTTTAAATGTGTGTTCGGTGCATTATTTTTTTACCACATAAATACAATGAGTTTTGTTTTGATAGGTGAAGTAGGCATACCAATAACTACAATGACCTTTTCCACCTTCTTTGCATTTCTTACATCCGCATTTAGCTGGCTTTTGTTGATATAAAACTGCTGGGGGGATGAGGGGCAGGTCATTATTATATTTAATTACTAAAAGGCTAAGAGCCAAATCGGGATAAACTGCAGCATGGTTTTGTAAAGCCAGAATAGAGGGCAACAAAAATGTTGCCCTCTATTAATTGTTACTTCATTTGGTTTCTATTACAACTTTATAATTCCTCTGGACAAAGTACGTCATCTGAGCCAAGTACACACATATCCTCTCTAGCAGATATGGCTTTTTTTATAGCCTGATCTATCTGTTTATTTCTGATTTTCTCTTTCTTAGCCTTCATTGCGTTCTTTGTGTGTGCCGCAGCAGCCTTTAATTGACCCGCAGCACGGGGGTGTAAATTTCTTTCATTAAGAACCTGTACTGCGTCATCGATTTCAGCCACAGCAACTCCGAGAGATTTTCCCCCGCTTTCTAAGTCTGCATCAAAGGCATTTTTTTCAAGTTGAATCGCTGAACGAATGTTCTCCAATGCATTTAACACCCGAAGGAGTTTCGCGACCTGGATAACCTCAGTATCATTAAGTGATATCTGAGCACCGCGACCTTCATTAAAGTGATCGCCATTATAAAAATTGACGGCTTCTTCGATCGTGTTTAGCGAATTGTTATGGAAGAAAGGAGGTGTATCTGCTGCTTCAATTAGAGTCGTAGTATTAAATTCGCCATCGCCGAATCCACACTCAGGAGATGGCGCGCCTACGCACCCTTCAGGGTTTGCCACTGTCCTTCCAAAGCCTCCATCGCGTGGAATGGTTGGGTCAAATAATTTCGCAGGGACTCCTCCATCAAGATCCTCTGCTCCAGTATTGAAATTTCGATTTCCAGTCGAGCCAGTAACAGGATCCCTATTTGCACCAGCGTTTGAGTGACATCTTTGGCATGTTCCCGTAGCTCCAGTAGTTTCTTCGTTGCCCATTAAAAAGAGATTCTGCCCCACAATTGCATCAGAATCTATTAACTCCAATGCTGTCAAATCTATGTCAGCCTCGCGACCTAATGAAAGCTGGAACGCTTCCATAGCGTCGAGTTGATCTTCATTCGGTAGTACAAAGTCTGTACCGGCTACACGATTCAAAGTTAGTGGAAAATGCTGGGTGACAGCACCTGTAGAAAAATCCCGTAATGATCCGGTCCCAGGCGCTCCATCACCTGACCATCCTGTCATCTCTACTGGAAATCCCGCAGGAAGAGTACTATCCTTTTCGAGAGACGTAAGTAAAGCAATCGTATGTGGAACTCCACGCATCACAAATTGTTGCGTCGGGTCTGGGTCAAAACCATCTAGGTTTTCTAATATAAGACCGAAGTTCCGCATCAACTCAGGCTTCTCAAGGTTTTCTAGAGCTTCAATGTTTTCAGCCACAAAGAGCGGATCATCCGGAGGGAGCGTAGCAATGAACTCCGGATCAATAGTTAGGTTGTTTTCCATCGGATGACATGTTCCGCAGGTTCTTCCGTTACCTCCGAAGGTTTCTTCAAAAAATAATTCTTCACCCAAAGCAATCATTTCCGACAAGGTGAGCATTTCTTCTTGTGCTATGGCTGGTTCTGGCACTAGGATATTGAAAGGAAAGGATGCTCCAGTTTGAGCAACGTTATTTTGTGTGTGTGATTTATCAAATCCTAGTTTTGCAACCTGGCCTTTTTGCTCGCTGTAGTAAAGACGTTGAAAGAGGCTTGGAGAACCGAAAAGAAGACCAGCTTCTCCCGGACCTTTTTTAGAAGAAGATACAGCTATTAAATCTATCTTAAAGTCTTTAAGACTTCCCCGGTCGAGTTCTGCCTCAAGGATATATTTTTTACCTACATGCTTCAGACTACCAACCCGTAACATCTTGTCCCAAGGCTCAGGCTTCACGCTGCTTTTAGGTGCACTTTTATTATCAACTAACCATAAATCGAAAGATTCTTTTTTGGATAAGCCTGTAATATTTACAGATATCGATCCATTGTTTAGATCTATACTCGCAGTTCCATGAGCCTCGGTGAATTTGTAAGAAAGGGCTTTGCTATAGCCTAGTGGAAGCACTAAATTTCTGTCCGCACCATTATTATGGGCAATTTGTTTCCATTGATCATAGTTATTTAGAAGCTTGTTGACATTGCCGTAGAGTGGTTTGGTTTTAATTACCGAAGTGTATTGACTACTAGTATTGAATTGAAAAAAAAGAGCAGCCAACAAGAAGATAGTGGCAAAAACTACAACCCTTCTAACATAGATTTTCATTATATATTCCCCCTTAATTATTGGACTTAGAATTTTAGATAGAAGAGTCATTGGTAAATGATCTTCTGTGAAATTACTAAATATTTCCTCAATAACCGCCACCTTCTATCTTAATTCCATGTTATGATAAAAATAAATTAATGTCAATAAGTATTTATTGTTCTGCTCCCACTTTTTCTAATTATTATTAATTTTACCCCTTGTTAGTTCTCTGCGTCTCAAAATTTCTTTCTTAATAACATCAGTGTATAGAGTCACCTCTAGGTATAAATCTCTTTTTTTCTTGTTAAAGGGTACGAATTTGGGAAGAAGGCTGTTTGTATAATCATAGGTTTCTTTAGGTTTTTCAAAATATATTTTGCGTCTTTCTGTTAATGTTAGCTTGCACCATTGATGTCTTGGATAAACATCCTCTATAAATTGATTTATACAACAAAACATTTCTTCCCTTGATTTAAGTTCCTCTTTTTTTCATTCTATTTCTTCTTCTATAGGCTTCATTCTGTCTTCCAATATAGCAACCCGTGTATTAATAGCCCTTTAATTGCTAGTTACATAATATGTAATCCTCCCTCTAACAATATTGTTTGAATTGGAAATACAACATTAATACCTACTATATATGTTCGATATTACTATTTAATAATGTTGTTAGAAAAATACTATTAGAAAAAAAATTGCAAAATGATGGTCTCGAATATTTATTTAATATTAGTGATACTAAAGCAGGGGCAAGAACTTGGTTGCAGAGAACATTTAGAGAGGCATGTAAGCTGGCTGGTATTGAAGGTCTTAGGTTTCACGATTTAAGGCATACAGCGGCTACAAGGCTTGTTGAGGCCAACATTCCATTCCATGCAGTTGCTGAGCTTCTGGGACATTCTTCAATAAGGATGACAGAGAGGTATTCTCATCCACAAGAGAGTGTTATTAAAGGAAGTGAAGTGTTAGCTAATTTCTAATTTATGATAAAAAGGGAGCCAACACTCTTGTGCAAAGCTCCCTTCATATAAGTTTTAAACTTTGTATTTATATTTTAGGCTGTAGCTTTCCTTCTTCTAATGATCATAAATCCTACTATGCCAAGAATGCCTGCCATTGCAATTAGACCCCACTCAGATAGGGTTGGGACCTCTATGATAGGAGCAGGGACCCCGCAATCATATGCCATACCTTTGTATACAAAATCTGTATCACCTATAAACGAAGCATCTCCGTCGGTGCTGATTGAAAAGAGTTGAAGACTTGTATCAGACGCAAGTAAACGATTATTAGACTGAAATACCAGGGAAGCAACTTCATCAAGTTGATTACTTCCATTACCAATATCGCCTGAATATGGTATTGGTGTAACCGCTTTGTTAACAAGATTAATGCTTTCGAAAATTTGATCAATATTAAAGGGTCCAACACCCGAAGCATGGTACATTAGCTGATTACCTTTTCTGGTATTCATGGCAATTGCTTCTCCATTATCACCGTTTCCTAGTTTCAGAAAAAGTGATGCAGACGCGTCATTTTTACTCAGGGTGTAAAGTTTTGGTGTTGCTTGCCCGGATTGATCTCCTGTAACACCAAACAAAGTCCCAAGTGGGTCAAAAGCTAAACCCGCAAACCTTTCATTTTCGAGGGTAGTGCCAACCTCTGTTGCAACACCTGTAGTTTCATCAATTGTAGCTAATATTCTTGGTGCGCTTGAGTCTACATTAACCAACATCCAGCAAACCCCTGTTATAGGGTCCTTTGCCATTCCGTTACAACCCCTAACATTCTGACCTGCAAGTGTTATTTCAGTCATCGTCAGAGTAGCTCCGGTATTTGGGTCTATTGTGCGGAGAGATGGATCCTGATTTTCACCCCCCTTGGCACAGGTATATAAAGTCTGTGCATACCCGGACAATGTGAATGAGACTAGAAATAGAACCGCAAAAGAAAATATAAAGATATAAGACATGATTCGGCTTTTAATAATCATCCTGATCCTCCTTAAAAAACTTGCACTATTATATCACAAATGCCAGTTTTTGTAATTGCCAATATAGAAATGCATAGATATGTCAAACGAGCGTATTGTCTCACCAAAAAATAGTCAAGCAGCATTTTTATATGAAGAGAGATTTTTGTAATATGCCGCTTCCGCTTGAATCGGTGTTCGGTATCCATGTGCAGATTGAAAAATATATAAATGGTTATTTACTGTAGACTAAGTGTATTTAGCTGATATCAAAGCAAATAATAATAATTTCAGTGCGTTAAAAG
>CALOCI010000015.1:0-305000 GCA_942491865.1 uncultured Thermodesulfobacteriota bacterium
TAATGAGTCTAACAAAAATATAATAGTGAGGATGTACATAGGCCTATCGTCAAACAAGGATCAAGAAGAGATGGAAATAGTGGATGTTGAGAACATATTGCTGAAACACTTTGACGGAGCTACTCTCCAAGAAGCTAACGGTTTTTACAAAGGCCTGAGAGAAAAAGCCTGGTTATTACAATTATAAATTGCTGTAGTTGGGAAAAACCAAGAGAGCAATTCCTTGAGAGGATTAATAATCTGGTGCTTCAACTTAGAGATAAGCTGGGACAAGAATCAATACTTGTAGAATATTCTTCTTCAGGAAAGACCCAAACATTTGAAGTTTTGGAATAGTGTATACTAAATAACTTTTATCAATCTTCCCATGACAAAACTAAAACGCACATTAACCTTTGGTCTCTTATTAATATTGTTAGGGGCAGTTTGTTCGCTACTAGTTGTTATGTATGTAACCAGACTTTCTGATGAACCCAGTAAAACATTCTGGATTATATATATCTCCTCGTTATTACCAACTATAGTATCAGGATCGATAGGCGCTTTCTTATATCACTATCTATGTGAATCAAAGAAAAAGTGGGTGCATATACTCTGGTTCTTAATCAACCTTATTATCATAGTGGGTTTTGCACCATCAATTTCTTTTGTTATGCTAAGCGCAATGCTAGATTGATTTGTACTACCGCTTAACATCTGAGATCTTTTCAAGTGCCAGCAACAGGGCTTGAGTTCCTTTTCGACCATACCCTTGTGCTTTTGTAGCAATATAGAGTTGGTGCACAAGAGAAACCCCTGGCAAGGTCAGATTCATTCGCTCCGCTTCTTTTAAAGCAATACCCATATCTTTAATAAAGTGCTCTACATAAAATCCGGGTTCAAAATCACGTTTAACAGTTTTAGGAGCCAGATTATCAAGCATCCAAGACGCAGCGGCTCATTTACTTACCGAGCTAAGCATAGTGTCCAAATCAAGTCCGGCCTTATATCCATAGAGAAGGGTCTCACACATACCTATCATTAGAGCACAGGCCATTATTTGATTGCACATCTTGGCATGCTGGCCTTTCCCTGCCCCTCCCTGATGTACAATGTTTTTCCCCATTAACTTTAGAACAGGCATAACTGCTTTTATAGCATCTTTATCACCGCCGACCATTATAGATAAATTGCCAGCCTGAGCCCCTATATCTCCACCTGAAACAGGTGCATCAATCGAAGCTACTCCTTTTAGCTTTGCCTCCTGATAAATTTCTTCAGCCAACGAAGGCTCAGTCGTCGTCATATCTACGATTATGCTATTTTCTCTAATCCCTTCAAATATTCCATTCTCTCCAAAATAAACTTGCCTAACATCCTTGGGAAAACCGACAATTGTAAAAAGCGCATCTGCTTTTTCAGCAACTAGCTTTGGCGAATCCGCCCACTCTGCTCCTAGTTCAATCAACTGCTTTGCTTTCTTTTTTGTACGGTTATAAACAACCGCTTTATATCCTTTTTTGATTAAATGAAAGCACATTGAGCTACCCATCACTCCAGTCCCTATCCAGCCGATAGTAGTTTTCTTTGGACTAATTTTCAACATTGTTGAACCTCCTATATCTGGGGATGATATCAATTTTAGGGCAAACTGTAAAGAAACGAACAATTACATACAAAGTCTAAAAGAAAGAAGACATAAAACGTTTACAATAGCAAGATTATTTTGTACAATACACGCTCATTATATATACAAATAGGCGATAGACCCCCAATTAAATGAATCTAAAAAATTTACTCATCAGACTGTTAGCTATCTTAATAGTTTTCATCGTAATTTTAGCTATCGGAGAAGTACTAATTAGAAGTTATCTCCATTTCAATACAGCATACGATATTGAAATGACTAAGTATGCAATAAACCTTAAAAACGATTCTGAGAACAAATTAATTGGCCATGTACACAGACCGAATAAATCCATGGAACTTATGGATGTTATGGTGGATATTAATTCTGATGGTCACAGAGACAAAGAATATCCGGTCACCAAGACCGATAAACATAGAATCATATTTCTTGGAGACTCACTTACATTTGGATGGGGAGTTAAACAAGAGGAAACCTTTGCGACACTGATTGAAGAAGATATGAACTCTCAATCACCGACCGAAGTTATTAATTTTGGAACAGGTAATTATAATACAGAACAGGAAGTTAATCTTTTTATTGATAAAGGCCTTAAATACAACCCAGACAAAGTAGTGTTATTTTATTTTATTAATGATGCTGAAATTACACCAGAAAAGTCGGGGCTATGGTTCCTTGGATATTCACAGTTTATTTCATTTTATTGGTCAAGAATCAATTCTTTGCTAAATAATTTTCTCCCGTCTAAAAGCTTCCAGGAATACTATGAGTCTCTCTATGATGAAGACCAGCAGGGTTGGATTAATGCTAGAAAAGCTATTATTCAACTCAGAGACATTTGCGAAAGTAAGGGGATTGAATTCCAGGTTGTTTTGCTTCCGGAGCTACATGATGTGAATAATGAAATTTTTGCAAATGTTTACGACAATTTAGCTCTATTCTTAGCAGAAAACAATATTGATTACCTAAATCTAGCTAAACTGTTTAAAAACCATCCTGACCAAATACAGCTTTGGGTCAGTTATGACGATGCTCATCCTAATAACATTGCACATAAAAAAATAGCCCAATCAACTTTAGGATTTATTTCAAATAAGGGGAACGAATAGTGTTCAAAAATTTCTTCTCAAGATATAAATATTACTTGCTCACAGCTCTAATTATTTTTATCGTCTTAACAGCACTTCTAATTATCTTTTCTGGTGGTCCTCAGAAAGGCGGGTTTAATTATCAGATTTTCTAGCCTCTCTTGGAAATGAGCAATAACAATGAATAAACCATCAAATAATCAATCCACTTCTAGTAGTCGCCTAATAGATTTACTCGTAGTCTTTATCTTAGTTTTAGTATTCGCTTTAATACTAGAGCAAACAATCCGCTTTTACCTATTTGGAGCTGAATCGTTTAGTTACAACAAGATGAAGAGCGTAGGGTCGATGGGTTATACCGGATATTTACAAAAATCAGATTACCCGGACGTAGTTTATGAATTTAAGCCTAAGATTGATTCTTACTTTAAGCTTGCTGACTTCAGAACAAATTCCCTAGGATTTAGAGACAAAGAATATTCTCTCGAAAAGCCTGAGAAGACTTTTCGAGTTGCAGTCATTGGGGGGTCCTTTACAGTGCCGGCCGGAGTAGAAATCGATGAAGCATTTCATAGTCTTTTAGAAGAGAGATTCAAGAAAGAAAACCCTGGTTCAAATTATGAGTTTATCAACTTTGGAGTTAGCGGCTACAGGATCAATAACAAAATTGCTACACTTAAACATAAAGCGCTCAAATATAACCCTGATCTCATTCTATTTATTTTAGATGGCTCTCAATTCACAGAGGAGGAAGAAGAGGAAGAATTTAACCCCAAACCACAGAAGAACCAGTTTTTTCAAAGCTTCACATATAAGCTGATATCTAAAAACAAACTCTTCAAAAACAATAACGAGAAGGAATTTCTAGATGAACATAAAAGGGGCTTAGATGAATTCAACCTTAAACTTCAAGAGTTAAGTAATATAAGTCAGAAGAATAATGTCCCGATCTACATTGTAGTGTTAGATCATGATTATAGTCATTATCAATTGAGCGCGGATATTAAACAATTAGTTCAGAACAACAATCTTTACTACGTTAATACTATTCCTTCCTTCCAAGACTTAGACATTAGCGAGCTCATTATATATAAAACTGATATTCATCCCAATAGCAAAGCTAATAAAATATTTGCCAATGCCATATATGGTGAGCTGAAAAAGCAACCTCTCTTAGATAACAAATAATTATCATTAAAGTTTGGCACATCAAGATGCTATCGATAATCTACTATTGATGGTTAGCATAAATTCTGTAATATATAATGCACTTTATTAAACTCATATAATATGAAGTCCCCGTAGCTCAGTAGGATAGAGCGCAGGATTCCTAATCCTGAGGCCAGAGGTTCGAATCCTCTCGGGGACACCAATAATTTCAGAGAGTTACATCATTTTAATTTTCTAAAATAATTGGCTGGCTATAGTTTTGGCTACAGTTTATGATGAAAAATACTTTATTACCTAAACTATAATGCTAATAATTTATGCCATGTTCGTTAAGTTTATCAACGAGGACTTCTTTGGTTATTTGCTCATTATACTTCCAATCAATCAAAATGATTCCAGAATCTCGACATAATTTTCTTTTTCTTTTATCTCTCTCTTTAGTTTTCTTTAAACCTTTCTTTCCACCAAAATGTTCAATAGGATTGTAATGCTGTTCCCCCTGATATTCAATTGCGACCTGCAGTGATGGTATATATATATCAAGTCGTTGACCAGCTAGCCAATCTGGCGAATACTCTCGGCGCGTATCAGGAAACAAACTTCTTACTAATTGGGCTAGCGTCGTTTCAGCTTTCCACACTTTCTTAAACTTAAATATTTTATCATTATCATCATACAAGATGGCAACTTCTGCAAAGTCGCCATCTCCATGGTAACGGTAACTTGCTCCAAATTCCAATGGATAATTATTGAGGCGTTCCGACAACTTGTTTTGAATAGATATAGAGTTTTCCATTCTCCACTTTCGACATAACTCATACGCTCTCCTATCTTTTACTATATATTCTGAAAACAATCCATAATTTATCATAGACCAATAGGGAGGTGCATAAGGATGAGGCACCCAATCAGTAGCATCGATGCGAAAGCTTATTAATATTCCAATATGTTTAGGAGAAATTTGTAACCCATTACGAGTCAACAGAGTCTCCCATCGTTTCCTTTTTTTATCAGATCGCCAGCCAAGGTCTTCAGCCCAGAAATGGTGTGGAATCATCCGCGGCCTGCTATATATTAATTCATTCAATACCGGACTGCTAATTCCCATTAGTTCTTGATTATAAGATTCTGCCATCCTATCCATTTTCTCGCTCAAACCCTGTCGTGAACCATACCGTTGGCGCTGAAAACCTACCCATTCAGACAAATTAAATTCAATTTCATTGATGGCATAAATATTAGCATTAGTTTGATTAGTTCTATTGTCTTGCTTTTTTCGGAATAAAAACCTTATATAACTAAATATTCCCATATCATACTCATATTAAGATAGTACTCTAATAATTACAATAGAACACAACTCGAAAAATTATTTCTATATATTTAAAGTCAGCTTTCCATCGAGCTCATCAAGCTACAGTTAGGGTTAAAATTTACCAATCTTTCAACCGCACTTTTTAGAGCTTCTTCGGGATGTATATACCTCTTAATTGTTAAGTTTATATCGCTATGGCCTAATATCTTGCTTACGCTAACAATATCGGCACCTGCCTCCAACATTCTAGTGGCGCATGTATGTCTTAAGTCATGAAATCGTAGATTTTCTATATTCGCTCTTTTACATGAACTGCCAAATGAATGAGTTATCCATGATAGATGTCCCTTTTTTGCTTCATCACTAGGGAAAACATATGAGCTTCCTTGGGTTTTAATTTTCAATTCTAACAATTCTGTTCTTACAATCGAATTTATTGGTATTACTCTAGTTTTTTTAGCTTTAGTGTTGGTCTGGGGCAGTACGATTAAGTTCTTTTCTAAATCTACATAATCCCATTTGAGCGAAAGAATTTCCATCTTCCTCATACCAGAATGAAGAGCTATTATGATAATGCTTGCTAGCAATGGCGGAGAACTGCTAAGAAGGCGCTCTTCTTCAGCAGATGTTAAAACTCTAGTAATCCCCTCCCCTTCGTCAAAGTATTCAACCTCACTAACCGGATTGATACTAAAAAACCTTTTGCGTCTTATAGCCAGATTGTATAAATATTTTAAACATGCAAGCTCTCTGTTTACTGAAGCAGGCTTGTAACCATTATTAAGCATATGCAGCTTATAATCATCAATGTCCTTAGGCGATATTTGTGATAATAATTTATTTCCACAAAAATCTACTATATGCCTAAGAGTAACTTCGTCTTTTTTCCAAGACCTCTTCTTTTTAATGTCTCTGACATAATGTAAAAATTCTTTGGCGAAGTCTGGAAGAGTTGGTATATCTACATTTAGCTCATCAAGTTGGCCCAGTTTAATCTTTTTCTTCTTTTCAGCTAACAAAGCTTCAGCAACAGATTTTGTTACTTTTCCTACCTCGCCTACTGATTCCCATTTCATCTTGCCATTAAGCATATACCTTATGTAATAATAATTTGCAGCTTTTCCATCAGCTCTATTTCTGGTTCTTTTAAATACACCCATTATTTCTTCACCTCCTGTTATCTTTTGATGGTTCCGGCAGGGAAGGCTCAATGATTTGATACCCCTCTCTTTTCATAACCTGATGTATCCACCCTCTTATCAATTCAGAGCCTGTCATATGATTTTGCTCCGCATATTTGTACATAAATTCAAGTTCTGTTTCGTCTAGCCATACTTGAAATCGTTTAAGCTTATTCTTCTTTCGCATAGAGTATATTATACTCCATTTACGACAAAATTCAATATAGAAGCAGGCCTTATGAGAGCCTTCTTGTATTGATTTAATCACCTGATGTTATTAACTCTTTTCTATACACTCTTTGCTATGTGATTGAAGTGGGATCGTTGGTGTTTCAATCTCAGAACTGAACTGAAATACATTTTCAGAGTAAAATTGTATTCATATAAAGTGCCTTCGGGCTCATAACCCGAAGGTCACAGGTTCAAATCCTGCCCCCACTAACAATAATTACAGTTGCTTACGCCACTTCCCAATCTTTCTCTTTCTATGATGTCAGTAAGAGCTTTTATAAAGTATACATATCAAGAATTATTCTATTGCGGGATTCGCTTGCTATGATAACTTAGTATTATGGTAGGTAAGTAAAGATGTGTCTTTCAAAGTATACAAAGTGGTTTCACAAAGTCTTACTAAACTTTATTATTATGACAATTTGCACTTTAAGTCCTCTTAGTACCAGAACGAATGCTGAGGAACAGGTGACACAGTTTTCAAGCCCAAACAGTGTAGGCGCTACTCTGCAAAGAGATAACACCGAAACACCTCCGTTCATTCAAACTGATGTATTTAAAAAAGTACTCTCTCCGTATTTCGATTTTAAAAATTATATTAGAGATAAGTATAGATTTGATTTTTCCCTCGATTATCATGCCATTATACAAACTGCAACTGAGAGTCTTGGAGATGAAACTGCAGCAGGCGGAGTATTTCGTGTCTTTGGTAAGTGGGAGCTAGTAGGAGCTGAGACAAATAACAAGGGTGGTTTAGTTTTCAAAGTGGAAAATCGTCATAAATTAGGAACTAACATAGCGCCACTCGCATTGGGAGCTGAGATCGGATACGCAGGATTTACTGATACCTCGTTTAACGATAATGGCTGGGAGCTCACAAATTTATACTGGGAGCAAGTTCTATTTAATGAACGTTTTGTATTTGTAGCCGGCATTGTAGATGCAACTGATTATGTTGATGTTTACAGCATGGTCAATCCGTGGACCGATTTTAATAATTCAGTGTTCCTTAACAATCCCACGATACCTCTTCCAAGTCAGGGATTAGGAGCTGCCGCTGCAACAATGCTTACTCAAAATATCTATTTCGTGACCGGAATAGCTGATACAAACGGCGATCCAACTGATCCTTGGGAAAGTGTGAATACCTTTTTTGATGAAAATGAGCTCTTTACTCATGTTGAGTTTGGTTGGATTAGTTCAACTCAAAATAGATTCAACGACAACGTGCATGTTACTGCATGGTACGCAGACAAACGCAAGAAAGAAGATGTTCCGAATGGATGGGGCATTGCAGTGTCATTAAATAGACTTCTAGCCGAAAGATGGGAGCCATTTTTGAGAGCAGGATATGCAGATGATGGTGGGGCTCTTCTTGAGAAAGATATTAGTTTTGGTCTTGGTTACTATACACATGGTAGAAGCGGACTTGTTGCTCTAGGTTTAAGCTGGGGGGAGCCGTCTGAGGAAAATTTTGGCCAAGACTTGGAGGATCAGTATACAGCTGAACTTTTCTATAGAATGCCGATACTGCAAAATTTTACTGTGACGCCTGATATACAGCTAATTGTGGATCCTGCACTAAATCCAGAAGAAGATGTAATTGCAGTATTTGGACTCAGAGGACGCTTAACACTATGACAAAAAAGAGGAAGGAGGATTAACGATGAATAAATTTACAATATTAGCTTCAGTTTTACTAATATTTATGACTTTCTATGCATCAAATTCTTTAGCTGAAGATGCAACAGGCAATGATCTAGTTTTATCAGAAAATAGTAGTGATGTTCAAACAAGTAGCGATTCAAATATATCGGTTCAAGACAATTGGGAAATTACCGTCATACCTTATTTGTGGATGCTGGCAATAGATGGTGATGTTACTGTTCAGGGAACAAAATCTCCGATTAGCGTTAATTTCGGCGATGTATTGGACAATCTGAATATGGCATTTATGGGAGAGGTGAAAGTTCGGAAAGGAAGATATGGAGCGTATTTAGATAGTATTTTTGGGTTTTTAGAAACTAACAGACAAACTGTTCAAACAAGTGGCGGACCTGCCAGGGTTAAAGCTGAAGTGGACTTGGTAATTCTGGAAGGAGGACTTTTCTATCGAGTATTCGACTCAAAACTGGGGGACGAAGGATCAGGTGCAAAAACAAATATGAAACTTGACCTCATAGCTGGAGGTCGCTGGACATATCTCAAAACAAAACTTGATATAGAATCTTCTCCAAATGCGAGTGGAGACAAGAATTTTTTTGATCCTATTGTAGGTTTTACCTCTGTGTTTGACTATCCACACAATTTCAACCTTGCTCTGCATGGTGACTTAGGCGGTTTTTCCGTTGGGTCTGAATTTACCTGGCAGCTATGGGCGACAGTCGGCTACCGCTTTGGATTATTTGGCGATAATAATGCAAATGCACTTGTAGGATATCGCGCTCTCTCACAAGATTATAAAGATGGCAGTGGTGAGAACAGATTTAGATGGGATGTGATTATCCATGGGCCGGTTATTGGGCTTGCAATAGATCTGTAAAAATTTTTAGAAAATATGAAAAAACCATATTAAGGAGGGATATCATGAAAAAAATTCAATTCTCAGCAGAAGCTTTATTCCTTGTAGTACTTGTTTTTTGTATAACTACAGTCTCATTTCTAACAATAGATGCAGAGGCAAAAGATTATGATGTGGTAATACTAAACGGGCGTGTTATGGACCCTGAAACAAATCTTGATGCTGTACGTAATGTTGGCATAAAAGACGGGAAAATAGCGACCATAACTGAAGATGAGATAGCAGGAAAAGAAACGATTGATGCCAAAGGACATGTTGTTGCACCAGGTTTTATAGATACACATGTACATATTATTGATCAGCCATTTGGTCAAAAACTTATGCTCAGGGACGGTGTAACAACTCCACTAGACCTAGAAGTAGGCGCATATCCTGTTGATCGTTTTTATGATTATATGGAAGGCAAATCACAGACCAACTATGGTGCTACAGTTTCTACATTGGGTATCAGAGAAAAGGTTTTTAACCCTAAATATAATTCCAAGACCGGAATAGTCACCACGGATATATTTGCTAAAGATGAAAGTGCATTCATTGACATGAAATGGTCAGCTACAGTACCAAGCAAAGAACAAATCAAGAAGATTAATGAAATGGTAGATGAAGGACTCGAGCGTGGTGCTTTGGGCATAGGTGTTCCGGTTGGTTATATGATTGCTGGAGTTACCTCAGCCGAAATTACAGGGTGGCAAAAACTTGCTGCAAAGTATGGCAGAGCTGTATTTTTGCATGGACGTTTTTCAAGCCAAGAACCGCCTACAACTGGGATATTGGGCTTTGAAGAATTAATGTCTAATGCTTCTGTGTATGGTGGTGGACTTATGCTTCAGCATATGCATCAACAAGCTTTGGGTGAATCTATTGACGCGCTTAAAATGGTTGATGATGCAAGAGAAAGCGGAATGTCTATCATTGCTGAAATATATCCATACAATTTCGGTGCGACTATTGTAGGGGCCGATTATCTGAAACCTGACAACTATGGTCCTAATATGGGTCGTTCGTATAAAGATATAATTGAAATATCTACCTTGAAACCACTCACAAAAGATCGCTACGATGAACTTGTAAAAAGTAACCCGGGAACTGCAGTAATGTTTTACGGTGCAAAAGAAGAAGATATGTTAAACGCCTTGGCTTATCCCGGAACAACTGTAGGAAGTGATGCATTTCCAATGACTGTAAGCAAAACAGGTGCTATGGCCGTTGATTGGGACTTAGCTTACGAAGATGTCCAGGGTCATCCTCGTGCCGCAGGTACCCACTCAATAGTGCTTCGTATGGTTAGAGAAAAGAACCTTATGCCTCTTATGACTGCCATCTCAAAAATGTCCTATCTTCCGGCTAAGTTTCTTGAAGAGAACGGTGTTAAACAAATGGCTCACAAAGGCCGTATACAAGAAGGTGCAGACTCTGATATTACTATCTTTGATCCCAAGACAGTTACAGATAACTCGACAATGAAACAAGGAGCATTGCCCGCTACCGGTATTCCATATGTATTAGTTAATGGGACTATTGTTGTTAAGGATTCAAAGGTATTAGAAGATGTATTCCCTGGGAAACCGATTAGAGCAGAACAAACAAACTAAAATTAATTTCAGGGGGACTAGTAATGTCTATATTTCGTAACAAGTATTTTTTGAGTTTAGTCATAATATTCTCTTTTTTCTTTATATACTCTCATAACTCAAAAGCTGAGAATGAAAACACAAAGAAACAAGAAAAAATACTGATTAAGAACGTTAATATCTTTAATGGTACTTCACCCAAGCTTATTACAGGAAAAGATCTTGTCATAACCGGCAATGAGATTTCGGCAATCATACCATCATCAGAAAGTTCTGAGGAATACAGTCAAGTAATAGATGGCAATGGCGGCTATCTCACACCGGGTCTCATAGATATTCACTGGCATTCTGTTCTAGCACTTGATCCTGAGGTAGTAATCAACTCCCCCAAACAATACATAGATTCGGTTGCAACGTGGGAGTCAGAAAAGCTTCTAATGAGAGGAGTTACCACAATCAGAGATGCCGGCGGCGACACTGCAGGTCTTAAAAGGGCAATCGATGAGGGCTATGTTAAAGGTCCAAGGATTTATCCATCTCAAGCCGTGTTATCTCAATATTCTGGTCACACCGATTTTAGAAATCCTAATTTCCTGCCTAAAGAATGGGGCGGTCCTGTAACTGGAATTGAGCAGATAGGTCTTGGTATTTTAGCAAATGGAAGACAACAAGTTCTGGCTGCAACAAGAAATAACCTTTATCTGGGAGCTACTCAGATCAAGGTTGCAGTAAGTGGTGGTGTTATTTCTTATACGGACCCGTTATATGTTCATGAATATACTTTGGAGGAATTAGAAGCCGCTGTTCAGGCAGCAGAAGATTATGGAACATATGTAATGGCTCATGTTCATAGTGCAGAACCTATGAAAAGAGCTATAAAGGCTGGGATCAAATCTCTTGACCATTGCAGCCAAGCAGAT
This sequence comes from uncultured Thermodesulfobacteriota bacterium, assembly GCA_942491865.1. Lineage (GTDB taxonomy): Bacteria > Desulfobacterota_D > UBA1144 > Nemesobacterales > UBA2774 > CR02bin9. Next base: position 11,685 of record CALOCI010000015.1, read on the forward strand.
GAAGAAGCTATCAAAATGATGTCCGAAAAGGGTGTGTACTTATCAGTTCAACCTCTTACAGCCAAGCAGATAATGGAGACTCTACCAAAGGGTGATGTTAGGCAAGTGAAAGCAGCAGAAGCATGGAAGAATACCGGCAATGTAATGGAATGGGCGAAAAAATATAATTTGAAAATGGGTTGGGGTACTGATCTTCTAAATAGCCTTGAAATAAGAGATACTCAGCTTCAAGATCTTACAATTAGAAAAGAGTGGTTTAGCTCTCCAGAGATCATGATACAGGCCACCGGAAATGGCGGTGAGATAGTAGCACTTTCCGGCAAACGAAATCCTTATGGAAAGGTTGGAGTTATAGAGCAAGGTGCTATGGCTGACATGCTTATCTATAGCAAGAATCCACTTGAAGATATAGCAATTGTTGAAGATTTTGAAAACAACTTAGAATTTATTATGAAGGATGGGAAGATTTATAAAGATACTTTGAACCAATAAGAAATTGATTTATGAGAGGAGATTGCAAATGAATAGTTCTACTTGGATTTGGATTATATTTATATTTTTATTTCTGATTTCTTTTGACCTATATGATTCCCGCGCTGAAGATTCTTATGACATAGCTATTATCAACGGGAGAGTTATGGATCCTGAAACTGGTTTAGATAAAGTTCTAAATGTAGGAATCAAGGACGGCAAAATTATAAAAATAATTTCTGATAAAATAGAAGGCGAAGAAGTTATTGACGCCAAAGATCATGTTGTAGCACCTGGTTTTATAGATACACATTATCACGCCCTTGACGGCCTAGCTGTACGACTAGCTCTTAGAGACGGAGTTACTACAGGAATGGATCTGGAATGGGGAGCCATGAATATTGATGAATGGTATGAAGCTAAGAAGGTTAGCTGGCCAATGAATTACGGAACCAATGTCAGTCATGAGGGCGCACGAATGGTGGTGCATGACAATATGAAAATGGACGGGCCGGTTGATGCCACAAAGGCTGGTGAATTGAGAGCGGAAGCAGGCAAAGACGGCACTATTGGATGGTCAGAGATTAGAAGTGATTTAGATCAAATAAATCAGATTACTAAAATTTTAGATGAAGGGCTTAGAGAGGGAGCACTTGGAATAGGATCTACTGTTGGATATATGCGAAAGGGTGTAACAACATACGAGTTATTTGAAGTACAAAGAGCAGCAGCTCGATATGGACGCTTGTCAGCCTTTCATGCTAGGTTTCACCCATCCTCTCAAACCCCAACAGAGGCACCACTTGGATTCGATGAAGTTTTTACCAATGCATTTTTACTCGATGCACCATTGCTCTATCAGCACGATAATGACTACGGCTGGTGGGAAATTGAAGAGAAGCTCCAAATGGCCCGAGAAAAAGGTCTTAATATGTGGTCTGAGTATTATCCATACACAGCTGGTTCAACTACAGTTGGAGCAGAATTTATCAGACCTGAATCTTGGGAAGAAGGTATGGGCTACAAGTATGAAGAGACTGTATATGATCCCGACCAGGATAAATTCCTAACCAAACAAGAATATTTGGATATGGCAAAAAATAATCCCGGTAAGACTGTTGTGCTTTTTATACCGCCAAGGAAAGAATGGCTTCCATACTGGTTGTCAGTGCCACACATGACAGTAGGAGCTGATTCAATGTGGTCAGGACTCTCCTGGGATGATCCATATGTTAATTATTCTGGTCATCCTCGAACTGCAGGTTGTCACGGGAAGGTGCTTAGACTAGGAAGAGAGCATAATGTTCCACTGATGCATGCCATATCACAGTTTAGCTACTGGCCAGCTCTTCATCTAGGAGAAGCTGGAGTAGAGGCTATGAAAGTCCGAGGTAGGTTGCAAGAAGGTATGGTTGCGGACATTACAATCTTCGACCCAATTAACGTAAAAGACAATTCAACTTATAAGAAAGGAGAACAGGGTCTGCCGACCACTGGGATACCATATGTCATAGTAAATGGACAAATAGTTGTTAAAGATTCCAAATTTCAAAAAGTTTGGGCAGGACAACCTATAAGGTTCCCCGTAGAAGAAAAAGGTCGTCATGTACCAGCCGACAAGAATCAGTGGCTAAAGGTACATACAATCGATAGTGGTGGAGTGGAGCCTCCTCATGTTCATTGATAGATGAATATCTTTTTACATAACAACTGTAGACTAAAGCAACAATAGGCAAAAAATATGGAGAGCAAAATGAAAAAAATACCAACTTTATTTATCTTAGTTTTAATTCTTTTATTAAGTGCGGGGCTACTTACAACAGCCGTAGCAGATTCTCCGAAATACAAAATGACTACTGAGATTCCACCGGGAATTGCAACACCAGACAAGTTGGAGACGCGTCTGGGTACTCTAAATAGTTTCGATGGTGTACCGGATGAGGAAACTGCACAGAAGGTATATGACAACCTTGATTTTCAGCGAGCAGTCCAAGCATATCTATCAAGCATTCAGATTGCATCAATGAATGGCATGCGTAAAGGGATCTTAGAGTATGGGCCTGCAAATACCACGGTGCTCATTTTTGAGGATCTAATGGATTCAAAAGCTCTATGGCTGACCCCAAATACGACATCAGTTTATAATACTTCTTGGCTCAATCTGAAAGATGGGCCGATGGTAATTGAAACTCCCCCGAATGTACTTGGCATTATTGACGATAGTTGGTTCCACTATGTAGCGGATTTTGGGAATGCTGGTCCTGATAAAGGAAAAGGCGGTAAGTATCTAATTTTGCCTCCAGATTATGACGGCGAAGTTCCAGAGGGATATCATATAGCCCGTTCAGAGACCTATGGCAACTGGTTAATATGGCGTGGATTCCAGGTTGACGGCAATACAGGGCCTGCGGTTGAAGCAACCAAGCAGAAATTCCGCATCTATCCTTTGAGTCAAGCAGACAATCCCCCAGAAATGAATTTTATTAATGTATCTGGCAAGAACTTCAATACTATACACCCCATGGATTATATGTTCTTTGAAGATGTGAATGAAGTTGTCCAGGTAGAACCTAGCGATGGGCAGGACCCAGAAATATTGGGATTACTGGCTTCAATTGGAATAAAAAAAGGTAGCCCTTTTGAACCAGACGAGCGAATGAAGAAAATCCTGACCGAAGCTGCTGATGTAGGGGCCGTCACAGTCCGTACCCTGGCAGCCCGTCCGCGGGATGATGCTTTCTATTATTATCCGGGAGAAGGTGTCTGGGTTACGCCGTTTATCGGAGGTAGTTATCAATTTCTTGATAACGGTGCAACACTTCTCGATGGGCGTAGTTTTTTCCATTTCTATGCGACAGGGATTACTCCTGCGATGACTAAGGCGCCGGTTGGTGCCGGGTCGCAATATGCAGTGGCATATAAGGACGCTGATGGTAATCCACTAGATGGCGCAAAGACATACAAAGTGAATCTTCCTCCAGACGTACCCGCTAAGGAATTTTGGTCTTTTGTCGTATACGATAACCAAACCCGCGCTATGCTGCAGACTGATCAGCAATTCCCTAGTGTAAGCAGTGCACGTGATGTAGAGCAAAACTCTGATGGTTCCTATGATGTTTATTTCGGACCTGTTGCACCAGAAGGCAAGGAAAGTAACTGGATTCAGACAATTCCTGGCAAAGGCTGGAATATGCTATTTCGTCTATATGGTCCACTTGAGCCTTGGTTTGATAAAACCTGGAAACCAGGTGATCCAGAGCTAGTGAAATAAGTTCAAAATCTAAATTATGGAGAATAAAAAATGAAAACAATATCTTTAAAGGTTATAACCTTAATTCTACTTGTGATGGTTTTTACAATACCAGGGATTACAGAGCAGCCGCCAAAATATAAGATGACAACAGAGATTCCGGAATCTATCACGACACCAGATAAAGTTGAAACTTCTATAGGTACTATGGAGTTTTTTGACGGGATTCCAACACAGGACACAGTCAACAATGTCTACGATTATATGGACCGTGCTCGTGCAGTTCAGGTATATATTGAAACCCTACCTATTGTCTCGATGCAGAGTTTGCGAACAGGCGGCGACGCTGTTGGTTCTAAGAATGCCAATCAGTTCCTGATAGCACAGGACATGCTGGACTCAAAACCGCTAGTGCTTACTGCTAATACTTCAACTCTTTATACCTGGAGCTTTCTTGATCTAGAAAAAGACGGACCAACAGTCATTGAGCTGCCGCCTGGAATGCTAGGTGCGCTTAATGATATGTACTTCCGTTATATTGCTGATCTCGGTATCGCAGGTCAGGACAAGGGAAAAGGTGGTAAATATCTTGTTCTTCCTCCTGGATATCAAGGTGATGTGCCAGATGGTTACTTCATAGCCAAGCCACGCACAAATGGTGTTTGGGTATTCATGCGAGGCTATGTTAAGGACGGTATTGATGCGGCAGTAGAAAACGTAAAGAAAAATCTCAATGCGTATCCTTTGTCACAATCTGATAACCCTCCAATGGCTGAGTTTATAAATGTTTCTGATTTAGCAGGTTACAATACGATTCCGCCTAATGATTACAGTTTTTACGAGATGTTAAACGATGTTGTACAAACAGAACCAATCGAATTTATTGACCCTGAGACTCGTGGCCTTATTGCAAGCATTGGAATTGTTAAAGGACAAGACTTTAATCCCGATGAACGGATGAAGAAAATTCTGATTGATGCTGTGGCTATAGGCAATACATATGCACGTGCTAACACTGTATTTCCTCGTGATCCAGGCAATCGAATCTACGGACCTGATAGTGAATGGATTATGGCTTTCGCAGACAAGAACACTACTTTTATAAAAGATGGAGCTCTTAATAATGACGCACGGCTCTGGATGCATTACAACGCCATAGTTGTAACACCAGCAATGGCAGTAACTAAACCTGGAAAAGGCTCAGATTACGGTATTGCAGGTCTAGCCGAAGGGCAAAAAGCTTTAGATGGTTCAAAAACCTATAAACTCAATCTGCCAGCAAATGTTCCGGTCAAGGACTTCTGGGCAGTAACAATTTATGACACCCAATCTCGCTCACAATTACAGACTGATCAGCAGTTTCCTACAGTTGGCAGCCAAACCGATGGATTAAAACAGAATGCCGATGGCTCATTTGATATATATTTCAGTCCCAATGCACCACAGGGACAAGAGGGAAATTGGCTACAAACTATTCCGGGAAAGAGCTGGTTTATTATCCTGCGAATGTATGGACCGCTTGAGCCTTGGCTCAATCAAACATGGCGCCCTGGTGAGATAGAGTTAGTTGAGTAAATATTAATATTGAAGAAGCGATAGCAAATTATTATTCATACTGAGTTTGAGAAAAAGCTTCGGTGCTTTTTTATATATTTGATTGTAATATTAAAGGTGTAACATTGTAGATGGCTATTACAAATATATTATTTTTTAAGGGTGGAAGAAATGAGGGTAAATAAAAATATTTCATATATATTCTTGGCATTGGTATCAATATCCTTATTGTTATCATTTTCATGCTCAAAACCAACTCGGACAGCATTGCCCGGGCACCTAATTGATGAGGCTGAAATCATAGCAATGCCTGGAGTTAGGGATTGGGGAGATGAGTATAGTCAAGTATTTCAAGATGATGCAGAACTTTCAATTAAGCAATATATTGATCAAAGACCTGAAGGAAAAAGTTATGATGAGGTAGAGCTTAATGTATTGGCATTGTCCGGCGGCGGATCTAATGGGGCGTTTTCAGTTGGATTGCTAAATGGTTGGCAGGCAGAAGGATCACTACCCGAATTTAAGCTAGTAACTGGTATAAGCACAGGCTCTTTAATAGCTCCTTTCGCATTTCTCGGGGGCAAGTATGTCCCTCAAATAGGTCAGCTATATACAAATATCACAACAGACCAAATTTTAAAACAGGAATCACTATTCAGCATTATTAAAGGAACTCCTTATATTGCAGATACAACTCCCTTAGCTGAGCTTATGGAAAGAGTTATAGATGAGCAGATGTTAAATGATATAGCTAAAGCTCATAGAGAGGGTAGGCGTTTATTTATAGGAACGACCAATTTAGATGCACAAAGATTGGTTATTTGGAACATGGGCGCAATAGCAAATAGCGACCATCCTGATGCTTTAGAGCTTTTTAGAAAAATATTGAGAGCATCTGCTTCTATGCCTATCGCATTCCCGCCAATGATGTTTGAGGTTAAGGCTGGGGATTCTTTCTATGATGAGATGCATGTAGATGGAGGGGCTTCTGCAGAAGTATTCTTCTACGGAGATTTAATCGATATAGATAAAGCGCATGATGATCTTAAGCTGAATGAAAAACCCACAGCAAGAATCTTTATCTTACGCAGCGGCCAATTTAAGCATAAATATAAAGAAGTCGACATGTCATTGATTTCTATAGCTGGAAAGACTGCTACAAGTCTGACTTCTTCCCAAGGTATTGGAGATCTGTACAGAATTTATGCTATTAGCCAGAGAGATGGGATAGATTACAATGTGGCCGCCGTGCCAGATGATTTTGAATCACAGGCCACAGAACCATTTGATCCTAAGGATATGAAGCGCCTATATAAAATAGGGTATGATATGGCCATCAATGGATATCCTTGGCAGAAGTATCCTCCCGGGTATCAACCCTAATTACCTTAATTATCCCAGGATTAAAAGTGTTAGCATCTTATTACTACCCAATGACAAAATTGTCATACCCTAATTTGTAACTATTTGATATTGTTGACAATTTATTTTTCATTGTTTTGTGTATTTTTTTGCAAATTACAGAATCTTCAACAATCACTAGTAGTTAGAGAAATCAGAAAGTTAACATAATGGATTATTATTGGATATGCATAATCTTTATTTATGATATCAGGGAATTTCAACATCTATCGATTATCATTTCTGCTTAATATTTTATAGAGTATATAAATATTCTATAAAATACCGTTGTCCTTTGTGTATTAATCTATACAATGTTATCCATAGACTATAAAATACAGAGGGCTAACATGAGTTCTAGTACTTATAACATTGATAGAGAAAAGATTTTAGACTTTGATCAAAGATCTAAGCTGTTAAAAACTTGTAGAGATAAATTTGAATTGGACTTATTACATGGTCGGGAAACATGGGTAAAACGTTACATGTTAATAGATTTAGCACTTTTTAGCGGTTTACGTGTATCAGAGATTGCTAACTTAAAAATTGGTGATATTGAATTAACAACAAAAGATCCATATTTAATTGTAAGGAAAGGAAAGAGAGGCAAGAAAAGAGATGTTTACATGGACAAAGAACTTGTAAACCATTTAAAGACATTTATCGCATGGAAAAAGAAAACAATGGCTGAAAGTGTTGAAGTTGATAGTCCACTGTTTACCGGTCGTAATGGGGGACACTCTTCTGCGATAAGTTTGATGAAATCATTTAAGAGAGCAATCGAAGAATCACATTTGCCTTTACATTTTTCAATACACAATGCTCGTCACACATATGCTACTTTTTTATTGCACGCTACAAATAATCTTAGATATGTTCAGAAACAGCTTGGACATAGCAAAATAAGTATGACTGCATTATACGCAGATGTTTTACCATCAGAAAATGGTAATTTGGCTAATAAGATTAGGAGATAATATGAGTGGTTTTGAGTGCCAAACTGTCAAGCTCACAGAGACAGGTCCACCCTTCAAGTTACAAATTGAGCATAATTTTCTCTGTTTTTATCCTTCTGTATTTTAGCTACAGGAGCAGGCCGTCTATATCCATATCTTCCGTGCTTGCTTGCAAGACTTACAATGTCTTCTCTACAGAAAGTAAAGAATTTTAGAATAGCTGGCGTTAAAGGTAAGTTGAAAAATCTGGCTGGGGCTATTGCATACACTTCGAACCCCAACTTACTACAATTATCTAAGTATTGAAAATACGGTATTTCAAGAATTTAGCCTGGCAGGGTAGATAAAATACTACTATTCGCTTAAATCATTTATTCGGATCTAATTCAATACCATTATCGAAGTTAAGTTCTCCGGTAAGATATTTAGTGCCATTTGGCGTTTTATCTGAAGGCAAACGGTCTTTCTCAATATAGTGTTTCCCATTGTATGTATGTGTAACATATGTTGGAGGAGCACCGCCTCCAGATTCAAGTCGAACTAAGTTGTTCCATCCCTGTATTTTCTCAGGCGAGATGATCACTGGTAAACGACTTATTGGGAAGTTGTCAACCAGTTCATAACCATTGTCTACAGGTGTAAAAAGCATAAGACTGCATCCTCCTGTGCCACAGAAAAAAGTACCTAGAAGATAAACGAGCACCTCGTCTTTTCCATCTTGATTCAAGTCAACAAGCCCATAGACGTATCGTGCTTTTCTTCCGCCATCAATATCAACCATCTCCTGGGTATAGTCAGGTGATCCTCTTAAGATTGCAGATTCGATTTCTGGGTTTGGCTCGGCGTGAAATGCATATTCGGAGTAAGGCTCCCATGCATATATGCCTCCATCTGCCATGAGGCTAAGGTATAGCCTTTCATCTTTTAATAGATAGGAACGTATAAATTGTGACTGTGACAATATTTGCTCATCCATGCTAGGAGAAGGACACAGCGCTTTCGTTATGGCAAGCAGACCAAACTCAAAACTACCGCTTGAGGGATCAGAGCTGGGTTCAGATTTCCATGTTCCGTTTGCATAGTTGCAGTTGAGCCGCAAGTTTACAGTTCCGTCCTGGTTCAGCTGCATTGTATATTTAGATGGGTCATCTGGGAGTATTTTTCCAATTGAATCGTCCATCGACTGGAACTCTACTAACTGCCACTTAGTTCCATTAAGAGGGGTGTCAGAAGCATCTTCAGCATCACCGGGATTATCTTGTTTAGGCTCAAGATTGGACGTATTAGGTGCTTTAGTATCATTGCTTTTTTCGTTGTTGGAATTGCAAGCCAAAACCATAAAAAGTGACACTATAACTAATACACTCATTAAGAAACTCATATCAAGACGATTTAGTATGTTCAAGATTGTGTTTCCCTCCTTATTTTGGAACTCCAGGGTTTCATATCCGTACCTAATTTTAATAAATACCATGCAGAAATTAAAAATACCACAAGTCCAAGAAATTCTTTTTTTTTACGGCATAAATATTAGGTAATTTTACTGCACAAATATAAAAGCTGTCTTATAAAAATAAGTGGAATGTTACAATTCCTATGAGAAGAGAAATTAAATTGATCTTAGCGATGCTGATTTTTTCATATTTGGTTGTTCTTCAAATCGGTACGAACCTAAGCCTATTCATCAAATCTCTTCAAATTACTCTAACTATCAGATCAAAACCATTGATGATGTAACGAGAACAGTTTCTGTACTCAATGACCAAGAATCAGAAGTTATCTTTGATGTTCCCACAGTTCAAGAGGAGTAGAAACTGTTTGGGTAAAAGTAGAAAACAATGACTCAATCCCATATGTATTATTTCCTGTTTTGACCAGCCCCCTATAATATGACCATAGTTTAAGTTATTATTTAGCATTAAAATACAGCAACTTTAATATTGCTATAATAATCAGGATAAAACCAATTCCTGAAAGTATAAATGATAATGGCAGAAAGAAGCTTTCCTGAAGTACATTATTTTCATCCAATCGTCCACCATAAAAATAATTTTCAGCTAAACGACTCAAAATACCCAGCAAAAATATAAATATGCCTATGACTATTGTCTTATTCTTCATGTTCTCTTATCATCATTAACGTCTTTATTTTATTCTAGGTTCAACAGTAATCTGTCATCTAAAATATACCATAAATAAATTGTTGTCATTACGGACGAAAACGAATCTCTACTCTGAGTATTTTAGATAAAGAATATATTTATTGATAACTACCAATATCACTGGGAATACTTGTCTAATATTTTCCTATATATATTACTTCTGTCGTATGAATAACGAACAATATAATTAAATTCATCAATATTTTCATATCTAGCAGTGTCTTGTTCAATTAGGATACATTTTGATTTTAAGGATAAATTTTTATATCATTCTTTGGATGGTAGCTAACAATATTACATCCCTTACATAAAGATTATTCTTGTTTTGCTATCAATATTTGATATGCTTAGTGCAATAATTTTTCTGGAGGTAGGTATGTTTAGATCTTTTGTAAGTACGTTTGTCTTTATTTTTATGAGTATTTCAATGATATATGGTGTACAGACGGTTTACGCCCAGGACACAGTCGATGTATTATCAGACCTTGTTGGTGCAAAAGCTGGCCAAGCAGAGAATGCGGTTGAGCAGAGAGGGTATACCTATGTCAAAACCGAAAAGTCAGGCAATATGTCGTTCAGCTATTGGAGAGAAAGCGGTTCGAACAAATGCGTATCCATCAAAACAGAAGATGGCCGCTATCAGGCTATAGTCTATGCGATGGACTTTGATTGCCAGAAACAGGAAAGTTCAGCTACCAAGTATGAGCCTGTCTCAGCAACAGTGGACGGACATTGCAAATTGTATAACACAAAGAGTGATAACAATAAATACAAAGGCAGCTGCACAATAAAACAGAAAATGTCCAATGATTCAAATAAGTATGTTATAAAGTTAGGTAACGGAGACACATACAAATTTATAGAGCAAAGCAATGGCTACCAAGTGGAAACTCCTGAGGGTACATCCAAGAATATTGCTACCATGACAGATAAGGGAGATAAAGCAGTATTCAAATGGGGAAAATGGAAACTAACTGCAAGTGCCTCAAACTCATCTCAAAATGATATAGAATCCGAGACAGTCAATTCTGCGGAGAGTACAGGTCAAGGCGATTTCGATGCTACGGGCAAAATACCATGTGCCCAAGCAAAGGGGCAACCTATGGGACAGTGTCCTTTTGGTGTGAGTCGAGAAGGAAACGGAACAGCAACAGTATCCGTCACACTTCCAGATGGACGCAAGCGAGCTATTTTCTTCGAGAATGGAAAAGCTGTCAGTGCTGATCTATCTCAAGCAGATGGTAATATGGACTTTGAATCTACGAAAGAATCGGGTTTGTATATGATCAACGCCGGTAATGAGCGCTATGAAATCCCAGAGGAAGTTATTTACGGCGGTTGAAGAATATAGTAAGTTAAATAGAAAAGCTTTAAGGAGGAATAAAAAATGACGGGTAAATTCATCTTACTATGTACTATAGTTTTATCTCTTGTGGTTTTCTCCTATAATACCCATAGTGATGTTCTGGTAAAAGATACTAGAATTAATTCAATCAGCACGGATGTACCAGCTAGCATTTCTAGTGGTGATATTGAGACTGGAGATGGAGAGGTTGGAAACTATGTTGTTCTGGTATGTGCAAACGATAATGGAGGAGGCAACAATTTTAACACACCTCAACCTAATGGTTGGACTGAGCTTGATGAAGGACTATGCGGTGGTAGTTTTTGTGCACATAGTATCTGGGGAGGATTTGTCAATGACCCAAACAGTGAGCCAATAACTTGCAGCTGGAGCCCTAATTCTATTCTGTTTGCTGCCGGAAGCATCAGATATACGGGTGTAGACCCTACTAATCCTATTATTGATGTTGCATGTGATTCAGATACTGGCTCTCCAGCAGTAGCTCCTTCAGTTGAAACCTTAGCAGGCTCTCAGGTATTAAGAGTTTATACATGGGGAGCAGATGCAACTCCCATGGAAACTGCTGATTTTACCTCTACTAAAATGGAAGGCGATTTATCTACAAACTTTCTGATAGCAGCCGGTAGTTTAGAACAAAATAAAGTATTGGTAATAAATGGCGAAAGTAATTTCAGCCTAGTAGATGGTCCTACTGGGACAGATGAATTAGTCATTAGTAACCCCACTGTTGTCTGGAGGGCATGTACAATAACCATAAGGATGCTTAATCCTCGAAATGTGCCTACAATGAATGACTGGGGACTTATCAGCTTTGCGGTACTAACAGCTATAGCTGGTATTTGGTATCTAAAAAGAAGAAAAGCTACTGCATAAATATTATAGTTGTCTTCTAAAATAAGGGGAGCATTTCAAATCGTATGAGAAGAGAAGTTAAATTGATACTAGTGATGTTGATTTTTTTCTGTTTAGGCTGTTCTTCTAATCGGTACGAGCCAAAGCCCGTTCATCAAATCTCTTCAAATTACTCTAACTACCAGATCAAAACTATCGATGATATTACCATAACAGTTGCAGTCCTTAATGACCAAGAATCAGAAGTTATCTTTGATGTCCCTGCGGTTTCAAGAGGAGTAGAACCAGTTTGGGTACAAATACAAAACAATGACTCAATCCCATATGTTTTGTTTCCAATAAGAATAGATCCTAATTATTTTTCTCCTCATGAGGCGGCACGAAAAGTCCGGTATCCTCAAGATTCATCTACTACACCTGAACTAATGGAGTATTTTGATAGACATGATTTAAAAAAGTTGATAAATCCTGGGGAAACCGTAAGTGGGTTTATATACACAATTCCAGATACTGGTGTTAAGGAGTTCGAGGTAAAGCTGGTAGGTCCCAATACTACAAAACGTTCCTATTTTGTATTTCCTGTACCTGGTATAAAGGTAGACTTTGAAGACCTTGATTATGAAGAGATATACAGTACTCATGGAACTGAGGAAGTAGACGATATATCTCTGCGTAACGCACTAGTAAATCTCCCATGTTGTACAACCAATGAAGAAGAATCTGGAGATGGTGACCCTATTAACTTGATTGTAATAGGTGAAATAGACGAATTTCTTCCTTATTTTTTAAGACAAGGATGGGAAGTCACAGAAGACATCTATGTTTCATCACTTATAAGGGAAGTAGGCGCATTCTTTTTAGGCAGCAGCTATAGATATGCCCCTGTTAGTTCACTTTATGTGTTCAAAAGAGGGCAGGATATAGCGTTACAAAAACCCAGAGAGAATATTTTTAGAAGGAATCATTTAAGGCTATGGCTATCTCATATAAGATACGATGATAAACCAGTATGGGTCGGGCAGATTAGCCGTGATATTGGTGTAAGTTTTTCCACTAAGAATTGGTGGCTTTCGAACCACGAAATCGACCCTGATGTTGATGAAGCTAGGGATTTTTTAGCCCAAGATTTGATATTATCACATGGTGTAAAAAAGTTTGGCTATGTTAGAGGAATGGACCCTAGTCCTAAAGATAAACCAATGATGAACTTTATGGACCAACCCATATACACAGATGGTCTAAGAGCTGTCTTTGTATTCACTGATGAACATATAGATATAGTGGACCTCGAACTTTTTCACTGGGAATGGCCTTTTGAATATAAAAATCTACATAAAACTTTTTCAGAAGAGAACATACATAAAACCCAAACAGAATGAACTTTATCCTCCCAACCTTATTATTCACCCAAATGGTCTGACAATAAGCAGACCATTTACCGTATTTATTCTATTTGAATAATATCTTTGATCTCATAAAATAATAAGTTAATCTTAGGTCAAAATTAATATGGAGGTACAAGATGACGAGATTTATATTATCTGTATTTATTTTTATTTGTTTTAGTATCGCAGTTAGTTTTAGTACCCAGTCTGTTTATGCTCAGGAGCCTGTTGATTCGTTGTCAGACCTAGTGGGAGCAAAAGGGGGCCAAGCTGAGAATGCTCTGAATCAAAGAGGTTACACCTGGGTTAAAACCGACAAGTCCAGCGGCAGTATATATAGTTACTGGACTGAAGACAGTACAGGTAAATGCGTGACTATCCACACTGAAGATGGTCGGTATCAATCGATTGTTTATGCACCAAAATTTGATTGTCAGAACGGTGAAGCTACCAAGTCAGAGCCTATTACTGCTAAAGTTGACGGACACTGCAAATTGTATAATAAGAAGAGTGACCACAATAAATATAAAGGCAGCTGCACAATAAAACAGAAAATGACAGATGATTCAAACAAATTTGTTATTACACTTGGTAACGGAGACGTATACAAATTTATTGAGCAAGGCAATGGCTACCAAGTTAAGACTCCTGAAGGTACGTCAAATAATATGGCAACAATGACAGACCATGGTAGCAAGGCAGTATTCCAGTGGGGAAAATGGGAGCTAACAGCTAAAGAAAATTAGAATCTAAGGGAGCTTCGGCTCCCTTTTTTATCTAGTCCCTGAATATATAAGAGAATTATTCTTAAGAGTGGCTTCCCCTATGAAGAACACTTGTTTCTTCCATGAAAGACTCTATTAACAGCCTATATCTGATTGCTGAAACCAATGAAACAACTATTTTATAGATAATCTACATTTTCTATCAATTAGAGAGGCTACAATTATCAATGAAGGATTTTGAGTGAAAAACAATGTTGAGATTGGACTTGACCTGCCACTAAAGGCTGGCTGTAATTGATACGAACACAATTAAGTGATACATTTCACTTAGAGGCGTAGTAGCCGAGGTGGCGGAGCGCAATACCGGACGTTTATTACGTCGATGGCGTATCCTTTGGAAACAGAGAATACGACGGTGGTTTTAAAAAACTATCGGAATCCCTGACTATTAGTTCCGCTGCCGCTTTTTTATGTAAGGTTATCCATGCAAAATGCAATTAAGGTTGAAATAAAACGCTTGTCTAAAAGAGCTTTTGCCAAACAAGAGCGTCAATTAAAAACAGACAATCAGTATCGCGTAAAATTTGAAAAAAGGACTGGTCAGCCTGCTGGGATACCAAAATCGCACCATAGTGTTGATAAGCCCAACCATTTTGATCCTACATATTGTGCTCGTAATGCAAATTTTCTTTCTAAGACAATCTGGCATAAAGTTTTAGAGAAAAAATATGAGCCTATTCCAGCAATCAATTATTTGATCCCTAAGCCTGATGGTAGCAAGAGAAGTATTATGGCTTTTTCTATACCAGATGCGGCTTTAGCAAATGTTGTTCTTAAAAGGACACGAGAGCGAAATTTGAAACGGCTTTCTCCATCATCTTATGCCTACCACCCCGATAAGAATGTGTTTGATGCAATATTAGCACTAAGTGGATTTAAGCATGATGGGAAATTATTTGCCGTTCAAATCGATTTTGAAAAATACTTCGACTTAATTCCCTCTGGCTACTTATCTAAAAAAATAGATGATGCAAAGCTGATCAGCTTAACGCCCCATGAAAGACATATTTTTGATAGATTTCTTCATCATCAATATGCTCAATATGATATTTACAAAAACAATGTTTTTTCTAGGAGAACAAAGGGAACTCCGCAAGGGTCTTCTGTGTCTCTTCTGCTTGCCAATTTAGCAAATCATGACCTTGATGTTTTACTGGCCTCGGAATCAGGGAAATTTGTAAGATATGCAGATGATGTAGTGGCATTATGTGGTGATTACGAACAATCACAAAGGTTAGAGAAATGTTTTACAAAACACTGTAACAATAGCGGTTTAAAAATCAATAAAGCCAAGTCTCCTGGCATCGCTATCATTTCAGAACGGAATCAAGAATTAAGGACATATCCCTATTTTGATTATTTAGGATATCGCTTTAATATAAATGGTCTTTCAGTACCAAATAAAATTGTAAACAGAATTAAAATACGTATTTCTAGGCTAACAAATCTATACCTCTTACAGTATTTAAAAGTTGGCTATAATAAGAATCGGGCTGCAATTTCCCCCCAAAGATATGATTGGGATCTTTTGGGCTTGATATACGAGCTGAGGCGTTCTCTTTATGGTGGTTTATCTGAACTTGATCTCCATAATTTTATACATGAGAGCAAACGCCTTAGGCAAATGAAGGGACTGATGGGTTTCTATTGTCTTTTGGATAATCCAGAAGAGCTTAAGAAACTGGACGGTTGGATGCTTAGTATAATTCGCCGTGCAATGGTGAAGCGCCGTCATATGTTACAGTTAGATTATTCTCAAGATTGCCCAACTCCATCAAACTCAGAATTGGCAACAGGCAGTTGGCTAGACAGAAAAGCATGGCGTGGGGAGTCTTATCCTGAAGTAAGAGTACCCAGCTTTGTGAGAGGTTGGCGTGCGGCGAGAAAGCACTACCATACTTTCGGGTTGGAAAACGTAGAGGCTCCTCAGTACCTAATTTATGGTGATATAGCCTCGTTATTTGACGCAGGGCCTGATGATTATTAACAAATTTCTGACCCCAAGTTTAATTCTACGATAAGAACGCAAAACCTTATTATAGCGGTGCCAATTACAACTTTCTCTAATTGACAAAGAACGCATTTTTCATCAGGCCGGTTTCTCGATCCGGCAGTAAAGCTGCCCGGTATATCAAGCCCCTAAAAAATGGATCCACCTTGGAGTATTGTATTCAAGAAGGTTATATACCATATAGTTATTATTTAGATGATGGTGATTCCGGATTGGCTATCAAAACTCCAATCATCAGGATCAGCTAAACATGACATATCTGATTTTAATCAACTTAGGTTATTAGGTAATTGCCAATATTGATTATAACTCACTGTTATCATTAGAATCTATTACCTAATATGAAAATTAGGTAATTCTATGTCGTTAGGTAATTCATTTCTTATATTACCTATTTACCTAACATTACCTAATTTTGGTTATAGGTAATTCTTTTTCAATGATTGTAGGAAGTTAGGTGAAAATATGCTGGTATTACCTAATAATCCATTTGATGTAAGAATACTATGTCTGCTATCCCTACCTTTTTTACCATTCCATACAAAAATAACATCTTCGAGCTGTTTGAACCATAATTGAAGCGTGCTATATGCTACGAGCTGTTTAGTTTTGTTATGTGCCTCTTTCGTCGAAAATTCATGGTGTGTAAACTCATCTTGTAATACTAAAATCACTTGTTCCTGCTTCGGACTCAATTCTTTCATGCTTTGAGATAGCACTTTTTCAGCTAATGGTAATACAGCTTCAAGGTCTTCAACTTCAGCAGTTAAACGCCCTTTTTTATCCAGGCACCTTTGATATTGATAAAGCAGTGTATGAGCTTTTATAAGACTTAGTAGTCGAGGATAATCTCTCCTGGCGCGAGCCTTATTTTTTGGAAATTCTTCGGCTATTTCTTTAGCAAATGGGATATAGACTTGATGATTTTCAAGTATCGTTTGTACTGCCCTCCATACTTTAACTTCTTCAACGATTTCTGGTTTCTGAGATTCTATCTGTTTGGCTTGCATAAATAAAATGTTTTCTGTTTGTTTTTCACTCTCGTCAGTATATAAATCGAAAAGTCTAGTTTGGTTTTCATCATGCACTCTTGACTTGGTTGTTGTCTCAACAAATACAAGTCCTTCCGCTTGTATGCGTTTTTCAACGGTTTCGAATTTGCCAGTTGCTTCATCTTTTTCGGCAAGCATAATAGAGATTTCGCCTTCAGATAAAGCTGTTCTTATGGAATAGTCAGCACCTTCGCCTCCAGTGTGTTCAGCAATGTGCAAGATTCGGTGGTTTAGGTCGTCCTTTCGGTGAACAAGAGCTTTTGGCGAAATAAAAGAAAGATTAATGATATCAGTTGAGGGAAAAAGATTTAAGACTTTTCCTACCAAGTAGGACTTTCCGCTTGAACTAGGTCCTTTTACAATTGTGCTAATTGTATCTTTTGAAAAAAATCGAGATGTAAATGATAAGAATAACAACTTTTGGTTATCTTCTTCACCAATAAATCCCTGTTTCTTGGTAAATTCAATGAGTTCACTAAGAATGTCTGGTGAATTCAATAACTCTTCGGCTTTCTCTACTTGCTCTGGGGTAAATACCTCTTTCTCTTGTTCTTTTTTATTAATGTCTTTTGGAATAAGTTTTCTGTATTCTTTTTCTATAGCATCCTTGTTCACACCCTCTCGTTTTGCTAAAGCCTTTATTGTTTTTGCTCTAACAATCTCATTCTTGAGCCTGTGAAGTTCTCGAAGAATTATCTTGTAATCTGTACCATTCTCAACATCACCATCTAATGTAGGGGATGCATTATTAACCAACTTACGAAACTCATCACTTCCGTACCGCACAAGATAGTCGTCAAGACCATTTTTGCTTCCATCTTCTTCATTTGGTAAGCGTACGGATAGAACATTTGCTCCGCGATTGGTTGATTCGATAGAAAGCCTTATTTCGTCCCGTTTTACACCATGTTTTTTTGATATATCGGAATCGTAAACAATGTAAACAGATCGATCCTTCCAAATATATCCATCAAGTTCTGGTAGAAATTCATTCTCGGAATCTTTAAAGCACGATACTCCCGAGAGTCCGATGCTGGGAAATCCTGCTTTTGTTGCTTTTGCGGCCTTCTTTTCACCTTCAGTTATAAATATCGGTTTATCAGGGTTGTAATTTTCAAGTAGCTTTTGGACTTCGGGTAAGATGTAGGGCTTGTTACCAAAACCCATTTCCTTCTTAGGTGATAGATATTTAACCGTCCCATCTTTAGTTTCTATAGGTGATTTTAACTTGAGTCGATTATAACCGAGAGCATTGGGATAGGGTATCCAGTAAGCATCTAGTTCTATTAATTTAATCCAGTTGCCTGATATATCCTTAATTGCCGAAAAGCCCAGTCTTTCCATTAATTCGGCTTCCCTTTTGAGGGGTTCTATGGTAAAATTTTCAGTAGAAAGGCCGCTTTTTTGTAAGTCTTTTTGTATCCAAGTATGTGCCCCAGCCTGCACGCTGGGGCTTTTTATTTCACAATCTACGCTTTTTACTACTTTGTCGGTCTCCATAATGACTTACCTCCTTGAAGTAAATTTGCCCAAATGACTGACCTATATGTTGGATTTTATTCATTGTTACTTTATTAACCTCCTCTTATTTTTTTCTAGCCAGTCGTGTAAATCCTCAGACGTTATCACGCAGCGAGTTCCAATCTTACAAACCGGAAGTTTGCCTTCCGAAGAGAGACGGTAGAGATAAGAAACGCTAAGACCAGTAAGTTTTGCCATCTCTGGGATACTGTAAGCCAGTTTTCCATTTTCCTGACGTTCATGCATGTTATTACCTCCTTTTGCTATAATTATTTTCATGATGTATACTATACCTCACAATATTGCACATGTTCAATATGTTATATTTTTGTACACACTATGAAGAATAAACTCTTACAGTCAGATATAGAATTTATTGCCAACAAGTTTCAATTCTCAGATGTAGTAGCCAGAAGTGCAATTGATGAGTTTTTAGATACTCCTTCATTTGCTAATAGTGATCAAATATTAAGAATATGTATTGATACCGATAACCCAGAAGATAGAAAAAACAATGTATTTGAAAGCCTATTTAATACTCACTATGATGATTTGGTAGAACATATCTGTAATCAAATTGTATACATAGACCCTTGCTTCCATATACTAGCTGCTTTTAATAGCATAGAACTAGAAGACTTATCAGTAGTATTCAAAACTATTGCTGATCAAGTACAATCTGAATCCTCATTCCTTCAAAAAATGCCAGTGCGAACATATAATCCGGGAACTTATCAAGCACCGTATGTTATACATTCTTTATTGAGATATGAATATTTAGACAGACTTTTGAGAAAAAATAATCAAGAGTATGATTCTGATTCTTTACTTTTGGATATTGTATCAAGAGTGGGATTCAGAGCGTTTAAGATAGACTTACTACAACATATCGCATCATCATATAGTTTCTCTCCTTATTTAAATGATAAAGCCAATAGATTGGCTAGAGCTATTGCATCGCCATTAGATAAAAAAGAAATTACCCAAATGGGTTACTGGCTAAATTACGTTATTATTGAGAGAAATAGGAAAAAATACGGTTTAAGAGGGGCATTCAGGGCACTAGCAAAAATAACTCCTCAAAAAGCAACTTCAATACACTCTAGGTACTATGGTATAAAAAAGATAGCAAAAAAAGAGGGCTTAACACTTGATGATATCATCACTAAGTATTCACTTAGAGGACAAATAGAAAAGATAGAGCAAGATTTGTAAGAAATGTCAGTAAATATGTCAGTAACTTAAAGGTAGAATCTGTATAACTGTATATAAAGCTATACAAAGCATTTCCAAAATCTTAAGCCATATCAACTAGTTATATCAACTCTGTATAAACACATATAATACTATAGACTGACTAGTTAGGATTCCTAATCCTGAGGCCAGAGGTTCGAATCCTCTCGGGGACACACTAAACCCAGTATCTATAAGAACCCCTATTTAATTACAAAAGTAAAAATAGCACTTGACTTCTTAAGAGCTGTGCTTTATATTGTTTATGAAAGTTAAGTAACGCACTTAAATCATCCTCCATCCTCCTTTAAGAAAGAGGAAGCAGATCCTAAGAAGACTTGCTTCCTCTTTTGTTTATACAAAATATTTCAACATCCAGCCAATCAACTATGTTGAATTATTAATTAAGCCCTGCTTTTAGGTAATTTGAGTCAAATTTATCACTAATATATTGCTACTGATTTTAGTTAATATTATCAAAATGCTATTAATAACTATAGATTAGATGATTTTCACTCTCTCTAATAGAAATCCTATCAATCGTAAACTCCTATCTTTAAATAAAAAATACCTACTATTGAAAGAGCAATAAAAAAACGCTTGACTTATTAAGAGAAGCGCTTTATATTATTTATGAAAGTTAAGTAACGCACTTAAATCATCCTCCATCCTCCTTTAAGAAAGAGGAAGCAAATCCGAAAAGACTTGCTTCCTCTTCTCTTTATTTAAGAGACTTTTACCACAATAATGATCAGTTATAATTAACAACTTATTATGGATAAGATACATATAATTTTATTTTACAAATTTGTAGATATTGAGAACCTCCAAGATTTTGCAGAAGAACAACTAAGTTTCTGTCTAAAAGAAAAATTGCTTGGGAAAATACTTCTAGCTAAAGAAGGAATTAATGGCTCACTTTCGGGATCCAAAAATCAAATTGAAAAATACAAAGAATTTCTAACTAACCATATCCAGTTCTCTGACATTAATTTCAAAGAAGAAGTTGGAACATTTAATCCCTTCAAGAAAATGGTTGTCCGGCAAAAGAAAGAAATCATAAGAATGGACCAGGAACTAAATCTACAGAAACGAGGCAAATATATAACCCCTAAAGAACTCATGGATTTATATGATAGCGATGAAGAATTCATAGTGCTTGATACCAGGAACAATTACGAATCTGAAGTCGGTAAATTTAAGAACGCTATTACGCCGGAAATAGATACATTCCGTGATTTCCCGGAAGCTCTCAAACTCCTACAAGATAAAAAAGACAAAAAGATAATAACCTACTGCACAGGAGGAATAAGGTGTGAAAAGGCAACTTCCTATATGATTAAAGAAGGTTTCGAAAATGTATATCAGCTACAAGATGGTATTATCAATTTCTGCCAACAGTACCCGGACACTCTATGGGAAGGTAAATGCTTTGTGTTTGACCAAAGACTACTATCACATGTTGACCCCGATGCAGAGCCTATTACTAACTGTATACACTGCAACGAAAGCTGTGACCGTTACCAGAACTGCAAAAACCCTACCTGCGACGACTTTATAATATTATGTGAAGACTGCAGTAACAAATCCAACGGCTGTTGTTGTGATAAATGTATGAATGAATATAAATCCTATACCTTGAGCAAATCAAGAGAAAGGCAGGGTTACAAGAGCAAGGGAAAAGCACAGGGAGAATAAAATGAGAGTTTTATTGTTAATAGCAGTTTTAGCAATATCTACAAATTTTGCCTTCGCAGAATGCACAGAATACATGCAAGCATTTAATAAGCATCAGTTAGTTATGAAAGGTCTTTTAGATTTAACTTTAGAGGGAAATATAGATAAACCTACCGTAGATGCAATAGCGGTAAGGCAAAAAGAAGCAATTAAATATCAAGATGCTGGGGAATATCAGAAAGCGTGTGAGATATATGACTCAATTCTTAGCGACTACGGTTTTGACAAATCATTTGGCGAAGCTCCAGCACCGAAGAGTAATGAAGCTAGCGCACCGGCAGAATCTTCTTCAACATCATCAGATGCTGCTTCATCAACTAGCGACGCGGCAGTGACTCAACCAGAAAAACAGTAAAGCTTAGTAACATAAATCAAATATTAGATTGTTAGGCTAGCAAAGATTTTGATATTCATATTAAATCTTTGTAAGGGAAGGTTTGAAAAAATTAATCGTCGTCGTTATCCTGTTCTTTTCTCGCGCGGAGAATAATTGCGATTACGAAACCGGAAAGAGCAAGTGCATAAATTACTGGTCCTAGTACTTCTAAGATTCGAACTTACCCCCCTGAGAGTTAATACCAATATTATGCTTCACCGGAGACTATATGTCTATAGTCTCCGATTCAGCTTAAACTCTTTTAAAGTACTTACTTTTTCTTTTTAGCAGGTTTCTTAGCTGCTGCTTTCTTTTGAATGAATTTCTTAAGCTCTTTCTGATTAGCTTTAAGAAGCTCATCTACACGAGGTGGGTTTACCTCAGCAACGATTATGTCACCTACTTCCATGTGAACATCACCGAAGATTCCATGCTTCTGCATTCCTTTGGTCTGCAGTTGGTTATCGTCCGTAGGATTTACATAGTGTATCGCTGTACCCTTATATCTGTGAATCAAGAAAATAGTTAGCAAAGCGTTTAACCTTTTCTGACGATATTCAGTATCAAAGGTGTTTTGATCTCTAACAAATATTAAGGTCTTACCCATACGATCAAGTATCGTTGAGAAAATCACGTCAGCTATTTTATTGTTATCACTGTCAAATACTGCTAGTTCGAGGAGTTCTGAACCTGCTGTATGCGGTCTTAGCTGAACGCGGAAGTTATCTTCAAAGTTATAGTTTTCTTTCCAGATTTCAAGCCAATCCTCCAAGAGTCTTGGCGGAACCTCTGTCTCAATAAGATGCTGTACTTGAGTTGATCCTTTACCCATTGCCTTAGTAGTAGCTGTACGACCAGAAGATGCAGCTAATGCACTATCCATTCTAGGTCCACCAACAAGTGATTGCGGTGTTTTGTAAGGAGAATCTACAAGTCTGAATTTCCTCTGTAACCTGGCAAGTGCTAGCATGCCATCTTGTTTTAGAGCGGTTGAGAATTCCTCAGCAGCTAATCCGTCAATCTGATGGCCACCATAGGTAATAAAATCGAATACAAAACCTAGTTTACCAATCTCTTCAGGGAACACTCTCATTTCATCTTCTGTCATACCTGTAGTATCCCAGTTAAATGATGGAGAAAGGTTGTAAGCTAGCATCTGGTCAGGATAAATCTCATGAATTGCTTCAGCAAATTCACGAGCCTCTTCAAGATTAGCAGTTTTTGTTTCCATCCAGATTATATCTGCATATGGTGCAACACCAAGAGATTTCGCTATTGCATATTCAATGCCGCCCTTAACCTGATAGTACCCCTCTGGTGTTCTAGATAGCTCACAATCCCATGATGCCTCTATGCCCATTGATCTGGCTTTTTCTCTTGCATGATGGAATGAAACATGTTTTGCAAACTCAAGCCATTCCTCAATGGTCATATCAAGATCTCTGCCTTCTTCAGTTTGAAACTCCATTTTCTCTGCAACTGCCTGAGCAAAAGTCATAAGAGCAGATTCTTTTTCCCAAGTCTCTACAAATTTTGACGCTGCATTATCAAGCGGCTTACTAATACTTCTTTCTTTGCCATCTTTAAGAGCCTGTATGCTCTCATCAATAATAGATGTTAAGCCAACCTCTTCAAACCAAGCATACGCCTGATCGTATTCGCCTTGTGAAATTTGATAAAGGAGATGTCCGTTAACATCAGTAATACCTTTATCATAGAATCTTTTTAATATTGCAAGATAGCAATTTTTATAGCCTGGAACATTTGTGTTAGTTGCGCCTAATATGAACGGATGGTCACGCTCGTCTCCTCTTCCATCTAAGAGATTCGCAGCTTCAGCATCAGTCCTAGCAACAATGATTCCGGGAACTTTCATAATATCTAACTGAAATCTTGCAGCGGTTAATCTTTTTATTTGTTCATCTATTGGAACAAGAACCTTACCACCCTGGTGTCCGCATTTTTTGGTACCGGGCTTTTGATCCTCAATGTGATACCCTGTAACGCCAACTTCAACGAATCTACGTATTAAGTTTCTTACATGAGCGTCTCCACCATGTCCGGTATCAGCATCAGCTATGATAAATGGTCTGTAGTCATATCTTGGAGTAGCTTTTCTTTCACTATCAGACATTCTCGATCTAAAAAACTTCTGGTTTCTATCGGCTGTTAAAAGTGCTCTTACCAATGTAGCCGCTTCATCAGGAACCTGACTAAGCGGGTAACTTGCAAGATCCGGCCCTGGATCTTCATCCTTAGAACCTTTAGCTGATGTTGCCCATCCACCAAGGTATATACCTTCAATACCGATACGTTTCATAGCAACAATCTGACTTGGTGAATAAGGACCAAAACTTGTGATCTGTTCACCTTTAGCAAATAACTCTCTTAATCTGTCGTAAAACTGTGCAGAATAAACTCTGGCTACTGTATAATCAGTATCAAGAGTTCCTCGTTGTTGTACTACTTGGCGAGCGGAGTAAAGACGCGCAACACCTTTAAAACGAGGGCTTGCAAAATATTGCTTTGTTTCGTGTACTTCTCTCTCAAAATCGTCCATCTCATCTTCGAGTGATGTATCGATTCCTTCTTCTGGAACGAAGTCCAGATTCTCTGTTATCCTTGTACCGTCTTTTCTAAATTTGTCCATATAGTTTGCTATCCTCTCTTTTGCTGTGGCTAGATCATGATTATTGATGTTAATGTTAAGAAGATCTATGTACCACGGAGTTTTTACTTCATCCAACACATATGCTTTTACAATTTCTTTTGCAATCGGCAGAGTTGTTGGTTTTGAGTCATCATGCACATCTTTGTCTTTTGCTTTTAATAATTTTTTGTATTCTTCTTCAAGAAGTCTTTCAAAGAGCTCAACAGTAAAGGTATCTCCAGCTTTTACTTTTGTTTCTTTGTCAGCTTCGTTGATTTTTCCGCCCTTATGAAGCCATTCCCATAATATACTTAAACGAATCTCTCCTGTTGCAGCGTCTTCCATGAGATATAAAATATCGTCGTCACCAAAGAAATCTGCAGGTTTAAGAGCTGCCGCCTGAAAACCCTGACCAAAAGCATTTCCATACTGAAGAGCGACACTGATTAAGTTGCGGGCTCCTCTAATAGTTCTAGGTGCCTCTTCAAGAAGTGTAAGCCCTTCTGCATCCTCATCTGTGTATGTAAGTGCAGGAAATTTTCTTCCAAGCTGGTTAGCATCCCCAACCTTTTCCCAAACAGGTCTGATAATGTGCACCATCTTCCAGTGAGCAACCCACTTTCCGCTGGCACCCTCTTTTTGTTCTCTTACTGCACCTGCAAGGGCTTTTTCCATACTGCTTTCAACACCTTCTTTAGAACCTACTGGAATGTTAGGCTCCATTCCACCCTGCCATAATGCAAAGTTGCCATTAACATCAGCCGTATTAACTGCGCGTCTGACACGGTCCTCATAATTCCTCATATAACCGTATGTCATGGTAATAGGTTCGATGTTTGGATTGATGAAATATTTATCCCAAGCCATCGCATCTGAAACACTATTTATATAATCCCATCTTCCTGTATTGAATCCTACAAAGTGTCTACCTAGAGCCGCACGGATTTCCATTAACTGGAATGTCTCTTCTAGCTGCTCAATAAGTACATATACTTTAATAGAACCGATTGGAATATTAAGATGTTCTTCAAGTGCACTAAGTAATTCATTCCAAAAAGCTGCTTCTTCAGCAGTCTGAATTTTAGGAAGATAGAGTACAATTGAAGCTCCTTGTTTCTGTAATTCCTTGTAGTTATTAACAACGTAAAGAACCATATCTACAATAGAAGCTGACAGAGCTACGCCATTTTCATCACGAATATGTCTGTCATCGAGATGAAGCCCTCTTGCTCTGAAAATAATAGTTGTAAAATCAAGTTGTTTTTTCCAGTCTTTTATTGTTTCATTTCCAAGAAATCCTTTAGCCCACTTGTTTATTTCTCCAGCAACCTTTTCAGCTACTTTCAGAAATTTATGGTCTTTGGCTATCGCAAGCTTTAGGTTTCTTTGGTTATCAAGTGACATGGAAGTTATCTGCCCTAGAGCATCTTCACCATCAAACATCCAGCCGTCTGCACCTGACAAGAGAGCATAAGCAACGTTTCGAATACTACTTTCTAAAGGAGAGTTAGGTTTTGCAGCAGGTCCAGTGCCTTGTATCCACTGCCTTTGTAAATCGTGGGGAATTTCAGATCCGACAAACTTTCCGTCTCTGGCATCCTGCACCTTAATATTAGTGCGTGGTATAAAATCGTGGGGATCGAGAAATCTGATCCTCTCTTTATTACGAAATCTTTGAGCTCTTCTTGCGTATCTTTTTTCCATAAGCAACTTCTGATCCTTATTGAAAACAGATAACGCCTTTAAAGCATCAATAACTTCGTCTGTATAAATATCAGGGTACTCATTATCTAGACCATCTCTGATCTGTAAGCCCTTGTTTGCAGAAATCACTCTGAGTGATTCTTTTGACAAATTTCTAACCGTGCTCATAAGCTCCTATCTCCTTACTTTGCAATTTTTCCCAGAACCTTAAAAAACAGGTTTATCATTATAAAATAAAAAACAGTTAAATCAAATTTGCTGCAGAAAATATTTGAATACGAATTTTTATTCCCATAGTTACAGTGAGTTACAAGCCACAGCAAGTGCAAAGTCTATTGTGCAATGCACAATGAAATCAACTATCAAACTGCTACTTTATATCTAATGACATTACCGTTTCTAGAATAACCATCCGTACTAAACAGAACCATCACAATCATAGCCATCATTTATATTAAGGGTTCAAATTTCCTACCTTATTATATACAATAGTAAGGGCGGCTAAACCATATGAACGAGAGTAAAAACTTTTGAAGGTTAGAGGGCTACTTGAATCAAGCAAATTTTAAATATCTATCTATTATTATCATTATTATTGCATCGTACTGCATAATTACGTTTAGAAGTGTTAGTGAAGAAGTAATTATAGAAGAAGTTGTAATAGATAACCTCTCAGAGCTTACATTAGAAGAAGCCCTAGTTATTGCCGTTGCAGAAAACTCTAAAATCAAAAATGCTTTTCTAGAAATAAAGAAAGCCGACAATGCTATCTGGGCAATAAAAACTAGGCTATTTCCTGAATTCGATTTTAGTTTGTACGAAGCTTATCATTTAACCGATGAGTCTTTTGAATTTGAACAAGGAGCATTTGGAGACTTCCCTGTAATTGGTCCGATACCGTCACAAAATACCAGTATTGAAACTACCCCGGATTTCACCACTTTTATTACAGCAACCGCTTCTCAACCTATCTCCCAGTTATATGAAATTTCTCTGCTAATCAAACAGCGAGAAATACAAAAGGCATTATCTGATCAAGACTTTAGAGCCCGGGTTTTGGATATTACTGATGAAGTTAAAAATGAGTATTATAAAATCCTAAAAACACAGAGCATGCTTGAGGCACAAAACGAAAAGATTGTTTTTTTAACATCTTTACTACAACTCGTAAACAGAGATGTTGAACAGCAAAGACTTCTTGAAAAAGATAGCTTGGAAGTACAGGCTCGCTTGGCAAGGGCTGAATACAGGCAGTTCAAGCTCAAGAATTCACTGGCTACACAAAAGGAAAGGTTCAACAAACTCCTTGGACGAGATATTGAAACTCCATTTTCTGTTTCACCTATAGGCTATGCAGAGCCTTTTGCTGTAAATGTCCAGGACGCAGAAGAGCTGGCTTTGGAACAAAGGCCTGAAGTAGAGATAGCAGAGCTTGATATCCAATTTGCAGAAAATGAAGTGAGGGTAAAGAAATCAAAATACATCCCCGAAATTGGAATACAGTTTCAATACATTGCCAATCTAAATGTAGAACTACTTCCAGAGAACATTGCCACTATAGGCCTATTTGCAAAGTGGGATATTTTTGACTGGGGCCGAAAACAAAGCGAAATAGCAGAGAAGAAAAAATCAGTGATTCAGGCTAATAACCGTCTTGACGAAGCTAAATCCCAAGTTCTTATAGACGTTAACTCTAATATTCGCAACTTAGAAGAAGCAACGCTTCTAATTGGCGTAACTGAGCTAGAAGAGATGGCAGCTAAAGAGAATCTTCGTGTTGTTATGAATAAATACAAAGTGCAGGACGCGCTTTTAACTCAGGTACTTGAAGCCGAGTCATCCTTGGAAGAAAAAAATAGCGATCACCAAAAAGCTATATTAGATTACTGGTCTGCCCGTGCAAACCTTGACAGAGCAATTGGAGAAAACTAATGAACACTGCAATTAAGTTGGTGATTGTGTCCTTTATCGTAAGCTGTTTTGTTAGTGGCTGTGGTGGGGATGATTATCAAAAGACCGTAACACCTGTAAGGGTTGAGCAAGTCAAACTTCAGGACGGGAATTCCCCTCTCCGTTATACAGCATCAATCAATCCTTACAGTCAGGTAGATCTTAATTTTAAGGTTGATGGATATGTTCTGGAGATACTTCAAGTTGAGGGGGCAGACGGAAGAATGAGGGACATACAAGAAGGCGATTTTGTTACAAAAGGCTTGCCTCTTGCACTTGTAGATCCAATAGAATATTTGGCTAAAGTGGTTGAAGCAAAAGCAAGGCTAACCGAAGCTAAAGCAAGACTTGTTAATGATACAGAGTCTTATAATAGAGCAGAAATACTTTATGCGCAGCAAAGTATGACTGCTCCCGAGTACGACCGAGCAGTTAAGGATTTCAAAGTTTCAAATGCTCAGGTAAAGGCTGCTGAAGCTAATCTAATTGAGGCTGAACAAAATCTTTCTTATTGCACTTTGACTCCCCCTTCAAATGGTGTTCTTCTCAAGAGAAGCATTGAAATAGGCACCCTTGTCAGACCGGGATCGGAAGGATTTGTTCTAGCCGATGTAACTGCCGTAAAAGTCCTCTTTTCAGTACCAGATGTAGTTCTGGGAGACGTTAGTTTAGGTGAAGTAATGGAAGTAACAACCAGATCTATAAAAGATACAATCTTCTTAGGAAGAATCACGGAAATTGCCCCCGCTGCAAATACTCGCTCAAGGGTGTTTAATGTTGAGGTAACAATACAAAACCCAGAGAATTTGCTAAAACCCGGGATGATAGCCTCACTTAATGTTTTCAAAGGTGATTCCACAAATCCGGCATTTGCTGTACCGTTAGCATCAATCGTTAGATCTGTTAATTCACAAGACGGATATGCCGTATTTACTATAGATGAAACACAAAGTAATACAGTGGTAGAGCGAAGAGACGTTAAGCTTGGGAATATTTATGGGAACAGAATAGCCGTAGTAGAAGGGCTTAGTGAAGGTGATCAAGTTGTAACAATGGGTGCTCAAAATGTACGAAATGGGCAAGAAGTGAGCATTATTAAGTAACAAAAACTTATCTAATTTGGAGGAGCAGATGTCTGAAAATGTCTGGAGAATATATTTGTCAGGAGAAATTCATACTGACTGGCGAGAAAGAATAATTGAGGGATCAAAAGATTTACCGGTGGAGTTCTACTCTCCAGTAACTGATCATGAATCGAGCGATCTATGTGGCGAGCAAATTTTGGGCGCAGAAGAGCTGACTTTCTGGAGGGACAGAAAAGGAGCCAGCATCAATTCCATTAGAACTAATTCTCTAATTGAAACCGCCGACATTCTTGTTGTTAGATTTGGGCCCAAGTATAAGCAGTGGAATGCAGCCTATGACGCCGGTTACGCATCAGCACTGGGAAAACCCATCATCACACTCCATGAGGAAGAACATGACCATGCCCTTAAGGAAGTAGACGCCGCCGCGCGCGCTACAGCCAGAACTCCGGAGCAGGTGGTCGAAATTCTTAAATATGTGATCCTTAAATAGAGTATTAATCTTAGCAAGAATTAGATTCAAGAGTAATTGTTATGACCTAGCTTTAAAAAGGATGAGATGGCACACAGAGACGACAACGAAATAATAGCTAACACTCATAATATGGCCCGGTTTTTCACTGAGAACCGACATATATCTTGGGTTCTGTTGTTTGCCGTTCTAATATGGGGCGCTTATAGCTGGATGAGCATGCCCAAGCTAAAAGACCCTGAAATTCCTGTGTTAGTAGCAGTTGCCATATGTCCTTGGCCAGGCGCAGATGCGGAGCAAGTTGAGCAGCTTGTAACAAAACCCATGGAGGAAACAATTGCTCAGAATTCACAGCTACATGAACCGGATGCCGGAAATGAGTTTGCTATTCTTTCTACAACACTTCCCGGGGTGGCAATTGTCCAAATCCAGCTCTCTGAAGGTCTTGCAGACACAACTCAACAATTCAATGATATAAACCTAAGACTTGCACAGCTTAACAATCAACTCCCACAAGGTGCGGGGCCTATAAGGTTTAACAGCGGATTTGGCAACACCGCAGCACTTATGCTCACAATTGCTAGCCCAAAAGAGAGCGATATCGAATTAGAACTAAGGGCTAATAATATTGGCAAGGCAATTACAGATTCCCGCTCCTCTTTTCCTTCTTCAGACTCAGAGAGATTATCATTCGTAGTCCCCCTACCAAGCTCTGTCGATAATACAGCACTAAACAATGTGATTGAACTTCTAACTATCAATTTATTAGAAGAAGGTATTGCTACAGAGATAAAACAATTAAGAGGCACTTCGTTTATAGGGCTCGATCTGACTCCATTGGTAAACGAAGAGGAGCTATTTGATTATGCAACAACTTTTTCAAAAGAGAAACTTGGGCTAACAAGCTTTCACATAGATGCTTGGGACCCAGTTTTAATAACAGATCCAGGAGAGACCCTAGAAAAGCTAAAAGCGGCAGACGGCGATAAATATAGCTATCGTGACCTTGAAAATATTACAGAGCTAATGGCTGAGACTTTTCAGACCTTACAAGAAGTTTCTATCATTGAGCGCTCCGGCAACCTTGATCAGAGAATATATCTAGACTATTCACAAGACGTCTTTGCTTCCTACAACATCACACCGGCAAAAATAAAATCTGCACTGACCAACCGTAATGTAACTATCCCCGGAGGAGAAGTTGAGATCGGCCCGACCGAGGTGATAGTATACCCTTCAGGAGCTTTTAATTCTGTTGAAGAAATTGGAAATGTTGTAATAACGGAGACCCAAGACGGCACCCCTGTTTATCTAAGAGACTTAGGAGATATTGTTAGGGGTTACCAGGACCCGCCAAGTTTACTTAATTTCTATAAATGGCAGGACGAGTCGGGAGACTGGCACAGAAGCCGTGCAATAACTCTTGCGGTACAAATGCGGGAACATCAGCAAATCGGAGAATTTGGAAATGAGATGGATCAGGCATTGGCTGAAATGTCTCCACTTCTACCAGCTGATCTTATTATTGCAAAAGTGTCAGATCAGAAAACGCAGACTGACGATAATCTTAGACTGTTTATAAAGGCTCTCATCGAAGCTGTAATACTAGTCGTTTTTGTTGGTTGGTTAGGTTTCCGCGAATGGCGCTCAGCAGTCTTATTAGCCGTTTCAATCCCACTTACTCTTGCCATGACATTTGGCTTTGCAAATATATTGGGAATTGAAATACAGCAGGTTTCAATTGCGTCGTTAATTATCGCACTAGGCCTGCTGGTGGATGACCCAGTGGTCGCGGATGATGCCATAAAAAGCAATCTTGCCCTGGGGCACCCCTCAATTATCTCGGCCTGGTTAGGGCCTACCAAGCTTGCGCGAGCCATATTATTTGCAACTGCCACGAATATTATTGCATACCTGCCGTTTCTGATCGTTTCAGGCACAACGGGTCAGTTTATTTACAGCCTGCCTATAGTCATGGCATGCGCTCTTGTTGCTTCAAGGCTTGTCTCAATGACTTTTGTACCTCTTTTGGGATATTACTTGCTGAAACCAAATAAAAAGGAGCTCACATTAGAAGAGAAACGCACTAAAGGTTTTACAGGTTTTTACTACCGTATTGCTAAAATGGCAATTGAAAATAGAAAGAAAGCTTTTGCTATCTCTCTTATCTTCTTTGTTATTGGTGGGTTAGTAGCCTCAACATTAAAATCATCATTTTTCCCTCTGGATGTTCAGTATTTATCTTACGTAGATGTCTGGATGCCAAATGAGGCAACTCTTTCTTCTACGAATGACACAGTAATTAAAACTGAGCAGGTAATTAGGGAAGTGGCAGAGAAGTACGCAAAAGAAAACAAGGTTGATAACCCTCTTGAATCTATTGCTACATACATTGGAGGAGGAAGCCCTAGGTTTTGGAGTACAGTTGCTCCTCAGCAACAGCAAAAAAATTATGGTCAGTTGATAATTACGTTAAAAGAGAGACGAGATACACCCACCATGGCTCCGTTGTTTCAAGAAGCTATTTCGGAACAAATTCCAGGTGCTCATATTGAGGTAAGACAGATTCAGCTAAACGCAGTTGACTATCCAATTCAAATTCATCTTACAGGCAGATCAAATATAAACTCAGACTTAGAATCTGAGGCACAAGATATAGCCACACTTAGAGAACTGGCAGAAGAATTAAAAAGCATTCTTAGAGAAGTCCCTGAAACACAGATAGTAAGAGACGATTGGTTTGAAGATAGTTTTGTCGTAAACCTAGATGTGGACTCTGACCGCGCCGCCTTGTCTGGTGTCACAAACAAGGATGTTGCAATTTCTTCTTTAACTGCACTCAGTGGATATCAATTTACAACTTACAAAGAAGCAGACAAAGATATTCCCGTAATGGCAAGGTTAGGAATCAATGAGAGGGCAGAGCTTTCTGACTTGGACAGCATGTATGTTTATGGAATAGCTAATAATATCAAAATACCTTTAATTGAAGTCGCAGATCTAAATTATGCAATGGAAACATCTAGAATAGTCAGGCGCAACCACTTTAGGACAATGACTGTAATAGCATTCCCCGCTCCAGGTGCGCTTCCCACGACAATCCTAAACAAAGCCGAGAAAAAGATAAACAGTTTTGCGGACTCGCTCCCACCTGGATATGAACTCGTATGGGGAGGAGAAAAAGCAAAACAGCAAAAGGGGAACAAGAACCTCATGTTGGTATTACTTATCTCTGTAATTGGAATATTTTTATCACTACTAATTCAATTCAAAAATGCAGTGAAACCACTTTTGGTATTTGCCGCTGTTCCGTATGGGATAGTGGGTTCCCTGATTGCCCTTGCGATTATGGGTGAGCCTTTCGGGTTTATGGCCTTTCTTGGAATGATCGCTCTAGTTGGTGTAATCGTCAGTCACGTGATTGTTCTCTTTGACTATGTTGAAGAGATGCATCAAAAAGGTGAGCCATTTGTCGACTCACTTCTGGACGCCGGGGTTCAGCGTTTAAGACCTATTCTTATAACTGTAGGAGCAACGATTCTTGCCCTCTTCCCTCTTGCCCTAGATGGAGGCCCACTTTGGCAGCCACTTTGTTATGCGCAAATAGGCGGACTTGCTCTCGCAACCGGAATTGAATTAATACTAGTCCCCGTTTTTTATGCTTTCTTTGTTCTAGACCTCAAGATAATCAAATGGGAAACTACAGAAAAGTAGTAGAACTATGACATAACTATATTTATCTATTACGGAGTTATAATGAATGAATTCAAAGGATATTTAGAATATATCTAGTAACTGTTTTGAAGAGCTTAACCAATCTCATCTTTCAAAGCTTTTACCATACCCTCAACTGCCTTCTTTCCATCTCCAAATAACATAAGAGCGTTATCAGCAGCAAACAGAGGATTAGGTATTCCAGCAAATCCTGGGCTTAAGCTTCTTTTAATAATGACAACAGTTTTAGAATAGTCCACATCCAAAATAGGCATTCCAGCTATCGGACTATCGGGGTCGGTTCTTGCAAGTGGGTTAACTACATCGTTTGCGCCAATGATAATTGTTACATCAATCTGTTTGAAGCTAGGGTTTATCTCGTCCATATCCTTGAGTCTATCATAAGGAATATCAGCTTCAGCCAAAAGAACATTCATATGTCCTGGCATACGGCCGGCAACCGGATGAACTCCAAATTCCACAGTTGTGCCGTGGCCTTCGAGGATATCAAAGAGTTCTCTTACAGCATGCTGTGCTTGAGAAACTGCCATTCCATATCCAGGAACCACACAAACTCTTTTTGCTCCTTCAAGAAGCATAGCAACCTCTTCTGGAGAAGTGGACTTGACCTTACCACCATATACTTCGTCAGCAGAAGGACCACCCTCTGTAACTGTAAATGTTCCAAACAGAACATTTGTCAAAGACCTATTCATGGCCTTACACATTATTATCGTAAGAATAATTCCAGATGCGCCAACCAGTGTACCAGCTACGATTAGAACGCTGTTGAAAAGTACAAATCCGGCGGCTGCTGCTGCTAGACCTGAGAATGAATTAAGTAGTGCAACTACAACAGGCATGTCAGCCCCGCCAATAGGTATAACAAAAAGAACACCGAGAACTGAAGCAAGAATAACCATTATCCAATATGGTGATGATGAATCAGGGTACATAACCATCAGATAACCAAATACCAGAATTATGAGTGTAAGTAGGATTTTTACAGCTTGATCAAAAGGATACCGTACTGCGCCATCATTGATTTTTCCCTGAAGTTTTCCAAAAGCTACTATACTACCGAAGAATGTTACAGCACCAATCAAACCTGATGCAAAGGTTGAGATGGAGAACTGAGCATTTAAAGCAATTGCTCCCATTGTACCTTGAAGAACTGAAACTTCTAACAATGCTGCGCCAGCAACTAAAATCGATGCAAGTCCACCAAAACCGTTAAATAATGCAACGAGCTCAGGCATATCGGTCATCTTAATTTTGACTGCTAGGACGGCTCCAATACCGCCTCCTACAACTATTCCAGCAATTATTATTCCGTAACCAATTATATGCTGGTCTAGCAAGGTTATAACAATAGCAAGCAACATACCAAGAGCACCTAAGAGGTTTCCTCTTACAGCTGTTCTCGGGTGTGAAAGCCCTTTAAGTCCAAATATAAATAAACTAGCAGCTACTAGATAAGCTAAATTTACAAGTCCAGAAGACATACCTTAATCCTTCCTCTTAAACATTTCTAACATTCTATTTGTTACCATAAAACCACCAACTACGTTTATTGTTGCCAAAACTACAGCAGCAAATCCAAGCCCCGCAGTGAGCCAAGTGTGTTGTGCGCCTGCTGATAATATAGCACCAATCAAAATAATTCCGGAAATTGCGTTTGAGCCAGACATTAGCGGCGTGTGTAGAGTAGGAGGCACCTTAGCTATAACTTCAAAGCCTATAAATGCTGCTAACACAAATATTGTAAAAACCATTGCAAAGCTTTCCACGGCAATACGCCTCCTATTTAAAGTTTATTAAAGACCCAAACTTTCCTTAACTCTCTCGTTAACAACATTACCACCGTCTGTAACGAGTGATTCTTTTAATATTTCATCTTCTAAATTAATGTTTAATTCTTCGTCCTTGACCATAAGCAGAAGAAGGTTTGAAATGTTTTTGGCATACATTTGGCTTGCATGATATGGGACACTTGAAGGTACGTTAACTGGGCCAATTACTTTAACGCCGTTTTTATCAACCGTTTCTCCAGCAACTGTGGATTCACAGTTCCCACCACTCTCAGCAGCAAGATCAACAATCACTGAGCCCGGCTTCATTCCAGCTACCATTTCTTCTGTTATTAAAATAGGAGCTTTTTTGCCAGGTATTGCAGCAGTTGAAATCACTGCATCATTCTCTGCCACAACTTTAGCCATCAACTCACGCTGTTTCTTGTAGAAATCTTCGTCCATAGCCTTTGCGTAGCCACCTTTGTCCTCAGCCTCTCCTGTTTCAAGTTCAAGCTCTACAAATTTAGCACCCAAACTTTGTACCTGTTCTTTTACTGCAGGGCGTATATCATAGGCTGAAACGATAGCCCCGAGACGATTACAAGTGGCAATGGCCTGAAGACCAGCTACACCTGCTCCAATTACTAAAACTCTTGCGGGTGTGATTGTTCCAGCTGCAGTCATCATCATAGGAAATATTCTTGGCATTGAGTCTGCTGCTATTAGTGCAGCTTTATAGCCTGCTAAGTTAGCCTGGGAAGAGAGAACATCCATTGCTTGAGCTCGAGTGATTCTTGGCACAAGCTCTAAAGCAAAAGATTTCACTTTACTGGAAGCTAAAGACTTAACTGCGTCTGCATTTGTTAATGCATCAATTAAGCCAATTACTATTTGCCCTTCTTTAAGAGCTCCAACATCATTTGAATCAGTTTCTGGGCTGGTGCCTACTGTTCTGATTTGTAACAGCACATTGGCTTTAGCAAATACCTCAGCACGGTCTGAAATCACTGCTCCCTGATCCTCATAGAGCTTGTCAGGAAAACCAGCTTCTAAGCCTGCCCCAGATTCTATATGAATTACGAACCCTGCCTTTTGCAATGACGGCACAGTTGCTGGGACTATTGCTACTCGGCTTTCGCCAGGAAATGTCTCTTTTGGAATTCCAACTATCATTGATCTGCTCTTATTCCTTTTTTATATTAACGTTATATAAATTAGAGAGCAATTTTATACCTGTAAATTTTAAAGAACACAAGATTTGTGCAACAACAGTAAAAAAAATTGCTAATTTTTCTATTCGTTAGAGCGAATAAAATCAATATTGAGAACAGATTATAGAAGTTGTTGATCAAATCAATTATTTAATTGGGTTCTATTTCTGATGAGTATAGTTACAAGCCAGGGTTAGTTATCTGAACTATCAGATTTCTTACTTTTTTCATTGGACGGAGAATATAAGCCAAGCGTGAAGAAGCTGATCAATCTTTCAATTATATCCCAAAGACCCAAAGCTTCCTCTTCCCTATTCTCCACAAACTCAGCGTCCTTAATAACACTAGAAATAATCTCCTTAGCGTCATCGTAGTAATCCTCAGGAACCATAACAGTCTTTGCATTAAAGAAGCTCATATATGCACCAGAATATAGAGAACCAAAATTATCATTCAGCACATAGAACGGCACCCCGTCGGCTTCGAGCACGCTCTTAAGAAATACTAATTCTGATTCATTTGCTGGTATGTAAAGTTTTTTCATTTCTCTGTAGTTTATCCAATTTAGATCATCATAAATCTATATGATTAAGTATACCTATTATAGCTTGACTTTATTTCCAAATGTGTGAGATAATGTCCTACTAAGTTAGGAGTGGTTATCTATAAAAATCCATGGAGGGATACAATGTCTAGAGATCGGTTACTCAAGGTAGGAAGAAACAACTTTTTTCAAGTAATAGGGATATTTTCATTAATAGCTCTAATTTCTTTTTGGAGTATGGGAGGTTGTAGTAGCAACAATAATGGGGACAGTTTTCCACAGCCCCCAGAAATTAATTCCCAAAACGGAGTACTTAGCACCACACTTGAAACAATAATTGCAACAAATTTTATCGAGAATTCTGCGACAGGTGAATTTGATCAGGTCAATACACCTACTTATAATGAAGCACTTGTAGGTCCTACTCTTCGGATAAATCCCGGAGACTCAATACAGATTGAAATGGTAAACAGTTTCCCTGAAAACCCTGAAAACCAAAGACTGGGAGCTTTTCCTAAAGATCCCTATACAACAAATTATCACACACACGGATTATCAGTAGATCCGAACGGTATTTCAGACAATGTATTCCGACGTATGTTACCTGGCACTACAAACCAGATTCAAGTCGACGTGGAGGCTATTCACCAAAGCGGAACATTTTGGTATCACCCACACAAGCACGGCTCTGTAAGCTTTCAATTCTTTGGTGGAATGGCTGGCTTTATAATAATTGAAGGCGGGCCTGGAGATTTAAATGAAGTTCCCGAAATAGCTGTAGCAAAAGAAGTGCTTATGGCGTTTTCGGTAATCAGAACCGACGCAAACGGAGACGTTCCATTTGTAACCCAGGAAGCACAGCAGTTTTCCTCGGATGCCGGAGGCCCCGGTCTCTGGTCTGCTTATCTAAATAGCAATTCTTATTTTGTAGTCAACGGAGAGACAAACCCAACACTTAGAATGCGTCCAGGAGAAGTTCAGCGCTGGAGAATGTTGGATGCAGCATCCGGAGATACACTTCCAATTTCACTGGAAGGCCATAGCCTTCATGTGCTTGCTAATGATGGGATCAATCAGGAAGAAATGATATCTCTTGACGTTGAAGAACCCTACGTAATGGGAGCTGGTAACCGCGTAGATGTTTTAGTAAAAGCAGGTGAGCCTGGCATATACCAGCTTCAGGTACTTGATCCTAGTGGTTCTTATTCAATTACACCTCAAGGCATAGACCCTGGCGCAAGAGTAGCCCGTATAGGTAATGATTTCCCAGTGCCAACCTATCCTATCGTACTTGCAACAATAGTCGTTGAAGGCAATGAAATGAATATGGACTTGCCTGACGGTCCACTACCTCAAACCTCCGGTATTCCATCAAGAGAAGTGATGCTTGCAGCTCCTCTAGACGCAGAGCGCAACATGGCGTTTGAGCTGTGTGGTCAGGGCGGACAGCAGATGATGCCTGAGAATCGTTTGCCTTCATGCGGATGGTACACCGATCTCTACAATGCTGATTACTGGGGAGGGCTAACTTTTGAGAATCTCCTTATGGCAAGGGACGCTGATGACATGGGAATTCCAAATCCAGTCTTCGATCCCCTATTGCCTCGTATAGACTACGAAAAAGAAGGTCTTTTCACTTCAGATGAAGCGCTTTTTGATGATATGTTTGCTGGCAATTTCGAAGAGTGGACGCTTATAAACCGATCATTCTCAGACCATCCTTTTCATATACATGTAAATCCTTTCTTGGTTACACATATAAATGGAGAAGCACTCCCAGAGCCGGAATGGAGAGACACAATCCTCGTACCAGCAGCAACCGGAGGGCAGGTTCCTGGCAGCAACTCTCGCAACATTAACCTTGCAGACTATGGAACGATAACATTCAGAACTTATTTGGATCCGTTATACCCAGGAAGTTTTGTATTTCACTGTCATATACTTACACATGAAGATGTGGGAATGATGCAAAAAATTACAGTTCTTCCTTAATAGCTGTCTTTATTCATGCTAGCATTAAGCTGTAACTGTTTAGTACTATAAAGAAATTCCAACTTATAACATTCAAAGGGAGCTTCGGCTCCCTTTGTTATTTAGCTTTCATATTCACAATTCCAAATACAGGCTGACTATGACAATAGTGGATGTTATATTTCGAATATACTTCGACGGTCTTCATTATTTAATACAAGTATATAGCGGAGTCATACAAAATCGTGATATAATAAGACATAAAATCATACTCTTTATGTAGGAGATAAAAATGAGCAAACTTGAAACGATAATCAGCGAACACTACTGCTTCAAAGGACTAGACCAACATTATCTCGATATGATTATAGAAAAAGCCTCTGATGTAAGCTTCGATACAGGCGAGTTAATATTTGGAGAAAATGAAAAAGCCGAAAAGTTTTATATTATTCAAGAGGGTATTGTAGCTCTTGAAACCACGCTTGCTCCGGATAGAGATCCAATAACAATCCAGATGCTTGGAGAAGGCGACATACTAGGATGGGGCTGGTTATTCCCACCATACAAAGCACACTTTGACGCTAAAGTAGTAGCCCCAACAGAGGCTGTCTCACTTGATGGAAATTTCATATTAACCAAATGTGAAGAGGACCATGACCTAGGTTATGAACTACTCAAAAGATTCGCTTATATAATGCAGCAAAGACTTCAAGCTGTAAGACTCCAAAACCCTAATATGTATGTTGTTAAATCAAAGTCTGAGTAACAAAGCAAGAGATATAAAAAGCTGGATATTAGCTTAGGAATTTTTAATTTCTGACAGTGTTTGTTGTCTCTGCCATTGTTTTACCGCATTTTTCAGAGTATTAAAACCTAACATTGCACATCTGGGGCGTGTAGAGACTAGTTTCTTTCCCAAAGTATCTCTAACAATATCGGGGGGCATTTCTTGAATTTCTTTTATTGATTTCCCCTTCAATTTTTCAAGTACCAAAGATGCTCCGGCTTGGCTTAACATACAGCCCTCTCCTGAAAAACTAATGTCATTGGCAATCCCCTCAGAATCGACATTCATATAAACCTTAATTATGTCACCACACCCGGGATTCCCTCCTTCCTGAATAACATCAGGAGATTCGAGAGGACCGTAATTCCTGGGATTCTCGAAATGCTCCAGGATTGTTTCCATAAAATGTTCTTGGTTTTTCATTTTTTTATCAGTGATTTATGAGAAGAAAAAGAAGACTACAAAATAAGACTGAAAAACAAGACTACTGCAAACTGCTTGCCTCTTTAACACTGCTTTTAATTCTATTGTACACTGCGCTTAATCCAAACATGCGCCTAGTTCCTAATTTTTGATCTAGACCCAGGTTGTGCACCAAGTTTTGAGGTGCTGACTGTACCTCCTCAGGAGTTACACCACTAAAAGAGTCAACAAGAAGACTTACAAACCCCCTTACTGTTGGCGACTCTTCAGGAACATCTGCATCTATTTGCACTAATCCATCTTTTACCTCTATCCATACAAAAACTGGTGTTTCACACTCCGGCACCCTGTTAAACCCGGCGTCCCTCTGCTCAATATACTTTTCCGGCAACTTGGGAAGACTCTCTGAATAATCAAGTAGCATCGCTAGTGTCTCTTGATAATCAGCTTCTTGAAATGCCTCTATTATTTCTTCTATTTTCGTCATAAGTGTTAATGTAAATAGAGGTGCTGCAGAATAATGAAGCACCTCTATCGTATATTGCCATTGTTAATTTTTGAATTTTTACTTTTCGATTGGTGCTTTTACCAAATTGCCCCACTCAGTCCATGAACCGTCGTAGTTCTTAACATCTTTAAACCCAAGCAAGTAGGTTAATACAAACCAAGTATGTGAGGATCTTTCTCCAATTCTGCAGTAAGCGATAATATCATCGCCTTCTTTTAAGCCCTTTCCTTCCATGTAAATCGATTGAAGCTCATCTGCTGACTTAAAAGTGCCGTCCTCATTAGCGGCCGTTGCCCAAGGCACATTATCCGCACCCGGAATATGACCTCCTCTAAGGGCACCCTCTTGAGGATATGCTTCCATATGCAAAAGCTCTCCAGAGAATTCCTTAGGTGAACGCACATCAATAAGCGGGTTGCCTGAGCCAATATGTTTTACCACATCATCTCTAAAAGCTCTTATTGCGTCATTCGTGCTTGCAACTTTATAATCGGTCTTAGGAAAATTAGGAACGTCTTTTGTAATTGGGCGTTCTTCTTCAATCCACTTCTGCCTACCACCGTTCATAATGAGGCAGTTTTCATGTCCAAAGAGCTTAAATACCCACATTGCATAACAAGCCCACCAGTTGCTCTTATCTCCATAAAAAACAACTGTGGAATCATTAGATATTCCTTTATCAGAAAGTAGTTTCTCGAACTTCTCTTTATCAATATAATCTCTGATTAATTGATCCTGAAGATCTATCTGCCAATCAATTTTAATAGCGTTTTCAATATGACCCACTTCGTACAAAAGCACGTCCTCATCAGATTCAACAATCCTGACATTAGGGTCGTTAGCGTGATCAGCCACCCATTGGGCACTAACCAGTACTTCCGGATGTATATATTCTGCCATCGTATTCCTCCTGATATTTAAATTCTTAAATGTTAAGATGCCGCAAAATTTGAAATTGCTTCAAATTCATTATAAATATTTTATTAGCAGGTCGCCTTGAAAGCAAGTTGTTTGAGAAACAAATAAAAGATATTAACCCAAAATTCATAGTTTCATTGCCCTAAACATTTACAAGTACTGACTTATACAAGAAATGGTCAAACTCAAAAAAAGGGGCTTCATTCATAGATATTTTTATGATATTATTTAAGTGGTTGGGAAATTTTAGATTATTACATTATCAGTTATATTTTTATTAGAAGCCAGTTATTGAGTAGTTAAGGCTTTATTAAATCTACAAGTGGGAGGTATCTATCCATGTTAGAAGAATTAAAAGTTCGTGATTTAATAGGCGAAAGGGACAGAGTGTTCTTTGTCGATGCGAAAGATACCGCTAACGTAGCTGCACTTAAACTTAGGAATTTCAAAGTCAGAACAACAGGCGTAATGAGTGAGGGAAAAATGGTAGGCGTTGTCGGTCATACTGATTTTTCCACAAAGGTTGTCGCACTGGGCAAAAAACCTACTGAAGTTAAAGTATCAGAGATAATGAGTACTTCTCTTCATACAGTTGGTTTAGATACATCAATATTGGCCTGTATGGACCTTATGAATGACAATAGCATTTCCCATCTCTTTATTCTTGATGACGAAGACCAGTACTACGGAATGGTTGCATGGAGCGATCTGCAAAGGAAAATTGTATCTGAGCTCAAGTATCAGCTCAAGATGGCACAGGAATACGCTTTCGGTCCATATTAAAATTAATACTAATTTGAGGAAACAATGTCCGAAAAAGAGACTCCAGAATCAGTAGAAGAACAAGTTGAGGAAGAATCAGCAGAATTGACTGAAGAAGTAGAGGCTTCACAAGATAATGTTAATGAAGAAGTTGAGGCATCTGCAGAAGAAGCTGAAGAAACGGCTCCTAAAATTCCAGCAGAGAAAAAAGGTTTAATGGAAAGAAGATCTAGTTTTGCCCAGTCCAGTGTACCTAATGCACATAAAGGATATAGCACCACTCCCCCAGTAATCATGCTTCTAATTGTCTCAGTATTTGTCTTGCTAAGTATTATTTTTGCCACTGCCGCTGTAATAAACTAATCTATCTGAAGTATTAGCCAATAAACTGAAGGGGCTTTGTTAATCTATGATTTCTTTATCCACTAGAGAAATTAAAAACTGACCTGGCACAGGTTTTGGAGTATTATCCGAAGCAAGCACAACCAACTCTCCACTCTCCTTTATTATGAACATAGGCAGAGCTTTATCCCCATAGAGTTCTTTAAAAGAATCATAGTTAAATTCCTCTGTTAAAGGAGTCTTCTTTAACAATGCGCCCGAGGAAAACTTCTCATCAAGATATGAGTACGTTGCTTCAGATCCGAACAATAATCGCCCGCGTAGGTGTTGTGGGATGCTCTCTTCAGTCTTTGCGCTGAATTTTGATACCTTAGGCAACTGATAAACCTGAGAGCGCCCGAAATCCTCAACAAAATGAAGAGCGGCAAGAGAGTTTACTTCATCGTTACGTGTTACGGCGATCAACTTCCCTATCCCATCAAGTTGAATCTCTTCAGAAAGATCTTCGATCAGTATATTCTCATAGTATGATTTTAAACCATCTTGGCGAGCTGCAGAAACATTTGCCCAGTTAGAATCAACTAGTGTAACTTGAAAACCGTTGTCATGAAGAATTTTTGCAATTGATCGTGCCCAACTGTGGGCGCCAACCATCAGAATGCCCTGGGGATTGGGCTTAGCAAGACCGAGCCGCTTTGCTACCTGAAATGCAGACAGTCCATAGATTGCTACAGTACCAGTGATAACCAGAAATGTAATATCTATAATACGCTCTGCCTGCTCATATCCTGCCTCTGCAAGCCTGAGCGCAAACACTGAGGCCACAGCCGCAGCCACAATACCACGAGGTGCCATCCATGAGATAA
The DNA here is from genome assembly GCA_942491865.1 of uncultured Thermodesulfobacteriota bacterium. Lineage (GTDB taxonomy): Bacteria > Desulfobacterota_D > UBA1144 > Nemesobacterales > UBA2774 > CR02bin9. Next base: position 55,497 of record CALOCI010000015.1, read on the forward strand.
ACAGTTTCTCTTTCAAATTTAAGTCGCTGAAGTAAGTAGAAATAAAAATACTAAGCGGTCTAACTACCAGAATCATAAGAGCTAAAAAGACTAACCCCTTCCAATTCAAGATGTAACTCAATTCATGAACAGTCAGGCGCGCGGCCAAAATAATAAAAAGACTAGATATAAAGAGGACTCTAAGATTTTCCTTAAACTCAATAATGTGCCTAATGCTTACCCACTTCTGGTTGGCAAGAGCAATACCCATGATCGTAACAGACAACAGGCCTGATTCGATTTGAAAAACGTTTGAGCATACAAATACAAACACAACGATCATTAGAGAAACCGGGTTTTGAAGAAAATCTGGAACCCAATGCCTTCTTAATATAACAACAACCAATTTTGCTCCGGCGAGCCCGAGTAGGGTCCCAATAAAAATGGTTTTGAATATGCTTACAACAACAAGAGCAGTAGCCTTCTCTAATCCCCCTGAGATGATCACTTCAAACACTAGCACGGCCAATACAGCGCCGATCGGATCAATGATGATCCCTTCCCACTTAATAATAGATCCGACTCTTCCAGAAGGTCTTACATGCCTTAGAAGCGGACCAATCACAGTCGGCCCGGTAACTACCAACACAGCACCCAATAGAACTGATATTTGCAGACCTAGCCCGAAAATAAAGTAAGATATCAGAGAGGTAAGTATCCAAGACACCAAAACGCCAACAGTAACCATGTTTCTGATAACTCCGGTTACTGCCCTAATTTCAGAAAATTTGAGGCTTAATCCACCCTCAAATAAGATTATTGCTACAGAAACTGACACCAGCGGGAGGAGTAAATCTCCAAAGATCTCGTTAGGATTAATAAAACCCGTGGCGGGACCCGCAATAAAACCAAAGATTAGTAATAGTAGAATTGCAGGCAGGCTTATACGCCAAGCCAGCCACTGTGCTCCTATACCTAATACGATGATTGTCGCTAATCCTACTAATAAGTGCTCAGACAAATTTTCTTCCGTTATTCATTATTTAAAGCCTGAATTTCTATTAATTTAGGATAAGGTACCAGATGAATAATATTTTCACAGACCAAAACAATCTCACCTCTAAATTATTCTAATCCCGAAATCCATATTATTGAATAATTCCTGATAGTTATCGATATTCATATTGCAAATTAATTCCCTATCTAAAAAGTACAGGTAAATTCATTCACAAAAGTTGAATCAGATTATCTCTAAGGACGGTTAATCAATAAGAAATGGCAAAGCAAGAAATAAAACAAGAAAATCTACACCATGTTGTAATATTAGGAGGTGGCTTTGGAGGACTCTATGCCTCTAAAATGCTTTCTAAAAACAAAATCAAACTCAAAGTTACAGTTGTCGACAAGAGAAACTTTCACTTGTTTCAGCCCCTTTTATATCAAGTAGCAGCTGGGTGGTTATCACCTGGTGATATAGCCTCCCCTCTGCGTGTTGCTCTAAGTAAATATCAGGACACCTATGTGCTAAAAGCTGAAGTAACTGATATTATCCCAAAAGATAAGAAGGTGATTTTTAAGGATGGAGAAATAACATATGACACCCTTATTGTAGCAACAGGATCATATCACCATTACTTCGGACATGACAACTGGGCACAAACCGCCCCGGGATTAAAGACAGTTGAAGATGCGCTTGAGATGAGGAGAAAAATACTCTTATCTTTTGAAGCTGCAGAGAGAGAAACCAATCCCGTGAAACAAAAAGAATGGATGACTTTCTTGATTATCGGAGCAGGTCCTACAGGGGTTGAGCTTGCAGGAACTATTGGAGAGCTCACACAAACTACATTAAAAGATGATTTCAGAAATATTAACACAGAAGATGCTAAAATTATTTTAGTCGAGGGTTTAGATCAGGTTCTACCCACCTATCCTAAAAAATTATCAGAAAAAGCTGAAAAGTTTCTCAAAAAACTCGGAGTAACCATTAAAGTAAACACTATGGTTACGGATATTAATGGTAGCAACGCTATTATAAGTAGAAATGGGGACAGCGAAAAAATACAATCAAAAACAATTCTCTGGACTGCAGGAGTTAAAGCCTCTTCTTTAGGAAAATCTATAGCTAACAATTCTGACGCAGAACTTGATAAGAGCGGTAGAGTTATAGTTAATGCTGATCTAAGTGTTCCGGGTCACCCTAATATATTTATTGTTGGAGATCTTGCCCATCTTTCAATAGAAGGACGAGAACCTTTACCGGGAGTAGCGCCGGTCGCAATGCAGGAAGGCAAATATGTGGCAAAACTGATATTAAATAGATTGAAAGGCAAAGAAACAAAACCATTTAAGTATGAAGAAAAAGGCAATTTAGCAGTTATAGGAACAAACTCAGCAGTCGCAGATCTGGGGAAGCTTCAATTTGCGGGTTTTTTTGCTTGGCTTGTTTGGGCATTTGTTCATATCAGATATCTAATAGAATTTGACAGCAAGGTAATAGTGTTTTTCAGGTGGTCCTGGAACTACTTCACCAGAAAAAGGGGCGTTAGATTAATCACTGGTGAAGGCTCATTCCCAATTGTAGAATCGAAAAAGAAATAATGAATAAGTACTATTAAGAGGACAAGAAAGTCAATCTAAACGCTAGTATTAGAGTTGACTTTAGCAACTCGTATTGGTACTGTATATAAAGAGGTAATAACTATGATCGGTGGACTTGGCGTTTGGGAATTATTAATAATTTTAGGGATTCTGCTGCTGATTTTTGGCCCTAGCAGACTTGGAGATCTTGGATCTTCTTTAGGGAAAGGTATAAAAGGTTTTAGAAAATCTATAAAAGATGATGAAATTGATGTAACTCCTGAGAAAGACAATTCTAACAGAATTCAAGATACAGATCTGGACAAATCAGAAACCACTTCAGAGAAAAAAGAAAAAGTTCAATAAGCCATATCCATACTGAATTTCACATTTCCACTTATATTTGCAATAGCCTTAACAGTTTCTTCCCTTTATATGTTGTATGTAGTCATTTATACCTGACTATGTGGGACAGAAGAAAAGACAGTCCTAAAACACTTTACAACTAGGACCAATCTCCCATATGTTTATTCTCATATGGACATTTACCAAGCCTTACATGTTCTTCAAATTCGTGGCGGAATTTCTTAACAATAGATTCAACAGGCATAGCGCAACCATCAGCTAACGCGCATATTGTAGTACCTCTCATTTGAGTGCAAGCATCTAACAAAGTATCAATGTACTCCATTTTCCCCTTACCCTGCTCTATCATTGTCAGCATTTTTTCAAGCCACCAGGTTCCCTCTCTACACTGAACACATTGACCGCAAGACTCATCTCTATAGAAATGAGCTAAATTTTGAGCAACTCTAACCATACAAGCACTATCATCCATAACAGTAACACCAGCTGTGCCTAACATAGAGCCTGCCGCTGCCAGTGAGTCAAAATCAAGAGTGATATCAAGTTCATCTGCCGTAAGTAGAGGCGCAGAAGAGCCGCCTGGAGAAATAGCTTTCACCTCTCGACCATTTGGTATCCCTCCCCCATATTCTTCAATCAAATCTCTGGCGGTTATGCCTAAAGGTATTTCATAAAGCCCTGGTTTATTTACATCTCCACATAGTCCGTAAATTTTAGTCCCAGTGTTTTTTGGAATCCCTATTTCCGAGAACCATTGGTGCCCTTTGTTTATTATGTGGGGAACGAAAGCAAGAGTCTCTACATTGTTGATAATGGTTGGACATCCGAAAAGGCCAATCTGTGCCGGAAAAGGTGGCTTAGGCCTGGGCTCACCGTTTTTGCCTTCAATCGATTCCAAAAGCCCTGTTTCCTCACCGCAAATATAAGCCCCAGCTCCTCTGAAAAGTACTATGTCCAGATCAAAGCCTGAGTTAAGAATGTTCTTCCCGAGATAGCCGTTGTCATAGGCTTCTTTTATTGCTCCCTCTATAATGCTAGCTCCATAGGGCATCTCCCCTCTGATATATACATATGCTTTATGGGAGTTAATTGCATAGCACGCGATCATAATTCCTTCTAACATCTGATGGGGATCTTGCTCTAGTATTTCTCTGTCTTTAAAACTTCCCGGCTCACTTTCATCTGCATTGCAACATAGATAAATAGGTTTTTTAGAATCCCTTTGTATAAAACTCCATTTCACACCTGTAGGAAAACCGGCTCCTCCTCTACCCCTGAGACCCGCTCTTTTAATTTCATCTATAATATCGTCTGGATCCATCTTGAGTGCTTTACTCATCGCGGTGTACCCATCTCTGGATTTATAAGACTCTATAGTGTGAGAATCTTTTACACCTACATAATTTCGGATTATTCTCAGTTCTGGCATTTGTTCCCTCTAGTTGAATTTTATTCTGGGCATAAACTACAAATCATAGGTTTGTTATTTTAAATGGCTTTACCGAACCTTGGCAAGTTCTCAGAGAAAATAACGCCTATTCTTGAGTCATATTATATAATCCTGATAAATAAGAATAATTGACTTTTACTCTTGTTCGATAAGTCAAAAGGTGACCAAGTGATCTATTCACCTTATCCTTAGTGCCTAAAAATTGCATCAAGACGTTATTAATAGAAACTATTAGAAAACATTGCACTATAATTTTGATTGAAAACTATATCTATATCACTACCTAAAAGTGAGTTCAAAAATCATTTACTACATGTTCCGCAAAGGCCATCGAACAAGTAAAAGCGGGAGAAATTGCATTTAGTATATGAAGAGAATTGCCATCCTTTAGCACAAGAAAATCCATAACCAACTTCTTACTATTCCAGTCTACGAGCTGGGGCCGTATTCCAACTTTAGGTGTATCCTCAATATCATCGCTTTTGAGTTCCGGCACTAACTTCTGGGCCTCAGAGAGCATATATTTTGTAAAATATTTTTTGGTCTCATTTTTTGCTGCGGTCCTGAACCCCTCATTATTTAAAAACAGGAGAATATCCCTTCCCAGAATGGACAATGATTCCAATGATAGATCATCAAAAAAGCCGTATTCCTCTCTGCCAAAAGCGGGAATGGCCGTGGGTCCAATGTACACATTGCCGTCATATGCTCTTGTAAAATGAACGCCTAAAAAGGGGTTTCTTAAATCTGGAACGGGATAGATGTTTGCTTTGACTAAATAATCCCGGTGTTTCACTAGCTTTTTGTAAGTACCTTTAAAAGGCAGAACTTTATACTGTGAGCCTACTCCGAAAGTGTGTGCTATCTTGTCTGCAAAAGTCCCGGCAGCATTTATAAAATTACTAAAGCTTATAGATCCTCGATTAGTAGTTACTTGGGTGCTACCAACTAATCCTGTGAACGAAGTTCCTAAGACAAATCTTACTTTCCCTGAGCTCTTGAGATCTTTTTTAATTGAAAGCAAGATTTGGTTTGGATTAAATACCGCAGTATTAGGTGAATAGAGGGCTTTCTCCGACCTGACAGCATATGGCTCAAGCTCTAAGAGCCCCTGAGTATCTATGATTTCTGATTGAGCACCACTTTGATCAGCCCTGTTCTTAAGTTCGTATAGTGCATCTAATCTACTATTATCCGTAACAATTACTTTACCGCTCAACTTTAGATGCAATTCCTTATCCCAGCAATATTCCTTCATTAGCTGGTTGCCTCTTACGCAAAATTTGGCTTTATACGTACCTGGAGAGTAGTAAATACCAGCATGCAATACACCACTGTTTCTTCCACTAGCATGAGCACCAAGAGAGCTTTCTTTGTCAATAATCACAATATCATCGACACCATTTCTTAATAGCTCTCTTGCTATAGTAAGGCCCGTTATCCCTCCGCCTACTATAAGCGTGTGGCAGCTTAGTTGCATAACCTATAACCTATCATTAGAACTGAAAATTGTAATTAGTCTTTGAATTTGGATAGCCAGTCTACGAGAACATCTATAGTAACCTCAGGGTTTTCCATACAGTCATGCCTTGCCTTAGGAATAAAGCTCAGCTGCACATTTTGATTTCCAGCTTTGTTTAATATCTCAACTAAACTCTCGGGTTCCTCGTGACCTACGATATAATCCTCGTTTCCATGGATAAAGAGAACCGGCAATTTGACTCCAGAGATTATCTCATTAGTTTTGGCATTATAAGCCTCTGGGCCTCTCATAAACCACCAAGTCCTATAGGTGTATAGTTCCACATCACCGGGATCAAAAGTAGGCCCTGATGCTCTGTAGATAATAAACACCCTGTCATTTTGGGTAGTAACAGGATCAGGTCTTAGAACTTTCTTTGCTATCTCATAAATATGATCATAGGATGGAACGCTGTTCCATTTTTCAAGTCTTCTTTTATTAGAGCGCGGCAGAGAAGCAGAGCACCCTTCTAATATAAGACCTTTTACGTTAGGATGAGAATTGTTTACTGCGTAATACACACTGATATTAGCTCCTAAACTCCATCCTAATATAATTATTTTACGGAAACCCTCTTTAACCAATATATCAACTGCGGCCTCAACATCCATTATAGATTCGTCAAATATCGCCCCTCCAAACATCTGTCCGGTGAATGCCATCCTGGAATTTATGAGGAAAGAGCTAATGCCATTTTCTTCTAATGCATTAGGCAACAGTCTGGGGGTACCTCTGGCGAGAAAGTGTCCTAAGACCCCGTGAACGAGTAGTACAATAGGAGTATTATATAAATCCTCTTCCTTCTTAAATTCACTTGAAACTAAAAGTGCATTAATAAGAAAGCCGTCTTCTGCTGGGAAACTTAAAAGTCTTCTTTGTCTGGAAACCATTTCAGATAGTGTGTTCTATTAGTTAAAGCTTAAACCTTCTGTCGAGCCATCTAACAATAATATCACCTAGTTCTTCTTCTTTATCTTCAAATTTATGCCCTGCATTAACATAGAAAGCAGAGACATCTTTATTACCTGCATCGAGTGCTGCTTGGGCAAGATCGTGCGTCTCTTCAGGTTTCACAATTTGATCATACCAGCCTTGAATGAGCAATATCGGGACTTTTATTTCTGCAATTTGCTTGTACCCCATTGCCGTATGGGCTTCAGGACCTGCAAGATACCACCAAGTTCTGTATGTGTATATTTCAGTATGCTCAGGGCGGTAGGAATCACCCCTAGCTTTATAAATTAAGATTGTACGGTCATGCCCCGTACCTTCTCTGCCCGGTTTGATAATTTCTTTGGCCTCTTCAAGAACTTCGTCGTATGAAGGCTCACTGCCCAATTTATTCCATCTGCGGCGAATTGAATCAGGCATTGAATATGGCGCTGCTAATGTAATTACTCCTTTTAGATTGGGGAAATTTTTGGCGTCTTTCCTAAGAGCAGCGTATCTCAAAACGATGCTAGTACCTAGGCTATAACCGGAAAGTATAATATTCTTGTAGCCAAGCTCCTCCAAATATTCAACCACTCTATCAATCTGAGGAATAGTATCGTTTAGTATTCCGTAGCCGAAAAATAGCCCAAAATTTGCCATCCTGGTATTTATCGCAAGTGATGAATAACCACCTTCTGCAAGTATGGGTGGTAAAAAGCGTTGACTGCCGTCTAAAAAGTTCCCAAGAAAACCATGCACATGGATTATAACAGTATCATTTGCCTTATCATCTTCATCGCGGATAGTGCTGTTGTAATAGAGCCCGTCTATCTTACTCTTTCCAAAGGGGATAGAGACTAATTCCTGCTCCATATATTTTGTAGAATCAACATCTTTCATTGAAGTTTTCATATTAGCATTTCGATTTGCAAGATCCCTTGAGATTACCCAATTACAACAACAAACATATAATAAGAATTATGATCAGGCAATTAACGGACCCAGCTCATACTAATTAGCCAAAAAATGACCCTGGATTATTCTTGATATTATCCGCATAAACTTTCGCTTCCATCCACTTAGCAGATTTGCCTAATTCCAGAGTTTTCTTTGATACCGCTGCATGAGCAGTTATGAGCCCAGTTTTAGGGTCCCAGATAATCTGCCAATTATCTCCCTCAACCCCTCTGACCCATCCGAATGGAAATGTTCCGACATCACCCAATTTAATTACTCCTTTAACTTATTATTGCTATAGATTTTATTGGAAATTTAGAAAAGCTCAACACCTGGGGATGAAAAGACATTAACCAAAGGCGAAAACCGATTGCCCTCCCCTCTGGTTAATGTTGGTTTGCAACTACTTAATCAGATTTTAGCGAGTAACAATTTGAGAACTTTATTGCTGATACCCCAAGGCTTTTGCCTTCTGGTCTTTTATCAACTTCTTTCCATCATCTGACATTGGCGAAGGAGAATTCATTTCCATATCTTCAATAGCTTCTCGGAGTTCCTCCTCCTGTTTTAATGTTTGCGGATTCCTCTCTGGCGTCTGATTCACACGGACAATCTTTTGGTAAGCATCGTTCATATATGAAAGAGCGCCTGCACTGTTTCCACTTTCATATTCTGTAGTTGCTTTATGTAAATTTGAGGCAGCATCTACAGAAACCCCTCTGGCTGTAACCTCTTTATTCTCAGCAGTCTTAATTCTTTGTTTATCGGAGGTTACGATGTATGAAAGTTCTTTTTCAAAACCAGTACTCTTATTGGCATTCAAAAGATCCTCGTAGTTAAGATATGCTTTTAAAAGCCCCTTTTCTCCAATTTTCTCAGCAGGTATGCGTAATTTTAAAAGGATATCCCTCTGCTGACCGGCAAACATATCGCCAAGTTTAATCCTAACTTTACCGTCTTTGGTTTTTGAGTATTTGTAGCCATAAACTTTGCTCAGTGTTACACCTGGCTCTAGAGAAAGAGTGAGCACTGATGATTTAGCTATCATTCTTGAAAGCTGGCCAAATTCTCTTTGAAAGATGCTTGCTAACTGGGAAGGGGACTCGATGAAGTAATAATTCCCAGCTCCATGCTGAGCAAGACTCATCATCAAGTTCTCGTCATAATCTAAACCCAAACCCATAGTCGTAATATGTGTGTTTCTTTCTGACGCTTGGCTTGAAATACGGCTAAGCTCTCCAATGTCTGTAATTCCTGCGTTTGCAAGCCCATCAGAAAGGAGAATAACTCTGTTTATATAGCCTGATCTGGTAGCCGACTCTAGCTGATTAATACCTGTAATCAGTCCGCCTGAAAGGTTAGTTGAGTTAGTTGGGTAAATAGAATCTACAGCTGATACAGCGTGTGACTTATTCCTCAGAAATTGCATCGGGTAGAGAACCTCTACCTCTGTTGAATAGGCTACGATAGAGAGTCTGTCGTTATTTCCTAGCCTATTAATTATTTCCTTAGCTGCTTGTTTTGCATAATCAATTTTGCCCCGATCACTCATAGAACCGCTTTTGTCTATGACTAGAACCAAGTTAACAGGAGTTCTGATGAGTAAAGGAATATTGTTTCTTCCTGAAAGCTTAATATTCAATAACTGATCGGCGTACGGCCCTTGTTGAACATATGGGTTGCCAAGCTCAACATCCCATCTGACAGGAGCTTCTTTAGTATTTGTAGTAGACGCTGAAGGCATGGCCAGCAAAGATTCCTGCCCGACTACAAGCATAAAAACCAGAAAGAATACAGCCATAACTGAAAATTTTATTGATGATCCCATTATGCAATCTCCTTACTTTGAATTTAGGAATTATTACGATTGGGACTAATAAAAGTTTTAAATAGAAGGGAAAGAAGGTTAGAAAATACTTTTTAAGCAAATTTAATTCGCAGGCTGTGGAGCTGATAATTGCTTTTGATGGCCTTGCTCAATTCTTATTCTGTTTCTGATCTCTTGGATCCTGCTATTTGCAAAAGAAGACTCTTCTGGGGCAACTTGTTCAAGGCTGATATAGTTTGAAATAGCCTTATCATAATCACCCTTCTGTTCATAACATTGGGCCAGTGTTTTATAAGACTTCTTTTGAACAGGCTCAGAAACCGGATCGGAGGAATTAATTATAGCTTCATTCGTTCTAATAGAGGCCTCACAATCATCTTCTATTTTCTTTTGAGAAGGCGCCCCATCCTGCTCTCTTTGCATACTGGATTTTGCGAGACCTAGCTCTTGTTGTTTCAGATTGTTTGAGGACATTGGCTGCTCTGGAGAAGATTTAACTTTTCTCTGTACTTGCAGTTCCAAATCTTGAGATTCATATAGTTCTACTTCGTCAAACTCTTTAGTATCTTCTTCAAACTCTGAACCGGAAGAGATTTTAGGCTCTGTTGGAGAAGCCGGCACTTGTTCATATTCAAGTGGTAGAGGTTGCTCAAGAGGTTTGCTTTTGACCTCAGGAGGAATTGGATCACTCTCTTGTGCTACTACAAAAGCACTCCCTGTCTCAACGTTTTCATCTGCAAAACTATCACCATTCTCAGACTCTGAGGATACAGCATCGGCTTGAGTCTTTAGGGCTATTTTTTCTTGCTCTAGAGAACTCAAATTGACTGCTTCATCTCCGTAATAAAACCAGACTGACAGAGCAATAGCGGTAGTAAGGGTGGGTACTAGGATTGGGGAATATGACCATTTCTTCCAAAAAGGGGTCCTTGCTTTTTTAATATCATCACTGGCAGCTTTAGATAATTTTGTAAGCACTTCAGAAGAAACTTCTGGCAATGCCTCTGCTTGGGCAGCCATTCTAATCTCTTCATACTCCTTAAACTCTTTTGAGCATTTGCTGCAACCCGATATATGAACTCTTACCATATCCTTAAGCTCTGGGCTTAGATCATTGTGGATATAATCGATTAGAAGTTCGCTGCACTTTTCACATTTCATGATGATGACAACACTCCTTTGGCTTTCTGACCTTCTTCAAAATATCCCGATTCTCTAAAAACCTGCCTGAGATTCTGATATGCATACCTCAGGCGACTCTTTACAGTACCGAGAGGAGACTCTGTAATATCTGCGATCTCTTTAAGTGAAAGCCCCTCAACTTCTTTAAGTATGAATACTTCTTTAAACTCTTGTTTCAAGGAATTAATCCCCTTATTTATCAGCTCTCCAACTTCTTTATCATAGAGCTTATCTTCCTGCCCCCTATCAGAGCTCTTTACAATCTCAAGCACCACAGTTCCTGACTTATCTGACTCAGACAGTGGCGCGTCGAGAGAACTGTGCCTCCTGTAACTCTCAGACCTTAGATAATCAATACAGTGGTTCCGGGCAATGCTATATAACCATGTCGTAAATTTCTGTTCTGAATCGTACCTATTTCTTTTTTCTATTACCTTCAAAAATATTTCCTGAAGCAAATCCTCGCCATGAGTTTTATTTCCACCCGTCATTTTCATTATGAATCTCAATACTCCCCCGCTATGGCGTTTAAGGAGAATATCAAAACTCCCAGAGTTACCATTTTGAAATTTCTTCATAACCTCTTCATCTGAAATCTCTTTTTTTACAAACAAATCAAGCACGTTAGGTCGTATCCAGTTTCAATATATAGATTTTCCATGCATAGTGTCTTAACCCATAGGTGTTACAAATATTATTACGAATGACTGGGGGAAAAGTTTTAGTTCCAATTATATAGATATTAACTCAAACTTTGCACAAAAGATTCAAAGAGATCAATTGATTTCACTTTTTTCAAAAGAAATCAATTTACACACGTTACGAAATATTGATTGTATCGAGATTCTTATCAATTATCCTTCTAGATAAGATGGTGCAGTAAGGTCATAAAACATCTTGAACATAGACACTATGAGAAAAATAATTATTGCCCTCGGAACACTTTTTGTATTATTTATAATACTTTTTGGGCTGGCTGTACTTAACCTAAACTTTTTCATAAATAGCAACAAAGATTTCCTAGTATCTCAAATTGAACAATCCCTAGGCAGAAAGATTACAGTTGGAGAAATAAATACTGGATTTAGCGATGGGCTTGGGATACGTCTTAAAAATACCTCTGTAAGTGATGACAAATCTTTTTCGAACGCTGAGTTTATAAGTGCTGCTGATATACAGATCAATGTAGAAATTATCCCACTACTAAGCAAAAAAATTAATATCACCAAGTTAATTCTCAATAGACCCCTGATAAATATAATTAAGAATAAAAGTGGCAAATATAATTTTGAATCTATAGGCTCAGATTTAAAATCTCATAAAAAAGAAAAGGAATCTGGTGCTTCGAATAAAGCCGAAGGACACCCTCTGTTTGCATCTAGTATTGTCATAAAACATGGTCAAATCAATTACTTAGATGAAAGGAATGAAACAGAATTTCAAATACAAAAAATACAATTAGCAATAAAAGATTTGGGTATCGATAAGAAAGTTCCGGTGAATTTAGAAGCTGCCATTTTAGAAAGTGAGCCTAATATTAATATAGACGGCATATTCGGCCCAGTTACCTCAGAATTGAATTTTTCAAAAATGCCTATAAACGGCAAGCTGAATATACGCGAACTCAACATTAACAACCTAAAGAAATTTCTACCTACAATGAAAGAGTATATCCCTTTAGGTCTTGATATATCAGGCCCCCTTAAAACAAAATTAAAATTCTCAGGCACATTGGATTCATTATTACTCTCGGATATAAAAATGAATGCATCTGTCTTTGGTGCAACAGTGCCAAACTTTGAACTCACGGGCAATATTGGTCCTCTTGGGGGAAATAGCAAGGATTTTGCGCTAGATACACAATTTAGCCTTCAAAAAGCAAACCTTAGCAAACTAAGAAATTTTTCATTAATAAAAGACTCATTGGATAATAGTTTGTCAACTCAAGGCACTCTGAATTTTAGCGGAAAGATAAGTGGTACACCTGCGGATTTAGAATTCAGTGGGTTTAGATTAGATGCAACCGCGAGCCGTCTTGCTATTATAGGGAAATTTTTCAAACCAAAAAATGCTCCATTTATAATTACAGGCGGAGGAAGAATCTCTAATTCTGTAGTTGAATTAAAAAGCTCAGAATTAAAACTAGATACCCTCAAACTAAATGCAAGCGGCAAAATTCACCGAGGTACTACAAACCTAATAAACCTTTTAGTCCTTTCTAACAAAATAGATTTAGCCAATATAAGAGAGACGTTCCCTTCTTTAAAAGAATATAATCCAAGCGGACAGTTGGAACTGCTTCAGACTAACTTGACAGGGGAGTTGGGCAAAGGACAGGTACCTCAAATAAATGGTTCTCTGCTATTAACAAATGTAACCATAGCTCCTCCATCTTTTCCAAAACCCATAAGCAAAATCAATACAAAAGTTAATTTCACTGGCAAATCGGCTGATATTAAAGAAATGTCTCTTAATCTAGGGCAATCTAACTTGAGAATCTCTTCAAAAATTGATAATTTTTCCCCTCTAGTACTAAGCTACAAAGTTATCTCCCCAGAGCTTTATCTGTCTGACATAAGCAAGGAAAAATCACAAACCGATAAACCAGAAGTAATAAAACAGCTTATCAGTGAAGGTAAAGTCTCAAAGAAGTTTGACTCTATAACAGTTCAGGGAAATTTATCAGCATCTGAGGCTAAGCTGTCTGATTATGAATTACAGGATATTAAAACCAATTTTAATCTGATTGGTGAAACCTTAAAGATCGAAGACTTGAGCCTAAAAGCATATGAAGGTGTAATAAAAGCTAATGCGAGTTATAGCCTTGGTCAGGACTCTGATTTTTCTGTTATATCTAATCTGCGCGGCTTAAACTTAAAGACCTTCCTAAGATCACTCAATTCTGAGAACGCAGAAAAAATCCGAGGCAAAGCAAATCTAGATATAAACATATTCGGCAGTGGAGATAATTGGGATATAATCAAAACCTCTTTAAAAGGCACAGCCAAAACCGAGATAATTAATGGTGCGGTATTAGACATTAACTTAACAGATGATGTATTAAGAGGAATTACTGGAGTCCCTGGGTTAAGCTTCTTAATTTCACCTAATACTAAAGATAAATACCCTCAAATTTTTACAGCACAAGACACAGAGTTCGATGAATTCAAATCCTCATTTATTATCGAAAAGGGCAAAATGGAAACAAATAATCTGAGGATATCCTCTAAAGATTACTCAATCAACGGGAAAGGATGGATGAACCTTGACGGCAAGCTAGATATAAAGTCCAGACTGATTCTATCTCCAGTATTTTCAGACGATTTAAGAACTGACATGCCTGATTTGAAGTATATAACCAATAGCAAAGACCAAGTTGAAATCCCATTTACAATCACAGGAATACTTCCTAAAGCTAAAGCCAAACCTGATATTCCTTATCTAGCGAAACTAATTCAGAAGGCTGGTATTCGTGATGTTATCGAGGGACTTTCATCAGGCCCAGACCAGACAGAAGAAGAGACTGAAGATGGACTTGTTCAGGGAGAAGAACAACCTCCAACTAAGAAGAAAGAGAAACGTCTAGACAAAAAAATTATTGATGAGCTCAAAGATTTGTTTTAATTCTCTAAGAAGCCTAAACAGGGTAAAACTTAATTTACTGTTAATAATTGTGGTATATAATCAATATGTTTTTAATTTAGAACTAGGGAGCAGCAAAATGAAAAAATTAATACTTGGAACAATCTTGGCAATACTTTTTATTCCTTTATCCTCAAATGCTCAGCTTGAAGAGTCTTATGCTGCTCATGGAGGGCTTGAGACATTTAAGGAATTCAATGTTGTCGAATATGACTTGAAAGACTTACCGTTTAGTCCGGTCGGAATTCTAAATGATCACCAGCTAATTGATCTCAACTCACGCCGTATTTTGATTACAAGCGACACTTACAAACTTGGTTTTGACGGCAGCGAAGCCTGGATTACTCCAAACATGGAAGCACTAGGAATACCTCCTAGGTTTTATTCTTCAACCCCATTTTATTTCTTTGGGCTTCCTTTCCTTTTTGCTGACCCCGGAACCAATCTTGAATCTTTGGGAACAAAAGAGCTGAACGGCAAAGAGTACAATGTTGTCAAAGTAACATATGACAAAGAGATTGGGGACACCCCTGATGATGACTATGTTGCCTATATAGATAAAGATACAAACCAACTTAAGCTTGTGCACTATATTGTTACCTACCCTCCTCTAATGAAGGGAAAAACCATTGCTGAGCTTGAACGTCATGCCGCCGTATACGATGAGTGGCAAGAAGTCGATGGGCTCATAGTTCCTAAGAAGTTAAGTTTTTATATCTGGTCAGATGAGACCCTAAGCGAAACAGCACTGGGCTCTGTTCGTTATGAGAATGTTTCTTTCAAAAAAGAGACTCCTGACCCGGCAATCTTCAACAAACCCGAAGGTGCCGTGGTGGACAACTCGCATAAAGCACAATAGAAAAATTCCTACCTTATGGCATAATTAAGACTCCCAAATTAAGGACATTAAGGAGGAGTGTAGTTATGGCTAGTAAAGGTCTTAGAGTTGAAAGTGATTCAATGGGGGAGATGACTGTACCTTCCCATGCGTACTATGGTGCTCAAACAGCAAGAGCGATAGAGAATTTTCCTATAAGCGGGATCAGAAAACATAGTCTTTTGGTTCAGGCTATGGGAATGATTAAACAGGCAGCAGCAGAATCCAATATGGAGCTTGGCCTGATTTCTAAGAAACAAGGTCGCGCAATTGTAAAAGCCGCTCAAGAAGTTATAGACGG
This sequence comes from uncultured Thermodesulfobacteriota bacterium, assembly GCA_942491865.1. Lineage (GTDB taxonomy): Bacteria > Desulfobacterota_D > UBA1144 > Nemesobacterales > UBA2774 > CR02bin9. The sequence continues at coordinate 71,114 of CALOCI010000015.1, forward strand.
CAAACTAGATGACCATTTCGTGCTTGATGTGTTCCAGACAGGATCCGGCACATCGACAAATATGAATACAAATGAAGTAATAGCGAACCGCGCCAATGAGATCTTAGGTTTAAAAATGGGTGACAAATCTGGTGTACATCCTAACGACCATGTGAACTATGGTCAATCAAGTAACGACGTGTATCCAACAGCTATTCATGTATCTGCAATATTAGCTATTGACCAATATCTTATTCCAGGACTTAAGAATCTGCACAAAACGCTTGCAGCAAAAGCACGCCAATTCGATAAGATAGTAAAAATTGGTAGAACCCACTTACAAGACGCAACTCCTGTGAGATTAGGACAAGAGTTTAGCGGTTATGCAAGCATGATTGAGCATGGTATTAAAAGAGTTCAGCTAGCCAAAGAAGAGTTGTCTGAACTAGCAATTGGTGGAACTGCGGTAGGAACTGGAATTAATACAGATCCTAAATTTTCAAAATTAGTATGCAAAAGATTAAGCAAGATGACTAAGGCTAAATTAAGAGAAGCTGACAATCATTTTGAAGCACAGGGATCTAAAGACGCAGTTGTTCAAGCTAGCGGCTCACTTAAAACTCTTGCAGTAAGTCTTATGAAAATAGCAAACGACATCAGATGGCTTGGAAGCGGACCAAGGTGTGGAATAGGAGAAATTTTAATTCCACCAGTTCAGCCCGGCTCCTCGATTATGCCTGGAAAAGTGAACCCTGTTATTCCAGAAGCTGTATGCCAGGTAGCGGCTCAAGTTATAGGTAACGACTTAACCATCACTGTGGGCGGCACATTTGGGAATTTTGAGCTAAACGTTATGATGCCTGTCAAAGGGCACAACTTGCTTCAGTCCATTGAACTTATAGCAAGAGTATCAAATGTGTTTGCAGATAAATGCATAAAAGGAATTAAGGCAGACAAAGAGCGCTGTGAGGAAATGATCGAGAAAAGCTTAGCAATGTGTACTAGTCTTGCACCGGTCATTGGGTACGACAATGCAGCAGCCATAGCTAAAGAAGCTTACGCTACCGGGAAGACAGTAAGAGAAGTTGCGCTTGAAAAGAAAGTTTTACCAGCTGAGAAATTAAACGAGCTTCTTGACCCATGGTCAATGACTGAGCCAGGAACAAAAAAATAATTTAATACAAAATATGGGGGACGTAGAATCTGCGTTCCCTATATTACCTTAAATGCTTTAGTCACAATTTCTTTCCCACCAGTTTCAATAATATCTCTATGAGTCACACTCACTCTATCAAAATCCCAAGACAGTATTTTTTTTAAAGACTCACGAGTTGAATTTTTATCACGTATCATGAACCATTTAACCAATCTCGAAACATCCGGCTGACCATAAATACCATCGAGCCAAGCAAATATTTTAACTCCTAAAGATTTTTGAGATTTAAAATTAAAAATGAGATCTGTAAAAATTACAGTTTTCGATTTACGATGATAAAAAACTACTTCATTAAAAAATGGAATCCCTTCAACAAGAACTGTTTCTATTTCTCCTCCCCACTCCGCAGGAACTTCGCCTTCAAGCTCAGAGGTAAAAACTATATCCTTACGTTTATTAGTAAGCCCGGGCGCGCATAAGACCTCTGCATCCGGAAAGTGAATTATGCATTGTCCCAGATGCATATGATGAAATTTATTTGGCGCCACTACATACTTAACTGACCCGATGTTATCCAATTCATCTTTAAGCGCTCCATCAATGAAAACCGGGGAATGCAGTATCAGATCTCCTGAGCTTAAACGGATTACAGTCATACGACCGCCAAAATCAATGCCAAGAAAATTATGGGAAGATTCCACAGTCCAAATATCATTATCTAAAAGCTTTAGTCGATTTTTCATCAGGAATAGTAAACATATAGTTTTTCTTAACTTCAAGAAAAACTTTACTGATTCAGAATTCCCTACAATTTATGATTTTCCTGTAAATAATTGGTTTTATGATGTATCCTAGAGCTTCATTATTTGGTAACCACAATTGAATTAGGAGGACAGAGAATGCTTAGGCGCTCTATTTTAGTGACATTAATTTTAGTACTACCATTATTTGCATGTAGTAGTGTCAAAACTGGAAAGAACATTGCTATTGATTCACCTCTTAAAAAATCTCAAACAAACAAATCTCTAAGTGAATCTAGACAAGATGTTGAGCAAACAAGAAGAGAATTGGACAGTTGTCTGGCAAGTTACTCAGGTGATGAAACTAAATGCTCGAGAGAGAAAGAGAACTATGATCAAGCTGTAGAAGAGTATGTTTCTTATCAAACCAATTGATTTGCATCAAAAATCAGAACAAAGTTAACAGAGCAATAAATTACAGGTATTGAAAATATGGCTAAATATATAATGATGAGTGTTTTAACAGACGAAGGCCGAAAGACCATGAAAATGAGGCCTGAACGTATACAAGAAGTTAACAAAGAGATGGAAAAAATGGGAGTCAAAGTGATTACCCAATATGCAGTGATAGGACCCTACGATTTCATTAATATAGTTGAAGCTCCGGACAATGAAACAATTACGAGAGTATCCACAGAATTAGGAGCTCGTGGGACCGTTCAAATCATGACACTTGCCGCAATACCTATAGAAGATTTTGAGAAACAATTGAGTGGAAAACCCAAATAGAAGTCAAATTATAAAAATATTTAGCACCTTTTCAACAAACGCCCAGATCTGAATTCCCTCTGTCAAGAATCTAAAACCTAATCTGGAAATCGAAAATAAAATTAACTTCAGCAATATCACTAGTCGGCCCTACAACGGGAACCTGAACAGCAAATCCAGGGCTTATTCTCTTTCCAAACCTTATACCTGGAGTAATAAACAAATCGGTCTTTCTGTTATTATCATCAGAAGTAAGCGTATAACCATCAAATTCGAAGAAAATAGTTGGATCGATAATCTTTATTGGAACATTTACCCCTGCAGCAGCTCCATAGTTCAATCTAAATTCAAAGTCGTCACCTTGAAAATTCTTGGCGTTAAAGATGTAATCTGTTCCAAGATTTGCCTGCAAGCTAAAAGCGCCTTTCCATATAGCCCCTGCCAAATATGGGGTAGCAGTAAAAGCTTGGTAAATATATGTGGGAAGATCTCTTCTATAATTTGTTACTGCCTGAAGTCTCCCCTGCCCGTCAGTAAAAGCTGTAGGGACAGCAACTTCTAGTCCCGCAGAAATAACAGCGTTTTCAGATTTCATAAAAACTTGTTTAGCGCCAAGAGTTATGTTTGCAAATTCATAACCATTTCTAGCACCTTCTATATTATTTACACCCCCATATGGCGCATCAATATATAGACCAAAGAAACCACTTTCAGAAGGCAAATCCAACCTTATTGAATAGAAAAACATCTGATCCCCAAAATTCTTATCCAATACTACAATTTCTAAGTCGGCCATAACTCTTCCAAGCGGAAGAGGTGACTCCATAAACAAAGGATATGCAAGATCAAGGGCCTTATCCTTTGTAGCTCCGATTGTAAAAGGCCCACTAAACTCAAACGTTCCAGCGACAGGATTAATTATTCCGATTTGTCGGTCCTTAACAAAAAGCCTCATAGGGTTTGTTAAATAAGCCCCAACAGTGGCAACAGAATTATCCTGCTCAATAAGCCATTCTGACAACTCCTCCATCACCATACCAATTGGTACACCAAGCCCTGGCGTAACAACAAGATCTTTAAGAGAGGGTTGAACTGCAAGCCCTTCAATAGCGTATTCAAACAAGGTGCTCTGAATTACGGAACCAAGAGCAGATGACCACCTGCTATGACCTCTTGCCCTGTAGAACTGGTAAGACAACATCCCAAAAAATGGGTGCGCTACCCAGTTTACTACAAAAGTATCTCCATCATCCCACTTAGGTTTTTCTGTAACATTATCCCACCATTTAGTAAATGAAGTATTGAAGATTTTCAGGCTTTTATCCCTGACCCAATACATTCGGGCACCCCACTGTACACCATACCAAATACCAGTATCGTACATATACTCTTTAAAACCCAAAGGTTTAAAATTAAACTGGGATTCAGTTATATTGGGCTCTGGCTGAAGTACAACATCGCCTACTTGATAAGACTCAACACTCTGTACCGATTCGTTAACACCAACAGCTTTTTCATCTGCTAAAGTGCTATAAATAGGTATGGCAAATAGAACTATTAAGACTAGATATGCCCTTGCAACTCTCAAATCTCATCCTCTCTTAGAGTTAAATTAGTAATTAACTCCATCCTTACGAGCATTCTAACAACATTTAATCTAAATTGATAGAGGTGTCATATTAAAAGTTTCTTTAATCTGAATAGAGAGGAAATGAAAAGTCTGGGAGAATCTTGAGAATTAGAAGCGGACTTGGAAATCCATCAGGAAGCTAAGCTTGGACACATCACTGTCAGGTCCTGAAACAGGAACTTGTATGGAAAAACCGGGGCTGAATTTTTTACCCAAACGAACACCTGATGAAACAAATGTGCTGGTCTTACCAAGCGTATCAGAAGTTAAAAGAGAATATCCATCAAACTCAGCATATATAACAGGGGAAGCAACCACAGGAATATTTGCCCCTATTGATGCTCCATAATTTACTCTAAACTCAAAACTATTACCTTCGAGTTTGCTTGCGTTTAATACATAATCTGTTGAAACATTCCCCATAATATTAAAAATTCCCTTCCAAGCTGCCGCTGACATGTAAGGAGTAATAGTCCAGGCTGATTGTAGATTTATAGGAAAGTTTTTTCTATACATTAGTACTGTTTTTAGACGATCTATGTTGTCTTTAAAAGCTGTTGGGAGCACTAGGTTCATTCCAGCGCTAAGTACCGAATTTGTCCCTTGAAATAAAACATGTTTTCCTCCGACTAAAACATTCGCAAACTCAAAACCATCACTAATGTTATCATCGCCAACTTTAACAGCATTAACTCCTGATTGGGCGATTTTGACATAAACACCCCAGCGGTTGTCAGCTGAAGGTACATCTATTCGAAGCGAATAAAAAACAAACTCGCCGCCTAAGTTTTCCTTTACGTTAACAATTTGCATATCCGCAATAAATCGCCCTGTTGGTATAGGGGATTCAAGATTAAAAGAATATGCCAGGTCTATAGCTTCAGCCTTATTAGGCGTAAAATTAATGGGGCCGCTAACAGACATAAATTGACTTGAAAAAGGGTTTATTACACCAACCTGCCTATCGTGAATAAAGTTTTTCATAGGGTTTATGATATATGCCAATATTTTAGCCGGCATAAAGCCTGTATCTTCAAGCCAGTCTGATGTCTTCTCCATTCCATATCCTAGAGGAACACCCAGAAGTGGAGTAAAAATCAGATCTGATGCTGATGGAGTTTCGACCAAACCCTCAATCGTGTATTCAAACAGGGTACTCTGCACTGCTGAACCTATTGCCGACACCCAGAAGCTATGTCCCATCTCTCGGTAGTAAAGATAGTTCAGGGAACCAATTATAGGGTGTGTTACAAGGTTAGTAAAAAAGTTGTCGCCATCATCAAATTCGGGCCATTGAGATATGTTATCCCACCACTTAGAGAACGATGTATCAAATATTCTGCTGTTTTTATTCCTAACGTAAAACCATCTTCCTGCCCACTGTGCAGTATAAGCAATTGCCGTATCCCGGAGAAATTCATTTGTCCCCAACTTTTGCTCTCTAGTAACAGGCTCTGATACTTTTTCTTGGTCTATAGGTTCGTCAAAACTGCCATCAAGTAGGCTTTGCCTATATTTATCATAATATAGGTCACGCATCTCAATATCTTCCGCAAGCGAAGGATGAGCTAATCCCGACAACATTAGAAGAACTAATATAGTGCTAAGTATTCTAGTCATAAGAGTTTTGATCAAAAATATTAATAAATGGTGCAATAATAATCTGGGGAGATAAGATACACACAAGCCTCAAAAATTTAAAGGCATTACTTTAAATTAAGCAACTTCTTTACTCGCTCTTCCCAAGTATATTTATTAATTTCATGCCCCGCCTTAGCTGAAATTCTGTCAGATAGATTATCATCACTCAGCACTTTTTCCAGACCCTCATAAATTGCATCAGCACTCCCTGGCTCAACAAGGATAGAATTCACACCATCCTCTAAAACTTCTTTTACAGATGGAATCGATGTTGCTACTATGGGTCGAGCTGCAGCCATGTATTCAAACAATTTTATTGGTGAGGTAAATTGCTCCGCCTTTGTCCCACCCTTTATAGTCATGTTACTTGTGTAAGGCATCACTAATATATCAGAAGCCAGAAGATATAATGGCACATCTCTATGTGGGACAAAACCAACTAGCTCGAAGTTCCGAGCACCTTCAGATTTAGCAATCTTTCTATATCTATCAACATCCTCATCCAAACCGCCAACAATCAAAAACATTATGTCTTTTAATCTTTGAGCAACATCTATTAGCTGTTCAATCCCCCTACCCTCATAAATGTTCCCGGCATAGCAAACGATTTTCTTATCAAATGGTAGTTTCAAATGCTCTCTGCATTCTAATTTTGATGGCGCGTTCTGAAATCTCTCAAGCTCAACACCGTTATGGGCGACTACTAATTTATCTGCCGGCAATCCTTGATCAATATAAGTTTCAGAAAGCCCTTTGGAATTTGTAGAAAATCGAATTAGGTACTTAGAATCTTTAAATGAATCAAAAAGAAAGGAGCCACCTTTGACTAAAGGATGGTGCGCGTCGTATATAGTTGGAATCTGAAAAAATTTAGTCGCAAAATATGTGAAAACAATATTTCTTGTTACTACAATGTCGTACCTATTAGCTCTAAAAAGTTTAATATATAAAGCAGCAAGCAGGCCATGAATTATGTTTCTTAAAGATGTGTTTCTAAAATAAGGAAAAGACGTAATTCTGAACTCAGATTCAATTCCGTAATACTCAAATAATTGAGTTCGGGGTTTATTAGAAGGAATTAATAGCTCAGTCTCAACACCAAGCCGTGTCATGGCTTGGCACATTTTCATTATATGGATAGCACTTGCCCCCTTTGAGAAAAGCTCAGGGCTTCCAACATATATTATTTTCAATTTATTGTCTTTAGTCACAACAATATCACTTGATCCAATTATAGATATAAGATTTTGTTTTTAGGTTGTTTATATAATATTGGACAAACTCAAATCAGTAAACTCCATTTCCTTTTCTGTTGCAAATTAGAAATACTTTTAACTCTAAGATATAATAAGCCTTTATTCCTGAGAACTTGGACTACTAACCACCCATTTCAGTCCACGAGAGGTATCTTTAACAAGGGCTAGGTTCAATTTATGAAAATAAGATCAATAAAAGGTTTTCACGACATACTTCCTGAAAACATAAAAAGATGGCACTTCATTGAAAATACTGCGAAGCGCATTTTTGAGCTCTATGGTTTTTCTGAAATCAGAATGCCAGTGCTTGAATTTACCGATGTATTTGCGCGTAGTCTGGGGACGACAACTGATATTGTTGAGAAAGAGATGTACACATTTACAGATCGGGACGGCTCATCGCTCACTCTTCGCCCTGAAGGCACAGCAGGAGTGGTAAGGGCATATATCGAGGATTCAATGCACGCGAAATCTTCGGTCTCGAAACTCTACTATACCGGAATGATGTTTAGGCATGAAAGGCCACAAAAAGGACGCTTCCGCGGTTTCTATCAGATCGGGGCTGAGCTCATTGGTCCAGAAGAACCAACTTCAGATGCTGAGCTCATAGCTATGCTCTGGAGATTTTTTGAAGAGATTGAGTTAACTCAGTTTTTAGAACTTGAGATAAGCTCTCTTGGTGATCAGAATTGCAGGCCACAATATAAAGAGAGGCTAGTTCAATATTTCACACCCCAAAAAGACGAGCTATGTGAAGACTGCCAAAGAAGGCTCCAAGTGAACCCTCTACGTATACTCGACTGTAAGCAGAAAAAATGTAGAGAGATTGCGGCAGATGCTCCTTCGATGCTAGACAATTTATGTAGTGAGTGCGAGAACCATTTCAACAGCGTAAAAGACAACTTAACAAACGTAGGTATTCCTTTCAAGATAAACCCTAAAATTGTAAGGGGCCTTGATTACTATACCAGAACGGTATTTGAAATTACGACTGACAAACTCGGCTCTCAAAATGCGGTTGCCGCAGGTGGACGCTACGATGGGCTGGTAAAAGAGCTGGGAGGTCCTGACACCGCTGCAGTTGGATTTGCAATGGGGATAGAAAGAATAGTTCTTCTTCAAGAGCAAGCGCTTCCGGAAGGATTCAAAAAAGAGGTCAATGTTTTTATAGCGCATCTAGGTGATCAAGCGAGAGAAGCTGCGTTCCCTCTAGCTTTTAACCTAAGAAAGAAAGGCATATCTGTTGAAACAGAATACGCGAGCAAAAGCCTCAAGAGCCAAATGAAGAAGGCTGACAAATTAGGCGCAAGTTTCACATTTATTATTGGCGAAGATGAATTAAGACAAGGCGTTGTTAAGGTTAGAAATATGAGAGAAAGCAAAGAAGAAGATATTAAACTGGAAGAGATTATAAATTTGTCTGAACAGTTTAAATCCTAATATATGGCAAAACGTTTTCAGAATAACCTCAGTTAGAACTTGTGGCCATAGATGTGTGGCGGTCTATTTATTCAACTTTTTTAGAACATTGGGCACAATATGCCGAGCCTTCATAGATCTGAGCACCACATTCACAAATAGAAATCACCTTTGCTTTTACTAATGCTTTTACACTTCCCAGAGCTTTATCTGCATTTACATGAATAAACTCTAGTTCCTGCTCACTTTTTTCAATCTCTTTCTCTATGCTTTCAATATCTTTGCATTTATTCTCAACAATACCCTGATTGATAATTCCTTTATACTTAAATGTTCTATAGAGCATATTGCCCATATCCATAACTGTATCCGACCTTCTCTTTCGAAGACTCCTTATTCGGTTTCTTATGAGAACTGTGTCATAAGCCTCTTTTGATCGAATATTTAATATCTTGAGCCCTCTATTTACCCCGTCTCTGAATTTGTTGAATAAATATTTGGCTTCTGACATTTCAGACATTCCTAATCTCCTTAATAATTTTAATGCTTGTTCGGCATGAATTGTCGCAAATAAGATACTTGAATATCTATTAAGACGAAACTAAAAAACTATTAAAAGTAATTGACTGTGCATTGAGATCAATTATTCTTATCAACTAATATTTAATAAAAGTTAACAAGAACAATTTAGGAGTTTGATGGGGATCTGCAAATAGGGAATACAGGAATAATGGCACAGAGTCCTATTTCTTAAACTCAATATTCAAATTGCCCACCAAAGATGATTTCTTAATAGTAATATTCATTCTACAAAACACTGCACAACGGAGAATAAATGCATCACTTGATCATAAATACATTTCTTTCGAACTATAGTAGAAATTTAGCAAAAACATTGGGAATTTGCCTATTGGCAATAATATTAAACCTATCATTCATAAGCCACGATTCTATTTCCGACGAAGCAGGAAAGGAACCTGAGCTATCCGGGCAAACTAATCCATCCCAACATGATGGACTCATGAGAGCTCTGGACGATCCCAACCCAATGGTTAGGGCAATAGCAATAAACAATTTAGCAGAATTAAATTATGAACCGGCCTTGCCTAGAATAGTTGAATTTATTAAAGCAGAGAATACCTACACAAAAATTGCTGCGATAAATGCAGTGGTCGTTATGGATCAGTTAACACCCGATACGGCAAGCCTTATAATTGAAAATCTGAGCAATAAAGATAGCAGAGTAAGATACTCATCAGTCCGGGCGCTTTCTCAATACAGCAATCTAAACGACAAACAAATTCCTCAAATAATTGAGCTTTTAAGCGATGAAGATAATAAGACAAGAATGGCTGCTGTTGTTATAATAGACAACAATGCAGAGGTTTCTACAAAACAGATACCCCAGATATTAAAGTTAATGAAAAACGAAAACCCTGATATTCGAGCAGCATCTGTTGCTGCATTAGGGAAATTGGGAGCATCCGGTCAGAAAAACATTAAAGAAATCCTCCCACTCCTATCAGATACAGATCCTACTGTGAGAACTAATGCTTTACTAGCAATTGGGGATTTTGGACCTTCAATGGCAAAGTACTCAAACGAAATAGCTAAATCAGTTAGTGATCCAAGCATATTCGTAAGTACAGAAGCGATCAAATCTCTTGGTAAAGTTAGAGACATAAAAAAAGAACAAATAGTACTTGTAATAAATTCTCTTAAAAACAAAAGAAAGGTAGTAAGAGGAGCAGCAATACAAGCCCTCGCAAATATAAGCACTGTAAACAATGAGGTAATTGATCTTATTGCATTAGAACTGAGAAATCCTGAAGCTGAAATGAAAATCGGGGCCTTATACGCTCTCAGAGAAATTGGACCTGCAGCTCAGCATAAATCTTCAGAAATAGCATCATTATTAGAAAGCCCTGATCCAAATGTTCGGTTAGCAGCCTTAAACGCACTCTCAAAAATGGGGAATTTGGGAATAGAACAAGCTCCTCAAATTGCTCCATTAATTCAAGACCCCGATAAGGATGTTATTCTTTCAGCAATCAGAATAATGAGAGGAATGGGTGCTGACACTATTGGAGGCTACACGGACATTTTTATGGAGACTCTTAAAAGCAATAACGATATTGCACGCATTAGAGCATCCCACGCTTTAGGAGAGGCAGGAGATAGGGCGCAGGGACAAATACCCCAAATTGTTGAATTGCTAGGGAGTAATAACATCGAATTACGAGGAATTGCGGCCTCCACTCTAGGAAGATTAGGTGAAAGCGCAAAACCAGCTTTACCAAGATTGGAAGAACTCCTAACGGACGACAACCCGGTAATTCAATCTTCTGCTCTTAATGCACTGGGCAAAATGGGGCCTAATGCTGCCGAGCAGGTTGAGAACATTGTATTATTACTCGATAACCCTGACCGTGATGTCCGGGCTGATGCAGCATATGCTTTGGGTGAAATAGATTCACTAAATGAAGATCAGCTTTCAAAGCTTGCATCATTATTAAATGATGAAGATAAGAAAGTTCGCTATAAAACAGTTATTGCTGTCGGACAAATTGGTATTCCGGCGGGGCAGTATGCCCCTCAAGTTGCTAGCTTGTTGAATGATCCAGATGAACTGGTCAGCAAGAGCGCCGCATCCGCCTTAGCAACTATAGCACCAAATAATCCGGATCAGGCTGCGAATCTAGGCTCTTATATTCAAGAACTAAGTGCCGACCAACAAGCTAATAGAGTCAAAATTGTGGCAGCACTTGAGGCATTGGGAATTATGGAGAATTCTTCAAAAGAGCAAGGCCCAACTGTAGCAGCACTTCTATTGGGGCAAAATAGCATTCTACGTTTAAGTTCCTCCAGGGCTCTTTTAAGCATGGCACCGTTGAACAATGAAACAGTCTTACTTATTCTGGCATCAACATATAAACATCCTGCAGATATAAATGAACTTAGGCTCCTTGCTCACCAAGTTGCCGACGGAAACGAGGAGTCAGAAATATTAATTTCATGGCTGGGAAATAGTGGGAAAAAGACCGCATCTAATGAAGATATTGAAAACAGTCCTCAAACGCTTAAAGCCCTCATGAATAGCTGGGAAATCACAAAATCCAATAAAGAAATGACAGATGATCTTATAATCGCAATCGCTGAAGTATCTAAGAATGGAAATTGGACTAAAGATGATTTGACGATTCTTAAGAAAGCTCAAGATGGACTTAAGTCCAACGGTTTTACAGACCAAGCAGAAATTGTGAATCTAAAGATTTCTGAACTTGGTGGATCAATCTAAGTCAGTTTCAAAATAGATATACCTGATAAAACAATTTTATTTTTTCAGGTATCATTACCCAACTTAAACGACCCGTATGACACTATAAGGTTTTTGGATAAATCCTTTTGTCTTGCGGTCTATTCATATACAAAAGCATTGTCAGAATAGGAATGGAATTTTAGGATAATAAATGTTCGGCAAAAAGATATATTACGGATGGTACATTGTAGCAGCCTCTCTTTTTATTATCATCCTAGATGGACTCCTGCTCTATTCTTTTGGGGTTTTCCTACCCTATATTAATGAAGAATTCGGACTTAGCCGAGCTGAAGGTTCCGCTCTATTTTCATTCAGGGCAATAATTCTAGCCCCTGGTTTTATAATAGCAGGAAGACTAATTGATAAATACGACCCTAGGTGGGTAATATTCGGCGGGGGATCAATTGCCGCACTTGGGATGATTCTCTCCGGTTTTGCAACAACGACTTGGCAGCTAATACTATTCTACAGTGTATTCGTAGGCTTGGGAGACACGGTTTTATATATAACATGCGTAGCTGTCGTAAGCAGATGGTTCACAAAAAAAAGAGCTTTTGCAATAGGAATTATAACAACCGGCGTCCCCCTAAGCGGCCTGCTTACAAACCCGCTTACCGCTTCACTTATCAACAACTTTGGTTATAGAAATGCACTTTTCTCACTTGGTGGAATAATGTTCATTGTATTGCTCAGTGCTTTTGTTATGAGGGGATATCCCAAAGATATTGGACTTAAACCATATGGAGAAGAAGATAGTGATGACAATGAAAACACAACAACTAACACTATTACCTCAAACAACAATAAAGATTGGACAGCTCTTGAGGCTATTTCAACCCCATATTATTGGATAATGTATTTTATGTTCACTCTTGCATTCATAACTTTCTTAATAATTATTACCCAGCTCTACAACTTTGAGATTGATCTTAACATTTCCCCATTAGCAGCGGCAGGCCCTCCTGCAGCTATAGGATTGGGAAGTATTATAGGTAGAACAGTTCTAACTTCGCTCTTAGCTGAAGTACTAGAATACCGAAAGGTTCTGCTAGTTTGTCTAATAGCGCAGGGAAGCTCTATCATACTGCTTCTCACATTTGACAAGATCTGGGCGTTTTATCTTTTCGGATTATTATTCGGATTCTTCTATAGTGCCTGCATTCCAATATTCCCTACCTTGCTGGCAAAATTCTTCGGTTTAAAGGCAATGGGAACGATATATGGGATATTCGGCACCTCTTATTCAATTGCAGCAGTTAGTGCTCCGATTTTAGCTGGTTATGTTTTCGATATAACAGGCAGTTATTTCTATCCGTTTCTTTTTGCGATAATAGCCTGTTACCTGGCAGCGATGGGGACTTTTTTCTTAAAGACTCCAACCCGAAAACCTAGACAGATGGAATCACCAGGTTAAGAATAAAGGTTCTCTGTAATTACTAACGAGTTAACACATAACAGGTAACAATGAGCAAAGAAACAATGAAATTTGTAAGGGAAGATGGCAAAAAAGTTTATCAGAACTTAAAGGAAGAACTCTATCTAAACCACTCAGGGTTAAAAGATAAGACCGACATTACGGAAATTCTCAAACAATTCAGAGACCTGCAAGAACCAGAGATATTCCAATCACTAAAAGATGCCAGCCCAAAAACAGAAGAAGAGAGTAACGGAAGAAAATTAATGCTGAGCTTTCTAGCGGAAATAATTCTCCTTGGCAAATCTCCTCAAATTGAAGACGGGATACTTGATATAGAAGCATCGTCCATTTTTAGTGTAGGTAAAACTAAAATACCTTTTAGAAAATCCAAGCAAGCACTACTAAAAAAATCAAAGAAACAAGATACAGAGGATATTGATAAAAAAAGAGAAGCCATATTATCTAAGCTCAATCAACTTTATCTAAGGAAATATGGGTATCTGCAAAAGGACTCTCATGACCTTAGATATACAAGCTACTTAAATTTATATGAACTCACAGAAAATCATAACTCAATAGATTTAGCAGAAAAAGCAAAAGAATTTATAAGGGATACAGAATATATATCTCGAGATTTGCTTCGTTGGTTTTTGTTAAAGCAAATGAATGTTGAGCTTAAGGATGCAAGTGTCAATGATATGCACTATCTCCTAAATTCATTTGAACTAAAAGAATCATTTCCAAAATTAAATCCCCACTCTTTGGCACAGGATATTTTAGAAGAATCTCAAATGCAATTGCCAGCAACAATAATGTTTGATACTGAAAAACGAAAAGGACATATCAATGGAAGCACCTCTTATATTTTAAGCCCAGGCTTTGAAATGCTAATATCAACAAACGTGCAGGGCGGCATTTCAGATTATGAATCGTTTCTAGAATCTTTTGGGGAGAGCCTTTGTTACGGATTCACCCACCGTGACGATAATTTTGAATTTGCGTATTTAAGAGAAAAATCTTTTGTGAAAACATTTGCCCTACTATTAAAGAATCTTATATTTGAACCGGCATGGCTCAAAAAGCACTTTAGACTAGAAGCCGAGAGCGATTTTCTAAAACTCATGCAACTTAGAAGACTAATTCAGACCAGAGTTCTGTGCGCTAAAGTAATTTTTGAGGTAGCAGTATATCAAAGACAAGATGACAAAGGCGAAATGTATAAAGAGATAATGGAAATTGCCACGCACTGTAAGCCAAACAAGCATGAATATCTTTATGATATTCAACCACACCTGAGCTCTTTGGATTCTTTTAAAGCCACTATACTGGAGTCACAAACTAAGAGATATTTAGCAGACAAATATGATGAACAGTGGTGGAGAGAAGAAAAGACAAATGAATTTTTAATTAAGATTTGGGAAACAGGTGGTAGAACTTCTGTAACTAACTTGTCTGAAAAATGTGGGCTTGGAGATATTAACATTACAAACCTGCTTAAAAGTTTTGAAGAAGTCTTAGGTTAATAATTCAATGTTATCAAAACTCCAAACCCAATCTATTCTATAAATTTAATTCTACGGATTTAAGATTACTTTTCCAAACTGACTTCTGTCCTCGAGCATTTTCTGAGCTTGTGCAGCTTCAGCCAAAGGGAATCTCTTATCAATAACCGGTTTGAATCTATTTAAAGAAATCAGATTCATCACACTAATCAAACTCTTTCTTGGTGCATTAAAAACTGTAACTCCAAGTACTGATATATCTCTCATAATTATAGGCCCAAAGTTAAGAGTTGATTGACCTCCGCCTACTACTCCAACAAGGAGAATTCTTCCCATGGGTTTAAGTGATTTAAGATTGTTGTCCCAAGCAGAAGCTCCAATCTGATCAAAAATAAGATCAACCCCCTTCCCCCCTGTAATATTTTTAACTTCTTCAGCAAAATCAGAAGTATTATAATTAATGGTATGGTCAGCTCCGATTTCTTTTACCTTTTCTAGTTTTTCATCACTACCTGCAGTGGCTATTACTGTCGCCCCACCTTCTTTTGCCGCCTGTACAGCAGCACTTCCAGTTCCGCTTCCTGCTGCATGAACAAGAACGATCTCCCCCTTCTTCATAGCGCCTCTGTCATATAATCCGTACCAAGCCGTAACATAACAAATGGGAATAGTACAAGCATCATCATAAGAAAGTTCATCAGGTATAGGGACTACATTTGATGCTGGGATTTTTACATACTCTGCAAACCCGCCATGAAAATTAACTCCCATAACAGAAGGTCCCTTTGGTGTTTTAACAGTAGGGTCTATAACAACTCGTGTGCCTGGGGCAAGATCGGTCACATTTTTTCCTACTTCCTCAACATCTCCCGATGCATCTACACCCCCAATATGAGGTAGCTCTACAGGTCTTGGAGATTTCCCAGCTCTGAGTCTTAGATCCAAGTGGTTTAACGATGCAGCCCTAACGCGTACTAAAACTTCATCATCACCTATTTCTGGTGTAGGTACATCTTCAAATTTAAGAACATCAACTTCTCCAACTTCATGGTAACGAATCGCTTTCATCTCTCATCTCCTATATCACTCATAATAAAATTTAGTTCGATATCATTTTACTACATACAAAGAAAAACTATAGTCAAAAATATAATTTTTGTGGCAATATCAAATTGTTGAAGATGTAAGGTTAATGAGGTAGCCTTTGGATTAAGTAGACGGTATTAAGGGGAATTAATGTTTGGGATCGGAACAACTGAAGTACTCATCGTTTTAGTAATCGCTTTATTACTCCTTGGGCCCAAAGAAATACCCAAGATCGCGAGAACTATAGGAAGGGGCATGAGAGAGCTTGAAAGAGCTAAGGATGAATTGAAGCAGACAATAGAATTTGAAGCCGAAAAAGATAACCCAGACTCTCCAAAAACTGCTGAAGACGAAGACCCGGTCGATAAAGATTCCAACAAACCTGAAGATTTAGGCAACATACCTACAACACGCATTTAACTCTTAAGAGCAAATACATGAGCAAAGTCGCTGTTTTTGAATATTACCCTGAGACAACTATTATAAAGTTAAATCGCCCAAGTGGAGAGGAAACTGAAATTGTTATAAACCCTGGATGGGCGTTTGGAAAAGGAAACCATCCAACCACTAAGCTTTGCATCAAGGCTCTTGAGAATCTATTTAAGAATGAACAGATTGATAGTGTGCTTGATGTAGGCTGTGGAAGTGGTGTTCTATCTATAGCTTCTGCTGCTCTCGGTGCGAAATACATAGTCGGGGTAGATATAGATAATGCAATCACACTTGAAGCTAATTCCAACAAGGACAAAAACGGTTTCTCTTCTCAAATAAAGATAATCCTTGGATCAATTGAAGATGTCACTGGAAAATTCGATTTAGTAGTTGCTAATATTTTGATTGATTCAATAATTGCTATTAGTCCCGAGGTGAAAGAAAGAGTAACCGCTGGTGGGACAATCCTACTTTCTGGCATCAAAGATGATCAAAAAATACGCGCAATCGATAAATTGAGTGAATTTGGGTACCGTCTTGAAGAAGAATATCAAGAAAAAGAATGGGTAGCTTTAGTTTTTAAACAGTAGACTTTCCCAAGCAACCAATAACAAACTCGAACTAGAAAGCCTGACCTATACTTATAAAAAACTGAATCCTTCTGATCCCAGGCTCTGGATTTAGCGCATAACCTACATCAAACCTTACTGGGCCAATCAGGGTGTCATATCTAAGTCCTACGCCGGGCGCATATTTTAAATCCGCCAGATCATAGCTCCATTCTTCAGTGTAAACATTACCATAATCTAGAAAGGTGACTCCTCCGAAATCTCCGTATATCGGATATCTCACTTCAAAGCTGCCTACCAAGAGAGAGTTGCCACCAAGTGGGTCATTATTCTCATCAAGTGGTCCCAATTTTTGAAAAGGGAAGCCTCTCATACTAGTGCTACCACCAGCAAAGAACCTCTTAAAGATTGGAATATCTAAAGTTTGGGTAGCTCCAAAAGGTTGGATAACACCAATGGTGAACTTCTTTGCAAAAACAACACTCTTGTATTTCCTATAGCCCCTTAGCTCTATTGTTCCTTTTAAGTAATTCACATCTGACCCTAAGGCTGTAAAAGATGATTCAAGCCCCGTAGAAACCACGGTGCCGCTTGTAGGGTTAAGCACATTATCAGTAGTATCTCTTTCGAATCCTAAGTTGATGAAAGTCAGAAAGAAATTTTCCCTACTCCTCTCCTCTGGAGTTCGCGTAGCACTATCTTCAATCCTAGAAAACTGAATATTTAAGGAACTAAAAAAAGAATAATATTTCCAAAAATCTTTTGTCAGGGCTAAAGTTGTAAGAAAGCTTCTTCCTTTAAAAGAAGGGACATCGTCTCTTTGAAAATTAAGAGTTCCAGATAGTTCAGAGTTTTTTCCAGCTATATAGGGCTGTATAATAGAAGTCTCAATCCTTTGTGTTATAAAAGAAAATTTGCCTGCGACTTCAAGCCTTCTACCACCTCCAAAAAAATTCCTCTGAGTCCAAATTACCTGCCCCCTGAGCTTATCCTCTGTTCCAAATCCACCTCCAATCTTGACAGAACCTTGCTTTCTTTCTTTTACAACTATAGCCACATCCGCAATTTGCTTCTCATCATCATACACCGGGTCAATCACAACTGATCTAAAGAGACCTAACTGAAATATATTTGCCTGTGTCTGATTAACTTTGCTTAAAGAAAATGTTTCACCTTCTTTAAATTCTGCTTCTCTTTCTATAATATAGCTTGCAATATCTTCATTACCCTCGACTTTAATTACTCCGAATTTATATATCAGGCCCGGCTTGACTATGAACTTTGCCCTGGCCCATTTCTCCCTTCTATTTACTAATGCTTCACCCTCTATGTCGGATTTTGGATAGCCTTTATCAGAAAGAAGCTCAGAAATAACTCCTTTAGTTTGTTGATAACCGTTTGGCGAGAATGTTTTATCAACCTCAAGCGGTATTGCCTTGGTAATTTCTTTTTTTATTTCTTCTGTTAAATCACCCTCAAAAGCAAGATCAATATCTGTAAGTATTACAGGCTCACCTTCTTCTATTTCAATCTTAATTTCAACTCTGGTCCCTTCATCATTATGTTTAGTCTCATAGGTAGCCTTGGCGTCATAGTAACCATTGTTAGCATATAGTCGTTGAATCCTTACCATGTCATCATTTAAAACTTCCTCATCAAAAACAGGTTTTTTTACCCAGAACTTTATAGAAGGGAATTCAGTACCTATGACTTGTTCAATCTGCTGGTTCGTTACTACTTCAACTCCTTCAATCTTTACCTTAGAAATACGAACTACCAACTCATCTTCAGCACTTGTTTCAGAACTATCATCTGATTTTGTATCTTCTGATGCAGGTTTTGATGAATCCTCTGATGTGTTTTGCTTTTGGTTCTCGTTTTCGTCAATAATTTCATCAAGAGCTTTAGGAGAATCATTTTGCTCCTGTGATTGGTTTTCTTCGACTTCTTGCTTATCATCCCCACCTTCTTGAGAAAAAACCTCAGGCGAAAAAGTAATAAACAACAAGCATATCAGGATAGAAAATAAGGATGTGAAGAGAGATTTGTTCATATACAAATAAAATTTATGATTTTTTTCCCTAATTTTTTATAGATGAGAGATAACTTTATTATGCTGAGCTTAACTTAATATTCAACATAATACCACAAATCTCTATTCTATATATCCAACAATTTCGGAGAATTAGCAATTAATTTTATCTAAGATTTGACAATAAGAGAAGAAAGTCTTTATACTGCAATATGTGCAGGGGAAAGTCGATTGACAAACGTGCTGTGATTAAGAAATATAGTACTGTAAACCTATTATGGAAAAACTAGGCGGAGTATTTAATCCAAGCTCTCCAGAAATGGAGGCAATGGCCGGTTTAACTTACTACATAATTGCCATATCTGTTGTGATTTTGGCAATTATTGTAGTCGCAGTAACCTATATCATTATCCGCTACAGAAAAGGCTCTCAAGACTCAAGTGAGCCCTACCAAAACTTTGGTGATATACGCCTTGAAATAGTCTGGACACTAATTCCAATAGCAATTGTAGCTGTACTGTTTCAGCTAACTTGCAGCACCATGAAAGCAGTGGATCCCCCTATTGCTGGTCACGAGCCGGATGTAGTCGTGATTGCACATCAATGGTGGTGGGAGTTTTATTATCCCAAATCAGGGGTGCTAACAGCTAATGAAATGCACATACCTGTAGGTGAAAGGCTGCTACTTCGCATTGAATCTATTGATGTAATACACGACTTTTGGGTACCAGAGCTCGGGCGGAAAATAGACGCCGTTCCAGGACATACTAATCATATATGGATAAGTGCTGGGGAGCCTGGAATATACCTTGGGGCATGCGCTGAATTCTGCGGCACTCAACATGCCAATATGCGAATAAGAGTTATTGCGGAAACAGAAGAAGAATTTAACGAATGGCAAAAACAAGAATTGGTAGTACCAAGAACCCCAAGATCGGGGATAGCAGCTAAAGGAGCTGAGCTATTTCAGACAAAAGCTTGCATGAACTGTCATGCCATAGCAGGCACTCCTGCGGCAGCACGAATTGGGCCCGACTTGACTCACCTTAACAAAAGACAGACAATTGGGGCAGGTGTACTTACTAATAGCCCTGAAAATCTTACCAAATGGCTTGTAAATCCTCAGAAATACAAACAAGGTTCACTCATGCCAAATATGAAACTCACTGATACAGAAGTAAATGCGATTGTCGCATATTTGGAGGCTCTAAAATGAGCAACAAAATTCCATTAGTTCCCGAAAATTTAAAACCACTTCCGGCCCTTGGTGAAAACCAGGGCATGTTGAGCTGGGTAGCATCAGTTGATCACAAGCAAATAGGGATCATGTACCTAATAGCCACTATGGTGTTCTTTATTATCGGGGGACTTGAAGCACTAGTAATACGTACCCAGCTTGCCAAACCTGAATTTGATTTTATTTCACCTGAGGTGTACAACCAAATGTTCACGATGCATGGAACAACGATGATATTTTTCGTTGTCATGCCGTTTCTAATTGGTTTGGGAGTATATCTTGTACCGCTTATGATTGGGGCCAGAGACATGGCATTCCCAAGACTTAACGCCCTAAGCTTCTGGCTGGTAATTTTTGGCGGAATACTTCTTTACTATAGCTTCCTAACTCAGAGCGGCCCTTCAGAAGTTGGTTGGTTTGCATATGCTCCATTAAGTGAAAAGCCTTTCTCCTTAAATAAAGGTCCTACATATTGGGCACTAGGTCTGCTTGCGACCGGAATTAGCTCGGTTGCCTCAGGGCTCAATAACATCGTCACAATTTTAACGATGAGGGTTAAAGGTATGACCATGAGGAGGCTTCCTCTATTTGTCTGGATGATACTTGTGACCTCCTTTTTACTTGTTTTTGTAATTCCTATTATTGCCTCCGCATTCGCAATGATGCTTCTCGACAGACTGCTAGATGCTACATTTTTCACCCCGGCTCACGGCGGCTCAGCAATACTTTGGCAGCATTTCTTCTGGGGATTTGGTCACCCTGAAGTTTATATATTAATCCTTCCAGCCTTTGGAATAATCTCTGAAGTTATCCCTGTATTTTCAAGAAGACCCATATATGGATATGAGTTCGTTGCCGGCTCAACTGTTGCGATAGGGCTTTTAAGCATGGGCGTTTGGGCGCACCATATGTTTGCCGTGGGACTTGGAAACGTTGCCAATCTCTATTTCTCTCTGGCAAGTATGCTGATTGCAATACCTACGGGTATTAAAGTCCTTAACTGGGTTGCCACAATGTGGGGCGGGAAAATTTGGTTTGCGACCCCAATGCTCTTTGCTACAGCATTTATTATAGAATTTGTTATAGGTGGTTTGACAGGTGTTGCTATAGCCTCTGTACCCATAAACTGGGTAACAACAGATACTTATTTCATTGTGGCACATTTCCACTACGTACTCTTTGGAGGCTCTTTATTTGCAATCTTTGCAGGTGTTTATTATTGGTTCCCCAAATTTACAGGGCGTATGATGTCCGAGACCCTTGGGAAATGGCATTTCTGGCTCACGATAGTAGGTTTCAACATGACCTTCTTTGTACAACATTTTCTAGGAGTCATGGGGATGCCACGGCGTACATACACCTACCAGGACTTTCCCTACTGGGGATCAATGAACCTGCTTTCTACTATTGGCGCATTCGTACTCGCGATCTCCGTATTAATTTTTATATGGAACATTAGATGGAGTATAAAACACGGCAAAAAAGCACCGGATAATCCATGGAACGCATGGACACTCGAGTGGTACACGACTTCACCTCCGGCAGTACATAACTTTGATCTCGTACCACCGGTAAGAGGCAGACGGCCTCTTTGGGATCTTGCTCATCCTGATCAGCTTGATGAGCCAAATTCCAAAGTAGTTTAGGAGATTTTTGAATGGCAAACAATAAAATGCTCATAGGATTTTTTGTAGCTTCAGAATCAATATTTTTTCTTATGTTGATTCTTGCCTACGTTAATTTCCATGGAACTATTACAGATGGGCCTAATGCAGTAAACAGCCTAGATCCTCTTAGGACGGGTATTTTCAGCCTATTCTTATTAGCAAGTAGCTTCACAGTGTGGCTCGCAGGCAGGAGTCTGGCAGCCAAGAATCACTTTATGCTCAAGATATGGTTACTTGTAACAATTATTTTAGGCGCTCTATTTATATATGGTCAGGCTACTGAATGGTTTGGACTATTTGCTCAAAACATAACAATAAGTAGGAACGTATTTGGTACTACATTTTTTACTCTTACAGGATTTCATGGATTCCACGTATGTGTCGGGCTTCTAATGCTAAGCATATTGTTGGGTTTAGCGATGTTTGGTGATTTCAAGGGACCAAAATCAGACGGGGTAGAGTGTGTTTCTATCTACTGGCACTTTGTAGATGGTGTCTGGATTGTAGTTTATTCGGTTATTTATCTCTGGGCTTTTTTCTAGAGAATAAGAGAGTACATAGAGGAAAAGATTATGGATATATGGCAAGTACTTAGTTCAACATGGAATATGGAACCTTGGGTCTTAATATCAGCGCTAGCTGTATTGGCGGTTTATGGACTAGGAACAGGGTTTAAATCTACAAAGCTGGCTGTTTTGTTTATTGCCGGAATAGCACTATATGTTTTAGCCCTTATTTCACCGCTTGATTTCTTGGGCAGAACCTATCTATTTAGCGCCCATATGATTCAGCATATTATACTCTTACTAATTGTGCCTCTTTTATTGCTTTTGGGAATTCCGAAATCCTTAGCAGAAAAGGCTCTAAAAATAGAACCCATTGGATATGTGATGAAAGTGCTGGGCAATCCAATAATTGCATGGTTCTTAGGTGTAGGCGCAATGTGGGTATGGCATCTGCCATCATTACATGATTCTGTACTAGCAAACGACAACCTCTACATTGCTCAGCAAATAAGCTTTGTATTTATAGGCTTGATATTCTGGTGGCCTGTATTTGCCCCTGTTGAGGCCAGAAGACTATCACCACTAGTTTCTACGCTCTACTTATCATCAGCATGTTTGGGATGCACTATTTTAGGAATGTTAATTACCTTTGCCGGAGCAGGCTTGTATGCTGCGTATATGAACCCGGTCGATACAATAGGAATACTACCTCTAATAAGAGGCGAGCTATGTCTGACGCCGGGCGTTGACCAGCAGATTGGCGGTCTTACAATGTGGGTACCAGGATGTCTTATCTATCTTACTGCTAGCATGGTAACACTTGCCCGGTGGTATGGAGCGCCTGAGGATTATGAATTTTTATCTAATTCTGCAACAGATGGACTGGCGACAGCTACACAAGAAAACAAATGAAAGTCTTTATTAATAGAAAGATTAAGGAGATAAATAATTTTGAGTAACGGCAGCGAATTCAGCACACCAGGCACACTTACTCCAGAAAGAGATCGACAGGAGTCGACTGGCGAAAATACTGGCATTACCGCTGGGAACATTCCTCCAGGCTGGCATAAACCATTGCCTGAACGTCTTCCCACAGCCGGTTACTGGCCTGCAATTATGGCTTTAGGAATAACCTTTATGCTCTGGGGATTAGCTGTAGGTTTTAATGAAGTGGTTAGTACTATTATTATCCTAGTCCTTATAGGGCTTATATTGTTTTCCCTAGCTTTAGCAGGATGGATAGGAGACTTAAGAAATGAACGAAAAGACCAAAACGAGTGAAGACTGCTCTAGAAGACAATTTTTCACCCATATAAGCTACACCCTTGGAGGGTTAGCTGCTCTTATGGTTGGGATACCTATAGTTGGTTCAGTATTAGCGCCGATAGTTAATCAACCAAAGCCAATATGGAGACCGGTTGGCGAACTTAAAACCTTTACGGTAGGTGATATTGTAAAAGTTTCGTTTATAGATTCGTCCCCTCTCCCCTGGGCGGGAGTTACTGCTGAGACTGCGGCGTGGCTTCATCGTAAAGGTCAAGAAGAATTTACTTGTTTTTCTGTTAACTGCGCCCACCTGGGTTGCCCAGTAAGATGGGTAGCTGGAGCAAGGCTTTTTATGTGCCCTTGTCACGGGGGGGTTTATTATGAAGACGGTACAGTTGCCGCAGGACCTCCTCCAAGAGGATTATATGATTATCCTGTAAGAATTAATAACGGACAGGTAGAAATATTAACGAGCCCGATACCAATTACTACGGTGTAGAGATGAATGAGCTTCAAATCAAATTGAAGAGGGAGTTTGCCTGATGGAATCTTTGAGACGTGCTTGGCTATGGTTTGATGACCGTACTGGGCTTGGGAGTGCACTTGGACCTGTAATAAAACACCCGGTGCCGCCCAATTCTGCTTCCTGGTTTTATGTTTTCGGAAGCGCAACCCTGTTTGCCTTCATGCTCCAAGTAGCTACTGGTGTGGCTCTCGCATTTATGTACGTACCTTCCGCAGGAGAGGCTTATCAGAGCCTTCAATATATTACAGACCAAACTACATTTGGAAGAATAGTTAGGGGTATGCACAACTGGGGCGCGTCTGCAATGATACTCCTTTTAGGCGTGCACATGATACGTGTTTATCTAACAGCCTCGTACAAATTCCCCCGCGAAATGCATTGGATTTCGGGTGTTGTACTTTGGGCACTCGTAGTAATTATGGCATTCTCAGGTCAGGTCATTAGATGGGATCAAACCGCGGTTTGGTCGACTATTGTTGCATCTGAACAGGCTGGCCGAATACCGTTTATAGGAGAATGGGTTGCTCAATTTCTAATAGGTGGTGGAACCATAGGTGGGGCCACGCTAAGCCGTATGTTTGCCTATCATGTATTTATTGTACCGGCACTACTTTTTATATTTATTGGTCTACATTTATACCTAGTTATTAAGAACGGGATTTCTGAGTTTCCTAAAGCTGGGAAACCTGTAGATCCAAAAACTTATAGAGCAGAATACGAAGCACTAGTTAAGGAAAAAGGTATCCCATTTTGGCCAGACGCTGCGTGGCGAGATATGGTTTTTGGATTTATAGTGATTACAACAATTTTGCTAATTGCGTTAATTATTGGCCCCCCTGCTCTTGGGCCTCCCCCCAACCCAGCAAACATTGATGCCCTGCCGGTGCCGGATTGGTATTTTGTATTCTACTTTGCATTCCTGGCTCTGATGCCACCACAAATGGAAACATATCTTATGGTGTTTGGTCCACTGATGGTTGGAGCGCTCCTATTCTTTTTACCATTTATATCAAACAAGGGAGAGAGGAGCCCGCTTCGTAGACCTTGGGCTGTAGCAATTGTAGCACTTACTATTGCAAGCATATCCGGGCTATGGGCAATAGGGATTAGCTCCCCATGGTCACCTCATTTTGATGCCAAGCCTCTGACGGTTGAGATAATTGGTGCTGATAGTGGGCCTATATACAGGGGTGGTATGGACTTTAATGAGAAAGGATGCCTATACTGTCATACAATCTCTGGGCACGGCGGCTTAAGAGGACCTGACCTTACTTATATTGGTGATAGACTTTCTAGTGATGAGCTTACGTGGCGTATTATGAACGGCGGATTGAATATGCCCGGATTTGGTGGAACTCTGACAAACGAAGAGTTAGCTGATCTGGTGGTCTTCCTTAAATCACGTGCAAAAAACAATTAGGAAGCGTCATCTTTAGGCGGCGATTGACGACCTTTAATTAAAAATTTGAGTTGAATAATATCTTTTGGAAGGAACATATCCAAGAACCAGTCAATGGCTACTCTTATCTTTCTATCCCACCCAGGGAGTTTGCCAAGATAAATGGCTCTCCACATTAGCCATGCAAAAAAACCTGAGAACTTAAAACCTTTTATATCAGCTACTGCTGATCTATGGCCAAGTGGTGCTAGCATTCCTTGAGTCTGAAATACAAACGGTCTTTTTTCATCGTCTTTTTCTCTAATTGCTGCAGCCACATTGTGAGCCACACGAGCACCTTCACGAATAGCATGCTGAGCTGTAGGTGGATATGGCTTCCCAGAATGAGGATCGGGTATTAGAGCACAATCTCCAAGCGCCCAAACCCCTGGATAACCAGTAACCTCCATATACTCGTTTACTTCAATTTTCCCGCGTTTATCCGCAATTGGAAGTGCGGCTATTACAGGTTGGGGCGCAGTCCCTGCAGCCCATATGGCAGTGTGAGTCTCTATCTTCCCCCCATCTTGAATTTCTACAGAGTCAGGCGTAACCCCTTCAACTCTTGTCTGCAAACGAAATTCCATGCCCCTTTTCTTAAGAAGCTTCAGTCCATATTCGGCAAGCCCTTCGCTCATTTCGTGCATGATTCTATCACCAGGGTCCACTACAACAACTTTCACTTCATCGGCCTTTACGTGTTTATAAAATCTTCTGCTAAATGACACAAAATCATTCAGCTCCGCAGCTACTTCGATCCCTGTGTAGCCTCCTCCGACGACTGCAAACGTGAGCAGGCGCTTTCTTAAGTCAGCATCTTGTTCCAGATCGGCCCTTTCGAACATATCTATAACATGGCTTCTTAGAACCATAGCGTCGTCAAGATTTTTTAGTGGGAAAGAGTACTCTTCAGCACCAGGAATTCCGTGGTAACCCGTTATGGAGCCCATTGCCAAAACAAGATAATCATATTCAAGATCAAAAGTTTCACATGTGTGGAAATGATAACATCCTACTACCTTGTTCTTTAGATCAAGGCTTTGTACTTCAAGCTCTTTAAATGTTGTTCTCTTAAGGCACTCTCTAAGCGGTATAACAACATGCTTAGCCTCAATACTGCTTGATACAACCTCTGCAAGCATAGAAGTAAAAACTAGATAGTTATCCTTACTAACTAAGGTTATCTCTACATCATCGTTTTCAGAGAAGATTTTCTCGAACGTCTGAGCTGCCTCTAATCCTGCAAAGCCTCCCCCAAGTATTAGGACACGCTTAGAATCAGTCTTATCAGCCATAGGGGCTTAGCCCTCCTTAGTTATCTTTAAATAGTAGACCTTGGGACATATCACTGAAGTACCGCCTTTCTATATATATCCATTCTCACATGAAAGGCTGCCCGTTGTCAACAAACGCTTTGCTAAAACCCAATAATTGACCTATATAAGAACAAAAAGGGCATTTTTATTCTTTTTTATCTTTACTTTTATCTTTATCCTCATCCTTACTAACTCTTAGAGCGGAATAAATAGTGTTACTTCCGCGTTTAACGAGAAATAAAGCAGTATCTCCGGATTTCACATTTTCCAATGCTTCTGAATAGTTATCCAGTGTATTTATAGGCTTTTTATCAATCTCAAGAATTATGTCACCTACCTTAAGACCGGCGTCCCCAGCAGCACTACCTTGTTGGACATTTGAGATTATAACACCATCGTCCTGATCCAACTTAAATCTTTTAGCAATTTCAGGTGTCAACTTCTTCACTCTTATCCCGAGATTTTCTCTAACTTCATTTTCCATCTGCACTTTTTGATCCGGAAACTCTTCAAGTGTAACTTTTATTGTTT
Source organism: uncultured Thermodesulfobacteriota bacterium (assembly GCA_942491865.1). Classification (GTDB taxonomy): domain Bacteria; phylum Desulfobacterota_D; class UBA1144; order Nemesobacterales; family UBA2774; genus CR02bin9. Next base: position 98,547 of record CALOCI010000015.1, read on the forward strand.
TAGTCTTACCGTCTTCGATAATTACAACGTCAACTTCACTCCCAGGAGGCGTTTCCGCTGCTAGACTGGTAAGATCAGAGATATCTTTAACTTTCTTACCATTAAATTCAACAACCACATCTCCTCTTTTTATGCCTGCTTTTTCAGCTGGTCCATCAGGCGCGAGATCGCTTATCAATGCTCCTTCATCCTCTTTCAAATCAAAACTTGCAGCGATTTCAGGTGTTACTTTCTGCACATATACCCCTAGCCAGCCTCTTACAACTTTGCCGTCAGACTTTAGCTGATCAATTACAAATTCAGCTAAATCTATAGGTATTGCAAAGCCAATCCCCTGTCCTCGAGCGACAATGGCTGTATTAACCCCTACAACTTCGCCTTTAAGGTTAAAAAGAGGACCACCGCTATTTCCAGGGTTAAGAGATGCATCGGTCTGTATAAAGTCGTCATATGCGCCGAGTCCCAAAGAACGGCCTTTCGCGCTGACAATTCCTGCTGTTACTGTATAACCCAAACCAAAGGGATTGCCTATTGCGATAACCCAATCTCCTATTCTCAGACTGTCCGAATCAGAATCTCCGAACGTTACAGCCTGAATATCTTGGTCCGGCTCAAATTTTAATACTGCAAGATCAGTCTTAGGATCTTTCCCAACTACTTTTGCTTCATATTTATCGCCGTTTTGCAAAACAACTTCGATATCGTCGGCTTTATCAATAACGTGGTTGTTAGTAACAACGTACCCATCTTCGGTCATAATAAACCCGGATCCAAGCCCTTGACGTTTATATTCCTTCTGAGGGGAGTTCCCTCCTCCAAAAAACTTTTCAAAAAACTCATTAAAAGGATCATTACCGCCAGGACCTCCTGGCCCTCTCTGAAAAGGGCTCTGTTGGCGAACTGTGTTAGTGGTACTTATATTGACAACTGAAGGTTGGAGTTTTTCTACCAAATCGGCAAAAGAAGGAAATTGCTCTGTTCCCTCTAGATTTGATTTTATTGGTTTTTTGTTTTTAGTTTCAACGGGTTTCTGAGATTCTTTGCTTGTAGTAGTTTTCTCGTTACTTACTGTTTCCTCTTTTTTATCCGCATCTTCTTTGGTTACATTCACACTATCTAGTCTTTCACATGCAACAGATACAAACAATAAAAATAGTAGTGGAATAAAAATAAATATTGCCAATGGGCGTCTCATAAAGCCTCCTTATTATTTTGCTATTAGAAATAATATAGCTATGAAATGTACATAGGCAAGAGAAATAATTTGAAGAACCTCTAATCTATGGAATAAACACAATAACCAAAAATACAAAATAGGCTGAATAAAAATAATGTATTTAAAGATAATTGCCAATATATCTCTACTAGTGAAGCTTGTTTGACGTTTAAAATATTAGCGGTAATAATGGAACTGATATGAGTAAGGCAGAAATTGTTACCTTTATAATTGCTATGCTGGCAATCACCAATCCTATTGGTAATATGGCCATATTTGCAGGTCTTACCGGGGATAAAACTCTCAAGGAGAAACACCACTCAGCCCTGGTAGCAGGGATTGCGATACTAATAATACTTATAATCGTAACTTGGTCAGGTGACCTGATCCTAGAAGCTTTTGGTATTGATATAGCATCTTTTGAAACAGCAGGAGGGCTTATAATTGCCCTTATGGGACTATCAATGCTTCATGCTAAAACGAGTTCTATTCATCACGGCTCAGATGAAGCTGAAGACGCTAAGACCAAGACTTCAGTAGCAGTGGTTCCAATAGCAATTCCCCTAGTAGCAGGCCCGGGAGCAATAACAACCATTGTCGTCAACACTCATTCTTATCCAACCATAGAGGACAAGGTTATTATAAGTGTTGTATCTATAGTGCTAGGAATTATTCTCTGGGGAGCATTTTATTTTTCAGCCCCGGTCAGCAAATTATTAGGAGTTTCAGGAATTAACATTGTCACCAGAATAATGGGGATAATACTTACAGCGATAGCTTTTGGAATGATGGCCAGCGGATTTAAAGCACTTTTTCCTGGACTTGCCTAGCTAATCTCTTCTCCCATAACCACCATATCAATTACTTGCGAAGAAAATATTTCTAACTCTTTTAGTTGACTTACAAACCAAAATAGAACTAAAAAATAAGACCCTACGTATATTTAGACATCACAAGCTTAATCATCCTAAAGACAGGAGATGCTAAATATATGAAAGAATCAAATGCTGCACTAATACAAAGAGAAGATTCATATGATCAGATTTATAAACACAATCTGAATAAAACTCCAAAAGACATAACCCCCCATCGATTTTATTCGTTGCCATTTGATTATAAAGAAGCCCCAGATGATGTTCTTGTTAGGTTATTCGTCAATAATCATGATGAAGCTGCTTTTAATGAAATTGCGCATCGTTACAGCGATATGATTATAGGTTTTGCTACAAAGCTATGTCGTAACAGTTTCGATGCAGAAGACATAAAACAAGATGTTCTACTAATACTGGCAACCAAACTACATACTTTCAAAGGAAACTCAAAATTCTCTACATGGCTCTATAGAGTAACCCTGAACACTTGTTATAAATATCTAAATGATTCAAACAAAAGAAATAGCAAAGAAATTCATTTAGAGGAATCCTTTCTAAACCTAACTCCAACTCACCCACTGTGGAATAAGCAACCTGATGAAATAGCATCTTATAAACAAAGAATGAAAACAATAGGAAAAGCAGTGAACGAACTAACAGAGAGCAACAAAGAGATATTTAACTTAAAAGATCTTAAAGGATTCTCTAATGCCGAGGTTGGAGAACATACCGGACTCTCAATCTCAGCAGTTAAGTCAAGAGTTTTAAGAACCAGGCTTATCTTGAAAGAAAAAATATCAGAGCATTTTAGAACAGCATGAGATTATCTAAATTGCAAAGAGATTTAGAATGAAGCAGATAAACAAATGATAACCAACTATGAAACTTATTACATAAGTACTCTTAGACCTCTATATTCAGTATTGACTGCCATGTCTGAACTCAATCTAACTCAGGCGATTGACAAAAACTATGATTTAAATACAATGGTTCAAAGGTTGGTTGGTACCCTATATATGGATCAAAAGTCTAATCGCGAAATAGATCAGGATTTGATAGAACAAGTCAAAAAAGGCGATAAAACTGCATTTAAACAAATCTACTCCCGCTTTTCGCAAGTAACATACAATCTAGCACTTAGAATACTTAAAGATAAAGAAGACGCCGAGGAAGTGGTGCAAGAAATATTCTTGCAAATCTGGAATAAAGCATATTCCTATGATCCCGATAGAGGAGCTGTATCTACCTGGGTAGTAAATATTGCAAGAAGCCGATCGATTGATAAATTAAGAACTGTTGGATATAGAAACAAGAATGTTGAGATTGATGAAGAAAAAGTAAACTCAAATGTTGATTTATCTCGTACAATAGAAGATAGGGATGAAAGTAAGCAGGTAATTAAAAAAGCTCTTGATTCATTACCAGACAAACAACGGATTGCCATAGAACTAGTATATTTTGGAGGGCTTACGCACATAGAAGCGGCAGAAGAACTGGAAGAACCTGTCGGGACCATTAAAACAAGAATCCGCTTAGGTGTAATGAAATTAAAAGATAAAATAATGCCGTATATTGAGGATTTGAATTAGATGAGCCATGATAGAGAAAAATATATAGATCAGATAACGCTATTTGCCCTTGGTCTCTTAAAAGGATACGAGCTAAGAGAGCTTGAAGAGCACTTAGATACTGGTTGTGAAGTTTGCGAACAGCTCATGAGAGAGAACGATCTTGTTATATCTTCACTCGCATATTCATTAGATGACAGCCCTTTGGATCCTTCGATTGAAACCAGAATCTTCGATAAAATAGAGGCCATAGGGCCTACACCTGTGGTAACAACTCCTAAATTAAGTTTTTGGGATAGCATTAAGCCTATTTGGCTCAACCTGGGAAGCGCTGTGGCTGTGGGATTATTGGTATTTCTTTTTGCAAATAATATGTCTTTGAGAAACGAGCTCTCTGTACAGAAGCAAGATATAGCAAACTTACAAGCAAGCATTGGAAAAGACACTGAAGTGATGGATTATGTAATGAATCCAAATGTGCAAACAGTAAAGCTAGCGGGAACAATGTCTGAACTTAACTCTTCGGGAAAACTTCTTTGGGATGAAGATTCTACTAAGGCTTTATTATTGGTATCCAATATCCCGACTCTTGAGGAAGGTATGACATATCAAGTATGGTGTATGGAAAACGGCGTACCTGAAAGCCTTGGGACATTTAAAGTCAATGAAAATGGCGAGGAAATGATGGAAATAAAATCTATGCCTAGGCCTTCAAAAGAAATGGAAGTGCTAATTACATTAGAACCTGATGGTGGAATGCCGCATCCAACAGGTGCAACTTATTTGGCAGGATCAATATAGAACAAATAGGCAGGGAGGGTATAAATTATGGGTAACCGAACCAAAGAGTTAGACAAACTCAATGAGCAACTCAATGAGCATATGGAGATAATCCTTAAATGCACAATTGAGAACAAGAAATATGGCGAACTCCTATTAGCCTCACCTCCTACTTCTAGATATCCATATGTTTATCCAAGAGACACTAACTGCGCGACTCAACTTATGAGAAGGCTCGCAGGCTCAACTAACGATTATGATTGCAGAGAGCAGGCTTTTGAAATTATGAAGTCTATGGCTCATTTCATGAAAGACTGCATTTCCCCTGAAGGTAGCTGGGGACAGCGTTACAGCCTGGAGGGTGAAGACAAAAGCATTTACAAACAGGAAGATAACGTTGCACACGGTATCGCTATAATTTGCAACTACCTGCTTACTGCAAGGTTCTTAAAAAGAGAAGTAAAAGATATGGACGATTTCTTTGTCTGCATAAACAAAGCCCTTGATTACAGCTATAATGTGCTCTATGAGAAAGAACTCAATTTATTTTATTCAACAACATCAATTCATGAATCCGCTATGGAGGAAGGTTACACTTGCTGGGTTAATTTCTCATTCCTCTATGCTTATTCACTAGCAAACGAAGTAGCTGACAAAAAAGACAAAAAAAATATTATTAAGGCGGATTTTATTAACTTCAGGCATCAATTTCTCTATTCAGTAAGTGAGTTGTTCATTGGAGATAACAGATATATGAGAAGAACAGCTCCTGACGGCACAAGAGATATGAGGCCTGACTTTACACTTCTCAGTCCTTTTTACTTTGGATTCTTGCACTATAAGACACAGATGGAAAACAGTGTTCGTTATATTGAGAAACAGCTCTGGGATCCTGAGCTTGGCATGATAATGAGGTATCTGCCATTTTACAAAGATTTTGCAACTCATGTGCATGCTGGGAATGGTCCATGGCTTCAATATACTGCAGTTTTAGCACAGTTCCATTACTGGAACGGCAATATTTCTAGAGGGGATGAATTGCTTAAAATGATCGACTCTTATAAAAATGAGCAGGGTGAAATCCCAGAGCATCTATCAACATGCAGAAGATTTGAGGAATTTATGGAGCGAGAATGGAATCCTGGGATTGACTTCCAAAAAGAATTTTACAAACCGATTCTTCTGGATGATGTCGATTTTAATAAAATATTAGAAGAAGCGAATCACATGCAGAAGTCATATGAAGAAACTGGCAGTCACTGTATTATCAGAGATCACAAGAGCGCAGAAGGCGGCTATATACAGTTTGCAGCCCCACTCATGTGGTCTCATGCTGAATATGCAAGAGCACTACTTCTTAGAGCAGGCGACTGGTGGAAAATCCACAAGGGAGAATGAATCTAATTACTTATAGATGACGTATAGGGTAATAAATACTTTTAATAATAATTGGAGACAGATATTATGAAGCCCTATATTTATATTTTCCCAGTTTTCCTTTTTATTGTTTTAGCTATATCAAATCAAGGACATGCAGAGACTCAAGGTCCACCTGATCAACTTTACAAAAATGTTCTACAAACTTATATACAAGATGGATTAGTAGATTATGCAGGACTGAAATCTAATCCTGAGGATTTAAAACTCTACCTAAAGCAAACCTCAGTAGTAACTAAAGAAAATTTCGATGAATGGACAAAAGATGAACAACTGGCATTTCTAATCAATCTTTATAACGCTCAGTCCCTAGCACTAGTCGTAGAGAACTACCCTGTAAAAAGTATTAAAGATATCGCAACCGATACAGGCGGTGCTTGGAAACTACCAATAGTCAATCTATTTGGAGAACTAATAACTCTGGATGCTCTTGAGAATGAGGTGATCAGAAAAAACTACCCTGATCCCAGAGTGCATTTTGCATTAGTATGCGCTGCGCTGGGTTGTCCGGATTTAATTAACACGCCATATGAGGCTAAAGCATTGGACACCCAATTGGAGGAGCAAACAAAGACATTTCTTATGGATTCGGATAAAAATTCTATAGATATAAACCAGAAAATATTGAGGCTTTCTCCAATATTCGATTGGTTTAAGGAAGATTTTAGTGCAAAATCAGGCTCAGTAATTGAGTTTGTGAATCCTTACTACGACAATAAGACAAACAAAGAATTTAAAATTGAATATACAAATTATGACTGGTCTTTAAATGATCAGCCTACAGTGAAAAAATAAATCTATATTGTGATATGATAAAATTGTGAGAGATAGCAGTTACTAGCCCTAAATAGCTGACTAGGAGGAATTACATTGTTTGGATTGATTAGACAATATACAAAATGGCTCCACACCCAGTGGCCTGCTGGTGTTGTAGAAAAACTCCCCGAAGTAAATAGCGATTATTCGACCAATATCCCTGGTTTGTATATAGTGGGAGACCTTACGGGTATTCCGCTACTTAAATTCTCCTCCGACTCTGGCGCAAGGGCAGTAGAGTCTATCCGAATGGACAAAAGCTTTCTAAGTCAGCGCGCTAAAGATAAAACCTCTGAGATACTTGATTTGGTAATCGTTGGAGCCGGGGTCTCGGGAATGGCTGCAGCTCTCGAAGCCAAAAAAGATGATCTTCATTTTGAAATTCTAGAAGCAACAGAACCTTTTTCAACCATCGTCAACTTCCCCAAGGGAAAGCCAATCTTCACCTATCCAACCGACATGGTCCCTCTGGGAGACCTTCAATTTACACAGGAAATTAAAGAACCTCTTGTTGAAGAAATTAAAGAGCAGACCCTAGGAAAGGGAATTGTTCCGATAATGGCAAGGGTCGAGAAAATCGAGAAGAAAGGCAATTACTTCGACATTATAATTCCTAATGGTGAGAATTTAAAAGCCAGAAGAGTTATAGTTGGGATCGGCCGCTCAGGGAACTTCAGAAAACTTGGCGTTCCGGGAGAAAACAAAGAAAAGGTATTTAACCGACTCCATGACCCAACAGATTTTGAAGGAAAAAATGTTTTAGTAGTAGGTGGCGGCGACAGCGCTCTAGAGACATCAATAGCAATAGCAAGTGCAGGAGGTTCTGTTACCCACTCATATAGAAAAGAAGACTTCTCAAGACCCAAGCCTGATAATGTAGAGGCCATTGATATGCTTATGGCTGACCCTATGGCAGATGTTTCTATTGAAACTCCGTCCTCTGAACGTGTTACCACAAGTACCGGGGATTTTATGCCTGAAGATCATATGCCAGGAAAGATAAACCTGCTTATGAAAAGCCAGGTAAAAGAAATAGAGGACCATGAAGTAACATTGGTAGATAAAGACGGGGACGAGCTCACAATCCCAAATGATGCAGTGTTTACGATGATTGGACGTGAAGCGCCGCTAGACTTTTTTAGAAGAAGCAAAGTAAAGATAAAAAGCGAGTTAGGCATCTCAGGATTAACCGCACTTATAATATCTCTAATTTTCTTCACCTTTATTTACAACTGGAAAGCTGGGGGCTCTTTAACAAAAATATTTCAAGCCAACCAGTGGTTCCCATATAACCTTATTCCTTTCTTTGAAAGCTTGGGCAGCTCAAATCTTGTCAAAACATTATCTATTACACTTGAGGAGCCAGGATTTTATTACTCACTCCTCTATACCTCGCTTGTCATAATTTTCGGCATTCTTAGAATTAGACGGCGAAAAACGCCATATATCACCTTGCAGACAATATCGCTTACACTGATCCAGTTAATACCTTTATTTATATTGCCCTACTTTGTACTGCCTATTCTTGGCAGCCACGGATTCTTTGACTCAGGAATCTCGAACACCATTGCCAACTCTCTTTTCCCTGAAGCCAATTATGGACATGGGCGCGAGTACTGGAGAGCATTTGGATTTATACTAGCCTGGCCGCTATTTATATGGAACGTGTTTAGCGAGCAGCCTCTTTGGGGATGGCTTGTGATAAGCGTAATCCAAACTTTTGTGATAATCCCTGTAATGATCTATTACTGGGGTAAGGGAGCTTACTGCGGCTGGATATGCTCATGCGGAGCTATGGCAGAAACACTCGGAGATACATACAGAGAGAAGATGCCGCACGGTGCTAAATGGAACCGTGTAAACATGATAGGACAGGTGATACTAGTAATAGCATTTATAATTCTTATAACCAGAATTATCAGCTGGTCAGTGCCCGATACGGCAATTGGGCAATATCTAAACAGTATATATACTGGATTGCTATATGATTGGAAACCTTTTGGTATACAGCTTAATTATAAATGGGTTGTAGATCTGGTGTTTGCCGGAATTATAGGATACGGCCTGTACTTCTGGTACAGCGGCAGAGTATGGTGTAGGTTCATGTGCCCACTTGCTGCGCTTATGCACATTTATTCCAGATTCAGCCGTTTCAGAATCATTCCAAATAAAAAGAAGTGTATATCCTGTAACGTTTGTACATCGGTTTGCCATCAAGGAATCGACGTCATGAACTTTGCCAATAAAGGGCTTCCGATGAACGATCCTGAATGTGTTAGATGTAGCGCATGCGTTCAGTCCTGTCCAACTGGGGTTCTTCAATTTGGCCAGGTTGATAGAAAAACCGGTGAAGTCATAAGTATAGATAAACTTCAGGCCTCTCCTGTTATTATGAGAGAATACATAACTAAGTAATTATTCGGCAAATTTGAGACAATGCTGATTTTTATCACCTAATAACACAGGTAAGATACGTCTGCAATAAATCCATGAAAAATAAAATCTTAGTCATAATCCCTGCATATAATGAAGAAGAGTCTATAGGGAAAGTAGTCAATGACATTCCCAAAGACCTTGTAGACGAAATTGTTGTGGTAAACAACAACTCGACAGATAAAACTCCAGCTACTGCTGAGTCTGCTGGGGCTATTGTAGTTAATGAGACACAGATGGGCTATGGATATGCTTGTCTAAAAGGAATGGATTATGCGGAGAATCTAGAAAAGGACGAACGTCCCAATATTATAGTATTTTTAGATGGGGACTACTCAGATTATCCCGAAGACATTAGAGAACTTGTCAGGCCTATAATTGAAGACGATGTTGATATGGTCATTGGTTCACGCACCTTGGGAAATGCAGAGAAAGGTGCTCTAATGCCTCAACAAGTCTTTGGAAACTGGTTAGCTATAACTCTAATCAAGTTTCTTTATGGAATGAAATTCACAGACCTCGGCCCATTTAGAGCTATAAAATTCGATAAACTTCTTGAGCTAAACATGGTCGACAAGACCTATGGCTGGACTGTGGAAATGCAGGTAAAAGCGGCAAAGCGAAAGTTTAGATGCACTGAGGTCCCGGTTAATTACCGTAAGCGTATCGGCGTGTCTAAAATTACTGGAACTTTAAGCGGAAGTTTCAAAGCTGGATATAAAATTCTATGGACAATATTTAAGTATCTGTAATACGAAATTAGTAAACGTAGTTCACCAAGCTTCCAATACGTAGCCAAAGACCCGCAAGACCATTTAGAATAAATCCTCCATCAGTAAAAACGGCGACACTGACAGTAGCCCCTACCCTAAGCGGATATTGTTCTTCATCTAAATTAGTAATCTTTAGCCTCACAGGAAAACGTTGAGAAAGATTGAACCAGTTCTCAGGATTTTCCACTTCAGGCAAGTCACCTGAAGGTATCCCCTGCCCTGCACTAACACCCCAATCCGCGTTTTCCACTTGAGCCTTAAAGATTTTTCCTGGATACATGGCTATGGATATTTCAGCGCTCTGACCTTCTCTAATTCTACCTATGCTATTTTCCCTGAAGTTGGCCACTACCCACCAACTCTCATCATCTACAAATGTGAGCACTGCGTCACCGATATCCACATAGGCACCATTAACTAGTTGGAGGTTACTAATATATCCATCGCTTGGAGCATAAACTGTAGTTTGAGCAAGATTATATTCAGCGTATTCTAACTGGGATACAATTTCTCGAATAAGCGCAAATTCACCGTCAATTGTATATTCAAGTGCTTGCTTAGCACTATCAAGGTTGGCCTTAGCCTGACCAAGTGTGGCTTCCTGAGATTTTAGCTGATCTAGAGCGGAATCAAGTTCAAGTTGGGCAATAAAGTTTTTCTCAGCCAAAGGCACCAGATCATTATATTGCCTCTGCGCATAGACTAAGTCTGCCTGCGCAAGTTTAACACCCTGCTCTGCTACCACTATTGCGCTTTTGAGCTGATCAACCTCTTGTTGGGTCTGAACGAGTGTAGCTTTCAGTTGTTCAACCGTATATTCATAAGGCCGCGGATCAATGCTAAAGAGCTTCTGGCCTTCTTGGATAAATTGATTGTTCTGTACATAGACACCAATAACTCGGCCCTCAACTTGCGGCGCAACCTGAACTACATAGGTCTGAATATAAGCATCATCTGTATAGGGCGTATACCTATCTAATAAAGCGTAGTAGAAGATCAGCAGAACAATCAGTGAAATAATGAAAATTATCCAAAATTTCGCTGTGTACTGTATGTTGCTTATCTTAGATTTTAGGCTGCTCATAACTTATTTTGAGATAGCTAGATTATTGAATTAGCTCAAGACATGAAGACGCCTACTACCAACCCCAAGGACCGCCCATCCAACCCCACATATTAGACTCAGCTACTTCGTTGCTTATTGCAGCATCCTCTACTTCATTAGCTATTTGAGACTCTGTTAAAAGCTTTTCATAACGCTGAAAAGCCGCCTGGTCCCCTGTATAAACGCAACTACATTCGGTAGGGTCTGCATACCAGTAGAGAGGCTTATTGTCTTTAACGCTAAAGAGCACTTTATGCGGTGTAAGGGTGTTGAGATTTTCAAGCTCGGCTTGAGTTGTTGCAGGAACCATGACAAACCCCGCAGCGCTTAAGAGCTGTTCTTGAGTTTGGGTTTTATTAGATTGAATTGCAGCACAACCCATTATTGGAACCAGTGCAATTAACAATAAAAATACTTTTAATTTATTAGTCATCATAACCCTCCGTTAATTTCGATATTGAATATTTGTAATTTTATAATATAAATTCATGCTGTATTAGGATAAAGTATCATTTTAATTGCCGGAATCAAATATCTATTCTATACCTTCCCTTTTTTTATACCATCTAACTGCCGGCCCCAATGTAAGCCCCTGAACTAGAATTGAAAAGACAACGACAATATAAGTAAGTACTAGTAGAATATCTCTGGGAGAATCATCTGGAAGAGATAAAGCAAGGGCAATCGATACTCCACCCCTAATTCCGCTCCAGGTCATAATAAATCCTTTAATTTTGGGTATCTTACGGAACAATCTCAAAAACATCAATGGAAATTCAACGCTTACATACCTTGCTATTATTATTACCGGTATGACTAGACTGCACCCAAGAAAGTATGTGTGTTCAAAATTGAGAATCAGTACTTCAAGCCCAATTAACACGAATAGTACGGCATTTAAGACTTCGTCTATCACTTCCCAGAAATCGCGCACATAACGACGGTGTTCGTAATTTGCTCCAATAGTGTCTTGCCTGCTTTTTGCCAGAAATAGACCTGAAACTACACTTGTCAAAGGACCTGACACATCAAGTATCCCAGCAAGGGTATATCCGCCCGATACAAGCGCCAGAGTTAATAAGATTATAACTATGTGATTATCTGAGCCCTTAAATATTATCTGCACAATCATAATATGAGCCAGATAACCAAGAACGAGTCCAAGCCCCAACCCTCCGAGCGCTTCTCTTAGGAAAAATTCTCCAATACCTATAGTGGTCATAGAAGTAGTTCCTGAAGCTAGACCCAGCAATAAAACAAAAAGGACCACTGAAGCCGCATCATTAAAGAGTGATTCACCAGTAATAATAGTTTCCATTGTATTACCGGCATTCACTCGTTTTAATATTTTTATTACGACTACGGCATCAATTGGAGAGATAATAGCACCGAAGAGAATTGCATAGAGAATAGGTAGATCAACGCCGAATTGTGAGACGATCCAGTACATTGAAAACCCAATTAATAACGAAGAGATAACTATCCCCACAGTCGCTAGATATGCAATGGTCCAAGCAAATTCCTTCAATCTGCGTACATCTACTCTTAAAGCTGCCGCAAAAAGTAGAAAACTCAGCATACCGTTCATAAAAAGATGGTTAAAATCAGCTGCAACAACCAAATCCGTTGCCCACTGAGTGTGCCCAAAACCTATTGATCCGAGAACAAGAAAAACCACAGAAGAAATGAGAGATGCTAGCATGATCCCAATAGTGCCGGGAAGCTTGATGTATATCTCATTTAAATAACTGAAGATTGCTGTAAGTGTTATGACAATTGCGAAAACAGTAAAAAGACTCATATTCTTAAATTAGGAATCAGGGAATTCCTTGCCACCTTATTAAAATATAAAAAAGCATTATATAGAAGCCGGACTATATTGTACAGAAAGCTCTAAGCCTCTTTTGTTTGAAATACAGGTTTCCTATCCTGCGAAGATTGATTAATTTGGCCTATTGCTATAGATATTTGACCTAGAGTATCAAGTAAGCTGTCTATACTGGTTGCTACCAATACTGATTGCTCAACATCCTCAGGTTTAAAAGAACGCCAAACACCTGAATCCCTATACTCTATTCTATGCTGCTCTATCGCTTCAACTAAAGATGATATTTCCTTAGCAAAGTCATTATCTAAATTAAATTGATTAGACACTTCATCGAAAACAGCTGAAATATTCTTATAAAGAGGTTCCATCTTCGCTAAGTACAAAGGAAAGACCTCACTATCTCCATTATCATATACAGTCCTTTTTAGTGTCTCCATGTCCACATACATTCTTTCAATCGACTCTATTATGTGAATAAATTGCTCAGCATGAAGATCATCTCGGCTAATGATATATTCTGCGTCATGAAGAAGTGATGTGCTTGTTGGCAGTGTTGCAGCTAGGGGCTGTACCAATTTCTCTACTTGCTCTTTTTCAGTAATATCTACAACTAGCAGTTTAGATAATATCTGACCCGAAATTGCTACCGCTTTTGAGATCTTCTGTTTGAGCATATTAAAAGGATTGTTTGGCCAGAGCAGGACATGAACTATTGCAGCAATAAAAGCTGCTGATATTAAGGCCATGCATCTTGTAAAGGCCTCATCCAGATCGACTTGGGGTCCGGTATTGAATAACATGGTATATGGAATAACAAGGCCTGCCTGAAGACCTGCAAAAGAGATATCCTTACTGCTAAAAGCAAAATATGCGGCAATGAAAGTACCTAGACTGTATAGAGACAAAAACACAAGAAAATGCTGAATTTGAGAGACTAATACTAATGCAAACAGACCAAAAAATAATCCGCTGAAGATACCTAAAATTCCATTTCGGCTCTTCATATATTCCTGGCCCAAATTAGGAATTACTCCAAATAAGATGGCATAAAATGCCACTTGACCACCCCCGGGAAGGCCAACTACAAACTCGCCAAAAACCAATAAGAGGAAAATGATTACAGTTTTTATTCCTACTATTGATGTCTCTTTATTAAAGCTAAAAAAGGACTTTGCCTTAATATCTATTACTTTGTTTGAATGTGTTATTCGATTTTCAAACATCTTGCCATATTCATCTCTGTGGAAAATATTTATAGCTTCTGTAATTCTTTTTAACTTGGAAGATATATCATCAAGTACAGGCAACATTGCCCCAAAAGCTAGTAAATCCTCATAATATCTATCGGTCAGCCCCTCAGCTTCGTGCATCTTCCTGTACAGTTCATGAAGCAAAGCTAATGAGTCATCAAGTTCTTTATCCTCTATTTTCACAACTGCCTTCGTTCCAATTGACTGGGCCATTTCTGAAAAACTATTAGAAACTATTGCAAAAAGTTGATCTATAACCTTGGCAACTTCTGGATCTTGTTTAAAAGAGTGTTCTTTTAATACAAACTCCTCAAGAACCTCCGTCTTGATATAGATTCCTCGACTGAAAGTAATGATTTTCATATAAAGGTCTATCGGAAAATTGGGGCTTCGCTCTTCACTTTGCATTCTCTTTATATAGGTCGTAAGATCGCTGAAGGTAGTTAATGAAGTGGATATTTCCTGGTGACTTTTCCTCTTAACCACCGCCTCCTGAGTATAGCAATTAAAGAGTTCCGAAAAGTCTTCACAGACTGTTTTTAAAGTGAGTTGAAAAGAGCCTCTACTTTTATGGGGCCAGACAAGCCCATCAATAACCCAACATACAACTACAGCTATGAATAGTTGCACAATATAACTTTCAACAGTGCTTGTTGCATCTGAGACAGAGACATATATTGCAGAATAAACAGCTATCGTTGCAGCAATCGCACTGACTAGAGTAGGCAAGAAAAATTTGAAGACAAAAGTCATACAGATGAAGATCCAAACCCCAGTTAAAAGTAGATATAGAATCTTAGAGTCAACAAATAGATATGTAATAGTTATTGTGACTACACAGCTGATTATTACTCCTATTAAAGATTGAGCACCTACTATAAAAGTTTCCCCATGAGCCACTATCAAAATCAAGAAAACAAAAAGAGTAGAGAGATATCCAAGATCTAGATGAAAAAGATTGTTTACAAATATGCAAACTATCCCAGCAAGGGTTAATTTAAGAGAATTCTCCACCCTAAATGCATTAAAGTGCTCTGTTAATGTGAGTTTCTTCATATCTCTAATAATTTATGCCCTTCAAGCTGTATGAAACAAATATAGACAGTTTGACAAATACATCTATAAAATGCCATAATTCCATAATAACACACTCTCACTATGGAGGATAAAATGTTTTTCCCTGAGACTATGCTTGGCGGCGCATTACTTCTCTGGTTTATACTAACAGGTTTATCTCTAGTAGTTTTAATATACGATCTACAGACTAATACCCCTGCACAATGGGTAATGAAGTTGGCATGGATTTTAATAGTCCTCTACACCGGGCCTATCGGACTCTTCATATTTTTTCTCTCCTGCCGTCAGCCTATTGCGGGAACCCACGATCAGTTTATAGAGGCGCACTGGAAACAGTCTGTAGGCTCTATGATGCACTGTGTTGCGGGAGACGCAACCGGAATCATACTCGCCGCAATTGTGACATTTCATTTAGGTCTTCCAAATGGACTCGATCTGATTATTGAATATGTAACAGCCTTTGTTGTAGGCCTATTAATATTTCAGGCTCTGTTTATGAAATCCTCCATGGGCGGCAGTTATATAGGAGCAATTAAGAAAACTCTTTTCTCTGAAACAGTTTCAATGAATATGGTTATGGTTGGGATGATCCCTGTTATGGCAATTTTAAGAGGAACTATCCCAGATGGAGGTGACCCTAGAACTCCAATTTTCTGGGGGATATCTTCTATAGCCACTTTAGCCGGAATAATCACAGCCTATCCTATCAACTCTTGGCTTGTGGGAAGCGGGCTCAAGCACGGCATGATGTCTGCAGTAACAGATGCGACAAAACCTATGGATATGTCCAAGCATAAAGCACTAGATGTATCGACTGCCAAAAAGCTTGGAGTTGTTGCGCTTACGATAGCTTGCTTAGCTATTGCAGTTTGGATTACGACTTTTTTCATTGAACTGAAACTTTGATGGATCTCATCAGGTCCAAATTGCAAGTAATGCCATAAGGCTTAAACCTGCAATAATAGAGAGAAATTTTAGTATCTCATTGCCGGGGATAGAGAACTCCTCTTCGATAATATCTAGAACAGCTACGTAGATAAAAGTACCCGCGGCAAGTGAATCAAAAACTCCCTCAAGGATTTGACCTGTACTACTTCCAAATGTTCTATTTAAGGCAGAGCCAAGAAAGATCCCAAGTGGAGTCATAATGCTAAATAGCAATATGACTTTAATATGTCTTCTCTTTAATATCCCTCCCCTCACCATACTAATTCCTAAAGCAAATGCCGCCCCACCCTTGTGAGCAATAATGGCAATAAATAGAACTGCTGAAGCAAGAATTGTTTTTTCTATCCCCAGTGCGGCTCCTGCAATAAAAGAATGGATTGATAAGATTAGAGCGAGTAGATATGGCTCGAAAGCTGAGGATTTCCCTATATTCTCTAATTTATGGGCGTCACTATCAATAAAAATTACTTTCTCTAAAAATAGTAGAATTCCCAAACTACCCGCAGCAAGCAGCATCGCAAGAGGATAATCAGTAACCCCGCCTAAATATTCGACCCCATCCGGTAATAAGTGCAATAGCCCGGCACCCAAAAATATCCCGCCTGCAAGCGAGTTTCCTATTGAGAATAGAAGCTGCTCACCCTTAGAAACCCCAAACCTCAGTGGCAAGAGCCCGCTTGAAACCCCAATCAGGAATATCACTACTACTGCTAAGATTTTAAATTCGAGAACGGTCATGGTTTGTAATTCCTGATGAGTAAGTATCGTCTACCAAAATTCAAAAAACAAGTTGTTTAAATCCACATATAGTTTGTAATATTGTTTAAGATCTTACCAGTGATAAAATAATGGCTATGGTCGATCCTGAAAAAGTTGAAGAGTTAAAAACACTATATTCAGAGAAGAAAGACTCTATTCGAAATCAGCTTAATGAATTCAAGGAAGTTCATCACAAAGCAGACGATAGAAGAATCTTTGAGGAGCTCACTTTTTGTATATTAACCTCAGCTGTAGGCCCTAAGGTGGCGGCTAAATCTCTTGAAGCTATAAAGGATGCACTCCTGGAAGCCAGCCCCGAAGAACTAGTAGAGCAACTTAAAGGAGTCCATAAATATCCCGAAAAAGCGTACTATATAGTTCACACCAGAGATTATCTTGAAAGAGAATACGATCTCAAACTCAACAAACTAATTAGGTCATTTAATGATCCCTTAGAACTAAGAGAGTTTTTTGCGCTAAATAAAGATATTAAAGGATTGGGTCTAACTCAGGCAAGCCATTTTTTAAGAAATATTGGTATTAAGGGATATGCAATGCTGGACAGAAATGTGCTTAGATCACTCTACGATTTAGAGGTCTTAGACTCCGCTAAACCACCCACTACAAAAAAGAAATATCTTGAAGCTGAAGAGAAGATGAAAGAGTTTGCAAGCGAATTAGGCATTGAAGTAGAAGAACTGGATATGCTACTCTGGAGCATGAAAACAGGGCACATTCCTAAGTAAACCGATCAATCAAATCTATTATATAGCTATTTCTATAAAAACTTCCGCGTATTCTTCATTTGTTGCACCGTGCCTCTCATCAAACACAGCTCTATACTTATTAAGTCCAAGAATTCCTTCAGTATAATTCTTATATTCAAGCTGACTCCTGTGAGCTTCAATCGCCATAACTTTTAAATCTATAAAAGGAGAAACATCTTCAATTCTGTCGTAGCTTGAGAATGGCGTCCAAACTTCATAACACCAGATCTTCTCGGCTTTGTATTCTTTATTTTTATTCAATTCTCTCAATTCATCTAAAACCAATTCTGATACAATTTGATGAGTCGGATGTTTATCAATTTCGGGGTGAGGAATATAAATTTCTTGTGGTTTAAAACGTAATATCGTTTCTTTAAAATCATTTTTGAAATGCTCTTTGTTCTTTTCAGTTTTAACGTTTTCAATTGGTAGAGGAATTAACGTTTGTATACCAAGAGCTGAAACTGCTTCTCTGGACTCCTGCCTCCTTACTTCTGCTAACTCATCACCATTTAGATTATTAACAGTAGTGCTGCCACTACCGTCTGTGGCTACAAGCGATATAACACTCAAGCCCTGATCAATCAATTTAGCAACTGTGCCCCCCATTCCTATCTCAAGATCATCAGGGTGTGGAGAAACTACTAAAATAGTTTTATTCATATGATTTTTTCCTTGACAAATTTAGACTATTAATCAGTATTACTTTAACTGAAAAAGGAGTTTATGAAATGGAATTTGAACCTGTAATAGGTCTTGAGGTTCACGCTCAGCTTAAGACTAAATCAAAAATATTTGCCCCTGAATCGACAGAATTTGGCGGAAGCCCTAATAGCCACGTAAGCCCGATTTGCTTGGGACTGCCTGGGGTACTCCCGGTATTAAACAAAGAAGTATTAGAATTAGCTTTTAAAGCAGCTATTGCTCTTAATTGCAAGCTGCATCCACGCTCCCGTTTTGCTAGGAAAAACTATTTCTATCCAGATCTGCCTAAGGGATATCAAATTTCCCAGTATGAAGAACCTTTTTCTACTGGTGGCTGGGTTGAGATCGGAACTAACGGGTCTACTAAGAAGATTAATCTCACCAGAATTCATATGGAAGAAGACGCCGGGAAATTAGTTCATGAGAATAACGGAAGTTCAAGTTATGTTGATCTTAACAGGGCAGGTGTTCCGCTCGTAGAAATCGTAAGCGAACCTGAAATTAAAAGCGCAGAGGAAGCTGTTGAGTATATGAAGAAAATTCGTTCTATTCTCAGATATATAGGCGTTTGTGACGGCAATATGGAAGAAGGAAGCTTAAGATGCGACGCCAACGTCTCGGTAAGACCCAAAGGTACTGAGAAGCTTGGCACAAAAGCAGAGATCAAAAATGTTAACTCCTTCAGATACGTTCAAAAAGCAATAGAATATGAGATTAAAAGACAGATTATGGCACTTGAAAATGGAGAAGAGATAGTACAGGAGACAAGACTTTTTGACTCAGATAAAGGCGTTACTTTCTCCATGAGATCAAAAGAAGAAGCTCATGATTATAGATATTTCCCTGATCCTGATCTTCTACCGGTCGTTGTGGAAGAAGCTCAAATTGAGGACATAAGAAACTCACTTCCTGAACTTCCTGATCAGAAATTGACCAGGTTTAAAGAAGAATATACTCTGCCTGAATATGACGCTGGTGTCCTTACATCAACTATAGAAATAGCAAACTATTTTGAGGATTGTCTTAAAACTCATAATAACCCTAAGATTGTAAGCAATTGGATTATGACAGAAGTACTAAGAGAGCTTAAAGAAGATGACGATATGGAGTCATTTCCAATTACACCGGACAAACTAGGTGAACTTTTAAATCTTATACAGGATGGAACGATTAGCGGTAAGATAGCAAAGGAAGTATTTGAAGATATGCTTTCAAGCGGTAAATCGGCTAATGAAATTGTAAAAGACAAAGGAATGACTCAAATCTCTGATCAGTCTGAGCTTGAAGGAATAATTTCCCAAATACTTTCAGACAATCCAGATGCAATTGCTAAATATAAAGCTGGAGATCAAAAACTCATTGGCTTTTTTGTAGGTCAGGTAATGAAACAAACACAGGGAAAAGCTAATCCGAAAGTTGTGAACGAAATTCTAAAAAAGGGGCTTTCAGATTAAAAATCAAGTGATATGAAAGAAGTGCAGCGAATTATAGTATAGAAATTTTCATTAGTGCAACAAAACTTTTGACATAAGTAAAAATAGAATGTATTTTCTCATCCGAATTCATGAAAAAAGCACTGTTAGTTTTAGAAGATGGAACAGTTTTTGAAGGCACCGGTTTCGGAGCAGAGGGCGAGGTGTATGGAGAAGTAGTTTTTAACACCTCAATGACCGGCTACCAGGAAATCCTTACAGACCCATCCTACAATGGTCAAATTGTTACTATGACCTACCCTGAAATAGGCAATTATGGAGTAAATGAAGAAGATGTTGAATCCAGAAAGCCTTTCCTTAAAGGTTTTGTTGTAAAAGAATACTGGAGGACACCAAGTAATTGGCGCTCACAAGGTGATTTAGAGTCTTATTTGGCAAATTACGGTGTCGTTGGTATTGAAAGAATAGATACAAGATCACTAACAAAGTTAATCAGATCAAAAGGCGCTCAAAAAGCTGTGATTTCAACTAAGGATTTAGACCCTGAGAGTTTACTTAAGAAAGTCCAATCATCTGAGGGTATTGTCGGAATAGATCTAGTAACAGAAGTCAGCTGCGAAGAGCCTTATAGCTGGGATGAAGGCACACATAATTGGGGCGAACTTGATAAAATAGACACCTCTGAAAAATTCAAGGTTGTTGCTTACGACTTTGGACTAAAACAAAATATACTTAGGAAGCTCAAAGACCATGGGTGTGAAGTCACTGTTGTTCCTTCTAGAACACCTCCTAATGAAGTTCTTGCGCTCGATCCTGACGGCATATTTCTTTCAAACGGCCCGGGGGATCCGGCCGCAGTAGCATATGCAGTTGAAAGTATAAGTACTCTTATTGGCAAAAAACCGATATTTGGCATATGTTTAGGTCACCAGATATTAAGCCTCGCTCTTGGGGCTGAGACCTATAAGTTAAAATTTGGACATAGGGGCGCTAATCAACCGGTTCAAAATCTGTCAACAGGAAAAGTTGAGATAACATCTCAAAATCATGGATTCGCAGTGGATGCGGAGACCTTGGGTAAGGATATAGAAGTAACCCATATCAACCTAAATGATCAAACTATAGAAGGAATTAAGCATAAAACTCACCCCGCTTTTTCTGTCCAATACCACCCTGAGGCCTCACCAGGCCCTCATGATGCTTCATATCTTTTCCAAGATTTTATCGATTTAATGAAGAGCAGTAGTTAACAAAAAAGCCAAGAGTTATGCGGCCCTTTTTTCAAGAACATCCTGAGCAAGTTTTTCGGCCTTGTCTATCCCATCAACTGTTTCTCCAGCGATAAGAGTATAAGCTTCCTGGCCGACTTCTAATGTAATATCAAAGTTTTTTCTATTGTTACTCTCATATTCTACAAGGGGAGAGAGAATATTATCCACAAACCTGAAAAAGGCGTCCATAGTCCTTCTTCTTACCTTTCCGTATCCCTTTACCATCTGCCCGCTTTTAGCAACCAGACAAGCCACTTTGTAATCATATGAAGCATATTTAATAATTGCTTCTTTATAAGCTTTTATTACTTTATATTCTTTTTTATATCTGAAAGAATATGGCCTTAAAAATTTTATCTTTGTTAGCATCCACATCCTCATATATCCGCTGAAAGAATTTGTAACAGGGGTTTGCCCCATTGTTAAAGGCTTCTTTCTTTTCCATATCTTTTTGAACAGACGGCTCTGGGTAAAACTCAAAACAGGCACAACTAATATATTTGGCAAAAGACCATAGATTTCCTCAGCATCAGGTTTTAAGTAATCCACAACATGAAAAACCTGGTCATCTTTTAACCTCATTTCCTCTCTAATTCTCTTAAACCGATCTGACTTTATTTTAAGCTCTGCAACCCTGATCCCATCTTCATAACTCATAAGTAGTGCGAGATTCTTAGCAAATTGCTCAGTGAGTATAAAGTTTGTTCCCTTGGTTTCAGAATCTATAAGCTTAATCGAATTTACTTCATTCAAATATTTATCAGCATAGGCTAAATCTTGGTAGTCGATTAATCTATATACCGACTCTGCCAAAATCTCTTTCATATTATCGGGGTATTCAGACTCTATCTTTGAAATTCTAGCCATATATTCTTCTTTCTCTGAGCCTTCTAATTTATCTGCCCTTTCGTTTATAAAGCTACTCCACTCTGCAGATTGATTGATGCTTGATTGATTATTGTTATATGCATATTCCCAGCCTACTTCAAAAGCTTTTAAGCTGGCATTTGTAGCAACCCCTACCATTTCGATAGAGCGGACAAATGACTTTTTCTCAATTGGAACGGCCCCTGAAGCGCTAAGT
The DNA here is from genome assembly GCA_942491865.1 of uncultured Thermodesulfobacteriota bacterium. GTDB lineage: Bacteria > Desulfobacterota_D > UBA1144 > Nemesobacterales > UBA2774 > CR02bin9. The sequence goes on from CALOCI010000015.1 coordinate 120,669, forward strand.
GCTCCTAACAATATGGCATTAACAGCTAACTCATCCATTCCGTTTTTCTTAGCTAGTTCAAGTGCATTTAATTCGATAAATCTTGATGAAAAACCTGCAGCTAATTTTCTTAAATTTTCGTCAGAATAAACTCCGCTACCAATAGGCATTTTTTCAAGTGTTGAATATACTCTATGAGAACTCGTAACTATTGTAGTTTTGTCTGAGCCATAACCAAGCTCAAGAGCTCTACCTAACTCCAAAAACTCTTGTGCGAGAATAATATCTACCTCTCCCGGGACAGGGAATTGAGCAAAAATAATTGATTTGCCCTCTGACTCCGGTTTGGGATGAGCCTCAAGGTAATACACCGTTGATCCACCCCTCTGAGATAGACCGGGAAGACTGATTCCTTGAGCATCAAAATCTTCAAGGAAAAATGCTTGAACCACCCATTCGGTTAAAACCCCTCCCCCTTGACCACCCACAGCAGGGATTAATATTTTTATTAGATCACTTTTTTTCTGCATGTTGTTTTTTGTATTATAAAAAAATATAGTACAACAAATTATCGCACGGCAAAAGCTTTCTCGATAAGCTTTGTTGTTAGTTATACCACCTACACTTGGAGACTATATCTGAGCCACCCAATAATTAAACTTTAATTTAAAACTGTTTAGTGTGGAAATTCAAATCAATAGATGTTGATTTAACCCATCCATCCATTTTTGGAGATCATCTGAAGAAGTGACCTGTTTATTTTAGCTCCTAGGCGATCAAACATTGATGGATTATCAATAACCTCTACTCTATAAAAAGATGGACAGAGTACAGCCGCATGGGCTATCTCTCCACACAAGCCACAACCCACACAAGAGTAATCAATGTGGGCAACTGGATCTTCTCTGAGTATTGTCGGGCTATCCTTTAGTGTTAAAGAAGGGCATCCGTTGTAGCGCATACAGGAATGATCCCCTGTGCAAACCTCAGGATCTACTCCCAGTTTTTGCTGTTTAACACGTTTCCCAACCTTTATTTTTTCTTTAATTTGACTTCTTTCTCGCCTTGTCTTCTCTAGCTGACATTCCCCTCTGGATATGATTACTTTGAGGCCTTCCTCTTCTTCATAGGCTTCAGTCAGAACCTTTATAGACTCTGTTAAATTATATGGGTCCACACCTTTTATCCACTTAACTCCAGTACCTTTTAAGGCTTTTTCAATATCCATCCCTACCCCTTCCTGTCTCATGTTCTTACCCGATGCTGGGTTTTCATGATGACCCGTCATAGAGGTCCAAAAATTCTCAAGGATGATCAATATAGCGTTTTGGTTGTTATATACTGCATTAGCAATGCTAGTGGTAAGACCGCTATGCCAAAACGTCCCATCACCCATAAAAGATATCACTCGCTTGTTAGCCATACGTGAAAGTGCAGCGGCTGAGGCAAGCCCAATTCCCATCCCAGTGATTGAATTGCTAAGATCAAAAGGTGGAAGCCCACTCATCGAGTAACATCCTATATCAGAGGCATAATAGGATCTGCCGTAATCTTCTTCTAAAATTTTAATTGCAGTAAAAATGGGCCTTTCTGGGCACCCTGTACAAAAAACAGGGTTTCTCTTTGCTACAGGCTGTTTTAAATAACTTAAAGCTTTTTCCTTATGTTTTTCGGTGTATTCACTTCTTTCTTTTATACGATCTTTCTCATAATCAGATAGACTGTTTTTTAAGAGAAAACTACCCACACCCTTTGCTATATGATCGGGGGTATATTCTCCTGCTTTTGGTAGGATATCTTTTCCAAATATATCAAGCCCCAATTTCGCTCTCTGCGCTATTGAGCGTATCTGCTCTTCAATCAAATTAGGCATACCCTCTTCTACTATTAAGACAGCTTCCTTATCCCTTAAGAATAGGATAATTTCCTCAGGAACTAAGGGATTGGTAACATTAAGATTCAAGATAGGTAGTCTTGCCTCGCCATATAAGTTTGCCTCCCCTAAGTTGTAGAGGCATCTCAATAGGGAGTTATAAATCATTCCGTGAGTTATAATTCCAATTGACTTCTCTTCACCATCAAAAAATTCGTTCAGCTTGTTATCTAAAATAAATTTCTGTGCCGCAGGGAGACGCTCATGATACTTCTTCTTCTCCTGATCAAAGGTAAATGGCGGCAGTGGTATAGTCTCTGAGCTTGTAGTTAGATCATCAAGCTTGTTAATCATGCTAATCGAAGCTTCTTTATTATCGCTGCATTTCATCTTGTTCATGATATGTGCAACTCTGGTAGACAGCAGAAACATTACCGGCATATTGGAGTATTCAGACAGTTCAAAGCCTACCTCGACCATCTTAGCCACCTGATCTAAATCGCCTCTTGGATCTATCACTGCCATCGTAGACTTAAGCGCGAATGGAAGCGCCCTTTCAGCCACACAGGTGCTGTCACAGCCGTAATCCTCCCCCACGATGATCATAGCCCCACCTGTAACACCAGAGGAGCAAATATGGGAAAGTGCATCTGAGGCTACGTTAGTACCGACAATCTTCCAATTCACAGACCCTCTGATCGGATAGCTAATGGAAGCTGATAGGAGGGAAGCCGCCGAAGCTTCATTACCTGAGCAGTCAAAGTATATACCTTTAGGTTTCAGAACTGTGTCATATGAATCAGATATAGCATCAATCAAGCTTGCAGTGGGTGATCCAGGATAACCGCCTAAATAGGAGACTCCCGACTGAAGAAATGCTTTAAGTATTATAAGAGGTGTATCCCCGTAAAGTGTATCGCCCTTACCAAACTCTAACTGGTCAAGCAGATCTTTCGAATAACCCATGAATTCTCCTTTTTGGATACCGCTGTTCAATAAAACTTGATTAGTAATTTACCAGATAAGAGGTCTCTATACCAGAAGAATTATCTTTGCTTGCAATTTAAATTGTAGTCACTAATAGGTGTTAGGTGTGAGCAGGGTGTCCCTAATGACATAATAATATTCTCTTAAAGCTTCTTCTTGACTGTCAGTAACTAAGTGAACAGGTCGTTTGAGTTTAACTTCTTCCAGAGCCCGGTCAGGATTAATACCCTGATGATGGACTAAGTAAGTTGCCAACATTAAATTTGTCCTCCCCATTCCTGCATAACAATGAACCACGATTCGCTTACCCTGAGATATCTGAATAGTAACAAAATCGATAAATTCTACAAAATCTTCATATTTTGGAGGGCCGAAATCATTTATTGAGATGTTCTTAACTATAAAGCCTGAATGTTCTAAAAAGTTTTCTTTTTCTTGCAGATTCACTATCACTTCAATTCCTTGGGACTTTAAAAAAGCCAAATCCTCTTGAAGAGGATGAAATAGTCCTGGTCTTTCCATTCCAGCAATTTGGCCTTCAATTATCCAAGTGAACCTCTCAGGCATTATTTTAGAAGCTCCTTTTTCAGCTCGGCCACATATTTATCAGCAAGTCTTGTAGGTTCAGGAATTCTGTAACCTCCATTACATTTAAGAGCAATATCCACTGAAGTAGCTAAATCTATCTTATTCCCTATTGAGACAAAAACAGGTTTAGTCTGATTCTTCGTTCTTAATACAACTCCGATTTCCTCACCGCTTTTTGAAAATAGCGCTTCGCATGAGCCGAGTTCATTTTGAGGTTCTTGATAAGTTCCATACAGTCTTGATTTCCCAATACCCATGGTCACAATATCAAGCAAAACCCCAACAAAACAAGCTATTCCAAACCCTCTAGGGTGAGCAATACCGTGCCCATCGAATATAAGCACATCAGGTTTTTGCCTGAGTTTATTATAAGTCTTAATTATTGCGGGCCCCTCTCTGAAGGCTAATAACCCCGGGATGTAAGGAAAGTTTTCATCCACCACTTCCCAAGCACGCTCAATTTCGACTAGATCCGGATAGCTAAAGACTATTATTGCGCATACAAGCTTGTCCTGATCTTTGAGTATTGCTAGATCAGCTCCGGCAACCGTCTTAATGCTATTAAAACCATTTTCAGAGATAACCTTATCACTAAGCTCTTTTTGAATAGCTATCGCTTCACTGTAATCTGGCGGGGTAGACTCATATAATTTCTTCAATCTATCGTTATTAATTAGAGGCAAACTAGCACTCCATTATTAAATAATGAGATGAATTATACACTATGCAGCATTAAGGCTGAGGTTAATATATTTGTCGGGTACTATAAAATTCGGTAGAATCAAACGTCAAGTAGAAGCATTCTAAAAGTGAAAACTATGAAACTTAAAATGGCTTTTGTAATGGATCCGGTAGAGACAATTAATACCGAAAAAGACACAACCTTTGTGCTCATGCTTGAAGCTCAAGCGAGAGGGCATGAAGTTTGGTTTTTAGAACTGAAAGATCTATTTGTTAAAGAGAACAAAGCGTTTTGTAATGCAACCCAAATCACTCTTGAGAGAAGCGAATCATTTTATAAACTAGGTGAAACGAGAACTTTTCCAATGGAAAGTTTTGATGCTGTATGGATGAGAAAAGACCCGCCTGTTAACAACGATTTTCTTTATGCAACTTATATTCTCAGCCTACTTAATGATAGTAAAACTAAGGTCCTTAACAATCCCACAGGTATCAGAGAATCAAATGAAAAACTTTATTCATTATTTTTCCCAGAAATTATTCCTCAGAGCGTCGTTACAAAAAACATATCGCAGTTGCAAGAGTTTCTCACAGAAGTAGGTGGAGAGATGGTAGTAAAGCCACTCGACGGTCATGGGGGGGAAGGAATATTTTATGTGCGAGAAGGCGACCGAAACGCAAATGTTATTCTTGAAGCAATCACAAAATTTGGGACAGAGTACGTAATAGGTCAGAAATTCATTGAGAAAGTATCAGAGGGCGATAAGAGAATCATAATTCTAAATGGGGAACCACTAGGCGGAGTACTAAGAGTTCCAAAGCCCGGAGGGGAATTTAGATCGAATTTTCACTCGGGGGGGAGCCCTGCTCAATCCGATCTGACAGAAAGGGACCTCGAAATTTGTAAAACCATCAGCTCTCGATTAAAAAAGGACGGCTTATACTTTGTTGGAATTGATGTTATTGGCGGGTACGTCACTGAAATTAATACCACAAGCCCCACTGGAATTCAGGAAATAAATAGATTAAACGGGGTTAAATTGGAAACCCAGGTAATTGAATTTGCCGAGCAATTATGCAGTAATTGAGATGAAGGAGTAAAAATGAAAATATCAAAAGACGACGTAATCAAGGTAGCCGAACTTGCGAGACTTGAAGTAACACAAGAAGAAACAGAGATATTTACTGATCAGCTAGGGAACATACTAGAATACATAGAAAAATTGAACGAATTGGATACAAATAATGTAGAGCCGACTTCTCATGTGTTGGACATATCCACACCTCTTAGAGAAGATAAAGTAGTAAATTGGCTGACCATTGAAGAGGTTCTTCAAAATGCGCCCGAGAGTGAAGATGATTTCTTTGTTGTGCCTCAAGTGATAGACGACTAAGGAGATATACCAATATGGAATTGCCGTTTTTAACCATTAAAGAAGCATCTGAGTTACTAAAGAAAAAAGAACTATCTCCGGTAGAACTGACACAGTCTATTCTGGAGAGAATCAATAAGATAGATGATAACTTAAACTCCTATGTAACAGTGCTCGCTGAAAAGGCGCTAGAGAGTGCAAAGAAAGCTGAAGAGGATATCACAAATGGAAATTACCTAGGTCCGTTGCACGGTATACCGCTTGGATTAAAGGACATCTTCATTACAAAAGATATAACTACTACATGCAGCTCAAAAATGCTCGAAAACTTCATTCCACCTTATGACGCTACTGTAACGGAAAAACTTTTGAATTCAGGAGCTGTCATCGTTGGAAAAAACAACATGGACGAGTTTGCAATGGGATCATCCACTGAGACTTCATACTTTGGACCAACAAAGAATCCTTGGGATATAGAGCGGGTACCCGGAGGATCTAGCGGAGGCTCTGCTTCTGCAACTGCAGCATCACTTTGCCTCGGATCAGTTGGCACAGACACAGGGGGATCTATCAGACAACCTGCTGCTCTTTGTGGAGTTGTTGGAATGAAACCTACTTACGGGCGGGTAAGCAGATTTGGCATGATAGCATTTGCTTCATCTCTTGATCAGGCGGGACCAATTACCAAAACTGTAGAGGATACAGCGTTAATATTAAATGCAATCTCAGGACACGATCCTAAGGATTCCACATGTCTTAATATCCCAGTGCCTGATTATACCAAAAGCCTTAAAAGTGATTTGAAGGGATTGAAAATCGGCATTCCAAAAGAATATTTTGTTGACGGAATGGACAAAGATGTTGAGAACTCATCAAGAAAAGCTATATCGGCTATGGAAGAATTGGGTGCAGAGATTGTTGAAATATCTCTTCCACACACAGAATACGCTGTCTTAACTTACTACATAATCGCCCCTTCTGAAGCTAGCTCTAACCTTGCAAGATACGACGGAGTTAAATATGGATTCCGTGCTGAAGGTGCTGAATCTTTAAGAGATATGTATTTCAAAACCAGAGCTCAAGGTTTTGGGAATGAGGTAAAGAGAAGAATCATGCTCGGCACTTATGCTCTGTCTTCGGGATACTATGATGCTTACTACCTAAAAGCTCAAAAGGTGAGAACTCTTATAAAAAATGACTTTGACGAGGCCTTTAAAAATGTAGATGCAATTGTTGCACCTACAACACCCGAAGTCGCATTTAAGATTGGAGAAAAAACACAGGACCCAATCAAAATGTATTTATCAGACGTGCTTACAATACCTTGCAACATTGCAGGGCTTCCGGGAATTTCAGTTCCATGCGGGTTTTCATCTGACGGGCTTCCTATCGGCATTCAAGTCCTTGGAAAACCGTTTGATGAGGAGACTGTAATTCATGTTGCGCACGCTTATGAGCAGAGCACAAATTGGGGTGAAAGAAGACCTGAAATGTAATTGAGAATTTATATAGTTCCCTAAACAAAATTAATCAGTAAAATTTAGAAGTAGAGGTAACAACTATGACGGAAAAGAAAAAAGTTTGTATGCTTTGCGGAAAACCTTCTGAAGAATCCATTTGTGAATCCTGCAAGTCCAATGTTCAGGGTGAAGCAACAAATCAAAAACAAAAAATGGAAAAACAAGTCAAGGTGGGTTCAGAGATAGAAAAAGACAAGATTGTAAAGAAACATATGGATGATTAGTTTGTAAGGATTATATTTTAGAAAAAATTTATTGCCAAAGTTGAAGCGCTTTCTTATAAATTTTGCTTTTTGAAATACCAGAATCAGCCGTAATCTGACTGACAGCATCTTTTAGAGTGTATCCTTCTTTTTTTAAATGCAATAAAACTTCATCAACTGTTTCAGAGTCGAATTTTTGACTGTCCTCTGCGTTCCCTTCAACCAATAACACAAACTCCCCTTTTATAGATTCTCTAGACTTAAGATTATTAATTAAATCAGAAAACGAACCTCTTAAAGTTTCCTCATACATCTTGGTAATTTCCCTGCTAATAGAAACATTGCGTTCTCCAAGAACTTCAGTCATAGCTTCTAAAGTCTTAACAACTCTCTTAGGCGACTCATAAAAAATAAGAGTTTCGGACCTATCCTTTATTCTATCCAACAATTCAATTAGTTTCTTATTTTGCTTAGGTGGAAACCCAAGAAAAGTAAAACTGGATGTTGGAAGCCCCGAGATGCTGAGCGCTGCAATTGCAGCCGAAGCTCCAGGAATTGGAATTACTTTAATGCCGCTCTGTGAAGCTAACTTTACAATTCTAAATCCGGGATCAGATACACCCGGAGTGCCTGCGTCGGTAATTAAGGCAATGTTCTTGCCTTCTTGAATTAAAGAAAGCAGTTCCTCTGCCTTATCTATCTCATTATGCTCGTGATAGCTCGTAAGGGGCTTTTCGATCTGATAGCGAGAAAGCAACTTCTTTGAAGTCCTAGTATCTTCACAGGCTATCAGATCAACTTCTTTTAAAACATTAAGCGCCCTTAGTGTTATATCTTCAAGGTTTCCAATAGGTGTTGAAACAATATAAAGCTTAGAACTCATACCTAAATTAGTTTAACTTCCTCCAGTTCCGTCACAATCTTTCCATGTCTCAGCATTTAGGCACTTATCAACACCATCTCCTCCGTCAAGGTTGTCTTCTCCCGGACCACCATCAAGAAAGTCCTCTCCTTCATTCCCTTGCAAAGTATCATTTCCTTCGCCGCCATATACAATATCGAGTCCGCGGTTTCCTTCAATCCTGTCATCACCTGCATCGCCATATATCTTATCTGGCCCCTTGTTTCCTTGTATTGTGTCATTGCCTTCCCCACCGCAGATATAGTCTTTACCTTTTTTTCCACTAATCTGGTCATTTCCGCCTAAACCGACTATTACGTCATCATTATCTGTTCCGGTTATAACATCATTACCGTCTGTACCTACAATAGTTGCAGTTTTTCCATCACATGTTGGAGGAGGAGCCTGATCTGCTACCTTCTCATCTGTGGGCTGGGCCGAAACAAAACTAACACCCATTAAAACCAGCACTAAAACCATTAAACTACTTTGAATTTTACTTTTCATATACATCCTCCTTATAAGCTCTAGATTTCAATTCAATTAAACTACTTTAAGGAAATAAAGTCAAGGAAAAGGACTTGTATTTGAGGTTTTTAATGTAATTTGAACTTTTTCCCCCATAGTTTCATCTAATAAATATTCAGACTAAAAAAATGGAGGATAATCACATGATCAAATATGTAATTGTTTTATCACTAATCGTTCTAAGCCCTTATTTAGCCCTAGCCGACTCCCCTTTTCCGGTTTGCAAAGATAATCCCAATGGAATAGTAAAGGATTATTACGAGAGTGGGGCATTAAAAACCGAGTGGAGCTGCAAAGACGGCCATTTAAACGGCATAACCAATATGTACTACGAGAACGGCCAGCTTCATAAGGAATCAAATTACAAGAATGACGAGAGACAAGAAATCACAACAAGCTGGTACGAGGGCGGCGAACTAAAAAGCGTATGCAATTTTAACAATGGCAAGCTAAACGGCGAGCATATGGTATTAAACAAAGACGGATCTATTAAAGAACTTGCCCATTATAAAGATGGAGTCGAACTGGAATAAGTGGCGGAGGGCGAGGGATTCGAACCCCCAAGTCCGTAAGGACGCCAGTTTTCAAGACTGGTGCGATCGCCGTTCTGCCAGCCCTCCGAATTGGTTGAAAGTTTATTATAACATTTGCTTAAATAATGTGTAGTAGTCTATCGTAGTTAAGATTATAGTAATTTCTGAAGGTCTTCATCAGAAAATTCTATGGGCTCTACAGTTTCATTAATATTGGCTCTGAAGTTGCTTAGATCGACTCCCTTCAAATAGCAGGTCAATAAAGATCTAATATGTTTGTGCATTACTACGAGAACCTTTTCTCCAGGATAGGCAAGAGCGATTTCTCTAATAGTGCGCACAATTCTCTGTTGAACCTCTTCTAAAGTCTCAGGCCCGTTTGGAATTGGAATAGATACATCTCCTTCATTCCACCATTTTGCAAAATCACTTTCGGGATCAGCGAGCAAATCTACGTACTTCTGAGTGTTCCAGTCTCCATGATCAAGCTCTCGCAAATCTTGATGAATATCTAGCGGTATACCAATTTTATCTGCATAGGATTTAGATGTATCATGCGCCCTCTTAAGCGGGCTAGTAACAATCCTGTCAAAGTTAAGCGCTTCGATTATCGGAAGAGTCTCTTCTATCTCAGCCCAGCCAACATCGCAAAGTGGGAGATCTGTAGTACCAATAAGCCGACCCTCCAAGTTCCATGCTGTTTTACAATGGCGTCCGAGATAAATTTTTGCAGTTTCTTGTGATTCACTCATTTAATTTTCCAGTTTATAAGATTTTTATAAAATCCTCAGATTAAATCAGGCATCAATATACCAAAGGGATAATAATTTACAATAATTATATTAATTAACAGAACTAGCTTCTTGTTCTAACTTCTCAGCTGCTTGTTTTTTGCTGAACTTTTTAAGATCTGGCAAATATGTCCCGCCCAACTTAACATGCCCTTTGTCAACTCCATCTCTAAGCCGCTCAATTATATGATCTTTGTCCAAGCCCATAATATTAACGCCATGATCAGACTCAACCAGGCAGAGCATCTTCATGCCCTTACCATTATTATTAGCTAGCTCATATATCGCAGAATAATTTAATAGTGCAGCCTCAACAGTGCCGCATGGCAACGAAGGGTTATTGGCACCTGAGTGGTATTCGCTCTTTCCAAACCAGTTAGGATCCGGGTATCCGTGAAAATGAAGTATTGGTAGACCATTCTTTATAAGATCTGGGGTATACAATGCCGAAGCAAGAGCTTGGGCAAGAATTACATATGTATCAAAAGATGGCCTTATATCCTTTCGATTTAGATCTACTCCCCTCGGAGTTTCTAAATGCAGTTTACCTTTAATTACGCCGATCCTAACTATATCGCAACTAGGATCGAGGTTGGTTTTATCACTACCAGAACGAGATGTAGTTATCCAAATATCTGGTACCTGCTGATAAATTTCCTTCCCGCGTATCACAGTTCGAACAAACCACCTGCCTTTTTTGTTTTCTCTAACTAAGTCATCATCCACACTTTCCACTTTTTTGAGTTTATCCCAAGTAGTTTTGGTTATAGTAGCCTTGCCCTCATATGTAGGGGCCTCTGCTAATGCAATAAAACCGTATGAAACTCCTGTTCTGCCTTCCATAATCTTTTCAACAACATCTTTGTGGGACTGCCTTTTTACTTTCTCACTAAATTTAGAACCCCGCGGGTAGAGGTTGGTGGACTTAATCAACCGACCTAATTCCGCTAACTGTTGAGGGAAAACAGACGCTTCCGGATCATACTCCCCTTTCTTAAAACGATTTAAAACAGGGGGTTTAATTGGTGCATAGATTTTAGGTATTAAAGAATTTAATACGAAATCATCCATCCCTTCGTTTAAGTATATGGAGTCTGAAAGGTTCATATTAACTAATGAAAACTTATCAGGCGCTATACCCATAATTATTTCAGACATGGTGGCAATAAGGTTCTGTATGCCTATTGCTATCTTGCGGTCATATGTTGTGTTTTGGTCTGCAAATTCAGGTTCTAAAGGCATAAGTGTAAGGATCTGAGTATTAAATGGATCCTGTACATATCTTGCGGTAAAGTCATCAGCCCATCCGCTTACCCTAAGAATTTCCATTACTGACATGTCAGGTTTACGTAAATAACCGTACATTCTCTCAGCTATTCCACTTAAAAAAGTCCTTGTCAGTGAATACTCTCTCTTCACATCCACCACAGCATGAATGTTTCTTTTAACTTTCCTAGTTTTTAGCACTTTTGATACCCATCCATCAGGTATCTCAGCAGCTTCATCCCAGGGAATTACATTTACACCGTGTTCTTTTAATTTCTTTTCAAGCTTTTCTCTAAATTTTATAACAATCTGGTTTGCATAATTACGTGGTAGAGGTCTGAACGTCACCCTCACCTTCTTTGCCATCTCAAGCGGCTTTCTAGGATTGACTAAGTCTTTTTGAACCGGCATTCCTGCCAGGCTAATTATTGTTTTGAGTTCTAAATCTGCAAATTGCTGACTATCCATTATTTCTCTCCCACTGCTTACATCTCATCCAAAAGCACTTTTTAATATATGTAAATTAAAGCATGTAAATACTGACTTTAGAATTCGACCCGTTTAACAAAAAAATTTGAAATATATTTTCACAACACTATGTTTACAACTCTACTTCATTTTTATAACTCTACTTCTACGAAGCATCCAGATTAATTTTTATATAACTTATCAATTATAGACTATTGAAAGAGGTTACTCAATAATTCAGGGTGATTAATTATTAATTAGTAACAGCAGAAATCAAGAAGCAAAGGCTGGATTTATTATAGAATTTTCCTTATTAATAACCTTCAACAGCTAAAACTTCTTCCATTTGTCCTCTTACTATTTGCATTAGCTCTTCCCTGCCTTCTCTACCCTTAGGAAGATCGTCTACAGATATTGGCGGCAAGATTTTAATTTTCATCGTACCTGCGTTCGGGTGCCTAGATCCTTTAGAGAGCAGTTCAGCCCCCCCAGTAATCACCATAGTAACAACCGGAACCCTTGCCAGAACAGCAATTAAGAAACCGCCTTTTTGAAAAGGTAGCAGTTTCCCGTCTTTACTTCTGGTCCCTTCGGGAGCTACAACAACTGTGGGTCCTGAGCGTATTTTGCCTACGATCTTCTTTACTTCTTTAGTGTCAGAGCTTGAACCATCTCTTGCCACCAAGTAGTGCCCGGATAATCTAGCCACCCATCCAATAAAAGGAATTTGACCTACTTCCCTTTTCATTATAGCCCGCCAATCAATCGGCAGAATAGACATATAGGCTAATATATCAAGCGCGCTCTGGTGGTTAAACATTATAATGCATGGCTCTTCTGGCAAGTTCTCAAGACCATCTACATCAAGATGTATACCAGCAGCCCATAAATTTGTCTTTGCCCAAGGCTTCACAGCATACGGGACAACAAAAGGGCGATAGGTTAGAGACAGGATTATCCCAATGATTCCATAGAAAGTTGTAAAGACAGTAAAAATGATTGCGCAATATAAGGTTCTAAGCATAATGTTTAATTTTTAAGTATCTGTTTATTAATTCCTCGCAAGTAGATTTATCTCTATTGGGTTTTTTGTCAAGCAGACATTATTTTAAGTCCGGAAGTAACTAATTCAATATTGTGAGTTCCTTTTTCAAGATAGAAAGGCTCACCATCAGTATGGGCCGGGATTCGGTCTTCTAATGTTATCTCCATTCTATTAGCTCTTTTAATCTCAACTTCATCAAGACCAGCATGTGAGCCTTCAAGCACTTTTGGTATTTTGATAAGCCGATTGAATATAGACATGTCCTTTATTATATGAAAGTCCAACAGTCCGTCATCTATAAGAGCTTCGGGAGCTAATTTAAACTTTCCCCCTTGATATAATCCATTGGATGCGCCAGTCAACAGAAGTGGCCCATCGTATGTCCAATCATCAATCTTAACTTGAACTCTAAAACCTTTAAAAGTTAGCGCCTCTTGGACAGATCCTAAAAGATAGCCCACCTGTCCTCTTAGAAGTTTTAACTTTCTAAACCTGTGAGCAACTGCTCCATCAAGCCCTATACCTAGACCGTTTATAAAATATTTATCTCCTAGTTTCCCTACATCAACCTCTCTTTGAATCCCTGAGAAGACAGTCTCAATAGCAAGCTTTGTATCAAGAGGTATGGAGGCGGCTTTTGGAAAATCATTTCCGCTACCGGAGGGTACTACACCAAAAACTGCTGGTGAACCGATAAGTCCGTTTACCACTTCGTGGGAAGTGCCATCTCCACCTACGGAAATTATATTTGTAAATCCTTGTGCAACAGCTTCTTGTGCAAACTTTTTAGCATCTCCGCTTTGGGAGGTAAATTTAAAGTCGCATTTAACATTCTTTTCAGCAATTACATCTCTTATGAGGTCATAGGCATTATTGGTTCTACCTTGCCCTGCCGTGGGGTTTATAATAAATATATAATTTAGGTCTTTCAAAATTCCCTCTTTGCTGTAAAATTCCCTACAGTTTACCACACTAATATTTTTTTGTATTACTAGATTTGTCTTACTAGAAACTTGATAAACTCTAGATTCTATGTTAAATAACTTCGTTTATCTTGATAAGTGGATTGACAAAAACAGGAGGCATTTTTAATGGCAGAAGAAACACATCAGTCCCAAGCGGCAAATGAAGCGATCAGTATGAAACAGCTTCTTGAAGCCGGAGTTCATTTTGGTCACCAGATAAGTCACTGGAATCCAAAGATGAAGGACTATATATTCGGCAGCAGAAATGGAATACACATAATAGATCTTCAGCAAACTGTTGGTTTATTTAAAACCGCATACAACTTTGTAAGAGATATAGTTGCAGAGGGTGGCGAAGTACTATTCGTAGGAACTAAGAAACAGGCTCAGGCGATTATTGCTGAAGAAACTGTAAAGTCCGCCATGCCTTATGTAAATGCACGTTGGTTGGGGGGAACACTTACAAATTTCCCTACCATTCGCGCAAGAGTTGATTATTTACTAGAACTAAAAAAACTTGAGGAAGAAGGCCACATGGAGCACCTCCCCAAGAAAGAAGTTAAAAACCTAAGAAGAGAAATGCAAAAACTAGAGCATCTTGTAGGTGGAATAGTAAATATGAAAAAAGTTCCACAGGCTCTATATATTGTAGATACAAGAAAAGAGCATATTGCTGTCCATGAAGCAAGAAAATTGGGCATACCAATTGTTGGGGTTGTTGATACCAATGCTAATCCAGCAGATGCCGATATAATAATACCGAGCAATGACGACGCTATTAGGGCAATCAAACTATTCACATCCAGGATTTCAGAAGCCTGTGTTGAGGGTAGACACATTTATGAGCAAAAGCTGCAAGCAGGAGAAGTGGTTGAAAAAGAGCAAGAATCCAAAGTTGTGGTAGAAAGAAAAGTATTTGTATTTAAAGAATACGGAGAGGAAGGAGCAAAAGAGGGTTCAACTTCAGTAGCCGTATCCGAGTCTGCTCCAGGTGAAACTGTAGCTAAGCCTGAAGAACCAGCAACAGAAACTCCTGTAACAGAAAATGCTCCTATTGAGGACTCAGCATCAGCAGAGCCTACCAAAGATACCAAAACCGCATTTGAAAGTGCGGCAGTAGAAACTGAAACACAATCCGAAGTAGAACCTAAGAAGGAGGCTTAGAATTACTATGGCTGAGATTACAGCACAAATGGTCAAAGAGCTTAGAGACACAACAGGAGCTCCATTTATAGATTGCAAAAAAGCTTTAGAAGAAGTATCTGGCGACCTAGAGAAAGCTCTAGATATATTAAAAATCAGAGGCGTTGCTAAAGCATCAAAAAAAGTTGGAAGAGAGACTCCGGAAGGAACAGTAATGTCTTATATCCACGCAGGTGGAAAAATTGGAGTAATGGTTGAAATAAACTGCGAAACAGATTTTGTAGCTAGAAATGAAGAATTTCAAGCATTCGCAAGAGAAGTTGCAATGCAGATCGCAGCATCTAACCCACTTTATATAAGCAAAGACGAAATTCCAGAAGCAGAGCTTGAAAGAGAAAAAGAAGTTATGAAGGCTCAGGTCTTAGAATCTGGCAAACCTGCAGAAATTGCCGAAAAGATCGTCGAAGGAAAAATAGAGAAGTATTACGAGGAAATTTGCTTACTAAATCAGACTTATGTCAGAGATACAAAATTAAAAATCGATGATCTCCTTCAGGCACTCATAGCCAAGATTGGAGAAAATATCAAAATCAGAAGGTTCACAAGATTCCAATTAGGGGAACCGCTTGATTAACCAAATACAATTATGACATCTCCAGAAACTCCTTCCAATCCAGAACCAAAATACCGCAAAGTCCTTTTAAAGCTAAGTGGAGAAGCCCTTCAGGGAGAACAGGGATATGGCATTAGCCCTGAGGTATTGGACACTATCTCAAATGAGATTGCAGACGTAAGCAGACTCAATATAGAGATAGCTATTGTCATTGGCGGTGGGAACATATTCAGGGGTGTCGCTGGCGCTTCAAAAGGCATAGACCGCTCTACTGGAGACTATATGGGCATGCTGGCCACAGTGATCAATGCTCTCGCACTTCAGGATTCCCTCGAAAAAAAAGATGTACACACTAGGCTCCAAACTGCACTCAACATCGAGCGTGTTGCTGAGCCCTACATAAGAAGACGCGCCGTAAGGCATCTTGAAAAAGGGCGAGTTGTAATATTCGCAGCTGGAACAGGAAACCCGTTTTTCACCACAGACACAGCAGCCACACTAAGGGCCTTAGAAATAGGTGCCGACTTGATACTAAAAGCCACTAAAGTTGACGGCGTTTACGACAAAGATCCATTAAAATATGATGACGCGGTAAAATTCAAAAAATTAACCTACATGGATGTTTTAAAAAATGAATTAAAGATCATGGACGCCACTGCAATCTCACTTTGCATGCAGGGAAGTATCCCGATCATAGTGTTTAATTTATTTGAAAGTGGTAATATAAAAAAAGTTATAATGGGAAGTGAAATAGGAACTATAGTAAGGAGCGATAAAGATGTGTGACAATATGTTAGATGACATTCTTAAAGATACTGAAGAAAGAATGGACAAAACCATTTCGGCCTTTAGCTCGGAACTAACGAAAATAAGAACAGGAAGAGCATCATCGGGACTAGTTGACAATATAATCGTAAATTATTACGGAGCCGAAACTCCAATAAACCAGCTAGCGACTGTATCCATACCTGAGGCAAAAACTATAATGATTCAGCCTTGGGATGTAAGCGCAATAGCAGAAGTAGAAAAAGCTATCATGAAATCTGAAATAGGTATTAATCCTTCAAATGATGGGAAGGTTATCAGACTCAATATCCCAACACTGACAGAAGACCGAAGAAAAGAGTTAGTTAAATATGTTGCTAAAATTGCTGAAGATTTCAGGGTTTCCATCAGACAAATCAGGCACGACGTTAACCATTTTGTGAAAGATCTGGAAAAAGAAGAGGGACTTCCCGAAGATCGCGTCAAAAAGAATCTTGAGAATGTCCAAAAAATCACAGATAAACACATTAAAAAAATTAGCGAGATATTAGAAGGTAAAGAGAAAGAAATACTAGAAGTTTAAGCCATTTAACTAACTCATTATAGTTATTACCCACTATTTTATCTTATTGTGTATATACTTTTTAAATTCCTCTACAAGATGCTATAGTTGTGTATAGAGAGTAACCTATGATATCTAAAAACACTCTAACAAGTATTTTTTCTTATCTATTTATGACCTTTGGACTGGTGGCTTTATTCTCAACCTTTGGGACAATAATAATATTTCTGAGGCGCTATTTTATTTCAGTCAATGATGTTGAGAAACAAACAGGATTCATTCTGTTGTATATTCTTATCGGCAGCTTTCTCCTATCTATAATCTGCCTCTACATATCAGGTAGAACGAATAAACAAAAAGCCAACGACTAATTGCTAATTTCTTTAATGCCGCCCATATATGGAACCAGGACTTCGGGGATCGTAACACTACCGTCAGACTGTTGATAATTCTCTAAAATCCCTAAGAAAGTTCTACCCACAGCAAGCCCAGAACCGTTTAGAGTGTGTACAAGCTTTGTTTTGCCACCTTCTTTAGGACGGTATCTTATTGACGCCCTTCTAGCTTGAAAATCTTCAAAGTTGCTGCAGGAAGATATTTCCCTGTAGGTATTTTCGCTTGGAACCCAGACTTCAAGATCATAAGTTTTTGCTGAGGAAAAACCCATATCTCCAGTGCAAAGGACTACAACTCTATAAGGCAACCCAAGGAGTTGGAGAATTCGTTCTGCATTTTGAGTAAGGGATTCATGTTCCTCGTAGGATTTTTCAGGAGTTGAGAATTTCACAAGCTCAACCTTATTAAACTGGTGCTGCCTTATAATCCCCTTTACATCCTTCCCATAAGAACCGGCTTCGCTCCTAAAACATGGTGTATAGGCGACATATTTTATTGGAAGATCCTCTTCTTTTAAGATCTCATCCCTATGAATATTCGTTACCGGCACTTCTGCAGTAGGGATTAAATAAAAATTAGAATCTTGGATTTTAAAAAGGTCTTCTTCAAATTTGGGTAGATTTCCTGTCCCAATGAAACTATCAGTGTTAGCCATAAATGGCGGCAAAACTTCTGTGTAACCATTATCGTTTGTATGGAGATCCAACATGAAGTTAATTAATGCCCTTTCAAGTCTTGCACCCAGGCCTTTATACAAGGCAAACCTTGCTCCCGTAATTTTTGCCGCTCTATCAAGATCTAAAATATCAAGATCTCTTCCAATCTCTATGTGATCCTTAGGAGTAAAATCAAATTCCCTTGGCTCACCCCATTTTCGAATCTCAACATTATCTTCTTCGTTTTTTCCGATCGGCACCGAATCATTTGGAACGTTAGGAATCATTAGCATAAAATTACGGAACTCGTCCTCTGCTTTGGTTCTTAGTTCTCCAAAGTTCTTAATTTTAGATGAAATCTCCTTCATCTCTTCCTGTAGTACTCCGGCCTCTTCTTTCTTTCCTTCCCTCATCAATTCGCCCATTTTTTTAGAGCCCACATTCCGCTCGCGCTCAAGTTCTTCTACTTTCTTAATAATTTCTTTCCTTCCCAAGTCTAAAGCTCTAAACTGATCATAATCGACCTTGGCTCCCCTTGAATCCAATTTTCTTTTAACCTCAAGCATATTCTCTTCTATTAATTTTGAATCAAGCATTAATCTATATCCTTTTGGGCATTTATTATTTTCTAGACATTATTGTGGCCTTAAATCTATCATCAGCATTTCCCCTTTTCAAATTTCATGTTTGTAAGGCTTTGGGATTTATTTATAATAATTGATGTATATTTAATAAAGTGTGGTTGTGTATAAAAAACTAGAAAGGTGATAATTAATGACTGAACTTGGAAGAGATATAGAACTGACTTATATGGGGCATTCTACATTTAGAATCAAAACCCCTTCCGGAAAAATTCTAATACTAGATCCTTGGATAGACGGTAATCCTATGTGTCCTGAGAATCTAAAAAAATTAGACAAGGTTGATATCCTAGCAATAACACATGCTCATTTTGACCATATTGGAGATAGCGTTCGGATAGGAAACGAGTTTCAACCTAAAGTGGTAGGTATTTATGAGACCTGTGTCTGGCTAAACAACAAAGGGGTCCAAAACATATTACCCATGAATAAAGGCGGCACACAAGAAGTCGATGGAATTAAGTTCACAATGGTACATGCAGATCATAGCTGTGGTATTCAAGAAGAAGATGGGACTATAACTTATGGCGGTGAGGCAGTTGGATACGTTATAGAGTTTGAGAACGGATTTAAGGTTTATCATGCAGGAGACACAGCTGTATTTAGTGACATGAAGCTGATAGCCGAAATTTATAAACCCGAACTTATAATGATCCCTATTGGCGATCTCTTCACCATGTCACCAGTTGAAGCAGCGCATGCTTGCCGTTTTCTTGCTCCAAGATATGTAATCCCAATGCACTACGGGACTTTCCCTCTCTTAACAGGAACACCCGCCGATTTGAGATACTTAACCAAAGATATTATAGATATTGAGATTATAGAGTTAAAACCCGGTGAAACACTAGTTTAAAATTTATAGAGAAGAACTTCCTAATTAGAGGACAGAAAAGAATGAAACAATTCAAGCTACCACTATTGGGCTAGATGAGCAGAACGAGCCTTATACAGCATCATTTGATAGAAGTATCTACCGTTTGGAACGCCTTGAGAATTAACAAATAATTTTAAAGCCTAATCGTAATGCATGAATAACCTCTAGAACCCCTTAAATTACTAAAAAAAGTATAATAGATAAACACTTATACATTTGACAATAAAGGGAAGTTATGATAATTATTAACGTTTGGTTTATGACGGGAGAGGTGTATTTAAGAGATCATGTTTGAAGGAATATCTGAAAAATTAAACTCTACTTTAAAGAAAGTTAGGGGTTACGGAAAGCTTAGCGAGAAGAATATCGAAGAAGCTTTACGCGAGGTGCGACTCAGCCTACTTGAGGCAGATGTTAACTTTAAAGTAGTCAGAGACTTTATAAATTCCGTAAAAGAGAGGGCTTTAGGTCAAGAAGTCGGCCAAAGTCTGTCTCCCGGGCAGCAGTTTGTCAAAATAGTACACGAAGAACTAATAAACGTATTAGGCGACCAGAGTTCTGATTTAGATCTAAAGGCAACCCCACCAGTAGGCATAATGCTTGTTGGTCTTCAGGGTTCTGGTAAAACAACATCAGCATCTAAAATAGCTAGGTATTTGAAAGAAAAATTAAATAGGAATCCATATCTGGTACCTGCGGACGTTTACAGACCCGCAGCTATAGACCAGCTTAAAGTTCTGGCCGGACAAATTGATGTAGGAGTTTATGATACCCCACCGGGGTCAAAACCTGTTGAAATTTGTAAAGATGCTTTTGAAATTGCCCGCAACAATGGTTACGACACTGTAATTATAGACACCGCTGGTAGGCTCCACATTGATGAAGAGCTCATGGATGAGCTTAAGAACATCAAAGCTGAAGTTAATCCTCACCAAGTACTGCTTGTAGCTGACGCAATGACTGGTCAGGATGCTGTTAATGTTTCTACTAGCTTCAATGAAGCGATAGACATAGACGGAGTAGTGCTTACAAAAATGGATGGTGACGCAAGAGGCGGTGCTGCATTATCTATAAAAGCAGTTACCGGCAAGCCAATCAAATTCTTTGGTACCGGTGAAAAATTAGACGCAATAGAAGTATTTCATCCGGATAGAATAGCGTCAAGAATCCTTGGTATGGGCGACGTTTTGAGTTTCATAGAAAAGGCCCAGGGTGCTTTTGAAGATAAGAAAGCTGAGGAGATGGCAAAAAAGCTACTCAAAAAGCAATTCTCTTTAGCTGATTTTAAGGATGCAATGGTAACAATGAATAAAATGGGATCACTTGAAAGCATGACCCAGATGATTCCAGGAATGAAGGATGTAACTAAAGATCCCAAGGCATTAGAAACAGCAGAAAAGGAAATCAAAAAAACAATTGCTATGATTGACTCCATGACACCGGAAGAAAGACTCAACCACACTATCATTAACGGCTCTAGACGTAAAAGAATCGCCAAGGGTAGCGGAACAAGGGTTGAAGATATAAATCGCATGATTAAGAACTATATGCAAATGCGAAAAATGATGGGCAATATGGGGAAAATGGGCAAATTAGCAAAAAGAATGATGAAAGTTAGGTAATATAGTTTATTATACTGATACACAGTTAGGAGGTATTACGAGTTTGGTTAAAATAAGACTTATGAGAGCAGGTTCGAAGAAGAGACCTTTTTACAGAATAGTTGCAGCAGATTCTCGCTCACCACGCGATGGCAAATTTCTTGAGATCTTAGGATACTACGACCCAAGAACAAATCCGCATGTATTAGAGGTTGATACAGAAAGAGTGAATGACTGGGTTGGCAAAGGTGCTCAGACTTCAGATAGAGTAGGCAAATTGATTTCGAAATTGAACTAGGACTACAACAGTAACGATTAAGAAAGTTCTTGGATATTGATACTATAGACGGGAGGTATCAGTTATGAATAGACTAAACGAGCTTGTAGTTTTCATTGCACAGTCACTGGTGGACAGTCCTGACAAAGTGGAAGTACGTGAAGTTGCCGGAGAGCAAACAACGGTGCTTGAATTAAAGGTTGCCCAAGAAGACTTAGGCAAGATAATTGGCAAGCAGGGTAAAACCGCTAAAGCTATAAGAACTATTTTAGGCGCTGCTGCTGCTAAAATGAAAAAGAGAGCAGTGCTCGAAATCTTAGAATAAGTGATGTCCCCTTTGAAAGCATGGGACTAATCTCATTCGGAAAGATTTCTAAAGTGCATGGGCTATCAGGAGAGGTAAGGTTTATTCCTTTTAGCCGCCAACTAGATAACATTTCTACTCTGGAAAGGATTTTTATAGTTAAAACCCCTGGCTCCTCACCCGTAGAATTAATAATCACCAAAAGTCGTGTACATAAACATACTGCTGTTTTGAAGATACAAGGAATTGACTCGATTGAAGATGCTGAGAAACTTGTAGGAACTGTTATACATGTTGAAATGTCAGATCTTCGAGAGCTTGATGACGAAGAATATTATTGGTTTGATCTAATAGGTCTGAAAGCATATACAGAGGAAGGGCAATATATAGGCGAAATAAAGGATTTAATTGATCGTTCACTACAGAGCTTGTTGGTAGTTAAAAATGATGACAAGGAATATTTGATACCTCTTACAGAACCTATTGTTAAGGAAGTTAACCTCAAACAATCTAAGATCATTATAACGCCAATTGAAGGTCTTTTGGACTAAAATTTATAACCGGCAATTCTTAATTTTAAATACAATAAAATGAGATACGACATCCTAACCATTTTTCCGGAATTTTTTGAATCTCCTTTTTCATTTGGCATATTTAAGAAGGCTCAAGAGAAGGGTCTTATAGATATTCAAACTCACGATATCAGAGAACATTCGGAAGATAAACACCGAACTGTCGATGACACTCCATATGGAGGCGGTGGAGGGATGTTAATGAAGATTGAGCCCATAGCTTCTACACTTGAAAGCATAAAGACTGTAGGCAAGAGGCTTGTTTTATTAACAACTCCGGATGGTGAGAAGTTCTCAGACAAAATGGCAAGAGAGCTGGCAGATTATGATCAGGTAGTAATTATTTGCGGCAGATACGAGGGAGTAGACGAAAGGATAAGAGAATTATATGTAGACAGAGAAATATCAATTGGGGATTATGTACTTTCAGGGGGAGAGAATGCGGCCTCTGTAATAATGGAAAGTGTGTCACGTTTTATTCCGGGGGTTTTAGGCAATGCGCTATCACCTGAGAATGACTCATTTAACCAAGGATTACTGGAATACCCACAGTATACTCGCCCGGAAGAGTTCAAAGAAAGCAAAGTTCCCGAAGTTCTTTTATCCGGCAATCACGGTGATATTGATGAATGGAGGAGAGAAGAAAGTATAAAACGGACCTTCAAAAAAAGACCCGACATGCTTGATAACACCGTATTAAGAAATAAAGATATAGAACTTATAAAAGAACTTAAAGAAAAAGCCTCTCCTACTTTTAAACTATATATTGCATTAATCCATTATCCCGTATACAATAATCGGTTTAAAATTATTACTACGGCCTTTACCAATTTAGATGTGCACGATATAGCTAGATCGTCTGTTACATATGGGGTTAAAACGTTCTATTTAGTCCAACCCAATATGGAACAGCAAAAGTTAGTAAATCGTGTACTTAAACATTGGACTGAGGGTGAGGGTGCATCATTTAACAAATCAAGATCAGAGGCCCTAGATCTTGTAGCATTAAGAAATACACTGCAAGATGTGGTCATTGAGATTGAAGAGATAGAAGGTGAAAAACCCGTAACGATTGTTACTGACGCGAGATCCGCTGATAACATGATTGGGTTTGAAGATTTAAGAGAATTAATTTTTTCAGAAGAACAAAAGCCTTACTTATTATTATTGGGAACTGGTTGGGGCTTAGCACAAGAGATTATGGAAAGTGCAGACTATAGATTGAAACCTGTTAGCGGTTATACAAACTATAATCATCTTTCTGTTCGCAGTGCGGCAGCAATTATACTGGACAGATTACTGTCCTGTAAAATATGATATAGGAGATTTATGATGAATATCGTTAATGAGATAGAACAAACAATGATGAGAACAGACCTTCCTGATTTTCGCTCAGGTGATACTGTTGCTGTACATTATAAAATTAAAGAGGGCGAAAGAGAAAGAATCCAGGTCTTTGAAGGTGTTGTTATCGCTATGAAAGGCGGTGGAGCACGCGAGACTTTTATTGTTAGGAAAGTATCTTATGGAGTAGGTGTTGAAAGAATCTTTCCACTTCATTCTCCATTAATCGACAAAATCGATATCAAGAGACAAGGAAAAGTCAGAAGAGCGAAGCTTTATTATCTTAGAGGACTTTCCAAGAAAGCTAGTAGGATTAAAGAGAGGTCTAGGCTTGATCAACAAGATAATGGTTCAAAAGAAGCAGTTATAGAACCTGCACCTGAGGTAATTGAAAAGAACACCAAGCCTGAAGCTCAAGAAGAACCAGCTACAACTGAGAACTAAGAACCTGTTCTAACAAAAACACAAATCATATATCAATAGATTTTTACAAGTTAAAAACCGGGCAGCTGATAAATATCGGTTCCCGGTTTTTTATTATCAGAGCTTTCTTCTTTCGCAATTTAAAGGGATTGTATTAAAGGGGAGTTTGAAGATAGAAGACATAAAGCCTATTCTAAGTTGTCAAACTTCACTAACGACCCATCTGAAAACTTTAGGTTATAACATTCATAATCAAAGCCGTCATCATCAGAGCACTGATATACCCACTTCTCAGCATTAGCAGCTTTCTCAACCTCATCAGGCTCTCCCATTGCTTCTCTAGCTTCATCCATATTCATACCAACTATTGGGTAATCGTGTTTAATACCCCATCTAATTTTTTTTAGCACATCTTCATCTCTCTCAACAACATCGTACTTACTTACCTCATAGATTAATTTCCTGTTAGCCACATCACCAACTTGAGGATCAACTTCTTTAAGTGTTATTCTGTCGCAGCTCCAGACCAAAACACCGTCACTAACCATTGAAGCTTTTTCAGGCATTACGGCGCTCAATTCACCTATTGATGCTTTAACATAAATCACTGATTTCTTGTCTGTAGTCGTATCATAAATTTTTACATTTTTAGTTAGACAACCCCCGGGCTTCCAGTGTTGAAGCACTGAGGCAACTCCAAAGCTTCTTGCTCTTAAACGTTGAGTCAATAGTTTCTTGTCGGGGTCATCAGTGATCTTAACATCCTTAATTGCATGTTTATTTTGCACTAGAATCACAGAAGGTCTATCGTTAACCATATTAACAACTTCCTGCTCCATCCAAGAGTCCTTAATTACAGGAATAGAGCTTGGAGGATTAATTGCGTAAACAGATAAACATTTCCCTGCAATGATTTGATCACTAAAACTTACAAGCATCTCTCTATAGCTATCGTGATCTACCACATTATCTATTTGCACATCAGACATTGAAACCTGCCCTCTCATTGCGCTATCTAATATTTCCTGCTGATCAGAGGAAATTTCGAGTCCTACATTAAGACAGTTTCCTCCAGAGATATATTCTGCAACTTTTTTGGCTAAAAAATTTGTTGATTCAGACTGGCCATAAGATTCCCCTATAACCAGAATTTGATTATTCCCTATAAGAGAAGAAATAGTCAAAGCTTCTTCCTGACTAGAAGACTCCTTAGCCATCAAGAAAGTAAATACTGCAAATAATAGTAATAATGTTTTTTTCATATTTATGCCGGCTAAGAGATTAAGGTCTCTCTATTTTCCCCAATTCATTATCGCTAAAGTATAGATACAAACAATCTTCATCAAAACCATCGTCATTATTACATCTATATATCCACATTTCTTTCTCATCTTCCCCCTCAAGCCTCTTAACTCGATAAGGAATACCTTCTACTTCATATGCTTCGGTTTTAGTCATAACAATAAAGAGCCTGTCCTTCTTTGCTACTTCAAATACGAAACTTTCATTTATTTGAGATGGCTCTATTAAATTCATTTCAGCTGAAGAACATAGTGCCGAAGATATTATGAACAAAAAAGAAATAAGACTCAATGCAAATAATCTAATCATATTATATTCTCCTATATTATAGTATGAAAAAAATTATCCTGAAGCTTGGGAGTTTCACTCAAGATGATCGGGGAGTAATATAATTCAAGATTATTAAGATAATGCTAAGAAAGGTATGCGAGAATTCAGATCGGAATAATAATATGAATTATTAGAGATTACTTACCTTTCCAAACAGGTGTTCTTTTTTCTAAGAAGGCATCAATTCCTTCCTCTGCGTCACGAGCCATCATATTCTCAACCATAACCTGGCTACAGTACTCATATGCCTCAGCCATATCTTTGTCCATCTGTTTATAGAAAGCTCCCTTCCCAATTTTAAGCGTTAATGGAGATTTGGCAGCTATTTTATTGGCCAATTCTAAAGCCGTAGAATCCAAATCACTTTCTGAAACAACTCTGTTAATTAATCCTATTTCATAAGCTCTGTGGGCTGAGATAAAATCACCCGTCAGCAACATTTCCATTGCATGCTTTCTAACTACATTTCGTGATAAACCAACCATGGGAGTGGAACAAAAAAGACCGATATTCACACCTGGTGTAGCAAACCTTGCGTTTTCATCTGCTACGGCCAAATCACAAGTGGAAACAAGCTGACACCCGGCGGCAGTCGCAATCCCATGAACTTTGGCTATAACAGGTTTAGGACAGTTGATAATCGACATCATTAATGTTGAGCAAACTTCAAAAGTCTTTTCATAAAATTTGCGCTCAGGGTTTGCACGCATCTCCTTCAAATCATGCCCGGCACAGAATCCTTTTCCTGAACCAGAAAGAATAATCACCTTTATAGAAGAATCAGAAGATATAGCATTTAACTCATTAGTAATTGTTTCCATACACGAGATAGAGAGGGCATTGTATGACTTGGGTCGGTTAATTATAAGATGTGAAATTCCATCAATGTCTTTACGAATTATTAAAGCTTCAGAGTTTTCTTTTGTTACTGGCATGGCTTATCTCCAGAAATATATATGACACATTTAATTGTATTATATTTGCCGGAAATATCTAGTTATTTGGAAGGGATTAAATGCTTAGTTCATGCAAGGTAGAGGACTGCAAAGACTAATTCTTTTTGACACCATCTGTGAGAATACTTACTGTGTCGTTTCTTACATCTGCAACTCCACCTTCTACAACTAGTTTGGTTTCTGAGTTGCCAATTTTGTACTTTAGTTCACCTGAATGAAGAGTAGTAATGAACGGAACATGACCAGGCAGGATTCCAAATTCTCCAACTTGCCCGGGAGCCACAACCTCGTCTACTTGCTCATCTACAACGAGCTCAGTTGGTGTAATAACTTTTAGATGTATACCGTCAGCCAATTTCATTCTCTCCTATAGAAGATTCTAAATTTAGAACAAATTGAGGGGCAATTAAGCCCCTCATTCTTTATTTTCTTATTATGAAATAATTTCTTTTGCTTTCTCGTGAACTTCGTCCAGGTTTCCTACCATATAAAATGCCTGCTCAGGGATATCATCCATATTACCCGAGATAACCTCTTTAAAGGCTTCTATGGTCTCTTTAATGGGCACATACTTACCAGGTGTACCTGTGAACTGCTCAGCTACGTGGAATGGCTGTGAGAGGAATCTTTGTACTTTTCTTGCCCTAGCAACAACAAGCCTATCTTCCTCAGAAAGTTCATCCATACCTAGAATAGCAATAATCTCTTGAAGCTGTTTATAACGCTGTAGAACTTCTTGTACCTCACGAGCAGTATCATAATGATCTTGTCCTACGATTTGCGGATCAAGGATACGTGAAGTGGAATCGAGCGGATCCACAGCAGGGTAAATTCCAAGCTCTGTTAACTGACGTGAAAGAACAGTTGTACCATCTAAGTGAGCAAATGTTGTTGCAGGAGCCGGGTCAGTTAAGTCATCCGCAGGAACATAGATTGCTTGCACAGATGTAATAGAACCTTTTACTGTAGAAGTAATCCTCTCTTGAAGCTCTCCAAGGTCGGTAGCCAATGTAGGCTGATAACCTACAGCTGAAGGAATCCTTCCAAGAAGTGCTGACACCTCAGATCCAGCCTGGGTAAATCTGAATATGTTATCGATAAATAGTAGTACGTCCTGCCCTTCTTCATCACGGAAATACTCAGCCAATGTTAGCGCTGTCAAAGCAACCCTTGCTCTAGCTCCAGGTGGCTCGTTCATCTGTCCAAATACTAGTCCGGTATTATCTATAACGCCTGAATCTTTCATCTCATGCCAGAGATCGTTTCCTTCACGTGTTCTTTCTCCAACACCTCCAAACACGGATACTCCACCGTATTCTTTAGCAACGTTATGTATAAGCTCCATTAGTAGTACTGTTTTTCCTACACCAGCACCACCGAACAGCCCAATCTTTCCTCCTTTAAGGAACGGGGCAATAAGGTCAATAACTTTAATTCCAGTTTCAAAAAGCTCTAGTTTCGTGCTTTGCTCAACAAACTTTGGCGCCTCACGGTGAATTGGCCAGCGCAATTTGGTATTCACAGGTCCAGCCTCATCAATAGGCTCTCCAACTACGTTTACCATTCGACCAAGGGCCTCTTTTCCTACAGGAACGGTAATTCCTTCTCCTGTATTTAGCGCATCCTCGCCTCTTTTCAGACCTTCTGTAGAATCCATAGCAATACAGCGAACTCGGTTGCCACCTAACTGCTGAGCTACTTCAACGATTAGATTCCATTGTTGATCATTAATCAGTGGGTTTGTAAGCTTTAGTGCTGTGTAGATTGGAGGGAGTTCGCTGTCCTTAAACTCAACGTCTAGAACCGGTCCCATAATCTGTACAACCTTTCCCATATTGTTATTAGTATTTGTGTCCATCTTAATCGTCTCCTTTACTTAATGCCTCAGTTCCATTTACAATGTCCATGAGTTCTGTAGTAATCATGGCCTGTCTGGTTTTGTTATATTGTAATGTAAGGTTTTTAATTACATCATTTGCATTACTTGTAGCATTTTCCATAGCAGTCATACGGGAAGCATGTTCACTAGTCATTGATTCTTGAATCGCCCGTTGAATTCTAACCTGAATATATTTAGGAAGAAGATCGCTTAATATCCCCTTCTTAGTAGGCTCATATAAATAATCAATAAGGTTTTCATCCTCACTTTCAGTACTAACTTCTATTGGGAGGACTTTCTCATATGTAATTTCCTGGGTCAATGCAGATTTGAAGTAATTGTATACTAGAACAACTTCATCACTGTCGCCCTTAATGAATTCCTTAGTTAACTGCTCAGATACTTTCTCTGATATTTCAGAGTAGTTTCTATCTGTTATACCAATAAAGCTATTTGCAACCTTAAACCCTTCTTTTCCAAAATGCTCTCTGCCCCTTCTACCCAAGAAACTAAATGTAACCTCTTCATAAGCTTTCGCCTCAGTAACAATATATGTCTCTAGCTTTCTGATTAGACTACTATTGAAGCTACCGCAAAGCCCTCTATCCGATGTAATAAAAACAAGATGCAGCTTTTTTGGCTCATCTGTTTTTCTAAGAAGTGGGTGTGATTCGGGATCACATCTCTTAGCAACATTTAGAGTTGTCTCTTGATATGCATCAGAAAACGGGCGGTAAGCCATTAAAAGATCTTGAGCACGCTTTAGCTTTACAGCTGAGATCAGCTTCATAGCGCTCATAATTCGGCTTGTGCCTTTTACACTACTAATTTTAGTTTTGATTTGTTGTAAACTTGCCATGATTATATTAGTTAAGAGATTTTAAAATCTCCTATACTATGATAAATCTCCTAATTGGTTTTTAAGTTCGCCTAGCGCACTCTTTACACTCTCTTCTAATTCATCAGAAATCACTTTTTTAGTTCTTATATCTTCTAAAATATTTGAATAACTGGAATCAAAGAATGAGTAGAGTTCCTTCTCATATTTGTTTACCGCATCAACTGGATAATCATCTACATATCCATTGGTAACTGCATAAATAATTAGAATTTGCTTCTCAACCGCAAGCGGCTCATACTGTCCCTGCTTTAGAGCCTCAACTAGTCTGCTACCACGTGCGAGCTGAGCCTGGGTTGCCTTATCTAAGTCAGATGCAAACTGTGAAAACGCCTCAACCTCTCTGTATTGTGCTAACTCCAATCTCAATGTACCGGCTACGTTTTTCATAGCCTTAATCTGAGCTGAACCACCTACCCTGGATACTGAAAGTCCAACGTTAATAGCTGGTCTTATACCTGAGTAGAAGAGATCGCTTTCTAAGTAAATCTGACCGTCTGTAATAGAAATTACGTTTGTAGGAATGTATGCAGAAACGTCACCTGCTTGTGTTTCAATAATTGGAAGCGCTGTTAATGATCCGCCGCCGTCTTCATCTCTCATTTTAGCAGCACGCTCAAGGAGTCTGGAATGGAGATAGAAAACGTCTCCAGGATAAGCCTCACGACCAGGAGGTCTTCTGAGCAGCAAGGACAACTGACGATACGCCCATGCGTGTTTGGTTAAATCATCATAAATAACTAGTGCATGTCTTCCGGTATCTCTGAAGTATTCTCCAAGAGCACAACCTGTATAAGGAGCAATAAACTGAAATGGAGCTGGGTCACTTGCAGTAGCAGCAACGATGGTTGTATATTCCATAGCGCCGTGTTCTTTTAACTTATCCATAACCTGGGCCACAGTTGACTGTTTTTGCCCAATGGCTACGTAGATGCAGTATACATCTTCATTTTTCTGGTTAATTATAGTATCGATCGCAATCGCAGTCTTTCCGATCTGTCGATCACCCAAGATTAATTCTCTCTGCCCTCTACCAATTGGGATCATGGCATCGATTGATTTAATACCAGTCTGAAGAGGCTCACTCACAGATTGCCTGTAAACAACTCCAGGAGCCTTAACCTCAATCTGTCTTGTTTCGGTGCTTTTAATTTCGCCTTTTCCGTCAATCGGCTGACCAAGAGCGTTTACTACCCTACCCTTCATGTCTTCGCCAACAGGAACCTCAGCAATTCTACCGGTACGTTTAACAATATCGCCTTCTTGCACCTCGGTATCTTCACCAAAAAGAGCAATACCAACGTTATCTTCCTCAAGGTTCAGAACCAGACCCATAATACCGCTTTTAAACTCTACGAGCTCTCCAGCCATAGCTTGGTCAAGCCCATAAGCACGGGCGATTCCGTCTCCGATAGAGATAACGGTTCCAACTTCTGAGGTCTCAACCTTAGTGTCGTAACCTTTGATCCTATTTCTTAATATTTCGCCAATCTCTTCTATCTTTAAATCCTGCATCTTATTGACTCCTTATAACTTTATAAACTCTACTTTTCTATTTTTACCACTTTAGGATTGAGAGAGGATACCTCTGATTCTCTCAAGTTGGGTCTTAATACTACCATCGAACACTTTATCTTCAACTTTTGCAATTATTCCCCCGATTATCTGAGGGTCTACCTTGGATGTTACCTCAACTTCCTGCCCCATAACTTCGCTTAATTTTGCCTTTACTTTGCTTAAATCTTCTTCTGAAGGATTTGTAGCCATAACTATCTCAGCTTTTATTTTTCCAGAAGCTTTTCTCAGTTTTTGAACAAAAGTTTGTTCAGAATTTAAGAGTGATTTAAATTTGCCCAATTCTAGAACTACGCTAAGGAAATTACTCGTAAGACTGTCGTAGCCTCTTTTTGATGCTATATCTGTAGTTACTCCTTCCCTTTCTTTAAGATCATAGGTTGAGCTCCAGAGCACATTTTTGAGCTCTGGACTGACCGAAAGAATTGAATAGAAGTCTTCAATGTCAGACGTTATTTTATCAAGCTTATTTTCTTCTTTAGCACTTTGTACTAGAGCTTCAGAGAGATCTCTTAGTGTTGCGATTGATGCCATTTCTCATCCCCTAAGTTATTAGTAAAATCGTCAACAAATTTTTGTTTGTCATTGTCAGTTAAATTTTCTTTAATTACTTTCTCAGCTATTGCGAGTGCAATCGTAACTACTCCAACTTGAATTTCCTGCTTTGCTCTATTAGCTTCAAACTGAATCGTTTCTTGTGCTTCTTTTTTAATATTCTCAGAAGCCAAATTAGCTTGTTTCACTATTTCTTCTCTTTCAGTTTGGCCCTGTTTAACGATACTGTCTTTTATGCTGTTAATTTCGTCCTCTATACCCTTGAGCTTGTCTGCATACTCTTCGTATTTTTTCTTAGCTTCTGTGATAGTGTGCTGAGCATGATCAATTTCGCTGCTGATTGATCCTTTTCTCTCAACCAGAAAATTCTTTACAGAATCTTTTAGGAAATAGACTAAAACCCCAAGGAGAATTATTAAGTTAACTGCATGTTCAAGAACAAATCGCCAGTTAAAAACATTGCCGCCTTCAGAGGCATTAGTGAGTAAAAGGTTTATTATTTCAATGTCTATCAATTCCTGACCTCCTTACCTAAAACTTTAGAAGCTATATCTCCTGCCAGTGCATCTATATCGCCTTTTATATTATCTTTTATCTCTTTAGTGTCAGCTTCTAGTTTAGCCTTTGCTTCTTCTAGTAGAACTCCGGTTTCCTGCCTCGCTTTGCCTAATATATCTGCGGCCACTGTCTGACCTTCTAAGATCAACTTATTGCGCTCTTCTACAGCAAGCGCTCTAGCCTCACTTAATTTTTGATCATATTCTTCAATAATTCCTTTGACTTTATCTTCAAGCTCATGAGCTTCTTCAATAGCTCCTCTGGTGAGCATATCTCTTCTATCGACAAGGTTCAAAAAAGGCTTAAATACGAGTTTATTAAGTATAAATATGGCAATTAGAAAAATTACTATTTGAATGAAAACTGTGTAATTAACACTCAACAAATCCCCTGAAGCAGCGTGTGCTGTACCTGTTACCATAACAAGCACCAGAGAATAAAAGATTAGTTGTTTTAGTCGTCCAAGATACATAATTGTTATCTCCTTATTATTCCTATCAAGACTCTTGTGCCGGGTCTTCGCCCCTTGCAAACATAATCTTTAGTAGCGGTGGAGCAATAAATGTAGTTAACATAACCATCACCGTTACAGCTGAAAACAACTGCGAGTTAAATATTCCATAGGTAAGACCTACTTGGGCAAAAATAAGCCCAACCTCACCCCTGGGTATCATACCTACTCCAATGACGCTTTTGTTGATCCCCTTTTTGAAAACAGCAAAGCCACTTACAAATTTACCTATTACAGCAACAATGAACAGTACTAAAGCTATGAGGAGTATCGGTATATTTTCACTGACAAAAGGATTAAATACCGAAACATCTACCGCGGCTCCTACCATAATAAAAAATATTGGCGTAAAGAAATCCGAAACCGGCTTTAAATTCTGCTCAATTGCCTTGAATTGATTGGTGTTTGCTAAGACTAATCCTGCGGCAAAAGCACCAACAATAGGTGCTAAGCCTACCAGACTTGCTAGAAAAGCAAAGATAAAAGCAAAAGATAGTGCACTTAACAGCAAAACCCCTCTAACTTTCATCATCTCAACCAGATTAAAGAGCTTCTTAGATATCAGGTTTCCAACGATTATGGCGACAATAAGAAATCCAAAAGCTTTAACGGAAATAATTCCTACACTAAGGGTTGAGATGCTGCCATCGCCACCGTTTGCTGTCGCCTCTATTAGTCCAGTTACAACACCTAAAATTATTAAGCCCAAAATATCATCAATAACAGCCGCTCCGAGAATGATCTTCGCCTCACCACTCTGTAAGCGATTCATATCCGAAAGCACTCGGGCTGTAATACCGACGCTAGTTGCTGTTAAGGTAGCTCCCACAGTTATAGCGATAAGTATATTTAAGCTAGGATCTGAACCCCCTAACAATCCGTACTTCTCAAAGGCTATAATGCTAGCAAAACCAAGTGCAAAAGGAACAACAACACCTATTATGGCGACAATGGTGGAAGTAAGTCCGACTTTTATGAGGTCTTTGAGATCGGTTTCTAAACCAATTTCAAATAAAAGAATTGCAACGCCGACTTCAGCTAGTAAATGAAAGGTATCGTATCCTACCATTCCGGATACAGAAGGTACTATAGCGAGGACACTGCCTCCTAGAATTACACCGGCAACAAGCTCCCCAAGAACTGAGGGTTGCTTAATACGCTCGGCTAACTCCCCGAAAATCTTGGAGAATATTAGGATAAAAGCAAGTGCTATAAAGAACTGTTCTATCGAGAGATGACTCGATTCTTCTAAACTCATTTAAGAGTGCTTTTCCTTGGGTAGATATTTAAAAAATCCTTAGTATTTAACATGATAAAATCTGGGTGTCAAACTTATGTTAAATCCAACTTTTACTAAGAACAAAGAGACAAGGCATACGTTGGTGTTTTCAGACTATAATTACTCTGAGAAATAATTCAGAATCTAGCTATCTTTTTGCTGATGCATATCTCTCTCAAGATCAAGTTCTGTGCGAATATCCAGTAAATGCAGCGCATCATTTGCTTCTTCAATACTCTTACATTTTGATACAGCTTTGGCCATCTTAGAGTTTTCAAGCAATGCGGAAGGCGAGAAATAAAAAGTAACTGTTGATGCCATTGAAAGAGAAACCGGCCTTGTGCCATTTCTGATGGATGTCTGTTGTAATTCCCCCCTTGCATATTCAACCGGTAACCGACTGGCTTCTGTAGGAACCACAGCAGTAACCTCTTCAAGTTTTTCAAGAGCATCTTGGGTTATCCCCCAACTCCCTAGCACCGCATTACTTTTCAAATTAAGTTTCATTGAAGCTTCTAGTTCTTGTGGAGTAAGCTCCCCATCACTGCCATACCCAAATAAGCCAATAAACGAAGGTATATCTCGCTCGAGCTTGGCAAAAGCAGCTGTCATCATCGAGTCTGCAAGCGGGCTCATTAAACCAGGCTCATGCCCTTGAGCTATAACGTCACCACCCACATCAACACCGACTATTAAATCTGCCTCAAGTTTTTGCGCAGCATCTAAAAGACCTTCTGCTATTGCTTCAGAACCAGAGTTAATATCCACTAGCAGGGTCTCCTCCCCTATAACTTCAGAGAAACCTGACTCTGCAAACCTGGCACCTGTAATTGTTACACTGTCCTTATTTGCATACCAGACAACATCGTTTAACTTTCGGATATTCTTTGACTCCTCAAATGTTCTGGGGCCAGGCATGGGGTCATAAGTAAACCTCTCCCAAGATAAACCGCCATAGACACATTGAACATCAAACATCTGGAGAAGATCGGCTGTTGGTATAGTGCCGACAATATCTCCGCCGCCGCCAATACCAATTAATAGAGCTTTTGTAGAAGTTTTGAGCGTTTCTTTAAAAGACTTCGTTGCTTGCAATTATCTTACTCCTACTCTTTAATATCTGAGCTGAATCAGACTAAGGGGTATAAACAAATCGCGCTATTCCATGGGCTGCTCTAGAAGTATGTAAAGCACATTATCACTGAATGCGGGATCTTTTGTTAGCCCCAGATGGTCTGAGAAAAGAAACAAAACATTAGACCATTTTATCGGAGACTTAAGCTGTGGTGTCCAATGCTGACCCATTCTTTCATCCATAAGCGCACTATAGCGAGCGACAGTCCCGTCACCAGGTTCATAATCTGTAACCTCAAAATGCTCCTTAGTAGAATTAATAGTCACTCCAGATCCAGTAGGGATAGCGTCTCCAGCTAAAAGATACAACCTTAAACCCTCGGGCGGCGTGGCCGGCTGATCAATAGCCGCTTGAAACTGTTTGCCGCGTTTCATTGATTTTCTTAAATGATCTATAGCAATTTCTCTTCTTTCATTCGGATCTGAAACATCCGGGAGAAGCCATTCTAGAACGAAGGCTTGATTTGGATCTGCCAAACCCCATCCGTTTTCAACCCATAAATCTGCATCCATAATATCTACCGGGTTGCGGTTCTCATCTAATATTGCTCGGTGCCTAGTTCTAGGTAGTTGCTGATATAAAGACGGCATAGTTCCTATAACGGCTGGTTCGTATTTAGGAAGAAATGGGCCAAAATCTCTACCCACAAACAGATTCTCTAAAGCGCCCACTGCGCCCGCATTAGGAGTCCCGATTATTATTACTTTATCTATATGTTGAGCACCCTCCCAAGTTACTTCGGGGACTGACCCGTCCTCAGGAAGGTCATTTGGTCCGTATCTCAAAAGATACCTTGTAAGCAGGCCGCCCATCGAATGGGCAACAATGTCAAACTTTACATCTTCTTTCGGATGACCTCTTCTCTCGTACTCTTCTAATATATATGCTCGTTTTTCTTCAATGAAAGCATTTAGTCTTTTCGCATTCTCTACGTTATCGAGCCGCCAGTCATAATCGAACTGAAAGCAAGTAAAATGGTCATCTCCATAATCAATTTTATTAAGCTCGTTTGAAGCAAGCTGGTCATCTAAATAGCCCCCCGCGCCCAGAGTGCTAAGAATATTAATATACGCATTTAATTCAATTGGAAGTCCTAGCAAACTTACCCTTACCTTAT
Organism: uncultured Thermodesulfobacteriota bacterium; assembly: GCA_942491865.1. Classification (GTDB taxonomy): domain Bacteria; phylum Desulfobacterota_D; class UBA1144; order Nemesobacterales; family UBA2774; genus CR02bin9. The sequence continues at coordinate 156,636 of CALOCI010000015.1, forward strand.
CAAGAGCGCCGTCAGAATGGACGTTATCCGTAAGTTCTTCAAGAGGCAATCCTTTTTCCATCGGTATGGCAACAAGTCTTGCCCCTTCAGGTGAACTAGGATTAGATGTACTCTTTTCAAAAGCTCCCCATACAAGTTGACCGCTATCGGCGTCTCTTAATCTTGAGCCTAATATCCCGGGGATGACTATTACGGCATTACCTCCGTCATGTGACCTTCTGGCAGCCTTGTTATATAACCCACCTAAATCCGGTTGATCATAGTTAGCTTTGCCACAAGCAAAAAGTGTTGAGAGCAATAAAAATATTAGAAGTTTTCTTTTCATTAATATTTCCTCAGAACTACAGTAACACTTTCTCGAAAAAATCTAAAGTGTCTTATATCAGAGATTAGATCTGACAATTAGAGTTCTAAGTTAGCAAAAAGATTCATTCTGGTTCGATTACTGGTTTCTAAACAGTTAAATTTTAAATAACGAAGGACGCCTTATGGATGATTCTCTTTTAACAGTTCTCAAATATGTAATGATTCCGGTAGTAGTTACTATTATCGGCGGTATAGTTGCTGCATACAGATCACCCGGAGAAAGAACCAGGATTACAGTTCAGCATTTTGCAGCCGGCGTGGTTTTTGCCGCAGTAGCGCTTGAGCTCTTACCTGAGCTTGTAACCAATCTAAAAATACTCCCTTTAATAATTGGCTTCTCAAGTGGCGTAGCACTTATGCTGGTTGTTAGAAAGGTGTCTGAAAAATTTGAAGGGTCTGGCGGGTCCGGTGGCTTAGTAATCGCATCTGGCGTTGATGTATTTATAGATGGACTTCTGATAGGTGTGAGCTTTGATGTAGGTTTGAAAGCTGGAATTATTATCACAATTGCACTTGCAATCGAGCTATTATTTTTGGCTTTATCTGTAGCTTCAACACTAGCTAGGGAAGGGAAAAGCAAATCAAGAATAATTATTACAACCGTTATTCTTTCATTATTAGTTTTAATTGGAGCAACCATTGGCGGGACCCTTCTTCAAGGAATCCACGGTTCCGGACTGGAAGTTATAATAGCTTTTGCTGTTGCGGCGCTCTTATATTTAGTTACTGAAGAGCTTTTAGTTGAAGCTCATAAAGGTGAGCGGGATTCTGCTTTTTCTACAACAATGTTTTTTGTAGGTTTCTTGATAGTCTTAATACTAGAAACAGCTTTTTAAGAAATGTTGTTTACAAATCAATCTCGTTGACAGATTTCGTATCCTTTATTAATAATACAAGCAGAATAAAGCTGATCACTGACTTGATCCCCTCTGTAGGTATTCCAGTTCCACCAGAAAGGCCTCCACCATCCTGCCTACTACGTGCATGTATATATATATTATCTTTTTCTCATCCGTTATGGTGTCTTAATCAATCTGCGGAAGAGTTATAACAGATAAAGTCTAAATAAGATGTAGAGCAAATATAAAGCATAATATTTTCATTGAGATTAGATGGAATTAATTTAAGACCCTATATCCCCTTCCTCTCATACAGTTCTTGTAGATTTCATCATAATTTTTGTGGTTTTTATAGATACTTGTACCACCGCCAGCAACACCTCCGACTACGGCTCCTATGCCCAGTCCTTTGCCGACACTACCACCAATTACACCAAGTAACGCTCCAGTACCAGCTCCGACACCGGCCCCTATTGCAGTGTCTTTAGCTACTGTGCCTACTCCACCCTTATTGTCTTTTGCTAAAGCCTTACACTCTGCGTTGTCTCTGTAGTATTTGTCTTGATTCTTAATGCTCGCAGGATCTACTACAGGGTCTGCAAAAACATATGTCGAAGAAATCATCATTAGTACCAAAATATAAGTAATTTTTTTCATTAGTTCGCCTCCAAAACAATTTGTTAAAAACAGAATATTAATTACTTGTAAAAGTCTCGGTAAAGTCTCCGCCAAGCGGCTTTCCAAGCTCAAAGCCCTTGTATGGCTCATAATCTCCAAGCTCAAAATCGCGGACTGAATAATTACATACGGTTTTAGAGTCCTGAGCTGAGCAAGAGTAAGTAATCATAGATCCAGCTAGAGACAGTTTTTCGCCCTCTATAAGCAATGAAGGTGTGAGGGAGAAGTTATGAACATCAAACCCGCCTTGTGCATTTTTACCAACGCGGTAAATTCCGCCAAATTCAGTCTCATTTGAATCTTCGGGGACTTCATCCCCTTCTTCAAGAACACTGATGCCGGTGATCTCTTCTTGGATTATCGCTTTGCCCCCAAGATCATTAACTCTATCAATAATATTAACCTTAACTTTCAATTCAGTTTTGCCGTCTTTGCTATATGTTATTACTTGAGAAACCGGGACATCAAATTCTCCATCCCCAGTGTCTATAGCTTTTCCATAAATTTTTTCTTTTTTCACAACTGTTCCATTCTGCTTTGATTCATTCACCAGAGTTTTCTCAGATAAAAGACTGTCGTAGAGCTTTCTAAATTCAGCAACTCCTAATGAGTCATCTGCTATAGAACTAAATGATGAAAATACGCCAATAATGAGTGCCAATGTTAAAACGGTGATTATTCTCAAAATGTATCCCTCCTTTATTGAACTACCCTATAATATTTTAACCTAATTGTTGGTTAAGATATATTTATCTTTTAACCTTATAACCTGCTTTTTTCATATCCCATGTGTCTTTGGTTATACCTTTTTCGCGTAGTTTATTCTTTTGAACTCTTAATGTCCCTGTTTTAGGAAGTGATTTCTCAAATCTGATGAACCTTGGAATCATAAAGTAAGGCATTTTAGGCTCTAAAAACTTTATAAGTTTTATCGGATCTATTGTCTTACCCTTTTTGGGGACTACTACAATCATAAGCTCATCTTCAGCGTAGCGGCCACCCTCAGCTTTTACTCCTATAGCCCCAGACTCTTCAACATCGGGATGTGAGCCAACTGTTTTTTCGACTTCAAAGGAGCTTATATTTTCACCTTTGCATCTTAGATAATCTTTAACCCTATCGACAAAATAGATATAGCCGTCCTTGTCCATCCTTCCTGCGTCTCCAGTGTGAAACCAGAAGTTGCGGAAATCGTCAACTGTTTTCTGAGGCATTTTGTGATAGTAATGAAGCATTAAATTAGGAGTTCTAGGGCGAACTATTATCTCCCCTATTTCTCCTCTTGCTACTTCTTCATCAGTCTCGGGGTTTCCAATTTTAATTTCGTATCCTGGGGCTTCCTTACCACACGAGCCGACTCTGAAAACTTCCCCTGGGCGCATCCATGTGCACTGACCAATTTCAGTAAGGCCATAGCCTTCCATAAATTTGATATTAAATCTTTTCATAAATTCTTCTATTATGTCATGAGGCGCAGGTGAGCCAAGAACCAGCTTCACCTTATGCTGCTTTTCCTCTGGCACTGGAGGTGTGTTCCACATGAAGTAAGAAATCGTACCGACTATATTGAATTTTGTGACCTCGTGATCTACCATCCATTTCCAGAAATTACTCGCGCTGTATTTTTCCTCTACCACAACCTTAGCCCCCTTAATAAGGGCAGGATATACACTCATTACCATGGCGTTTGAATGAAACAGAGGCAAGCAAGTGAAGCAAACATCATTAGGTCCTACGTCCATTATCTGAGCGTAGTTATTTGCACTTGAATAATCTGCAGCACAAGGCCTCACCACTCCCTTTGATCTTCCCGTAGTTCCAGACGTATACATGAGGCGTGCGTGATCTACAAAGGTGATGTCAACCTTGGGCTCGGCTGTTTTTTGTGGTGTAATAAAATCAGTATAAGAAGTCATCTTCTTAAAGTTGTATCCGTGTTTATCAAATTTCGAGGAACCATCTCTGGTCCATACAATTACATTTTTTAGTTGAGGAATCTTTTTTGCTATAGGAGGCATACGCTCAAGATACTCCTCTGCAATAAAGAGCACAGTTGAGTCAGAGCTGTCTATTATGTACTGAAGAAAATCCATCTTGTAGCCGGTATTAATAGGAACCATAACAGCGCCCATTTTGAGAATTCCAAACCACGTAATCACATAGTCTTCGGAGTTGGGCATGTAGACTGCAACTTTGTCCCCTTTCTTAATTCCCATTTCTGTGAGACCATTTGCAATTTTGTTTGCGAGCTTGTTGGTTTGATAAAAGCTAAGCGGTTTGTTATATCCAAACTGTAGGAAGGGTTTTTTGCCTAGCTTCTTGGCCTGATCTTTTAAGACTTTAGGAAGCACCCAGTTACTTTTGTCATGCTTTAAATACCATTCGACATCGAATTTTCCGTTTTCCCTTTTGTAAGTTATCGGGTGTCTAAGATCCCTGATTTTCTTTTTAGTATCTTTAGTGGCCATCCGTATCACCTCGCCAAATAAATTGTGTGAACTATATTAATGATTAAGAATTGACTTCAGTTTAAAAATCTATTTTCTAATACAAAAAATGTCAATCCAAAAATCATTTAAATATTTCTTCCTCTGCATCATCTTCATCAGTTTGTTCCGGTTTCTTTTTCTTTCCAAAAAGCCATGCAACCACAATTCCCAACTCGTAGAAAATAACAATGGGAACAAACATCAACATCATAGAGATTGCGTCTGTAGTGGGTGTAAGGATCGCAGCAATCATGGCGCTTATAATAACTGCGTACTTTCTCTTTTCCCTTAGCCATTTACTTGTGACTACTCCAACTCTGGCCAATATGAAAATTATTAGAGGGAATTCAAATACAAGACCAAAACCAAAGATTAACGCCATTAGAAAAGAAAGCCCCTCACGAATTGTTGGAAAAGCTTTTACATATTCTGACGAATACTCGTTAAGTAGAAACTTAAACGCAGGGGGAGAGGCAATGTAGTAACAAAATGCCGCTCCTGCAGCAAAGAAAAGAGACCCGAAGAATATAAAAGGAATTACGATCTGTTTTTCTTCTTTATATAGTGCAGGGGCGATAAACCTCCACGCTTGATAAAGCATAAATGGAACTGAGAGGAAAAGTGCGGCAAAAAAAGATACTTTTAAATAAGTAGTGAAACCTTCAGCAGGTCGAGTGAAAATCAACGAGCTGCCCTCGGGAAGATTTTCGATTAGAGGCTTCATTAAAAATTCGAAAATTTCATTTGAAAAATAATAAGCCGGGGCAAATAAAATTGCTATTGCCAGTATAGACCATAACAATCTTCGCCTCAGTTCCGTCAGGTGATCAATAAAAGACATTTTTTCTTCGTTTATAGATTCGTTCATAGATTGAGGAGAAGATTAACTTAATAGCAGGGGGTTCTCAATTTTTGGGTCAATAATTTAAAAAAAGGGAACTGACACTATTTACTATGTTAGGTCTTTTATTAAAGGCGCTCTAATTGCAAAGTTCTATACTTGAAACAATTAATGGATAAGAAGTTCTTATCTTAAGCTCCCTTCATTCAGCCCATGGATACCGCACACAGTTTCAGGCGAAAGAAGAGTATTACAGGAATAAAGATCGGAGTCTGCTAAATGCTGCTTGATTAAGCAGTCAGGGTAACAGAAGAACGTATTAGGGGAATATATGGAAGTTAATATTATAGATGTGTGATTAAAGCCGGATTTTCTTATTTTTTTTGGTCGTGATTGGGAAGAAGCCCAAATTGGGCGAATTTCTGGCTGCGGTTCTCTCAAATTCCTCATGTACAGGCATTGAGTGGGTCTCATTCATTTTCTCGAGCAATTCCGGGAAATGGTCAGGCTTTGCGGCAATGAACAGCTCGGCGTACTGCTTGCCTCGATCTTCCCATTCGCTGGTGTCGATATGTTTATCGTGGAGGGTCTTCGATACACTCTTTCGCTCATTCTCATCCGTAAATCTTCTTTGTGGGAGCATAACCTCCGGGACTTTCTCGAATCTGAGGCCATGTTTCTCGAAGACATCCCTGATCGGTGTTGCGTCGAACATACGAAGAATGGTGAGCACAGCCAAAGGGCCAAATTCACTGGGTTGGTCCTTACCTGCATCCCGAACAACATGGGCCATGGTGCGATCAGTAATATATCCTATCGCGCCAGTGCTAATCAATAGATTGCAGCTGCGGAGCAAGGAACGTTCCTCTGCATTGGGGGTGATATCAGGATTCTCAAAATCACGTGCGATATAGTCGTCAAGTAACCCGGCCCTCATGGCAAAACGGATGGCAGGGTTAGAACTATCAAGACCCACACAACGAATATCGTATGGCGTTGGCGTCTTGATCCACGAACGCATAGACTCACACGCTGCATGAAGACCCTGTGGAGCTTGTGTTGAGAAGAAGGCCACCAATTCGTCGCGTGAAATACCGTATTTCACAAACGCGGAACCCATTCCATACGAGCATCCAATGTCCAGCATCTGGACTGGCCCTGCGTCCTCAGTATGGCTTTTCAGCACTTCGGCTGCAGCGATGCAATAAGGACGAGACTGTTCGCAAATCTCGTAACCACTTTTTGCCATCATAGCAATGTAGGCGTGCGGTGTAGGTGAAGTATATACTTCGTCAAAGCAAGTCTTAGCTTTATTATCTGTTTCGTATGTCAAAGGTATCCTCCTGTGATATTCTTCCTATCCTGTTGATGCACGTGTATCACCCAACACTGAGTCAGTCGGTCCGGTTTCCAGGATCGGTGCGGCGTTAACGTGTTGTATTTGCATTAGTCCAACAATTAACTAGAGAGATTCTGCAATCATCACCAACTCAGTTTCCGGCAACTTGCCCATAGCTACTGAGATAGTGTCGTACAGAGATGGGGGAGGCATTTCTGGCAAGAACTCGCCCTACTCGGCAAGCGACGATACTTTAGATCTCGATCCGTCGCGACTATAATACTACCATAAATTAGATATAGATTCAGGGGAGCGAGTCTATAAAAATCGCAAGAAGGCATTTATTCTTTCATAATGCATCTTAAACTATACTTGAAAAAAAGGGGGGCAGTACACAAATTCAAAGCAAAGTTATCTATACGCATCTGCTAAGATCAAATTGACAACAATTCATAGCTCGCATATATTGTTATCCCGTTAATATCACCCCTATACGTTTCTTGGAGGACAAATTGAAAGTACTAATTACAGACGGCATGGCCAAGGATGGTCTTGAGATCCTTGAGGCCGCCACAGAACTGGATTTAGATGTAAGAAAAGGTATTACAAAAGAAGAACTAATGGAAATAATCGGCGATTTTGAAGCCGTTATTATAAGAAGTGCAACCAATCTAACAGCAGACCTAATTGAAGCAGGCACAAACCTGAAAGCTATTGGACGAGCCGGAATTGGAGTAGACAACGTTGATGTTGAAGCTGCAACCAAAAAGGGAATCGTCGTTATGAACACCCCTGAGGCCAATGCGATCACAACTGCTGAGCATACTATCAGTCTTATGCTTTCGCTAGCGAGAAGAATTCCGGAAGCCCATGCCTCACTAAAAGCTGGAAAGTGGGAAAGGAGTAAATTTAAAGGGATTGAGATATACGGCAAAACTCTTGGTTGTATTGGGCTTGGAAACATCGGAAAGCTAGTTGCTGAAAGGGCTATGGGGCTCAAGATGAACGTCATTGCTTATGACCCATTTCTCACACAAGAAGCTGCTGACAAAATTGGCGTTGAGCTGGTAACACTAGATGATCTTCTTAAAAGGGCGGATGTTATAACCATACACACACCTCTCACACCGGAGACTAGGGACCTTGTTAATAAAGATACATTTGAGAAGACTAAACCTGGTATGATAATTGTAAATTGCGCCAGAGGTGGGGTAATAAACGAAGAGGATGTTAAAGAAGCTGTACAATCAGGAAAAATTGCGGGAGCCGCATTTGATGTTTACACAACTGAGCCTGTCGCCGAAGATAATCCAATATTATCTATTGATGAAAATATAGTAATGACCCCTCATTTGGGAGCTTCTACCGCCGAGGCACAAACAAAAGTAGGACTTGCAATTGCCGAGCAGATTGTTGATTTCCTTGTAAATGGAGTAGTAAACAATGCAGTGAATATGCCTTCAGTAAGCCTCGAAGCCCTCTCGGTGATGAAACCTTATCTCAATTTAGCTGAGAAACTTGGAACACTTGAGGGTCAGATTAGCAAGGGCGGAATAAAAGAAGTTCATATTGAATACGAGGGAGAGGTAGCCGAGCTAGATACTCCCCCAATTACAGTGGCCGCGCTTAAGGGTTTTCTTACACCTATGATGGATGTTGTTGTAAGCCATGTGAACGCCCCTGTAATTGCAAAAGAAAGGGGTATTAAGGTAGTAGAGTCTAAATCATCTGAAGCAAAAGATTTTACGAGCATGATAACAATTAAGATAAAAACAACAGAGGGTGAAAACCAGGTTTCCGGAACAATATTTGGAAAAGAAGAACCTAGAATCGTTAGAGTTAACGGAGTTACAATTGACTTAGTGCCGCAAGGTTATATGCTGGTAAGTGAAAATAATGACAGGCCAGGTTTCATTGGATCTATGTGCTCAATTCTTGGTGATAATGATGTGAACATAGGCCGACTTCATTTAGGAAGAGAGGCCATCGGTGGAAGAGCAATTGTATTTACCAACGTGGATTCCCCGGTACCAGCAGAAGTTATAGAACAAATATCAAATCTATCCGATATCATTTCGGTTGCGCAGGTTAAATTTTAAATGGTAGATCGCTTAAGTCTCCCCCAAGGTGTTAAAGATTATATTCCTGAAAAAGCAGAAGAACTCAGAAGAATTGAAGAAGGACTTCTTGAAGAATTCTCTAGATGGGGATATAGGAAAGTAATAACCCCACTTTTTGAATACCTGGAGCCTCTTTCAGTCGGGCTTGGGGATGATCTTAAGAATAAGGTCATGAAATTTGTTGATCCCTCCACTGGGGACATAGTAGCCCTTAGGCCGGATATCACACCTCAAATTGCAAGAATAGTCTCAACACAGTTAATAGACACGACCTCCTCCCTTAGATTATGTTACAACGGAAGAGTTGTTAGATTTGAGGAAAAGGGAAGTGGTAAGGAGAGAGAGATCTTTCAAGTAGGGTGCGAGCTTATTGGCCTGCATTCCGCAGAGGCTGATGCGGAGATCATTGCTCTTGGAATTAAGTCCCTTAGCAAATCAGGCATAAAAAAGCTGGTCCTAGATATTGGTCACACTGGAATCTTAAGGAACTTACTAGCTAAGACAGGGGAAGTTCGACCGGATATTGAAGAAGCGATAAAGAAAAAAGACCAAGAAGCTTTAGAAAAAGCCCTAAGGAAATCAAACGCAAATAAGAATGTAAAAGACGCAATAAAACGCTTGCCGATGTTATACGGCGGCAGAGAAGTATTAGAAGAGGCTAAGAATATAGTCTCTATAAGAAAGTATATAAAGGAACTTGAGAAGGTATTAAATGTTGTCGATGACTACCAACTGGACTGTAAAGTAAATATAGACCTAACTGAGTTAAGAGGATTTAATTACTACACAGGTGTTACTTTTGAAATACTCTCCCAGGTACTGCCTTCCCCTCTTATTAGAGGAGGAAGATACGATGAATTAATGGGCAAGTATGGTCATGACTCCCCTGCTACAGGGTTTGCTGTGGATGTAGAAGCTTTGCTGGATTATTCAAAAAACAACGTAGAAAACAACCAAATACATTTTGTTGTTATTCCCAACAAACCGTCCTTAAGGCGGGAAGCAATTCATCTAACAGAGTGGCTTAGATCAAGCGGTTTCAAAGTGATATTAGACTTAAATCTAACCCCTAAACAAAAGGAACTTAGATTAAAGGAAAACCGCACTTCTAATTTTTATGGAGTAATACTTTTAGAAACACCAAGAAAATTGAAACTCATCGAATCCAGAAAGGGCTCCGGCAAAGAGTTCTCAAACCTTGAAGAACTTCTTAAAGGGGGAATATAGAATGCCCAATGTAGTAGTAATTGGTGCTCAGTGGGGAGACGAGGGTAAGGGAAGAATAGTTGATCTGATATCTGAGAAAGTAGATATAATAGCCAGATACCAGGGTGGTAATAACGCCGGGCACACAATTGTCATTGGAGAGGAAAAAATCATTCTTCACCATTTACCCTCCGGCATTCTTAGAGACGACAAAATATCTGTTATAGGAAACGGTGTAGTACTAGATCCAAAAGTACTACTTCAAGAAATAAAAGAGTTAATAGCCGCAGGATACAGGGCGGATGAGACTAATCTTAAAATAAGTGAACGCGCTCACGTGATTATGCCCTACCATAGAGCAATAGACCTTGCTCGTGAGTCTATGAATGGAAAAGCTAAAATCGGCACAACCGGTAGAGGAATTGGTCCGGTTTATGAAGACAAGGCCGCTCGAAGAGGAATAAAGTTTGCAGATCTAATCGATCCAGATTCACTTCACTTAAGACTAAAAGAAGTACTAGATGAAAGAAATTCATACCTGACTAAAGTCTTAGGTGGTGAACCACTTAATTTTGAGGAAATTTTTGAGGAATACTCCGAATATGGGAAAGAGCTCAAAAAGTTCTCATGCGATGTTTCAACACTGCTCAACGATAGTATTTCAAATGGAGAAAACATACTCTTTGAAGGGGCTCAGGGAGCTCTTTTAGATATAGATTTTGGAACTTATCCATATGTAACATCATCAAGCTCAGGCTCGGGTGGTGCGTCAACCGGGACAGGCGTAAGTCCGACAATAATAGACACTGTTTTAGGTATTGCTAAAGCCTACGCTACAAGGGTTGGAGAAGGACCTTTTCCAACAGAAATTTCTGGTGACCTGGAAGAGGAATTGCGTCAAGCGGGTGGAGAATTTGGGGCAACTACCGGAAGATCGAGAAGATGCGGATGGTTTGATGCTTTTGCTTTAAAATACGCAGCTCAAATTAATGGAATCTCGTGGATTGCTCTTACAAAACTGGATGTGCTATCAGGCTTTGAGAAGTTAAAAATTTGCGTGGGGTATAAATACAAGGGAAAGGAACTCACTTCGTTCCCATCTACTAACCATGTATTAAAAGATGTCGAACCTATATATGAAGAGATGGTTGGTTGGACTGAAGATATTTCAAATGCAAAAGATATTTCTGAGTTACCGGAACAAGCAAGAAATTACCTTACTAAGTTAGAAGAATTAACAGGGGTTCCAATCTACACAGTCTCCTTAGGACCTTCAAGGGAAAAGATTATATTCCTACATGAACTTTTTTCTTAATATTTGTTATTTCCTCAAACGGCATCAATCAAATTCTAGCTCTCTTAGCCAGTAGCCAAATCCAGGATTCCATTCTTCAATACGAACAGCATCAACAACATTTAGGAAATAATCACCTGTAAGCTCGAATTGCTTTCTATAAATACCAATTACCCTTACAAAGTCGCCCTCTTCAATAGGCGCTTCCCCCGTGGCATAAACATCAACCGAGGTGCCCTCTCTATCCGCCAACATAAACGTTGTATAAGTGCCCGTAAGTCCATCCTCGTTTTTACCCGTGGTGGTGTTAGTTTCAAGATTCCAGACCTTTCCAATAAGCGAAACACCCGCACTGTCATAGGCCTGCCTATTTGAGATAAGGTTGGCTATACTAACATTCTGAGAAGCTATAGAATTATCCGGATCCCGCCAAGTACGGTTCTGACAAGACATTAGAGTAAATATTAGTGAAAAAAATGCTGCAAATAAAAATAATTTTCTTTTCATTATAGCCTCCGGGCAAAACACATAATAACTGAAGAATATTATATCAAATTATGTCACTTGTTCATATGCTTCTATAATTTGTCTTACAAGTGGATGTCTGACAACATCATTTTTAGAAAAATATACAAAAGAAATGCCCTCAATTTTCTTTACCAGTGATTCAGCCTCTAAAAGCCCCGATTTCTCTTCTGCTCCAAGATCTATCTGTGTGGTATCACCAGTGATTACAGCCTTTGAATTGAAACCAAGCCTGGTGAGAAACATCTTCATCTGCATAGGTGTTGTGTTCTGCGCTTCATCCAACACTACAAATGCATCGTTTAATGTTCGACCCCTCATAAAAGCCAGAGGAGCTACTTCAATTGCGTTTTTATCAATCAACCTAGAGGCCTTATCATAATCCATCATATCATATAGAGCATCAAGAAGCGGTCTTAAATAGGGATCTACTTTTTGAGATAGATCTCCAGGTAAAAAGCCAAGCTTCTCACCTGCTTCAACAGCAGGCCTCGTAAGAATTATCCGGTTGACTTCTTTATTTACAAAAGCCGATACAGCCATTGCCATTGCTAAGTAGGTCTTTCCAGTTCCTGCTGGTCCTACCCCAAAAACAATATCGTGCTTTCTTATTGACTCAATATAAAGCTTTTGAGTTAGACTCTTGGGGGCAATTATTTTCTTTCGGGTTGAAATACAGACTGTATCTAAGAAAATATCCTCAAGCTGAATGTTATTCTCATCCACTATCCTAGAGGCCAACTCAATATCTCCAGGATCAAGCGAGTAGCCCTTTTCCATCAAGCTATAAATTTTCGAAAGAAATTTGTGCGCCAACTCAACTTCTTTGCTTTTTCCTTCAAGGCTTAATTTACCACCTCGTGAGTGAATCCTAATTCCGTATAAGCCCTCAATTTCCTTTAAATTTTCGTTCTGCTGCCCATATAGTTCTCTAACAATATTGTTATCTTCAAAGTGAAGATCCTTATTAATACCGTTTTCAACAGTGATTGTATCCTGCATATATTTATACAGTCTCCCTACATAGTTTTTGTATCAAAATTGGGTTTCCCCATGCAGCTAAGTTATAAAAAGATGTATTTGTACAAAAAAGTGTCATATAGATTTAATATTACAGAATATTATATCACCTGGAAGGCTAAATAACGGATCAAAGCAGTTTTATTGTTTGATTTCATTATATTTTTTAATTTACCGCTATTCTCAAGCATATTAAACAAAGTATAACAGAAGGGCTATCAAAACCAAACTTTTTCTCTTCAATCAATCCTTGTCAATTTCAAATGGATCGGGGTATTTGTATATATAATTTAGTTTTTTCTTAAGCTTCTCATTACCAACAATTTTATAGCTCAAATCATTAGTTTCTACAAATGTGGGCGGAGTCAATCCTAGCCTATTGGCTGCATGTATATAATATTCTTTCCTAGTGGGATGCAGGTCGGCACAAGCGTTAAAAGTTTCACCCCACATGTTTTTCTGAATTATTTGGTGAATGATATTAACGCAGTCATCTTGGTGGATAAGGTTTACAGGTGCCTGTCCATTCATTACCTCTTTTTTCCCAGCTAAGAATCTGCCTGGTTTGCGGTCGTATCCTATCAGTCCGGCAAATCTAAGGACTGTTGTTTTAAATTCAGTGCGGCTGCTTAAAAGACTTTCAAATTGGAGAAGGGCTTTTCCTGAAGGTTTGGAAGGCTCTAGCATTTCATCTTCAGTAACTTCGCGATTTAAATCCGGGTAAACCGAGGTTGAACTTGCGAATACAACTTTTTTTATGGATGAAAGTTTAATAGTTTCTATTAATGAAACTGCTTGCCGTTCATGGTATTTGACTATATCCTCCCGTCTTTCTGGCGGGAAGTTAATAATTAGAATATCGCCATCAAAAAAGTTGTTTAGATTGCTACCGTGAATTTCGGGATCAAGAACTAATAGACTTGGCTCAATACCCTTTGACTCTAAAAAGGGAATATCTTTTTTAGTTCTAGTTGATCCTTTAACTTTATACCCAGAATTAACAAGATGCTCAGCTAAGGGTAGACCCAACCAACCACAACCTAGTATGCTTATTGTTTCCATAGAATTTTTTAATACAAATACTTTGGGTCAAATTTATAAATTTGGATGATCTATTATCAAAAATTGATTGGGTGTTACATTTTGAAGAACTGTAGTCTCTCCATCAAGCCAGTCTACCTGAACCTCATTTATAAGTTCAGCTTCCCCCAGTCCGAAATGAGCTAGTACAGGGTTCTGTGACACAAAATTGCTGCCTGCATGAAGCTCTCTCATTTGTGCTTTATTCTCCACTGTAATAGTTACCCTGGCGCCAACGCCTTCAGTATTAGGAGCCAGACCATTTAGTTTCACATTCAAAAAATTGCTGTTGTTTCCGCCGTCATTGCGGAAGAGTTTCGGAGACTGATTGTTGTTGGTGATAAACAAATCAATATCTCCATCTCGGTCATAATCAAAACAGACTATTCCTCGGCCCTGCCCTACATCGTCAACACCTAACTGAATCGCTTTCTCTGTAAAAGTTCCGTTACCATTGGCCATGAACAATCTGCTCGGATCTTCAAAAAACTCAAAAGACTGGCCTCCTGGAATAAAACCAAAACCGTTTACATGAAATAGATCGAGGTTGCCGTCATTATCAAAATCAGCAAAACAACTTCCCCATCCCCAGAAACCATGCTCGACACCAGCCTGAACGGTGACATCGTCGAAAGTACCGTCACCTTTATTACGATATAGTCTATTCCCTGAAACACCCCAGTTTGCTTCAGCCATCATATTAGGGTCGTAAATGCTTGATACGAACCAGTCTAAATCACCGTCATTATCATAATCCGCAACTGCGGCTCCCATACCATTTTCATCAGTTATAACATTGCTGTCTGTAGTATTTACAAAAGTTCCGTCTTTCTGATTTACAAATATCTGGCTTGTACCAAAATCAGCAGCCAGGAGAATATCCGGATATCCATCATTATTTATATCAGCAAAATTAGGAGTAAAGGTATATTCGATTACAGTTTCATATGTTTCAGATATCCCAGAATCAATGCTTACATCAGTGAAGGTATTGTCTCCGTTATTTCTCCACAGATGCTCAGATGACCCCTCACCGTTACGACTCTGCCAGTGTGTCATAAAAAGATCTAAATCATTATCCAAATCATAATCACCAAAAGCGGCAGAAAATGTATTATCGCTAGAAACCCCAGTTTCAGATGCACTGACTGTGATATCAGAAAAAGTTTCATTTCCATTATTAATAAAGAATGAGACATTAGTAGGACTCACGCCACCGATGAAAAGATCAAGAAAACCATCGCCTGAGAAATCTGCAAATGTAGGCCCTGCACCGATAAGACCGGACAGAGCTAAACCGGCTGATTGTCCAACTTCGGCAAATGTTCCATTACCGTTATTTCTAAATAGCAAATTAGGGCCTATGGTCCCTCTAACAACATAAAGGTCAACCCATCCGTCGTTATTGTAATCACCAGCAGCAACACCGCCGGAAATCAACTCTGGCTCAGTGCTAGCTGCTCCAGAAATAAAACCGTGAGTATAGTTAAAACCTGCTTGTAATGTAACATCGGTAAAACTAATATTAGTGCTAGCCTGATCAGAATTACTGCCCGATCCACCACACCCACCTATCAATCCGAAACTCAATATGATTACTAAAGAAACACTGTAAATTATTTTTGATCCTCGATCATTAAACATATTTAACCTCCAATTCATTAAGCTCTCTCCTCTAGAAAAGCTAAATTACTTATTGTTAGCAGTTTTATTAATTAAGTTTATAAGCACATCACATCTCTATAGCAATAAATATACCTAAGGTTTAAAATGAATACTTGCCGCACTAAAAATTGGGCGAACTTTTGATTCAGGCAGTTAGCTTGGTCAAAGCTTCATGGTACTTCTTTGAGGTTCCAGAAATAACTTCTTCAGGTAGTGGTGGTGGTGGTGGATTCTTGTCCCAGTGGAGAGAAGTTAGATAATCTCTGACGAACTGTTTATCAAAACTCTTTTGTGATCTTCCGGGTTCATAGTCATCTTTGGGCCAGAATCTTGAAGAGTCGGGAGTTAGAGCTTCATCTATTAATATTAGCTCGCTTGTATCTTCATCTATCCCAAATTCAAATTTGGTGTCTGCAATGATAATTCCTTTCCGATCTGCAATATCTCTGGCTCTGGAATATAGATCAATACTTATATCTCTTACTTTTTCTGCAATCTCAATACCTACTATTTTAACAGCATGATCAAAAGTAATATTCTCATCATGATCGCCGACTTCAGCTTTAGTAGCCGGTGTAAATATAGGCTCCTCAAGCTTTCCTGATTCAAGAATTCCTGGAGGTAAGTCTATTCCACAGATAGCCTGATTTTCCTGATACTCTTTCCATCCTGAGCCCGCGACATAGCCCCTAACTACACACTCTATAGGTAGTGGTTTAGTTTTCCTTACAAGCATGCTTCTACCTTCAAGCACATCGCTATATTTATGAAACTGGTGGGGATAATCACAAACATCGGTAGAGATAATATGGTTGTCTATAATATCACTTGTCTTATCAAACCAGTATTTAGAAATCTGATTTAGAACTACACCTTTTCCTGGGATTCCTTCTTCCATAATCACATCATATGCAGAAATGCGGTCTGTTACTACTATTAGCAATTCCTTGCCGAGATCGTAGATGTCTCGAACCTTTCCCCTTGTAGGAGATGGGGCTCCAGCAAATTCAGTTTGCAATACTATGTTTTGATCACTCATTGGGAGTTGAGGCCTCCTGCTGTTTGTTCTTTCTGGATGCTTCCATTAAATCTTTTAGAAGCCACATAACAAGAAATGGGAGAAAGAAAAACAACCAATAATATAATCCAGACAGTATACCCTTATCGTTGAAAGCTATAACTAATCCTATTAAATCTATCAGTCCTACAAGAAAAAACGTTATATATGCTCTTTTTCTGCCGTTGATTTTTGTGAATCTTTTAAAAAAGTACTGTGCCAACCTAGTTAAGATAAACACATTAGTAAAAGAACCGATTAATGACCAAAGTATTCCTGTATCCATATTTTATATAACCTTTATTCTTTAGTATTTTATTATAAATCTTACTTGAATTTTCGCCCTAGAGCATTATCTTGATTATAGTACTTAAATCAAGATATGTTGGCTAATTAAGAGGAGAACAATGAATACGTTAAAAAGCTTATTACTACTTACAGCATTATCGGCATTACTAATTGGTATTGGCGCATATATGGGCGGAATGGGCGGTGCTACTATTGCTCTAGGAATAGCGCTTGTAATGAACTTCGCTAGTTACTGGTGGAGCGACAAAATTGTGCTAAAAATGTATAAGGCCACAGAGGTTAATTACGAGAATGCCCCGGAGCTATACGGAGATGTGCAAGAGTTAGCACAGAATGCGGGGTTGCCTATGCCAAAGGTTTATATTACGCCGCAAGATCAGCCAAACGCTTTTGCAACCGGTAGAGACCCAGAGAACGCAGCTGTTGCAGTAACTCAGGGAATCATGAAGCTGTTAAACCGTGAAGAGTTAAAGGGAGTACTCGCGCACGAGCTAGCTCACATTAAGAACAGAGACATTTTAATTAGCTCTATAGCCGCAACAATTGCTACAGCCATAACCTATCTCGCATACTTCGCCATGTTTTTTGGGGGAGGAAGAGATAGAGGTGGGAACCCAATTGCAATGATCGCAATGATCATACTAGCCCCTTTGGCTGCAACAGTGATAAGAATGACTATCTCCAGAACAAGGGAATACGGCGCCGATAAGGGCGGGGCAGAGATTTGCGGAAATCCTTTATCTCTAGCCAATGCACTTAGGAAACTTGGGGCGGCTTCACATAGAATTCCTCTTCAAATAAGTGAGCAGGCAGCCGATAGCACTTCCCATATGCTTATCGCAAGCCCTCTTTCAGGTAAAGGACTAGCTTCACTATTTAGCACTCATCCTCCAATGGAAGAGCGCGTAAGTCGGCTTGAAGCTATGGCTGCGGGAATGAGTTAATTCGTTTCTGATAGAACCTAATCGCAAACTTCGGAATCAAATAAGACATGCCAAAACTAAAGAAGCACATTAGGATTACTCATAGGTCCTCTGGCACTTTATTGGCCGAGGGACCGCTTGGCTGGGGCATTACCAGTTTTGAAGGCAACTATTATATTGGGAAGAAGTATCTTAAGACCGATAAGTTCAAGACAAACTATATTCCCGGGTTGTGCTTTTATAAATTTCTCTATGTCTGGATGAATTTAGAACTACAAGACGGCAAGAAAGTGTCAAACTTAGCCTGGCTTTACTGGCTGCCAAACCCACTGCTTCCGTTTATTTGGTTTAGAGTTGCTGTCCCCGGGATGCATCCGGAATTAAAAGTAGAAGAATTTGAGGATTAAACTAGTTAGAGATTTAAGACTTTTTTTACTCTTGCTGATCACCAATAGTTTCAATATGGGCTGTAACTTGGTCCCATCTTTCGTAGGATTTTTGTAGGTTCTCAGCAAGCTCACTATAATTTTGAGATAGGTCTTCAACACGCCCCTTGTCGCTAAGACTAGAAGGATCTGCAAGGAATTGCTCTAATTCAGCTTTCTTATCTTCATAAGAGTGAATTCTCTTTTCCAGATTAGAAAGCGCCGTCTGAAGCTGTTTGACAGAGAGCTCCGCCCAATTGTCCATATTCTCAACTCCATTCTCTACTAGTTCCTTATAGAGACGGTTGCGCCTCTCGGCTTCCTTGCGTTTGTCCTTAGGAGAACGTGGCTTATCAGTTGTTTGCACAGTCTCTTTTTTATTGTCATTAAGTGAGGGGAGCAACTCCTCTTCTCTTTTTGTTTGATGATAGTGGAAATCTGAATACGTTCCGGGATATGTAACCAATCCTTTCTCCTCGGCATACCAAATCTTATTAGCAACCCGATCGAGAAAATGCCTGTCATGACTTACAACAACAAACGTGCCTTTATAATTTCTGAGTGCATCTATCAGCACATTTCTAGACTGTATATCCAAATGGTTAGTAGGCTCGTCTAATATCATAAAGTTCTTTGGAGAGAGCAGTGTTTTTGCGAGCGCTATACGGCTTTTCTCACCACCGGACAAAACACTCACAGGTTTAAAGACATCGTCAGCCTTAAACAAGAAGGCTCCGAGCAAAGTCCTTATCTCGGTATCGTTCTGTGTATGGCCTGCAGATTTAAGCTCTTCTATTATTTTATTTGAAGGGTCAAGAGATTCAGCTTGGTGCTGAGCAAAATATGTCAGCTCCACATTATGGCCCAGCTTCCTCTTACCATCAAAGGGCTCTGTCCCGAGCAGCATTCTTGCAAGAGTACTTTTTCCAGCCCCATTTTTTCCAATGAGCGCAATCTTGTCGCCTCTAGAAATTTCAAGGGGTCTCACCTTTTCAAAAACCTTAAGCTCTGTACCGTCTTTCTTCCCATAGGATTTAGAGAATTCTGATAACTCAAGCACAATCTTTCCCGATTGTTTAGGCTCTGGGAAATTAAATTTAATAGAAGCATCATCAGATTCAGGAACCGGGACACGATCTAACTTCTCAAGCATTTTAATACGACTCTGGGCCTGCTTCGCTTTGGTATTTTTGTAGCGAAACCGCTCAATAAACCTCTCGGTCTCTTTGATCATTCGCTGTTGATTGTCATAAGCGGATTTTTGAATCTCAAGCCGTGACTGACGTTCTTGGACATAAGAAGAGTAATTACCTACGTACTCGGTAATTTGCCCCGTGCTCAATTCAGCAATCGTGGTCACCATACGGTTTAAGAAATATTGGTCATGAGAAACCAGAATCACACTGCCTTGAAAGCGTTTCAAATATTCTTCAAGCCAGTCTATGCTCTCAATATCCAAGTGGTTAGTCGGCTCATCCAACAAAAGTATATTTGGATTCTGTAAAAGGAGTTTTGCAAGCGCAACCCTCATTCTCCATCCGCCGGAAAAAGTGCTTAGTGGACGACCTAAATCACCTACTTCAAAACCAAGCCCAACAAGGAGCTTCTCGCTCTGAAATTGGAGGGTATGAGAGCCCCTGGTTCTTAACTCATTATGTATAGCATCTAGCCTAGCCAGGTTTTTTTTGTATTCCGCTGAGGAATGATCTTCTATTTTGTTTAGTTGTTCTGCAATTGTTTCTGATTCTTTTTCTAAATCGAGCACTTCCTTAAAAATGCTAAGAGCTTCTTCTAAAACTGTCCTGCCCGTATCGAACTCTTCAACCTCTTGAGGAAGATAGCCGATTACATATGAAGGAGGCACGGTTAAAGCTCCGCTGTCCGGGGTATATAATCCCGCCAGCATATTTAATAAAGTTGTCTTCCCTACGCCGTTTGGTCCGAATAAACCTATTCTCTTCCCGTCTTTTATATGCCAGGAAAGGTTTTTAAAAATTTCTCTTGATCCAAACGATAGGGTTATATCTTTAAGTTGAATCATTTAAATAGTATAAATATTGGCACTAATTTGATCGTTTTACTCTCTTGCAAACTCTATTTTTGTTTTGATATAACTAGACTCGCCTTCGGGGTTTAGAACTAATTTATTTTTATCGTCTTTAAATTCATATGCAAAAGTAAGCTCGTTATCTCCTTCAACATCCAAAGTTAGCGTATTTTCATCATAATCGTACTTACCATCCAAATTAACTGATATGGTTTTACCGATTGAAAGCTCAAACGTGCGGTCATTCTTAAACTCTAAATTAAATGCCCCTGATACCCAATTTCCGACAAAAGGATCTACTATTTTTTCAATTGAGCTGCATCCTACAAAAAAGCATAGTGCAATAAATAAAGCCGCTATGGTTTTAAAATTTCTATTCATTATTTTTCACCTTCTGCATTAAGGTATTAAAATCAGCAAATAAATTTACTAATAAGATACACTACTCTATACAAATTTGTATGAATCTGGCTTTTTCTTTATGATAAGCTAGAAATAAAATTAGAACTGAGTTAATGGATAATATGAACAAACCGATAATTGGCATAACCACTGATATTAAAAACGGAAATTTTGAGATAGAAGAAAAGTATGCTCATGCCATAGCAAACGCAGGAGGGATTCCCCTACTAATACCTTCTATACCCAAGAACTCATCACTTATTAAAGAAACAGTGGCAAGAATCGATGGGCTACTATTACCGGGATCCAGAGATATGGACCCTAAATATTACAATCAAGCCCCACATCCTAAACTAAGGCCCATGAGCCTTGAAAGAACCGAGATGGAATTTGCGGTTCTAGATAATTCATTGAAGAAGGAACTCCCGGTACTGGGGATTTGCGGAGGGATGCAGCTCTTAAATGTAGCCTTTGGCGGGACTTTGTACCAAGACATTGACTCTTTTATTCCTAAAGCGCTTCGACACGAAAAAGGGTCTCTACATAATGTTTTTGTTGATCCAAACACGAACCTTTTTAATATAATTAGACTAGATAATCTTTCCGTTAAGAGCTACCACCATCAGGCAGTAGATAAAGTTGGTAGTGGACTCAGGAAGAGCGCCGAAACAGAAGACAACATTGTTGAAGCAATTGAAGCCACAAATGAGGATTACATTCTTGGGATTCAATGGCACCCTGAACTTGAAGACGGGGACAGTTCTGCCAGGATATTCAGATCATTCATAGAAAGATGCACTAGAGATTAGCTAAATTATTTTGAAGAGTTCTGGCTTAACGTTACAAACAATTCAGTAAGCGCTTTCTTTGAATCGGGGGAAGAGCCCGCAATAAACCCTGCTGCCATAGCCATTAACCCTGATTCAAGAGGATATTCATTAATTACTTTTGAGGTATCGACAAAATTGGGCCCACTGTCCTCAGTCTCAGCAGTTTTTTTCTCAGAGCTACCTTTAGTTAAAGCACTTACAATCAGAAAAACCACTCCAGCAAGCAAGATTGCAATTAGACCGCTCATCAATGCGGCCACGTAAGGGTTAAAAACAGTAGTAAGGTAAAGAAAAGACGACCAGACTAGAAATCCTAATCCGATAATTACTAGAATTGTAGATAGGAATAGAGCAGCAGCAAATATAATCAGACGGGTTATAACCGTTTTCATATATTCATTGCCAGGCTTTAAGGCCGTTGATAATATTGTACCCAGGTTACTCAAAATGATTTACCTTCGGTCCAAAAGCTTACCAAGAAAAAGCCCTATAACAAAAGCAATTAACAGACTCATTAAGGGTTTTTCCCTTATTTGGTCCTCTATGGATTCCATCTGCTCTTTGCCCTTTACCCGAGCAGCTTCGAGTTCATCCCCAAACCTCTCTCCCAGCTTATCTTTAGCAGCATCCGTTTCTGCCTTGCCTTTTTCAAGCAATGTCTCGGCTATACCGGCAAGGTCATCTTTTAACCTGGATATATCTTCCTTAAGTGTGTCTACATCTTTTCCTAAGTCTTTGTCCATGACTTTCACCTACCGACATAAATTTATACAACAAGTATAACAAAAAAAACAATAAAAATTAATAGGTTATAGAAACTAAAGCCATATGACACCGACAATTTTCTAAATAAATACTGCTTTAGCTTAGTAAGCTAGGGCAATTACCTCAATCTGAAATCAAAGGAAAAATTAAATAGTCCTGTTGCATTAGCTCCTATACCAGTTTGGGTTACTTCTCCTCTTGATTTTTTGTATATACCGGTACCACCAGTAACTGCGCGGTTAAAAGGGACATTTAAGTCAATTAGCTCCACACCATCACTAATAATGGTAGTTTCTCCCGAGTTATCAGTATCGAGATTGTAGATCTGAGTAGTAGCTACAAAAGGTCCTGATGGTGTAAAAAGACCGCCTCTAGATGGATTAGTACTATCACCAATAAACCAACCCCTGCAAGTCCATCTTCCAATAACTCTGTCTGGAAATTCAGGTGTTCCGTCAGCCATAAGACCACTATTTTCAAAGCCCGCGGTTCTAAGCGTTCCTGCTGTAAATATTACGCCCTGTACCACAAATGAGGCTCCGTAATAAGGATGTGGACCTGGATCTCCTTCTGGGTTATCCGGATTAGGTCCCTGAGGTCCTTCAAATCGAATGCTGTTCGCATTACAGGCAATATCGACCTGTAGATTTCTTCTACCCTGTGCCTCTGCTCGTTGAGTATTTACAGTTGCAGCAGCAGCTATACCGAGAGCACCAATTCCCAAAGTGCCGAGTTTCAGAAACCCTCTCCTAGCTATCTTATCAAATATCTCCATAACCGCACCTCCATATTTATTTTATTTGTTATTAAAAGTATAACTACACTTTTTAAACTTGTGGCTTTTGTTCAAGGCTATCTTACAGAATTTTAGGAATCAACAACTTTTTTATAAAGTTATAGGTGGAAGGAAATAATTCAGGGAGGATTAATAATATGTATTAAGAGAATCTGACACAGACAAGATATTACTGAGAATTTTTATAACCTGAGAGTTGAGAGAGCTCTGTTAAGGACTTAGCGCCCTCATAGTATTTACCGTTTATCTCCCAAGTTGGATAGCTCATTATTCCACGTGAGAAACAAATTTGTGATCTTGTATCTGGACCCGCCGGGTCGCATTCTACATAATCAACATATTTTGATGCGCCGCCAAATAATGCCTTCTGCGTATTACAGTGAGGGCACTTATAAGAACCGTACATTCTGGCACCATTCTGTCTTAGGTGCTTGGCTAGCCCAAGTTGGAGACTATTTGCTGCAATTGCTCCGTCATCTTCAAAATCAAAAGTATCGGATTGAAATGCGCTAGACCCGATTACGACAATTCCAAAGACACAAATGGTAAGGACGGCTGTATGTAATGACGACAGCTTTGGATAGAACTCTTCTTTTCTAAGAGCAATCAGAATAAAAATTGCAGTCATAATTACGGCTGAAACAACACAATAAAAACATATGGCATTTATTACAAAAAGCTCGAGATATGTTAGATAGAGAGAAAATACAAATCCAGCCAAGGATATTATATAGAGAAGAACCCACCTCATACTCTTGGAAAGAGAAACATATGTAAACCAAAAGATTAATGCATATCCAACAGCCCCAAAGAGTGCTACAGGAATCCCAAGAAGAGAAGAGTAGCTGCTCTGTCTGACAGCATCACAATCCGAGCCCTGTGAACAAAATGCAGCCTGACCCTCTGAGTAATGCAAATAGGTAAGATAAACAGATAATAGAAATCCGATTATAGAGAGAATAAGAATTGCAGGTTTAAAATACTTGCTGGTAGCCTTTTCTCTACTCGTATTCTCTTTTGAACTTTTAGCATTATTTTTAGAACTCATAGTATTTCAAAACTCCGTATTTAAGAACTCCAATTTACATGATAATAGCTACTCGGTAAATAAGAATATTGTCTCTGGGCCAATATGCAATAGAATAATTAATTATCATAAAATTTATTGCCGGAAACAGATGCATCTTTTAGAAGAACAGGGGATGTATACCTGGTCCCATACTTAACACTTAAGTTGTGAAGCTTCTTTAATATTTCTCCTGCCCCTTCAGAATCTACATAGTTAAAAGGCCCTCCAATCACTGATGGGAATCCCAGCCCAAGAAGCGCAGCAATATCCCCTTCCTGAGGACTATCTATTATTTTTTCTTCAAGACAAATAAGCGCTTCATTTATCATCGCCAACATAATTCGTTCTTGTATTTCTTTATTGGTCATGCTTTCAGATTTTTCAGAATGCACAGGAAAGAATTTATAGACTGACTTATCAAATCTTCCTTGCCCCTTGTGGTATTTATAAAAACCTTGCCCATTTTTCACTCCTAATCTCTCATTGCTAACTAATAAGCCAAGAGAGGGATGAGATTTTATTTTATCCCCCTGCACTTGATATATTAGATTAGATGCTTTCAGTACTAGATCTATTCCTAGTCCATCTATAGTCATAAAAGGCCCTTCTTCAAATCCCAGACGCGTCATGGAATCTTCCACTGCCTCGATAGACACACCCTCACTTACAAGATTAAGGCTCTCATTAAAATACGCAAGCTGCAGCCTCGTAGTGTAGGAACCGGTTGCGCCGTTTACTACAATTACGATTTTCCCTAGTCTCTTTAAGAACTCTATAACTTCTGAAAGAGCTGTTTTAGAGGTATCGTCGGTAACTGATATTTCAACAAATTCAGAACTATCGGTATTATCAAACATCCTTATGCCAAGAACTCTCCCTGGGAGTATTGAATTGGCTGCAATGCCGGCAATGGGATAAACAAAAGAGCTTGAGAGATATATTGCGTCCATCTGCAAAATCGGCTCTATTTCTTTTAATGCATCGAGCTTAAATTTCAGATCTTCTTCACCGCACTCGAAGATCATCTGGGCTCTTTTAAAACCTGAATAATCTGTAGTTGCACTAATTAGATCAAATTTGTGTTCAAAATCTAGTTCGTTTATTTCCTGATTGTCATATTTATCTTTAAAGTAATTATAACAGTGCTTTAGACTTGACCCCACCTCTTCATCATCCCTTCCCCTTAAGCGGACTCTAACACCATGATCGGCAGCAAGAGAGCTAATTTCATTGCTTAAATTGTTTGCTCCAACAACTGCTATTTTATGAATATCGCATTTAGTGTCGATGCCTGTTTTAGAAAAACCTGACTGATCTTTAACTTTTTCCAGAGCCATTTGAGTCCTGATTAAACTCCGTGTCGCAGTACTAACAACCAGCTCTCCGAAGTAAACAGATTCAACATGAAGCCCCCTGTTAAAGCTGGACATGCCAACCTCAAGAGCTTCAATAGCCATAATAGGAGCATTGATTGAGGGTCTGCGGTCTTTACTTGCTTGCTTCCTTACGTCATTAAAAAGTTTTTTTCGGGCAATTGGATTCTCATTCACAATCGTATGCTGTATCCCCTTAAAGTGGCCTCTTCTTGGTTTAAATTCTTTATTTGATATCTGAAGCGCTCGCTCTAGTGAAATGTCTAATAATAATTCATTAGGAACCACTTCATCTATTAATCCAAGATCTTTAGCATAATTTGTATCGAGAGTTTCCCCCGAGAGGATTAGATCAAGCGCCTCTCTTGTTCCTATCAGCCTTGGAAGCCGCTGTGTGCCTCCGGAACAAGGGATTAGTCCGTTCTGAAGCCCGTTCATTCCGAAATAAGTTTCTAAATTCTCTGAAGCGATTCTATATGTACAAGCTAAAATTAGCTCAAGCCCCATACCTAGACAGGAGCCGCCCATAGCAGCAATAAATGGTACTCTTGAGCTCTCTATCTTCTCTGTTACTTCTTGGGCTCTTAAGCTATATCCCCTACCCTCATCGGCCAAAGTGAAATTTAAATACTCTCTTATCTCGGCACCATTAATAAAACTTTTGTCCTTACTGCTATAGAGAACTACAGCCCTTATTTCATTTTCGTTTTCTATCATATCGAGCTGTCTATCGATATTACTTAGAAATTCGAGCATCCAGTTTATATCAACTTGGTTGAGTTTGTTTGAGGGATTCCCAGGGCTATCTATGCTGAGAATCGCAACACCATTTTTGTTTAATTCGAAAGATATACTGTTCATATGTATTCGTCTTATAAAGAATTTCCTTATAAAAGGTTACTCCCTTTCTAAAACTACTGTTGCGCCAAGGCCTCCAGCGGCACAAACAGTGGCAAGGCCAAAATTAGCTTGCCTTCTTTGAAGCGCGTATAGAAGGGTCAAAATTATTCTTCCTCCGGTTGCTCCAAACGGGTGCCCAATTGCAATAGAGCCTCCAGTAACATTTACTTTATCCATATCAATATCTCCGAGTGCTTTAGTTCGAGAAAGTTTTTCCTCGGCAAACTTTTTTGATGCAAAGGCTCTAATATTTGAAAGCACTTGGGCAGAAAAAGCTTCATGTATTTCAAGAATATCCATATCTTTAAGTGTGAGTCCCGCTTTATCTAAAGCTGCCGGTGTAGAATATGCCGGGCCCATAAGCAGTTGGTCTCCCGGATCAAGGGCTGAATAGGCATAAGAGCGTACGTAGCCTAAAGGTTTAAATCCAAGAGCTTTTGCTCTTTCTTCGGACATTAAAAGCAGAGCACATGCGCCGTCTGAAAGTGGCGCTGAGTTGCCTGAAGTCACTGTTCCATATTCTTTATCAAATGCAGGCTTTAGCTCTTTTAGTGTTTCTATAGTTAAATCACTTTTTACTGCGTTATCAGTAAATACGGGTTCTTCAAAATTAGGCGGAATAAAGGTCTTTATCATTTCCCTTCTAAATATTTCTTCTTTCTGAGCTTTTGATGCTAATGTATGACTGCGGAGAGCAAATTCATCTTGGTCTCTTCTGGAGATTTGGTTTTGTCGGGCCATTTTTTCGGCTGATTCGCCCATAGTCAGCCCAGTTGAACGCTCAGCAATTGCCGGCATATCAGGGGCAATATCGCTTACTCCCATTTTCAAAAATGGTTTAGCTTTTTCAAGAATAGTTTTACCTTTTGATGAATCAAAGAGCATATTTCTAAAACCTTTCGAAAATAGAACCGGGAAATCGGAGATAGATTCAACCCCTCCTACTAGAACAACATCTGAGTCACCTGATAAGATGCTGGAAACACCGTCTGTAAAAGCCTGAGTAGCTGAAGCGCATGCGCTGGTGACAGTAAAAGCAGGCGTGGTTACGGGAACTCCTGAGCCTAGAGATATCTCTCTTGCCAAATTAGAAGTTTTAATCGAAGGAAGTACAGTGCCAAAAATTACTTTGTCTAACTCTTCAGGATCTATTTCCGTACGGTTTAAAAGCTCACCTGTTACGATTTTCCCAAGATCTAAAGACGATAGGTTTCTAAAGAGTGTGCCTGATTTTACAAATGGCGTTCTCAAACCGTAAACAATAGCAACTCTACCGTTTTTATTTACTTGATTCACTCTTTCTACTGATGAGAAATCCATATTAATATTATCCCTGACTTTAGACTAAGATAGATCATAAAGAATACCGCAATTCTAAATGGAGAAGATGATAAACTAAAAATACTAGTTTTAGCTCAAGTATGAATGCACTCACAGGTATTAGGCTGTTTCAGTTTCGTTCTTCACTTTCATCTTCAGTTCAATGAATTTTGAATGATCTATATTAAGCATTTTGAGCAGCTTATGAGCTATATAGTTTTCAAACTTATCAAGGGTTCCATCTGAGTATATCACTTCCCAGACCAGCTCCATTAAGTTGTACTTTTCTTCATTATTCAAGTTTTCATTGATGATGTTAGTGAAATACCATAAACCAGTCGAA
Source organism: uncultured Thermodesulfobacteriota bacterium (assembly GCA_942491865.1). Taxonomy (GTDB): domain Bacteria; phylum Desulfobacterota_D; class UBA1144; order Nemesobacterales; family UBA2774; genus CR02bin9. The sequence goes on from CALOCI010000015.1 coordinate 184,657, forward strand.
TTTTTTCTTTCATTCTCAGATTCATCAATAAGTTCTTTGACTGATTCATCGCTCATCTGAAATCTGGATTTCAATATTTCTACGATTTTCTCTTGCTCTTCCACGGAAAAATTAGAGTCCGCTGTAGCCGCTTCCAGCAAAATAACGCTAGTTGCAACTTTTAGCTTGAGCTCCCTATCCTCTGCACTTTCCTCTTTTCTTGATCCATTGAATATCTTTTTAAATGCTCCAAGCATGATATCTTCCTTTTCTTCTTATTATATTTTGCTGACCGATCAGCATATTCATGTAATTTGCTATACTATAGCCAACATGAACTTTTGAGTCCGCACAAAACTCATATTACAAAACAGATTTTTAATTATAGCTAATAAATATGGCTATCAATAGTTTCTAGCTATAAAAACCTTTATTCTTGAGATCAGATTCAAAACATGTAAGATTATCAGAGCTAATTTTGGAGAATATTAAATGCCTTTTTCAGAAACACTTGTAAAGAAATTAAATGCTATTATCTCTAAATCTGAGACCAAACGATCGGCGCTTATACCGGTGCTTAGAGAGATTCAGAATGAGTACAGCTATCTATCTGCTGAATCCATGGAAGAAGCCGCTAACATGCTTGAAATAAGTCCTTCCAGCGTTCAAAATGTCGCCACCTTCTACACGATGTTCTTTACCGAGCCTTCAGGGAAGCATGTTGTCTGGGTTTGCAGAACATTATCATGCGCACTTAGAGGGGCTGAGCACGTAGAACATTATATGTGCGATAAATTGGGCATAAAGACAGGTGAAACAACTCCTGACGGGAAAATCACTCTTATGGAAGCTGAATGTTTGGCTTCATGTGGAACAGCGCCCGTAATGCTTGTTGATAATACACTTGAAGAAAACCTGACAAAAGCACGGGTTGATCAAGTAATCCAAGAGTTGAGGGAAGACTAATCAGTATTGATTCAAAGCAAGAATTTATCATCAAACAATAAAATAATGGATATAGAGAAAACAAGACAGAATGCGCTTGAAATATATAAAGAGGCCGTAGAAGCGGCAAATCCTAAAAAATGTGTACTAGACTATCTAAGCCTTCAAGATGAAATACTCACTATTGATTCTAAGACATATAATCTAAAAGAATTTGATTCCATTTACGTAATATCTTTTGGAAAAGCTGCCTCAGCTATGGCCGAGGGTGTTGAAGAAGTGCTAGGTGACAGACTCACCAGTGGATTGGTCATATCGAATTCACAACCAGATAGAAAGTTTAACAAATTAGGTTTCCACCTTTGCGGTCATCCTGTTCCTGATGAGAGAAGCGTTATTGCGGCTAATGATGTTATGTCGATTCTTGAAACAGCAAGGGAAAAAGACTTAGTCATTTTTCTAATCTCGGGAGGCGGCAGCGCTGTATTATCTATGCCTTCACCTGGGCTCACATTAGACGACACAAGAAAAGCTACAGAAGCCCTTTTACGAAGTGGCGTCGACAAAAACGGATTAAACGCTGTAAGAAAGCATATATCACAAATAAAAGGCGGAGGGCTCTTAAAGAAAGCGCTGCCTGCTCGTGTAGTAACATTAATTCTATCAAACATGGTAAGTGATAAATTAGACGCCATCGCCTCAGGTCCAACTGTTCCTGATTCAACAACATTTGAGGATGCTTGGCGCGTTATAGACGCTTTAAGAATTGAGCATGAACTCCCACCTCAAGTTGTAGTCCATCTTGAAGATGGGCGCAATGGAGAGCTACCTGAAACACTTAAAGAAGCTGAAATTGACCCGGACTTAGTCCAAACTTTAATTGTTGGCAGCAATATTAAGTCTTTAATGGCGGCTCAGAAAAAAGCTGAGGAATTTGGATATAACACTCTGATGCTGTCCTCACAAATTAGCGGAGAAGCAAAGGAAGTAGCTAAAGTAATAGCTGGGATAGCTTTTGATAGTGAGAGATCTGACATTCCCGTAAAAACACCAAGCTGTATCATCTTTGGTGGAGAGACCACCGTCACAGTGCACAGTATGGGTAAAGGTGGTAGAAGCACCGAGACGGCTCTATCGTTTTGTATGGAAATAATAGATCATAACATCGTTGGATTATTTTGTGATACAGACGGGGTAGACGGGCCAATAGACGCTGCTGGGGCTATTTGCGATGGTCAAAGCAGACTTAATGCAAGAAAAATTAACGTGAGCGCTAGAGACCACCTTGCGCAAAATAACTCCTACGACTTTTTTGACAAATTAGGGGATTTAATTATCACTGGTCCAACAGGCACAAATGTAATGGATATAGGCATTGTGATAGTTGAGTAGTACCAAATTCATCTCTGATTAAAAAACCACATTGAAATCTAAGGGGTAAATGTTTTAATATAAAGCTATGGAAATGCTATCAAGACCGCTTCCCCAAAATATTGAAGCCGAGCAGGCAGTTCTTGGCGCTATATTAATAGAAAGCCCTGTTATTAACCAGGTGCTTGAAATTCTTATACCTGAGGACTTCTATAAGGACTCCCACCGCAAGATATTCGATGCCATGATAGATCTGGATAGGGATAATAAACCTATAGATCTGCTGACTTTATTCGACAACCTGAAATCAAGGGGAAACCTGCTTGAAGAAGTGGGTGAAAGCAGCTACCTCACATATCTTACAGAGCTTGTGCCGACCACAGAGAATGTCGAATATTACGCTCAGTTAGTCAAAGAAAAGTCCATTTTAAGGAATATGGTTATTGCAGCAACAGACATTGCTCACCATGGAAACGATAACAATGTTGACTTAGACGAATTTATTGACCGAGCAGAACATACGATACTGGACATTGGTCAGAACAAAATCAAGCCAAGCTTTTATGACTCAAAATATCTCGCAAATAAAGCCCTTGAAATCATTGAACAGCTTCACGCTAGAAAAGAATTAATAACCGGTATACCTACAGGGTTTGAGAAAATTGACTATATGACCTCAGGGTTTCAGCCTGGAGATCTTGTAATACTTGCAGCTCGACCCGGACTTGGGAAAACATCCTTTGCTTTGAATATCGCATACCATGCAGCTATTAACGACAACAAGACAGTCGGCATCTTCTCTCTTGAGATGACAAAAGAGCAGCTGATGTTGAGAATGTTCTCTAATAAATCCAAAGTTAACTACTCCAGCATTAGAAGTGGTTACATAAAGGATGGCGACCTTGAAAAGCTTATACATGCTGCTGACGAATTAGGCCAGGCAAAGATATTTATTGATGATACGCCGGCAATAAGCGTTATGGAGATACGAGCTAAAGCCAGAAGACTACAAAAAGATAAGGGCTTGGACTTAATCATTGTGGATTACCTGCAGCTTATGCGGGGCAGTAGAAAATCAGAATCAAGGGAACGAGAGATCGCTGAGATTTCAGGCTCCCTAAAGGCTCTCGCGAAAGAACTATCACTACCTGTGTTGGCAATCTCACAGCTTAGCAGACAAACAGAATCCCGATCCGACAGAATACCTCAACTATCTGATTTAAGAGAGAGTGGAGCAATAGAGCAAGATGCCGATCTGGTTCTTTTTATACACAGGGCTGATGTTTACAGAAAAGACCCTGAGGAGAAAGACGGCATAGCAGAAATAATTATAGGAAAGCAAAGAAACGGCCCTACCGGAAGCGTAAAATTAGCGTTCCTAGAAAAACGAGGGGTCCCGAGTTTTGAGAACTTGGCTCCTGACTATGAAGATGATTTTTCTTGATTTCAATTAGAAGAGAAAACTATTTTAAAATAGCTTTTAACCTATTAGACCAACATCGGTTTAACAATTGCTTTTGACTTTACCTCTTTTTTATAGAGTTTCTCGTCATTCTGCCAAGCTTCAAATTTTGCAAAAGTTTGCTTTAAATTATCTCTGACAGATGTCCAGAAGAAATCCCAATCTTGGCTTTCATTCTTATTTTTAAAAAACATTTTTACAAATAAATCTCTTTCTAGTGGATATCCTTTTTCAGCTATCCATCCTGATCTTGCGGTTCCGTAACCGCCTCCAAATGACATCGCAAATGATCCGATTAACCCAAGTCTCTCGCCAGCCTTAGCAGCAAGCTCAACAAAAACGTAGAGAGATTCTATTGTTCTGTAACCCTCTTTTGCGAGCTTCTCATCCATGGTGAGCAAATTCTGAACAAAGTACATGGGGTAAAATGTTGGAGAGTATACGGAGACAGATTTTGTCGGGCTTAGGAGTGGCTCACGGATTATGACATCCTCTTCGATAACCCCTATCATAAAATCTTCTTTATCAAACTCGCCTATATCACCAGCAAGCTCTAATGAAGATCTTACATTTTCCCATTCCCTCTGTGCAATGTCTATTGCATCATTAAGCCTCTTTTCGCCCTCGTCAAATTCTCTATCTCTTAAAAGTTCTTCTAATTCCATTTTAGCCCCTGATTAGTAGTAATCCTTAAAATATACATTGATAAAATTTGAACTCAATGGCTTATGGATAATTAAATTATACCAAGACCCTAATTTGCTCAAATATCGCTCATGTAAGTTAGAAACAGATAACAATACAAATTGTTTTTCTTTATCTTACATTGTAATATCAATTCTTAATTCTATTTAGGAGGTTTTCTCATGGCCACTTTAGTAACAGGGGCAACTGGATTTATAGGCTCTCATATTGCCAAGAAATTAGTGGATAGAGGTGAGCATGTAAAAATCCTTTTAAGACAATCAAGCCAAACTTCTAATATCGATGACATCGATGTCGAAAGGGTATACGGCGATGTGATGGATACGGATTCCGTGAACGAAGCACTTAAAGGCTGCGACACTTTATATCATACAGCAGGAGTAGCTTCCTTTAGAAAAGAAGATTATCAAAAGATGGAAGAAATTAATGTAAAAGGAACGTCAAATATACTAAACGCAGCGCTTGAAGCAGGCATAAAAAAGGCGGTCCACACTAGCAGCATTGCTGCAATTGGAGTAGACCCAAACAGAGGCATTGCGAACGAGGAGACAAAATACGATCTTGATTATTTAGGGGTCAAATATCTCGATACAAAGCACAGGGGGGAGCAAATAGCTCTTGATTTAGCTAAAAAAGGCTTACCGCTTGTCGTAGTAAATCCCTCAACTGTAATCGGAACCGGGGATATTTATTTATCCAGCACAGCATTCATTCTCTGGTTTTACAAAAAGAAATTTCCTGGCTACATGGACGGCACGCTCAACATGGTGGATGTAGATGACGTTGCCGAAGGACATATTCTCGCTGCTGAGAAAGGCAGGATTGGCGAAAGATACATATTAGGCAATAAGAATTTCACATTGCTTCAACTTTTCAGTCTATTAGAAGAAGTCACTGGGGTCCCCAAGCCTAAGATGAAAATTCCATATTTTATGGCTTTAGCCTCCGGATATGTGGTTGAGAGAATTCTCGGAATGAGTTTCCCAAATTACTCGACCATGGACTTGGACTCGGTCAAATTGTCAAAGTTAAGATGGCATTTTGACAGCTCAAAGGCTATTAACGAATTAGGCTATCAGCCTGGGGACATTAAAGAAAGTGTTAAAAACACACTGACTTGGTTTAGGGAAAATGGGCATTTAGAATAGACCAAATTTGCAACGCAATTCATTTCATATAAAATCATCCTATGTCTGGTAACTCATTTGGAACAATTTTCCGTATTACAACCTGGGGAGAGTCTCATGGACCTGCAGTCGGGGTTGTATTAGACGGCTGTCCTGCGGGGTTAGAAATTAGCCCTGAAGAAATTCAGTTTGAGCTCGATCGCCGCCGCCCGGGACAAAGCAAAATCACAACTCAGCGAAAAGAGCCCGATACAGTTGAAATACTTTCAGGTGTTTTTGAAGGAAAAACTCTCGGCACTCCTATTTCTCTAATGGTTAGGAATACTGACGCAATCTCAAAATCATATGAGGATATAAAAGACACATATCGCCCGGGACATGCTGACTTCACATATGACGAGAAGTATGGTTTCAGAGACCACAGGGGCGGGGGAAGGTCTTCAAATAGAGAGACTGTGGGACGTGTCGCTGCTGCAGCGATTGCTAAAAAGATTCTAAATTTAAAGGGCATTCATACCTATGGATACGTAAAGCAGGTTGGCGACATAGTGGCCGATAAAATTGATTTTGATGAGATAGAGAAAAATATAGTCAGGTGCCCTGACGCTAAGACTGCTGAACAAATGATAGAGCTTATTGATGAAGTGAGGAAAGATGGGGATTCAATTGGTGGCGTGGTAGAGGTTGTCACAACCGGCCTGCCCACTGGTTTAGGAACTCCTATTTTCCATAAGGTAGACGCTGATCTTGCACAAGGACTTATGAGTCTTGGTGGAATTAGAGGGTTTGAAGTAGGTCTTGGATTTGAAGCTGCAAGAATGAAAGGATCAGAGGCTAATGATTTAATGGTAAAAAAAGATTCTGGAGCGCTTGGTTTTCAAAGCAACAATGCCGGCGGCCTGCTCGGCGGAATGACAAACGGCGAAGACTTGGTTATTAGAATTGCAATAAAGCCAACATCGTCAATTTCAAAAAAACAAAATACAGTTGATAAATCGGGAAACCCTAAAGAGCTTAAAGTAAAAGGAAGGCACGATCCATGTTTATGTCCACGAGCAGTACCAATAGCTGAAGCAATGGTAAATCTTGTACTGGTGGACCAACTATTATTATCTAGAACCACACGAATTTAACTCTAGACACGGCATCAACGAATGGAACAAAAAACCAATTTTTCTTGTAAGATTTATGTAGATGAGGACGAAATTTATTCGGGCGATCTCAGTGAGATTCCGGAGAAGTTTAGAAATCGCATTATCTGGGACATCTCTGAGTGGTCTGATTCTCTTGGGAAAAGAGGGGCCAACGAACTGCTTTATTCTCATCTAACCTGGTATGACAAAAAGGAACTATTTTGCGAGAATTGCTCAATAGTAGTTGAGGATTCAAATGAAACAAAGTGCAATGATTGCAGTGGGGAGATTAAAGAAAGATATCTTCATGAGAGAAACGAAAAAATAGACAAAATACTGACTTGTATCGGAATGATTTCGAAAATTCAGGTTTTATAGTAATCGACGTAATAAAAATAGAGGACGAAAATGATATTAAATGTAAACGGGCAGGTTTTCCCCAAAGCTTGGGAACTAGCTGATAAAGTAACAAAACTTAGAGAAGAGAGAAAATCTGTCAACCTAGGCGCTGGTACTGTGGGATTCTCTGTATATGAAGTTGAGCTCTCTGATGAGACCAGAAAAGAAGGAATGTTTTATATAACACCACAAGGTGTGAAACTGTATTATTACCCTGGTGATCAGTATCAGATCGGTTATTTGATATCTGAGATCGACCGAGATCCGCTTGTAAAAAAGCATTTTGGCAAACCTAATTAATCCAATTCAGCTTAATTCTTATTTTCTTTGCCTGATACATTAAGCAGGTATATTTTTATCATAGATGGAACACCACGACCATAGCCATGGACATGACCACAGTCATAGCCACAATATAAATAACGCAAAAGAAAAGAAAGCACTTATCATAGTCCTTGGGCTTACTTTTAGCTTTATGATTGTAGAAGCAGTTGCCGGTTTCTATACTGGTAGTCTCGCGTTATTATCCGATGCAGGGCATATGCTCACAGATGTTTTCGCCGTATCGCTCGCCTTCTTTGCAATCTGGTTCAAAGAAAAACCCCCAACTCCTACTAAAACATTTGGATTCTACAGAGCAGAAATTCTGGCTGCATTTTTCAACAGCCTTTTACTCTTTGCAATTTCGGCAGGAATCTTGATCGAAGCTTATAAAAGATTGCTTACACCACATGAAGTTAAAAGCGTTGAAATGACGATAGTTGCAGTTGTGGGGCTACTTATCAACCTTACAAGCGCATATGTTTTATTTAAATATCAGAGCGGCAATCTAAATATCAAAGGCGCTTTATATCATGTTATTAGTGATGCTCTTGGATCAGTTGGCGCTATTGTTGCTGGAATAATAATGATCACGACAAAGTGGTACTACGCAGATTCGCTTATTAGCATCCTGGTGTCGATTCTCATTATTCGGGGCGCTTGGGTGCTGTTTAAAGAATCAAGCCACATACTTCTTGAAGGAACTCCAAAAGGAATAGATCTTGATCTAGTAAAGACATGCATCTGCTCAAAGGAGAATGTGATCAGCGTTCACGACCTCCACGTGTGGACATTAACCCAAGGATTTGAAGCACTTAGCGCTCATGTTGTAGTACAGGATATGGATAATAGTGAGAACATATTGAGCGATCTTAAGAAAGAGTTGTCTGAGAAATTCAAAATCAGCCATGTGACCCTACAACTTGAAATTGATGAATGTGATGAGGCCAACGGCCCCTGCTACGATAACGGTATATCTTAAAATTAATCTTTAGTATTATCAGTATTATCTTTTATAAGCTTCTCAGCATACGATTTCATGTCATCCGCCATATCTTTTAACTCAGGCTTGGTCTCAATGTATTTATCGAGTGCTTCCATAAGTCCCATAGTTTTTGAAAGCCCAGCTTGTCTCATAACTTTTTCGTGCTTATCAAACACCTTTTCAATCTTAAGACTTTGAGCACTTTCAAAGAGTGATTTAAGTCTCTTCTCATCAACTTTGTCACTCGGGCCTGAAACTTTGTATCTGACCCTAACCACGGCATCAGAATAATCATCTTTGTTGAAGCGCTTTTCTAATACCTCATCTATCTCCAAATCGCCTTGTTCAAGTTCAATAGTAATAAATTTTCTAGCTGGAGTTTCAATAAATTTATATTCGCATTTCCAAACATCCTCAGACTCAACAATTTCACCTAGGACAAATCCTTTACCCTCTTTCTCTTCTGTAAAATCAATTCTCTCAATGCTCCCTGAATATATAATTGGAGGGGTATCGTCTTTATTTAGATTCTGGAATCTGTGTATATGCCCAAGACCTACATACTGGAAAGCTTTATTGTTTAGCTCACTCACGGGAACAATGGGATCAGTGGTTGTAAGGGTGTCTCGTTCTGTGCCTGAGAGTTTGGCGTCCCTTGCGGCCAGATGAGCAAGAAATATTGCAGGATTGGACTTGTCTACTTTAGAAGATAAATCTCTGATAATTGCAATTAATCTCTTTTCAATTTCTATCTGGATTTCTTGAGAGCTTAGGGATTTATATTCATCCTTTGCAAGGAGACCGCTTCTAGGAGCCCAGGGAACGCAGGCAATTTGGACCGGGCCGTTTTCAGTGTCCAGGGTAATTAATTCAGGTTTTCTTACGATAGTTACGCGGTCTATATCAAGCGCAGGGAAAATCTCAACAGCAGAGGCCCTGCCTCCAGCAGAAGGATAATCATGGTTTCCTAGTACCATAACAACTCTAGCATTTGAGTCTTTAACTAACTTCAAAACTCTCTTGGAGAACTCTATCTCTTCTGTAGGCTGTGGGTTTTCTCTATGGAATATATCACCTGCAATAAGGAGCAGATCAACAGACTCATTTTTAGCGTAATTAAATGCAAAGTCGAGAGATTTAAGAATATCCTCTAACCTTGTATTTTTACCTGTAGCAGGGTTTATCTTACCGTGCGTCTGTAGGCCGATATGAATATCGGAAAGGTGGATAAATTTTATCTTCCTCAAAGAGAGCCCAGTCTATTACTTATTATATTGCTTTTAAAGACTACTCTTATAATTCTACGCTGAGCACTTCAGATGCTTTTTTAGTAGCAGCGCCAAAATTAAACTCGTAACCAAGCTGGTTGAGAACACTCTCAATTGCAGCAACGATCGACAAAGTATCTGTTTTATCAATATCGCCGATATGTGAGATTCTGAAGATCTTACCTTTAGCCTGATCCTGACCACCGGCTACTGTAATTCCAAACTCGTCGCGTAGACCTGCAATAACTTTACCAGCTCCTATCTCAGGAGGTGCAATTATTGTTGTAAGTGCAGAACTTGGAGTGTCCTGAACATAAGGCTCAAGCCCTATTGCTTTCATAGCTTCTCTAGTTGCAAGAGCGAGTCTTGAGTGGCGCTTGTGCATATTCTCGCGGCCCTCTTCTTTGAACCTTCTTAGAACTGCTGCAAGGCCAATTATAAGGGTTACAGCTGGAGTAAATGTTGTAGTGTTTTTTTCAGCATTTTTTAGTGCCGGTTTAAAGTCAAAGTAAAATTTTGGAAGATCAGAAGTTTCATAGAACTTCCATGCCTTCTCGCTCATAGCGGCAAATGAAAGTCCAGGAGGAAGCATAAACGCTTTTTGAGAACCACCAACAAGTACGTCGACCCCCCATTCATCAAAAGCGATCTCAAAAACGCCAACTCCTGTAATACCGTCTACAATTTGAATCACATCGTCTCTTTTATTGGTAATTGCGGCAATCTCTTTAATCGGATGCTTTACACCAGTTGAGGTTTCACTGGCCTGTGTTAGAACAGCTTTAATTGAAGGATCGTCGTTAAGTGCTTTTTCAATAACTGCAGGATCAACTTCTTTTCCCCACTCAACCAATATCTCTTCAACCTCTACTCCATGGGAGCGGCAAATTTTACCCCACCTCTCTCCAAATTTTCCACTGTTGACGACTAATGCTTTGTCGCCTCTGGATAGAGTATTAGTGATAGAGGCTTCCATAGCTCCAGTACCTGATGCGGCTAAGATTAGAACTTCCTGTTTAGTGTTGTATATGTATTTAAGCCCTTCCCTCACTTCTGCAAATATTTCTTCAAACTCTGCTGTTCTGTGATGAATAATGGGCTTAGCCATCTCAATTAATACTTCACTTGGCACTGGTACGGGACCTGGTGTAAATAGATATTTTTTCACTTTAGATTCTCCTTCTTTCTACGAACATTTTTAAATTTTAAGATAATCACACGCCAACAAATCTTCTTATATACAAATAACTATAGGATAAAGATAGTCTAATCTAAGCGGTTTAAGTTAATTTGTACTATGTAATTAATCAGTGAAAATTTGTGACAAGAAAGTCTATATGAATCTACCCAAAACTCTGTATAATTCAACTCGGTTGGCAATTGCAAAACAAAAATTTATATTATTTTAAATATTTGCCGGAGGTAGTGAATTTATGATAGGTGACAACAAAGAACAAATCCAAGATCTAAAGAATAGACTAGCAATAATTGGAGACTATCTTTGACCTGCCTGGCAAAGAATCCAGATTAAAAGAACTTGAAGAAATCACTGGCAATCCAGAATTTTGGGACAACGCCGACTTAGCCCAAGAAACACTTAGAGAACAATCACTAATTAAAAATACTGTTGATCAGTGGAAGGGCTTAACTTCAGAGCTTGATGATGTTGAGATTTTAGAAGAGCTTTCATTGGAAGAAGGTGATGAAAGTGCATTGGCAGAGGCAAAGTCAAAACTGGATGAGATTGTAGTAAAGGTCGAGGACCTCGAATTCAAGAGGATTCTTGGAGAGCCTGAGGACACAAGTAACGCAATTGTTTCTATTAATGCTGGCGCAGGCGGAACAGAGGCTCAAGACTGGGCTGATATGCTACTCAGGATGTATCTTAGATACGCTGAAAGAAGCGGCTTCAAAACGGAAATTGTAGAATATCAGGAGGGAGATGAAGCCGGACTTAAGAGTGCTACATTTCTGGTTAATGGAGATTATGCATTTGGCTATTTAAAAGGCGAGAGCGGCGTTCATCGTCTAGTCAGGATTTCCCCATTTGATTCAAATAAGAGAAGGCACACCTCCTTTGCTTCAGTATTCATTTCCCCGGAGATTGACGACAGCATAGAAGTAGACATTGATGATAAAGACTTGAGGGTTGATACTTACCGGGCAAGTGGCGCCGGGGGGCAGCATGTTAACAAAACAGATTCTGCCATACGAATCACTCACGCTCCTTCGGGAATAGTTGTGAGCTGTCAGAATGAGCGCTCTCAACGTCAAAATAGAGAAACCGCAATGAAGATTCTTCGCGCCAGACTCTATGAGCTTGAAAGAGAGAAACAAAGGGAAAAGATGGATGAGCTAAACTCAACCAAAAAAGAAATTGGATGGGGCAGTCAAATCCGCTCCTACGTGCTTCATCCATATAGGATGATAAAAGACCACAGAACTGATTTTGAAACAGGAAATGTTGACCCTGTTCTGGACGGCGACCTTAGTGAATTTATCAAGAATTATCTTATTTATGCATCGAGCTAATACAAAGGGCTGAGAAATAGTAGTAATTCTTTGATTCTTTAGGCATGGTGGTATATTTATCAGGCCATCGAGCCAAATCTAAATGTGAAGCGTTCAGGCATTTAGGAGGACAAAAATCTTGAAAATCGGCATTATTGCTAAAGCTAAAATAGATGAGCCACTAGAAATCACAAAAAACCTTACGACATGGCTCAAGGAAAAGAATGTTGAGGTATTTGTCGAAAAGGTTTTAGGTGATCAAATTGGTCATATGAATTCGGTAGAACAAGCGGAGCTGCCTGAGCTTGTTGATGTTATCCTGGTTTTTGGTGGAGACGGTACATTTTTAGGAATGTCTAGGCTTGCATGTAAACACGGCACGCCCATTTTAGGAATCAATCTTGGCGGACTGGGATTTCTAACCGAAGTAACAGTAGACGAGCTCTATCCTATGATGGAAAGAATTATTGAAGGTAACTACGAAGTTGAAGAAAGACAGATGCTGCTTACGACAATTCACCGTGAGAAGAATATAATCGGCACTTATGAAGTACTAAACGATGTAGTCATTAATAAGGGAGCAGTCGCTAGAATAATTGATTTGGGAATTTACATAGATGACTCACATGTAACCACATACAAAGCAGACGGGATTATACTTTCTACACCTACTGGTTCTACTGCTTATTCCTTATCAGCAGGAGGCCCGATTGTTCATCCCAAAATCCCTGTAACAATAATAACCCCTATATGCCCTCATACACTTACGAACAGACCGCTTGTAGTATCAAGCGATATGAAAGTCGAAATAAAAGTCACAACTCATGAGCCTGACACTTACCTTACACTTGATGGGCAAATCGGCGTAAGACTAAACACTGGAGATATAATCGAAGTACAAAGAGCTGATACTAGTGTGAAGCTTATTAAGTCTCCTTATAGAGACTTCTTTACCATTCTCAAGACGAAACTCATGTGGGGGGAAAGGTATGGCAAGATCGACAGATGAGCAGTTCTTGCATGACTGGGTAATCAGAAAAGTGCATGAAAAATATTCAAGACAATACAGCAAAGTGCATATAAACCCCGGGGAAGAGAAAAATTATGAATTCGGCGGAGCCTACCCTGACGTTATTTTTGAAAATTATGAGCAAATAGTGCTAGTAGTCGAAGTAGAAACTAAAGAAACTATAAACGAAAAAAGAGCTGAGAAGTGGAAAAAACTTTCTGAGTTAGGAGCTAAGCTTCATCTCCTGGTGCCTCAAAATATGCAAAAAGCTGCCAGGGATATTTGTTGGAAGAGCGGGCTAGTGGCCAAAGTAAATATCGGTTCTTTTGATGTAAACTTAAACATTTAAAAATTAGATTTTCTTGCAGTTTCTGAGAAATCTTTTACTTTTATAAACACTTGATAAGCAAATTAGAATTTGAAAATTAGACCCGTAAAGCCTAATAGTTTCTGTTTGCTAACATCTTAAAGATTTAATATTTTTTTCTAGACTTCACGGAGGTAGTAGAAATGTCTGTTCTTGAAAAATTTGACCCAGAAATAGCTAAGATCATAAGATCTGAAACAGAGAGGCAAGAATATAGGCTAGAGCTCATAGCATCTGAAAATTATGTGAGCGAAGCAGTACTTGAGGCAGCTGGATCTGTGCTGACCAATAAATATGCAGAGGGGCTTCCTGGAAAAAGGTATTACGGTGGATGTGAATTTGTAGATATTGCAGAGGATATTGCTCGTGATAGAGCTAAAGAGCTTTTTGGATGCGACGCTGTTAATGTACAGCCGCACTCTGGATCTCAGGCAAATATGGCTGTTTACTTTGCAGCTATTCAACCAGGCGACACAGTGCTTGGAATGAACCTGGCACACGGCGGACATTTAACTCACGGAAGCTCGGTGAATTTCTCAGGAAGGCTTTATAATATAGTTCCTTACGGTGTTACTGAAGACACAAACTTAATTGATTATGATGAAGTTAGAAAACTCGCTCAAGAACATAGCCCCAAACTTATAGTAGTTGGCTGGAGCGCGTATCCAAGAGATATTGATTTTTCAAAGTTTAAGGAAATAGCCGATGAATGCGGCGCATTATTAATGGCAGATATAGCCCACCCAGCGGGCCTTGTGACTGCGGGACTTTATTCAGATCCTGTGCCACATTGTGATTATGTGACCACTACTACCCATAAGACGCTGCGTGGCCCAAGAGGCGGCATGATTATGATGAAAGAAGAACATGCCAAGAAAGTTAACAGCAGGGTTTTCCCCGGCTCTCAGGGTGGCCCTTTAATGCATACAATTGCAGCTAAGGCTGTCGCATTCAAAGAAGCTTTAACTCCTGAGTTTAAAGAATATCAGGCTCAAATAGTTAAAAACGCCAAACACTTTGGGGAATGCATGCTTGAGCATGGGTTTAACCTCGTCTCAGGCGGCACAGACAATCATCTAGTGCTCGTAGATCTAAGAGATACAGATCTCACAGGCAAGATAGCTGAGGATACGCTTGAGCTTGCAGGCATTACAGTAAATAAAAATGCGATTCCATTTGACCCTCATCCTCCTATGGTTACAAGCGGTATTAGAATTGGGACCCCCGCGATTACAACAAGGGGAATGAAAGAAGAGGAGATGGGAATTATCGCAGGACTCATTAAAGAAGCACTGGATAATACAGGCAATGAAACTGTTCTATCTAGAATAAAAGACGATGTTACAGAGCTTTGTAAAAAATTCCCTATGTATTCAGATAGGCTCGTATAAATGAAATGTCCATTTTGCACTAGTTTAGAAAGTAAGGTAATTGATTCTCGGCTTGGGAAGGAAGAAACTTCCATTAGGAGACGCCGAGAATGTCTTGATTGTAACAGCCGTTATACAACCTATGAGAGGGTTGAAGAAGTGGAACTCCTCATAGTAAAAAAAGGTGGCGTAAGAGAGACTTTTGATAGAAGCAAAATAGTGGCGGGGATGTTAAAGGCTTGTGAAAAAAGGCCAATCAGCATGGATGTAATTGAGAGCTTTGTTTCCTCACTTGAGAGAGAATTTCAAGAAAGGGGGGACAGAGAAGTAGATAGCGGCGAAATAGGTGAGAGGGTTATCAACAAGCTCTATGAGATAGATGAAGTTGCCTATGTGCGATTTGCATCTGTGTATAGATCATTTAAAGATGTAAACCAATTTATGTCTGAATTAAAAGACCTCTTAAAAGATAAAGAAGACAGCAGCAAAAATTTAACAGACGCTGACAAGATAAAAGCCGCTTCTTTATCTTTAATCAAAGATAAAACTCAAAAATAATGCTAATAGACAGCCATGCACATTTAGTTTCTTTAGAGAACTTGGATGAAGTACTGAAAAGGGCTAAAGAAAATAACATAGATAAAATCGTTTCTATTTCTTCAGATATACCATCTACAGAAGAGACCATTGCACTAGCAGAAAAATACGATTTTATATTTGCCACTACCGGTGTGCATCCCCACTCTGCTGATCAGACAAACGAAAAAGTACTAAAGGGTCTGGACCACTATGCAAGTCATGAAAAAGTTGTTGCGATCGGGGAAACCGGCCTAGACTATTTCTATATGAACTCTGACAAGGAAATACAAATTAACTCATTTACCGAGCATATTCGTTTAGGGAAAAAACATGATCTACCCGTAATTATTCACGTTCGTGAGGCAGATGAGGACATGCGGGAAATCTTAAAGAAAGAAACCGCGGCTAGTACTCCTGGAGTAATTCACTGCTTTACGGGGAACTATGAAACAGCCGTGAAGTATTTGGATTTGGGATATTATATTTCATTCTCCGGAATTGTTACATTTAAAAAATCAGAAGAATTAAGAGAAGCCGCAAAAAACATACCGGCGGATAGGATACTAATAGAAACTGATTCTCCATATCTTGCCCCTGTTCCTCATAGAGGGAAACCAAATGAGCCTTCGTTTGTAAAACACGTAGCGCAAACAGTTGCTGATGTGAGAGAAATTTCAATTGATGAACTCGCAGAAATTACAAAAGCTAACACAGAAAGACTGTTCAGAATTTAACCTCTAGACTCTTATAACATGGAAATCCAAAGAGAAACTCATGTCTAAAAAACCTATCATCGGAATAACAATGGGGGACCCAAATGGAGTTGGCCCTGAGATAATTGTGAAAGCAGTCTCTTCAAAAGAGGTAAAAGACCTCTGCGAGATAGTCATATATGGAGATGCCGGAATAATTAAAAAAGCATCTGACAATTCCCTTACTGATCTTAAAATTGTTGAATGCTCAGACTTTGGGTTAGAAGATTTAAAACCGAGCACTTTGGATAAAAAGGCAGGACAGGCCAGTCTCGACTACATAATCGCTGCTGTAAATTCTGCTTTGACGAATGAAATTGACGCAGTAGTGACAGCACCTATTAGTAAGGAGTCGACCCATCTTGCAGGGTCTAAGTATCCTGGACACACTGAGATGCTTAAGGATCTGACCGGAGCTGATCAGGCAGTGATGATGTTTGAAGGCCAGAAGTTTAAAGTAATGCTGGTAACAATTCATGAGGCTTTGAGCAACGTTCCGAAGTTAATTAGTAAGGAGAGAGTATTATCAACTATTCAACTTACACATGATTCGCTCGTAAACCTTTTTAAAATAGATGATCCAAAAATAGTCATTTGCGGGTTAAACCCTCACGCCGGGGAATCAGGAGCTTTTGGGAAAGAAGAGATAGATCACATCATACCGGCTGTTGAAGAGGCGCGAAATAAAGGAATTAACATTGAAGGACCACTTCCAGCGGACACTTTGTTTTATTATGCCAACCAGGGCAAATGGGACGCAGTAGTTGCGATGTATCACGACCAGGGTCTTATTCCATTTAAAATGATATCTTTTGATGACGGTGTGAATATTACACTGGGGCTTCCTATAATCAGAACTTCACCAGATCACGGAACTGCATTTGATATTGCGTGGAAAGGTATTGCAAACCCTTCAAGCATAATTGCAGCAATAAAAGTCGCTGCACAACTTGCTATAAACAAATCAGCTTAGAGTATTATTTGAATTTGAGGTAAAAAGTAGGGGGAGTATCTCGCCTGATTTTTCCCTAATGACGATATCATAGAGTCCGGCGCTTGGGGTTTCATCAAGATTAATCTCAATCACGGTTTTATTTGTTTGCTTAGCCACCAGCCCCATTGAAGCAGCAGGTTCCACAACTCCTGAGGTACCAATAATCAGCATCACCTGACACTCTTCTATCGCTCTTAGAATTTCATCTATCAATGACATTTCAATCATCTCACCAAACCAAACTACATTTGGCCTTCCAATCTCACCGCATTTTTTACATTTGGGAGGCAACTCGGCTAGTGGAACATCAAAGTTTTGCTCTATTTCTCCGCATTTGGTGCATCTTATCTGCCACAAATTACCATGCATCTCTGTGATCTTACTGCTTCCAGCCATTTGATGAAGGCCGTCAATATTTTGGGTGATTAGAGTAACTTTTGGAGCATAGTTTTCTAACTGGGCCAGTGCATAATGACCAGGATTAGGCTTTGCATCTTTAACAGCGTTCCTTCTCCAGTCATACCATTCCCAGACAAGCTTGGGGTCTTTCCAAAAGGCATCAGGAGTCGCAAGCTCTTCCGGTCTATAGTTCTGCCATAACCCCTCTTCTCCTCTGAATGTAGGAACACCGCTTTCAGCGGAAATCCCAGCCCCTGTGAGAACTACTATGTTAGATGCGTTTTGTATTACTTCTTGAGCTTGAGCAATCTTGTCTTCTAATTCAGTCATAATCTTAGTATTAAGTTTACCACATAGGTCAAATTTGTTTTCTTGGATAAATGATTTTCTCTTGAGCCATTGATTCCGGATGTACTATAACTTTATTTCCATCTTGCCACTGAACCACAACCATCTGATGCCCTGTCTGATTACCTGAGGTATCTGTTTCAAACCACCCGTAGAAAGTTTTAAAATTGGCGCTCTTTGCAGCATTTCTCAGAGTTAAATCATCTAACGTGCCGACCTCCTGAATACACTTCTCAATAATAAGCCCGACATTATAACCTTGGGCAGCGACGTAATCAGGATATTTCCCATAAGCAGATTTAAAATTAGCTGCAAATTCTTCTGGGGTAGGCCCAATGTCAGGTGTAATTTTAAGCCCTCTTTCCCATTGGCTTGCCGACAATATACCTTCAGCTTGCTCACCAAATCTATCTTTAAATAATTTAATTGAAGCAACAATAAACCCGGCTGCTTTTGAATAAACTTCAGATTTAAATAAAAACTCTGTAAGAGCCAAGTCATCATGAGCCCGTCCCATGCCAAGAATTAGATCAGGATCATAAGAAACTAGGTCTTCCAGATGCTCAGAGAAATCCTTTGTGCCTGAGATGAATTTGTACTCTCGAACATCTAACCCAAGTGCTTGGGCATGTTCTTTAGCACCGTTTGCAACACGGGTAGAAAACCCGCTGTCCCGGGCACTAAAAGCAGCTATTTTCTCAGCACTAGGATCTGTCTTTTTGATTGCATCAATTATGCCGTGAGAATAATTACTAGCAGGAGTAATCGCATTGATTACAGATGTGAAATTCCTTTCCTCGATTTCGTCCGTCGAGCCACCGTGATTCCAGAGAGTTTTGTTATGTTCTTCGGCCACCTCACAAGCAGTTATAGCAAGCGAGCTTGAATAAGGGCCTAGGAGTAAGTTGACCTTGTCTTCTAGAATTAGCCTTTGTGTGTTTGCTCTGCATATGTCGATCGAACTTTTGTCGTCGTAGTAGACAAGCTCAATAGGAAGTTTTGCTCCGAGTTCACTTACTATAATCCCACCTCGGCTATTGGTTTGCTCAACCCAAAGTTTTATACCTTCAAAGCTCTCTACGCCTTGGATTGAGTAATTTCCTGTAAGTGATATGGATAGACCGATCTTAATTTTATTCATAGAATTTCGAAGCCCGATCTGGGATTAACTTGCCCACGGACGTACCAATCCTATATTAGCTATAAAAGAAGAAAAATCCAGGTGGATGAATATCCGGGACTAAGAGAGTTTCTTGATTGCCTCTGTCATTCTATCGATTCCTTTAACAATATCATCCATTGATGTTGCATAAGAAATTCTGACATAATCATCAGCACCAAATGCAACTCCCGGCACTACGGCTACTTTGGCTTCATCAAGAATAAACTCTGTGAAGTCGAGTGAATCCTTTATAACTTTGCCGTTAAATTCTTTACCGTAGCATCCTGAGACATTAGGAAACACATAGAACGCCCCCTGCGGGTCGAAACAATTAATCTGAGGTATATCGTTTAGTTTTTCTACAATATAATTTTTTCTCTGTTCAAACTCTTTTGTTCTATCTTCAATAACCTGGTGATCCCCAGTAAAAGCGGCTATTGCGGCCCACTGAGAGATAGATGTTGGGTTTGAAGTAGATTGCCCTTGAAGCTTACTCATAGCACTAATTACACCTTTGTCCCCAGCCGCATATCCTATTCTCCAGCCAGTCATTGAGTATGTCTTTGATACGCCATTCACTAGAATAGTAGCTTTCTTAATATCTTCTCCTAAAGAAGCGACAGGTATGTGCTTAATTCCGCCATAAATAATCTTCTCATAAATCTCGTCTGAAATTATTATGAGCCCGGCGTCCATTGCTACATCTACAATTGCCCTAAGCTCGGTTTCATTATAAGTAGCGCCCGTTGGGTTTGAAGGGTAATTAAGTATAAGAGCTTTTGTGTTTGAATTTATATGCTGCTTTAGTGCTTCAGGAGTTATCTTGAAACCGTCAGACTCTTTGGTTTCGAGTATTACTGGTGTTGCCTCAGCTAGTTTGATCTGCTCTGGGTATGAAACCCAATATGGAGCCGGAACAATTACTTCGTCCCCTTTATCAAAAAGCACTTGTATAACATTGTACAGAGTATGTTTAGCGCCTACAGAAGTAATGATTTCAGATTTCTCATATTCTAGATTGTGATCCTCTTTTAATCTGTGAATAATAGCGTCTTTTAATTCGTCTATACCTCCAACGCCAGTGTACTTGGTAAGGCCTTTGTTGATAGCCTCTATAGCTGCTTCTTTTACATGATCCGGGCTATCAAAATCAGGCTCGCCTGCTCCGAATCCTATTACATCCACTCCTTGGGCCTTAAGGGCTTTTGCTTTTGCTGTAATAGTTAGAGTCGCCGAAGGTTGTAATCTCTCAGCACGTGCAGATAATTTCATTGGGTAAATCCTCCTAACTTTTTAAAAGTTTTTCCCTTAACCGTTGTTCTACAATTTCCGGGACCATATGTGACGCCGATCCGTTTAATGATATAACCTCTTTAATAACCGAAGAGCTTATATGTGAAAACTCACTGTCAGTTACCATAAATACTGTTTCCAGATCAGAACTCAGAGTTTTATTCGCGAGAGCCATTTGCATCTCAAACTCAAAATCTGACACTGTCCTCATTCCCCTTATAACAATATTAGTGCCCTTTGTTTTTATATATTCAACAAGTAATCCTTCAAAATAATCTACTTTCACATCGTCTCGATCTTTAAAGACTTCATTTAAAATTGCAACTCTTTCTTCAACAGTAAAAACAGTCTTTTTAGAGGTATTATGTGCGACAGCGACTATAATTTGGTCGAACACTTTTACTCCGCGCTCGATTATATTCTTGTGTCCATTGGTAAATGGGTCAAAGGATCCGGGATAAATTGCAACTTTCATTATTGTTCACCCTTTCTGAAATAACTAACCTGCGTTTCTCCAAATGGTTTAGTGATTCTTTCAAAACCCGGGGGCGTGTCATCAGTTTTGTAGTTGTGCTCTATTACAATAACCCCGTCATCGTCTAATAATTCTTCTACATCTAGAATAAAATCCTTTACCTCTAAAGTACCATAAAGCTTATACGGTGGATCGATAAAGATTAAGTCGAAAACTTCGTTTTTACTTTTTAACTTTGATAAAGCGACCTTGTAGTCAAAACAAATTAAACTTGCCTTATCAAAAAATCCGCAGTGCTTGTAATTTTCATTAATAATCTTAAATACTGAAGGATCCTTTTCTATTGCAGTAACATGACCAGCCCCACGGCTTAAAGATTCTATCCCCAAACCCCCAGAACCAGCGAAAATATCTAGGACTCTCAAGTCCGAAATATCTGCCAGGGTATCGAATACAGACTTCTTAACCCTGCTGGTCATAGGACGAATCTTCTGCCCCTTAGGAACTTTAAGATTTCTGCCTTTAGCAGTCCCTGTTAATACCCGCAACATTGGATTGTTATACTACCATGGAGTCTATTTTTGGCAACGAATATAAAGCTTTATCGCAAGTAAAAAAAAACACTTTGTTAGAGGGGAAATATCGGTTTAAATATATACTACATTTCACCTGCTCACGGAGGAGCCCAAATATGACACCCACATTGATAAGAGGATTTAATATCACCATTATATTTTTAGTGCTAATTACTTTTGTACCGGCATCTTTGATATCCACACCTGTAAAAGCAGCTGTTACAGGATCACAGATGATTGCTCCTGAAGATAATGCATCTACAATGAGGGAGATCAATGAGATTAAAGTAAGGCGTGCGCTAGAGAACAAAATTGTTGCTGAGAAACTAATGAGTCATGGGTTAACTGCCGAAGAAGTTTCTCTTAAAATAAACGAAATGAGTGATGAGCAGGTACACCAGATTGCATCACTCTCGGATAAAATCCCTGCTGGCGGCGATGGTGGCGTAGTTGCTGTAGTAGTAACCCTTCTTGTTATAGTAGCTCTAGTGCTCTTAATCATTTATTTATGGAAGAGAATATAAACCCTAGACTAACCATAATGCACTGTTTTTATTATATAATTGCATTTTGTTTCTTGGTTAACTTAATATCGGGTTGTGCACAAAATCAACCCTCATCACAAATATCTTCTGACAATGACAATGTAGTGATTGTTGAGAATGTTCCTTTTGTAAAACAAAAGGACAAGTTCTGCGGACCCGCTTCCCTGGCTTCTGTTATGCAATTCTATGGCAAAGATATAGACCAAGATGAAATAGCTGAGGTGATATATATTCCTGAGTTAAACGGTGCTCTCATATCAGACATGGAAAACTATGCTAAAGATCGTGGCTATAAAGTAGAGAGCGTCAATGGGAACATCGAGATGCTCAAATCAAATCTAGATGAGAACAATCCAGTTATTTTATTAGTCGATAAAGGTAAGTGGAAAGTGAGTGTCCCGCATTATTATGTTGCTTATGGTTACAACGATCTAAATCGTACAGTTATAATTCATACAGGGTATAAGCAAAATCAAAAAATAAGTTATGAGAAATTAGATCAAGAATGGGAAAGAATGAATAATCTTATGTTAACAATAACTCCATGAAAAATTACTATCTATCTTTAACTCTATTAATTATTATGTTCTCGATCTTTTTAAATGGCTGTGCATCGCTTCAGTCATCTCTGTTTATGAAAGACCCTCTTACGGCAGAAGAACATAATAATCTTGGCGTAATTTATGAAAGAGAAGGCAAGAACGATCTTGCAATTAGAGAGTATAAGAGTGCGATTAGCAATGACAACACTTTGATAACACCCATTGTAAATTTAGGGAATGTTTACTTTAAAGAAGGCGAGTATACAAAGGCCGAAAAGTATTATAAGAAAGCGCTTAAGAAAGACAAAACAAATTTAGAAGCGGCAAACAACCTGGCGTCTCTATATCTTGAAATAGGAGCGCAATATGAAGAGGGTCTTGAATACATGCTTCAAGCTACAAAAGACCTTGAAACAATCCCGCCTTATGCACTCGACACAATCGGAGGTTTATATATAAAACTCGGCGATAATGTTAAAGCTGAACAATATCTTACTCAGGCCTGCAACACAGTTGAAGACAATGATTCTTTGAAAGAAGAAATACGTTCTCATCTTTGGCTATTGGGTATTAATAAAAGATGTGGCAGTTAGTTACCTAGGATAGTTCCCTTCTCGATCTTTCTTCCGGAGAGAAATGATTTTATGTCCATCCTCTTGCTACCTTCTAATTGCAATTCCAAAATTTCAAGAGCGCCCTCTCCCGTTGAGACTATAAGAGCACCGGGGTCTGAGTCTAAAACCTCACCAGGACGGCCTACACCATCTACTAATTTGGCTTTGTATATTTTAAGGGATTTATTTTCTAAATTTGTAAATGTTCCAGGCCAAGGGTTCATTCCCCTTATTAAATTCCATAACTCTTGAGCCGATTTATCCCACTTAATTTCCCCATCACTTTTCTTTAGCATTGGAGCATGGGTAGCCTGGGACTCATCTTGTTTAGAAGGGGTCAGCTTGCCTTGCTCAAGATGAGATATCGTTTCTAATAGCAGATCTCCACCCAATTGAGAAAGCTTTTCTGACAAGCTTCCCGCGTCATCTTCATCCTCAATTTGGATTTCCTTCTTTAGTAGCATATCACCAGTATCCATACCTTCATCCATAAGCATAGTAGTTATACCGGTTTGAGTTTCCCCTCTGACAATTGCCCAGTTGATTGGAGCTGCTCCTCTGTATTTAGGAAGCAAAGAGGCGTGCACATTAATACAGCCGTGTTCAGGAAGTTCTAATATACTTTTTGGGAGTATTTTTCCGTATGCTGTTACGCAAATTAGATCAGGGGATAAATCTTGAAGCTCACTTAGAAACTCTTCTGTTCTAACTTTTTCAGGCTGTATCACCAAAATATTATGTTCTTCTGCAAGAATCTTTGTAGGTTGTGGTGCAAGCTTACGACCCCGACCCTTGGGCTTATCAGGCTGTGCTATAACAGCTATTACTTCATGATCAGATTCTATCAGAGCTTTCAAAGAAGATACTGCAAACTCAGGTGTTCCCATAAAGATAATTTTCATAATAGCTAGGATTATATTCTTAAATCAGAGGGTATACAATTGTTGTGGTTCGAGTGAAAAAATTAGTAGGTATTAAGTAGGGGGTAATGAATTAACTGTCGTCTTCGGCCTTTTCAGTCACTGCTTTTGTAAAAATATCAGTAAGCCATTTCTTAATTGCTGATTGGGATCCTTTTCCTATTGTCTTTCTCACATTGCTTAACGGGATAACTGCTTTTGCAGCTGATCTATGACCACCGGCGCTACCAATTTCTTTAAACAGTTCCCTGACAAGTCGGCCTGCACCTTTAACATATCCGACATTTCTGACAGAAATAATCAGATGCGATTTACCTAGAATTCCAAAAGCAACGGACCATTCGACCCCTTTTACCTGAATACCAAAATCTGATATCTTTGGTATCAAATATTCACGGTCCACTCTCCCAACATTAACAAAGAAAATCCCGTCTTCAATCCAGTGATCTGCTAGAGCCTGACCAAGTGATTTCATTTCAGACGGCGGCACCTCAGCCCTCTCAATACGTCTTAAAAGAGAAAGATTTGATTCTGGATATAAGAAAGTAAATGCTTCTACATCATCAGGGTTTGCGTCACGGTTTAGGGTAATAGTGTCAGTCTTTATTCCGTAAAGCAGTGCAGTAGCGAGTCTCTCTGAGATATCAACCTGAGAGGCACGCAAGAACTTGGTTAAGATTGTAGATGTTGCTCCCTCTTCTGCTCTTATCTCTTTAAACTTAGCATCGTAAGAATCAACTAATGGGTGGTGATCGATCACTGTGTCAACTTCAGGAATTTGCATACCACCAAAAAATGTAGGCTGAACATCAACAAGTGCAATTGAATCAAAATCAGTTAATTGTTCTGGTGTAAGAGCTACTAAATCAATCTCTAACAGATCTATCATTGCAACGTTCTCAGGGCGGGAAATTTGCTCCCCTAAATGTCCGATGATTGCAGTTTGTTTATTCCTTTTAAGTAAAGTTCTAAGAGCAAGCGCACTTGCAATAGAATCAGGATCAGGGTGATCATGGAGTAGTATTAGAAGCTTTTTTGCTCCCGCATGAACAGCTCTTAATTCCTCAACACGCAGCTCTGTCTTGGCGAGTCTTTCCTCACGCTCAATCTGCTCAGATAAAAGTTTATGAAACGCTACAAATCTGACAGACGGCGGTGGTTCGTCATGCTCATCACCATTACTAACAATTAAAGGTGTTTGAGGATAATGATCAGCAAGTTTTTTAGACCTCGTAGGAGTAAAAAAACTGTTTTCCAAAATAATAAGCGAGAAATCACCAGTTTGGTTTAGGGCTTCGTCTAAAGAACTAACCCATATTACCTCACCACGCTTCGAGAAAAGTCCTAGGAGGAGAGAATCAAAGTCTCCAATAAAAAGATACCGTTTAAGCTCTTTATTCATACTCTTACTTTGCCTTTTCTTTAAGTCCTATTTCGGGCTTGTTGCAGGCCACGCTTAAACTGCCAATAAAACCTGAAAGCTCCTTGAGAAGAGTATCATTATCATTTCCGTGCTCTTCTATGATTCTCACGATTGCACTTCCAACAATTACAGCGTCTGCATACTCTGCTATAGTTTTAACCTGCTCTGGAGAGGAAACTCCAAATCCGACTCCTACAGGAAGACCTGTTGTAGATTTTATCTGTCCGGCTAATGTTTCTAGTGAATAATTCAGATCTGCCTTAACTCCAGTCACACCAGTGACCGAAACGAGATAAACAAACCCGCTGGCATTGCTTGCTATAAGTTCAACACGCTCTGTAGTGCTAGTAGGAGCCAATAAGAAAACAAGATTGAGCCCTTCCTTATCTGTATGTACTTTAAATTCAGGGGCTTCTTCCGGCGGCAGGTCAACAACCAAAACACCATCTGCACCAGCCTCAGCTGCATCTTTTGCAAATTTTTCGACTCCATAATGGAAAAAAGGATTATAGTAGCCAAACAGGATAATAGGCACTTCTGAAACTTTTCTAATATTTCTAACAGAATTTAGTACATCATGCAGTGTTGTTCCCGATTTTAGCGCTCTCTCAGAGGCTAATTGTATAACTGGACCATCAGCCATAGGATCAGAAAATGGGACTCCAAGCTCTATGATATCGGCTCCACTTTCCTCTAGTTTCAGAACTATATCCTCAGTAACTTCTAGTGATGGGTCACCTGCCGTTATATAGGTAACCAATGCAATTCTGCCCTTTTCATTAAGTTCATTGAACTTATTTATTATTCTATTCATGATATTTTTGTCGTTTTTTATTTAAAGTAAAAAAGGCCGTCCATAATCTGTATTAAATCGTAGACTTTCTTCATAGTAAGCCCTTTTTCCGGATAGGTAATGCAATCTGAAAAAGCTAAGTACTCCAACCCCTACAACTGATACTTCGGTCAAACTCTAACACCTCCATATCCAATGTCAAGACTAACAGTGGGCAGAAGATGGATCAAAAAATTGTCCTATTTTAGTTATAATTTTCTATTGAGAATTATCATTTTCCATTAGTTCAGCGATTGTGTTTATATCCTTATCCCCTCTTCCCGACAAACAGATAATCATAATTGAGTCTTTAGGCATTGTCGGTGCCACTTTCATAGCATATGCAACTGCATGAGAGGTCTCTAAAGCAGGGATAATCCCCTCAACTTCAGATATGAATTTAAATCCCTCAAGCGCTTCCCCATCGGTAACGTTTGTGTAAGAAACTCTGCCAGAATCATTTAGATATGAATGCTCAGGACCCACACCTGGATAATCAAGTCCTGCAGCTATGGAATGAGTGCCTTTAATTTGACCATTATCATCTTGAAGTAGGTAAGTCTTACTCCCGTGAAGCACTCCAACACTGCCTGCTGAGATAGTTGCAGCGTGAATTCCTTTATCAATTCCCGCCCCAGCCGCTTCTACACCAGTAATTTTGACTCCTTCATCTTTAATGAATGGATAGAAGAGCCCCATTGCATTAGAACCACCACCCACACAAGCAACTAGTAAATCAGGGAGCCTATTTTCTTTCGCTAATATCTGCTCTCTAGCCTCTGTGCCTATAACTGATTGAAAATCCCTAACCATCATAGGATATGGATGAGGTCCTGCTACACTACCGATTATATAAAACGTATCTCTAACGTTAGTAATCCAATCTCTCATTGCCTCATTCATTGCATCTTTTAGAGTTTGAGTGCCCTGTGTAACTTCTCTTACTTTTGCACCAAGCAGCTTCATACGCAACACATTTAAGGACTGACGTTTGGTATCTTCACTGCCCATGAATATTTCACATTCCATATTTAGAAGTGCAGCCACTGTAGCTGTTGCAACCCCATGCTGACCTGCGCCTGTTTCGGCAATGATTCTTTTCTTTCCCATTCGGGCTGCTAGAAGAGCCTGTCCGATAGTGTTATTAATCTTATGCGCCCCGGTATGAGCTAAATCTTCTCGTTTTAGATAAATCTTGGCCCCGCCCAGTTTTTCTGTCATTCTCTGAGCAAAATAAAGAGGTGTTGGACGTCCAACATATTCTGAGAAATAGTAGTTAAGCTCTTCGTGAAATTTTGGGTCATTTTTTATTTCTTTATATGCCTCTTCCAACTGAAGAATTGCCGGCATAAGGGTTTCAGAAACGTATCTGCCTCCAAATTGTCCGTAATGCCCCATCTCGTCTGGTAATGTTGTCTTAGTGTCCATTTTTTATCGCCTCAATGAATTTTTTTATTTTCGTATGGTCTTTTTTGCCTGGCGTATCTTCTACCCCACTGCTAACATCAACTGCGTAAGGTCTCACAATCTGAACAGCTTCTAGTACATTCTCAGGATTAAGCCCACCCGAAAGAATAACCTTTTTTTCAGATGACAAGTTGTTTAAGATTTCCCAGTCAAAACTTTCCCCTGTACCCCCATATTCCTTATCGGAATAGGTATCAAAGAGGATAGCCTGAGCAGAATATTGCGCAACTTTGTCTAAATCAGATTTATCTTTGACTCTAATGACTTTTATTACGTCTATAGGAAGTGAGCTGACAAATTCTGGTGTTTCATCTCCATGTAGCTGAGCTACCTGTATTCCTGTAGCTTCTTTAATCTGAGAAATTTCGTCCATACCTTGATTAACGAAAACTCCTACTGTAGTAATAAATGGCGGCAAAGAAGAAATAATACTCTTTGCAACCTGAGGATCTACATATCGCTTGCTTTCTTTATAGAAGATAAAACCCAGCGCATCCGCTCCATAGTCGGCAGCTGCTTGGGCATCTTCCATATTGGTGATGCCGCATATCTTGATCTTGGTGCTTGATATATTTTTCATAGCGATTGAGAAGGGAAATTATAAAAGTTGATTTGAACTATGTAAACATCAAGAGAAATATAAGCTCTACTGAATGTTTTCAGATTCTAAGTATTTATTTACAGACTCAGCTATTATTTTATAGCCGTTTTTATTTGAGTGACCGCCAAAATTGTTGGGATATATCTGCTCATTTCCGGCTGCGTTTCTTAGCGGCTCCAAGACTTCAAGATAAGGAATACCATGGTCTCCAAAATATCTTTGTACCAGTTTTAAAACCACTTCTTCATTTTGTATAAGATTGTTTAACTTACTATTCTCAGCCAATTCAGGACTACTAAATATATAGTCTGCAAACACTGTTTCTTTGGTCGGGATAATTACTACCAGGAAGCCAACTTCTTTTTCTACGGCTAGCTGATTCATTTTATTGAAGAAATTTAGAGTTAAAGTCAGCCCCTCTCTTACTTCAGGGTTACTCAAATCCAACCCCTTAAGCCTTCTATCGGGTGTGAATCCGGTATTAATTCCATTTTCCGGCTGCTCTAGAACTGGAATGTCTTCGCCTTTACTGATCCTTCTTTGCTGTCTTAAGTTGTCACCTATAAATGAAGAACTAATGATTCTATAAAGAACGCTGTGAGCTGAAAGCCAATCGGTTAAACTCTCGGAATTGGCTTCTTTATTATCCTCATCAAACGAGTAGCTAATATCCAGATTCCTCAAATCTTCCCAGATCGGAACTGAATATACAGCGTTAAAAGCATCCTTTAAATCATTGCCGAGATAGAAACCTACTATTATCATTTCCGGGTCTAGCTCTAGTGCATTATTCTCTAATAAATAGAAATACTCCGCCGGCCCATAACCCCCGAGTGAGAGGTTGTAAGTCTCTTTCCCTGAAATCCTCTGTAATGCTGACGGCCATGAGTTAGAGGTGGTAGCGCTAATCCCATAAGTGTGGGAGTCCCCAATTGCAACGATATCAGCTGAATCTGGCACAGATTTGTTTCTGAACCCCCAGGAATCATGTGCTCCGGTATTGGGCTCAATTTTATATCTCAATACTTCATCATTTACATTTTTAGGCTTGAGGAAATCAATTGGGTCAAAAAAGAGTCTTGCAAGACCTTCTGTGACTATAAGAGCAAGAAAAACCGATATTACAAATACGAAAAAAAGTTTAAGATATTTATTCATACCTTAGTGCCTCAATTGGGTCCAACTGAGATGCTTTACGTGCTGGGTAAATCCCAAAGAATATCCCAATAATAGCAGCCACACTAAATGCCAAGAGAGTCGCGCTAATAGAAATCACAACAGGCCAGCTTGTAAAATAGGAAGCTATTTGTGATCCGATTATGCCGATTAAGACTCCGATGGTCCCGCCGGCAAGTGATAGCAGAACAGATTCAATTAAAAATTGAATTAGGATATCTTTTTGTTTGGCCCCAACTGCCATACGTATTCCAATCTCTCTTGTTCTTTCACTAACGGAAACGAGCATTATGTTCATAATGCCAATTCCACCTACAATAAGTGAAATTGATGCTACGCTAGCAAGAAGGATTGTCATAATTTTAGAGATGGCGAATATCCGGTTGATGATACTTAGCTGGCTTTTAATATAAAAGTCATCCTCTTCATCTGCGCTATAGCCGTGACGTTCTCTTAGCAGATTAATAATTTGTGTCTCTGCAATGGGAATGTCTTCAGATGATTTCACAGAGACAGAAATGCTTTCTACCTGATCTATGGCTTTTATATATCTCTGAAATGTTGAGAAAGGTATTAATACAACATCATCCTGATCCCTACCACCTGAGGTTTGACCAAGCGAACTCATAATCCCAATAACTGTAAATATGTTTTTGTTAATTCTAACTGTCTGACCAATTGGGTTTTGTGACCCGAAGAGATTCAAAGCAACCGTTTTCCCCAGGACACAAACTCGCGCTCTATCGGACACATCCTGATTGTTAAAAAAGTTGCCACTATCTGTATACCAGTCATTAATAGTTACAAAGTCAGGCGCTACCCCTAGAACAAGACTGAACCAGTCTTGGTTACCAAAAATAATTTGCTGCCCCAAATCAATAAGAGGCGACACATTAGTTACCATATCTAACTGTTTTATTGCTTCTGCATCTTGCGGAGTCAGGACATAGGCTTTTTGCTGTGATCCTGAACCGACGCCTCTCTTTCCGGTCTTAACAAGAAAAGAGCTCCCGCCAAGGCTAGTGAGCTGATCTTCGATCATCTTTTCAGCACCCTGCGTGACGGCGACAAGACTAATTACTGCAGCGACACCGATGATGATTCCCAAAGTAGTGAGAATTGAGCGGATTTTATTGGAAGCTATGGCGCGGTATGCGACTCTGAAAGCTGATAGTGGATTCATTTTTATTAGTCTTTTGCTATTAAGTGTTATTAAAACTCGTAGCCGAAAAATTCTATATCCTTTGAGTATCGCCTGCGTACTTCTTCTCTTGTCTCATCAGTATAGTATGTACGGTAATTTCTGTGTTTCGAGCTATTTTTATGAGGAAGGCTCGCATTTTTAAATCCCAGGCGTTCGAACACTTTTTTTGAATCAGCTGCTATATTCTCAAATCTGCCTACAAAGTCTACTATCAATGAACCATTTTCATCGGAGAGATAGTCGAGCTGGTTATAAAGGATACTCTTTTTACCGTCTATATCATCAATAGTATCTGTGCAGTTATAAAGAAATTCTTCAAATGAATTAGAATTGGCAAGAACGTATTGTGTGAGATCGTTATATCTTCTCTTACCAAATAGCTTTTTCTTCCAGGTCACTTCACCTTTTTCTTGGATCATTGTATACCAGGAGACGAGTCTGTCCCAGGGGTTTCTTACAAAAGCCACTTTATAGTAATCCTGCCACTGCTCCCCTATCTGCTCTCTAGCCCACAGAGCATGATCATGAGTGCCCATGAAAGTCTCAAGATCGGTTAGATTATCTTTTAAAACTGCTTCAAAGCTTCTGCCTGCAGTTTTTTGAATATGGACAAAAAGAAACTTCTTAGATTTTGATATTAACAATTAGACCCTCTAATAAAAGTAAATTATTCAATATATACAATAAGATAATATACCTCACGGGATAATATATCTAATAGGCCTTTAACATTCAAAAGATAAGTTCTCTCATAAGGATAGAGAGGATTTAAGATTCCTTAATCCTTGTCTTTTCATCTTTTAGAGCATCATTAAAGAACTTAAATGCCAATCCAGACCTTAGAATCGCATACCCAAGGAAAGCAAAAGCTGCCCCAACATATGAATAAGGGGGAACAAGTATAAGCATCAACACAAGATA
Source organism: uncultured Thermodesulfobacteriota bacterium (assembly GCA_942491865.1). Taxonomy (GTDB): domain Bacteria; phylum Desulfobacterota_D; class UBA1144; order Nemesobacterales; family UBA2774; genus CR02bin9. Next base: position 216,431 of record CALOCI010000015.1, read on the forward strand.
AAATATAGTAGAGATTGATCCTAAGATTGTTCTAAGCCCAGGTCTGCCCATCGCCAAGAGTGCGGGATTTATCCAGAATGTAAATCTTACAATAAGAACCGCAACAGCTAGAATTCTGAGTGCATTGGTTGCCGGTAAATATTCGCTCCCAAAAACGAGTTTAATAATCAGCTCTGCAAAAACTATTAAGATGATAGTAAGAGGTACTATGATTAAGACCAAACTTTTGGTCGTGCTTTTAATCATCTTCTTAAAATCCTTAATTGCATTGGAACTGGTAAATTTTACAAGCTCTGGATAAATTGCCTCATAGAGCGGATCTACAACTTTATTTGCAAGAGAAGCAACAGTGCTTGCAATCTTGTAATAAGCCACGGCGTCCTTTCCTGCAAAATATCCAAGAATCATTACACCCAAGTATCTTTCATTTCCAGTTTTAAGAGTCGCAATAAAACTAGTGTTTCCCAAGAACCATGCAATCCCCTTCCATTCATTTCTGATTAATCCTATATCAGCCCCTAACCAGCCTTTTAGATCGTTCTCATCCAGAGTTTTTACCACGATCCACATTCTGATCAAGAAACCTATGAAACTCGCGAGAATAAATCCGTATAAGACACCCTTTATGCCGAATCCTGCAAACAGTAAACCAACTACAACTAGAAGCCTAAACAACTTTTGAAAAGAATTAATAAAGGCAATGCTCTTGAAGCGGTCAAAAACTCTAAGAATTGCATCAGAAGTTGAATTGGCAGTATCAATAAAAAGACTGATAGAGAAAATCCAGATAAGAATATATGCGTCAGGTGAATGAATAACGTAGGTACTAATTAGCTTGGCGCTCACAATAGCAATTATGAATGCAACAATACCGCTCCCAATATCCAAAATATACGAGAGCTTTATCATGGATCGGGTTTTATCAGGCTGCCCTTTTTCTAAATATGTGCCGATGTACTTAGTAGCAGTTTCCCAAACCTTCAAATCAAAAAACATGTTGAGAACGGAGATATATGCTATTACGAGTGTGAGCAACCCATAGTCGCTAACACCAAGCATTCTAGCAATAACAATAGTCTGAATTGCCGTGAATATTCCTGAGGCTGATTTACCGCCAAACAGCCAGGAAGCATTTTTGAAAAGTTTTTTCTGTGAGGTTTTTGAATCGCTCATAGTCTCATAGTAAAGAACCTTTATTATTATTGATCTTTATTGGGAAGCCTTCTCAATAGCAGAGATATAATTTGCAATCATACCTTCTTCTGTATGGTTTTTCAGAATATTTCCCCTGCCGGACGCCCCCATACTCTGAGCTAATTTCTCATCTTTTAAAATAGTTATGATAGCTTGTGCCACATCTTTAACACTTTCGGGATCAACGAGTAAACCACTGATATTATTTTGAACCGCTTCTTTTGAGCCGCCGTGATCACCTGCTATAAGAGGTTTACTCCGCGCGCTTGCTTCAATTAGTGAATTGGGAAGACCCTCTATTTTATTATTCCAATATCTGTTAGGCATTATAAAAACATCTGAGAGATCAAAAAAGTTTATCGTCTCATCGTGAGCGACTCCACCTGTAAAAATCACAGCGTCGCTTACTCCTATCTCCTGAGAAAGTTCAGAGAAATTTTGACGGTATCTACCCTCTCCAACTATCAAGTATTTTAAATTTGGAATCTCTTTAAGAACTTCAGGCAATGCTTTGATCACAGTATCCTGACCCTTTCTAGGAAGCACTCGTGCAATAGTTACCAGCACTTTATCATCTTCCTCAATTCCAAATTTACTTCGAAGCCCATTCATCAACTCCTCATCTGGGTCCCGTGATAGCATGTAATCTTCAACGCCATTATAAACTACTTCTATCTTTTCCTCTGGTACACCAACGCTCTGAACAAGTTCTTTAGTATTATTACTAACTGCGATTATCATCCGCGCATGGTTGTATAGTCTCATCATAGGGTATTGTAAAATCCGCTTAAAGAATTTCTCTCCATAAAAGCAAGTTGTAATACCTGATCCTGCTATGCGGACAATGGCTTTAAAATTGAATGTAGGTAAAAGCCCTCCGACCACCTCTGCTTCTTCTGTTATAAAAAGAACGGAATCTGGTTTCTCGGTAATTACGGTCTTAAAAAGATATATCCAAGCCAGTATTGTTCCAACAAATGGAACCTTCTTAACCCATTTAACTCCTAGACCCGGAACTCTTATTACTTTGCAGGGTAGAGATTCATCCACTGTTTTATCTTTTGATGAGTAGCCCGGAGCCAGAACTACAGCTTCAAAGCTAGAGCTTCCAATACCCTTTGAAAGTTTATAACTGGTTGTGGCTAGCCCACCTAAGAAGGGGGGGAATTCGTGTGTATAAATTAGAATTTTCATAAATTCTTATTGGGAAACGTACTGCCTGATAGTTTCAGATAGTTTGGCATATTGTATAGAGTGTGTAAATGGCTGGTTTGTGTTAGTATTTTTTGAAGATAATACAAATTTCTAGGAGGGCAAAATGAGGTTATCTATATATATAGTTTCATTATTGTTAGTTTTATCATTGTTTAATCTAAAGCAGGCTTCTGCAGAAACAATTTCAATGAAGGCTCAGTTGAGCCCCTCTCAAGCAAGAGCAGCGCTCAACTACGAACCTACCAAAGGTCCTCTTGAGTCATTTTTCCCTCAGTGCGCTGTGGATAAGCAACAAGCCTCTACACTCAACAAGGCATCCGGAATGGGCACATTCAAATTTGATCCCACAACAAATAAGTTAGGGTTCAAGATAAAGTATAGCGGTCTAAGCGGGCCTCCAATAATGGCCCACTTTCATAACGGTGCTCCAGGAGTCTCGGGCCCTATTCTTCAGACGATATGCGGAATGCCACCTCCAACATCACCAATAGGTTTCTCACATGAAGCTATCATATACAAGGAATGTCTCGACAAAACTAGTGGGGTGATGAAGGGAACATATACGCTAAAAGACTATAAATGCCCAGACAAGGATTCTTCATGCAAGTCATTAACCATAGAACAGCAGGTTCAGCTACTGGCGTGCGGCAATGTTTACGTTAATTTACACACATGCTTAAATCAACCCGGCGAAATCAGTGGGCAGATTATACCTCTTGAGTGGATGGGCAAGGAACTCGATTGCAATGCTCTACCTCCAAAAGGCAAATAGCTACCTGGGTAATTTGGTTGAAAGTGAATAGAAAGTAGATAGTTTCTGCATTACAAATGATATATAATATGTTTTTTGATTACTTAAATGGAGATGCAAATGGACAATTTAACAAATGAGTTACTGAAGATACTATCAACCCAGACCGGGCAAGGAAATACAAACACTACAAAATTGACTGAAGCTGTTCTCAAATCAAATCCGGATTTGGATTTCAACAGAACTAAAATTGATGTTGTAGAAGCACTAAGAGAGCTAAGCAACAATGGACAGATCCAAATTATGACCGTCAACTGGGAGCTAGGGGAGGAATTCCTTTATTTAGACTCAGGCACAAAGGATAAAATTGAACTTGTCTAAAACTGATTACATAAAAATCACGGGGATTTTAGAGGTGAGCTCAAGCCCTGAGAATACCGACGTAACATATAATATAGAGTATTCATCTGATAAAGATTTTGATAAATCTAAAGTCGGTGTATTTACTCTAAGACTATCGGAAATAGTGGATACAAAAGGATTTCATAATAACGATATTGAGATGATCGCTACACAGTTAACAGAACAAATATTGGTTAGAGAAAGAGATGAAGAGCGCACTTTGAATATTTTTCATTTTGAAGGGTTGCCACTCGAGGAGTGGTTGATTAGCAACGCCCCCATTTTGAAACAATAAGACTTTATTAGAAAAGAAGTGCTAGAAAGCCTTTACTTTATTAAGCAAAATCGTGTATAATCTCTGAAATATGTTTTTTTAGTACCGTGTTCTTTGACAATTCAAATCAATATAAAGACGGAGAGAAGCTGGTCTGGGCAACCAGTTATATGCTGGGTTGGATGCGAATTAAACATTCTCTTAGGAGGTATAGGTATGGTACTGAGGCGTTCTCTTCTTTTATTGATAGCACTTCTTCTTCCAACAATAGCCTTTGCAACTACCACATATGTTGTCAAAAAAGGGGACAATCTATATGATCTATCTAGGAAGTTTGGAGTATCGGTAGAAGACATAACTGCATTAAATAAGCTTAACAACAACAATTTAGGAATTGGCAAAGAATTACTAATTCCAGGCAACGATTCACAAAGCAATAATAATTATGTAGTAAAAAGTGGCGACACTATTAGCCAGATTGCTGACAAGCACGGCATTAAATCTAAAGAATTAAAATCTGCGAACAATTTACAAACTGACCGCTTGAAAATTGGTCAAGAACTCTTTATCCCAATTAAAAGCACAACAGACAATAAGAAAACTTTGTCTGTTGTAGAGACTAAAAAACCGTCTATTCAAGAACAGACAGCTGTTAGACCTGAAAGCACTGTGGAGAATGTCCCTGGTAATTATGTAGTAAAAAAGGGAGATACTCTTGGACACATAGCAGAAAAGCACGCTGTTAAAACTAGTGAACTAAAAAAAGCTAACAATCTTTCAAACAGCAATCTTCAAATCGGGCAAAAGCTCGTCATTCCAAATTTAGTTGTAGTGAAAGAAACCGTAGTAATCAAAGAAAGCTCAGAAACAAAAGATGCAGCAACTTCATCTAAATCCGAATTACCAATAACAACAGAGAACTTAAGCACTTCTGATTTAACAGTTTCAAATCTATATACTGTTAAAAAAGGCGACACGATTTATGACCTATCAAACAAATTCAAGATTTCCAAAGATAATCTCACGAAATGGAACAATCTTGAAAAGAGCAGCCTTAGTATAGGGCAAAAACTTTACTTAACTCCGAACAAAGAAGTAACAGTAGCTTCAAGCAAATCCCAAAAGAAAGTCTCCAAACCCAAATATTCCGGTGAGTATAAAGTAAAGAGTGGAGACACTCTGGGACATATAGCCTCTAAACACAAAATATCGGTAAAAGACTTAAAGAATGCTAACGACCTCACCACTAATAACCTTAAAATTGGAAAAGTTTTAAAAGTCCCAGCTTTAAATAAACACAATAAAGCAGTAGCAAAAAGCACTAAAGCTGTCGACCGCACCACTGTTACGAAGTACAAAGTTAAAAAGGGCGATACCTTGGGCGGTATTGCAAATCGCTACGGTGTTACGGTTGCAAAGATTAAGAAAGCCAGTTCTCTAACGAGTAATAGAATAAAAGTTGGCGATGTTTTACTAATACCAGGAACCAAGAAAGCCCCTTCCACTACGACATATACTGTTGTAAGTGGGGACACTTTGGGAGGGATTGGAAATAAGTTCGGAGTATCGGTAAAAAAACTAAGAACCTTAAACAATCTCAAGAGCAATTATCTGTATGTCGGCATGAAATTGACAGTTTCTGGTAATTCGAAGACTGCGAAGCCTAGCGTAGAAACTGCCAAAAAAGCTGCACAGAAACCGACTGCGAGATACATTGTTAAAAGCGGGGAATCATTAGGGATTATAGCTCAGAGATACGGAGTATCCGTTACTTCAATAATGAATGCCAACAATCTAAAAGACCAGAATATAAGAGCTGGCCAAACAATTAATATCCCAAGTACCTCTAATTACAGAGATTATGCAAACAATACTAAATATAGTTCCACCAATAAAAATACAAGCTATAGCAAAACTAAAGAAAATATAATCACTGTTGCAAAACAATATCTGGGGGCTCCATATAAGTTTGGAGGCTATTCATTTAAAACGGGCATAGATTGTTCGGGATATGTAAAGAAGATTTTCAGCAAGTTCAATGTTGAGCTACCTAGAACCGCAAGAGACATCTATTACAATTCAGGAACTAGAGTTGCAAAAAGCCAGCTACAGACAGGTGATCTAGTATTTTTTAGAACCTATGCAAGTTTCCCTTCTCATGTTGGTATCTATATGGGCAATGGGCAGTTCATTCACGCTTCCTCCGGTGCACGTAAAGTGTCAATCACCAGCCTTAATAAGAATTACTACACAAAAAGATATATCGGAGCCAAGCGAATTGCTCTTTCAGCTGTATTTGAGAAAGAATACTCCCAAAGATAATATCATTATTTCCAGTCAAAACAGTCCATTTTGCTTTAAAAATGCCGTCCTTTGTCAGTGACAATTCTAGAATTATTAATTCCTTCATTGAAAGATGTAGTGCAATGTTTATATTAAAGAGAAGCCATGGATAAATACCTAAGTAGTTTTGAAGAATTTCTAAGCTCCGAAAGAAACTACTCAAAACACACCCTGAAAGCATATATCACAGATCTAAAAGAATTTGGTCTAGTTCTAAAGGACATGAATTTGATCTCGCCCGAAACTGGTGATATTGATTTTGTACACATGGATGAGGCGCCCATAAGGGCATTCATAAGTAAACTCTATAAAAAGAATAAGAAGGTTTCTATATCACGAAAAATTGCTTCGATCAGGACGTTCTTTGAGTTCTTAATACGAAGGGGTGATATGAAATCAAACTCAGCGAAATTAGTGCCTACGCCAAAAGGCGAAAAGAGGCTTCCAACATTTTTAACAGTAGATGAAGTGGTAAAGCTTGTTGAAGCCCCCGGGTCAGATAATGTTTATGAATTTAGAGATAGAGCAATTTTAGAGCTCCTTTACTCTTGCGGATTAAGGGTAAGTGAACTGGTAGGTATTAACTTAAACGATTTGGACTTAAACTCTATGAGTGTAAAAGTATTAGGAAAAGGCAAGAAAGAAAGGATGGCCACTCTGGGCTCTAAGGCCTCTTTTGCTATTAGAACATATTTAGAGCAACGCTTGGATCTAAAGCCTAAAGAAGACTATCTTTTTGTAAATTCAAGGGGCGGCAGGCTCACAACTAGAAGCATTGACAGGATAATTAAGAAATATGCAGTAATTGCAGGAATACAAAAGAACATAAGCCCACATGTCTTAAGACACACTTTTGCAACACATCTGCTGGGTGGCGGGGCTGATTTAAGAGCTATACAGGAGATGCTCGGACACGAGAGCCTATCCACAACTCAGAGATACACTCACACGTCAGTAGAAAAATTAATGGAGATATACGATAAAACACACCCCCGGGCATAAAAGGAAATAAAATGGAGAACTTTCACGGAACAACAATAGTATGCGTTAAGAAGAACAATCAGGTCGCAATGGCTGGAGACGGACAAGTAACTCTTGGCCATACAGCTATAAAGCACACCGCAAGAAAAGTAAGGAAAATTTATGGTGATAAAGTTATGGTGGGTTTTGCGGGAGCTACTGCCGATGCAATGACTCTATTTGATAAATTCGAGGCTAAGTTAGAAGAGTTTAGAGGCAACTTGAGTAGAGCCTCTGTTGAGCTCGCAAGGGACTGGAGAACGGACAGGGTACTTAGAAGACTTGAAGCGCTTCTTGCTGTAGCCGACAAAGAATCCATGTTTCTAATTTCTGGAAGCGGTGATGTGCTTGAGCCCGATGATAATGTTATAGCGATTGGTTCAGGCGGGTCATTTGCTCAAGCCGCGGCCAAAGCGCTAAGCAAACATTCTGATTTAAGCGCAGAGGATATAGTCAAAGAATCCATGCATATAGCATCTGAAATATGCGTATATACTAACGATAATATTAAAGTAGAGGTACTTAATACAAATGAGTAACGACATATTTTTTACACCACGAGAAATAGTATCGGAATTAGATAGGTATATCATAGGTCAAAATAAAGCGAAGAGAGCAGTTTCAATCGCACTTAGAAACCGCTGGAGACGCCAGCGCGTGTCCCCAGAGTTGAAAGACGAAATTGCACCTAAGAATATCCTTATGATAGGCCCTACTGGGGTTGGAAAAACTGAGATAGCAAGAAGGCTAGCTAAACTTGCCCAAGCCCCGTTTCTAAAAGTTGAGGCCTCCAAATTTACAGAGGTTGGCTACGTTGGAAGAGATGTTGAATCTATGATTAGGGATTTAACGGATATTGCGATTAAACTCGTAACAGATGAGGAAAAGACCTCTGTAAGAGTTAAAGCCGAGGACCTCGCTGAAGAAAGAATGCTGGACTTGTTACTCCCCAAACCAAGCACGAACCCTGATGAACCAGAGACAGATTCCAGCAGTGATACCAGACAGAAACTTAGAAAGCTATTACGAGAAGGAAAGCTTGACGAGCGTTATGTTGATATTGAGGTTACATCAAAGAATATGCCGATACAGGTGTTCTCTCCTTCGGGAATGGACGAAATGGATATGAACATCTCTGATATGATAGGCAACTTGTTCCCTAAAAAAACTAAACAGAGAAAAGTAAATGTTCCAGAGGCAATGGAGTTTCTTATACAAGAGGAAGCTCAAAAGCTGATTGATATGGATAACGTAGTTAAACTTGCAATAGATAGGGTTGAACAATCCGGCATAATCTTTATAGATGAGATAGATAAAGTTGCGGGAAGGGAAAGCTCTGCAGGCCCTGATGTTTCAAGGGAAGGAGTTCAACGTGATTTGCTTCCGATAATTGAGGGCTGTACTGTCAACACAAAACATGGAATGGTCAAGACAGACCACATACTTTTTGTAGGAGCAGGTGCGTTTCATGTTTCAAAACCCTCAGATTTAATACCGGAGCTTCAAGGAAGATTCCCGATCAGGGTAGAGCTTGAGCCACTTACAAAAGATGATTTTGTTAATATCCTAACCAAACCCAAGAACGCTCTCATCAAGCAATATGTTGAACTTCTCAATACTGAAGATATAGAGCTTGTTTTCACTGACGATGCAATACACGAAATAGCAGATACTGCTCAAAATGTAAATGAATCGACTGAGAATATCGGAGCCAGAAGGCTTCATACTATCATGGAGAAGATGCTCGATGACATCTCTTTTGAAGCTCCTGATATGGCTGAAGAAAAAATAGTTATCGATGCTCAATATGTAAAAGATAAGATCTCTGACATTGTGAAGGATAGAGACTTGAGCCGATATATACTATAAGTAAGCAACGCCAGGAGGAGAAATGAGGTGTCGGTATTTGCAATCACTAGATGCGTTTATGACGACGATATTAAACAGGAACTTCTAGATATAAAGAAATTATCTTTACGTATACTCGAAAAGCAAAAGGGATTTGTAAGTGTTAAGCAGTTCATATGTGAAGAAATGAATGAAATGGTCTCCGTTATTGAATGGGAGACAAAAGAGGATCATGAAGCTTCAATGGAAAGCCCGGACTGGGACTCTGTTAACCCGACATGGGTGACATTAACTAAAGGTGCAAAAATAACTTTTGAAGTAAACCTCTTCGATTCTCACTAAATAATCTAATTCTGACCCTGCCAAATCGCTTTACCCACAAAAAATGGCCCGAGGCTTTCTAAATACTGAGAGGTCTGCTTTGTTTTACGCATTGCCTGTATTAATGCCGACAGTGGGAATAGCTCTTTCCCTAAAACTCCAATTACAAAATCATTATCTTCTTTATCGAGCCCATGACAGGCAAGACGAATGTCCGTTGCTAACCCGGAATGTCCAAACTTAAACCCCAATTTGCCATGTTCTCCCAACACTGCCCGCTGTTCATCTTCCGAGAGCGTCTCAAAGATCTTTTCTCTGCGTAACGGATACCAGATAGCCCAAGACCATTTAGGATCCAACACTTTTGAACGTGGACCACTCAACAGTGTTTTTTCCAGATCAGGCTCATAACCAAGAGAGTAGGTTCTACCCAACATAGTGAGCTCCGGTTTTGGGGTTAGTTCCATAAAAGACGAGCTGTTTAAAAATTCTCTATAATCTTCAACAAAGAAATTCGGATCCTCACTTAGAGCCAAAACCCCTATTCCGTATGGATCGTTTACATCAGCATACAAAACCAGGTCCATTTTAGTAACTTCTAGTTCTTTTATTATCTCACTTATGTTCCAGCAATCGCCAAAGGCCATAAACTGCATAAACAATCTTCTATCTGAAGAAATAACAGTACCGTCTTTTTGGCGACCCTTTTCACTTAGATCAAGCTTAGTATCGTTTTTATCGAATGACATGTTGTAAATCTCCTTAGATAGAAAATATAACAGGATAAATTCTCATTGGCGATTAAAATTGTTTGATTATAAGTGATTGATAGAAATGTATAGAATCTTATTGTTAAATAATCTTTTGAAAACAATTTGTTGGCAGACTCAGTTATATCTTTTATAATAGTGAGCTTAATTTTAGGATGGAAATAAAACATGGACAAATTTATACAGAAAGCGCAGACACTAGTTGAGGCCCTCCCCTACATCAAGGAGTTTTACGGACAGACTATAGTCGTAAAATATGGGGGTAGTGTTGGCGATGAAGACCTTAACGATTTTGCTCGGGACATAGTTCTTATGAAATATGTCGGCATGCACCCTGTAGTTGTGCACGGCGGTGGCCCTCAGATTGGTGAGCAACTGAAGAAACTCAATATAGAAACCGAGTTTATTGCAGGGCTTCGTGTAACTGACGAGCAAACTATGGCTGTTGCAGAGATGGTGCTAGTTGGTCGAATTAACCAGAAAATTATTGAGGCAATTCATTCTATGGGTGGAAAAGCTGTAGGGACATCCGGGAAAGAAGGCAAAATGATTCTTGCCAAGAAACTCGACCTTAAAAAATTTGCCAAAGAAAATGGACTTAAGATTCCCAAAGGGGCTGATCTTGGAATGGTGGGAGAGGTAGATACAGTTAACCCTGACCTTATAAAAGTGCTTGAGAACTCTGGATATATTCCTGTTATAGCACCTATAGGATTTGATGAGGATGGAAGAACCTTCAATATAAATGCTGACCATGTTGCCGGCAAAATCGCTGGAGCTTTAAATGCGGCTAAACTTGTTCTGCTCACCAATGTTGCAGGAATAATGGATAACAAAAAGAATTTAATTTCAACACTAACTGAATTGGACGCTAAGAAACTAATAAAAAGAGAAATCATTTCAAGCGGAATGATACCAAAAGTTATGTGCGCTATAGAAGCCCTACACGATGGGGTACAAAAAGTGCATATAATTGACGGCACAGTTGAACATGCTCTGATACTGGAAATCTTCACTGACTCCGGAATTGGAACGGAGATCCTACTTTGAGCACTCAGGACGCGATATCTAAAACTAAGAATTATTTAATGAATACCTACGGACGCTATCCAATAGCAATGGTAAAGGGAAAGGGTTCTTGGGTATGGGATTCTGAGGGCAAGAAATACCTTGATTTCATAACAGGTATTGCAGTAAACAACCTGGGTCACTGTCATCCGAAGGTTACGAAAGCTATAGTTGAGCAGTCTAAGAAACTCGTTCAGCCGTGCAATCTATTTCACATAGAACAGCAAGGCGACTTTGCGCAAATGCTGGTTGAGAATTCATTTGCGGATAAAATCTTCTTTTGCAACAGCGGTGCTGAAGCAAACGAGGGAGCTATAAAGCTCGCTAGAATATGGGGAGCTAACAACGGCGGCAAGTATAAGATTATCCACGCCAGAGACTCTTTTCACGGCAGGACAATGGGCGCCTTGAGTGCAACAAGCAAGAAATATCAAGCTGGTTTCAAACCACTTGTTCCTGGATTTAAGTCTATAGCATATGATAAGATTGAGGCTTTAGAAAAAGCATTACAAGATGAAAAAGTATGCGCTGTAATTTTAGAGCCTATACAGGGAGAAAACGGCGTTATATTGCCTTTAGACAGTTACCTAAAAAAAGTCAGAACCCTGTGCACAAAGAAAAAAGTGTTATTAATCTTTGATGAAGTGCAGGTAGGAATAGGAAGAACAGGGAAGCTCTTCGCATATGAGCATTACGGGGTTAAACCAGATATTATGACCCTTTCAAAAGCTCTCGGCGGAGGTATTCCGTGCGGGGCATTTCTAACAACTAATAAGATTGCCAAGAACTTAAGCCCTGGAATGCACGGCACAACTCTGGGTGGAAACCCTCTGGCGATGAGTGCCGGGAAAGCAGTCTTGGAAACAATTAATGAGGAAGGCTTATTGGACGGGGCAACTAACTCTGGTCAATATTTTCTAGATCACCTACAAATATTAAAAGAGAAATACAAAAAAGAAATAAAAGAAATTAGAGGCAAAGGTCTTATTTTGGGCATAGAATTTAAGAATAATGAAACAGCTAAAGCAGTAGTTGAGAAATGTATAGATAATGGATTACTTACAATTCTTACAGTACAAAAGGTTATGAGGATATTGCCTCCTCTGAATGTAAAGAAGAAAGAGATAGATCTAGCAGTAAAAATTATTGATAAGGCGTTACTAGAGGGGACAGATGTCTAGACATTTGCTAAGCATTTTTGATTTATCAAAAAAAGATTTCACGACCCTTTTCAAAAGGGCAGCTCAACTAAAGAAAGAAAAAAAGTCTGGCAAGAGCCATGAAGCTCTTAAGAAAAAATCGATTGGTATGATCTTTGAGAAGCTCTCAACCAGAACAAGGGTATCTTTTGAAGTTGCTATTAATGACTTGGGAGCTGCTTGTCTTTATATGAATCCTAGTGATTTGCAGCTTGGCAGAGGGGAATCAATAGCTGATACTGCAAAAATATTAAGCTCTTATTTAGATGGGGTTATTATCAGAACTTTTGAGCAGGAGAGGATTGAAGAATTTGCACAACACTCAACTGTTCCAGTAATAAATGCTCTTACAGATTTGGGACACCCTACTCAGATTGCTGCAGACCTTTTTACAATAGTTGAGGCTGGAAAGAAAATTAATAAGCTAAAACTGGCATATGTTGGAGATGGTAACAACATTGTTAACTCGTTTATAGGAGCTGCCTCTATCTTGGGCTTTGATTTATCTATAGCTACCCCAAAAGGGTATGAGCCTGACAGCGAATTCCTCAAGAAAGCAGAAGAAAGTGGTAATGGCTCCATAGAGATTGTAAACGATCCTAAAAAAGCTGTAGAAAATGCAGATGTCCTATATACAGATGTTTGGGTAAGTATGGGGCAGGAAAAAGAGACCAAGAAAAAGCAAAAAATATTTAAACCTTTTCAAATAAATAACAACCTTTTATCTTTAGCAGATCCAAATGCTATTGTAATGCATTGTCTACCGGCCCATAAAGGTGAAGAAATTACGGAAGAAGTATTGGAAGGCCCAAGTTCCGTAGTTTATGAGCAGGCTGAGAACAAATTACATATGGGAAAAGCTATATTGGAAATGTTTCTCAAGACGTAAGTTCCTCTAAATATCGTATTTCAATTCCTACATTAAACCATTAGTTATAATGAAGATACCACTTGCAGTGTTAGATTTATTATCATATCTTTAATAATAGTGTTAGAATTGTAAGACATTATCCCTTGGGGGTTTTCAAATGAGACGAGGAGAAAAAGTTTATTATGTAAAGGACTTTATACAGACTGTGCCTCTTCCTTCACCTAAGAAGATATTTAGCGAACTAGAGAAATTAGGGTACAAAGGACAGACTGATGCCAGACGTGCTGTATCTCTTGCTGCCTATCGACATGTAAAGAGATTAAAACAGATGCACTCTGCTAATACTCCCAGAACAGAATTGGTCCAAAGACCGAATTCTATACTCATGGGTCCCACTGGATGCGGGAAGACATATCTTATTGAACTGCTGTTTGGAGAAATTTTCAAGCTGCCATTTGTAATAATCGATATGACCAAGTTCACTGAATCAGGATATGTTGGGGATGATGTTGTAAACATTTTAGTACAGTTAGTATATGCAGCGAATGAAAGTATTGATATTGCGGAATGTGGCGTAATAGTACTAGATGAGTTCGATAAAATTGCAGGATCTTCCAGTAGCGCCAGGTTTGCAGGACAAGGAACTACAAAAGATGTTTCAGGATTTGGTGTACAAAGGGAGCTACTTAAAATATTAGAGGGGACAGATGTGCAAATACCACTAGACTTTGGTTTTTCTAGCCGTGGCCCGAGAGCTCTTATCTCCACCAGAGACATATCATTTTTTGCTGTCGGAGCGTTCTCAGGTATAAAGAACTTATCTGGAAGCAATGAAGCTGGGTTCATAAAGAATTTAGATAAGAATAAAGTTCAAGAGGACACAATTGCTTACGATATGAGTCACGAAGAAGCAGACGACATAACTCAATTTCAACTTTTCGGATTTTTACCTGAGCTGATTGCTAGATTTAATAGAATCGTTCCATTTTCACCACTAACTAGTGAAACACTCAAAGAAATTATTCATCTTAAAATTATGAACTATGAAGCAGAATTTGAAGAAGAAGGATTTCAGTTACAACTGGACCACCTAATTATAGATCATATGATTGAACAGGCTAAAAACAGACAAACTGGGGCTAGAGGACTTGATGTAATAATCGCAAAAAATCTTGAAGAGGTAGCTTTTGATTTATTTGGGAGGGGTGAGACAGGCGAAATCACTCTTACAGTTAGATCCGGCGAGGTTACTCACATTATAAAGAGACGTGCATGAAAATATATATTGAGAGCTTAGGTTGCTCCAAGAACCTCGTTGACAGCGAGCTCATACTGGGCTCACTAACAAAATCCGGTCATGAAATATCATCCGAAGAAGAGGCTGAGGTAATAATTGTAAATACCTGTGGCTTTATTGGAGATGCCAAGAAAGAATCCCTTGACGCGATACTTGATCTGTCAGAATATAAAAGAAGCGGTAGCTGTAAAAAGCTGATAGTCACAGGCTGTATGGTGGAAAGATATTCTGAAGAACTAAGCAAAGAAATTCCTGAGGTCGACGCATTTTGGGGAACTGGAAATATCTTCAATATTGGAGACGCCCTAGAACAAGAAACGTCTCAGAAAATCAAGATGTATCCCCCTGGAACAATTTATGATCCTGATTCTCCAAGAGTAATGCTGACCCCTACTCACTCTGCATTTGTAAAAGTATCAGAGGGTTGTTCAAGAACCTGTACTTTTTGCATAATCCCCAAGATGAGGGGACTTATGAAAAGCAGGACTATTGATTCTATTTTAGGTGAGATAGAGAATCTGGCTAATCAAGGTGTGGGCGAAATAAACCTAATTGCTCAGGATATGACAAGCTACGGAAGAGATATAGGAACTAATCTTGAAACAATGCTAAGAGAAGCCTCTAAAGTTGAAGGGATAGACTGGATTAGAATTCACTACTGGTACCCCTGGGGTATATCGGACTCACTGGTTGATCTTGTGGCTCAGGATAACAATATCTTGCCATACGTGGATATGCCGCTTCAGCATATTAACGATAGGCTTCTTAAAAGCATGGACAGAAAAACTACTAGCAAACGCATTAGGGATATCATCAAGCAATTAAGAGCAGGTATTGATGATGTAATTCTGAGAACTACTTTTATAGTAGGATTTCCTGGCGAAACTGAGGAAGAATTTGAGGAGCTCCTGGATTTTGTAGAAGAAACTAAGTTTGATAGAGCAGGAGCTTTTAAATACTCACAGGAAGAAGGAACTCCTGCTGGAGTAATGGGCGAGCAAGTGTCAGAGGAAGTAAAAGAGGAGCGTCTTGAAAGACTTATGGAAGCTCAATCTGAAGTTTCTTTTGAGAAAAACAAGTCACTAATCGGAACTGTTCACCAAGGATTTATAGAAAGCATGGAAGACGGGAATTATGTAGCTAGAATAGCCTCTCAAGCCCCGGAAGTAGACGGATACACCTATATTAAAAGAGAAGAAGAGCTTATTCTAGGAGATCTGGTAGATATAGAAATTACAGATGCAGATATCTATGATCTATCTGGGAAAGTAGTATAACCAGCCTATATTTGTTTGCTCTCTAAAACCAAATCAGTTAACAAACCATTTAGCCCTATTTTAGTCAGTCCCATTTGCGTCAAACATTTGACGAATTCCGTATGTGGTATTTCTTTCAGCTGGGATTCTTCCAATCTCTCTTGTGAGCCGGCGGAATTCCTCAGGCGGGAAATATTGCCCGTAGCTTGCCCCTGCAGAACGGGATATCTGCTCTTCCATAAGTGTGCCGCCAAAATCATTAGCCCCTGCTGTGAGTGAGAACTGGGCAAACTCTGGACCCTGTTTAACCCAAGAAACCTGGATATTATTTATCCACCCTCTGAGCATAAGTCTTGAAACTGCATACATTTTTAGCTGATCTAAATCAGTTGGGCCTTCGGCAACCTTTCCCTTTGAGTGTTTAAAGAGTCTAGTGTTCCATGGAATAAATCTTAGAGGCACAAACTCGGTAAATCCTCCGGTCTCTTTTTGAATATCCCTTAGAATACCAATGTGAATTGCCCAGTGTTTGGGCTCATCAACATGACCATACATAATTGTTGAAGTCGTGTGCATACCGGATAGATGTGCTTTTTTTACAATTCTTATCCATGCTTCTGTAGGCATTTTCCGGGGAGCAATAATTTTCCTGACCTCTTCAACTAATATCTCTGCTGCAGTGCCCGGGAAAGTGTTATGCCCCACATCTTTTAGTCTTTCGATAAATTCTTCTTCAGAAATGCCAAGTGACTCTGCTCCGTAAAATATTTCAAATGGAGAAAACGCATGCGTGTGCATCTCCGGAACAGCTTTCTTAACAGCTTTAATTAATTCGATATAGAAATTGCCGTCTATATCAGGGTGCATCCCACCCTGCATACAAACCTCAGTAGCACCTATTTCCCAAGCCTCTTTAACCCTATCTGCTATCTCATCCATGCTGAGGAAATATGCTCTTTCATCACCTTCAGGCGCCATGAAATTGCAGAACCCGCAGTATGTGTTGCATATATTTGTAAAATTAATATTCCTGTTTACAACATAGGTAATGACGTCGCCAACATCCTGTTTTCTGATTTCATCAGCAGCTATTGCAAGAGCAGATATCTCATCAAGATCATCTATAGCAAACAAAGCCTCGCCCTCTTCAACTGATACCTCATCACCAACAAGAGCCTTGTTAACAATGCGCCCAGTTGTGCCGTTTACTTTTGACAAGAGACTATCAAGCCCCATTGCTCTATTTTCTTCTATTCTATCGATTGCTTCTTTAATGTCAGCCATTTGTCACCTCTTGGAGTGGTACATAACCATCTTTATCTACAAAATTTACTACACGTCTTAACACTTTTTCGTCAATAAATTCGTCTTTAATAAACTCAGGGTATACCGGCAATCTTTCCCTTAATACAAAACCTAAATCTTGAACCATATCCTCCATAATCTCAAGCTTGGGCCATGGAGCTTCAGGGTTTACATAATCAATCGTAACCGGTGATACTCCGCCAAGGTCGTTGATACCGGCGTGAATAAACATTGGATATGTTTCAGGGTTTAAATTAGGTGGAATCTGAATATTCATGCCCTCGCCAAATACAAGTCTTGATATTGCTACCAATTTTATCATGTCTTCAAAACTTGGAGGAGGGTATTTCTCCATCTGGATGCCTGGCTTAGGGCTAAAATTCTGAATTATTATTTCCTGTAGATGCCCGTAATTATCATCAAGCTCCTTGAGAGCGAATAAAGATTGAATTCTCTCTTCCCAGGTCTCACCTATGCCAACCAGTATTCCGGATGTCCAAGGAATCCTGTGTTCTCCTGCTAACTCCATAGTTTCCATTCTTAGTTTAGGTACTTTATCAGGACATCCATGATGAGCCTGTCCTTTTTTAAGAAGCCTAGGGCTAATATTTTCTAACATGAGCCCCATGCTTGGATTAGATTCTCTAAAAGCAAGTAGTTCTTCACTTGTGGCTAAGCCAAGATTGGTATGAGGGAAAATATTTTCTTTTAATCCTGCCTCTCCCATAGCAATTAAATAATCGGCAGTCGTATCATAACCAAGTTTTTTAAGCGCTTCCCTATAAACTGGATATTTAAGCTCGGGCTTATCGCCTGTTACAAAAAGTAGTTCGGTACAGCCTAGTTCAGCGCCTTTCTTCGCCATATCCACAACTTCTTCAGGACTCATAAAGAGCGCGCCCTCACCGGGTTCGTATTTAAAAGTGCAATACCCGCATTTGTTACGGCATATTTGAGTTAATGGAACAAAAACATTCTTGGAGTAAGTAAGTATTTTCCCCTTTCCACTATCTCTTAATTTGGAAGCAGTTAGAAGCAAGTAAGGAATTTCGTCTTTATCTATATCTACTAGATATAGCGCTTCTTCAAGGTTGATAACCTCCCCTGACTCTGCTTTTTCTAATATAACTGAGAGCCTTTTTGAAGGGCCATTCAATAACGACTCAGATCCTAGTGAGTCAAGTACATTTTCCCAATCTTTATCAATTGAAGCCATATCAGATATCTAGTTAATTACCCCAGTTAATTTGAAAATCATGGAGACCTCAAAAGCCAATCTCCAATTTGACCCCTTTATCTTCGCACAAAGGGCATATTCTTGTCAAGGATAATTAGTATGCAGTATATTGGGAGTAATTCAAATCGATAATTAGATCAATTCAAGAACAGATGAGGCAAGAGTCTGAGCCTTTTCTCTATTAGACATAACGGTGTCAACAACTAACGTCTTAAGGCCCAAATCGGTTATTTCTTGATCTTCATGACTATCTTCGACGTCGATAACCATTATATCCAAGAAATCAGAATAAAGTCTCGCTATCTGGGCAGACGAGACCTCAAGACCTAACCCCCTCATTAGTCTGTCCGCTGGGCCCTTGAGCGGTATTCCGCCGACAAGAGGACTAATGGCAATAATCTGAGCCTTGGTCTTTTTTAGGGCATCTCTCACTCCTTTGACTTGAAGTATAGGACCTATGCTAATAATGGGATTACTAGGACACACGATTACAACCCTGGCATTCATAATTGAATCAATAACACCGGGGGATGGGATGGCCTGATCTATATCCCGAATAGTCACACGGCATACCTCAGGTGCCATCTTTCTTTTCACCAGGTATTCCTGGAAATGCATTTCTCCTTCGTTAGTCTGAATCCAGGTTTCAACGTCTTGATCTGTCATAGGGAGGACGCTAATATTATCGGCTAAGCCAAAAGCCTTGGCTATTTTTGTAGCTATTTCTGACGCTGAAAAACCTTTGCTTTTTAAATGGGTTCTGTATATATGTGTTGCAATATCTTGGTCACCGATATTGAACCAGGTTTCTAAACCGAATCTCTTAAGAGAATTTAAAAAATTAAATGTATCGCCTTCCAAACCCCACCCCTTTTTCCTATCTACGACCCCCGATAGACGATAAATTATTGTATCTACATCGGGAGATATATTTAACCCACCCAGCTTTATATCATCACCAGTATTAACAATGACTTGTAATTGTTCATCCCCAATTACCGCTGACAGACCTTCTAAGAACTTAGCGGCACCTACTCCGCCTCCAAGAGCAGTTATCATAGGAATTTTTCCTTTTTAGAGGGTAGAATATGAATATTGACTCTCTCTTTTAATTCATTAGATGAAAGGCAATTTTTAGAATATTTGAGTGCTTTCATACTGTCAAGTAAGGGATATCTATGTATGAACACATTAAGCCAAGCGACATAATATAATATACATGTTTCAGCCAAGCTTAATTAAGGGTAAGATAGTAGTCTATTTTAACAACACGGGTTCTTGAAACTATCCGGTAAGTGGGATAGATTTTATAAAAAATAAATTGTAACGAGGAATATTAAAAATGAATCTTGACATGATAAGGAAAAGACACAGATGGCTTACATTATTCATACTGTTTTTTATTAGCATAGCTTTCATTTTTGGAATTGGATCTTTTGTCTCCGGTGATTTTGGGCCAAGCACAGTAGGAACTAGGGGTTCGGCAGCTGAAGTTAACGGCGAAGAAATAAGCATGAATGAATATGCTTTGGAAAGAGCCAATATGAGAAGGCAGTATGGGCAAGGCCAAGAACTATCTCAAGCAGTTATTGATATAATAAATTTAAGAGCTCTTAATCAGTTAATAGATTATAAACTGCTTGCCCAGAAAGCTGAACAAATGGGCTATGCAGTAACTAATGAAGAGTTCAACAATGCAATACATTCTGACCCTTCTTTTCAAATTGATGGACAGTTTGTTGGTGTTGAGAGGTATACAAATTTTATTGAACAGGGACTCAATCAAAATTTAACAGATTTCGAGAATAACTATAAACAAAGAATCTTAGCACAAAAATTAGCACGCTTTATTGGTGAAACAATATTTGTCACAGATGAAAAGTTGATGACTACCTTCGACTTACAAAATGAGACAGTGAATCTAAATTATATAGAGTTTTCTAGTGCTGACTTTATTAATGACGAAGTTCCATCAGATGAAGAAATAGAAAAACATTATCAGAGCAGAAAAGCTAATTTCAAAACTGATGAGCTTAGAAAAATACGATATATAATTCTTGAACCCGAGAATTTCGAAAATAGTGTTCAAGTATCTGATGAGGAAATAACCGCCTATTACAATGCATACCCAGAGGAATTTCAATCTGAAGATGGAAAGACACTTCCATTTGAAGAAGCAAAAGACGATGTTGCTTCTAACTTAAAAAGCCAGAGAGCCGAGGTGATTCGCCAGGAGTTTTTAGAAACCTTTGAGTTATCTCAAAATCCAGAGACCAGTATTGACCAGATAGCAAAAGAGAATTCAATTGAAACTATTACTGAAACCGCTATGTTTGCAGCATCAGATAGAACCGGTGACATCCCCCCACCAATAGTAAACAAGGCATATTCTATACAAAAAGGGAGTTTAAGTGTGGTGCCTGTAGGTACTTCTTTATGGGTTGTTGAGCTAAGTGAAATTTCTGAGCCTAGGGATAAGACACTCGAAGAGACTAAACCTGATATTATAGCCTCAATTAAGAATCAGAAATCTAGTAATAAGGCAAGAAAAGAAGCTAATGAGACGTTAACTAAGCTAAAATCGGCAAAGAAAGAAGAGATAGCAGATAAAGCAAAAGAACTCGGGGTTAGTCTAAAAGAAACCGGGCCATTTACAAGAATGGATCGAGTTCCTGAAATAAACCTTGAACAAGTAAAGTCAGACGCATTTGAACTTGATGATAACTCTATAGTTTTAGGAAAAGTGTACGAAAGTGGTAACAGTTTCTATGTTGTAATACTGAAAGAGAGGCTAAGTGCTGATCCCGCAGAGTTTGAGCTGCAAAAAGTGGTATTACAAGAGCAGGAGCTTCAAACAGAGAGAAATAACCTTTTACAAAAATGGATACAGAATCTAAGGCGGGAAGCAAAAATAGAAACAAACGATGATTTATTTCCTACCCAGGGATAGTTTGAAAAAGAGCGCGTAGTATCATATTAAAACAAGTATTCATAATTATATTCACGGTTGATTAGATTTAGAATGTTGATACAACATATAGTTAGAAATCTAATAAAAATATGAAAATAACATCCCTTGAAATCAACGGTTTTAAATCATTCTATAACAAAACCAAAATAAGATTTCATAACCAACTAAGCGCAATCGTTGGCCCTAACGGTTGCGGCAAATCAAACGTGATAGACGCTATAAGGTGGATACTGGGAGAACAAAACCCGCGGCTCTTGAGAGCAGAAGTAATGGAACAGCTTATATCAAACGGGAGCGAGCTTTTAAAACCGGTTGGTATGGCTGAGGTCTCATTGGTACTGGAGCAGGTTCCGAAATATAATTTTGAAGAAGTGGAGATTAAGCGAAGAGTATTTAGGTCAGGAGAAAGCGAATATTACTTAAACGGAGTTTCTTGTAGATTAAAAGACATTACCGACATCTTTATTGATACCGGATCTGGCGCTAGAACCCATTCTATAATCGGGCAGGGAAGCGTAGACAAACTCATAATGGCAAAGCCCGAAGAAAAGAGGACCCTAATTGAAGAAGTTGCAGGTATCAGAAAATACAAAATCAGAAGACGTGAGACCGAAACTCGTATAAAGACTACAAAAGAAAACCTGAGCCGTGTCCAGGATATGGCAAATGAAGTTAAACGCCAGATGGACACCTTGAGCCTGCAAGCAAAACAAGCAGAAGAGTTTAAAGAAATTTCAGAAGAAGCAAGCATACTCGAATTAACAATCCTAAATGCCAAACTTTACAAACTAGAAAAGAGAAAAAACAAAATACTCGATGAGAAATCAGTAATAGAAAATAGCATTTCTGAAGCAGAGAAAGAACTTTCACAGATAACCAACCATTTGAGAACATTAAACATCCAATTCACGAATACAGAAGAAGCTCTAAAGGAATCTGAGAGAGATACAAATATTACAAGAATCAATCTCCAAACCAGACAGTCCTCACAGGAACTCTTAAAGAATGAAGTATCCAGTATCGATAAGTTTATTGAAAAGATAGAGAGCGAAGCTGTGCTATTAGAAAATGAAACAGCTAGGATCGCTGAACAGCTTCAATCCAAAAGAGATATGTCTCATCATGTAAAAGAAGACTTGGAGAAAGAAGAGTCACAAATATCAGAGATGGATAGCACTCTACTTAGTCTTAAGAACAAACATAGTCAATCAAGAGAGGATCTCAGGGACATAAGGTCATCATTATTTAAAACTCTAAACGAGTATAGCTCATTAAAAGGCTCAGCACTTGGGCATGAGAAAGAGCTTAATGAACTTATATCCAGAAAATCCCAAATTGAAAACGAAAATGAGGAATTAACACAAGAACACAATAGTGCAATCAGAGATATTGCAAATCTCGAGAATGCTTCTAGAGAAAATGAATCCAGAAAACAAAATATTAATGAAACGATTGGCAAACTTTCATTAAGCCTTACCTCGCTAAATGAAAAACAAAGATTAGCCACTGAGAAGAATGATTCTTTAAAGGAAGAGCAGAACGAGCTCAACTCAAGATTAAATGCCCTTAAACAAATCCAGTCCAATTATGAGTGGCTACCCGAGGGCATTAGAAATTTCATTTTACAAAACAAGGGACAGGGTGTTCTCGGTACTTTTTCTGATTTCATCTCAGTTCCCGAGGGCTACGAAAGGGCTGTAGAAACAGCACTAGGAGACACGCTCAAGTGGATTTTAGTTGATGAGAGCTCACAAGCTATAAAAGCAATTAACTCTTTAAAGCAAGATTCTATCGGTCGAGGAACATTTATATCTATTAAAGATGAGAGAATTAATACTGAAATTTACAAAACCGCTGAGAACATTAAATCATTATACGACATTGTTCAGATTGAGAAGATAAGAAGTAATATCATTGAGAGGACACTCAAGAAAGTGTTCCTAGTATCCACGCTTGATGAAGCTCTTGAGGCACGAAGGGGAGCGAATAACAATTCCTCCTATATAACATCTGATGGTGACCTTGTTCATGCAAACGGAGCAATCTCTGGTGGCCCTACTCAGCCTGGAGTGCTTGAAAGAAAAAGAGAAATTGAAAATCTGACAACCAGTACCCAAGAGCTGAAGATAGAAATTGAGAAAACAACTTCAGATATCGAGGGTAATGAGAAAGAAATCCAAACCATAAATGGACGTATTACCGAATATAACAACAGGTTAATAGAAATAGATATTAGAGAGGCAGAAACAAAAAAAGATATAGTGAATCTCAAAGGGTATCTTGAGAAGATAGAAAAAAGGATTGAGCTTGTTACAAAAAACTTTGAACAAATAGAGAAAGATACTAATGAAAAAGCTGTATTAATTGAGGAGTCTACCTCCAAAATTAGAATTTTAGATATTGAAAAAATTGACCTCGAGCAAAAGTTAGCCACTGTCGAAGAAAAAATACAACAGGAAGAACAGGAAGAGAGAAATCTCGAGAGAGACATATCCGACAGGAAAGTTACATGTGCTTCGCTCAGAGAAAAAGAGCGGAGTTTGTATGAGGACCTAGCTGAGCTTGATATACGAAGAACAGATATCAACAAAAGAATAGAACTTGAATCAACGAATATAGAAGAGAGAAAGCAGGAGAAATTAAACCTTATTGAAAAAGAAGGCACTACAGTTATCGAAATTGAAGAGCTTCAAAACAAGCTTAAGAAAAAAGAGGAAGCACTAACACAAAGAAACGAAGAAAGAAGAAAGTTACAAGAAGAAATAACAATCACCAGTGAGAAAAGAGAGAACCTAAACTCTCAGTTGTCTGAAGTAAGGGTTAAAAGCAGTTCATTTGAAATTGATTTAAATAGTGTGCAGATGGAAATTGAAAACATTACAGATATGCTGAGAAGAAACCACTCCTTTGACATGGAAAACCCTAAAGAGTTGACCCCAGAAGAAGAGCAAGAACTTTTAGATATTAATTTAAACATAGAAGAGCCTAGACTAAGAAGACTCCAACAAAAAGCTGAGAGGTTTGGCCCGGTTAATCTTCTAGCACCCGAGGAATATAACAAGTTGGAAGAAAGATATACATTTCTCAATGAGCAAATGGATGACCTAACACAAGCAATAGCATCTCTGGCTAAAGCAATTAGTAAAATTGACAAAGAATCAGAGAAGAGATTTAACGAAGCTTTTGAAGTTATGAATGAGAAGTTTCAGCAAATATTCTCCCGCCTATTCAGAGGTGGCGAAGGAAAACTTGTACTAACCGAAGAAGACAATATGCTTGAGACAGGTGTTGAGGTAATGGTAAGACCAAGGGGCAAGAAATTTCAATCGATAAACCTGCTTTCAGGTGGAGAAAAAGCTCTTTCCGCTATAGCCCTAATAATATCTGCCTGCTTGATTAAACCTGCGCCATTTTTACTGTTTGATGAGATTGATGCACCCTTGGATGACAAGAACACATCTTATTTTATGGAACTTATAAAAGAAATAGACAAGAATTCTCAGGTAGTCCTGATTACTCACAATAAAAAGACCATGCAGGAAGTACATTCTCTTATCGGTATCACTTCTAATAAGTCAGGCACTTCTTCTGTAGTTTCTGTAGAACTTAATTGAATTTTCGATGTCAGTGATTAAGTTCAAATAGTATACACATCTAAGTATATGTATATTGTTGCACCAGTTTAAGAAAATTTGGAGTTTGTATAAGCATGATGCGTTTCATTCATTAGAAATTAGTTGTAATTAAAGTAGATCATTCAATTTGTTATAGGTTTATTTTACCCTTATACTTTAGTCTGTTTTTATTTTTTGGAGGTTTATTAGAATATGATTTCCTACATAATGAAGAAAATAGTGGGCTCTCAGAACGAGAGAGAGATTAAAAAGCTGGGCTCTATAATTGATTTGGTTAACAAACATGAAGAGAGCCTAATCAGGCTTTCAAACATAGAACTCAAAGAAAAAACCGATTCATTAATTGAGCATGTACAGACTAGTTTAAACGTAGATTCCGTAATTGATGATGAGAAAGAAGCTAAGATATTAGAAAATACATTAGAAGATATTCTCCCTGAGGCTTTTGCTGTTGTCAGAGAATCTGCGCGTAGAACACTCGGAATGAGGCCTTTTGATGTTCAATTAATTGGTGGTTTAGTGCTTCATCAGGGCAAGATTGCAGAGATGAAAACAGGTGAGGGTAAAACACTTGTAGCAGCCCTACCGCTTTTTCTAAACGGTCTCACTGGGCTTGGTGCGCATCTTGTTACAGTGAACGATTACCTTGCCAGACGTGACGCCATATGGATGGCATCTATTCATAAGTTCCTAGGTCTATCGATAGGTGTGGTAAACCATGATATTTCTTACCTAATAGAGTGGGAAAGTCCCGAAAGAGCGCAGAGCGCAATTGACAACAACTTAAGCGTTTGGCCTAGTGAATATGCTGAGATGGAAATCTCTCCGGAAAAGAACCTCGAGGTATTGTCAGCATTTAAAACCAAACTGGTTGAATGCTCAAGGAAAGAGGCTTACGGAGCTCATATAACTTATGGTACAAACAACGAGTTTGGCTTTGATTATCTAAGAGATAATATGAAATTCTCACTCGAAGATTATGTTCAAAGAGACCATAATTTTGCAATCGTGGATGAGGTAGACAGCATATTAATTGACGAAGCTAGAACACCGCTCATTATTTCAGGTCCTTCAGAGGACTCAACCGATCGTTACTATGAAATTAATAAAATTGTAAAACATTTACAACCAGAAGTTGATTTTACTGCTGACGAAAAAACAAAGCAGGTTACTCCAACTGAAGAGGGATCTACAAAAGCGGAGAAAGCCCTTGGGGTAGGAAATCTTTATGACCCTGTAAATTTAGAGCTGCTTCATCATGTCATTCAGGGGCTTAGGGCACATCATCTATTCCACCGCGATGTGGACTATATGATCAAGGACGGTGAGGCCATAATTGTGGACGAATTCACCGGAAGGTTAATGCCCGGAAGAAGATGGAGCGACGGCCTGCACCAGGCAGTTGAAGCTAAAGAAGGAATACAGATTGAGAATGAGAACCAAACAATGGCAACTATAACGATTCAGAACTATTTCCGTATGTATAGGAAATTAGCCGGTATGACTGGTACTGCGGATACTGAGGCGTTTGAGTTTAAGAATATTTATAAGCTTGATGTAAATGTAATACCTACGAACAAATCAATGATTAGAGATGATAGAAATGATCTAATCTATAAAACTGAAGAGGAAAAATTCAATGCTGTTGTAGAAGAGATAAAAGAGCTAAATGAGCAAGGGCGGCCAATTCTGGTTGGTACCACATCGATTGAGAAATCTGAGAAGGTTCACAATATGCTGACAAAACACAAAGTACCCCACCAAGTATTAAATGCGAAGCAACACGAAGGAGAGGCTGGAGTAGTTGCGCAGGCGGGAAGAATCGGAGCAATCACAATTGCCACAAATATGGCGGGAAGAGGAACGGACATCATCCTCGGAGGAAACCATGAACATCTGGCAAACGAAATACTCCAAAAAGAATATAAGGTAGACCCAACAGTAGCCGAAACGGAAAAGCTTGAAGAAGCAATGCTTAAATCAAGAGCTATTTGCGATGAAGAAAAGAAAAAAGTCTTGGAAATGGGCGGGCTTCATATAATCGGCACAGAACGACATGAGTCCAGAAGAATTGATAACCAGCTAAGGGGTAGAGCCGGAAGACAGGGCGACCCTGGGTCCTCACGTTTTTATGTATCGCTCGAAGATGATCTAATGAGAGTATTTGCCTCTGACACGATAACGAAAATCATGGATAAGCTGGGTTGGGAAGAAGGAGAGCCTATTGAGCATAAGATGATAAGTAGATCGATCGAAAATGCTCAGAAAAAGGTTGAAGGCCACAACTTTGATATTAGAAAACATTTGCTCGATTATGACGATGTATTGAATACACAAAGAGATGTTATATATACTAAACGTAAAGAATTTCTGGCAGGCGGAGAGAACTTAAAAGAGAAGTTATACGAAATGGCGGATGATATTACAGATGATCTCGCAGAAGCCTCACTACCAGACAAAGTGAATGTAGATACTATTGATCTTGGGGAGATTAAAGAATCTCTTCATGCACAGTTTAATATAGAAATCGACTTTGAAGATTTGCCTAAGGATGCTATAAAAAAAGAAGATATATCTGAATATATTCAGAACAAAGTCCACGCGTATTATGAGCAAAAAGAGCAGGATATTAGCACTGATACGATGCGTCAGATAGAGAGATTTGTCATGCTTCAGACGGTAGATTACCTATGGAAAGATCATCTACTCAACATGGACCATCTTCGAGAAGGTATTGGACTTAGAGGCTATGCACAGAGAAATCCGCTTCATGAATACAAGAAAGAAGGCTATGATATGTTTGGCTCACTTATGTATCGATTGAGTAACGATGTCTGCGAGAAACTTTTTAGAGTACAGCCTGTAAGCGAGACGGATATAGAAAGATTGGAACAACAGAGAAGAACCGAGCAGCAGCGCATGGTATTAAGCAGAGGGCAATCTGAAGAGGAAGAAAAGAAAAAGCCAATAAGAAGACAGGAAAAAAAGGTAGGAAGAAACGATCCTTGCCCTTGCGGAAGCGGCAAGAAATATAAGAAATGCCACGGACAGGCATAAGGAAAATAATAGGCGATTAAATGGACAACAGACAAATAAATTTTTATCAATTCAAAGGAGGAAAGCCGCCTTTTTATGTGTTTCCTCTAATGCTGTTGGCAGTTGTTGTTATAATAGGTGTGTTAGCCGTATTCGGTCTTTTTATAGGAATAGCAGTAGCAATCGGGGTAATAGTTTTAACAATACTTAGATTTATCACCTCTTTTGGCAACAGCAAGAAAAAAGAACCCGTCACTAGTACTAGTAGAGATAAAGGCGATACTACAACCATTACTTTAGACGAAAGCGATTACGAAATAATAGAGAAAGAAGATAAGCCTTAGACTCGGGTTTTAAGATGCTTCTTGTATTTCGTTTGCCAGATTAAAATCTTTTTCAGTTAATCCACCCTCACTATGAGTAGAAAGAGTTATAGTTACTTTGCTGTATTCAATTAAGATATCCGGATGATGGTCAACCCGCTCAGCCAAAATTGCAACCTGAGTTACAAATCCCATTGATTCTACAAAGTTCTTGAATTTAAACTGTTTAAGTATCTGATTCCCTTCCTGCCCCCATCCTTCTAATCCGGAAAGAGCTTCGTTAATTTCATTTTCTGATAATAGAGCCATAATATTTTTCTCCTATTTGTTATAAATTAATGAATGCCGACTGGATAGTCAAAGAAATGTAATTTAAGTTAATGATCATGAATAACGTTTTCATAAGTATAGGTTCAAACCTCGGAGACAAGATTGGCAACTGCAGAGTAGCTGTTGAAGAATTGGCTAAGTTTTCCAAAGTGAATAAATTGTCTTCACTTTATGAAACAGAGCCTGTAGGAAAAGAAGATCAGCCTAATTTCATTAATACTGCTGTTGAAATTGAAACCAATCTTTCTGCACAAGAATTGCTTATATATCTTAAATCAATAGAAGAGAAGATGGGCAGAGTAAGAACTGAAAAATGGGGGCCTAGAACAATCGATCTTGATATCATCTTTTACGGCGAGCTAGTAATAAAAAATGATGACTTAGCTATCCCCCATCCAAGAGCCCATCTAAGACGATTTGTGCTTGAGCCAATTTGTGAAATAGCTCCAAATTATATTCATCCGGTGCTAAATAAAACTGTGGGTGTTCTCATAAAGGAATGTGAAGACAATAAACAAGTTATAAAACTAGATGAGAAATTCACAATCCTTCAACAGTAACCCACAATTAATCCACAATATAAACACAACAACCTAAGAACCCTATCCACAACGATTCAGCAACCATTGGGACATAAAATTGCAGTAAGGAAAGGCGATTATAGCAGATCGGATAAATTTCAGGAGTATCTGTGAATAAGAACCGTCAAGAAACTGATGAAGTTATCCACAGATGTATTACCATTTTCGAATAACAATAGAATTACAGAATTAGCTTGGTTATATAGCTTAACAATGCTCTTTATTATTCGTTTGAACCTTTAGCTGATTCAAGAGTGTTCCAGAGAAGCATGGATATTGTCATAGGCCCTACCCCACCAGGGACCGGGGTTATATAAGACGCCTTTTGTGAGACTGCCTCAAAATCGACATCCCCTGTGAGCTTGCCTTCTTCATTCCGGTTGATGCCGACATCTATTACAACAGCCCCTTCCTTCACCATATCGGCGGTGATAAAGTTAGCCCGTCCAATAGCTGCAACTAAAATATCTGCCCTCCTGGTTACTTCATCAAGAGGTTTTGTGCGTGAGTGGCAAACAGTAACTGTGGCGTGGCGATGAAGAAGAAGCATAGATACGGGCTTCCCTACAATGTTACTTCTTCCAACGATTACAGCTTCTTTGCCAGTTATGTCTATGTCGTAGAACTCAAGCATTTTTATTATCCCGTGAGGGGTGCATGAGATAAATCTAGGGTTGCCTTCAACAAGAAGCCCCACGTTGTAGGGATGGAAACCGTCAACATCTTTAAGTGGGGTTACCGCCCTTAGAATTTTTGTTTCATTTATATGATCAGGCAAGGGCAGTTGAACTAATATACCGTGAATTTTGGGATCGTTGTTTAGCCTATCAACTAGATTAAGAAGCTCCTGTTCTGTTGTTTCGGCGGGGAGTTTGTGTTCTTCGGAATACATACCTGCATTAGCGCATGCTTTTCTTTTATTTCTCACATAAATCTCTGAGGCCGGATCCTCTCCGACTAGCACAGCAGCAAGCCCAGGGGTTATGCCGGTCTCTCCTTTTAATTTCTCAACACCTTGAGCTATCTCTGCCCTTATATGCTCAGATACCTTCTTACCATCTATTATTTCAGCCATAGCGAACTCCTTCTAGTCAATTTTCCAAAAATGATTTAAAGGACCATGTCCTTTACCTATATCAAATGAATTCTCAATTGCAAACGTTACATAGTTTTTTGCTTCTTTAACAGCTTCTAAGATAGAAAACCCCTTAGCTAGACCCGCACATATCGCAGCTGAATATGTACAGCCTGTTCCATGTGTATTTTTTGTATCTACCCTAGGAGTCTTAAATTCAAAAAAATCTGTGCCGTCGTATAAAATATCTACTGCATCGGTAGATTTATCAAGATGCCCACCTTTTAAAAGAACATTTTCTGGTCCAAATGTTCTTATTTTCTGAGCTGCCGTTTTCATATCCTCAACTGATGAAATCTTAAGACCTGAAATTACTTCTGCCTCGGGGATATTAGGGGTAAGAACAGTAGCGTGAGGTAATAATTCTTGAATTATAGTTTCCTCAGCATCTGGATTCAATAGACTTTCTCCACCCTTTGCAACCATAACCGGGTCCAACACAATATTCTTTAATCCGTATTCATTTATCTTCCCGGCAACAGAGTTGATTATTTCTTTGGTTGAAAGCATACCAATTTTCACAGCATCAACACCTATATCCTTTAACACTGCATCAATTTGAAGCTCTATAAAATCTGGAGATAAATTCATAATTCCCAATACAGAAGTTGTGTTCTGTGCGGTGACTGAAGTTATGGCTGACATACCAAAAACCCTTAAAGCTGTAAAGGTCTTCAAATCGGCCTGAATCCCAGCACCTCCTCCTGAATCTGAACCGGCAATTGTAAGAGCTCTAGGAACTATTTGACTCACAGTTTTCTATTCTACAAAGATTTTAAAACGTTTACAAACATAGCCATTCCAAACTCTAGACTTAATTCAAAATGAATGTAATATATAGGTCACATTAAATTCCCCGAAGGAGATATTGGAATTATGGCTCAGAATTTAGAAAATGAAGAGGTAATGTTTCCCGAACTATTTGCTTTTGATGACGCTGGTAAAGTGAGACTAGTTGGAGGATATTCAAAAGAATCTGACAACTGGACTTTTCCAAAATACATGGCTGATCCTGTAAGTTTTTCAGACGAAATAGAAGAAAAAATGATAAGCGCAGAAGGCGAGCTTCATTCCTTCACAGTTGTAAGAAGAAGCATGCCTGAATTCCCAGTACCATACGCTCTGGCTTTGGTCGATTTCCCTGAAGGCGTTAGAGTTATGGCTCAGGTTGAAGTTGATGACCCAGAAAGCCTTGTAATTGGCGAAACGATGGGTGTTACTGTAGGAACAGTTAAAAAGATGAAAGACGGGAAAGAAGTTAAATCTTATAAATTTTACCCTCTTAGTCAGAAGTAAAACTAAACTTCTGTCTTAAATAAACTTAGAAAAATCAATTTAAAAAAAGAGCTATGCACTGTTAAACCAGTCATAGCTCTTTTTTAATATACAGACTTTGGATTTATTACCTGTATCAATAGCAATGACACGCTTTGTAAAGGAAATATTAACTCAGATTATAATTGTTTACTTTTTAGGGTTAATCATATATTCTGAACTTAACATCTAATTGATTTGCAAGACTATATGAACAAAGATCTCTTGTTTTTACTACTTATCCCAATCTTTATATTATCACTAACCGGAACATCATATTCTGTTGATACTTTTGGTTCTTTTGCTGATGATGGAACACAAACTGAAGATGAAACCAGGGCGAAGGATTTACTATCGGTTGAGGTTTCAAAATCCAGCTTAAAGCTAGTAATATTAGGCACAATAACAAACGGAAAGACTACAAAAGCATTAATCAAGAACCCCGTTACCGGAGAACTTGGGAAATACGTTGAAGGCGACAGGCTAGACCTTGTACGCTCAGAAAACGTTAAAATCCTTGAGATTGCGAATTGCATAATTTTAATTGAAAGATCTGGAACTCATGAAACTCTTGAGTGCGACAATAAAATGCCAACAGTGGTATTTAACCGCGCCTCGCTGGCAAAATATAAAATTAACAGACCTGGAAGCGGTGTTAATTTATCAAATGGTTTTATTACCGAGTACGACAGAGACATAGTATTAATTAGCGAAAAACACAAAGTTGATCCATATCTTGTGAAAGCTGTAATAAAAGCGGAATCCAACTTTAATCCTAATGCTGTTTCTCCTAAGAACGCTCAGGGAATGATGCAGCTAATCCCTGGGACTGCAAGTGATTATGGTGTTGAGGACCCTTTTGATGCGAAAGAAAACATGGAGGGCGGGGTTCAATATCTAAAAGATCTTCTAGATTATTTTGATGGGGATCTAAAGCTATCTCTCGCTGCTTATAATGCCGGTAAGGGATCTGTAATCAAACATGGATTTACAATACCGCCTTATCCGGAAACAACTAATTATATTGCAAAAGTACTTGAGTATTACAAACACCTCAAAGCAGAGAATTATGCTGCTCACAGGTAAACTGAATCTAAGTCTCTGCAAATTCAAGACAATTCTTATAAAACAAATTTTCAATGAAACTTTTTTGCCCTCTTCGTACCAACTATTTCTCCTGATTTTCAATCAATTCATTGACAAGATCGGTATGCTAATCTACAATAGTAAATTTGCTAAAATAATTATACTGAGGGCCCATAGCTCAGTTGGTTAGAGCGGCGGACTCATAATCCGTTGGTCCCTGGTTCGAGTCCGGGTGGGCCCATATTTTAAAGTTTTTTACTATTTCATGGACATACAAAGAGATATAAAACACAGCTCGTTCATTCATAATTTAGTAATTTCTTCCATCCAAAGAAGTTTTACTCAGTATATTAAATTAAAATCTAAAGTTGATATACTATGGAGGTATAAATGAGAGAACAAATATTAGTTCTCGAGGCGCTCCAACAGATTGATTTGGAGCTCAGCGAATTAGAAGTGCACCTTACAGACTATCCGAATAAAATATCAGACTTAGAAGAAGAACTTAAATCATCAAAAGAAGTATTATCAATTCTTAATAACAAAAAAGAAGAACTCGTAATAACAAGATCTCAGATAGAAAACGATATTAGTCAGAATGAAGAAAGCATAAAAAAATCCGAAGAAAAACTATTTGAAATTAAAACTCACAAAGAATACCAGGCGCTTCAAAAAGAAATCACAGAAACTAAACGAATAAATTCTGACCATGAAGAGAAACTCTTGGAAGAAATGGAAAAGATTGAAAAAGTAGAGAAAGAGATTACTGAAAAAACTGAGAAGCTGGCTACTATGGAAGCTGAACATCAAGAAAAGATTAGCGAATACACATTAGAGCTAGAAGAGGTAAAGACTGCATATGACCCCAAGATTCAACAAAAACAAGATACAGTTCAGAAGCTAGATCCGGAAATATTGCCTCTTTATGAAAAAATATTTAAGAAGAATAACGGCGAGGTATTAGCCATCGCTAAAAATGAAGTATGCACCGGATGCTATATGAATGTTCCTGCACAACTTTTTAATGAGATATTAACCTTCTCAAGAATTATCCAATGCCCAAGCTGCCTAAAGATCCTCTATTGCGAAGAGGAAGAAACCTCTACCAGTGAAGAAAACAGTGAAGCTAAAACAGGGTAATTTACCAATTCCTTCCGACAAAAAAAATCTGATTGAGATATTCATAGACGGTGCTGCCAGGGGGAACCCTGGGGAATCCGGTATAGGTGTTTTCATTAGAGGCGCTGAAATAGAAGACCGTGAAATAACTAAATACCTCGGGACCAAAACAAATAATCAGGCTGAATACACCGCTCTGATTACCGCACTCGGTTCTGCACTAGACCTCAAAGATAATACAATAAAGATATTTACAGACTCACTTTTAGTAGCTAACCAAGTAAACGGTGTATGGAAAGTTAAACATCCTGAAATCATCCTACTTAACAAAGAAGCGAAGAAGCTATTTGGAAACTACAAAGATATATCCATTAAGCACATCCCAAGAGAACAGAACAGGGATGCAGATAGACTTGCCAACCAGGCAATCGATGAATATCATTCATAATAGAAGCAAGTGAGCTGGGCAATCGCTGGTCTTTGCACTAGTGGCAAGGGCTGGAGGAAAGTCCGAACTCCAGAGGGCATAGCGCTGGGTAACGCCCAGGTGTCGTGAGGCAACGGAAAGTGCCACAGAAAATATACCGCCTAAGTTCTTCTTTGAAGAGCCGGCAAGGGTGAAATGGCAGTGTAAGAGACTACCGCGCACATTGGTGACAAAGTGCGGCACGGTAAACCCCGCTTGGAGAAAGACAAAATAGGGAAGTGCTTTTTCTTAGGAAAAACGAGGCTGCCCGTCTTGAGCTTCCGGGTATGTTGCTCGAGGCGCTCAGTAATGAGCGTCCCAGATGAATGATTGTCCAAGACAGAATTCGGCTTATAGGCTAACTTGCTTCTATTTTTACTAAAACAAACTCTTTTTTGCCGATCTTTAGCTGATGAGTTCCTGAATCAGGAGCAAGATCGTTAATATTAGAAAATTTCTCTCCATCAATGCTGAGTCCGCCCTGAATTATTAATCTTTTAGCTTCTCCCCTACTCTTTAGGCTAGCTGAAGACTCCACAACCAGATCAAGTACCGTTCTAGTTTCGTTTTTATCAAGATGAACTTCTCTTGCGTCCTCGGGAAACTCTCTAGTTGAAAATTTGGTTTCAAAATCTTCTTTTGCTTTTGAAGCTTCCTCTTGCCCTTGGAGCCATGAAGTAAGCTCAAATGCGAGTGCCTTTTTCGCGTCCATTGGATGAGCTGACTTGAGTTGATCTATCTCATCATCAGTTCTATAGGTTAGAAGCTCATAGTAGCGCCACATTAAATCATCCGACACCGACATCACCTTACCAAAAATGTCAGTAGCAGTGTCATCAACTGCAATATAATTGTTAAGGGATTTTGACATCTTTCTTACCCCATCGAGCCCTTCTAAGATTGGCAGCAAAATAGCAATCTGGGGTTGCTGGTTGAAATGTCTTTGAACATCTCTGCCAAGGAGAATATTAAATTTTTGATCAGTACCGCCAAACTCTACATCTGCTTTCATTTCTGCTGAGTCATAAGCCTGTATAAGGGGATATAAAAACTCGTTTATTGAAATAGATACTCCGCTCTTATAACGCTTTTCGAAATCGTCTCTTTCCAACATGCGGGCTACATTCTCTAGAGCTGAGAGCTTAATTAGATCAGCAGCGCTCATCACCCCCAGCCAATTGGAGTTAAATACAACTTCAGTCTTTTCACGATCAAGAATCTTAAAAACCTGTCTTTCGTAAGTTTCAGAATTTTCTTTAACCTGGGCTTGGGTAAGCGGGGGTCTTGTTTCTGATCTTCCTGAAGGGTCGCCAATCATAGCTGTGAAGTCGCCAATTAAAAACATTACAGTATGGCCAAGATTTTGGAACTCTCTTAGCTTCTTTAACAACACACAGTGTCCCAAGTGAAGATCGGGAGCGGTCGGATCAAATCCTGCTTTAATTCTCAGAGGCTTATTTGTTTCAGCAGACTTTTTGAGCTTTGCCAAAAGCTCTTCTTCTGAAATAATTTCAGCTGTTCCACGCTTAATAATCTCTAACTGTTCTTCCGGTTTCTTAAAACTCAATGTAAAAACTCCTTATTATTCTAAATCTTTAATGCTCAAAAATATAGAATATAAGACACTATAGTCAATGGCATCCAATCTTAGAACAACAAAACGACTTAAATTGTCAGTTTTCTATAATCATATAAACTAAAAATTATGCTAAAAGAAATTAATGGGCGAAAAACCAGCATTTTAATAGAAGCCACTGAAATATCCCTAAAAGTTTCTGAGTTAGGAAAGCAAATAACCGAGGATTATGCAGATAAAGCCCCTCTAATTATAGGTATTCTTAAAGGAGGTTTTATATTTCTTGCCGATTTGATACGTAGTATCAAACTTGAGACTGAAATCGATTTTATTAGGGTTTCGAGTTATAAAGACGAAATGAACCCCGGGAAGATAGAGCTTGTAACAGACTTGAGTGTACCTATAATAAATAGAGATGTACTCTTAGTCGAGGATTTGTTGGATACTGGGGGAACATTAGAATTTATTAGAGATTATATAATTTCTAGGCAGCCTGCATCATTTAAAATATGCACTTTAATCAACAAGAGGAAAGCAAGAAAAGTAGAAACAGATTTGGACTATGTTGGCTTTGAAATAGAGGACAAGTTCATTGTAGGTTATGGAATGGATTATGCCCAAGAGGGTCGTAATTTTCCTGATATATATGTAGTAGAGTGACAAAATATTATATATTAACGCGGTGTTCCAGTTAAACTAAAAACAATTAAGAATGTGGAGATGAAAATGGGATTAAAAGAACAAATACCTGAGGATTTAAAAAATGCCCTAAGAAGTAAAAATGCCCTTGAGTTGTCTGTTTTGCGTATGCTTCAAGCAGCACTTAAAAACAAAGAGATAGAGAACAAACAAGAAGCAATAACGGATGAGGTTGTAATTAGTGTGGTTGGAGCGGAAATAAAGAAGCGGAGAGACGCAGTTCAGGAATTTGAGAAGGTGAACAGGCAAGATGCTGCCGACCAGGAAAAAGCAGAGATAGAAATCCTGATGAAGTATATGCCTCAGCAAATGAGTGAAGATGAAATAAGAAATGTCGTAAAATCGGCAGTCGAGGAAACTCAGGCCGAGAGCATGAAAGACATAGGGAAAGTGATGAAAGCTTTGATGCCTAAAGTTAAGGGCAAGGCTGACGGTGCTGTAGTTAATAAAATAGTCAGAGAAATACTCGAAGGATAGCTATAAATCTAATAATTAATCCAAGTATAATTAATATCATCTTAATATTGATAACATCTAATACTAAAGAGGGCAGATAAATGGCAAAAGCAGCAAGAGCAAAGAAATCAGGTGCTGAAGGAATAACCTGGGACCTGTCTGATCTATATTCAGGACTCAAAGACAAAAAAATACAACGAGATATCAATGATTTATTCAAGAGATCTGAAGAATTTGAGAAAAAATACAGAGGGCGCATAAACTCCACAAAGTTAACACCAAAAATATTACTTAATGCAGTTGAAGATCTGGAATATATATCTGAACGAATTGGGAAGTTGTTGTCGTTTGCGTATCTGGTTTTTGCAGGAGACACTGGAAACCCGGAGAACGGGGCATTTTTACAAATGATTCAGGAAAAGTCTACAGAGGCCAGGAAACACCTTATGTTTTTTGAGCTTGAGTGGATTAAGCTTAGCAATAAGAAGGTCTCTACACTTCTTGGAAGCAAAATATTGGCTTCTCACAAACACTTTTTAGAACAGGAAAGAAAGTATAAACCCCATAGCTTAAGCGAAGCTGAAGAGAAAATATTAGATGAGAAAGCAAACACTGGGTCACGTGCTTTTAAAAGGCTATTCGATGAGGTCTTAAACAATGTGAGATTTAACATTAAACTTGACGGGAAGCTACAGTCTCTATCTGAGACGGAAATTCTAGCCCTACTCTATGATCCTGACCGCAACAAGAGAAAAGCAGCATCCAAAAGCCTCACAGCAGGACTCAAAGACAATGCACATGTATTAACTTTTATTTTCAACACGTTGGTCCAGGACCATTCACTAAACGATCGTCTAAGATCTTTTGAAGACCCCATGGATTCAAGAAATTTAAGCAATGAGATAGACAAAGGAACCCTAGATTCGCTGATGACTTCTTGTGAGAAAAACTATGACATGGTCGATACTTATTATGGTTTAAAGAAGAAGCTGCTCGGCTTAAAGAAATTTTACGACTATGACCGTTATGCTCCAATTTCTGATGAAACAGAAATCATAAATTACAAAAAGGGCAGAGAAATCATTTTGAGCTCATTTAATACTTTTTCGCCTAAAATGGCAAATATAGCTCAGAAGTTCTTTGACAAGAACTGGATTGACGCTGAGGTACGAGACGGCAAACGTGGAGGAGCGTTTAGCCACGGCACTGTCCCAAGCGCACATCCCTATGTATTTACAAACTACACAGGCAGAATGAGAGATGTAATGACCCTAGCCCATGAGCTCGGACATGGAGTACATCAGTATCTCTCGAGAACCCAGGGTTATTTTCACTCAGACACTCCCCTTACAACCGCTGAGAC
This sequence comes from uncultured Thermodesulfobacteriota bacterium, assembly GCA_942491865.1. GTDB lineage: Bacteria > Desulfobacterota_D > UBA1144 > Nemesobacterales > UBA2774 > CR02bin9. The sequence goes on from CALOCI010000015.1 coordinate 254,892, forward strand.
GGCAAGCGTGTTTGCTGAGATTTTGGTGTTCCATAAACTTATGGAAACAGAAAAGAATCCCAAGATTAAACTGGCACTAATTTGCGGCAAGCTTGAAGATATCTTTGCAACCGTGTTCCGCCAGGTGGTATTAACCAGATTTGAAGAATTACTCCACCATGCTCGCAGAAACCAAGGCGAGCTTACTACTGAAAATATTAATGAGCTGTGGGCTCAGGCGAATAGTGCAATGTTTGGAAAATCAGTCGAAATGACTGACGATTACCGAAACTGGTGGATGTACATACCACACTTTATTCATTCCCCATTTTATTGCTATGCTTATTCCTTCGGAGAGCTTTTAGTTCTTTCACTCTACAGCATGTACGTAAAAGAAGGAAACGTATTTGTACCAAGATATATTGAGCTTCTTTCCTCAGGCGGGAGTGATGCTCCTGAGGTACTGCTGGAGCGTGTAGGGGTTAACATTAAAGATCCTGACTTCTGGCAAGGAGGTCTTGATTTACTCAGAGAAATGGTTGACGAAGCCCTTGCGCTTTCAGAAAGTATTAAAAAATAAATTCAACTTCATAGGCGGTGAAGATAATGCTTGAAGCAATAGATATTGAACAGATCACAAATACTTATTTAATCCCTTGGGGGTTTAATATTGGGTTTGCATTAATAATCTTTATAGTAGGTTTAATCGTAGTTTCTATTATCCATGGAATTGTTAAAAACCTCCTAACAAAAGCAAAAATGGATCAGATACTGGTTAATTTTATATCTGCCATAGTAAGATGGCTATTATTACTCTTTGTAGTAATAGCATCGCTTAGCAAATTAGGTCTTAATACAAATTCGTTGATAGCTCTAATCGGTGCAGCTGGGTTAGCCATTGGGTTATCATTAAAAGACTCGATGCAGAATTTTGCTGCTGGAGTTATGCTGCTTGTATTCAGACCATTTAAACAAGGTGACTTTGTTGAAGCAGGGGGGACATCGGGTTCTGTGAATCAGATTAATATATTCAGCACTACTTTTTTAACCCCGGACAATAAACAGGTTATCGTTCCTAATGGCGCTATATACTCGGATGTAATAACCAACTATTCCGCAACAGGTACAAGAAGAATAGATATGGTTTTTGGTATTGGTTATGAAGATGACATTGCAAAAGCAAAAGAAGTTATCGAAGAAATCCTTAAGTCTGAGAGTCGCGTATTAAACAGTCCTGAATACGTTATAGCAGTAGGGGAACTTGCTGACAGCAGTGTTAATTTTTATGTACGCCCCTGGGTTGCAACATCAAATTACTGGGCCGTGCATTTCGATTTAACAGAAAAGATCAAATTAGAGTTTGATAAAAACGGGATTTCTATACCTTATCCCCAAATGGATGTTCATTTAGATAAAACTGAGCAAGATATAGAGATAGAAGAGCCAGAAGCAAATACAATAAGAGGAAACTAATATGCCTTCGATAGCAGAAACAAAACGTCAAACTATATCATTTGTTTTTCCCGAGCATGCGAGTGTAAATAATAGATTAAGCGGCGGCAGATTAATGGACTGGATCATGCAAACTGCAACTATTAATTCAGCTCTTATCTCAAGGGGTATTACCGTGCTGGGAGCAACTGATAGTATCGATTTCCTAAACCCTGTTATGGTCGGGGAAATAGTGACTCTTGAGAGCTGGGTTGAATATATTGGTTCAAGCTCCATGGAGATAGGAGTAAAGGTGTATTCAGAGAATCCTGAAACGGGCGATCAGAAACTTACAACATCTTCACATCTAGCATTCGTAGCAGTAGATGAAAATGGCAATCCACGTAAGATTGCAGAAAAGATTACTCCTTCAAACAGTGAGGAGATGGCCATATATACTGAGGCTAAAAAGAGAAAAGATGACCGTCTTGCTCAAGTTGCAAAGAGGGATACTCAGGCCAGAAATGTAATTGATGAAACCGAGATAGTTAGAGAGCGTCTTGAAACTACAAAGATTGTCTTGCCGGAAGACACATTTCACGGAGATTTTATGGCAGTAGGCAAGTTGATAATGGATATAGATCAGGCCGCTTCTATATTAGCAATGAGATATGTTAAAGGGGTTATGATCACCGGCTCTCTTGATGACCTATACTTTTACTCCCCAATAAGAATAGGTGATATAATCACCTTTAAAGCAGGCATCACTTATGTAGGCCAAAGCTCTCTTGAAGTTGGGATTAAAGTTCTATCGGAAAATGTCATGACAGGTGAGCAACGACATACTTGCACAGCTTTTTTAAGTTTTGTTCATATTGCGGAGGACGGCAGCACTAAACCTGTCCCAGAGTTCGATCCCGAAACACCCGAGGAGAAAAGATTGTGGAGAAGGGCTTTAGAAAGAAAAGATTTCAGATCTGAAAGGGTAAAAGGAATCAGATCAAACGATGAATATTAAAAATTATCGTAGGTTATTTTTTGCCGTGTGTTAGCATAGTATAAAAACTTTAGTTTCCATTGAACTTTGATTCCTTGAAAATGAGCCTCTCACCTATAAAACTTAACCAAGCAGCTACAATCTTTATCTTATTGCTGATAATTCTTCTTTGTTTCTCAACTCATAATGCCATTTCTGAAAATACAGATTCAAGCACCCTAGATGAGAATAGCAAGAACAGTCCCGATGATGGATTTGTAGAGCTGCAAAATGATATGGATTTAATTGAACTAATCAAAACAATAAGCGAGATCAATAACGAAACATATATATTAGACGAATCAGTAAAACCTCAAAATGTGAGCATTATTACTCCCGAGGGAGGAATGAAGAAAGAAGATTTTCTGAAATTCTTTGATATAATACTCAATTTAAACGGGCTTTCTGTTGTAAAATCTGAAGGGATAAATAAGGTGATTAGTTCAAAGAATATAATAGAGGAAAGCACCCCCACTATAATCGAGTTAGACAAATAGGAATCTCACAATCCCCATAAATCTAGAACTTTAACTTTGGCATTACTTCTTTAACTAATAACTCCATAGACCTTGCCCACTTATCTTTAGGTTTCCACTCGTGTCCCATAACAAGTAGAACTCCAAATCCCCCAACGTTATCATAGAGCTCTTCAATTTGCTTAACAACATCTTCCGGACTCCCGACAATCCATAAGTTATCAATCATATAGTCAATCGTAACTTCAGAATCAGGCATAGACTTGTCAGCTTTAAAGATGTTTAGGTTGCCTCTGATTTTAGGAACCATTTTAAAGAAATAATCTGTAAAATCTCGTGCTAAAGTGCCCTCTTTAACTAACTTTCGAGCTTCTTCTGTGGTCTCAGCAACAAAAATATCCCTCGCAATCCTCCATTTTGACCTATCAGGAGTTTTGCCTGATTTAATCGCCCCCTCTTCTACTGAGTCCCAATGAGATTTTAGGATATTATCTGTAACAAAATTGATGCTCATAGGTATCCAGCCATTCTCACCAGCTACCTTTAGGGTGCTAGAACTCTCTGTGATACCGGCGACTGCAATTGGTGGATGTGGTTTTTGATAAGGCTTGGTATGAACCCCTAACCCAACATCATCCTGGGGTTTAGGCACCGTAAAACTCCACCTGCTGTTACTATATTTCCCAGGCTTTGGGTTATTCCATAAATCGAGAATAAAAGCTAGTGATTCATTTGTTAGATCCCGCTGTTCACCAGAACTTGGATCGATATTAAAAACTTCAAAATCTCCGATAAAACTCCCTGCTCCCACACCCCACTGAAATCTACCTTTGGCTAAGTTATCCAGTACTGCGATCCTATGGGCGAGAATAAAAGGGTCGTGATCAGGCAGGCATGATACACCTGTTCCGAGAATTATGTTTTTAGTTAGAGGAATAGCATTGGCAATAAAGAGATCCGGAGCAGCTATATTTTCCCACCCTGCTGTAAAGTGCTCCCCTATCCATGCTTCTCTAAAACCTAGCTGGTCGAGTAAAACTATCTGCTCAAGGTCTTCTTGGAGAGTCTCTGAGAGGTCTCTACCCGCAGGGTGTAGAGGCATCGTAAAATAGCCTAATTCCAATTTCAAACTCCGACAAAAATAGTATGGATATGCATATTAACATAACTTGCATTTTTCTACAAAGACAGAAAAAAAGCTTAAACTATTCACATATCATTTTTCTGTTTTGATAATATAGAGCAGTAGCGTATAATTTTTTCAACTTCCTGGGGGGCTACATTTGATGAGCGGTAAACCTATTCGAGCTTTAGAAGCCATAGGGGAATTCCTTAAACTTGAATCAGCAAGCGGCATTATACTTGTTGGTGCAGCTATACTTGCATTAATAGTAAACAATTCGCCCCTCTCTGGCTTATATGATCTGTTTTTAGAGACTCCAGTTGAAATCCGGATTGGTGCCTTTAATCTTGCAAAACCTCTTTTATTATGGATAAACGACGGCCTAATGGCCATATTCTTTCTCTTAATAGGTCTTGAAGTAAAGCGTGAAATCTTCGACGGCCAACTATCAAGCATCTCTCAAGTAGCCTTACCCGGCTTTGCTGCTATAGGAGGAATGGTAATACCGGCTTTGATATATGTGTTATTTAATCTGACTAATTCCTCATCACTAAGTGGGTGGGCAATACCCGCGGCAACAGATATAGCTTTTGCATTAGGAATATTGGCACTGCTAGGCTCTAGAGTCCCTCTATCTTTAAAACTCTTCTTATTAACACTTGCAATAATTGATGACTTAGGAGCAATTGTGATAATAGCAATATTCTATTCAGGAGAACTTTCTACTACATCTTTAATCTTTTCAAGTATAGCTATAGCTACCTTATTTACTATGAACTTTTTCGGCGTACAGAGGGTAGCCGCTTATATAGTAGTTGGAGTCATTCTCTGGATTTGCGTATTAAAATCAGGTGTCCACGCAACCTTAGCAGGCGTGGTGCTTGCATTTGCGATACCCCTTAGAACAAATGAAGACGAGCCATGCCCGCTCAGAGAAATGGAGCATTCACTTCACCCATGGATAGCATTCGGAATAATGCCGCTATTTGCCTTTGCGAATGCTGGAGTATCACTTCAAGGTATGTCGATAGGAAAGTTATTTGAACCAATACCTATTGGTATAGCTTTGGGGCTGATATTAGGGAAACAGATTGGAGTTTTTGGATTCTCTTTTGCTGCTGTAAAATTAGGGCTCGCAAAATTACCCTCAGATGTAAACTGGCGATTAATCTATGGAACGTCTATACTTTGTGGTATTGGTTTTACGATGAGTTTATTTATAAGCACTCTAGCGTTTGATAGCAGTATTGCTGATGACGCGGTATCGGCGCGAATTGGAATTCTTGCAGGCTCATTTATTGCTGCAATTGCGGGTTACATTGTTATAAAAAGGTCTCTTAAAAAAGACCCTGACTCAAATGATTAAATGAAAGTCTTAAATCGACTCAAAGCAATATTTCTATTCATCTCACTTCTCTATTTAACCTTTTACATACCGATGAGTCTGACTTTCTATATGCCTCAGTGGATGCAATTTAACTGCGGGCTGCATAATAGGTGTGAAGTTATAGGCATCGAAAGATCTGAAAACGGAATATTAGAGCTTGCATCATTTTTTAGACATCAGGGAGAGCTTGATAGCTTTCTCACAAAAAAAGAGAAACTGCATCTAAAAGAAGTGCGCGGTATTTTTGATAAAATGTTTCTCGTCGCGGTATTTAGCTTGATTATAATTGTGACAACTTATAATAGAAAAATTGTATCTCGCTATGCACTGATCAATGCTGTAATTATTATAAGTTTATTGGCGATACTTCCATTCTTTGGTACGTTCTGGAGGGATGTTTTTCATCCGCTACTTTTTGATAATGACCTTTGGCAAAACAACAAATATGATCTGTCTTTTTATATAATGCCGAGGGTGTTTTTCAAGTACACAGTTGGACTCTTGATCATATTATGTTTTGCTATAAATATAGCTATATGGTTTAGCTTCAGACGAAAAAAATCTATTAGAAATTGAGTTTGAATTTTAGTCAAATATATTGTCTATATCACAGTTAGCATCCCCAATGCAGGACTGAAAATCTGATTGATTAGTATGATTGGCATCCATTCCATATCTATGACCCAGCTCATGTTTCCACGGAAGAAAGACATCACATCCTGGAAACGACCCTTCTGCCACAACCACAATATCTACTCCGCCAAAGTAAGTACCATTACAGACACTAGTACCAGGCAAATCACACTTATATCGATCGGGAACTACATATACCCTAAGATCAGAAAGTGGGGAAACCATAGTTCCATTTTCTAACATCACATCTTCAAAACCAAGCTCAGATCCTTCAAGGAATTGACAGTCTAAAAATTGCTCAGCCCTTGTGTCCAGAATACGCAAAACATCCTGATTTCCTCTGCCAACACCACTATCTATGGATACCCGCATTCCGTATAAAGGTGTTACCAAATCATAATTTTGAGAATCTGCTATTTCTGCTGTGATAAGTGGATCAGGTGTAACACCTCCAGTATCCAATGAATCACAAGAAATTGTAACCAGCATTATTGTTAAAACGAAAAAAACTGAAAGATATTTCATCGCCATTTGCCCCCTTAGGCTTAATATATTAAGCATAACTGATGTTTTTTGAGATACTATTTGAAATTTATATTTAGCAATATTTACTAAAATTTTGTGTATTATTATATATCAGAAATGTAATACGGAGAGAACAAAATGAATTTCGCTATAAAAAGTTTGATTATATTTGGCATATTCTTACTTTTACCAACAATTGGATGCAGTGGAGGCAGTTCAGAATCAGATTTTCCAAAAGGTTGTTTATCAGTGGGTTACGAATTCCAAGATAATAACTTGGTCCTAAATGAAAGTTCTTCCGAACAGAGTTTATACTTATTTCATAATATATCGGATGAGAGTTTTTGGTTAAATCACGTAATGTCTAAAGATCCGGGGGCAAGTGCTGGTTGGGCATCAGAACTGAACGCAGGTAATTGGTCAGCAACAGCATTGGGCACAGAAAATTTTGAAGTGAATTGTACTATCCTGGGAAGTGGAGAAGTGAAGGATCTAAATTGCAAAGAAGTAGTGAAAGTATGTAAATTTGAGAAACCGGTTTTTAACTCCGAGGACTCCGGAAATTATTGGGTTGCAGAAAACAAACCTCTTAGCGAATTACTTGAGGCAATAAAAAGTAGGGGCATAAGTTGGTAATTTTTAGTCTATAGTTCCTCTGTAAGACCAATCTAAAAGTTCTATAGGATGAGCAGTTTTCATATTCAGCTTATTGTGATTAATTCCCTTTTGAATTTGAAGAAGGCATCCTGGGTTTCCAGCAACTAAATAGTCGACTCTATTTTGCTTTACATTTTCCATTTTCCGGTCAAGCAGGCTCTGCGACATCTCAGGCTGAACAAGATTATAAATCCCTGCACTGCCGCAGCATAAATCAGACTCAGGCATTTCTATTAGCTCGAGTCCCGGAATTTCCTTTAGAACCTCTCTTGGCTGCTCCTTTATTCTCTGAGCATGGCCTATGTGGCAGGCGTCTTGATAAGTAACTTTAATATTTAAGTCTTTGAGATTTCCTTCAAGTCCGATATCTGACAAAAATTCCATAACATCTTTTGTTTTATTACTTAGAGCTTCTGCTCGCTCTGAATACTGCGGGTCATCCTTTAATATTTCCCCATAATCCTTAATTGTAGAACCACAACCAGCGGAGTTAATTACAAATGCATCAACATCTAAGTCTTCAAATGTTTTTATAGTATGTTTTGCAAACTCCCTTCCTTCTGACAGCCTTCCTGAATGAACTGACAGAGCTCCGCAACAACTTTGATTCTGGGGGACAATAACTTCACAACCATTTTCTGCCAATACCCTTGCCGTAGCTTCATTTGTCTTAGAGAAAAACACGCTCTGCACACAGCCGGTCAGTAATGCAACTCTGTAACGTTTTTTGCCCTTGGCTTGAATCAGCTCTGGTAACTCTGGGGGGAAGGTTGGAGACTGCACGCTTGGTAGCATTGCTTCCATATTTCCAAGTTTTTGAGAGAACCGGCTTATAACTCCTGTTGATTGAATAAGACTTCTCAAGCCTAGTTTTTGGTAAAGATAAATGAAAGGGAGCATCAACTTCATTCTCTTTGGATAAGGGAATAAAGAGAAAATAGTGGATCTATAAAACTTATCAAAAGTTGATCTTTCATAACGACGCTCAATTTGGGATCGGCCTGCCTCTATAAGGCTTCCATATTGCACTCCTGATGGGCACGCAGGCTCACATGCCAGGCACCCGAGGCACATATCCAGATGTTTTACCAGTGAGCCTTCAAGCGGTATTTCTCCATTGATGGCTGAATTCATTAGATAAATCCTGCCCCTGGGGGAATCGAGCTCGTTACCTGTCTCAAGATATGTCGGGCAGGCAGAGAGACAAAAACCACAATGGACACAGTCCCTGATTAGATCTGGGCTCGGCTTATCTTGCTCATCAAACGCATGATACTGTTTTGAATTCATACTAAATATTTAGCCTTTTGTGATCGTAAAAGCAAGAGACTCATCTTTAGAAGTTTCAATTACATCTCTTAATTCCTGATCATTTTGAAATGATTTTCTATCTAAGTTTTTACCTGAAATGCTGAGTTGTAATAATGGTTCGCTAAATGGATATGGCGAGATCGTATAATTGAAGCCATCTTCTGATTGCATCTTCAGAGTAGTTTGAGCCCCACTATAATCAATTGGAGCTTCTGTTATTTCTATAGATCTCCAGCCATGACAAAGAGTAAGTGAGATTATATCTCCTACCTGAAGCAATTTAAGATTTACTTTTATATCCTCAGGAATTATATCAGAGTTGCCGTTTGAGATATTAAATTTGAGCTCTTCTGAAATAAAATCTCTCATATCAAGTTGCAATAATTTTAGTTGTTCATTATCAGGGTCCTTTCTGAGATTGCTACTATTAAACTTTGAGAAATGAAGGGCAGTAAGAGCTGAGGCATAGGGATGATCAGTGGAATGAGACCTATAACACTTACTCCAGATTACAGATTGATCATATGGACTCATCTCAGTAAAATTAGCTGGGAACCCGTTCTCAGTATTGATCTTAGGGTTTGAGTCCCACTCCTTCCAGCCCGAATCATGCTCTTTAACAGCAAAAAGCACTTCATCATAGGGATCCGGCTTAACAAACATATCAGTACCCCAATGACTCATTACTTTACCGGAAAGCAGTGCATGGTCGTGTTGGGTGATCAATATCCACCCGCCATTATTTTCTCTTCTTATCATTTCTCGATTTAAATAAATTAGGGAATTTTATAAGAGCGGAATTATCCTAACTAAGGACTTTGCCTAGTTCAAGAAAAACAAAAAAATACTATATAAACCTTCCCGGATTGAGAAGATTATTAGGATCGTAATTTGCTTTAATTCTTTTCATTATTCCTAGGCCTGAACCAATTTCACCCCATACATCAAAACCGTTTTTAATATCCAAAGGTGCTTCAAGAAGCACTAAGTGACCGTCAATTGATGTTATAAAATCTCGCAACTTTTTAAGAACATTTTTAACAGAAGGGCCTTCTCCTTTGACCGCTATTACGCAGATCCCACTACCTGCTCTAACCGAGACATAGGTCTTTACACCGTTTTCATCCGACAATTGCTTAATTGCTTTTAATACTTGTGGAATCTGCGACACCACAACCCCTGCCTTACATACGACTCTTTGTGCTTTAATTAAGTTCCAGGGGAAGTTTCTAATATCTTCCCAGAGTTTTACTTCTGGTGTTCCAGTGATTAGGAAACCCTTTGCGTTATTTTGTTCACATACTTTTTTCGCAGAAGAAATCTGTTCCTTAACTGCTTTTTCTACATTCCTAATCCCTATTGCAAGACTGTATGTCGAATCATCTATATCTAAGTCATTTCTTTTAGCGAGCGAAGCAGATAGGTCAGGATTTAATAATTCAAGAGAAGTCATAACTAGATTTGAATCCAAAAGTCTTAAGATTGTTTCCTGGCAATCATCTAAACTAGGAAAACTTGCAATGTAGGTTCCAGAATATTCAGGAACTGGGTATAACCTGAATGTAGCCTCTACTATAATGCCAAGCGTACCAAGAGAGCCTACATAAAGTTTGGGCAGATCGTATCCAGCTACATTTTTAACCACTTTTGAGCCGCCCTTAAAAATACTGCCGTCTGCCATTACTACTTTTAAACCAATTAAAAACTCTCTGACAGTTCCGTATCTAAGCCGCTCAGGACCACTATCATTGGTTGCGATAATACCGCCAATTGTTGCTTTTCTACTAACGTGCGGTGGATCGACAGCAAGAAATTGGTTCTCTATATTGAGTGCTTTTTGGAATTTCTTAAGAGTTATACCGCACTCAGTTGTAGCCACAAGATCTGAAGCTCCGTGCTCTACAATGCGATCTAAGTTTTTAGTTGAGAGAATGATGTCAGCTCTCTGTGGTTTATTTCCCAGAGCCGATTTTGTTCCTGCCCCCCAAGGGATAACACTAAGGGAATCTTTAAAGGCGAGTTTCATAATCTCTGATACTTGATCAACGTTATTTGGAGACATAACTATCTGAGGCAATACCCCATCAATACTGAATGCATCTAATTTCTCAGATTCAATAACTACATTTTTCTCATCTACAATTTTATATAAATTTCTTAGAGTGGATTTTTTAATCATATCTCGGTTTTTTTAAGGTTAGATTTTGGAACTAATACATTTCACCCATGCCGGCTTTTTGAACCGGGTGTGGCTCAAACTTCTTCATACCTGGTTCAACACAGGTTCTCGGTGTAGGAAACAATTTTCCTGGGTTACACAAACCCTTATTGTCAAATGCGCATCTTATCAGATTCATCGCATCTAAATCATTGTCATCAAACATGAGAGAAAGAAATCTCTTTTTGTCATGCCCCACGCCATGCTCACCAGTTATGCTGCCCCCTTTATCCACACAAACTTTTAGTATTTCACCGGCAAGTTCAAGTGTTTTATCAAGATCCCCTTCTTTTGAGGCATCATACAGCACAAGCGGGTGCAAATTGCCGTCTCCAGCATGAAACACATTTGCAACACGTAGGCCATATTTTTTACTGAGCTCCCCTATCTCACCCAAGACTTCAGCGAGCTTGCTTCTGGGTATCACACCGTCCTGCACATAGTAATCTGAGCTTATGCGGCCCATTGCAGGAAAAGCGCTCTTGCGGCCTTTCCAGAGCAAGTCTCTTTCTTTTGAGTTCTTAGCAATTTTTATCTCTATTGCGTTGTTTTCCCGGAGCACTTCTTCAACTATAGGAAGCTGTGCTTCAACCTCAGCTGTGGGGCCGTCTAGTTCAACAAGTAATATGGCTCCTGCATCTATGGGATAACCCGCCCCAATAGTTTCCTCCACTGAGATAATGCAAAAACTATCCATTATCTCCATACCGGCAGGTATAACACCCCTGGCAGTAATTCCGGAAACTGACGCTCCGGCATCTTCGACATTGTCATAAGAAGCAAAAAGAGTTTTAACAGCTTCAGGTTTTTTAATTATTTTTAGCGTTACTTTTGTTACTATTCCAAGTAGCCCCTCAGAACCAACAACTAGTCCCGTAATATCATAGCCGGGGTTATCTAGAGTCTTCCCACCTATTTCAATTATCTCCCCATTGGGCAGTACCATCTCTACACCTAAAACATGATTGGTTGTTACTCCATATTTTAGGCAATGCACACCGCCTGAATTTTCTGCGACATTTCCCCCGATTGTGCAAACTATCTGGCTTGATGGGTCAGGAGCATAATAATATCCGTAAGGACTAACCGCATTGGTGACCCAAAGATTAACTACTCCGGGCTCTACAACTACTCTTTGGTTGTGGATATCAACATCTATGATCTTATTCATTCGGGCCAGAGAAATTACAATGCCTTCATCCGTAGGCAATGCTCCACCTGATAATCCGGTGCCGGCTCCCCTTGGAACGAAAGGAATATTTTCGAGATCGCACTCTTTTATAACTTGTGATACTTGCTCTGCACTCGTTGGCAAAACTACAAAGATAGGTTGTATCCTGTACCCTGTGAGAGCATCGCAGTCATAAGCCAGAAGCTCATCATCAGAAGAGATCACTCCCTCTTTGCCGATAATGTCTATAAGCTTTTCTCTGAACTTGTTTTTCCAGGATGAAGATTTAGTTTTGTGTTGTGTTGTCATAGCGTGTATTATAAATGAAGTAACGGTATCATTATATCATCATTAGATGAGTAGACCAATATTTGATGGGTAGACTAAATAATCATAGTTGTAACCACTTCTAAAGATACTCAAGATTAGCAAAGACCTTGACAATCGCTACTGAATTGGTAAATTGAATTGTTTATTTCTATTATTAGAGGCTAAAAATTATGAAGACCTATATGGCAAGAACACAAGATTTTGAAAAGAAATGGTATTTAATTGACGGCGAGGGAAAAACTGTGGGCAGATTAGCTACAACCATCGCTAATATTTTAAGGGGCAAGAACAAACCACAGTACACGCCTCATGCAGACATTGGTGATTTCGTCATTGTTGTGAACGCGGACAAATTGCATTTCACAGGTGACAAATGGAACCAGAAGACTTATTATAGACACACAAACCATCCGGGTGGAATCAAAGAGATCACAGCTGGCGATCTTCTAAAGACAAAACCTAATGAAATTATAAAGAAAGCGGTTTGGGGAATGCTGCCTAAAAACACATGGCAGCCAAAATTACTTACCAGGTTAAAGGTTTACACAGGGACCGAACACCCTCATGCACCTCAGCAGCCTGAAACATTGGAGGTTTAATTAATATTATGGCTGAACTTAACTACTACGGAACCGGAAGAAGGAAAACATCGATAGCCCGAGTTTGGCTACGTCCGGGAAATGGAAAAGTTTCTATAAACAATCGTGAAGCAGTTGAATATTTCCCAAGAGATTCATGGGTTGTTCATGCATTAGAGCCTCTCGACACAACCAATACAAAAGGAAAATTTGACGTTCTTATAAAAGTGCAGGGCGGCGGTCTGACCGGTCAAGCAGGAGCTGTTAGACATGGCATTGCCAGAGCGCTACTGACAGTTGATGATTCCAATAGACCTCCTCTCAAAGCAGCTGGTCAGCTTAGAAGAGATCCAAGAATGGTTGAACGCAAAAAATACGGACTCAAGAAAGCAAGAAAAGGCAAACAGTTCTCTAAGAGGTAATTCGCACATTGGCTACTACCATTAAGAAAAAAACTAAAGCTCTAAAGAAGAGCAACGATATTGCACCACCTAAAGGAAAGCTAGGAGTACTGCTTCCAGGTATGGGAGGTGCTGTAAGTACTACATTTGTTGCTGGTGTAGAGGCAATAAAAGCTGGGAAAGGTAAACCTATTGGGTCCCTTACACAATTAGGAACAATCAGAATAGGGAAGAGGACAGATAAGAATTCGCCTCTAATTAAAGATTTCATACCTCTAGCCAATATAGAAGATCTAGTTTTTGCTGGATGGGATATTTTTTCAGACAACTGCTATGAAGCTGCTATGAAATCAGGTGTTTTAGATAAACCTCTTTTAGATGATTTAAAAGATGATCTTGAAGAAATAGCACCTATGAAAGCAGTATTTAGCAGAAAGTATGTAAAGAACTTAGACGGCAAACATCTTAAGAAAGGCAAGACAAAAATGGATCTTGCTGAGCAGCTTATTGATGATATTAAAACATTTAAAAAAGAAAGCGGCGTTGATCGTCTTGTAATGGTATGGTGTGGGAGCACAGAAGTCTTCATTCAAGCTTCAAAGGTTCATAGCACAATTAAGTCTTTTGAAGAGGGAATGAGCAAAAATCACCCTGCTATAGCTCCAAGCATGATATACGCTTATGCTGCAATTAAGTGCGGCGTCCCATATGCTAACGGTGCACCGAACTTATCTGCTGATATACCAGCTCTAGATAAGCTTGCAAAACAAAAGAAAGTACCTATTTCCGGCAAAGATTTTAAGACCGGCCAAACATTAATGAAAACGATACTCGCTCCTGGTCTTAAAAGCAGAATGATTGGGCTTAATGGCTGGTTCTCTACAAATATTTTAGGGAACAGGGACGGAGAAGTATTAGATGACCCTTATTCTTTTAAAACCAAAGAAGAAAGCAAGTTAAGTGTGCTTGAACACCTGTTTCAACCAGACCTTTATCCTGATCTATATTCTGATTACTATCATAAAGTCAGAATTAACTACTACCCTCCAAGGGGAGATGCTAAAGAAGCATGGGATAATATAGATATTTTCGGTTGGTTAAACTATCCAATGCAGATTAAGATCAATTTTCTCTGCAGAGATAGTATTCTTGCAGCCCCTATTGTACTTGATCTTGTAATATTTCTTGACTTGGCAAGTAGAGCAGGTCTACATGGAATACAGGAATGGCTTTCATTCTACTTTAAGAGCCCTATGCACGCTGAAAACCTCTATCCAGAGCATGATGTATTTATCCAGCTTATGAAGCTTAAAAACACTCTTAGGTACTTACAGAATGAAGAGTTAATTACTCACTTAGGCTTAGACTACTACGATTTCGCGTAGCATTCCAATTAACTATAATCAGAATTAGTATGCAACTACCTTCTTAAGTAAGGGATCTAGGTTTAAGCGATATAAACCTGGGGAAGATTATGCCTGAGCGCTGATGGCTAGCCATTTACGTGTTATATAAGGCTCACCATTCTGGTCTTTGACTCCATGAAGCTCTATTGAAGGACCTACAGAATCTCTCATTGCATTAACAGCATCATCGATGGGATATCCTCTTAATGCTCCAGCTGCGTATTGCTGAAAAGCACTAATGTATTCCCAAGCCTCTTTATGCATATCGACAGCAAATTCCTTGGCATCTACGAGCTTGAAACCCGCATCTTCCACTAAGCTTTCATAATAAGAACGAGGCAAAAACTTTGCAGCTTCAGTTTTGGTGTCAGATTTAACTCTTTTCACACCATTATCACGTAAATACTGGACTGCAGTCTTAACCTGTGTTCGGTAAAATGGCAATGTCTCAGCAGGCCTAGCTTCTTCATAAAATGCGGTGTTAAAGAAAAGGAATCCACCTGGCTTCAAGGCTTTTCTAATTCTTTTAACACAGTCTAATTGATCTGCGGCAGATAGGTAATGAATTCCATTTCCCCATACTGCGATATCCACACTATTATCGGGGATTGTCATATCCTGGATTGAAGAATGAACCATCTTTAATGTTTCTACGGTTTGTTCTAATTTGGATTGAGCCAGCTTTAAAGCACCAGAGGATTGATCAAGACACAAAACGGCAGCCTTCTTCCAGGTTTGAGGGAAGTTATCAAACACGAGCTGAACCATTGTCCCAGCGCCAGTTGCAACATCCAATACACCTTCAAGCCCATCCACGCCTTTTTGCTTCATAATTTCGACCCAACTAGTTATGCATTCGCTGTTTACCTGCTTATATTCCTCAGTATCCGCAAATGGTTCGTAGTTGTAGTCTTCATCTTCAATATAAGTTTCTTTCATTTCTTGTACTTCCTGCATTTAAGACCTCCGCTTTATACCCCTACCCTGTAAATTCTGAGACGGAGTCGTGAGAAACAAATTATAACATGACATTGGGCAAAAATAAATATTTAATAGCCTATAATAATATTCAGACTCCCCTTTTATCTCCCCAGATAATCTTATGAAGTTGGGGTAGAACTCTTATAAATTCTAATTTATCATCAATAACTTTTTTAGTGATCCAACCCAATTCAGATCCGTGAGTAGGTTGGAATATTATATTAGCTTTGATATTATATTTTCTTAATATTCCTCTGGCATATTCGTAGTCAATCTCATCTTGTATCACAAATTTAAGCTGATCTTTAGCTCTAAGTTTGATAAAGAGATCAAAATCCATTCTGTCTTGCATTGAGGAACTTGGACATTTGCAATCCATGCTGATAGTACTATTTTCAGTCCAAAGAATAGGAGGCGGCATTTTATGGCCGCTAGTTTCAAGGAGGATTGTATAGCCGTTACCAAGTAGGTGATCAGCAAGCTCTTCAACCTCTTTAATCTGTATAAGAGGCTCCCCCCCGGTAAGACAAACTCTTTTGCATTCATGTTTCTCAATCTCATTCACAACTTCTAAAACTGAGTGATCTCTAAAATCGCGCCCCTCAACGGCGTACATAGTATCACACCAATTACATCTTAAATCACACGCAAATAGACGCACAAATACAGTAGGAAGCCCTATTTCAAGACCCTCACCTTGGAGTGAAAAAAATATTTCGCTGATCTTCATTGTTCATACTCGGTTGGATCAGTCACACCGGATTCGATAAAGGCTCTTTTTCTCTCTCTACATGAACTGCATACTCCACAGTGCTTAAGACCCCCTTTATAACATGTCCAGGTATTTTTAAAAGGTACTCCAAGCTCTGCTCCAAGTTTTACTATCTCAGATTTATCTATATCTACAAAGGGGGCATCTATTATTAAATCAGGATTTTCATTAGCAAGTCTTTCAGAATACTGAAAGGCTTCTACAAACTCTTTTCTGCAATCAGGATAGACACCTCTATCAGAGAAATGAGCTCCAAAGTAAACATGGTTGGCCTGAAGGCTAACTGCGTATCCTATAGCAATAGAGAGGAAGATAGCATTACGGTTGGGAACTATAGTAGATTTCAGTGTCTCATAGTGATCGACCGTTTCAGGTACGTTGGGGACCTCTACGCTTGAGTCTGTAAGAGCTGAACCCGAAAGAAGACCTTTCATTGCAGAAAGATCAACCACTCTATGATCAACTCCTAAGCCTCGTGCAATACCTTCGGCGTATTCAATTTCCTGCAAGTGCTTCTGTCCGTAAATAAATGTAAGCACATAGACTTCAAACTCTTCTTTAACCATTTTATAAAGGAGAGTGGAGCTATCTATCCCGCCTGAGGCAATAATAACGGCCTTAGTTTTCATGACGTTAATAATATATATGTGGAATATCATATGGACAAGAGATGTGGGCAGGGATATGAGGAAATGACTTAATGAACTTTCTTTGGGAAAGCTTCAGCATTCTTTGAGACAACATCATAAAAGTCACCCAACTTGCTTTCAAGCTCATCTACATGGCTTACAACTTCTTGTATCTGATTGTCTAAATCCTCAGCTTCAATGTCTATATCTTCACATTTTTTCCATTCAATAATATGTCCTTTGATATGACCAAAAGCAGCCTGCATAGATTTCATATCGTCAGATATCTGAGACACAGTTACAGCAAGTTCTTTTTTCTCTCTTTCCCTTTTTATATAGCTCAACCAAAATACTGCAAAGGCAAAAGCTAAAACTAAAATTCCCTGAGGGACAGCAGTCTCCATTGTTGGATAAAATCCTATGACATCTATATATGGGAGAAACTCTACCGGCGTAGTATTAATTACACCTGCTTCCTGGAGCTCTTTTATTCCCTTACCTAATAAGATAAAGGCAAGGAAGTACATGAAAATGCTGGTGAATGTAAAAAAGTACTTAATAGGTATTATAAGGGCCATTTTAAATATTACGAAAAAGAGCACTACTAAGACCGCAACTCCTGCTACAAAGCCCCAGATAACAGCAGAATGAGCGTTCTCTGCTTGATACCAAAGAGCTTGATAAAATAGTACGGTTTCAAAAGCTTCCCTGTATACAGCAAAAAACGATACACTTACAAGTGCAATTACACTGTTCCTAGAAACAGCATTTTCGACCTTGCCTTGAATGTATTCCTTCCACTTTTTAACTTCTATCTTAGTAATTAGCCAATAGCTGACGTAAAACAGTACCGCTGCAGCAGTGAGCGCTGTAATACCTTCTATTATTTCACGCTGTGCACCGCTGATAGAGATTACAGTTTTAGCTAGGAACCATGTCAAAATTCCAGCACCTATAGCTGCAATCCAACCGTAATGGATATATTTAATAGATTTTCTAGATCCAGAGGCATTTAAGAAAGCGATAATTGCTGCGATAATTAAGATTGCTTCAAGACCTTCTCTTAACATTATCGCAAAGGAATTTAAGAAGGATATGAATTTACTAGAAGATTTGCTTTCTAAGATACCTGTTGCTGAAACTAAGTTTGCTTGAATATTATTGTGGATACTTGAAACTTCATCAATAGTTTTCTGAGACTTAATTGCGTTTCTATAGTCACCAAAATTGGCTTCCATTTCCGCCGTGAACTCCCTGTCCCTTACAAACAAATCAGGTTCTACCTGCTCAAACCCAAGAAGATATGCATCTAGTGCTTTTTCGTAAGATTCTTGAGTGTTGCCCGATTGATATAATTTAAGAGAGTCTTTGAGCAGGCTAGTTGTCATAGCTATTGCTGAGTTCGTAGACTCTGCAGCATTATCAAACATTCCCCTGCGGAGATAAGCAAGAACAATATCTTGGTCCTTTTCTCCCACACTTGAACTTATTTCTTCTACAATTTCATTATTGGAAAGTAAGGCAAGGTTTTTATAATCTTTTACGTCATTTGTTAGTTCTGCGGTTACTTCTTTCCAGGAATCACTATTTTGATTCGTAGCGCCAAGCGACATTACATAAAACGCCACATCCCATTTGTTTTCATCAGGAATCTGTGGAAACGCTGGCATTGATGTGCCTTTAATTCCAAAAGTCATTGTATTGTGAACTTTAAAAGGCGAAAGGCCTGAATAGAAATCAGGGTCTATCAATATTGTTGGAGGAGGATTTAACCCTTGTGCGAGGTTACCATCTCCCGCCCCTGTCATGCCGTGACACTGTGAGCAGTTGTTTGCGTATAACTCGTTTCCAGCTGCGAAGTTAGGCCTCTTCTCCGGATGAGGGATGATACCGTAAGAACTGATGATTTTTTCTTTTATATTGCTGGATACTTCTTCCACACTTTCTACAGTAGATTTAGAATTTATCAGAGTTGAGAGTTCATTAATCTCGGATTCAATATTAGCCTTATCACCATCGGAAGACTTAAGAATTTGAAACAACTCTTTTGTTTCAGCTGAGAACTCAAGCATCTCATTATATTCAGCAATATTTACTACTTCGCCATTCTGAATAGCATTTTGATAATCGCCTCCAATATAATCGACCAGAGATAGTATTCTTCTCTCATTAGATGAAGCGAAAGAGCCTACAGTGACCAGCAACAGTAGGGTAATACTTACTAAAGAAATACTAGATATTCTTATTATTTTATTGATAATAATGCCTAACGCCTCCGTTGATATTACATAAACATAAACCTGAATCTACTAAAGTCACAACACCTAACCGATATTGAAAATGAATATCAATTAGGAAGTTCAGAGTACCATAAAGCCATTTAGAGTCAAGCAATAATATTGCAATACTATCTATTTAAATTATTATAATTAGGCTATTTATTCGATATCTAAATTCTTTTTAGTAATAGCATATTAATATGAGCCAAAATAGCGATCATAAACAAAAATTATTCAGTGAGTTTCCCCCTGTATCCGAGAAACAATGGAGAGAACAGGTAGTCAAGGATTTGAAGGGTAGGGAGTTTGATAAACTTATCTGGAAAACTTATGAAGATATAAATATAAACCCATTCTATACCCAAGATGATCTGGCACCTTTGGAATCTCAACTAAAGTCGAAGCCTGGCGAATTTCCTTTTGTCAGAGGTGTAAGTTCTCACAACAACAACTGGAAGATTAATCAAGAAATACTGCAGCCAGACATTGGCCTGGCAAATAAGCTCACAAAAAGCTGCTTAAACTCCGGGGCTGACTCCGTGAGTTTTGTTTGTAAAAATAACAGTGATGGGTACTTAGGTATTTACATTGAGAGCAACGATGATATGAGTCGTCTGCTTGAAGGTATAGAAATAGAGAATGCTCCTATCCATTTCCAATCTGGCAATAACTCCCTGGGGATTTTGTCGCTTTATATAAACGAGGCGAAAAGAAGGGGTATCGATCTAGAAAAATTATCTGGCTCTTTTGACTGTGACCCATTAAGAGATTTAAGTCTGAATGGTTTATTCTCGGTTGGAGAAGAAAAGTGTTTTAACGACTTAAGAGAGTTAATTTTATACTTGAATGATTTCATGCCTGATTTTAAAGCCTTAAAGGTCAATAGCTCTCAGTTTCATAACTCTGGAGCATCCATTACACAAGAGCTAGCCTTAACACTATCATCAGGTGTGGAATATTTGCATCGGTTGACTGAAATGGATCTTAGTGTTGATAACATTAGTAAGTACATGGCATTTTCATTTGCAATTGGATCAAATTATTTTATGGAGATTGCTAAGCTGAGAGCAGCCCGCATGCTCTGGGCACAGATAGTCCAACAATACGAGCCGAAAAATGAGGCCTCTAAGCTTATGCATATAGAGGTTAAAAACTCATCTTGGAACAAGACACAATACGATCCATTCGTCAATATGCTAAGAGGAACGGTAGAAACTATGGCAGGCGCATTGGGCGGAGCGGGCACTATTACAGTGAGGCCGTTTGATTCGAACTATAAAACGCCCGATGAATTTTCTTTGAGAATGTCTAGAAACACCCAGCTTGTTTTAAAGAATGAGTCTTATTTGGAACGTGTTGCCGACCCATCCGCAGGCTCGTATTATATTGAGACCTTAACCAATTCAATTGCAGCAGAGTCATGGAAACTCTTTCAGGAAATAGAGGCCCATGGAGGATTTGTCGAATCACTTAAATCGGGAGCTATTCAAGATTCTATCGAAAAAACAAGAATGATAAGAGATATAAATATAGCAACTAGAAAAGATACAGTTCTTGGAGTCAATCAATATCCCAACTCTAGCGAGACCATCTTATCCCATATACAAGAGAAAAGACCCAACAGTAATATTGAGAACTCTGACAAGACTGATTCTCAAATAGAAGTGTTACAACCTTATAGAGGTGCTCAAGCTTTTGAGGATCTGCGGCTAGCTACGGAACGAAATTTTGAGAGAACAGGAAATAAACCCAAAGTTTTTCTATTAACAATTGGAAACCCGTCTATGAGAACTGCAAGAGCATCATTTTCAAGCAACTTTTTCGGATGTGCTGGGTTTGAAATAATTAACAATATTGGATTTGATACCCCTGAAGACGGAGTTAAGGCAGCCATCGAGAATAAGGCGAATATTGTTGTAATATGCAGCTCTGATGATGAATACCCAGACTTTGCACCAAACATAATCAATCAACTAAAAGAACAAAAAGCAGATATAAAAACAATAATCGCAGGCAATCCAAAAGAACACATTAAGAAACTTGAGCAGGCTGGAGTAGATGATTTCATCCATGTTCGCTCAAATGCACTTGAGATGTTAAAGAAATATCAAAAAGTTTTAGGAATCGGAGTTTAAGGATAGGTAACGGGATTTGAGACCAAACTTTGCAAATATAGACTTTGAAGACTTTCCAAACAAGGAGTCAGCCAATAAATCTAATAATGCTGAAAATGGCTGGCTTACTCCAGAGAGCATAGAGGTTAAATCACTTTATACCCAAGAGGACCTTTTAGGTATGGAGAATCTGAACTATGCTGCAGGCATAGAGCCCTATTTGCGAGGCCCCTACTCCACAATGTACGTAACCCGGCCCTGGACGATCAGACAATACGCGGGGTTTTCTACAGCAGAGGAATCAAATGCTTTTTACAGAAGGAATTTACAAGCTGGCCAAAAGGGTCTATCCGTAGCTTTTGATCTACCCACTCACAGAGGGTACGACTCTGACCACGAACGAGTAGTTGGAGACGTAGGAAAGGCGGGGGTAGCAATTGACTCGATACTGGATATGAAGATTCTTTTTGACCAAATTCCGCTTGATGAAACTTCTGTATCCATGACTATGAACGGAGCTGTGCTTCCGATTATGGCATTTTACATCGTTGCCGCCGAAGAGCAGGGCGTTGGCCCAGAGAAGCTTAGCGGAACCATACAAAACGATATATTAAAAGAATTTATGGTTCGAAATACTTATATTTACCCCCCTACTCCTTCCATGCGTATCATTGCTGATATTTTTAAATATACGGCTGAGAAAATGCCGAAATTTAATTCGATAAGCGTAAGCGGATATCATATGGAAGAAGCTGGAGCTTCATCAGATATAGAGCTTGCTTACACACTGGCCGACGGGCTTGAATATATAAGAACCGGAATAGAGGCCGGCATGAAAATTGATGATTTTGCTCCCCGAATCTCTTTCTTCTGGGGTATAGGGATGAACCATTTTATGGAAATAGCTAAAATGCGGGCAGCCCGCATGTTATGGGCAAAAATGGTCAAACAGTTCGACCCTAAAAATCCAAAATCTCTAGCACTTAGAACTCATTGCCAAACCTCAGGCTGGAGCCTAACCGAACAGGACCCTTTTAATAATGCAGTCAGAACCTGTGTTGAAGCACTAGCCGCAGTTCTGGGCGGAACCCAGTCTCTGCATACTAATGCTTTAGACGAGGCAATTGCACTACCTACAGATTTTTCAGCCCGTATAGCAAGAAACACACAGATCTATCTTCAAGAGGAAACAAACATTTGTCGCTCAGTAGATCCATGGGCTGGCTCATATTATGTTGAATACCTTACTGACCAAATTGCACAGAGGGCTTGGGATTTGATTAGTGAAATTGAAGAGCTGGGAGGAATGGCAAAAGCAATTGATACTGGAATACCTAAAATGAGAATTGAAGAAGCCGCTGCTAAAAAACAAGCGCGCATTGACTCTGGGCAAGACGTTATAGTCGGTGTAAACAAGTACCAGGTTGAGGAAGAAAACCAGATAGAAATATTAGAAGTAGATAACACCGCCGTAATGCACTCACAAGTTCAGAGACTAAAACAACTAAAAGAAAATCGGGACCAAAGTGCAGTAGCTCAAGCTCTAGAGGCTATTACAAAATGCGCCGAGACAGGCGAAGGGAATTTGTTAGAACTTGCAGTTGATGCGGCTAGAAAACGGGCAACGCTGGGCGAGATATCAGATGCCTGCGAGAAAGTGTTTGGCAGATACAAAGCTGTAATTCGCTCGATTTCAGGTGTATATTCTTCAGAGATGTCTCAGGATAAAGACTTTATTAAAGCAAGAGATTTAGCTGACGAATTTGCGGCTCTAGACGGAAGACGGCCAAGAATAATGGTTGCAAAAATGGGTCAGGACGGCCATGACCGAGGAGCCAAAGTTATTGCTACGAGTTTTGCCGATCTTGGATTCGATGTAGATATCGGCCCCTTATTTCAAACTCCTGGAGAAGCGGCAAAACAGGCTATAGAAAATGACGTACATATAATTGGAATCTCAAGTTTAGCCGCGGGTCACAAGACCCTGGTCCCTGATCTAATAGCGGAGCTCGAGAAATCAAACCGTGGAGATATAATGGTTGTTGCAGGCGGTGTAATTCCAAAACAAGATTATGACTTCCTATATGATTCAGGCGTTACAGCGATATTCGGACCTGGAACAGTGATTTCAATAGCAGCTCAGAATTTACTGGAAATATTGATTAACAATAACAAACAGACTGATTAATATTTTTGATAAAGCTTGTCTTTTTTATGAACGAACAATCTGAAATGAGTAAATCAAAAAAGAAATATGAGCTCTCCCTCAAAGAATATACCCAAGGCATCCTTTCTGGTAACCGTTCCATATTGAGCCAAGCTATCACACTAGTTGAAAGCACCTTACCAAAACACAGCGAACTTGCACAGAAAATCATCAATCACTGCCTTCCACATACTGGGAAATCTATACGAGTCGGCATAACAGGTATCCCTGGGGTCGGCAAAAGCACTTTTATCGAAACTTTCGGACTTTATTTAACTGAACAAGAAAAGAGAACTGTTGCTGTGTTAGCAATAGATCCAACCAGCGAGCGCTCCAAAGGAAGTATTCTTGGGGACAAAGTACGAATGGAGAAGCTGTCAGTAGATCAAAACGCATTCATACGCCCATCCCCTACCTCTGGCTCATTAGGTGGTGTAGCGCAAAGCACACGTGAGACAATCCTATTGTGTGAGGCAGCGGGGTTTAATACGATCATCGTAGAAACAGTTGGTGTTGGTCAATCTGAAATTGCCGTAGACTCTATGGTTGATTTCTTTTTATTGCTCCTTCTGGCAGGAGCAGGAGATGAAATACAGGGGATGAAAAGAGGGATTATGGAGATGGCCGATGCTGTAGCCATCACCAAAGCAGATGGAGAAAACACTACCAGAGCTGAGAGGGCAAGAAGAGAGTTTGAAAATGCTATACAACTCTTTCCCCATAAAGAAAGTGGGTGGGTGCCTTTAGTTACAACTTGTTCATCACTTGAGAATCAAGGGATAAAAGAAATTTGGGAAACTATAACAAAGCACCAGGATTTAATTGAGAACAGTGGATTACTAGAAAAGAAGAGACAGGAACAGACCAAGAGATGGATGCACGAAGCAATTTTATATGGCTTGAAAAAGAGTTTTTATTCTAACGAAGAGATAAACAAGGCAGTACTAAAGTTAGAAGAAAAAGTAACGGAAGGGAAGAAAAGCCCATTCACAGCTGCCAACGAACTCCTCAACACTTACTTCAACAAAAATATTTCATAACAGAAACCCTCTGGACATTTAGTCTTAAAACCGAAAAAATAATCGTATGGAAAAAGCTGCAAAATACGAGATAGATACTATTGGGCCTGAAGACATAGACCAAATAGTAGATATTGAGAACGTCAGTTTCCCTTCTCCATGGCCAAAGCAAATATTTGAGAGAGAAATAGAAGCACCAAACTCTTATAAAAGGGTAATAAGATTCTCAGGAAGCGTTGTAGCATATATTGTTACTTGGACGATTCATGATGAGGTCCATATTTTAAATATCGCCGTTCATCCGGATTTTAGGAAAATTGGCTTAGGAGAAATGTTGCTTAGAGATTGTTTAGGATTTTCATCAAAGCAAGGTCTAAAAATTGTCGTACTTGAAGTTAGAACTTCAAACAATAGCGCAATTAAGCTTTATGAGAAACTTGGATTTAAAACTTTAAGGGTTAGAAAAAAATACTACTCAGATACTGGTGAAGACGCCTACGTTATGCTGTATGAATTAGAATCAAAAAAAGAATGAGATCAGGTCTTAGGTTCTTCTTTCTACTATATACTCAGCTAATGAATTAAGAGAATTTTTATAGCCACTATCAGGTAATGAAGAGATTGAGTCTTTGGCTTTATCCACGAAACTCTCGGCCATGTCATTAGTTATTTGAACACCTTTATATCTAACTACTATATCTCTCACAAAGCTTAATTCTTCCTCAGTAAAGAGTTGCTCACCAGCCAGTATCTCATTTATTTTCATTTTCTCAGAAGATGATGCCTTTTGAATTGAATAATAAAGAGGTAGAGTCATTTTGCCCTCTATCAAGTCCTGTCCAACACCCTTTCCAAACTCTTCCTCAGTTGATGAGTAATCAAGTGCATCATCAGTCAGCTGAAAGGCAACTCCAATATTAAACCCATACTGGCCTACGGATCGCTTTAACTCGTCTTCCACTCCTGCAAGTATTGCCCCCACCCTACCGCAGCTTTCTAAAAGTGAGGCAGTTTTATTTTCAATAATTCCAAAACATACTTCTTCGGTTATCTCGAGCATGTTATTGGCATTCATAACCTCAAGCACCTGCCCCTCGGCCAACTTGGCTGCTGCATCAGTAACTGCTTTGATAAGCTCCAAATCACCGCAGGCCTGAATAAGGCTAAGAGCTCTTGCAAGCATAAAATCACCAACAAGCACAGTAGCTTTATTCCCCCAAACTATATTTGAAGAAGGTTTTCCGCGTCTCAATTTTGCCTCATCTACAACATCATCATGTAGCAAGGTAGCGGTATGAATTAGTTCCAGGGCTGAAGCGGCATAGATCCTCTCTTTGCCTTCTAAGCGCCCACAGGCACCGCTTGCAAGAAGAAGCACGGCTGGGCGAAGCCTCTTTCCGCCACTTCCGAGTAAATACTTGGAAATCTCATATACTAACGGTATTGGGGATTGTATATTAGCTTCAAGCTCACTTTCAACTTCTTCAATGTCTGAGCTGACTATAGATAAAATTTCGGTGAAATCCATTGCGGCTTTTAAGTTATCTGAACACCAGAAATATGTCAAAACTAGAGACTCTTATAGTAATTTAGCCGAAAATTATATAGTCTATGATTATATCTAAATCCTTATAACATCTAACCATATGGTTCCATTAAAACTCTCATTAAAAAACTTTCTAAGCTACGGCGAGAACACATCGACTCTTGATTTCAGGGGTTTTGACATAGCGTGTCTTTCAGGAAAAAACGGGCACGGCAAATCTGCACTAATAGATGCATTAACTTGGGCGCTATGGGGAAAATGCCGAGTAAAGATAAAAGATGAAGTAATCAAAAGGGGCGCAAGCGAGGCTCGTGTGGAGCTTGAATTTGAATCAGAAAACAACATTTATAGAATACTAAGGGTCATTGAGAGAAAAAAAAACGGCACTTCAACCTCAATCAACTTGAACATTTTTGATACTGACAGCAGCACTTTTAAACCTTTGGATGAAGGCTCTAAAACACAAAGCACAATAGAAAAGCTGCTAAAAATGGACTATAACTCATTCATATGTTCATCATTTATATTGCAGGGTATGGCCGACGAATTTACCAAAAGAACAGCTTCTGAAAGAAAAGAGATCCTCTCAAAGATCCTCGCCCTTGATGAATACGAATTAATTACCAAAAGAGCCAGGGAACATTCACAAGTCTCAAACATGGAATTAAATGCACTTGAGAACCAAGAAAAACAGATTGAAGATGAAATATCAACAAAGAGCCTATTTCAAGAGAAGCTGAAAGAATCAAAGATTGAAGATAAGAAGTTAGAAGCTGAGATATCAAAATTTGATGCCCTTCAAGCTGAACTTATAGCAGAAAATGAATCCCTTAAAGCCAAACTCGAAAACTTAGATCAGTTAAAAAAAGATAGAGAAGTTTATATACAGAGAAATCTCAAATTAGATTCTGACCTTAAGCAGTTAACAAATTTAATTTTACAAGATAAAGAAATTGTCTCTAGAGAGAATGAAATTATTGTGGGCTTTGAGAAATATGAACTAGTTCTGAAACAAGTGAAAGTCCTTAGTGAAAAAGAACTCACAAAATCACGTCTGGAAAAGGACCTAGAAAGTGCTCAAAACCTAATCAATACTGAAAAAGCTAGATTGATAGGAGAACTGAATTCTCTTAAAACTAAAGAGGAAGAAATCAATAAAAATCTAACTCAAGTCAGGTTAATCACATCCAGGGAAAACGAAATTGCTGTAGGGTACAAAAAGTTTGTTGAATTGAACAAACAAGATGGTGATTTAGAGAAGAATAAAAATCTCATGCAAGATCTCGACTCTAAGCTAGTGGAGCTCGACAACAAAATTAAACAAAAGAGAATTGAGATAGAAGCATCATTGTTAGAACTTAAGTCTAAGGCTTGTGACCTGAAATCTAAAACTGAACAAAAAGAAGTTTTAGGAAAAGATATCAAGAATCTTAATATCAAACTCAAACTTGTTGAGGAGACTCAGGAGAATATAGATCAAAATAGCGAAATCTTGAGCAAATTGAGAGAGAATAAAAGCTCAACTATTTCAGAAATCACTAACCTTAAGACCAGAAAAGATGAGGAATTAAGAAAATTAAGCATCTTAAATGCTGAGCTAAACGACCCTCATTGCCCTTTGTGTGAGTCACCGCTTGAGAAAGAAGCCAAAGAAGCACTAATAGAAAAACTTGAAACTGCAAAATCAGATTTGGAAACTAAAATTTTAGAGAACCAGGGTACTTTAGAACAAATAAAACTAAAGGAGGGGAAATTATTACAGGAGCTTAAGAAACTCGAACCTATAACTAAAAATTCGAGTTCAATTAGTAAAGAGCTTGGAGAAAAAGAGCAAAACTTAAAAGAATCAGAACTCGCCTCAAAGGAATTAGAAAAGACCTCAAAAGAAATAGAATTACTGACTAATTACATTAAAGACAAAACATATATACAGGAATATAGTAAGGCCTTAAACAGCTTAAAAGAAAAGAAATCAGTGTTAAACTACGATTCTGACAACCATAAATTAATCAAGAAAAGGCTTGAGAAATTCAGAAATTTTGTAACAGAAAACGAAATACTAAAAAATGACAAAATTAAAGAATCACAATACAACAAAGAACTAAATGAAGTTCATTCAAAAATTGAGCCTATTGCTCAACAACTTAACAAAGAGAATTATTCGCTTGAAAGTAGAGAAAAGGCACTTAAAGTTGAAATGGCATTGAAAAAACTTAGTTATGATCAAGTCAATCACAACAACCTGAGAGAAGGGTCAAAGAGCCTTGAGAAATATATTAAAGAAAAAGAAAATCTCGATAAGGCAAAGCTCGCAGTTGGCATAAGAGAAAAAGAAGGAAGCAAGCTCTCTCAAGATCTAAGAGAGTTAAAGAAAAAACTTATAGAAATTGAAAGCGAACTTACAAAGATGGATGAGGTTGTTACAAAGGGTAAGGAAGTAAAGCAGCGCCTAGAAACCTCAACAACAAGAATAAACATATTAAAAAAGAATAAGAACGAGATTCTTACAGAGATCACAAGAAGCGAGAATCACCTTGAAAGAATTGAGAAACGTATAGATGACAAAAAGACTCTCAAAGAAAATATTAAGAAAACAAATCGGGATTTGGCAATATACAAGGAACTAGTAAAAGCATTTGGGAAAAACGGGCTTCAAGCCTTAATAATTGAAAATGCAGTTCCAGAAATAGAAATTGAAGCAAACAAGATACTTAGCAAACTTACCGAAGGCACTATGGTGCTGAGCTTAGAAATGGTGAAGCCAACACAAACTGGAGGCGCTAAGGAAACACTTGAGATTTATATTGGAGATTCTTCAGGAACAAGAAGCTATGAGACTTTCTCAGGTGGTGAAGCTTTTAGAATCGATTTTGCTCTAAGGGTTGCAATATCAAAATTTATTGCTAACCGTTCAGGTGCGCAGCTAAGAACTTTGGTTGTAGACGAGGGGTTCGGTACTCAGGATAAAGACGGACTAGATCAGTTTGTTCAGGTTCTTAACATTGTTAAAGACGACTTTGATAAAATATTGGCAATAACTCATGTCGAAGAATTAAAGACAAGATTCCCAGTTAGAATAGAAGTCACTAAGGAAGCAGGACAGGGCTCAAGCTTTGAAGTAAATTACTCTTAGCAGGAATTATTAACAAATTATGAATTGGATTGATATAGCGGTTTATATAATCATTTTCGTTTTTTTAGTTATGGGCATGACAAGAGGCCTTGTCAGGCAGATTTTTTCTATCGCAGCTCTTGTTGGCGGAATTATTATTGGACTTATTTTTTATGATGTATTTGCAGAGATGTTTATCAAAGACAATCTCGTCAATAATGAATCAATAGCAAATGTTGGCGCTTTCTTAATAGTCGGTTTCATATCTTACGTCTTAATTCAATTTCTTGGGTGGATTACAACAAAACTAATCGGAAGCCTTCATCTTAGTTGGCTCAATAGAATGGGTGGAGCTGCAGTAGGAATCATCATGGGTTTAATTGCTGCATTCTTATTTATATCTACCGTAACATTAATCGTTTCTGACAAAGACCCGGTTGTAAGCAATTCAACTACAATCCCTTATTTAAACGCGACATATGAAAAAGTGAAAAGTAAGCTGCCTGAAAATTTAAGGGAAAGCTTAAACCGATCAAGAGAACTTATTCGAGAAGAGGGGTTAAAAGCAGCAATGAGGATAAAGGACTCAGAGAAGATTAAAGAGATACTAAATGAACAATAAGTTATAGCCATAATCTCTTCAAATATGCTTACTTGTGGCAAATATTTTCCTTAGTCACAGAATTTCGGTAATATAATAATTATGATTAGTGTACAAACATTAGATGAATTTATTATTAGAAGACAAACAGACTTTCCCTACGCAACCGGTGAATTATCCAGACTTCTTAGAAATATCGCACTGGCCTCAAAGATTGTTAATAGAGAAGTAAATAAAGCAGGCTTGGTAGATGTACTCGGCATAACAGGATATAGAAATGTTCAGGGTGAAGAAGTAAAAAAACTGGATTTACTTGCAAACAAAACCTTCATAGCCTCACTTGAGCTAGGCGGTCAGTGTTGTGGAGTGGCTTCAGAAGAGAACGAGGAATTTGTCGCATTTGAGGCTGAATCTTCCAGACAAGGTAAATATGTTGTGGCGATAGATCCACTGGATGGCTCCTCAAATATTGATGTAAATGTTTCTGTTGGAACTATTTTTACTATATATAGAAGAGTATCGCCAATAGGAAGTGCCTGCACCGCTGAAGATTTTCTACAAAAGGGAAGCGAGCAAGCAGGTGCTGGATATGTTATTTATGGATCATCAACCATGCTTGTTTATACAACCGGTCATGGGGTTAATGGGTTTACACTTGACCCCTCAATTGGAGAATTTTGTTTATCCCACCCTGATATGACTACACCCAAAAGTGGTAAAACATATTCTGTTAATACAGGAAATTTCTACAATTTTCCAAAAGGTGTTAAAGATTATATAAGCTACTGCAAAGAAATGGGTAAGGGTTCAGATTCTCCCTACTCTGCTCGTTATATAGGTTCAATGGTTGCAGATATTCACAGGAATTTATTGACAGGTGGAATATACATATACCCACCATTAGAAGGCTACCCAGATGGCAAATTAAGACTCGTTTATGAATGTAACCCTATGGCATTTATAATAGAACAAGCTGGCGGCACGGCCACAGATGGATTTAGGCGAATTTTAGATATTCAGCCAACAGAGCTTCACCAAAGAACACCAATCTTTATAGGTTCAAGTGAAATGGTATCTAAAGCCCATGAATTATTAGAAAGCAATTAATCATGCTGTTTTTTAACTAATCCAACTTTTATATATTATACAAGCTGCATTTTGCAAACCAGTCCAGCACAAATGCAGCATAACCGCCTCTAATCTTTGCAATATTTCGCAATTTGCGATTCAGTTTATAGCGCAGAATTCTCTCTTGACATTTTGATGTCAGAATGTAACTTTTCAGTAAATCATTAGTACAGGAGAAAGCAAATGAGTACCGAACTTGAACTACTACCAGAAGACCTTGAAATGCTATTTAAAGATGAAGAGTGGGACGATGATGAGGAAGATTTAGATGATGACGAAGATTTGGATGACGATTTCTTTGATGATGACGATGACTGGGATGACGATGATGAAGAAGATTGGGACGACGATGAGGAAGAGGAAAAACTTCTGAATTAATATCAGAGAACTGTCCTGAAGTTTGTATCTCTTAGACCACTTAATCAAATACCCTTTTAAGAATTACCTAAATAGTATTAACTCGTTTTAGAACAACTTAATAGTTAAACAACTTTTGGAGTTAGCCCCGGCGTTATCCTGAGCAATGGTGCCCGGGGCTAGACTCGAACTTAATAATAAAATAAGTGCTTTTGGCCCAAAGCGATCATTCGCCAATGCCTAGCACTGGTATTTTCTTGATACGTTCAAATTCGTTCTACTTCACTCACTTTATTCCTTCGATAACAGGTCCATTTATCAATGCAATAATTTTTGATATTTAAATTCAGTTGACAAATCCCCAGAAATCGAATAATATTCGATTATTATTCATTTGCTCATATGGGAGTCGGACAATGCGCGAAGACAGTTCAAAACGTCATATTCGTATTCTTAAAAAAACACTGAAGCTGGCGGCTTCAAAGAGCTTCCTATCATTGAAAATCTCTGACCTGGCGAAAGCCTCAAATATCTCTATAGGAACTTTTTATTCGCACTTCAAAAATAAGGAAGATTTGATTCTATCATTAGCAAAAATTTCCTGGGAAGGCCGACTTGAAGTATTCACTTGCTTATTTAGCGATGAGGGATTAGATGTGGACTCCCGGTACATTGGCGGAATCTTCTGTGATTATCTATTTAGTTTTGATTATCCGGCATTATTTGAGGCTGAACAATTGGCGGCAACTTCTGCAGTTTGGAATGCCGGTTCATCAGGCATTAAATCAGAAATTCTAGATGTTCATCGAAAAATTAAGAATCAAGTGTCTGCGGGAGCTCTTAAAGCCATCCAGTCTGGTGAATTCAAATCAAACAATGATTCCAAAAATCAGGCTTGTTTAATGGATACCGGTGTATGGTCCCTAATGATGGGCAGCTCCTATGTAACTTATGCAGAAAATATTATGGGTGAATCAAACAAACACCAAATCGCTATCCCTGCATTTCTAAAGGAAAACTTAAAAGCTCTTTGTCTTGGCTATGGTTGGCTTTCCAAGAACCCTAGTGACGATATTGAAAGGATAGCCACTCATTGTTCAAAAAACGGACACTACAATCAACTGACAGGTAAAAACCTGATTTGATTAAGTGAAGATAGGAGGAGGAAATATTTATGAGTATAGAAATTTTACATCGTGACAACCTTCAGCTTGGAGGGTTTGCTGGACTTAAAGAACATCGTATTGTTATGGATCCAAAGGCTTTTGGGACTCATGTGAACCCTGGCACCTGGTCGGGGATAGGCAACTTTGTTTATCTAGCTGATGCACGATTCAACCCCAAGGGGGAAACACACATGCACGATCATCGGGAAATTGATGTTATTTCTGTGATGGTGGAAGGACGTATTGCCCATGAGGGATCTCTTGAGCACGGACAGGAACTGGATACATTTGACGTCCAAGTTCAAAGGGCCGGTGGTGAGGGGTTCTCACATAATGAGGTGAATCCAGATGAGGTTACTAGCCGAATGATTCAACTATGGGTACTTCCCGACAAGCAGGGGCAACCTGCTGGATATAAAGTTTATCACCCAAAATGGGGTGAGCTTCTCGATATTTACGGTGGTACTTCCGAGCAGAAGGAAACTTTTGACAGTCAAACTTTTTTAAAAGTTGGAATGTTGAACCTAAGACAAAAGTTTGATTTGGGAAAGAATTTTATAGCTTACTTGGCTACTGGAGAAGGAATGGCCAATGGAATAGAAATACATGAAGGTGACTTATTTCGCGGGAACAATCTTGATTTTGAGGCGAAGGAAAAGTCACTGGTAATTATCGCTTACACTTAATAAAACTATAAGGAGATAAATCATGTCATATGAAAGGTTTAATGCAACAAATACTGTAATGCTATTAATTGATCATCAAGTTGGGACTATTGAATGGATGCACTCCGCACCTCATGACGAGGTAAAAAGAAATACTTTGGCTCTTGCCAAAGCTGCTAAAGCCGCAGGAATGAAAGTTCTATTGACGAGCAGCATGGAAGATCACCCTCAAGGTCCTCTGTTTCCAGAACTCGAAGAAATACTTCCAGAAGAATTTGCCGCAAGAGTTAAGCGGGCCGGTATTGTTGATGCTTTTGATGATCCAAATTTCAAAAAAGCCGTAGAGAATACAGGAAAAAAGAAATTAATCATGGCTGGTCTCTTGACTGAAGTATGCGTGGTGTATCCTGCACTCAATGCCGCCAATGAGGGGTATGAGGTTCAAGTGGTTGCAGATGCTTCGGGGTCGGCTACACCAGCATCGGATAATTATGCTCTAGATCGATTGCGGCAAGCAAATATTAATGTAGTTTCCACCATACAAATATTATCCGAAATGGTGGACAACTGGGCTGAGGGTGCTGGACCAGAAATAATGCCTGTACTAGGTGAGCTTTATGCTGAACTAAGTTAATTTCAAAATAACCATAATTAATGATGAAGACTGGGAAGAAGAGGAAAAACTTCTTAATTATTCTGTGGAATTGCCCTAGAAATTATAGCTTTCAGACTACCTAATAACCCACACTTTTAAGAATTGCCTAAAATAGTATGAATTCGTTTTGGAATAAACTTACAGACAAAAAACTTTTTAGAATTAGCCCCGGAATTAATTCTGAGGAAATGGTGCCCGGGGCCGGACTCGAACCGGCACGAGCGTTAACTCGAGGGATTTTAAGTCCCTTGCGTCTACCAATTCCGCCACCCGGGCAGCATTATGCTTTTTTAGAAGAGTTTCATTGAATTATTTTTTGGAGGCGGCGCCCGGATTCGAACCGGGGCATTGCGGTTTTGCAGACCGCTGCCTTACCGCTTGGCTACGCCGCCTATTTATAAATACTCAATAAAAACTTGGTTTTGAATTTGCTCACCTCTTATAGCAAAAATGGTATTATGAACTATCTTTGAAGATTTTCAAGATGTTGTGTTATAGAAAATTAAACTGCAAACCTCATTTATCACTCTACTTAATCATTTCTCCTCTAAATATTGTAACAGCCTTGCCGCCTAAGATCACTCTGTCATCCAATAAAGACACTTGAACAACTCCACCCCTTTTTGATAACTGCTTACCTATAAGCCTAGACTTATTCAACTTCTTTCCCCAGTACGGCCCAAGGCAACAGTGTGCCGAACCAGTTACTGGATCTTCAATTATTCCTGCTGCTGGAGCAAAAAACCTGGAAACAAAATCATACTCATCTGACTCACAAACACTAGTAACGATAATCCCTCTAGCAGGAACTGTTTTCAACAGATCAAAATTTGGATTTAGATTTCTAACGCTTTCTTCATCCACTACCTCCACTAGATAATCAAAACTATTTTTTCCAACATAGGATGGGTTGACCCCTAAGGCCTCTATTAAGCCTTCTGGTACAGGGGTTTTTAATTCGGGGTCCGATGGAAAGTTTAATTTAATGGTCTTGGCTTTCATTGAAGCTGTTAGCAGGCCGCTTCTTGTATGAAATTCTGCAATCTGTGAGGATTCCAAATAGGCCTCTTCCCATAAAATGTGTGCACTTGCCAGTGTCGCATGCCCACAGAGATCAACTTCAACACTCGGAGTAAACCATCTGAGGTTATAGCTATCTCCAATGCTATACAAGAAGGCAGTTTCTGGAAGGTTCATCTCGCTTGCAACACTTTGCATCCAACCTTCATGAGCTTCATTGTCTAGAATGCAAACGGCAGCAGGATTTCCTGAAAAAGGCTCCTCCGTAAATGCATCAACTTGAAAGATTTTTATTCCCATATGTAGCGAATCACTTTTTCTAAAACTATAGATCCTTCAAAAATATTATAGACGTTATTTCCATATACTAAAACTAAAATTGAGACCGACGACTATAACAGAATTAATTATTATTGACATTTGTTCTGATTTCTTTATTTTATAAAGGCTTTTATAGGATAAGCATAACCGCTTGGATCTTACTTCAGAGACCGAGACGGGGGAAACAATTGATAAACAATCACAAAGGACGGAACACAGGCCGTACCTGTAATAATTAAAATTAAATAAGCCAGTAGGGTTCTTTACCCGATCTGGCTTTTTTGCGTTTAGAGAAAACAAATGAAGAAAACAACAGTACCAATCATAAGCTCAATGAAGGATAAAGAGAAGATAGTAATGGTGACAGCTTATGATGCTCCTACAGCAAGAATAGTTGATGAAGCTGGAGTTGATATAGTTTTGGTTGGAGACTCTGTAGGAAATGTAATTCAAGGATTATCAAATACACTGCCTGTTACAGTTGATGAAATGATTTACCACACCAAGATTGTATCCAGAGGAATTCAAAACGCGCATCTCTGTGCTGACATGCCCTTTATGTCTTTTCAGAGTTCAAAAGAAGATGCAGTAAAGAACGCAGGAAGATTTGTAAAAGAGGCGGGAGCAGAATCTATCAAGCTTGAAGTGACAACTGACTATATAGATACAATTAGAGAAATAAGAAAAGCCGGTATTCCAGTTATGGCACATATTGGTCTTAGACCTCAGTCTTTTCTCGATATGGGGGGATACAAACTCCAGGGCAGGGAAAAAGGTGAAGGGACTAAATTGGTGGCACTTGCTAAAGAAATCGAAGCTGCTGGAGCGTTTTCTCTAGTACTAGAGAGCATACCGCAAAAACTTGCAAAAAAGATAACGCAATCAATCAAGATACCAACTATTGGCATAGGAGCAGGCAAGGATTGTGACGGACAGGTTCTGGTAATTAACGATCTTGTCGGTCTTTCAGAAGACCCTCTTCCAAAATTTGTCAAAAAATATGCTGAAGTTAGAGAAACAATGAAAGATGCTACAAAAGATTACATTAGTGAAGTTAAAAAAGGCATTTTCCCATCATCTGAGCATTCATATGACTGAAAATAATAAGATAAAAATAGTTAATAAGCTTAAGGATATGCAGGCCTTTTCAAATAGTATTAAAAAAGAAGGGAAAATTATTTCTTTCGTCCCAACAATGGGAGCACTGCACGAAGGACATTTGAGCTTAATGCGAGCTGCAAAGAAGAAGGGAAATTTTCTAGTAGTAAGTATTTTTGTAAACCCCACTCAATTTGGCCCAAATGAGGATTTCAATAAATACACTAGGGACTTAGATGGAGACATAAAGAAAATTAGCGATATTGGTGTGGATGCGGTCTTTTTCCCAGATGTGGATGAAATCTATCCTGAGGGCTTTGAGACTTATGTAGAAGTAGGGGAACTCCAAAAGCCGCTCTGCGGAAAATTTAGACCAGGCCATTTTAAAGGTGTTGCAACTGTTGTATTAAAACTTTTTAATATTGTTAAGCCGGATATAGCGTTATTTGGAGAAAAGGACTACCAGCAATTATTGATTATAAAAAAAATGGTTAGAGATCTTCATCTCGAGATTGAAATAGTAGGGATGCCTATAATCAGAGAAAAAGACGGACTGGCGCTAAGTTCAAGAAATGCTTATTTGTCAGATGAAGATAGAGCACGGGCGCTAGCTCTATCAGAATCACTTCGTGAAATAGAAAAGAAGTATAAAGAAGGAAATAAGAACATTAGTGATCTAGTTCAGTTAGGGATTGGAATTCTCAAAAAATCATCTATAAATGACATAGATTACTTTGAGATAAGAAATGGTAGTAGTCTTGGATCTGAAAAAGAAGCACAACCAGGGGACATAGTTGCTATTGCCGCTAGGATAGGAAACACAAGGCTTATTGATAACACCAAACTTTAGAGTATATAATGTAAGGAGAGCATAAAAATGGATAGGACACTTCTTAAATCTAAAATACATAGAGCAATTGTCACAGAAGCTGATCTTGAATATGAAGGGAGCATTACGGTTGATAGAAACCTAATGGATGCCGCAGACCTATTTCACTATGAACAGGTGCATATTTTCAATATCACTAATGGACATAGGTTCACTACATATGTCATAGAGGGAAAAAGGGGATCAAATGTTATATGTGTGAACGGAGCGGCTGCTCATCTCGCAAGAGAAGGGGATTGTTTAATAGTTGCAAGCTTTGCCACTTATAACGAAGTGGAATGCAAAAGTCATGTACCTAAGCTTATATATGTAGACGAAGGCAATAATATTACAAGTACTAAACCCGAGACAATCAAATTAAAGCTTGCAAAAAGTTAATGGTTATGATTTTCCAGGTATTAATAGCTGGACAGCATCAAATTTTAAATAAAATCAAGAAAGATAGAAGCTAAATTACAAGAAATGCATCATAAATATTGACATAAACTGTAATCGAGGTTATAAGTTTAAGTTATTAAAGGAGGATATTGGGTACGCTCTGTGTATCCGATCCATCATTTTTTTACAACACCTAATTATAACGACTAGACCATAGCCTTCTTAAGCGGAGAGGATATATAATGAAAGCGGTAATACTTGCAGCTGGTAGAGGCAAAAGACTTTACCCATATACTAAGTACATCCCCAAGTGTTTGTTAGAAATCGGCGGCGAGACAATATTAGAGCATCAAATCAACCACATTAGAGATTGTGGAATTGATGAAATTGTTATTGTTGTTGGGTTTGGTTTTGAGAAAGTTGAAAACTTTCTCAGAAACTATGACGGATTAGGGATGAAGATCAAAACTCTCTATAACCCATTTTACCAAACGACAAATAGTCTGATATCACTCTGGATAGCCAGGGGAGAAATGGATAGCGACATGGTTGTTATGAATGGTGATGATGTTTTTGAAATAGATGTACTAGAACAAGCTCTAAAAATGAGAGATGAAAAAATTTGTCTTCCAGTAAAACGCAAAACTAATTATGAAGACGAAGATATGAAAGTTGTAATTCAAGAAAACAAAATTGTTGATATTAGTAAAACCTTAACAAGCAGAGCATCTGCTGAATCAGTAGGTGTCAGGGTATTCAGAGACACTGGCGTAGAGCTGCTTAAGAGATCAATAGAAGAAGAAATGAGAACTGGCGGGGCTGAAAACAAGTGGTACATTTCAGCTATTCACAGGCTCATCAAAAAAGGATATAAAGTAAAGTCACTCGATATAGATGATCTTTTCTGGATGGATGTTGATTATCCAAGTGATTTATTTAAAGCAAGACTCAACTCAGATAAGTTTATCAAGAAATCATATCAAGAAAGGGTCCTAAGGGTAGTAGAAACAAGTTAATGACATGGACCATGGAATAGTTGTAGCGGCCGGTAGAGGTATAGAAAAGACTGACCTTAGCACCTATGGTGGTATCGAATTCGGTTCGCTCCCTCAAATTAAACGCCTAATCATCACTGCTCAGCGAGCAGGTATTGAGCATTTCACTATAATCACAGAGGATAGTGATTCACCCTTAAGAGATCTCCTAGCAAATGACAAGAGAATTGAAAGCTCTATAAATTGGGCAACCATAGAAGAAGAGATAGATTTTAAAGACATCCCTTATTTAGTACTTCAATCAAACCTTCTAACAACACCAGACGCGCTTTCTAATTTTATTGATACCAATGTCGATAAGGATGAGATAATTGTTCTAACAGATACATCTGACGAACAATGGATCAAGACAGATGGAGACAGCGTTAGGGAGATAACTTCTAGCGGTGGTATAGCTGTTGGAGCTTTTATAGCATCAGGCGAGCTGCTAGGTCAGTACTTCTTAGAGTCTAAATCACTTAACACGATGATCCCTCAATTGATAAATGAGGGGAAAGCTAAATACAGAGATTTTTCAGGCAAGTATTGGATGCGGTTAACTGATGATCCTAATACAGCGAAAACGGCGGAAGATCTTATTTTTAACTATGTCGGAAAAACTGCCACAGGATGGATCTCAATAAATATTAATAGTAAATTTTCTCTGCCTACCAGCAGACAATTAATTAAAACCCCTCTTACTCCAAATATGATAAGTATTGGAATAAATATTATAGGCTCCTTATGCGGAATATTTTATGCGTTAGGGCATCCGGTGATAGGTGCTCTGTTAATGCACACAGCAACAATACTTGATAGATGTGACGGCGAAGTGGCAAGAGTCAAATTAATGGAAACAAAAAAAGGACAGTGGGTTGATACAATTTCAGACCAGTTTACAGTGCTTTCTTTTATGATAGGAGTGCCTTTAGGATATTACTTCATTTCAGGTAAACCGATTGCTCTTATCTTGGGCGGGATAAATGTTTCCATATTTATATTTGTTGTAGTATGGTCTTTCTATTTCCTAACAAAATACACCAATTCAGGAAGCTTGGTCACATATTTTGAGGTAGATCAGCTCGTTGAGCCTCAGAAGACATCTTTTATGAGAAGAATCATAAAAATTGTGCGGCCTATGGGGAGAAGAAACGTATATTCAACTGCATTTGTCTTTATTGCAATACTTGGAGGCTATCCATGGCTACTAGGAATTACAACCATTGCTGCAATTTTATTTTTTATTCACCAATTTGAGGATATACTTAAGCTAAGAAGAATTAAACCTAACAAACAAATCCAAGACTAATTATTAAAAAAGGAAGAACTATGAGTGATATAAACAAAGAAACACCAAACAAGCAGCAAGAGACAGAATACAGAAAAGCCGATTATGAAACAAAGGAATACGCCAGTGGGTTTATTGCTTCTTTTATTAACATGGTAGAGAATTTCAATGTAAAGTTTTCTAAATACGGCAACCCCCCTATTTATGACAACTCCACTTTCCCTTGGGTTAAGGAGATTGAAGATAATTGGGAAAAGATAAGAGAGGAAATCAACCAAGTAATGCAAAGACGTGAAGACCTTCCAAGCTTCCATGAAATTATGCCGGAAGTTGAAACTATTACTACAGACAACAATTGGAAAACATTCTTTCTGGCAGGTTATGGTCTTGAAAGTGATGAGAACACAAAAAGATGTCCTGAAACAACTAAACTGCTAAAAAAAATTCCGGGGATGAAAACGGCAATGTTTTCAATCCTCTCGCCAAACAAGCATATACCTGCTCATAAAGGGCCATTTAACGGCGTTCTCAGGTATCACCTTGGATTAATTGTTCCAGAACCAAAAGAGAAATGTAGGATTCGGATAGATAAAGAAATCAAACACTGGGACGAAGGTGAAAGCATTATCTTTGATGACACCTACAATCATGAAGTCTGGAACGATACTGAAGGATTTCGGGCAGTATTATTTGTAGACTTTGTGA
Source organism: uncultured Thermodesulfobacteriota bacterium (assembly GCA_942491865.1). GTDB lineage: Bacteria > Desulfobacterota_D > UBA1144 > Nemesobacterales > UBA2774 > CR02bin9. Next base: position 295,517 of record CALOCI010000015.1, read on the forward strand.
GACCAGTTAAGTTTCCGTTCAATTTGTTTAACAAACTTGTTGTAAGCGCTGCGGCTTTTGCTCCGTTTATACGTGAAGCTGAAACGAAACATAAAGAATGGGAGAAGAAGTTCTACAAACAGTAAATAACAATGATAGACAACAAAGCTTTAATATTATTCAACAAAGTTATATCTATTCGTCGTCATCCATATCTTCGGGTTTATTAAAATTGTGATTCGGGCTGTTGATTAATTTAACTATACAAAAAGCTAATAGTCCGAATGTAAATCCCCAGGCACAGAACATAAATATGGCAGCTTCAAGATTCATTTTCTCTATTCCTCCTTCTATCCGCAATAAAGACTAGAACCGCTAGGACTAAAAAGAGGCCTATCAAATAAGCTCTTGCAACCCATATAGTCCAACTGGATTTTTCAAGCTCTTTTGGAAGCAGCTCTATACCCCACCAAAGTAAAAGTATGAACATAAAAAGAGGTGTAATATATCTTAGAACGTAATAGAAAAATCTCGGCACTTTGATTGTACCGTTGCGATTTATTTCTGCCCATGCTTTTTCCCCTCCAAATACCCACATAAATATAATAACCTCCATTAATCCGAAGAAAACAATTCCTACCGTGCCGGCCCAAAAATCCCACTCATCTAATGTTTGGTTGACAAAAATAATCATCAAAATACTTGAGACTATAATTCCCATCGTAATAAGGACTGATTTCGCTCTACTTAACCTAAATTCATCTTCAAAAAAAGCGATAATAGTTTGAGTTAGAAATAGAGAAGAGGTAAGACCTGCAAAGAAAAGAAGGAAGAACCATAAGAATCCTAAGAACTGTCCGGCGGGCATACTGGCAAATATTGCTGGGAGACTGACAAATCCAAGGTTAAAAGCACCTGACTGTGCGATTGATACTGCGCCAGCAACCCCAAAGAATGCCACAGCAGCCGGAATAGCGATTGAGCCACCCAAAACTACCTCAGCAGTTTCATTAATAGCTGCAGAGGAAAGCCCATTTAAGGCAATGTCCTGATTAGCTCTGAGGTATGAAGAATAAACTATCATAGAGCCAAATCCTAGGCTGAGAGTAAAGAACATTTGCCCAGCCGCTGCAACCCATACTCCAGGGTTCTTTAACAAACTCAGATCCGGAGTCCAAAGAAAGTTTAGCCCTTCAATGGCATTACCACTAGGTGTTTCCAAAGTTAGAACTCTAACGAGTAGAATTATCGCCATTATAAAGAGAGACGGTAAGGCAATTTTTGCGAAGGCTTCAATTCCCCTTGAGACCCCTCTTAATAAAATGATTAGGTTTAGTGCTAAAGTGACTATTAGAGCAAAATAAGCCATAAATGAGGGACTTAGCAGATCACCCTCGCCAGCACCAATATAAGTGCCCAAAAAGTTGCTATAAGGCTTTAAAAATTCCTCAGGGGTATTTGTCCCTACAGCAAGCTCAGGGCTTGTCCCTAAAAGAAAATGAATTGAATAACCCAGTGTCCAGGATTCTATATAAATATAATAAATTACAACTACAAGCGGAATCCAGAGACCAAATACTCCAACCAAACGTGATATCGGACTCTTCCATATTAAGTTAAATATAGCAGGAGCAGTTCCATGCCCTCTAGCACCCCCATATCTTCCAATTGAGCACTCTATCCACATTAGCGGTATACCAATAACGAAAAAGGCGATTATATAAGGAATCATAAAAGCCCCACCACCATTCTCAGCTGCCTGAACTGGGAACCTCAAAAAATTGCCCAGACCTATTGCTCCGCCAGCCATAGCGAGAATTAGTCCTGTTCTTGATTTCCATAGATCTCTTGTCTGAGGCAATTTCTTAGGCATAGAGTTAATCCTGACGTTAGGTAACTTATTTTAAGTAATTTATATTTTTAAGCAAGGTAGCAAAACCTAGGTAGAATGAGCAAAATATTCTTTGAATTTTAGCTATATACAACGATACCAACAAATTACTCTTGACAAACAATTTTATATACTTATCTTAATAAACCTTCAGTTCTAGAATTGCAGATTCTTAATGGCCTTATATTTACTAGTGATTTACATATTCATACTTATTTAGTCTAAAGATTTTTTCATTCTTATCTGTATTTAGGGCGTTTTGTGAAGAGGACAAGAATTACAGAATAACAATCTCCAGGAGAATCTAAAACTAAGATGGCAACAGCAAAAAAAGCTACTAAGAAAAAGAGTGCTAAAAAGACTAAACTCACATGGCAGGATGAAATTAAGAATATGTTAATTGTCATGAGAAAGGAACTGCTTCAAGAGGTATCGCAGTCAATGAGAGATGAGTCTAATCACTTAAAACATGATATTGGTGACTTCTACGACCAGGCATCCAGCGATAGAGATAGAGAGCTTTCTTTAATGCTTGCAGACAGAGAACGCGAAAAAGTGATCTTGGTAGATGATTCACTTAAAAGAATTGAAAACGGCACATATGGAATATGTGAGTCATGCGATGAAGTTATAGACAAAGAAAGGTTAATGGCTATGCCTTTTACTAAACTTTGCCTCTCTTGCCAAGAAGATCTTGAAAGAGGATAGAGCTACTTATTTAAATCTGACAATCCTTTAAGAAATGGATCATAAACAACAGCCTTTTCAGTGATGATTGAGCTTACGTTCTCATTTGGTGTTATATCAAATGCAGGATTATAAACGTTAACTTCAGGCGCTATCCTTTGTCCCAGCACATGAGTTACTTCATTAACATTTCGCTCTTCTATAGGAATCAAACTCCCCTCAGCACATTCATAATCTATTGTAGAAATAGGAGCTGCCACATAAAACGGGATACCATGTGATTTAGCGAGTATGGATATTGAGTAAGTACCTATCTTATTTGCAACATCCCCGTTGCCGGCAATTCTATCAGCACCAACAACAACAGCGTCTATCATGCCCTTACTCATAATGTGACCAACCATATTATCCGTGATGAGAGAGACGTCTATTCCATCTTTATCAAGTTCCCAGGCTGTAAGACGTGCTCCTTGCAGGAAAGGCCTAGTTTCAGTAGCAATAACCTTTATATTCTTTCCAGCCTCTTGAGCACCTCTGATGACGCCCAGAGCAGTGCCATAACCTGCTGTTGCAAGTGCTCCAGCGTTACAGTGAGTCAATACTGTAGAGTTATCAGGTATAAGTACCTCCCCTACTCTACCGATATTGCGACATATCTCGATATCTTCAATTAGAATACCGTTGGCCTCTTCAACCAGCCTCTGTTTCATCTCAGAAACGCTGCCTTCTTGTGCATTAAGCACTCTGAGCATCCTCTTACCAGCCCAGAAAAGATTAACAGCGGTAGGCCTTGTAGCCAGAATAACCTCAGTGATTTTATTAACTTCGTTTATAAACTGGGCTCTATCATCAGTCTTTATATGAATTGCGCCCAAAGCTATGCCCAGAGCTGCCGCAACACCAATTGCGGGGGCCCCTCTAATAACCATTCTTTTAATGGCGTCTGCCACTTCCTGATAAGTTTCAAATTCAAGATAGACCTCTTCGTTAGGTAAAAGCGTCTGGTCAATCATAATTACTTTATTATCTTTCCATTCAATAGTCTTAAATGATGACATTTATTCCCCCTTAATCTGAGAGTATTTCTATAATTGCGAAGTAGAGTTTACTTTAGAGCATGCTTTTATCAAACACTTGCAAACTGAAGGGCTACCCAGTCTCCTTCTCTTAATTCATGTTGTAGCTCAAGGCCGGCCGGTTTAAGCCCTCTGACGGCCTCATCCCGCCTTGTATGGGGTATGCCGGAGATAATTAATACTCCTTTATCAGCTAACCGTTCTTTCAGATCCTCTTTCATAAACAAAATCGGCTCAATATAGACATTTGCTATGATTAAATCATATTGCCCCTTAACGCTTTGAAGATAGCCGCAGAAAAACTTAATTCTATCAAGTACTTCATTTTTTTTAGCGTTCTTTCGGGATTCGCTTATTGCTATAGGATCTGTATCAAATCCGGTTACATCTTGTACTCCTAATTTGGAGGCCGCAATACTCAATATGCCGCTTCCACATCCTACATCAAGAATATTTCTAATATCTTGGGTGCTCACTATATTTTCAATAGTTTCTATGCAAAGCCTTGTAGTTTCGTGGTGACCTGTTCCAAAAGCTAGAGAAGGATTAATCTCTATTACTATATCATCATCCAATGCCATATGATCTTCCCAGGGGGGTCTTATGATAATATTTTTGCCCACCCTTATTTTCTTCAAAACACTTTTCCAGGCCTGCCAGCTAGTCTGGTCTATATGCTCAGCGGTTATAGCACCAATAACAAGGTCTGGAAAACTATCCTTAACAATCTCTAAATATTGCTTTAATTCTCCTATAACCTGAGCTATATCAGCTTCCATAGGGAAGTAAGCAGAAACTTCATACATACTGTTTTCTTTGATATCCTCAGCTACTCCTAGAGACCCTAAACCCAATAGAAAGTCTGAAATCAAGGAAATACCCTGCTCTGAGACTTCTAATTTGAGCTGTGACAGTTTCAAAAATCCTTCACTTCTTAAATTGATCTTATTCAATTTTACTCCCCTCTGTATTAACTAAAGGTCATTAATCTTACACTCTAAACACAAATAATAGAAAGACTAAGTATAAATTTATAAGATGATTAGTCGTGATAAGCAAAAGGCTGCCTTATCTGAGTTTTACAGGGGTAAGGGGAAGTGATATAATTTTCTATTATGAATGATGAGAGACTTAAAATCTTCAGAGAGATCCTGTTTAAAAAAATGGCCAGTCTTATGGGTGTAGCAGACGATACTGTTACGCGTATGAGCGAAGGGGATGGAACATTTCCAGATCCAGTTGATCGCGCGATGACAGAAGCAAATACTTCTATTGAACTAAGAACTAGAGATAGGGAAAGAAAACTTATATCCAAAATCGAAAAAGCTATAAAAAAAACTGAGGATGGAACATACGGCGTATGTGAAGTATGCGATGATGAGATAACGGAAGAGAGGCTATTGGTAAGACCGGAAACTACATTGTGTATTAACTGTAAAGAAGAGCAGGAAAAAGAAGAAAAAAAATTTGGGCAATAATCTAATATTCACTAATAATTAATTACTGCCGCCAAAAACGAACCTTTCCAAGAAATCAGCATCAGATTCTTTTATAATTAACCATTTGCCATCTATTTTAGAAAATTGAATTCTCTCATTCACTTTAAATCTATTCTTTGTATCATCAACCAATGCATCGACAACTATTAACTGAACAACTTCGGTAACACCATCCCTTTCATAAATACTTCTATTGGCATTTGTAATTTCTAATTCATCAAACAGTGCGACATTAGACATAAATTTCTTCTTAATTGCCTCACGGCCTATAACCTTAATATTTTCTTCCACACTGTAATCTGGCGAGATTAAAGTCATGTACAAATCCACATTTTTAGTCTCTATGGCTTTTTCTCTAACAGCGAGCTGGGCTTCAACCTCTTCATTCTGAGGACTCCCGCAGGAAAGGACAAATAAGGTTAGCAGTAGGAAGAAGAAAGAGGGGTATCTCATCCTTGTGAAGGCTCTTCTAATATATCTGGTGGTGTTTCTTCTGGAATAGGTGCTGTCTTGCCCTCTATATCGCTTAATAAAGAAGATGCTTTGTTTGCATATTTCTCATCAGGATAAGTTTGGACTAATTGATTTAAGGTTGCCCTTGCCAAATCATATTGATCTTGTTTTGCATAGGCTCTACCCAAAAGATACATAGCTTCAGGCATTTGTTTGGTATCACTATAATCAGCCACAACTATGCCATATCTATGGACTGCCGCTGGATAATTTTTGCGTTTATTGTAAAAATTGCCTATATAAATTTCTCTTTTAGCAAGCCTCTGTCTGCACTTCACAACACGTTGTTCTGCTGTTGCAACCAGAGGAGAATCAGGATATTGTTCAATAAAGATATTAAACCACTTTAAAGCTTCTCTTGTTGTTGTTGGATCTCTATCAGGGCTCAGGATTTGTCTATAGTAAGATCTTGCTAACTGATAAGTCGCATAAGATGCATCTTGATGGGCAGGATGTCTTTTTATAAACTCTTCGTATTCAATTGCAGCTTGCTCATATTCTCCCTGTTCAAAGAAGATATCTCCAGTTCTAAGCTCTGCAAGAGTAGCATAAGGGCTATATGTATACCTTAACTGAACTTCTTTGAAGTACTTAAGAATGGTCTCGTAATCTTTGCCATTAAAGATCCATGGAAACCCACCACCTTCCTCATTCATCTGCTCCACAGCGCTTTCGTATAATTCCTGATCACTCAAGCCCTTTGGCACAGATCTAGACCCACAATTAACTACAAACATAAGTGAAAACACTAGAAAAAGTAATGTGAAAATTTTATTCATGAAGTCTATAGTATTTAGATAAAAGTTTACGTGTCAAGTTTTATTTGGTATTAGAATATTATATTAACCATAGTTCATTATTAATACCAGAACCAGAGCAGGTATTCCAGTTTAAGAATACAATTCTAGTATTATAAAAAAAACTCTACTGAATAGTTTGTGTAACCCGATTACTTATTGTGCATGTTGAGCCGGTTTCGGCATACGCCTGAAGATGAACTGTCCTACCTGAAAAACCTGCCGGTACATTTACATTATATGCCGCAGTCCCAGAACCGTCCGTAACTACCGATCTTAGCATTATTGCATTATTCAAACCAAGTGACTGACCATTACATGTCCCACCGGAAATAATACTTGTTCCGGTACTTAGAGAATACTTGAAGAATACAGTAGACCCTGGAGGAGCACCCGTAACTGTCAAACTATTACTTTGCCCTGCTACATTTGGATTAAGACCTAATAATACTGGATCAGCAACAGGTGGGGGGGTTGGCGTTGGTGGCGGAGGAGTGGGGTTAGGTGTTGACTGAATAGTTTGTGTAACCCGATTACTTATTGTGCATGTTGAGCCGGTTTCGGCATACGCCTGAAGATGAACTGTCCTACCTGAAAAACCTGCCGGTACATTTACATTATATGCCGCAGTCCCAGAACCGTCCGTAACTACCGATCTTAGCATTATTGCATTATTCAAACCAAGTGACTGACCATTACATGTCCCACCGGAAATAATACTTGTTCCGGTACTTAGAGAATACTTGAAGAATACAGTAGACCCTGGAGGAGCACCCGTAACTGTCAAACTATTACTTTGCCCTGCTACATTTGGATTAAGACCTAATAATACTGGATCAGCAACAGGTGGGGGGGTTGGCGTTGGTGGCGGAGGAGTGGGTGTGGGATCGCCCGCTGCAAGAACTGCTGCATTGGCATTTATCCTCCCATCACCAAAAAAGAATGATGATCCTATATTATCTGCAGTAGTTCTTAAGATTTGATCAACCTCTGCATTTGTTAGAGACATATTTGCAGACCATATTAGCCCAGCCAGTCCGGCAACAATAGGTGATGAAAAAGAGGTTCCAACCCAGCCGGTGTATCCGTTACCAGTATTTCCTTCAACATTATAAATAAATTGGAAAGGAGATAGATTTCCTCCTGGGGCGGCTAGATCAACAAAATTACCAAAGCTTGAGAAATCGGACAGACCATCATTATTGTCTGTAGCCGATACAGCAATCATATTAGCTGCTGCTGCGGGACACTGAAGCTGACTAGTACCTGAATTGCCGGCTGAACTTACTAAAAGAACACCTGCAGCCCAAGCCAAATCAATTGCTTCCTGCTCATCTTGGCTAATTCCTGTCGCGTTACAATTTCGACCAAGGCTCATATTAATAACTACTTTTTTCGTTGGGTTGTTTAAAGCATAATTTCTAGCAAATAAGATACCTTGAATGGTATCTACAACTGTCCCAGTCCCAGTATCACCTAAAACTTTGACTGGTAGGATTTGACATCCCCAGCAAATACCTGCAACACCAGTCCCATTATTACTCTGAGCTGCCGCTGTTCCTGACACTCCGCTTCCGTGCCCGTCTATATCATTTGTATTGGTACCACAACTATTTTCATTAAATCCCCCAAGAGTGCTACAACCTGTTAGGACCTTGCCAGCCAAATCTTCATGAGTTGCCTCTACACCGCTATCTAAAACTGCAATCACAACATCAGGATCACCAGTTTCAACATCCCAGGCTAGCTGAGCATCAATAAGACTAAAATGGCTTTGCTGATTAAACAAAGAATCATTTGGAATAGCATTTGCACTAACAACATAGTTCTTATCTACATATTGATAATTTGGATTTAAGGAGTAAGAATCTCGCAAATTCTGCAATTCTTCTACCGGAACTTTTATTACATATAAATTTAATTCGGATATAGAATCGACAATGGCCAGAGCATCTTCCGACAACTCTCCCTCTATGTCTATTATATTTGCGCCCTCTTCTAATTTAATTACAAGCTCGTCTGGAATAAATTCATCTTGTGCAATTACAGATGCAATATTGCAACATATTGTTAAGAATAGAATTAATGCGAAGATTGGGAATGTAGTTCTACTGATTAGTTTTAGAATAATAATCCTCCGAATCTATATTATCTAATATACAAAAACAGTTATTTTAGTACGATAACCAATTTATTAGTTGGAATCTAGCAATATATCAATATTCAATAAGTTTTGGATCAATTCAGTTTTATTAGTAGTTTCCCATTATCAATATTTACACCTTTAACAAGTGATGGGTATTTATCGATTTTACCTTCTGCTATTTTGAGAACGGATGGAAGAATAGCATTTGATAAAGAGTAAGTAGAAGTTTGAGATACTAGGGAAGGCATGTTTGTTACACAATAATGCAAGACATTATTATTAGTATAGACGGGGCTATCGTGATTTGTCGCATGACTGGTCTCTGAACATCCTCCCTGATCAATTGCTACATCTACAAATAAACTCCCGGGTTCCATGTTTGAGATCATTTTCTTTGTTATAACTTTTGGTGCTTTCACTCCTGTTACTAAAACCGCTCCGACAACCAAATCAGAATTACTTAGTTCTTTCTCGATTATCTCTGGATAAGATGGCAGAGTCTTGACCTTTCCCTCAAATTTGTCGTAGTAGTATTCAAGCACATCTTGCTTAATGTCTATAACGGTGACATCAGCGCCAAGACCTAGGGCTGAAAGTGTCGCATTATATCCAACCACACCTCCACCAATGACTGTTACCTTACCGTTTCTTACACCGGCCGCTCCACTAAGAAGAACTCCCTTCCCACCTTTGGATTTTTGTAGGAAATGCACACCTACTTGAACAGATAATCGACCAGCTATCCTGCTCATTGGCATTAGTAACGGAAGAGAACCATCATCAAGTTCCACAGTCTCAAAGGCTATAGCTTTACACTTACTTTTCAAAAGTGCTTGGATAAGCTTTTTGTCTGCTGCAATGTGTAAGTAACTGAAAACAATATGATTTTCAGTGAT
>CALOCI010000015.1:312500-477641 GCA_942491865.1 uncultured Thermodesulfobacteriota bacterium
CGGAATTGGTAGAGGGGAGTTGGGGCAAGAAGAAACAACCAAAAGGGAAGACGAAGAGGATGTGATGGAAATTAACATAGACAAACTTAAAGAAATACGTGATAACGGAAATGATTTCATACTCTTAGATGTAAGAGAATATCACGAATATGATATAGCAAATATAGAAGGCTCAGTTCTTATTCCTTTAGGAGAAATAGCAGATAGAAAAGATGAGCTTAATCCTGATGATGAGATAGTTATTTATTGCCACACAGGTGGAAGAAGCATGAGAGCAACACAGTATTTAAAAGACCAGGGATTTAAAAATGTTAAAAACTTAGCAGGTGGAATTGACGCCTGGGCTGAAAAGTTTGATCCCGATATGCCTAGATATTAAAACAACTAAATAGCTGGGGGGTAGTTAAAGACTCTGCTCCTCAGCTAATCCTTTTCAATACAAACTTTCTCTTATATTCATTCTCTCAAAGATTTAGATTAAACTTACCAGACTGGCGAATTTGCATCTTCAAACCTTCCCGGGCGAAAAAGGTTTAACGCTTTTGGATTATTGGGCCCACCGTACCCTGTATTTTCTTCAGAATCGGGGTCAGTATTACAGGTGTATTCAATATTGCCTCCATCAAACCTATAACAATCTTCTTCCTCTACACTTGTGACCTTGGAGCCACAAGCGGATAAAGTGAGAAAAAACAAGGTGAAGACAAACAGTATAAGAATCGCTTTCATATAGACAAAGTATAAATGCTATAAGCTTATGGGTAAATTAAATTTATTGGTTTGTATGCAGCATATAGATTTAGCACAAACAAAAAAGGGAGCCGAAGTTCCATATAGTTCCTAAACTTAGTAGTAGCTCAACTTCTCCAACATTTCCTACATCAATTCAATAGTTCCGTGTAGCTAGTATAGCAAAACAAGAGCTCTGGGTGCATTATAGACAGGTAATCTATATATCATGGTATAGTCTATTTACATATTAATTGTGTTTGCAAAATATATGCTAGAACAAAACGAAAACAACTTCACTAAATCAAAAAAAGAGTCTTTGTTTAGGTACGCTCTCCATCTTTCATATTTCACTGTTGCTTATAATTTCATAGAAGGACTCCTCTCCATTATTGCAGGATTATTATCTGGAAGCATTGCACTTGTGGGATTTGGGTTGGATAGTTTCATAGAATCTCTATCCGGGAGCGTTATGATATGGAGATTCTACGAATCACACCACTTCTCTGACGATGAGCATGAAAGAAGAGAGAAACTAGCGATTAAACTTATTTCATATTCATTTTTCGTATTCGGAGCATACGTTTTATATGAATCTGTGAAAAAATTATATTTTGTCGAAGCTCCTGAGCCTAGTATTTTAGGTATCATCATAGCTCTAGTATCTATTATTATTATGCCTATCTTGTATCACCAAAAGCAAAAAGTCGGCAAAAACATAGCAAGCAGCAGCCTGTTGGCGGACTCTAAGCAGACTTTAGCATGTGTCTTTTTATCAGTAGCTTTGCTAATAGGTCTTTTACTAAATTATTGGTTTGGTATTTGGTGGGCTGACCCAATTGTCGGCTTATTAATTGTAATCTTTCTTTTCAAAGAAGGTTATGAAACATATAAAGAAGAAACGCTGTGTTGTTAGTTCTAACGAGCGCTACAACATCATACCTTTGTCACCTACATTTCCTACATCTTCTACTTCAGCCCAGATCCTGTTAAAAAATATCTATACAACCAAAGCATTTATACCTCAAAATTGTGCCAATAAAAGTGCCAGTAAAATTTCTCTATTTTAGCTTAGAAACGGCATTTTTGAGAGCCTCAGGTGTTGGATGAGCATACCGCATAGTCATCTGGATAGAAGAGTGTCCTAAGAGCTTAGAAACTGTTGCTAGGTCTACTCCAGCAAGCACAAGTCGAGTAGCAAAAGTATGTCTAAGGTCATGAAATCTAAGGTTTTTATTCCTGCTCGCTTACAAGCATTTAAAGCGGTCCATTCTTTAAGAGGTTATTAGATAAGTAAATACATGAGAGATGGGGGGGGGAGAAAGGACGGAGAAGGGTTTTGATTGATATTGATAGGGAGGACTATAAATGTCTGTTCTGTTTTTTGTTCTCAAGTTTTATTCTAGACTTTAATGGTCATTTGAAGGACTTTAAGATGATTGGAAAGGAAGCTAAGAATTGAAGTAGTAGATAAGTTGATCTAGATCAGATGTTTATAGCTCTGATAAGATATTTGAGGTGTTTGGTGTTTTGATTTTTAATTTTTGGCGGATTATATTTCTCCATAATTAATTTTTATTTTTTTTTTATATAGTTTGGGATTAATTCTAAAGGAAAAAGTTAGAGACTTATTGATTTCTTACGGCATTATACAGTAGGTATTTCAGAACCATACTGTACTACTTATTTAATTATATATTATACATAAAAATTAAAAGTCAAATTTTCTACAAATACAAAATTAAATAGTTTATAAGTTTATATATGTTATATAATGATTTAAGGTATTAGAAGAAAACCGAAGTTTCTATGTAAGCCTATCTTAAATTGGTTTAGTGTTACTAGTTTATATGTAACCTCTTGCGAATAGAATGAAACTTATCCCAAGTTGATACTCTTTTTGGTCTATATTTCTCAGGTTTTCCTTCATTTGCTACATTTCCTACACTAATATTAGATTCTTCCTTATTACTAGCTAAAATAGTAGGATTCTGAGCGGTAAAATCATGAGATTCTGAGTTATCTTTGCCTATTGGATAGCGTTCTAACCATCTTTCTAGAATCTTGGAATTTTTGACTACAAATGTACCGAGACCGTCTCTTTTAAGCTCAAAATTTAGACCCCTAAGAGACCCAGCAATCTGCTTTTCATGGGTGTTAGTGTAATCCCCATTCTCTGTTGAAATTTCTTATATCCTTAAGATATATTTTTTATCCAAGACCAATTATCGAAAGTACTCTTATTAAATCTTATTAGAGTCATCATCGTTATTAGCCGTCTCTGGATATATATCTTCTCACAAATTTTTCAGGTCATTATAGCTTCTTTCCAACATAGAAGCACATCAGTTAAGCAGTCAAGATTTCTGCTTTTCTTCCTGATAGATTAAGCTCTATATCACAAGACTCCAGAATTTTCTTTTGAGAAATTAGAGTATCAAGTTCTTTTCTCAATTCTCGCCCCTCTTGCTTATCTTTCTCTCTCATAATATCAGGAACCATAGAACCTTTAGTCTTTGGAAAGGTTATAATTGTTATTGACCGAGATCTTAAAGCATCAGATGGTAGCCACTCTCTTGTAACTATTACCTTAGTGCAATACACGCTATACATCTCAGGTGTGAAGTCTTTACCAGTTTGATTAACTCTTGTCGAACGGGAGATTTGACCCCCTTTCTTGTATCCTGCAAGTAGAGCTTCTTCAAAATCTCTATGAACTAGTACTCCATCAGCCTCATCTACCAGAATGGTTCCATTTCGTTCATGTATGAGACGAAACAAAGATGATACAGAGGGGTTGGTAAGGATTATTGGTTTGTGGCAAAAAATTTCCATGAGATCAAGCCTTCGATTCTTACCGGTCTCATAATCCCCAGTAATATGGAGTACCGGATAAACTCGTACTCATTAAAAAATGTGTCCCAGTAGATAAAGTACAAGAAACTAATTTTGTCTATTGTTCGATGAAACTTTAAAATAGGATTAATGTCTTGTAAAGTGTTCGTTTTTTATAAATTCTTTCTTTTTTTTGGTTGGGATTAGACCCGAATTAGTTGTATGATTGTTTTCAAACATATCTACAACCTCCTTATATTTATTTATTCTGAAAAAGGGATACATTTAGTTTATATATTAGATATGTTGTTTTCTGGTATACAAATTAGATAATTTTCAAACTTTTGTATCAATAATTTTTTTGTATGTTGAAAAAATATAAGTATAATATTATATTATTGGTTAAATGAAGAAAGATAAAATGTATCAATATTATTGATAGAGAATAAAATGTTAGATAGATGTAAGAATTAAAGAGTCAAAAAGTATACTATATTAGATAAAAATATAGAAGATTTTTAGAATTTTTTCACCATCATAATGTCTAAGGTCATGAAATCTAAGGTTTTTTATTCCCGCTCGCTTGCAAGCATTTTCGAAAGCAGTCCGTATGTCTTTAAGAGGTTTATTAAGATAAGTAAATACATGAGAGTATGGGCGGGGGGGGACTTGAACCCCCACGGACGTGAGTCCAACGGCTTTTGAGGCCGTCGTGTCTGCCAATTTCACCACCCGCCCACAGATATAAACAGAAGAAATCCGAGTAGGGCATATATTATTCTATGAAATATCAAAAGAATCAAGGATGCAATGCATCACATTAAAATATGTATGTTTTGAGGTGCCCAGATCATGCCGTAAGCTGTTGACAACATTAGGTCTTCATGTATTCTAGCACCTTTATTTAAGATAATAAATGCTTGCGAAAAAGCGGAGGAATTGAAGAAATGATTGTTGTAATGAAAAGCGGAGCAGACCCCGAAGAAATTGAAAGAGCCAAAGCTACGATGATTGAGCTTGGATACACACCACACTCGATTGAAGGTTTATTAAGAACCGTAATAGGAGCTGTGGGCGATGAGAGGGGAAAACCTGAAGATGTTGAGGCGCTAAGCATACTAAACGGCGTTGAGAAAGTTATTCCAATCCTACCGGCTCACAAACTCGCAAGCAGAGAATTTAAACCAGAAGATACTGAAGTTAACGTAAAAGGAGCAATTGTGGGAGGCAACAAAATCCCGGTAATTGCAGGCCCTTGCTCAGTTGAAAGTGAAGAGCAGCTAATGGTTGTCGCCCGTGCAATTAAAGACGCTGGAGCAACTATGCTAAGAGGCGGCGCTTACAAGCCAAGATCTTCCCCTTATGCCTTTCAGGGTATGGGCGTTGACGGATTAAAACTACTAGCTCAAGCTAGAGAAGAGACTGGGCTTCCGATAGTTACTGAAATTCTCGATGTTAAACATCTGGATGCAGTTGCACAATATGCGGATGTGCTTCAGATTGGTGCTAGAAACTCACAAAATTACGCACTTTTAAAAGAAGTTGGAAAATCTAAAATGCCCGTTCTATTAAAAAGAGGTATGTCTACAACAATAAAAGAGTTTTTAATGTGTGCTGAGTATATACTTGCCGAAGGAAATGAAAATGTAATGCTGTGCGAAAGAGGAATTAGAACTTTTGAGACAGCAACTAGAAATACCTTTGATTTAAACGCAATTCCAGTACTGAAAGAAAGAACACACCTACCTATCGTAGCTGACCCTAGTCACGGCACAGGATACTGGCAGTATGTGACGCCTATGGCACTTGCATCTATTGCTGCAGGTGCGGATGGAATTATTATAGAAGTCCATAATAACCCTGAAGTAGCTGTTAGTGATGGCGGGCAGTCGTTAAAACCTAAAAAGTTTGTTGAACTTATGCAGAGAGCAGCTTTAGTAGCTAAAGCTGTGGGAAGAGACTTTTAAGACTTTTTAAGAACCCTTCTATCTTTTACTTCTATTTGACCACTGGATACTAACTCAAGAGATTTGGGATAAATCTGATGCTCTACTCTATGGATTTTCTTAAGCAGAGTTTCTTCGGTATCATCGTCTTCAATCTCAACTACTGATTGCAATATTATTGGCCCAGTATCAACTCCTTCATCTACAAAATGAACTGTGACACCAGTAAATTTGACTCCATATTCAAGTGCTTGTTTTGCTGAATTAATTCCAGGAAAAGATGGCAAAAGGGCTGGGTGAATATTAATAATCTTATCTTTGTAAGCTCTAACAAACACTGGAGACAAGATTCTCATATAACCAGCAAGCACAATTAGATCGAGTTTATAAGGTTCTAGAGCTTTAATAATGTCACTGTCGTATTCCTCTCTACTCTTATAACCTTTGTGATCTATTACGAGGGCAGGAATGTTATGCGTCTTAGCACGTTCAAGAGCATAAGCATCGGATTTGTTGCTGAATACCAACACAATTTCAATTGTATCTATTTGAGCATCAAGGATTGCTTGAAGATTTGTACCGCTTCCTGATGCAAATACACCAACCCGCATTTTATCCACTTAAATAACCTCTTAATAAGTATTGTGAGAGAACAGAATTCTACATAAGGCTATATGACAAAACAACTTTGCTTAGCTATATTTACTTCGTTTGGATTTTAAAAGGGAGTTAAAAAGTAGGTTCAAAAAAATGAACCAGGCAGCTACCTACTTTCCCACTCCCGTACAGGAGCAGTATCATCGGCCTTGAAGAGCTTAACTTCTGGGTTCGGTATGGGACCAGGTGTGACCTCTTCAGTATAGCCACCCAGATTCGAGAGATAATTTACATCAGAATAAAACGTTGTCAAGGCTTTATTTGAATTATTTGTATAAAAATGATTTACTTCCTCTCAATGGAAGAAATCATACGAAATTTTATTAACTCACTCGACAGAAGGCCAACCACAAAGGAAACATATCGTAAAGCATTAATGGAATTTTCCAAGTGGCTTGGCGACACTTCTCCAATTGGGCTAACGCATAATGATATACAACGCTATAAAGATTACATAACATCTAAAGATCTATCCACTAGCTCTATCTCTGCTTATTTAACAGCAGTGAGAAGACTATACGACTACTTGGAGAATTCTGGAAAGGTTATGACAAATCCGGCAAAAAAAGTAAAAGGCGGCGCACGTCCCCAAAGACATTCAACCAAGTCAATAACGCGTCAGGATGTTGCAAAACTTTTTGAATCAATTGACGTCTCTTCTCCTTTGGGAATTAGAGATCGTGTTATTTTGAATTTAATGGTCATATGCGGACTTAGTGAGATTGAGATCGTAAGAGCAAATGCAGTTGATATAAAGACCAAGGGCAATCAAAAAGTTATATATGTTCAAGGTAAGAATAAAGACAAGAAAGATAATTATGTAATACTGCCTGATCCAGTTATAAAAGAACTTGATATTTATTTGGCTCAACGAGGTGAGTCGGATGAGAGCGAACCACTTTTTTGGGGTGTTGGGAATAGAGCTATACGAGGCAGAATCTCCACTAGAGCTATCAGGGCTCGGGTTAGCCACTACTTTAAGGCCCTTGGATTAAAACGTAAGGGTATAACCCCATATAGTCTCCGGCATACGGCTGCAATGTTGGCGATTGAATCAGGAGCAACGGTGGCAGAAGTAATGCAAATGCTCAGGGTGAAGACTATTAGTACAGCTCTTCTATATTTTGAAGAAGCGGAAGAACTTAAAAAAAGCAGGGAAACCATATCTAGGGAATAAATATATATTTGCTATGTTTTTTCAACATAGCTTTTAATTGGATAAACTCTAGCGGCGCGTTTTAATTTCTTAATAGCTTTTACTTCAATTTGTCTAATTCTCTCACGTGTTACCTGGAATTGATGTCCAACCTCTTCCAGTGTGTGCTCTTTTTCTTCATCTATACCAAATCTTAACCTTACAATGCTTTCCTCTCTGGTATTTAAAACTGATGATAAGGCGTTATTTATAATTTCTTTAAGCTCGTTCATTTCGAGAACATTCACTGGCGAACTGGTACTTGCATCCTCTATTAAATCTATTAATTTGCTATCTTCCTCATCCCCTATAGGGGTCTCTAAGGAGATAGGATCTTTAGATATTTTTAATACTCTAGCTACCTTATCAGTAGACATCCCAACTCTGCTAGCTATTTCGTCAGGAGTCGGCTCACGCCCAAATTCCTGCACCAACAGTCTAGACATCCTTATAATACGATTAATAGTTTCCGTCATATGAACAGGGATTCTTATAATTCGTGACTGATCGGCTAGTGAGCGGGTTATGGCTTGTCTAATCCACCAAGTAGCATATGTTGAGAATTTATAACCTCTATCGTATTCAAACTTTTCTACCGCTCTCATAAGACCAACGTTACCCTCTTGAATCAAATCTAAAAATGGTAGACCCCTGTTGATGTAACGTCTAGCGATACTTACAACCAGGCGGAGATTGGATTCAATTAGCTTCTTTCTTGCAACTGAAGTTATATTTTCTCCAAACTCTATCCTACCAACACATTTTTTAAGCTTTCGCGTATTATCCTCAGCTTCATTCAGTAATTCTTCGATTTCTTGGGAATACTCTTTTTTAGATTCAGCACTTAATTTTGCAGCTTTCTTTTGGGAACTGCCTAACTCGCTCTTTATCTTTTCAAGTCTCTTTATATATCCCCTTGCTACGGACAGGATCCTTTCTACCTGCATTCCATTTAAGTTTATCTCTTCTAGATATGAAACCATCATATCATTATTCTTATTAACTATTTCTAAAAGAGCTGCCTGTTTCTTTTTTGAAGCTGTACTTATTTCTTCAGCCAACTTTTCATTGTTCTTAAAGAGTTTAGTAATTTCCTGTATTAAATTTCCAATCCCGAAGTGCGCCTCTTCTTCAGCCGGATTTTCTGCTTCATCCAAAGAATTAGTTACATCCCTTAATTCTAAATCACCCTTCTTCAGCTCTTCCCCTATTCCACATAACTCATTTAACATCAAAGAAGAACTAAGGATCGTTTTTGCTATAATCCTTTTTCCTGTTTCAATTTTTTTTGCAATTCGTATTTCCTCTTCTCTTGAGAGAAGTGCATGATCCGCTATCTCGTGAAGATAGTATCTAATTAAATCATATTCATTGGCATTTTCTTTGTTATTTTTTAGACCAAACTCATATTTGGGAGTACTAGTAGTATTTTCTTCCTTATTGTTGTCTTCAACGTCAACGGTATTATCGGAATCGTCCAACAATTCAGTCTTTCCTAACTCAGGCTCGTTTTTTAATTCTGGGCTGGAAAGATTGGCACCCTCTTGTGCCATATCGACTCTTAGCGTGTCCTTTTTCTCATTACTCATAAGGCTCTTCCTTCCTCCCGTTGTTTTTGCATCGTTAAATCTCTGTATTCTTCTAGAAGTTGCTTCTCCAGTTGACCATTCTTTTCTTTAACAGCTTGATCGATTTCAATTCTGAGAACTTTTAATTTTCCATCTAGTTTAGAAAGCTTTAATTTGGCGATGCATCCCTCGACAATTTTACTTGCCGTTTCTATATCAGAAACACCGAGAGAGGATAGTAAAGCTTCAGAAATCATTTCGTGAGCCTCTTTACCATCAAAATGTAGAAGCAACGAAGAGGGGTCCAATTGTTCCTCCTCTACTATCACTTCCAATATAGACTTAATATTTATATCCGTTAATAATTCTTCCCATTCATGCTCATTTAATTGTACACCAAGATTGGGGAACTTGACCAGTACGGTTAATAGCAATTTCTCGGTGTTTGAGTATGCCTGCTTAGTTTTTTGTCCTCCAGTTTTACTTTGAGACCTTCCAAGTTTTACCAAAGAATAAATCTCGCTTTCTTGTATACCTAACATTTGGGCAGTTTCTTTTATCCGAAGACTCCGCTCAACAGGGTCTTTCAATTTCCCCAATAATTCTGACATGTTTTTACCCAACTGTTGATAAGTAATCATGCCTTTTTTAAACTGATCTATTGTCATTTTTCTATAAAAGACAACCCAGCTTGTTGAGTTTTCAATGAACAGAGCAAACTTTTCTTTTCCTACTTCGGTTACATATGAATCAGGATCCTTTCCTTCGGGTAATTCGACCACGTGAGGAGTTACATCTTCTTCCAGAAGAACATCAAATGATTTCTTTGCAGCTTTTGTACCAGCCTCATCATAATCAAATATTACAACCACATTTTTAGTATAACGCTTAAGCAAACTCACATGCTCGCGAGTTAAAGATGTGCCTAAAGTAGCTACTACATTTTTGATTCCGGATGAGTATAAGGAGAGAAAGTCGGTGTAGCCCTCAACTAGTATTGCCCGGTCTTCCCTTCTAATAAAATCTTTTGACTTGTTGATTCCATAGAAGCTCTTTCTCTTTTGATAGACATCAGATTCTGGAGAATTTATATACTTAGGCTCATCTTGTTCATCTACCCTTCTGCCTCCAAAACCTATAACCTTCCCATCAACATTACAAATCGGGAACATCAATCTATTTCGGAACCTATCATAGTAGCCATCTGTATTGTTTCTTTTAACTATTAACCCTACTTTTTCTGCTATAGTGAGTGGAACTTTATTTTTATTTAGGAATTTGACCAGGTTATCCCAGCCTTCAGGAGCAAAACCAAAAATAAACTCTTTTGCTGTTTCAGAAGAAATTTGCCTATTTTCTACATATTCTCTGCCGCTTTTACCCTGACTACTTTCTTGAAGAATATTTCTGTAGTACTTAGCAGCTACTGCATTAATTTTATATAAAACGCTATTTGGTGATTTCCTGGGAACTGATTCAGGTTGTTTTTCAATTGTGACGCCGGCTTTTTTAGCAAGTTCAGATAAGGTTTCGGGAAATGTAAGGTTGTTATAGCGCATATAGAAGCCAAATATATCGCCTCCGGCTCCGCAGCTGAAGCAATGGAATAATCCTTTGTCTTCATCTACATGCATAGAGGGATTTGTGTCATCATGAAAAGGACAAAGGCCAACGTAGCCCTTTCCGGTTTTCTTAACAGATGTGTAACTCTCAACGAGGTTAATAATACTCAACCTCCCTTTTATTTCATTGACAAGAGCTTCATTGTTAAACTTTGACATCTATTGTTGAACAGAACATAAAGTATACAACAGGACACTCAAAAGAATGATCAAGATCAATCGAGCTAAGATTTTGGAATAGCAAATTCAAATGTTGTGTCCCCCAACCGGATTTACTATAATTATATATTAATTCGAGAAATTAGTTCCTTCTGGTACGTTTCACAACACGTTTTTTAGCAGCAAAAAGCTTCTTTTTCTTCTTTTCACTAGGTTTTTCATAGTGCTCTCTTCTTCTCACTTCAGAAAGAACACCACCCTTCTCAACCTGTTTTTTAAATCTTTTAAGAGCGCTGTCGATGCTCTCGTTATTTCCTACCACAATTCCTGGCATAAATTAAACTCCTCCTAAAATTTCAATCGTATAGCTAGAAAAAACTAATGTATTAACAATAAGTTGTCAAGTCCCCTAAGTTCATAATCTACTTTACTATCTAGACCTTAGGCCTGGGCGGAAACACGCCAACATTCTTTCTATTTTCTAAAATCCTCTTTTCTTCCGCTTCTGGATCACTTTTCTCTGGATTCCATTCCTCTTCTTGACGCTGTTCTTCAAATCTCTTAATCCATGAATCTCTTCTCTTTCTGGTATCATCAACTAAACCCATTTCAATTTCTCCTTAATTATTTGGAAGAATTCTATGACTTTTAATTTCTCCCAAGCTTATTACTACTATTAATAATATTCGATATAGAAACAACTTCAACCTCATCATCTATCTTAGGTATCATTTCAGTTAGAGCTTCAATAGTTCCAGGATAGGGATGACATATACCAACTGCATAGCCCCTCTTTTTTGAAATTTCTATTAGTTTCTTTAGTTGCTTCTTTACATGAGTTGAGCTTTTAGAGGAATGATCCAGGAATATATCTCTCTGCGCTGTTTTCATCCCCAATTCCATAGCCGTGTCATATCCCGTACTTTGGCTAGAGGTCTTACTATCCACAAAGAACATCCCTTTTTTCTTAAGATTTTTAAGTATTAGCTCGGTTAATTCACCATTTTCCATAAATTTTGACCCCATATGATTATTTACACCTTTAACATGTGGGATAGAATTCAGGCTATTATTTAACTTCGTTAAAATTGTATCCTTAGGCAAACCTACCAACAACACCTCATCCCCAGCGTCTGTTCCTATATAACCGGAAGACTCCTTTGGCTCCATAGGCATATGTAGAATTACGTCCCATCCTTTCTTGTCTGCCTTTTCTGCTGCATATGTTGAGTATGGAAGATTTGGCAGAACCGCAAAAGTTATAGGTGACTGTATCTTCAACAGCTGGTCAATAGGGTTTTTATTGAGACCAAGATCATCAACAATAATCACAATTTTTGATTTAGGGAAATTGTTAGCTGCGGATTCTTTTTTCTTAGATGTAGTTTGAGCTTCATCTTCACTCTTAACTTTTTCGCTTGCTTTAATTTCTTCTTTTTTTTGAACCTTGGCTGTTTGTTCAGTTTTGTCTTTTTTCGGCTTGGATTTAACTACTTTTTGCTTATTAAAATCAAACAGAATCTTATGAGTAGTGATGTTATTAATATTTATTAATGCAGTAAGTGAATTTGTCCCGGTTTTGAATTGATACTCTACTGGATATTCTTTAATCACAGATTGTTCTAAAATCTTTTTAACTTTTTCAGGGGTCATATCCCCTTCAGGGGATACTTTCATATCTTTATATTCCCAGGTCAGGTTTGCGTCTTCTTTATTAAAAACCTTTTTTGATTCAATATTCTTAGAAGATATCCCAGCGTCAAAAAAGGCCGTCGTAAGACTAATATCAATATCTTTTATCAAATTGTCGATTTCGGTAGCAGACAACACTTTCCCTGAATAATCTGAAGATGAGTTTTTCTTTAAGTAGTTGATCCCATACAAAGCAAAAAAGAGTAGGGCGAGGAATCCCATGGTAAAGAAAACGATTCTAGATACCCGTGCACTTTTCTTCCTTCTAGTCGGTCGTCTTGTTCTTTTAGTTGTTCTACTAGGCTTTGCCGGCAAAAGAGAGGCTCTCCTTAGCCCTTGGGAACAGCTGCTTTGGTCCCTGAACTTTTTAATATTTCAACTGCTGAGTCTAATTGTTTATCTTTCGAATTGTCATTCTCTACTATTACATCCGGGGTAACACCAACTTCACTAATCGATCTGCCACTGGGGGCATAAAATTTGGCTGTTGTTAGTTTTAAACCCGAGCCATCTTCCAATCTGATAATTGTCTGTACGGATCCTTTGCCAAAGGTATTAGTTCCTAATATAGTTGCCCTTTTGCTATCCTGCAGAGCTTCTGCTACCACCTCTGAAGCGCTTGCGCTGCCGTCATTTACTATTACCACAATTGGATATTCTTGAAAGTCTCCATTCTTTGTTGCGTAATAGTCCCTAGCCTGACCTGCTGTTCGGCCTTTGACGCTGACGATCAAACCCTGATCTATAAACTCATCTACTATTTCTATTGCTTCCCCCAACAGCCCACCCGGATTATTTCTCAAATCTAAGACTACGCCTCTTAATTTTCTTCCATTTTGGGCCTCAAGAGCAGACAATGCGGATCTCAGTTCTTGTGAAGAATTTTCCTGAAATTGGGTTAATCTTATATATCCAATTTGATTATCGAGCATCCTATACTTAACACTTTTGACCGTTATTTTATCTCTGACAAGATTAATCTTTAGCGGTTCAGAAACCCCTTCTCTTTCTATAGTAACATTAACAGAGCTACCCTTTGGTCCCCGAAGCAAATTGACAGCCTCTTGAACAACCATTCCTTTTGTTGATTGTCCTTCAATCTCAATTATTAGGTCTCTAGGCTTTATCCCTGCCTTTTCAGCTGGCCCGCCTTCAATAGGAGTTATGACATTTAGATAGCCGTTTTTGGTTGTAACCTCCATTCCCACACCTACAAACTCGCCTGAGGTACCTATTTCTAGGTCACGGTAACGCTCCGGACTTAAATATGCCGAATAGGGATCTAGGCTTTGAAGCATTCCCTGTATTGCTTTGTTGGTAAGCTCCTCGCCATCTACGTTCTCAACATAATTTCTCTGTATAAGGTCAAGAACTCTTGTGAAATTAGATAGACCTTTATATACATCGTCATTATCAGCTCTAACGACTGCAATATTTAATGTGAATATCAGTAAAATTATTGCAATTAATCTCATATAATTTGCCTCAGATACAGAGTAACTAAACATCCCAGAACTAGCAACTTGAAATTTTAAATAAGAGAATAAATTCCGGCAAATGCATATAGACATTCAAATTCAATCCAAATTTATATGATTCTTAGAGATATGAGCATTAAAACACAGTGGGTATTTTTGTACTAATAATAAAGAATGGTATATTTTATTCCCAAGGAAAAAATATGCTAAATATGTTCTTCACTGTCATTTCAAAATTTATAGGGAGCTACGGCTCTGTGGTGATGGAAATTTCCAAAGACTGGTTCATTTTATATAGACTGGTTTTTCTTCCAGTTTCTTTCTTTATATATTGCCTCACTTTTTTGGTAATACTTTCTGTGCTATTAATTGTTATATTTATAGCCACGCCTATTTCCTTTATATCCAAGGTATTCTTCAAATAAGATTTGATCCTAAATTAGAATTCCCGGGTTAGGAACCTTTTTTAAAAAACATGAAATGTTATAATTACGGAACCAATGAAAGGGAAACTTGAATCTCTTGTAGATAAAAATAAACTTCCTGCACATATTGTAATAATAATGGATGGTAATGGCAGGTGGGCGAAGAAAAAGAACCTAGGGCGCATAAGCGGTCATAAGGAAGGAATGAAATCCGTCAGAGCGGTTGTGAAAGGTGCAAAAGAGCTAGGAGTAAAATATATCACCCTATACGCTTTTTCAGCACAAAACTGGAAGAGACCTAAAGTGGAGGTTGATGCCTTGATGGAGCTCTTAAAACACTACTTAGTTAATGAAACTGACAAACTTATTGAAAACGGTATCAGTCTTAACGCTATAGGTAGGCTATGGGAGCTTCCTAAAGATGTATACGAAGTCCTGACCGATAGTATTGAAAAAACTAAAAATTGCAATGAACTAACTTTAACACTTGCTCTTAGCTACGGGGGAAGAGAAGAGATTATAGATGGCATTAAAGAGATTATATCCAAGGGGAATATAGCGGCTAAGGATATTAATCAACATAATTTTTCGCAATTCCTCTACACAGCTGATTTACCTGAACCAGATCTTCTGATAAGAACAAGTGGAGAAATGAGATTATCCAACTTCATGCTCTGGCAATTAGCATATACAGAGATATATGTTACCAGAACACTTTGGCCTAACTTTAGAAAGCAGCACTTAATAAAGGCAATTCTAAACTACCAGAAACGAGAAAGGAGATTTGGACTCACAGGGGAGCAAGTTAAAAAAAGGGAAGTGATTTGAAAAAGATTTCCATACTTGGCTCTACAGGCTCAATCGGGACACAAACTCTAGAGGTTATTTCACAGCAACCGGACAAGTTCAGAGTAGTTGCGCTCGCTGCAGGTAAAAATACAGATTTACTTACAGAGCAAATCTTAAAGTTCAGACCTCTCGCCGTTTCAGTAGAAGATGAGGAATCTGCTTCTACTCTAGCTTCTCAGATTGCCCCTTCTCAAACTCAAATATTCTATGGTCAAGAAGGTGCAGTTACCTTGGCGGAAATGGGCGAAGCTGATTTGGTTGTGTCGGCAATGGTCGGCGCTTCAGGGTTGCGCCCTACTCTGGCTGCTGCAAAATCAGGCAAAGACATTGCTCTGGCAAATAAAGAATCCCTCGTTATAGCCGGTGAAGTTCTAACAAAAGAAGTAGAAAAAAACGGTAACAGATTGTTACCGATTGATAGCGAGCACAGCGCACTTTTTCAAGCCCTTGAGTGCGGGGAACGGCGTCATGTTAAAAGATTAATCCTAACTGCATCTGGGGGCCCGTTCTTAAACACACCCAACTCCGAGTTAGAAGACGTAAGTATTGAATTAGCTCTAGATCATCCCACATGGAAAATGGGGAAGAAAATCACAATAGACTCAGCTACCCTTATGAACAAAGGTTTTGAAGTAATAGAGGCTAAATGGCTTTTCGGATTTGATCCGGATGATATATCTGTCTGGATACATCCCCAAAGCATCGTTCATTCTATGGTAGAATATGTTGATGGCTCAGTGATATCGCAGATGGGTAAACCTGATATGAGGATACCAATAGCATTTGCAATTTCCTACCCGGACAGAATATCTTTGAACTACAACGCTGTCTCGCCTGAGAGTTTTGGAAAGCTTAGTTTTCAAGATGTAGACTTTGAGCAGTTTCCTTCCCTTAGAATAGCTTTTGACGCTTTGAGAGAAGGTGGTACAATGCCATCTGTTATGAATGGGGCAAACGAAGTTGCTGTCGCAGCATTTTTATCCGGGCAGATGAAATTTACAGGTATAGTTAGTACAGTTAAAAAAGTAATGGAACTTCATAATACACAACCCGCAAATACACTTGACTCAGTACTCGAAAGTGATCTCTGGGCAAGAAGTACCGCACAGTCCTTAATAGGAAATTAGGAGAACAATAAATTATGATGGCAATAATAGCTTTTATATTTGTAATTGGAGTTTTAGTATTTATTCATGAGTTAGGACATTTTCTAGTCGCTAAATGGAGCGGTGTAAGAGTTGAAAAATTCTCTCTTGGATTCGGGAAAAAATTATTTGGATTTACTAGAGGTGAAACCGAGTATCTCTTATGCCTACTGCCACTGGGCGGCTACGTTAAGATGTACGGTGAAGGTGTTGAGGGCAATTTTATAGTTGACGCAGTTAGTCCTGGTTCTAAAGCAGAAAAAGCAGGTTTTAAGTCCGGTGACAGAATAGTAAGCATAGAAGGCTTAGAGCTTAAATCCTTTGATAAATGGAAACAACTTGAAGCCACACTGGAAAGCGAGCCGCTTAGAGATTTTGAGTTCACTGTCGAAAGAGATGGAAAAAACATTGAGATGACATCTAAAGCTCAGGATCTT
The DNA here is from genome assembly GCA_942491865.1 of uncultured Thermodesulfobacteriota bacterium. Classification (GTDB taxonomy): domain Bacteria; phylum Desulfobacterota_D; class UBA1144; order Nemesobacterales; family UBA2774; genus CR02bin9. The sequence continues at coordinate 329,238 of CALOCI010000015.1, forward strand.
GAAGGATCTGAAAACTATTCAGAGAAAGAATATCCAAGAGGTTTTTCAAATCAGCCAAGATTAAACCGCTTACTAATTGTAGTAGCCGGTCCTTTCATGAACTTCTTACTACCTTTTGTAATACTTCCTATTGTATTTATGATAGGTATATCTGTTCCTGCGTATCTTGAGCGCAGCCCTGAGATAGGTCAAATCGCAGCCGGGTCTCCTGCTGACGAGGCTGGTTTTCAAGTCGGAGACAAGATATTAGAAATTGATGGGAAGGAAGTTTCAAACTGGAGAGATGTAAATATTCAGCTCCAGACCAATCCTGATGTTCTGCTCGATATTGAAGTTGACCGTAACGGTGAGACTGTATCTATACCCATACAAGCTATAGCTTCTTCAGAAGGCCTTGTGGCGCTTGGTTTTGGAGAACCGGTACTGGCTAAGGTTGGCGGAGTAATGGACGGCACGCCAGCGGATAAAGCTGAACTTGAGAAGGGTGATAAAATTTTAGAAATAGACAGCCAGCCAATTGCAGATTGGAACGAGATGGCTTCTGTAATTCAAGAGTCTGCAGATAAACAGTTAACCATGCTTATAGAGCGTGGCGACAAAGTGTTTGATGTCCAGATTACCCCTGAAGCACTTGGAGAAAATGGAGCAGGCGCAATAGGAATTCAGGTATACACTGATGAAATTATAAAAAAATATGGGTTTTTCGAAGCTATATATAACGGTGTGATAGAAGCTTTTAATATGATAGTTGAAGTCATAGTTCTTCTTTTCGGATTTTTATATAAACTCGTTACAGGAAAAATCGCACTAGGAACCGCAGGGAAAAGTCTTGCTGGGCCAATTTTAATAGCAAAAGTATCAGGCGCTGCGGCAGAAACAGGTTTTGCTCAGCTTCTTCAATTTACATGTTTCATAAGTATTAACCTGGCGGTGATTAACCTGTTCCCTATACCAATGCTAGATGGTGGCCATGTAATGTACCTAGCAATGGAAACAGTTAAGGGAAAACCTCTTAGTCAGAAATTTCTTGAAATAAGCCAACGCGTCGGACTTGCGCTGCTTCTCTTCATAATGTTCTTTGCCATTTACAACGACATATCTAGAGTTAAGGGCGATATCATCAACTCAGTTAGCAAAGTGGTGGATGTATTCAAGCAATAGCGACTGTGTGCTATAGACATATGAAGACTTAGAATAGTTTGCGATAAACCCAATAACTTTTTGGACAACCAATTAACTAATGGATAAACAGACTGATAAAGATCTGGTACTTGAAGTAAATACACGTTTCTATAAGGCCTTGGGAACAAGGGACCTCGAATTGATGGGAACAGTATTTGTTCATGATCACAGGGCTGGCTGTATGCACCCGGGCTGGGTTATGCTCAAGGGTTGGGAGGCAATAAGGCAGAGTTGGGAGAATGTGTTCAATCCTCAAGACCAACTTGAAATTAAGCTCCACAATCTGGCAGTAGAGTTAGAGGGGGACTCTGCTTGGGTTACCTGTATTCAAGAGCTTGTTTATATAAATAGAGACCCTGTCACACAAAATGTATCTGTTTCTACTAATATTTTTGAAAAAAATGGATCGGGATGGAAAATGGTAATCCACCAAGCTTCTCCAATGCCAATTTCCGCACAAGAAGAAGAGGGAGAAGAAGGAAGTAATCTACAGTAACTCTTTTCTAGTCTTTCAATAAAAACCGTTTTGCCCATACTGCAATTAGATCACCAGCATATTGTGAATCATTTGAATCAGTGAGTAAATGATCAGCAGTTATTAGAGAGACAAAGCTCTTGGGGTGCTTTGCTGCCAGAAATATATCTGAAGCATTATCTATACTAACAACTTCATCAAGTGGCGAATGCAGGATTAATAGAGGTTTTTTCAAATTCCTAATTTTCCCAAGCATGCTGTTTTTCTGAAGATCATCGATGAACTGTTTCTTTATCTTAAACTCACGCCCTGCAATTGAAACTTGGGCTTCCCCCGATGTCTCAATCTCTTCCCTACTGCTCTCAAAATGGCGTGCCACATGTAGGGGCTCACTCGGAGCCGCGATCGTAACTACAGCCCTTACAGAAGTTATTAACTCTGCTGCCTGAAGCACCGCCGCTCCTCCTAAAGAATGTCCGATTAATAACTGAGGGGGTTCATATTCAGATTTAAGAAATTCCGATGCAGAAACTAAATCTCCGATGTTTGAAGAAAAATTGGTATCAGAAAACTCACCCTCACTCTCTCCAAGACCTGTAAAATCGAAACGAAGTACAGCTATCCCTTTATCTACCAGGGCTCTACTTATATAAGAAAGCGCCTTTAGGTTTTTGGAACAGGTAAAGCAATGCGCGAAAAGGGCGTAGCTCAGAGGATTCCAATCGTCGGGCATATCAAGCATTGCAGAAAGCTCAATACCGTCTTGGTTTTTAAAAGAGATATTAAGAAGGCGCAAAAACTCTCACCTTAAGAATTGACGTTGTGATTGACGTGCAAACCACATTCTTTGTCAGAATCACTTTCCCACCACCACCTGCCGGCTCTGGCGTCTTCGCCGTCTTTTACCGCGCGGGTACAAGGAGCACAACCTATGCTCGGATAACCTAGGTCGTGTAATTTGTTATAGGGGACCTTATGCTCTTTTATATAATCCCAAACTTCTTTAGAAGACCAATCAACAAGCGGATTAATCTTTAAAAGCCCGCCATGCAGCTCATCAAGCTCAAACTTCTTAGCTTGAGCTCTGTTTTCTGTTTGGTCTTTTCTGATAGAGGTAATCCATCCATCTAGCTTTGGCAGATAGTTATCAAGTGGTCTAACCTTTCTTATGTCACAGCAAAGAAATCTCATATCCTTACCTTTATAAAATAAGTTAGGGCCGTGTGTCGTTACCATCTCCTCAACTTCACTTTTATCCGGGAATAATATTTCAATATTTGCCCCATACCTGCTTCTAATCGCATCCATTACTTCATAAGTTTCTTCATTAAGCCTTCCTGTGTCGAGAGTAAAGATCCTGGCCTTTTTATTTATCTTGGTGAACATGTCAATTAAAACCACACCTTGGGCCTGGAAGCTGGTTGCCAGAGCAATCCGGGGATGAAGATATGTTGCCCACTCTAGTATTTCTTGAGCACTGGCACCTTCAAATTTAATATTGAGTTCGTTTACCTGTTCGGGAGTAAACCTTTTTTTAACTTTGTCAGTCATTTGATTTTCCAATAACAAACTTAATCTATGAAACTCTTTTATAAACCGAAATTCAGTGTAATAAATTCCCCAACATTGTAGTTAAAGTATAGAGATGTTAATCCATAACCCATTGCTATTGCAATAAATGGTATCACTATCCAGAAAAACGCAATTCTCATAACATGCTTATTGCGCAGAGTGACTCCAACACCCTTTTGTGCTAGCGAAAACCCTATTATACCTGAAGTTATGATCTCTGCTATCGACACTGGTATTCCGGAATACGAGGCCATTAGAATAATAATAGCCCCGGTAAATTCTACAGAGACCGCCCTCAGAATGCAGATCTCAGTTATCCCCTTTCCGACTGTCTCAAGAACTCTGCCTCCAAACAATATTGCTCCTACCCCCATTGCTACACCTGCTATGAGAGCCCCCTCGTAAGAACCAATTAACCCCAAACCTACTAATGGTCCAACAGCGTTTGCAGAATTGTTTGCACCAGCTGAAAAAGCTACGCTAATTCCGGAGATAGTAATCAGAATCATTAGAATCCGATTTATAGATTTTTCGGAATAACGTTCAGTAAGAAACTTTAGTGTTCTAAAGTAAAGGAATCTGGCTACCAGATAGTTGATTATTAACGCAACAATGGGGGTTAGCAACCACCAAAACAGTATTTCGATAAATTTAGAAGTTTCCAGAGCGTTTGAATACAATCCTACTCCTGCTATCCCACATACAATTGCATGAGTAGTGGCTATCGGAACTTTTGCTATATTAGCTAAAGTTACAAAGATTGAAGCTATAACAAAAATAATTAAAACAAGCCCAATATGTGACGAGAGAACTTCACTTGGGACAAGACCGTTTCCCAGAGTCTTTACCACAGGCGCTCCCGCTACCAAAGCTCCTAGCAAAGCAAAAACAGCAATAATAATTACAGCTTGGCGTTTGGTCCATACTCCTGCACCATAGCCTGTTGCCATAGCTGCTGCAGAGTTGTTTGCTCCTATATTAAGCGCGAGAAACGCTGCAAGCACAATTGCTGATATAAGCACAAAATCCAATTAATTAGTATCCTTTGTTTAAAGATTATAGGTATTATGATTAAATATCCTGATACTATGATGCAAATTAAATGCCATGAATGAAAATTGCTGGCTTTGCTGGCAATTAAACAAATCCCCATCTTAAACTTGATCATATTATAACCAGCTTGTATACTTTTGTTACATACAGGAGTATCAAATGAGTACTAATATTACCCTATACACAAATAATACAAGTCTATCTGAAGGAATTCGAAAGATCCTTGAAAATGTTGCGGACTTATACATACAGAGCGATGTAACCGAAACTAACAACTCTGAGGTGTCATTATTAGATGTTGATACAATGGGTGTAAGCGCTCTTGGAAAACTTAAAGAAGATTCATTTGTTATTGTAGTGACTGAGGAAAAAGGAACCAGGTATTTAATCGAAGCTATGACTTTTGGAGCATTTGACTGTATCACCGACCCGCTTCATAACCCCAAATTAATTGAATCGGTAAAAAGGGCTCTCGGAATTGGTCTTGAAACAAAGGGAGAATTATTAGAATTCTCTGGAGATATTATTAGAAGCGGCGTTAGCTGCGCAATTGTGGGGGATTCTCCGATGCTTCAGGAAGTTTGCAAGTTAATAGGTCAAGTAGGACGAGTAGATGTACCCGTACTTATCACTGGTGAGAGCGGAACGGGAAAGGAGCTTGTGGCAGAGTCTGTTTGGAAAGTAAGCACCAGGTGGGAAAAGCCTTTTGTCGTTCTTAACTGTGCGGCAATTCCGGAAAGCCTTTTAGAAGCAGAACTATTTGGCTATGAAAAAGGGGCTTTCACTGGAGCTGATAGCTCTAGAAAAGGAAAGTTTGAAGAAGCAGATGGCGGGATAATGTTCCTTGATGAAATTGGGGACATGTCACTATCTCTCCAGGCAAAAGTATTAAGAGTAGTGCAGAGCGGCACCTTTCACCAACTAGGCAGCAATAGAGAAATTTCCGTAAATGTGAGGCTAATCACAGCAACAAATAAAAACCTTGAGGAGCTAGTTCGGCTAGGAAAATTTCGAGAGGATTTATATTTCAGAATTAATGTTGTTAGAATTCATCTGCCTCCTCTAAAAGAACGTAAAGAAGATATTCCGCTTTTAATGGAATGCCTTACCAGAAGACACGGAAGCCAAGCGGGCAAAGATATCAAAGGAGTTACGCGTAAGTTTCAAGATGTACTAACACAATTTGACTGGCCGGGGAATGTTAGAGAGCTTGAGAATACTATAAGAAAAGCAATTGCTTTTACCAAAACCCCATATCTAACTTCCTATGATCTAGAGCTCAACAATAATCTTAGTATAGAGAAATCAAAAGATTCCCCACCACTAACTGATACTTTAAGAAATTCCGTAAAAGGAATTCTTAGTTCTGGCAAAAGTGAAAATGTGTATAGCCTGGTTGTTAAAGAAGCCGAAAAGATATTATTAGAAGAAGCGCTAAGTGCAAGTGGCTGGAATAGATCGAAAGCAGCAAGGACTCTCGGTATAAACAGGCTGACGCTCAGAAGAAAACTTGAAGAGTATAATATTACATTTCCCTAGTATGGGAAAAACCAATCTTGGGAACACGGACTAGAGCAAATCGCTGATCTGAAAGATTGAGAAAAATTCGACCCCTAAATCCTCAAACTTAGATTCAGCCCCCTCTTCCCTATCTACAATAACGAATAATTTTTTTACTTCGGCCCCAGAATCACGAACAGCATTTATAGCTTTAATAACTGACCCGCCTGTAGTAACAACATCTTCAAACATTGCCGCTACGTCACCAGATTTGAGATTGCCCTCTATCAGCTTTCCGGTACCATGACCTTTTTCTTCTTTACGGACTAGAAAACCAGGCAGTGGACATCCCGCTTCCTGACTTAATGCGAGTACAGAACCTACAATAGGATCGGCACCCATTGTAGGCCCACCAACTATATTAATTGAAGGATCTTTCTTAATCTCTTCAAGGAAAATCTTTCCTATTAGATTTACCCCTTCTGGATCAAGAGTTGTGAGCCGGGCATCTATGTAGTAGGTACTTTTCTTGCCAGACGCAAGTGTAAAATCGCCTTTAAGAATAGATTTCTCTCGTAATATTTCTTTGAGTCTTTGTTTATTATCTGCCATTGCGAGAGAATGTAACCTCAGAGATATTATGTTGTCAATTGCTGCTGATTTAAATAGGATTAAATACCCTACTTTCCCTACAAAAAAAGGGAGCCGAAGCTCCCTTTTTGTTTTACATTTATTTATATCTGAAAGTTCTTGATACTATTCCGCCCCTTCTGATTCTATCTGGAACAGTGCCCCCAAATTTATACTTCCGTGCTCACTCGGATCCTGTGGGTTATTAGTTCCGGGATTGCCTGGATTTAAATTTGACGCTGTGTCATCAGGTGGAAAGAGAATCAACGTTTGAAGATATTTCAAAACCATTTCTTGCTTTCTTTCATTCAACTTTTGAAACGCCTTCTTTGATTCCTCAGCCTCACCACCGTGGCGGAGTATAACTTCTTCAAGATTAATACTCCTTCCGTCATGCCCATAAGGCGCTGTAGTTCCAACTCCCCAAAGCGGCTCGGTCATAAATTCTGTGACCATTGTCCCATCATACTCTCGCTCATGAAATGCCGGGCCCAAATCATGGCGCTTAAAGTCAGCAAATATATTTTTTACTACAAAAGACTCTCCTTTCGGTAGCAATTGTGGAAATTCTTCTCCATCATCTGAGATCTCAAACAATTCCGTAGCGGTCGCAAAAAGACGGTTGAAGATCCCTCTATCCGGATCATACACAGTTTCAACATCTGCAACTCTTCTATCATTATCTATAGTTAAGCTTTGGACATGGCAGCCAGTACATCCTATATCTTTCATTACCTTTGCCCCACGCTCAGCAACTTTAGTCATCTTCCCAGTTCCGGGCTTGAAATAATTGAGCAAATAAAATTCCAGGTGATCTACAAGTGCCGGGTCTATTTCGTTAGTAATTCCATCTCCATCTGCATCCTCACTCGCATCACAAACAGGCGGTCTTTCAATCTCATCTAGCTCGGGATCAAATTCCATTCCTGCCGGGGTAATTACAAGTTGTGGATTATCTGGATCTGTAGCGCTGCACAAAATAGGATCTGCTGTCTGTAAACCCATTTCGTCCTTAAATGCTCCTATGATGAATTCGCGCATTGATATAGTTCCCCCCTGATGAAAGAAAGGGCGAACTCGCAGATCAGGATTCACCCCGCTAACTTCAGATGTATCTACTGAACCGTCAGGATTAGCACTTATAGACCCATATCTAATCCCCTTACTTTCAAGCTTTAATTTCACAGTGGAGCCTAACTGCTCAGCCTCGGCTATAGCTTGTCCCCTGATACTTCTTAAATCTTTAGTAATTTCATCAGCAAGCATTTCGACTAATCCTAGTCCAAACAAATGAGGGGCATCCCGACTATCAGGACGCGTGGCTACATCACCACCAAATCCAGCGGCTCCCCTGGGGCGACCATGACAAGCAGCACAACTATCTGTTAACCCTGCACCAAGTGCTCTATTTTCTTGAATATCACCAGAGGAATCATTGCTCACTCGAGGGCCTTGTCCCTGGTCTTCGGTAAATTTTCTCTGGAATAATTGGCGACCTCTACGGATTGAACGTGCAGGATCTCTTAAAATGAGATAATTGGATGATCCAGGTGTAATTTCATCACCTGTACCTGTACCAACTTGCTCTTCAAGTGACTTTCCTATCGTCCCTCCTGGAACATTTGGAAATGTTTGAGTTTCATCAGTCAACTGAGCTTGCGATACTGAATAAAGCAGAAGAAAAAATAAAAAGGATATAGATATAGAAGTAAGTCTGGTACCTTTAACCATTGAAAGCCCCCTTTTTTAATACAAAGTGCTACAACCTTGCATATATATTTAAAGCAACATGAATGCCAACTATTTACGAAAGAACATCTGCAACAATTACGGGATCTTACATAATTACAAACAAGAACATTATCGCTAATTGTGGGATGAAGCACAGTGTAAAGTGTCTTATTTGACCTAAGTTAAGAATATCGAGAAAGGTAATGGATTTAAAAAATTTGAATTGATCTTAGAGATTGTGGAGCCGATCGGGATCGAACCGACGACCTCATGAATGCTATCTACGACTTCTAAACATGTCAGACAATCTGACAACTTACACTTATGAATACTTCAATGTCTAGCTATTGCTGGAGTTCTCATTGGCATGATTATTGCCAATATCTGTAATGTAGTATATTGATAGGAAAATGATAAATACCACAGCTTCTTCACACGGAATATCTGGGACTTTAACCGAAACCACTCACTGTCTGCATTGTGGGGAGGGGCTTACTGCATCCAACAAAATATTCTCAGATGGAAATTATTTTTGCTGTACGGGTTGCAGTACTGTTTATGACCTACTAAATACCCTGGGACTACAAGATTTCTACAAAATTAAGAAAGAACAAAATATTGATAAAATCGGCCGACCAATAGATCCGGAATCAGTGGAAGAGTACGGATATCTGGATCAGGAAAACTTCGCAAATCAGTATACGAGTTTGGAATTCCCAGAGAGAATGAATTTTTATATCGAAGGCATTCACTGTGGAGCTTGCTTATGGCTGATTGAAAAAATATCGAGCTATTCTAGCAATATACAATCTGTTACTCTGGATATGTCGACAAATGTAGCGACTGTTGAATTTAACGAGGAAAAGGTTTTTTCCAGCTTTCCAGGACTTGTTAAACGATTTGGCTATAAAGCGTATCCAATCAAATTAGATGAAGAAGCTCAAGAACTTAAGAAAAAGGAAAGCCGTAAATCACTAATCAGAATTTCTGTAGCAGCTGTATGTGCCGGAAACATAATGCTGCTTTCCGCTGCTATATATTCAGGCGCTGAAGGTATATTTGAAGAGCAATTTGGGCTATTAAACCTTTTATTATCTTTACCTGTTGTGACATATTGCGCTTGGCCTTTTTATAAGAGTGTACTTAGCTCAATTAGAGCTAAACGTGTTACAGTGGATATACCTATTGTATTAGTAATCTTGGTTGGTATTTTACTAAGCTCATACAACTTCTTGAATGGAAATGATCAAGTTTACTTTGATTCTGTAACTGCTTTCGTATTCTTGCTACTAGCGAGTAGATATTTCCTAAAATCTATTCAAGATAGAATCTCAAATAAAGAACCGGCTAGCAGGTCTCTTTTTAATCAGAACAAAATATTGATTTGGGATAATCAGAATAAACAGTTTTTTCTAGAACCAATTGATAATCTCAGACCCGGACAAAGAGTTAAGGTTAATTCTGGGGAACGCATACCTGTTGATGGGAAACTCCTTACAGAAAGAGCCGATCTCAACCTCTCAGTCTTAACTGGCGAGAATATTCCTCAGACACTGATAAAGAACGACTCTGTATACGCGGGATCAATCTTGAACTCAGATCAAGCAATTATTGAAGTACTAAATACGGGCAGTTCTACTCGAATTGGAAAGTTGCTCGATGAAGTAGAGAGAAATTACAGAAGTAAAATTAGCAATTCCACCTATAGTGATAAGTTCGCGACAATCTTCACCCTGGTCGTGGGTATCACGGCTGTAATCTCCTTTGTAACTATTTCTACCCTACTAGACCCTTCGGCAGCATTAAACCGAGTTATGGCATTTGTATTAATAGCTTGCCCTTGCGCATTTGTTTTTGCTCTTCCACTAACCTTTGGACTATCTCTGAATAGGGCCGTTGAAAAAGGGATACTTGTAAAAAGCTCTAAAATTTTTGACAAGCTCCCAGATATAAAAAATATTTTCTTTGATAAAACCGGAACTCTGACCAGTGGGGTTTACAAAATATTAAAGTGGAATACCGAGGGACTTTCTGAATATGACAAAGTCGCAATTTTGGCGATAGAAAAAAAGTCCAGCCACCCAATAGCTCGAGCTATTGTTGCTCATTTAAGTGACCAAAAATTAACTTTGCCTGAACTAACTGATTTTAGACACAACTATACAAAAGGCATTGAAGCAAAAGTAGGACCTCACCTTTATGAAATAATGTCAGACAAAAACATTCACAACACTAACGAAGTCAATGAGATCATCACTACAAAAACTGTTATAAACAAAGATGGTCAAAAAATATCAGAACTTTTCTTAGGCGACTCTTTAAAAGAGGATGCAAAATATGTTGTGAATTTACTCCAGGACAGAGGCTACAGAGTTCATGTTCTATCAGGAGATAATGAAAACAATGTAAAGAGCGCCGCGCATAAATTGGGAATTTCAGACAGTTGTATTTATTGGTCAAAATCTCCTGAAGAGAAAGCACAGATAATTCAACATTACCAAGAAACATTAATGGTGGGGGATGGGCTTAATGATACTGCAGCTTTTTCTGCTTCCGATATAAGTGTCTCTGTGCAAGGCAGTGTAGAGGAGAGCCTAAAGGTATCGGACTCTTATTTATTGAACAATAATCTCTTTAACATTGTTGATCTGCTTGAATATGGATCGATAACAAGAAACAGCATAAAGAGAAATACTCGTTTCTCTCTTGTTTATAACATTGCAGCAGGAACGCTTGCGCTCCTTGGATACATTAATCCTTTAGTGGCTGCAGTACTAATGCCACTAAGTTCCGTTTTATTAGTTGGTTCAAGTTTATATGGATATAACAAACTCAATGTTAGGAGAGGATGCTCTTAACCATGAATATTATTTTTTTAACTCTGGGTATCTCTATCACAATGGCTCTTGTGTTCCTAGTAGCTTTTATCTGGGCTACAAAAAAAGGTCAGTACGACGACCTTACGACACCAAGTGAAAGAATGTTATTGGATGACTATGAAATTAAGGAAACAAAGAAGGATGAAAAGGAGGAGAAAGTTCTATGAGCTCAGGAATTCAAGTTAACAAAGGAATTATGGATAGGATTATCTATGATGACGATATAGTAAAAATGTTTCTCTATGCCACCATATTTTGGGGGGCGGCAGCATTTATTTTGGGTTTATTGGCAGCTCTACAGTTAGCCTTCTGGCCCGCAAATTTGGAACTAGAGTGGCTCACTTTTGGCAGAATCAGGCCGCTTCATACTAACGCCGCTATTTTTGCATTTGGCGGAAACATAATTTTTGCCGGTATATATCATTCGACTCAGAGACTGCTTAAAACCCGGAACTTCTCAGATATGTTGAGCAAGATACATTTCTGGGGCTGGCAGATGATTATTGTCGGAGCGGTAATTACTCTACCCCTTGGTTATACAATGAGTAAAGAGTATGCTGAGCTTGAATGGCCGCTCGACATTGCAATTGCCGTAATATGGGTTGTGTTCGCAGTTAACTTTTTCGGCACAATAGCTGTAAGAAGAGTAAAACATCTATACGTTGCAATATGGTTTTATATTGCAACGATAGTCACTGTTGCACTGCTTCATATAGTGAACTCAATTGAAATTCCTGTTGCTCTATTTAAGAGCTATCCTGTTTATTCCGGAGTGCAGGACGCACTGGTACAGTGGTGGTATGGACATAATGCGGTCGCATTTTTCCTAACGACTCCATTTTTAGGATTGATGTACTATTATATTCCTAAAGCAGCCAACAGACCTATATACAGCTATAAGCTTTCTATAATTCACTTTTGGTCATTAGTTTTTATTTACATATGGGCTGGACCTCATCATCTATTAAACACGGCTCTTCCAGACTGGGCTCAAACGGTTGGAATGGTTTTCAGTCTTATGCTTTGGGCACCTAGCTGGGGAGGAATGATTAACGGTCTTCTCACACTAAGAGGGGCTTGGCACAAGCTACGGACCGATCCTATAATCAAATTCCTAGCAGTCGCCGTTACGTTCTATGGAATGACAACATTCGAGGGGCCTCTTCTCTCGATTAAATCCGTAAGTTCGTTGGCTCATTATACTGACTGGATTATCGGACACGTTCACGGCGGTACTCTTGGCTGGAACGGGTTCCTTACCTTTGGAATTATTTACTACATGGTGCCAAAACTCTGGAACACAAAAATGTACAGTGAAAGACTCATGAACTGGCATTTTTGGATAGGCTTTCTAGGGATTTTGCTGTACTACATTTCCATGTGGGCAAGTGGTATTACTCAAGGCCTCATGTGGCAGGCTATCGGGGAAAACGGACAGCTTGTATATCCTGACTTTGTAGAAACAGTAATGAGAATTGCTCCTCTATACTGGGTTAGATTTGTAGGTGGTGCACTTTTCTTAATTGGGTTCCTATTTTTAATCTACAATGTTTGGGTAACCATTAAACATGCACCAAAGAAAGAAACTGTGTCTTATGTGGAAGTTCCACCACTTAAATCAGATGTTACAGCTATTGGAACCGGACACAGAAAACTTGAGGCACTAAGCTTAATATTCACAGTGATTCTCTTCATCTCTGTATTGGTTGGCTCAGTGATTGAGATATTACCAACTCTGTCTATTTATAAGTACCTGCCGTCTAATGAAAAAACAGAGCCTTATACTCCCCTTGAGCTAGCAGGAAGGGACATATACATAAAAGAGGGCTGTTACGTATGTCACTCACAGATGATAAGGAAGCTTCCATTTGATGTACTACGTTATGGAGAGGCCTCTACAATAGCCGAATCTATGTATGATAGGCCATTTCAGTGGGGATCTAAACGAACCGGTCCAGATCTTGCCAGAGTTGGAGGAAAGTATCCGGATATGTGGCATGTGCGTCATATGATCAATCCAAGGGAGATTGTGCCTAATTCGATCATGCCTTCATACCCTTGGCTTGCGGCTAAAAAGATCGACTATAACATCCTTAGAAAGAAATTCAGTGTGATGAAGATGTTAGGGGTTCCTTATGATGATAATGAGGTTGCCAATGCGGACATGTTAGCCGAGAAAGAGGCAGCTATAATTTATGAGGAATTGCTCAGCCAAGACAAATCTCTTGAATCATTAAAGGATACAGAGCTCATAGCGCTGATAGCCTACCTACAGAGACTCGGCAAACAAACAACTGTTGAGGGGGTGACACCATCAAACAATTAGCCCTTTCATATTTTGAGAATATTGAGCTCACTAATCTTGCTCTAATCCTTTTCTTGATAGCCTTTTTCATAGTGGTTTTTAGGGTTATGAGCAAGAGTAACAAAAAGTTGTTTGAAGAAATGGAGCAGATGCCCCTTGAAGAAGAGCAATATCAGATAAAGGAGAAGGAGGATGAAAAATGAGTGAAAATGAAAAAGACGATCTACTTATAAAAGGCCATGATTACGACGGGATACAGGAATTAAATAACCCACTCCCCGGTTGGTGGTTAATGACTTTTTATATTACAATTGTATTTGCTGTCGTCTATTATACTTATTACACATTTTTTGGCGGACTAACTTCTGATGAGGAACTTGCGCTAAAAATGAGTGTAATTCAATCAGAGCAACAAATGGCCGAGCAAACGGCTCCTGTTAAGTCAGAAGATTATTTAATTGCACTCCTGGATAATCAGGAAGTGCTGGAGAAAGGGAAAACAGAATACATGCTCAAATGTATGGCATGTCACGGCGACAAAGGTCAAGGGCTTATAGGACCTAATTTTACAGATGAGTACTGGATCCAAGGCGACGGCTCAGTGAGTGCTATACTGGAAGTAGCTAACAACGGGGTGCTGGACAAAGGTATGCCGCCATGGAAAGGGGTTATTCCAGAAGATACACTTGAAGCTGTTTCTGTATATATTTACAGTCTCTATGGAACGAATCCAGATGGAGCAAGGCCACCTCAAGGAGAAAAGGTAGAGCGTAATTGAGAGTTATAGATCAAAGAAACCTTCCTGATGATCGTCCGGCAACAATGGATGAACAAGGAAGAAGAGTCTTTATCTTTCCAGCTTCTGTTAGTGGGTTTTGGAGACGCTACAGAACTATAGTAGAGATATTTCTTATAATCTTTTTCCTTGTGCTACCTTGGATTAAAATCGGCGGGCACCAAGCACTATTGCTCAATATTGGAGATAGACAATTCTCAATATTTGGGCTTACATTCTGGGCACATGATGCTCCGCTTATCTTTTTTATACTAGCCTTTCTCACGATAGGGCTTGCTTTTGTTACAGCTGTATGGGGTCGAATCTGGTGTGGCTGGGGTTGCCCTCAGACTGTATTTATAGACGGGGTATTCAGAAGGTTTGAATACTGGATTATAGGCAGCCACATACAGCAACGCAACCTTGCGAAAGCACCTTGGAGTATAAAGAAATTTTTCAAGTTAAGCGTGCTCTGGACACTATTTCTAATAGCAAGCCTTATAATCGCACATAGTTTTTTAGCCTATTTTGTAGGTGCTGACAGGCTTGTGGAAATGACTCAGCATAATCCTACAGAGAACTGGACTATCTTTATAGTGATGGGATTCATAACTGCTGTCATCCTTTTTGATTTTGGATGGTTTAGAGAGCAGTTCTGCATTATTGTGTGCCCATACGGACGCTTTCAGTCAGTTCTACTGGATGATGATTCCCTTACTGTTTCCTATGATCCAGTTAGAGGAGAGCCAAGAAGGGGAATTGTGCCTGAGGGGCAAAAAGAAGGTGATTGCATAGACTGCTACAAATGCGTTGCAGTTTGCCCGACTGGAATCGATATAAGAGAAGGACTTCAGCTAGAATGTATTGGCTGCACGGCATGCATCGACGCTTGTGATGAGGTAATGGAGAAGGTAGAAAAACCTAAGGGACTTATAAGATATGCAACAGGGAATAGTCTAAAAGGTATTAAATCTAAATTTCTTACACCAAGGGTTGGTATATATTCAGTATTGCTTATTGCTGTAATCTCTGCCCTAATCTTTTTTGTTTCTCAAAGGCAAGATATTGTTGTAACAGTTCTAAGAGGAAAGGACAGTCCATACCAGGTTGTCCAAGACAATGGACAAGAACAGGTAATTAATCACTTCAAACTACAGATCAAAAATCAGACTTTCGACGCACTAAATCTTCAGATGACTCTACCTGCAATATGGAAAGACAAAAAGGTTCAATTAGTATCCCAGACAGAAACTATCGCACTTGAAGGCGGGATGAACTCTACTGTTCACATATTTATTAAGTTCCCACGGTCAGTTACTGGGACAAAGGGATCAGAAAATATTCAACTAGACTTCGTTGATACAAACAACATTCAGATTCGATATGAGGAGAATGTAAAACTTGTCGGACCTAAGTCAATTTGAAGAACTAATAAGAAACTGGTCTTTCCTCTCAATACCACTTGCAGTATTTGTCGCAAGCATACTTGGAAGCACTCACTGTGTTACTATGTGCGGACCCATAGCTATAACGGTAAATAATTCAAGCGGTTACATGAGTCTCTACCATGTAGGACGATTAATAAGTTATTTAATCCTTGGAGCACTGGCTGGGTTACTAGGTGAAGCTTTTCTGTCTAACAATACTTCTCTTATTTCAACTATTTCCATAACCTTAATTTCAATATTTTTTATTTATACGGGTTATAGGCTTGTTAGGGGAAAGCCTCTTGAGTTTCTACCTAGCAAAACAATTGCTTCTTTAATCTCAAAGCCTGCTAAGTGGTCACTCTCGCAAAGTAGACCAGTTAAATCTCTCACACTTGGAATAGTTAACGGTTTTCTGCCCTGCGGATGGGTTTATATATTTGTGATTGGAGCTGTTGCTACAAAGAACCCTCTTTATAGCGCGGGAATACTATTTATATTTTGGCTTGGGACAGTGCCTGCTTTGTCAGCTTTCCCTTATATATACAAAAAGACTTTTAAAAGAGCACCAAGGAAACTAGCAACTGTAGCAGGTGTGATACTAATAATAGTAGGACTTGTCAACATTACTCTTCATCTTTTACCTGGTGAGAACACTCATAAACACCATGTTCATACTATGCAGAAGTAATTACTATGTAGAAATTAAATTTTCATACTCATCTTCCATCTGTTCAATAAAATAATTGAGAATATCTGTTGTAGTTATTATCCCTATTAATTGCCCTGATTTTTCAATTACAGGAATAGCATTAAATTTACCAATGCTAATTATTTTCCCGGCATCTGTAATTTTCGTATCTCCAGTGACTGTTACAGGATCCTTCGTCATGACTAATCCTACAGTTAAATTGTTCACTTTCAGGTTCTGCACCATAGCCATACGCAAGTCCCGGTCCGTAACTATTCCTGTCAATTCCCCGTTTTCTAGAACCGGCGCTTGGCGAATCCTGTTTTCAAGAAGAAGAGCAAATGCATCTTTTACATCATCTTTGGTGCTTAAGACAATAGGGGTTTTAGTCATATATTCTTTCACAAACATTTCTCACCTCAGTCGTACTAATTAGGAAGATAGAACAATATGGTACAAATATGATGCCAATCAAATTATGTATAATACTTAGATAAAAGATCAACACTCGATGCAGATGGTCTTAAATTCAGACATTGATGATATGATTTAAACTTAGTCACCCTTTCTAGGAGATCCATGAAGAATGGCAACAAAAACTAGTTCTTCATCTCGTGCTTGAACAGAGTGTTTTTCATCGACATCGTAGATAACAATAGAACCTGGTCCTGCTACAGTTTCGGTACCTTCACCTCTAAAGACCCCTTCGCCTTTAAGAATTAAGAGATAAACAGGAGATGACGAATTGCTGTGTTCCTTTAATTCCTGACCCGGTTCTAAGGCGAACTGTAATAGTCTTCCATTCTTATCTGCATGAATTGATTGAGCAATCGGATGGCTATCATTAAATTTAATATCCTGCATAAGATCTACATATTCCATTAACTTTCTCCTAACTATAGTTATCGAATATCGAAGAGTTTAAGCTTTCTATAGAGCGTGTCTCTTGAAATACCAAGCATTTGGGCCGCCCTTGATTTGTTACCATTGGATTCGCGGAGGGCTTCTTCCAGTGCGAATTTCTCAAGTTTATCCAGGGCAAATATCTGGTGCTCAGAGGTTTTTGATTCTTGCCACAGTAGATGCGAGTTTAAATCCTTATTAGTAATGGTCTTCTTCTCCTGAGGGCTAACAGCGATAATGCCTTCGATTAAATTTTCTAGTTCTCTAATATTTCCGGGGAAATTGTAACTATATAGATGATTAAATGCCTCTTCTGAAAAACCTTCAATATTTTTGGAATATTTTTGGTTGAATGTATTAATAAAATGGTCGATTAATAATGGGATATCTGATTTCCTATCTCGTAGCGGAGGTAGTTCAATCACTATTACTGCAAGTCTGAAAAACAAATCCTCCCTTAAATACTTATTCTTTAAGTCGTCAATTGTATGGTTGCTTGCAGCTATCACCCTAACATCAAGAGATACCTCCTGGGTATGCCCTAAGGGTCTTATCTTATAATCCTCAAGAACCCTTAAGAGCCTGACTTGTAGCTCTTTTGGCATCTCCCCAATTTCATCCAGAAGAATCGTTCCACCATTGGCTGCTATAAAAAGGCCCTCGTGGTCTCTAACTGCTCCTGTAAAAGCTCCCTTTTTGTAACCAAACAACTCAGACTCCAGCAGCTCTTTAGGAATTGCTCCGCAGTTAACTGCAATAAACGGCTTACTGGACCTATCACTACTCAGGTGAATTGCTTTTGAAAGAAGTTCTTTTCCAGTTCCTGTATCCCCAACAATAAAAACAGGGGCATTACTTCTAGCGGCGGCCGAGGCTTTCTCAAAAACAGCTTTCATTACTTTAGAGCTGCTGATAATATTCTCAAAACCGTATTTTTGCGAAATTAGTTGTTTTAGCTCGCCTAATTTGTTTTCAAGGTTAAGTGATTTTCTGACAACTTCAAGCTTGTTAAGAAGCACATCCTTATCAAATGGTTTTGTAATAAAATCAAAAGCGCCGTGCTTAATAGCATCTACAGCCGTTTGTACTGTTCCTTGACCAGTTACCATCATAACCGTTAATCCAGGCTGTATTTCCTTAAGTTTGCCAAGCAGAGTGAAGCCATCCATCATAGGCATAACAAGATCCAGCAGTGCAATATTTATTGTAGGATTCTCAGCACTTATTTGAAGAGCTTCACGACCTGAATACGCTGTAACTACTTCGTAATTATTTCTTTCGAGCAGCTCCTTTACAGCACTGACAAAGTCCTCATCGTCGTCAACAACCAAAACATTGACCTTATTTTTACTCAAAGATTCTCCTCCTTGTTAATAAACGGAAAGCTTATTGAAACAACGGTTCCAGTGCCTTGCTGACTTTCGATATTTATATTGCCACCATGTTCATTTACAATACTTTTTGCCACTGAAAGACCTAAGCCAGTACCCTTTCCGGCGGGTTTAGTACTAAAGAAAGGCTCAAAAACAAAAGGTATTGTATCCTCTGATATACCAATACCCGTATCTTTTATTTTAATGTTTATGCAATTATCCGCTTCATTCTTTGAAGAAGTTATTGTTAACACGCCGCCTTCAGGCATTGCGTCAAGCGAATTCATCATTGTGTCAGAAAACACTAGATGAATAAGATTAATATCAGCAAATAATTCAAGTGAGTCGTCTAAATCAGTTTCAAGATGTATCCCCTTTTTCTTAACTAAAGGTCTTATCATCTCTATTGATTCATCAAGTAACATTGAGATATTCTCCGAGATCTTCTCGTTATCCGGCCTTCTTACAAATCTCAGGAGCCTTTGTATAACCTTTTGTCCATACAAAATTTGCCTTTCAATTGAATCTAATTTCTCACCTACGTTTTCCCATTCCGGAAGATCTGGGAGATCATCTTTAAGCATCTGAACCCTAAGGAGCATTGACGCAAGAGGCGTGCCCATATGGTGCGCAAAACCTTCCGCCATTTTGCCTATAATTTGGGCTTTTTCCAGGTCGATGATCTTATTTCTCATTATAAGTCTTTCGCTGATATCTCTAATTGTCTCAATAAATCTTCCTTGCCCCTCACTCATATATACAAGACTGATGCTCACAGAAATCCTCTTGCCGTCTTTGTCCATACGCTCAGTTTCGTAATCAGTAATCCTCTTTCCTTCTCTAACTTTATTGAGCTTATCTAAGAAGCTTTCCTTATTCTCAGGTGTAATTATTTCCCAAACTCGGTCAATTTTTTCTGTACTATTTCCACCGAACAGTTTTTGTCCCTCACGATTCAAAGTCTCCACAACACCTTGATTATCAAAAACAATTATGGCATCTGTCGTATTATCCATTATTTCTTTAAGGCTCTCTTCTCTACTGCGAAGTAAGCGCTCAGTTGCTTTTCTTTCCGTTATGTCAACACCGGAACTGAGTGTGCCTACTACACTTCCCTCATTATCGGTCAAGACCGTGTTGTGCCACAAAATGGTTTTTAACTTGCTGGATTTGGCTATCACGCAATTTTCATGAAATCCTAATTTTTTCGGCTCCTCACTTATTATTTTATGAAATATGCCCTTTATTTTTTTTCTGGTGTTAGAAGGCACAAAATTATCAAACCAATTTTTCCCTACTATCTCTTCCTCAGAACACCCAAGAATGTCACAGCCTTTCCTGTTAATAAGCGTTACATCTCCATCACGGTTTATTGCCAGTAATATGACTTCTGCTATATCTAAATAATTTTGCGCCCTTTCTCTTTCCTCCTGGAGCCTCGATTCTGCATATTTACGCTCGGTAATATCTATAATAGTACTGATAACTACCAGCCCTGTATCTGATTTTACAAAATTGAGCCCTATCTCAACCGGGAATTTGCTTCCATCTGAACGCAAGGCAAAAAGATCTCTGCCTTCTCCCATTGCTCTTGTATCTGGGGTTTTCATATAGTCGGCCCTATAATGGATATGGCTCTTCCTGAAGTCTTTAGGAATTAACATTTCAACAGATTCACCAAATAAAGCACTCCGTTCATAACCAAACATCTTTTCAGCCTGTGAATTTAAAAAAATGATCTTTCCCAGATTGTCTGTCATAACTATCCCATTAGGGACAGATTCTACAATCAAATGAAATGTCTCATCCGGTATATCGGTTTTATGCTCACTTGACAGCTCAAAATGTTTGAGCTGCAATCTAAGCTCCTCTAATTCTGTCATGAGCTCTTTTTTAGTTTTATTTTTATCTGCCATATTAGACGATGCCTTAATTACGTGCATTACCAACAATGAGACTAGCACTTTGTGAAAAAGCTTACAATATTTACAGTAAGCTTAGATATCTTATCGCCTATAAATAAAACTATAAAATTCGAACCTCCTTTGCCAGTTCTCAAGACTAAATGATGCAATTATCAAATCTTTTGCCATACCTGATATTTCATCCTTTAAATAACAACGAAGCACTGTTTCCGGCTTAAAGCCATAATGGTCAAGTATTTTCGTAAAACTACTATTGTCAGATATATATCTGACAATTATCTTTTGGAAACGGCGTTTCAATCCTTCATACAGTAATAGATTAAATAGTTGAGACCCCAGACCCTTTCCCCTGTATTCAGGATCAACAATCAACTTAAGCTCTGCAGCATGTGACCACAAGAGCCCCTCTGAATGGAGTGATCCTTTTGCGACAATTTTATCATCTGACACAGCTGCTAATTGAAAGACTTTTCCATAGTTAGTGCCGGTAAACCAACTCTTTAAATTTGCCCAATTTGTGACATCATCTTTATAAATAAGAAGATCTGATCTAGGTATTCTCGTATACAATTCAGACAAATCACCAATATCATTCGGTTCTATAGGTCTTGCAACTACTTTAGTTTTATCTAAAAGATATAAATCTCTCGGATACTCTCTCATCTTTAGTGAGATTGTAGTGCAAAGTTCGTACCAAGTAGGTTTTTATTAGTATTTGATGGTTAAATGAAGTGTTTATTATATATATGTGTGTCGCAATATCTGACACCTGACATTCTGATTTCCGGCGTATTGTTTCTGTACTATACAAATATGAAAGGAATTTATTGATAAGGTGAGTTGTATTGAGCCTAACTTTACAAAAGAAAAGATAACTTTCTCTTATATTGCATCTTAGATACTTCGGTAATATGGTTGTAAATGACTCACTATAGTTATTGAAGCAGGGACACTAGTACTAGCTCTATTTTGCATGTTAGGACACCCATATGTAAAAAATTATAAAATATGCACATCTTTGAAGAAATAATATAGGATTCAGGAGAGGCCTTTACATCTTATCGTAGAGATTCACTTACTCACAAGTCCAATGTTAGATGAATTGAAAAATCAAGGAGAGGGGTCTAAGTCCTTGAAATTAATGGTGGAGCCGATCGGGATCGAACCGACGACCTCATGAATGCCATTCATGCGCTCTCCCAGCTGAGCTACGGCCCCACGGATGCGTATTAATTTAAGTCCGGTTGTATTCAATGTCAAATAAAATAATGTATAATTCCTAATTCAAAACCTTCTGATAATACCTTGTAAAATAAGGAGATTTATATGAGTGTAGTGAACGTAGGACTGATTGGAGCCGGAACTGTTGGCTGCGGCGTAATAAAAATACTTAACGAAAATAAAAAGATCATCGAAAACAGAACTGGTTTAACTCTCAATTTAAAGATGATTGCTGATAGTGATCTGAACAGAAAAAGACCAGTAAGACTTCCAAAAAAGAAGCTGACGAAAGATGCATGGGAATTAATAAATGATGACTCAATAGACATAGTTGTTGAGCTTGTTGGTGGAACGACAATAGCCAAAGACTTTGTTCTTGAGGCTATTAAAAACGGTAAGCATGTCATTACAGCAAACAAAGCCTTACTTGCTCATCATGGGAAAACTATTTTTAGTGAAGCCGCAAAAAAGGGTGTAGAAGTTGGTTTTGAAGCAAGTGTTGGTGGCGGTATTCCAATTATAAAATCCACACAAGAAAGCTACGCCGCAAATAACATTCTCTCAATTCACGGCATTATGAACGGAACTTCAAACTACATACTTTCAACAATGACAGAGCATGGATATGAGTTTGATGATGTATTAAAAGAAGCACAGGAAAAGGGATATGCCGAGGCGGATCCTTCTTTTGACATCGATGGGGTAGATGCTGCGCACAAACTTTCTATTCTCATTATGCTGTCTTTTGGAACCTTCTTAAATTTCGAGAAAATTCATGTAGAGGGTATTAGAAACATAACTTCTCTGGATATCGCTTATGCAGATGAACTTGGATATCAAATTAAGCTCCTGTCTATCGCGAAATCAAGAGAGGAAGGGCTTGAAGTAGGGGTTTATCCTACACTTGTTAAGAAAGGTACTCAGTTGGCTGATGTTTCAGGCGCTTTTAATGCAATATACGTTGTTGGTGACGCAGTTGGGCCTACAATGTTATACGGAATGGGCGCAGGAATGATGCCTACTGCAAGCGCAGTAGTGAGTGATATTATTCATGTTGCCAAACATTTGAGTTTAGGGAATACCCACCAGTCTGTGCCTCGTCCATACGAAAGTAAGGGAAATGCATCGCTTATCAAAACTAGTGAAATATGGACTAAATATTATCTGCGTTTTCAAGCAGCTGACATACCGGGGATATTAGGAAATATCACAAGCTCCTTGGGCAAACACAACATAAGTATTGAATCAGTAATTCAGAAAAGCCGACACCTAGGTGGCGGCGATGTGCCAATAGTCATCATGACACACGAAGCTAAAGAAAAAAACCTTGTATCAGCCCTGAAAGAAATCAGCAAATTCAAAGCTATTACCGGCAAGACCAACTTTATCAGAATAGAAGAGCTTTAGGTATTCAATAATGACAGACACGGCGAATTTGAGAAAGGCGGTTGATTATAAAGAAATATTTGATCTGTTCCCTGAAAGTATAATCATTCTTGATAAATGCTTTTTAGTTCTAGATATGAACGACAATGCCGAAACGACTTTTAAAATTTCCAGAAGACAAACTAAAGGAAGAACTTCAAACTTATTTATGCCAATTGAACTAGAGGAGCTTGCCAGGCGATCCCTAGAAGAAGAAAGAACCATATTTGGAGATGAAATTAACCCCTCGTTGAGAGGTGGAGATAAAATTTCTATTCAAGCAGTAGCATCTCCATTATTTACAAATACAGGCAAAATAGATGGTGTCATATTACAAATAAAGGATATGGCTAGCGCCAAATTTTTGAGCAACAAGAGTAGACAGGCCTTATCTGCCTCAAGATTTGAAACTCTAATGCTCGGGCTTGCTCATGAACTAAAAAATCCACTTAGTGGCATTAGGGGAGCTGCCCAATTACTGGTAGGGGAAACTGAAAATGCAGAAGTTATTCAATGCGCAGAAATAATAACAAAGGAAGCAGATAGATTAAGAGCTTTACTTGATTCACTAAAACAACTAGAACCATTTGTAGAGGAAATCCTAGAACAGATCGATATACATGATGTTTTGATGGAAATTGTTTATCTTGAGTCATTGGCAGATTCAAACAAGAATGTTCAATACTTGCAAAATTTTGATATTACACTTCCTCAGATTCAAGCTGACAGAAACTCCCTGAAGCAAGTATTTTTAAATTTGATCAAAAACGCATCTCAGGCATTAGAGGGCACAGGAAATATAGTGGTTTCTACTAGATGGGTAACTGAGCATAGGCTCAAAGGTCAAAGAGCAATTTCTGTAGAAATCAAAGATGATGGAAATGGAATTCCTGGAGAGTCTCTGGAAAAAATCTTTAGTCCCTTTTATACTACAAAAAAAGAAGGTTCCGGTTTGGGTTTATTTCTAGCTTATCAGATAATAGCAAAACACGGCGGAGCAATATTTGTTGAGAGTGAGCTAGGAAATGGTACTGTCTTTAAAGTATATCTACCAATAAATACAAATTAGCGCTAGGCAGATGACATTGATTTTCTAATAGGAACAAAATGAAAAAAAGAATATTAGTTGTAGATGATGAAGAGAGTATAAGGTGGGTACTTGGTAAGTGCCTGGAGAAAGAAGGATATACGGTAGAGTTTGGAGAAGACGGCTCAGAGGGCATTGACAAAGCTTTATCCGGCAATTTCTCATCGATAATACTTGATATTACAATGCCGGACATGACCGGCTTTGATGTATTAAACGAAATCAAATCTAAAGGCATTGAGTCCCCTGTCATCATTATCACTGCTCAGAATACGGTTAAAAATGCAATCGACGCTATGAAACAAGGAGCTTATGATTATATAGCCAAGCCTTTTGATCTTGATGAAGTTAAAATTACTGTTGCACGAGCAATACAAAGCTACGAGAACTCTAAAAAATTAGACATCTTACTAGATGAAAGCACCGAAATTGATACTCTTCAAGATATTGTAGGTCAATCTCAGGCTATGCTGAATATCTATAAAATGATAGGCCGGGTTGCAGAAAGAGATATAACGGTTTTGGTAAATGGTGAAAGCGGAACGGGAAAGGAATTAGTAGCTAGGGCAATTCATACCAATAGTATGAGAAGAGATAAAAAACTCGTTGCAGTAAATATTGCAGCTATACCAAAAGAACTTTTAGAAAGTGAACTCTTCGGATATCAAAAAGGTGCTTTTACCGGCGCATCCATATCTAGACAGGGGCGCTTTGAAGAGGCCGATGGGGGCACACTTCATCTAGATGAAATTGGGGACATGCCCCATGAGCTTCAAACTAAGCTGCTGCGTATTCTTGAGGAGAAAAAACTCTACAAATTAGGAAGTGAGAAACCCTCTCCTATTGATGTAAGAATAGTAACCTCAACCAATAAGAACCTTGAGAAAGAGGTTGAAGACGGCAACTTTAGGGAAGATCTATACTACAGATTAAATGCAATAACTATTAAAATACCGCCACTAAGAAACAGGATTGAAGATGTAATACCTCTTACAGAGCATTTCTTAAGCAAATACGGCAAAGAACTCGGTGTTGGCACAAGAACGCTATCGGACAAAGCTAAAGAAACGATTACTTCCTACAATTGGCCTGGGAACGTAAGAGAATTAGAGAATATTATAAAGCGTATGTTAGTGCTGTCTTCTGATAGTGTAATCACTCGGGAGACACTACTAGATGCTGCCCCACACCTTGAGGGGAAAGGAAGAGAAAGCCAGGAATCTCTAGATAGCTTAATAAAAAATGAGATCAACTTAATACTTGATAACCAAGATGAAGCATCAGCGGACAAAATCTATGAAACAATAATTAAAAAGGTTGAGAAACCGCTTATTGAGTTGATTCTTGAAACAACAAATGGTAACAAAAAGAAAGCGGCTTTGATTCTTGGAATTAATAGAAATACACTTTCAAAAAAAATGGAAGAACTAGGGTTTCAAGAAAAAGATAAAGAATTATAATTATTTAGAGTTCTTTAGTTTCTCCATACTCTCAAGACTTTGTTTAGCAGCTTCTTGTTCAGCCTGCTTTTTATTTCTGCCCACACCCTTACCAAAAGTTTTTCTTCCTAATTTTACTTCAATATGAAAGTTTTTATCATGAGGAGGGCCTTCTTCAAGAACTACTTTGTACTTAGGCACTTTTTTAAACTTCCTTTGTGCTACTTCTTGAAGCCTAGTCTTATAGTCTTTAAATATTTCCTCATCCCCGTTTAGGCAGTTCTTGAGCAGCTTAGTAATAATCTTGTAGACTTTCCTATATCCGCCATCTATAAAAATAGCACCTATTACTGCCTCGAAAGTGCCGGATAAGTTAGAACCTCTTTCCCTTCCGCCTGTATTCTCTTCACCCTTTCCTAGGAGCACTTGTTTATCAATTTTAAGTTCTTTCGCCAAATGGGCAAAATTCATCCTGCTAACAATGGAACTCCTCATCTTAGAGAGCTTACCCTCAGAAGCATCAGGATATTTTTTATATAAAACATGGGCTACAATGAAACCCAATACTGCGTCTCCGAGGAACTCCAGTCTCTCGTTACTCTCTACTGCAGTTTCATTAGCATAAGAACTATGAGTAAGTGCTGTTTTAAGAAGCTCTAGGTCTTTGAACTTATAATCAAGCTTTTTTTCAATCATGAATGTAAAAAATTATCATTAAGCGCAGTGAAAATCAATAATCAACACAAATTTTAAATCTTAAGAGCTTTCTTGATCGTAATAAATGTTGAGCGCTTAAGATTAATATTAGAAGTATGAATTTTTCCAAGAAAGCTGGTTATCATTTTGGTATAATATGAGCTAATTGCCAAATGAAAAAAATATACGAGGTGAATTATGAATAAAAAGCAAATCATCACATTATCAACGAGTTTTATTTTCTTTTTTCTTTTTGCGTTTGGTTCTAATGCCCAGAGCGTGAAATACGAGCAGCAGACGATAAACGCAAATGGGAATGGAGAAGTTTATGTCAGCCCTGACATAGCAAACATAAGTTTCTCTGTAGAAACTAATTCAAAAACAGCATCAGCGGCTGTGAAAGAAAATGCAGCTAAAACAAATAAAGTGTTGGAAGCTTTAAAATCACAAATAGGAGAAGATGACACGTTATCGACAACAGGCTATAACCTTTCACCAGTTTACGAATACAACAATCAAACAAAAAAATCTGAATTCACAGGCTATAAAGCTAGGAACACCGTCTTAGTAAAAACTTATGATTTAAAAAATATTGGAACTCTTATTGATTCGGCTGCCGAAGCAGGCTCTAACAATATCCAAGGCCTGACTTTTGACTCAACAAAGAGGAATGATCATAACAGAGAGGCACTTGTAAAAGCAGTAAAGGATGCAAAAGCTACGGCAGATACAGTTGCAAATGCTGCTGGAGTTAAAATAACTACAATCTATCAAATATCCCCATCATACAACTACCCTGTTCCTGTATATAGAGATTTTGCGGAGAGTAGAATGGCATCAGCTCCTCCACCACCCACACCAATTGAAGCAGGTGAAATTGTAATAAAAGCTTCTGTAAACATGGTATTTGGAATAGAATAAAGTTATTCAGAAGCTGAGCATTCTTCACAGGCGCATAGGTTTCTTAGAAATTCAAACGTATAGATTCCTGTGTCGTGTTTATCGCTCCAGTGAAATTTGTAAGCATAGTGCCCTATGGGTTCTATCTCTATGGGCTTTATCTTCTCTGGTTTAAGCTTAAGAGGTATTGTCTTTTTAATAGGCAGCTTCCCGTCCTCACTATTTTTTCTGAGCTGCCTGCACGTTGCGCAAGGACAATCCTGTCTTAAATCATCATACAAATAAAGGCTCTCGTGGCTGTCTTCCCAGACAACCATCAAGGTTGTATCACTGAATTCTACAATCTCTTTAGGTTTGTATTTCAATATTTCCCCTTTTAGTTTTTCGTATAGTTTACCCAAATCTGAGATCTCTTGAGTAGGAGTATTAAAATTGATCCAATTTAATAGATATTTCGTTGCGGGATTGGGTTGAAATCAGTATAATCCATAGCATATGGAAATGGACGTCGCAGGTACCGTAGCGCAGTGGATTGGGCAATCTAATAAAATTGTTGTTCTCACAGGAGAAGAATTGTCAATCGAGTCCGGCCTACCGGACTTTTTAAGCTCCGGCTTAAATCCCCATATTAGGGACTTTCGTGAAGATAAAGAGATAAGAGCAAACTACTGGAAAAAGCTTAAAGATATCTATCCTTCAATAATCAATGCTGAGCCGAGCGCTTCGCACATCGCCATTGCAGAGCTTGAAATTATAGGCAACCTGGACTGCGTATTTACGCAAGCAACAGATGGTCTCCATCATAAAGCGGGAAGCAATAATGTGATAGAGTTAAATAGCTCGATGCTTTGGATAAATTGCACGAGTTGCGGTAAAGATTATTCGACTGATGAGATATTAAGCATTTTAGAAAGAGGCGATGAAACACCTAAATGTATTGAATGCGGAAGCGAACAGATCAAGCCTCCTGTTTCTTTTCCCGGGCAACCACCCCCACATTGGGAAATGAGAGAAGCCTGGATCAGGATTCATAAAGCGGATTTGTTAATAATAGCTGGAGCATCGTTAGATCATGAGCCCGTGGCCTCTTTCCCTTTTATGGCCAAGGAAAGAGATATAAAAGTGGTGATAATAAGCGAAAACCAAAGCCCTGCTGATGACCATGTTGACGCTGTAATATTTGGGAAACCGTCACAGGTACTTACATATATCACAAGCAAAATCAAAGAAGGTATAACCATAACTTAGATAGCTCTTTAAAATTCAAAATAAGTCGGCAATAATTATCTGAAAGTATTATTTGAAGGAGAAGTGATGGCTCAGGAAAAGTCAATTTCAGACGAAGTTAAACAATACGCATCAAATATAGATCGAGATATTTACACGGTAACCAATATCCCTGAAGAGGTTATTGCAGTAATCTTTGCTTATGTAAGCAGAAGCCCTAAAGGCTTTAGAGAAAATATAGGCAATGTAATACAAGAAGAGCAGCTCGGTCAGGAAAGAGCCGCAAAATTCCATGAGAAGTGGGTTCTAAACTATGGTCACGCCTCAGTAGCTGAACATGCGGCAGTTCATATGGGCATTGAAAGAGTGTCCCGCCTTTTTTCTTCGATACTTGAGCTATCAAATGAGTATATGTCTTTCACCGAATACTCCCAAAGATATCAGAGTCCTGTTAAAGGCAACTTCTACACTCCTGATGAGTTAGATCAAGTCAGCTCATTAAAGAATAAATATATAGAGCTAAACAACTATCAATATGATTTGTATTCTGAATTGAACGATAAGCTTTTTGAATTCCTTAAAGATACAGTTTCTACTCCAGAAGGAATGGAAGAGAAGGTTCACCACAGAGCGCTCGAAAAGATTGCGTTTGAAGATGCACGTTATGCACTTAATCTTGCAACTTACACAAACCTAGGGATGACAGCTAACGCAAGAGCCATAGAGGACTCTCTAACCAAGCTCCTTTCAAGCAGATATTCAGAGGTGAGAACCAGAGCTCAGGAAATGAAAGAAGAAGTTAGATTTTCAGTACCCACACTTGTGAAATATGCTAATGAGAATGAATACATAACTCACACTAGACAAGCTCTGGGAGAAGTATCTAAAAAGCTACTTAACAATAATTCAGTTAAAACTTCAAATAGCTCATACGAAGTCAATTTGTTGAACTGGACGGGAAAGGAATCATCCAATGCAGAGCTCACAGCTCTCGATGCCATGACAAAAGCAATAGTATTTGAGCACTCGGAATTAAGCTATAGTGCAATTGATGAAAAATTAACTAATTGTAACCAGGAAGATAAATTAGATATCTTAAAAAAATCAGTTGAAAAATTAGGAAAATTCGACAATCCAATAAACGCGCTGAAATTAGTGACATATGATGTTGAGTTTGTAATAAGTGAGGCATGCTGGCATCAGCTACTTCGTCACAGAAAAACAAACTGGATTGTGCAAGAGCCTGGTATACATAGCGGCATTACTGTGCCTCCTCATATTGAAAAGTCTGGAACCGAAGGCCTGCTTAATAAAGCAGTATTAGAAAGCGAAAATTTGTATAGAGATCTTGTATATGAGAATCTACCCACAGTAGCCAGTTATGTTGTGACAAATGCCCATAACCGCAGAATGATTGGAGACTTTGATTTATGGGAGCTTTACCATCTGATTAACTTGAGGATGTCTGAAGGAGCTCAGTGGGACATAAAAAACATTACAGGAATCCTGGCTGAAAAGATTAGTGAGCACCACCCTAATCTTGTAAAACCTGCACTTAAAAGAGTAGATTAGGAAGCATTCATGAACACAACAAAATGTGATAACTGCGGGTTTGAGATAACAATGAAAACCAACACATGCCCAAGCTGTGGTGAGAAGATTGGGACAAAGCTTGGAGGCAAGAGCTTATCAAGCAGGATTATCTTTTTTCTTATGGCCGTATATATTATTTACTCTGCAATTAAAATTTTCATAGAACAATAATGTTCTTACTCAAAAAATGGCAAATCAAGAACACTTAAAAGCGATTAAACAGGGTGTCGAGTTCTGGAATAACTGGAGGGATCAGAATCCAGAAGAAGTTCCTGATCTTGCTTGGGCTAATCTCGTAGGCATCGATTTAGCGGGTGTAAATTTTGAGGGTGCAAATATGAAACTCGCATTCTGCAGAGGGGGCAATTTAGAAGGTGCTGACTTTCGAAATGCTACTCTGTACGGAATCAATCTTGAAGAATCAAACTCTAAAGGGGCAAATATGGAGGGAGCCTCACTAGAAGGCGCTCATCTGAGGAAAGCTGACCTAACAGGGGCCAATCTTAGAAATACCAATATGAAACTTGCCAATCTGCAGGATGCAAATCTAACTCAAGCTGATTTAACCGGAGCATCCAAGCTCACACTTGAACAATTTGAAGAAGTGAAATCATTATTTGGAACTAAATTGGATTCTAAAATTTTAGACAAAATTAAAGATGCAAACCCAGAGCTTTTTGAGAATACAAATTCTTGACTATATGGACTCTATCTAAAATACTTCTATTTAAATGACAGACCATCCCTCTTTAAAAGACTTGCTAAGTGAACGTATATACACGGTTTCTGAAATCAATAGCCGGATCAAACAAACTATAGAGGAAGATATTGGATTTGAATATGTATGGATTGTAGGTGAGATCTCAAACTTCAGGGGTAACTATGCAAGCGGTCACTGGTACTTCTCACTAAAAGACAACGAAACTCAGATATCTGCGGTCTGTTTTAAATGGGCTAATCAATATATAAAATTTTTACCTGAAAACGGAATGGAAGTTATATTGTGCGGCCAAATCAGCGTGTATGAGAAACAAGGATCTTATCAGGTAAATGTTAGAACGGTAGAGCCTAAAGGTGTCGGCGCTCAAGCACTTGCTCTTGAACAACTTAAAGAAAAACTCTTAAAAGAAGGGCTTTTTGATGAAGAACGAAAGCGCCCCCTTCCCTACTTACCTCAAAAAATTGGTATTGTTACATCTCCAACAGGTGCAGCAGTAAAAGACATATTAAAAGTTCTGGACAGAAGATTTCCGAATCTTGACATATTGATCTCTCCTGCCCGTGTGCAGGGAGATGAGGCACCAGGGGATATCGTTAATGCCCTTAATAAATTATATAAAGTGAAAGATTTGGACCTCATAATAATTGCCCGCGGTGGTGGATCAAAAGAAGACCTGTGGGCTTTTAATGATGAAGCAGTAGCTAGAGAGATAATAAAGTCACCGGTGCCTGTAATTTCAGCCGTAGGGCATGAAATAGATATAACAATCGCCGACCTTGTAGCGGATGTGAGAGCAGCGACACCATCAATGGCAGCTGAGATTGCAGTGAGAGAAAAATCTGAGCTTAAAGAAGACCTCAATTATTTTAAAGAGCAGATTGCTCTTGTGCTTACGAACAGAATTGAATTATACGCAAGAGAGGTAGATCAACTTCAAAGTGAGTTTGTATACATATTCCAGTCTAAATTAGATTCGGCTTCTTCTGATCTTGCAAATCTTGCAGGAAATTTAGACGCGCTCAGCCCGCTAAAAGTTCTAGAGCGTGGCTATAGCATCACTCAAAAACTTCCTAAGAAAGTAATCGTTAAAGACTCATCAAAGCTTAAAAAAGGTGATGAAGTGTTAGTTAGCTTTAGTAAGGGACAGGCTACATGCACAGTGAAGGAAACTAAAAGCTAATCGGCTAAACGATTTAATTCAGGCACTTCCAGCAAGTTTATTCCAGCTCTTAAGAACAAATTTTCAACCTCTTTTTTTGGCTGAGAATCTGTAAATATAAATTTAATTCTGTCTCCCAGATCCTTTCTAAGTTTTTTCTCACTTGAAGTACCATTTAAGCTCGATGTTGATATATCGTAAATCGCCTCTAAGCCATCGCTAGTTTCAAATATGATAGTAGGCATTACCTCTAAAATATCATTATAAAAATCTTTCCTTGACTCAGCAACTGCCGCTCTTGTTCCCATGAATAGAGTCATATAATTTATGAACTTAGAAAATGGGCTGGAACTAGTCATATAAGAAAAGGATTGATCTTCAATTCCAATCTGGGAATATTTTTTTGATGCGGCAGACAATATTTCAATCATAGCGCCTTGTGAGATTTCTTTTGAATTCCCCTCTTCATTAATAAATATTGCGGCTATATCATCAGAACTAACGTCCGCGGAAACTTTTGTCAGATCGTCGTGAAGTTTCTTTCTCTTCATAAGACCTGACTTCTGAACCAATTGAAAATTAAGAATATGATCATGCTTGATCCTTACATTGGGATAGAAAATGATTTTTTCAGCACTTGATAGCTCATCGACTCTATTTACAATCTCATCTAAAAGTGTGTCATTTTCTAGACAAACTATCTTTGTGCTCAAACTATTTGCAGTCTCAATTATCTTATCCAAATCTTCATTCCGTGAGAGAGGCACGATAATACCGCCTAGATGAAAAATGGCGATTTCCATTGCGATTGCATCAAGGCTATTGGATGAGGCTATTAATGCCCTGTCTCCTGGGTTAAAACCAGCGTCCATAAGAAAACTGGCGATATTTTTTACTTCTCTATCAAAATCAAGCCACGTGATCTGTTTCCAGCTCCAGCCGTCTCTGCGTTGAAAGAGAAGCCTTGTTCCCAGTTCCTTTACTTTACTTGCTACTAATTCAGGTATAGTGCTTTCATTCATATGAATTCCTTATTGATATTGATTAGAATATTTATTATAGATTCCGTGTAAAATATACAGTAAAACTGATAATTTGAAACCATGAAACATGTAGAAAAATTAAAACCCTTCCCGAGCGAGCTTCTGGATTTTGCTAGAGAGGTAGTGGTTGAGCTAAGAAATGCAGGCCATAAGGCGTTTTGCGTCGGAGGATGCGCTAGAGATACCCTGCTTGGGATAGAGCCAAAAGAATATGATATTACTACTAGTGCCACCCCTGAGGAAGTATCTGACATATTTCCTCATACCATACCTATTGGAGTCAGCTTCGGCGTTATACTTGTAATTACAGGAAAATATCAGTTTGAGGTAGCAACGTTCAGAAAAGACCAGAGCTATAGTGACGGTAGACATCCGGACAAGGTTATATATAGCTCTCAGGAGCAAGAAGACGTCGTTAGACGCGACTTTACGGTAAAC
Source organism: uncultured Thermodesulfobacteriota bacterium (assembly GCA_942491865.1). Lineage (GTDB taxonomy): Bacteria > Desulfobacterota_D > UBA1144 > Nemesobacterales > UBA2774 > CR02bin9. The sequence continues at coordinate 362,608 of CALOCI010000015.1, forward strand.
GGCATGCTGTATGACCCGGTCTCAGAAGAGGTCATAGATTACGTTGGTGGAATTGAGGATCTTAACAAGAGAATTGTTCAGACAATTGGTGACCCATATGAACGGTTTAGTGAAGATAAGCTCAGGATGATGAGAGCAATCAGATTTAGCTCTAGATATAATTTTGAGCTTAACCTAGAAACATTTCAAGCTATAGAGAAACTGGCTGCTGATATTACACAAGTAAGCAGTGAGAGAATTAGAGATGAGATCACTAAAATCATAACACAGAACAATCCCGGGCATGGTCTTAATATGCTATCTATTAGCGGACTGCTCAAATATATTCTCCCTGATGTAGAAATTATGCATGGCGTAGAGCAGCCTCCGGAGTTTCACCCTGAGGGGGATGTCTTTATCCACACCTGTCTTGTGTTGGACAAGCTATATAAGAACCAAGGTGGAGTTGTATCTCCTGAGCTTGCCATAGGAGCTCTTTTACATGATGTAGGGAAACCTCCAACTTTTAGTGTTTCAGACAGGATTAGATTTAATGGGCACGACAAACTTGGTGCTGATATGTCAAAGAGAATATGCCGTGATCTCAAATTTTCGAATAAGCAGATAGAGCTTGTTTATGCTCTTATAAGAGACCATCTAAAATTTAAAGATGTATTCAAAATGAAAAAAAGCACTCTAAAACGCTTTATCGGCATGCCGCATTTTGAAGAGCACATGGCGCTTCACCTTGCCGACTGCCAAGCGAGTCATGGATTAACAGCTGCTTATGAGTTTGTTATGGAAAAATACAACGATTTTGAAGAGGAAGAGATAAAACCTGCTCCTCTCATAAGTGGTAGAGATCTAATTGAGATAGGTTATAAACCAGGACCGTTATTCTCTGAGATACTTAACTTTGTAGAAGAAGCCCAGTTAGAAGGGGACCTTAACAATACGGAAGAGGCCATAAAAGCAGTTTTAGAGAGCTACCCCAAAGATAAAATCGTCAATTAAAACTAAACACCCCTACATATCCTCAATCTATTTAAGATAAAAGATAATAAGAATGAAATAGTTTTAGTCTCGGGAAAAACAGCGGTAAAAACTGAAATGGGGGAGAGTCTTTAAAAACGCTCCCCCAGGCAGTAGTTGTTATATTTTTCCTTGTAGCAAGAATGCTATGAGAAGAGCATAAATAACGAGTGACTCGATAAGAGCAAGACCAATAATCATTGGTGTAAGAATCTTCGAGCTCGCACCAGGATTTCTAGCAATACCGCTTAAAGCAGCGGCAGTTGCTCGTCCCTGACCCAATCCAGCCACACCAGCAGCTATTCCTATTCCAAGTCCAGCACCAAGTGCTAGCCCTAGTTTTGTTAATTCTCCTCCGCCCTCAGCAGCGTGTGCTGATTCCGGAACAAAAGCTGCAATCATAGCAACTCCAAATATCGACAGTAATGATAACGCCTTTTTCATTTGTCTACCTCCTTTTCGTTGAGTAGGTCGTTTTTTTAATAACTTTATATTCTTAATTTTATTCAATATCCGTATCATGCGCAGTCGCAAGCGAAATATAAATAGCAGACAGCACTGTAAAAATAAATGCTTGTAACAATGACACGAATATTCCTAACCCGACAAAAAGAGCGGGGATAATGTAATGCAATAGATTCGTAAACACACCAAGTACCATATGGTCACCTGTTATGTTCATGAACAACCTAAGAGAAAGTGATACCGGGCGAACAAAATGGCTAATCATCTCAATTACAAACATTAACGGTGCCAAAAAGATAACAGGCCCAGCAAAGTGTTTAAGATATTCCATACCGTTTTCTTTAAAACCATAATAGTTATACATTACAAAAATCACGATTCCACATGCTACCGGCACATTGAAGTTTCCAGTAGGTGGAAGAAACCCAGGAACTATTCCTAAAAGATTAGCAAACATTATAAAGAAGAATGATCCTGCTAAGAGAGGAAAATATAGTTTTGCTTTTTCCCTAGACCCAAGCATATTGGTAAAAAGATCGAAGAGAAAATCAATTGTTAGAATTTCAAAAATGGTCCTAATAGAAAACTTGTCATCAGGCAACACGGAGTCATTACTTGAAAGGATCTTACTTATCTTCAATCCAGCTAAAGTTAATAGTATAACAACCAGAATCGACCCTAGAATATAATCATATTTATCTAAACCCAGTAGTGTAAACCAACTAAAGTGACCCATTTGTGCTCCTTCTTAGGTTTTCTCCGATTATTACGATTACAACACCAGTAACACCGATAAAAAATCCATATATATTAATCTCAGTAAATATAAAAATTGTAGCAACAACAGCGATTAAAACAGCCATTTTAATAATAAAAGCGAATATACCAAATCCCACCGAGGATGAATTTGATACGAGTGCATTTACTACGAACCTAATCGCAACAAAATTTGCGGTAAATAATACCCCACCAGCAGCAACACCTAAAGCCATTTGCTGAGAGCCAACTAGATAGTTAATCACAACTAAAATTGCGGTAACTATTAAGCTATATATTTCTACTTTACCAACCGATGCTATGTTAATCAGACTTATTGCCTTTTGTGTCATCTAACCTTTTTATCATCCTAAGTATTAAACTAAACCCCGCTACAACTCCAGCTACAAGACCAAGCATTGTAAACCAGGGTGTTTTTGTTTGTAACCACTTGTCTACATAATCACCCAAAACTATCCCAGCAATGACTGAGAACCCAAGTTCAAACCCGATGACTAAAAATACCATCCATCTGTATTTTCTTTTCTGTTTAAATTTAATGCCTCTTTATTTCATACCACTTTCACTTGTTAAAGATCTTTCAGACTTCTATATAATGCATTAAGCGTTCTGTCTACATCCTTTTCATTATGAGACAGTGAAAGAAAAACAGCCTCAAATTGAGAAGGCGGGAACATAATACCAGTACCTAGCAAATTTTCAAAAAATTTTGAATATTTTTTTGTGTCAGACGCTAAAGCAGTCTTATAATCATGTGGTGCTGGCTCTGTAAAAAACATTGTAAACATTGATTCTAATGAGTTTATGCTAGCTTTAATTTCAAGTTTTTCAATAATATCTTGGAGACCTTCGACAAGGTTATTTGTTAGGCCTCTAAGTCTTACATAGTTAGAGTTTTTATTAAGCTTGTTTAGTGTTGCTAACCCAGCGGCCATGGCAAGAGGATTTCCTGAAAGTGTGCCTGCCTGATACATCGGACCAATTGGAGCTACCATACTCATTATCTTCCTACTTGCTCCGAATGCTCCTACAGGAAGCCCGCCGCCTATTATTTTGCCAAGGCATGTTATATCCGGAATCACGCCAAAATATTTTTGCGCCCCGCCCATAGACAACCTGAACCCTGTTATAACTTCATCAAAGATAAGCAGTGCTCCATTTTTCTTTGTAATTTTTCTCAAGTTTTTTAAGAAATCTTTTTGTGGTGTAACCACACCCATGTTAGCTGCCACTGGCTCTAAAATAACTGCGGCAATTTTATCACCGTATTTCTTAAATAGTTTTTCTACTGACTGAATATCATTATATTTGGCTAAAAGAGTTTTATCTGTAAATGATTTTGGAACCCCAGGGCTGCTAGGTGTGCCGAATGTCGTTGCACCCGAACCTGCCTGGACTAGTAAGAAATCGGCATGCCCATGATAACACCCTTCAAATTTTACGATATAATCTCTGTCGGTATATGCCCTTGCTAATCGCACAGCGCTCATAGTAGCCTCTGTACCCGAATTGGTCATTCTGATCATATCTATGCCCGGGAAGGATTTAACAATCAGTTTTGCCATTACCACTTCATCTGCGCAAGGCGCTCCATAACTTGTTCCTCTTTCGGCAGCTTGCTTTATTGCTTTTACCACATCAACATCTGAATGGCCTAAAATAAGAGGACCCCATGAAGACATATAGTCTATGTACTTATTACCGTCTTCATCAAAGGTGTATGCGCCCTTAGCTTTAGATATGAATGCAGGAGAGCCCCCAACAGCATTAAATGACCTGACAGGGCTGTTTACTCCTCCAGGCATTAATCCTTGAGCAGTTTTAAACAATTTTTTTGATTTAGTAAATTGGGCTTTCATTTCTATATTTTTGACCAGGACTATTAAAGATCGAGAGTAGTTAACATGGACGGAATTGAGGTGTCAAGTATAGATTCCAAAAAGCTTAGTAATAGAGCTTGGGCGATAAAAAAAGGGGGAAAACTATAAATAGTATCCCCCCTTGATTTCTATACTCATCAATCTATTCAAAATAGATAAGATGAGATAATTCTCATATTTAATAGACTAAGTTTATCTTATTTAGCGTAGCTAAAGATAAGCCTTGCGCCTACTTTTGCAGATGGTGATGTAGCTATGAAGTGTGCCCTTCTGTTAAGCTGATAGGCTTCTTCAGTAGATCCAGCGCCAAACTGTGTTGTTTCTCCACCGCTAGCAGTTGTGATTCTTGAACCATCAACTCCTAACCCTACAAGATACGCCTTAGCAGCATCTGCTCTTCTCTGAGCAAGCTGTAAGTTGTAAGCAGGTGTACCTCTGATATCTGCATATCCCTCAATAAGAACTGTTAAAGCAGGATCTCCTGAAAGAACCATAGCGTTCTCATCTAAAACTGCAGCAGCATCTGGTCTGACATTTGCTCTGTCAAAATCAAAGAAAATATCTTTTAAATCAGCTGCTGGTGCTGGTGGGGCAGGGGGTGGGGGTGGTGGTGCTGAACATTTTAGCTTAGCTTCATCAGCTTTCGCTTTAGCATCGATGAGCATTCTACGTGCTTCAAGCTCACTGCAAAATTCGCCAGCTAGGGCTTTACCTTTAGCAAGTGCTGAATTAGCTGCTGCCAATTCGGCCTCACCACAAGGAGCTCCACAATAATCTCCTGTCGTTGGATCATCACCGCAAACTCTCTGCTTACACTGTTCACATGTTGCTGTAGCATCAGCAACAGCTGAATCAGCAGCAGCTAGCTCTTTGGTCGGTGGGGGTGTTGCGCAACTTGCTAGATATAGCAATGCAACAACTAAAAATGGGATGCTTAAAAAAAGCATTTGTTTATCCCTTTTCATTCTACTGCACCTCCTTTAAGAGTTTTTTGAGTACCTAATGAGTACATAATAATAAACCTTTTAGCCATTAACTGCAAGCTCTCTTATTTTTTCTTTTGCTGTACTAGCTTCCTCAGACTTTGGATACTTGTCAATTAGAGTCTGAAAAAACAGTTTTGCTTCCTCCTCTCTGCCTATTTCTATTAAGGATAATCCCTGTTTCAAATAAGAGAGAGGAACCCTATCATCCTTAGGGTAACTATCTATAAATTTTTGATATTCCAAGATCGCTTCTTCAAATTCTCCTTGCCTATAATATGATTCTGCTATCCAGTATGTTGCGTCACTGGCCTTAGAAGAATCAGGATATTTAGATAAGAATAATTTAAACTGCTGTCTGGAACCACTGTAATTTCCTTCACTTAGATCAGTATAACCTTGATTGAAAACATAGTCTTCAGTTTCAACATCAATAGTTTGTTCGTCTAAAGATGGCAATTCTGAACCGCCTTCAGAACCAACTGTTGGGGTACTTGGCAAACCTACATTCCCTTGATTTACCTTCGCATCTAAACTTGAATATGACCTGTTTAAATTTTGAACCTGTTCCTCTAACTGATTAACCTGCTGTTGTAGTTGAGCATTATTGCCACTACTAACACCAGTACTCTGTAGAGATTGAACCTGTTGAGATAAACGTTCCATTTTAGCCTCAAGCCTAGTCTGCCTGGCATACACACTGCTAACATCATTTTGCGTAGCCACGCAACCCATTGATATAGAACCAATACCTATAAACAATAAAATTGTAATTACTTTAATTCTCATTAATCATTTCCTAAAAAGCAGGAACAAAATGAGCTCTTCTATTCTGTTGGTAATCATATTCTGAAGCACCAAACGCAAATTGCTCTGTTTCGCCCTTACTTACTGCCTGAACTTTAGAAGGAGAAATTCCTAATCCAACCAGATAATTTTTTGTTGATTCCGCTCTTCTCTGACCTAGGGCCAAGTTATATTCCTCTGTACCGCGAACATCACAATAACCTTCAATAACGACTACTTGAAATTTACCGCCGCTGTTCCTAATAATACTGGCATTCTGGTTAAGAACAGATCTTGATTCAGAATTTATGGATTGGCTATCATAATTAAAGAATACATCAACTAATCCAAAATTTGAACCCGCCGGAGAAAGTGACCCTAAAGTCTCCTCAACCGAATCAATATCTATAGACTCAACATATGCCTGATTTTTAGCTGCTCCCTGGGCCTCGATAGCTTTAAACCTTGCTTCTTCTAAAAGCGTACGGGCTCCGTTTTTATCACCCGCTGCTAACAATTCTCTAGCCTGTGCTATTAATTCTTCTGCCGCCTGGTACTCAGGCGTTCCCTCTGCTCCGGCATCTCTGGCCGCTTGCAAGGCAGCTTCCGCATCTGCCATTTCCTTATCTACATTAGGACCGCAGGCGAATGCAAACAATACAATAAAGACCATAGAAAACCCGAGTGTAATGAACTTTGCCTTACTCATTTTGCTCCTCCCACTGATATAAATATTCTACCCCAGATAATTACATTATTTTGCTTGCTAAGTCAAGGTATTTTAATCCCCTACAAAGCGAGCAAGATGCAAATAATTATAAGGATTGAACTTAGTTATAACATATAATACTGTGAAAACCTAGCTAATAATGCTATTATATTAATTGAATAAAGTTAAAGAGTTTACCTATATGAAAAAATTGTCTTTTTTCCCCCTTTATTTAACTCTTAGCCTACTGTTTTTCTCGCAGATCGGTAATCCTGCAAATTCAGCAAATTTATTCGGGGATGATGAGATGATATCCATGGCCCCAGCTAACAGTTCGGTCTTTATCGACTTAAGAGATCAAAACAATCCAGATATTAGATTTAGAAAGGAGCTAAATGATAAATCCCTATCTGATTTGAGTGATTTCCTCCGCGACTCGAGAAACATGTACTTTGCAATTTGGCTCCTACGTATAGCCCAAGTTAACACTCTCGACATAAGCAACAAGGAGCAGCAAACTTTTGTTAATCCTCTTAGGTTGTGGAGAAATTTTTTTGGATTTCAGAACAAAAATAGAAAAAGAGGCGATTTTGAACTAAAAGACGGTGATAGTTTTAAAACGAACTGGGTAATTCATCCGGCTTTTGGAGCTTACACATACCTATACTACAGGGCTAAAGGCTATAATTTCTATACATCAGCATTCGGATCATTTACTCAGAGTCTATTATTTGAATACACAATAGAGGGAGTAGCACAGTCTCCTTCAATTCACGACTTAATAGTAACTCCCGGTGTAGGAGTTCCTGTCGGAATTATATTGGAAGAAACATCAAATTGGCTCATTGAAAGAAATAGCGGTTTTTTAAATGCTATGGGTTACATTGTAAATCCTATGAGAATTATTGTGCCTCAAAGAGACAAGGTAAACGTTGGCCCCATAGTGACAGGCCAGGTGGTAATAGGCTTTCAGTGGTAAAATATGTCAGCTTTGTTGTATATCCTTATACTATCTCAATCTATAACGAGGTTGTAATATTATGAGCAAAGAAGCGGGATCGGCTGTAGCAGGAGCTTTTTGGACTAATTCACCGGTAATTGCAATAACCAGTTCTTGGAAGGGCAAAGTCAACGGTCAAATAGCTGTTACTGCTGTTACGTCTTCTATTGTGCACGAAATCCCTAGGCTTTTAGTTGGAATATGGAAAGCCAATTACACTCACGAATTCATAACAAAGAGCAAAGCATTCACTGTGCATCTTCTGAGAAGAGATCAAATTAAACTAGTCAAAAACTTTGGCTTTTATACAGGACGGGAAAGAGAAAAATTTGAGAATATAGATTACAAAGAAGGGATTACTGGAAGCCCTGTATTATTAGATGCCCATTCTTATGCTGAGTGCAGGGTTCTAAACGCAATGGACGGAGGCGACATGACTGCTTTTCTAGTTAGCGTTGAAGATGGAGAAATTTATGACGCGGGCCCTTGGATGACACTTAATGATTTTTATACAGATGCGCCCCCCGAATGGATTGCTGAGTACGGGGAGAAACTCTCTCGTTCAGTATCTATATCGATGGAAAACATTCATAACATTAACCACCAACCTTGGGAACCTTAGTTTATTGTTCTTCTTCTTTTCTAGGCTCTGGAACAATTATCAAGCTTAGCGGTTTGTAGTTACGAAGAATGACTAGACTTGTAGGAATGCCTGGTTTTGAGTCTCCTAGAGCATATACGTAGTCATAAATATTTTTTATAGAGACACCATTAAACTGTATTATTGTGTCATCATCTAAAAGTCCTGCTTTTTGAGCTGGGCTCCCTTCCCTTACTCCCATAAGTTTTACCCCTTCCATCTGATTTGAATAATCCGGAATTGTGCCCAGATAAACATTGAATTTTGAAGACCCTTTTTTTGGCTCTTCTACATTAGAAAATGCAACTTTATTTTCTTGCGAATCCAGATCCAGAATTATATCAGACATAAAGGAAAGCACTTTTTGTTGCCCTTTAGAATTTATCTTTTCCCAGTCATCACCAGGAGTATGGTAATCATCATGAAGACCTGTGAAAAAATGAAGTACAGGAATTCCCTTTCCAAAAAATACAGATTGGTCACTCGGAGCAAAACCAGAATTGTTTAGGCTAATTTCAAAATTATGTTCAGAATTTGAATTACTAATTAGACTTTCCCACTGGGGAGAAGAACCTATCCCAAATATTGTAAGCTTGTCCTCCTTCAATCTGCCAATCATATCCATATTTAACATCGCTGTAGTTTTGTCTAAAGGTACTTTTGGATTATCGACAAAATAGGAGGCGCCTATCAATCCCAATTCTTCTGCAGAGAATGCTATAAAAACTAAGCTTCTTTTTAGAGACTCTTTTCTACAGGAAAAGAACTCTGCAAGCTCGATCAAGCCAGCTACTCCTGAAGCATTATCATCAGCGCCATTATGTATGTTGTCTTCACTATCACTATTGGATCTGGAGTTCCTCTTTCCAAGACCGATATGATCATAATGTGCGCCTACAATAATAAACTCATTCTTTAATGCAGGATCCGATCCTTCTATTAGTCCAATTACGTTTGCACTCTGGCCCTGTTCTTCTATAACTTGGGTCTTAATTTTTACACTTGTGTTTGCAAATATAAATGAAGAATTTTCCTTCTTTGCCAGATTCTCTTCTAAGTTCTTCAAAGTTTTTCCAGTATTTAAGAAAAGCTCCTCAGCTTTATCTCTCCTCATTATTAATGATTGAATACCAGAGTCAGAGTATGAATAGTCAATACCTATAGAAGTAAGATCTAGCTCCTCTTCCTGGGAGTATGGTGTAATGAAGATTATAGCTTTGGCCCCCTTCTCTCTCGCATTCAAGGCTTTATATCTAAGCGCTGCAAAGTCATAAAATGGACTCTCTGCGTCATAACCCTCTGGTGTGTAGCGCAAAACTAGAACAACCTTATCTTTAACATCAAGCCCCTGGTAATCATCATACTCAAGATCGGGAGCACTGATCCCATAACCTGCAAAAACTAATTCCCCATCAACTTCTCCACTGCTTGAGAAGCTAAGAGTATTAAAATCTTTTCCCGATTTAAATTCTGTTTTCGATTTACCCGAGACAACTTCGAAGCTATTCTGAGCCCCTAGCTCAATGCCTTTAGTAAAAGAAAATTTTTGGTAGTATGAGTCATTATCTCCTAAGGCTTTAAGTCCTGTATTTTCGAATTGTGATGAAATATACTCTGCAGCTTTTTCGGCCCCAAGAGTTCCGGACATTCTGCCTTTAAGTTCGTCTGAAGCTAAGTAGCGAATATGTGAGATTATTTTTTCATCAGAAATACTTTCATTTTCACAACGAGAATCTGAGAAAGCCGATTCTATTGGAAGAAACAGCAAAAGAGTGAACAAAAATATATAGAGCTTTTGAATCATAAAGAAATAAGTTACCACAATATATTCAACAAGGGTCTCAAATAATATAATCAATATTGAGAAACCATTATTGTATAAGCTCCGCTGATTTTATTTTAAATATATAGAAAACTGATAGAAGCTTTAAATATCGTTTGCAGACAGGTTTAAACCATGTAAGACTTATTTCTAAATTATAATATTGGAGAGAGAATGTACCCTACACTTTTCACAGTTGGAGATATCTATATCTCCTCTTTTTCTGTTATGGTCCTTGTCGCGTTCCTAGTAGCCTACTTTGTAGGAGAAGCAGAACTAAAAAGAAAGGGCTTAAACAGCAACCTTGCAGATCTCTTATTAATTGCATGTGTAATAGGCGGCTTGGGAGGAGCAAAAGTACTCTTCCTATTTCAGAATGTGGGTTTTTCTGATTTCATCTCGGACCCTGTTAGATATCTTGCCTCAGGGTTTACATTCCTGGGGGGCTTTCTTGGTTCGCTCCTGCTGATGTGGTTTGTTACACAGATGAAGAGGGTTAGATTTCTAACAGTAACAGACGCTGCAGCGCCAGCCCTTATCCTAGCATATGCTATAGGAAGAATAGGATGTTTGTTAGTTGGAGACGACTACGGTGCTCCTACAAATCTGCCTTGGGCTATTTCTTTCCCAAACGGATCCCCTCCAACTTTATTAGCAGTTCATCCAACTCAAATTTACGATACTATTTCAATGCTAATCTTTTTTGCCATTTTGTGGAGCATAAGAAAAAAAGATCTCCCAATTGGTTGGATAACAGCTGTCACTTTTATGGTACTTGGGGTCCAAAGATTCTTAGTTGAGTTTCTTAGAGATACCACACCGAGTTTCATACCCGGGTTTTCACAGGCACAGGTCATATCGACAATTCTCGTATTAGTTGGGGCTATCATGTTATACAAAGTAGGTCAAAACAAAGCTAAAGAGTCCAAAGCCGTCTGAGGTGAGAACTTATGCATATAGTAATTATAGGAGCTGGTCAGGTTGGATCATTTATCGCAAGAAACCTTTGTATCGAGCACGACATTATCGTCATTGAAAGAAATAATGAAACCGCTGAAAAACTAAGGGAATCCCATGATGTCATTGTTCTGGAGGGTAATGGGGAAGATATCTCCGTTCTCAAAGAAGCTCAAATAGAAAAAGCAGATATACTTCTCGCCGTTTCAGGCGATGATAGAACTAATATAATGGCGTCTTTTTATTCCGCCTCTATCGGTATACAAAAAATCATTGTACGAATCAGAAACCCGAATTTCTTAGGATACCCAAAACTATTGAAAGGCACTGATATCTCGGTAGTTCATCCCTGGGCAATAATTTCTGAAAAAATTACAAGTTTGATAGGCTCCCCATTCGCCTGGAAAACTGAGACTTTTGCTATGGGAAAAATTAAGATGTTTAAGTTAAAGGTTGAAGACAATACACCCATTGTTGGTAAAACTCTCGCAAACCTAGGCCCTCCTAAATCATGGATATTCGTTGCAGTTTCAAAAAACGGGAATATAACAATACCTACAGGTGAGACCAAGCTTGAATCCGGCGACTATGTCTTCGCCCTTGGAGTACCTGACACACTTAACAAACTCAAAGAATTATTTGACGTTCATGAGGAAGAGATTAAATCTGCAGTTGTTGTAGGGGGAGGCAGGCTCGGAAGAGGGGCTGCGAAAATACTTGCTAAGAACAACATAACAACCAAACTAATAGAGAGCAATCCGGAAAGAGCCAGAAAAGCAGCTGAGGACTTGGACCATGTACTCGTATTTAAGGGAGATGCTACAGATGCTGAAACTCTTAAAGAAGCAGGCATTGAGTCAGCAGATTATTTTATAGCACTCACCGGGGATGATGAAAACAATGTCTTAAGCGCGCTTCTTGCAAGAAACCTAGGAGCAAAAAGAACCACCTTGCTATACACCAAGCCCGATTATATTGACGTAATCGAAGCTATAGGTGTTGACAGGGCAATAAGTGTAAGATTGTCAGTAGCAAATGAAATCCTTAGCTTGCTCCATATGCACGGAGTAGCGAATGTTGCACTTGTTGAGGAAGGGAGAGCAGAGGTTCTTGAATTTGATATAAAATCAGAGACAAAAATATTGGGGACCCCTCTTAAAGATATACATTTCCCCAATGGATCAATTGTTGGTATTGTTCTTCGAGGGGAGGAAGTCATCATTCCAAGAGGAGACTACATTGCGGCACTTGGGGATAGGGTTATTATTTTTGCTCTCCCAGAGGCTGTAAGAAAGGTCGAGATGATACTAGGACAGTGAACTTACGGTTCTGTTTTCACATAATTGGGAATTTGATAAAATTTCTGGGATTGCTGATGTTTGTCCCGGCAATTATTTCCCTTATATACCAGCAAAATGATATATGGGCATTTATCATATCTGCTCTATTCACATCCTTATTTGGATTTGTTCTCGAAATCGCAACCAAGCCCGAAGAACGTTCCAAGGAAATAGAAAGGAAAGAAGGATTTCTAATTGCTGCTTTAGCATGGTTTGCAGCAAGCCTTTTTGGGGCAATCCCATATTTAATTTATGGAGTTTTTGGTAATCCCGTAGACGCTTGGTTTGAATCTGTGGCTGGGTTCACTACCACAGGAGCTACTGTATTAATAAACATTGAGGATCTCCCCAAGGGAATGCTGTTCTGGAGAAGCTTTAGTCAATGGCTAGGCGGTATGGGGATTATAGTTTTAGCTATTGCCATTCTACCTAGACTGGCAGTAGGTGGTATGCAGCTCATGGGTCTTGAAGCCCCCGGACCAAGTACAGAGAAAATTACTCCGCGAATAGCTGAAACAGCAAAGAAGCTTTGGGGTATTTATGTAATTTTTTCAGTAGTACTTGTTATTTTATTATTAATTGCTGGAATGCCCTTTTTTGATTCTTTACTGCAGTCATTGAGCACCTTATCTACTGGCGGATTTTCACCAAAAAATTTGAGCGTTGGCTCTTATAACAGCCCATTTATAGATGGGATAATAACTGTTTTCATGTTCATAGCCGGGATGAACTTTGTACTTCTATACTGGTCACTTCACGGAAAATTCAAGAAATTAACGCAAAATTCAGAATTCAAATTCTACTTATTAATAAATCTTATTGTAATTGTAGTTGTTTCTCTGGAACTTTGGACAACTATTTACCCAAGCTTCCTTGAAGCACTGAGGTACGGGAGTTTTCAAGTAGTATCCATAAGTACAGGTTCAGGTTTTTCGACGGCCAATTATGACATCTGGCCCTCGTTTTCTAAATGGTTCATATTACTGCTAATGTTTCTGGGAGGGTGTGCTGGATCAACAACTGGATCTGTAAAAATCATACGCATAATGGTTTTATTCAAAAAAGGTTTTCAAGAACTTCAAAAAATCATATACCCGAATGCAATTATACCTATTCGAGTAAATTCCAAACCTATAGGTGAGGAAGTTATATCTAGTATTACAAGCTTTTTCTTAATCTATGTCTTTATTTTTCTTGTATCTACGCTGGTTGTATTAGCTGCTGAGGACCTGCCAATTTTAACAGCCATCTCAGCCTGTGCTGCTTCCATTGGAAATGTTGGACCGGGGTTGGGGCAAGTAGGCCCAATAGGTAACTACTCAGATCTTACAAATTTCACCAAGCTCACACTCACGTTCTTGATGATAATCGGTAGACTAGAATTGTTTACTATTCTTGTGATTTTTACTCCTATCTTCTGGAGAAGGTAGATTTCCCCTAAAAACAAAAGCTTCTAAATGCTTTTACTTTAGATATGTTATGGTAATATTCTCAGCGTTTGAAACACAGGTATATAATCTAAATAACAAGTCCGGAATCATTTTCAATCACAAAAAAGATGAAAGTAATATTTGATCCAGAAGAACCGATACAAAACTCTACATCTGCAACGATAGGCAACTTTGACGGCGTTCACATTGGACACAAGAAAATTCTCGCAGCTATTAAAGAAGAAGCAAAACAGCAGGGGTTAAGTTCTTGTGTTATAACTTTCCACCCTCACCCACAAAAAGTCTTGCAGAATATCGATATCCCACTTTTATTTCCAATAAGAGAAAGATTAAAACTATTGGAAAAACAAGGTATTGATGTTGTAGCCTGCTACACATTTACTAAAGAAATAGCAAAGATTTCGGCTCAAGATTTTGTGACTGATATTCTAGTAGGAAAGCTAAATCTAAAACATTTGATTGTTGGACCAGATTTTTCATTTGGCCGCAAAAGGGAAGGCAACTTGTCTCTTCTTAATAAGATGGGGGCTCAGTATGGGTTTGATACAGAGGTTGTTGAAACAGCCCTTTATGAAGGAGAAATAGTTAGCAGCACTTCAATTAGAACCCTTGTTAGAGAAGGCAATCTTCTAAAAGCAAGAAATTTCCTGGGTTATAACTTTTATATCGAAGGTCAAGTTAAAGAAGGTGAAAGAAGAGGCCGGCAGATTGGATTTCCCACAGCGAACCTAGAGACAGATTGGGATATCCTGCCTAAGGTGGGCGTGTATGCTACACTGGCAAATGTGAATGGAACAAAACACCAAAGCATTACAAACATTGGTTATAGGCCTACTTTTGGGCATAACGAGCTCTTAATAGAAACTCATATCTTCGATTTTAATCAGGATATTTATAAAAAAAGAGTCAAGGTAGAATTCGTAGACAGGGTCAGGGATGAACAAAAATTTGATGGTCCCGAAGCACTCGTTGAGCAAATAAAAATCGATGTTGAGAAAGTAAAAGAAATTCTTTCTAACAATTAATACAGTGTTACTATAAAAACTAATGAGGATGAAAACGTGGGAGTAAAAGCAACTACAAGTATTTACGGAATATTCGGACATCCTGTTAAACACAGCCTTTCTCCTAATATGCATAACAGTGCATTTAATGAATTAGGTCTAGATTGTGTCTACGTAGCTTTTGATATTGATCCTGAAAATATTGCGGAAGCTACAAATTCAATAAGAACTATGGGTATAAAAGGAATTAATATCACCATTCCTCACAAACAGACTATTATTCCGTTTTTAGATGAAGTTTCTCCCGATGCAAAGCTAACCGGCGCTGTAAATACGGTTAAAAATGATAATGGAAAACTCTCAGGATTTAACACTGATGTTGGAGGGTTTTTAAGAGCTATTAGAGAAGATCTCGATTTTATACCAGAAGGGAAAACCCTTTTCTTGATTGGAGCAGGTGGAGCAGCACGCGCTGTTCTTTCAGCATTTTGCATGAATGGAGGAGCCGTAGTCTATATTGCTGATTTATTCAAAGATAAGGCAGTTGAGCTTGCTGGCCAATTCAAAGCAAATTTTGAAAACATAATTTTTGAAACTATAGAAATGGAAGATAAAGACACTATATCGGAGAAATTTAGTGAGGCAGATATTCTAGTGAATGCCTCCCCCGCTGGTATGGACGGAGTTGGTTCTCACGATATACCACTCACCAGTCTTAAGAAAAGTGCAGTTGTTTATGACCTTGTTTACAAACCGCAAAACACCAAACTACTAACCGACGCTAGAGAGCTAGGACATAAAGCCTCCGGCGGCCTCACTATGCTTCTTTATCAAGGGGCTGAAAGTTTTGAAATCTGGACAGGTGCAACTGCGCCCGTTGAGGTAATGAGAAAAGCACTCGGCTACTAATTTGTAATTATTCCATCCCAATAAACACTATATTAAGAATACGGACTAGTCCCCCTATTGGCAAACTGTATTCCTATGTGAGATAATTAGAATATAAACATGATACAAGTTGGAGGAATTATGAAAGTTAGCAGCGACGCAGGCGATTTTGATATTACAGTTAAAGACGCAACAGTTGAAGGAGATTTTGTAGTAATAACAGGTCAGATGGGTGTTTGGGATTCCCATATTTATATGACACCTCAGGATATATGGAAATTTACATCTATCTTTTTAAAACCGGCAGTGATTCTTTATATGCTCAAAATACCCTTTAGATCACTCTTCGGATCTTCAAAAAAAGAGGATTAATATACTTAGTCGTTCTTTCTTTTTAGGATTTAAGTACTTCAGGATTAACAAGGTATTTAGGAACTTTACCACTTAGCGCAAGATCGACACTTGTAACAGCCATATCTATCATCTTCTCACGTGTCTGGATCGACGCACTTCCTATATGCGGCACCAAAACAGTATTTTTAAGTTGTAAGAGGTCCTCATTAACTTCTGGCTCTTTTTCAAAAACGTCTAATCCCGCGCCCCAAATTAGCCCGTCTTTAAGAGCAGAAGCGAGCTCGGCTTCTTTTATAATCGGTCCCCTTCCGACATTAACAATAATTGATGTAGGTTTCATTTTCTGAAATTCATTCTGTCCAAATCTACCTTTTGTATCGTCAGTCAAAGGGGCGGTGATAACTATAAAATCGGATTCCTTAAGCAGAGTCTCGAAATCCACATATTCTGCTCCAGTCTCAGTCTCAGCATTTTCATTCTTACTTCGGTTTTGATATACAACCCTCATGTTAAAACCTCTTGCTCTCCTCGCTACTGCAGTTCCTATGCGCCCCATCCCGTATATACCCAGCGTCTTTTCATGAATATTCATTCCTAAAAGAAGTGACGGATGCCAGCATGTAAATTTGCCTCCACGCACATAACTATCTGCTTCTATTATTCTTCGAGCAACAGAGAACATCAGTGCCCATGCAAGATCAGCTGTTGTCTCCGTTAAAACGTTCGGGGTGTTGGTTACAAAGATTCCTTTTTCTGTCGTATAGGGAATATCAACATTTTCGTATCCAACTCCGGAATTTGAAACTATCTTTAATTGAGGAGATTGGTCTATCAATTCCTTATCAACAATGTCTGACACTGTCGTTATAAGGGCATCAGAATCTTTAGCTTGTTCCAATAATTCTCTATGTGTTGGTAGAGTAGATTTTGGATATACCTCTACGTCATATTTTCCTGAAAGACGTTTTACAGATTGCCCCGGATATTGAGAGGTTATGAAAACCTTGTTCATTTACCTTCAAAAGGGTCGGGAATTTCAGGGTGCCAGAGTTTAAAATGATTCTTATGGTTCTCGGTATAAGCCCCCGGCGGATAGTACTCATCATAGAAATCTAAGTCCAAGTGATGAGCTTGCACCATGAATCTCAAGAACATCGGATCTGAAAATGCGGGGAACCTGCCATATGTGTCGTAAATATAGTTGCAGATATCTTTCACTACTTGTATCTCGTCTTTATTAGGTCTTTCTACCTCTTCCAACACACCTTCGGGGTTTAGATACGGCATAGTGTGAGATTCCCAATTACTCCACTTGGCGTCGTTAAAGGCTTCTACCGCCTCACCCATATCTTTATAGTATGGAGGACAGTACGCATGAAAGAGATCATCTTTCCCCACTGCTACTGGATTAGGATTGCCTGTGTCACCTTTAATTTCAGGAGTGGCAAATCTAAAGCCAAGCCCTTTATTAAAAGGTGTGCCGCCTAACATGAACATGCTGGCAAATCCGCTAAATAGCCATCCGCCAAGTCCAAGTGTCTGAAGAGTTAGCACCATATTCTGCCCCATAAATGCCTGTTCGGCTATATAACCGTTTGCGAACCTTAGCTCTGCTTCTACTAACGGCATACGTTTACCTTTATCTAGAAATCCGCTCTCAAGCCACTTTTCGGTATTGGGGAGCCTTAATTTATGAAGTTCATCAACAAAATTAAACCTGTGGTCAGGTCTCATATAAAAGAAGAGCAAGTTTATGATACAAGCTGACAAATCAGTAACCGGCATGAACAATGTTGTGCCTGGTTTATTTACATTCCAGAGATTATGCCCTGCAAGCCCTGGGGGCTTTGAAGGCAGATCGGCACGTTTATCTTCTAATTTGATTCTGGATTCTCTAAAGAGCTCTAATATTTTATCGACCCTGTCATGACGGCTAAGACCTTCAAGACCCCTAAAATCGTGAGCTTCTTTATCGTGCATTTTCACCATATACGTACCTTCGTCATTTGTGTAGAAAAGCTCTGTCCTGTGAACATCACCCAGTGCAGGGATAGTTTTGCTAGTAAACTGCATTTCGAGATCGAGCCCGACATGAGGGGG
Organism: uncultured Thermodesulfobacteriota bacterium; assembly: GCA_942491865.1. Classification (GTDB taxonomy): domain Bacteria; phylum Desulfobacterota_D; class UBA1144; order Nemesobacterales; family UBA2774; genus CR02bin9. The sequence goes on from CALOCI010000015.1 coordinate 380,775, forward strand.
GAAATCAGAAAGATTGATGTTCTTTATTCCAAGCCCATTCCAAACTATGAGTGCTTCTTCAAGCTCGGTGAGCGGAACAGAATCATGTTTAGATTTGTATTGAAGCGGTCCCTTTTCAATCTCCATTCCGAGACCAAACCTTCTTGATCTCCTCTCAAAGAGAGCATCCATGAATTTGTAATCAACTGCGACGTCTAGACCTGGTGGATATTTTCCCATGTTATGCAATTCTCCTTTGGATATTAGAACGATAGTTTAGCAAATAAGGTTATGTTAGCCAAATCATAAAATGAATCAAATAAATACTTGTAGAATCCACAGTATTCATCTTTTATACTTACACACATATGAAAATTGGCACAGTAAATCTGGGCATACTATTTTTAGTATCGGCAATTTTTTTAGCCGGATGCGCATCAGGAATGTATGGTGGTGGGCAGCAAGTTCCGCCTATACCAACTACACTAACAGGTGAGGACGGTGTAACTATCTCAGTAACCCCATCTTTTTGGCCATGGGAGCCCAAAAACTTAAATAACTATGTAACCCCATATTACGTCAACATTACGAACAACTCAAATAAAACCATCATTATTGATTATGAGGACATTGTCCTCTTCGATCAGAACAAAACACAGTACACCCCGTTATCTCCTGACACTGTGGCTAGTATTTTCAATACCCCAGCTCCTACTACCGCTTATCAGGGGGGGCCGTCTTACCCTCAATTATCAGTCGGAGTAGGGTTTGGTTTTGGCGGTGGATATGGGAGAAGAGGTTATGGCTATCGTGGTTACAGGGGAGGGTATGGACCACGTGTAGGAATATATGGATACTCCCCGGTTTATTATTCCCCGCCGCCAGTTTACTACTCAAAACCGGTTAACACCTCGGACATATTAACACAGGCACTAAGCTTGGGGCCGGTACATCCAGGTGCTACCGTTACAGGCTATCTATATTTCAGAGACACGGTCTCTCAGGCGAACCAGGTTACTTTGGATATTGGATATAACACAGAAGGAAGTACTAAGGAAAATGTTTTAACCTTCCCATTTGATCTGACTTTAAGACAATAAACTTAACAAATTTAATCTTCTTCTTGAAAATATAGAATGAAAAACAAAGCTATGGTATATACCATTTGCGAGCCCACGACTCCCCACTGCTGAAGCAACGACATTCCGAAAATTAGAGTAGCCATAAGTAGAAAACCTATTACTAGTCCTATTCTAAGCTTGAATCCGGTAATTAAGATGACACCAACAATTAACTCTATGATCGGTATTGCGTAACCCAACAATCTGACGGAAAAAGCTGGAAGGAAGGTATCACTGAAATCATTCACCATGCCATCGGCAAATCCGCTATAATCTCCAAATACTCTGACCGCGCCGTGCATTAGGAAGTTGATACCTGTAACGAAACGAAGTAAAAGAACTGCTAGCTTCTTATTACTCATTTGTAGAAATTGCATAGTAGGAACTTAGTATAGGGTAAAAGTGATAAAACTCTAGTGTTTCTTTTCGTTGAGCTCTTGCAGTTCCTTAAATATTTTCTTTTCTTCTTTAGTCGGTTTCTTTGGAATTTCGACTTGAATGCTGAGATAGATATCGCCTCTCCTGCCGGACCTAAACCCTGGTAATCCTTCGTTTGGAATGCGCATTGTGGTTCCTGGCTGTGTACCCGCGGGGATTTTCACTTCTAGCTCTCCAACGAGTGTTGGCACATCAACTTTAGTTCCGAATACAGCATCGGGAATCTGAATTTTGATTTCTCGGTGCAGGTGCTCGCCTCTTCTCTTAAACCTCTTATCTTTTTCAGTATTGATTATAACTATCAGATCGCCGGGAGGAGCTCCTGGATCGGGGCTTAGGTTACCATGCCCGGGAACCCTTAAGGCAACGCCTTCCTCAATCCCTGGTGGCACATTAATCTCAATTTTTGTTTCCCCTTCAACGCTTCCTCTGCGATCACAGTCCGGGCAATATTCTTCGATTATTGTCCCCTGGCCCTGGCATTCAGGACAAACAGCAACTTGCTGAAAAGTCATTCCCTGTTGTTGAATGGTAAATACTTTTTGGCCGCTGCCTCCGCACTCAGCACAAAGCCTAGCTTCAGTGCCTGGCTTTGCCCTAGTACCGTCGCAAGTTGGGCAAGCTTCAAACCTTTTATAAGTTACAGTCTCTTCACCACCAGTGAGAATGCGCTTTAAAGGTACAGTGATTTCAACCTCTACATTACTTCCCGGTGCAGGCCCCCTTCGTCTTCCACCACCTCGGCCAAATCCGAAAATATCGTCAAATATAGATCCACCGCCCCCACCTCCACCGAAAATATCTCCAAAGTTGATGTTACTGAAGATATCCTCTGAGGACATACCGTCTAATCCAGCAAAACCGCCTCTGTCGTAACGGGCACGCTTTTCAGGGTCTGATAGTACTCCGTATGCTTCGGATAATTCTTTGAATTTCTCTTCAGCTTCCGTCCCTTCGTTGTGGTCTGGATGGTACTTAAGCGCAAGTTTGCGGTAAGCCTTTTTCATCTCCTGCGGGTCTACATCACGCGATACGCCCAATACTTCATAATAATCCCTTTTTCCGGTTGCCATGTTTTCTATATACCTCTTAGAACTTATATATTACTTATTCCCCGATTTACAAGTCTGTTAGTTGAAATTAACTAGAGTGTTACAAGGATTTTAAGAATTTTATTTTATACGAGATCAAAGATATTGCCAATATACGAATTGTTGATAACTATAACTAAATATTCAAAACTTTTTTCAGGAACTTTCCAGTGTGGGATTTTTTACATTCGGCAACTTCTTCAGGCGTACCCTGAACAACAATATGCCCACCTTTGTCTCCGCCCTCTGGGCCAAGATCAAGGACATGATCTGCGGACTTGATCACATCCATATTGTGCTCGACAACCAAAACTGTGTGTCCTGAAAGAACAAGCTTGTTTATTACGTCTAACAGTTTTTTTACATCCTCTGCATGGAGCCCAACAGTGGGCTCATCAAGGATGTAGAGAATGTCATTGCCGCCTCTTTTCCCAAGCTCGCGAGCGATTTTGATTCTCTGTGCTTCTCCTCCTGATAGAGTCGGAGCCGGCTGTCCGAGCCTTATATAACCAAGCCCTACGTCCTGAAGTATTTTGAGTTTTCTACCTAATGCAGGAACTTCGTAAAAAAAGTTTATTGCCTGATCAACGGTTAGAGCCAAGATATCTATTATATTTTTGTTCTTATATTTAATATCAAGAACTTCTTTCTTAAATCTTTTGCCGTTACATTCTTCACAGATCACATAGACGTCTGCTAAAAAGTGCATCTCGACTTTTTGCCTACCCTCCCCCTCGCAAACTTCACACCTTCCTCCTGCAACGTTGAATGAGAAATGAGATGCTGTGAGACCTTTGGACCTTGCCTGCCAGGTCTCTGCTAATACTTTTCTAATCTGGTCGTAGACTTTGATGTAAGTTACAGGATTTGATCTGAGCGTTTTACCAATTGGATTTTGGTCGAGCATGATAACGTCTGATATGTTATCGATACCCTTGATCTCATCAAAATGGCCGACTCTTTCGATATCGCTATGAAACTTCCTGGCCATGGCCGAATAAAGCACATCATGAACGAGTGAACTTTTACCTGAGCCCGAAACCCCTGTCACACATATAAACGTTTTTAATGGAAAACTAACACTAATGTTTTTTAGATTATGCTCAGTAGCCCCTAAAACCTTTACACTTTTCCCGCTCCCCTTTCTCCTCTTAGTTGGAATAGGAATACTCTCTTTCTCAAGCAAATATTTTTTTGTGAGAGAATCAGTACCGTTTTTAATGAACTTCTTAACTGAGCCTTGATATACAATATCCCCACCTCCTTCACCAGCTAGTGGGCCAAGCTCAATTATATGATCCGCAGAACCTATCATATCAAAATCGTGCTCCACTATAACGATTGTATTATCTCTGTCTCGAAGCTCTTTGATTAATTCAATTAGACGTGTCAGATCTCGCTGATGGAGACCTATTGAAGGCTCATCCATAATATATAGGGTCTCAGTTAGAGTGGACCCGAGCTGACAGGCAAGATTAACCCTCTGCGCCTCACCACCAGAAAGGGTCTTTGCTAGGCGTGATAGAGTGAGATATTCAAGACCTACTTTGAGAAGGAATTCGATTCTTGAATTTATTTGTTTTAATATTTCATCAGCAATTTGATTCTCATACTCAGAGAGTTCAAGTTTATCGAAGAATTTTTGCAACTTATCAATAGATAAATCCGACAGCTCTGCAATATTTTTATTGTTGATCCTAACCCATAGCGCTTCTTTTTTTAATCTGCTTCCACCGCATACGTCACAGTCGAATGCTGAACGATACTTGCTTAGAAATACACGCACATGCATTTTGTAATTCTTTCTTTCCAAATATTCAAAGAAACCATTGATCCCTTTGTAAGAACCCATACCTTTGTAAATTAGGCCAGTCTCTTTTTTTGTAAGTTTAGAAAAAGGTTTATTAATATCTACCCCGTAGTCGGCGGCATTCTCTAAGAGTTTTCTCATCCTTGGTTGATGAGATGGCTTGGTAAATGGCTCTATTGCTCCCTGTGCCAAAGTTTTATCAGGATTAGGTATTACCAACTCTGGGTCGAACTTTAGTATGTTACCAAAACCATTGCACTCAAGGCATGCACCTCTGGGGCTATTAAAAGAAAACAGGAGTGGTTCGGGATCTGAGAATTTAGTATGGCATGTAGTGCATTCAAGATCTTTTGAATAGCGGAGTGATTTGTCATCTACGACATAAATATTTACATATTTGCTATCTGAAAAACCAACCTCTAGTGAATCAACTAATCTTGAAAATGAACTTTGCTTAATTGAAACCCTGTCTATTACTACCTGAGCGCCTTCGGGCAATGTCTCTAGTTCTTCTATTTGAGATATTTCTCCGCTTAGCCATATGCGAGTAAAGCCCTTTGAAAGCAAGCCTTTTGGGGTGGGATTTAAATCATCTAAAGGGAATGTTAATACCGCCCTTTTATCTTGATACTCTTTTATCAATTCTGAGGCTATGTCTTCGGGTGATCTTTTTCTGACCTCTATATCACAATTAGGACAAAAGGTTTTGCCTACCTTGGAAAAGAGTAGTCTAAGGAAATCGTAAATTTCTGTTGTAGTTCCTACCGTTGAACGGGAAGTTCTAACTGAGTTCCGGCTTTCTATCGCAACAGCAGGTGGCAGCCCGGAGATATCATCCATATCTGGGCGGTCAACACGCTCAAGAAACTGCCTTGCATAGGTCGAAAGGCATTCAATATATCGTCTTAAACCCTCAGCATAAAGAGTATCTAAGGCTAGAGAAGATTTACCGGACCCGCTTAGTCCTGTAATTACAGTGAACTTATGCCAGGGAATTGAGACATCAATGTTTTTGAGGTTATTTTCCCTAGCACCTTCTATTTTTATCTCGCCTTTCATAAATGGAACACCGTGTGTTTAGAGTTTTAAGAGACTTTAACTAGTTACAACTAATAAGTTGAAAGAAGTCTGACGGTCTATTTGAAAATATCTTTTATCTCAATCAATTCTGAGACTTCTTTAATTAGAGGATGGCTAAGTCCCTCAATTTCCCGATGATTGAGCCAGATCACATCCAACCCAGCATTCATGCCGCCCATAATATCAGCCCCGTACATATCGCCCACATGTATTGCTTCTCTTGTGGAAAGCCCAAGTTCTTTAAGTGCGTGATCAAATATGCGTGGGTCAGGTTTTATCATGTCCAAGTTTGTAGAATCAAAGATTATATCAAAATACTCTCTTATATTGACTTCATCACATTTCTCTTCCGTATTGCCGTCGTTATTTGATATGACAGCCAGCCTGTATCCCCTTTCTTTTAAATACTCCAGAAGCTCGACTGCTCCGGGAAGAGCTACTCTGCCAAAATCTATCTGGCTCATCGCACTTCTCACATTTTGGCGGAACTGATCTACAGCTTGAGTATCTTGGCCCGGCAATAAAGATTCATAGAGAAGCGGAAGAAACCACTTCCTATAATCTTTTGGTTTCATACCGCCTTCTTCCTTGTGTTTCAAGAAGAGCTTATAATCAGCTTTAGTATATTCAAGTTCAAATTCCTTATCAGAGATATTAAGCCCACTCTCTCTCATTGCTTGAGCTATCCGATGCAAATAAGGAGGGTCAGTAGATGCTAAAGTATCCCCTAAGTCAAAGAAAATCGCCTTTACTGTTTCCAATAGTTAAACCTCAGCAATATTAAATTTTATAACAAGTTCACGCATCCAAACGACTTATTAATAATATCACATGTGGGTGCTTAAACCATTTTTTCATAACTACACCAAACATAATCACTTAACAGTTACTAACAATTTGATGAAATCTACAAACAATTGATACCAATATATTTAAAAAAAAACAAATAAGACCGAAAACTTCCATTGCAATGAATAAAGCAAGTGTTAATATATTATTCCTAATATGGCTAAGTTTTTACTCCCTCTTATATTATTATTTTTCTTCTTGGCGTCAGGCCAATTTGCTCAAACGGCAAATGATAAATACGCGGCCAGTGTAGCTTCGCTCCTTAATCAAAACCCAAGCAGAAACAGCAAGTTGGGTGTAATAGTAAAATCCCTCACTACGGGAGAAACGATATATGAGCATAACTCGGACAAGATGTACATTCCTGCATCTAACGAAAAAATAATCACTTCAGTATCAGCCCTATCTCTTTTGGGTAAAGACTATAGGTTCAAGACCGACTTTTTGTCAGGTGGGGGAATATCAAACGGAGTTCTTCACGGCGGACTGTATATAAAAGGCTATGGAGATCCCACACTGTCTGAGGGACATTTGGGGTACATCGTATTTCAGCTCAAGCAGCGTGGTGTAAAAGAAATAAAAGGTAAGATCGTTGTTGATGATTCGTACTTCGGAAAGAACAGATATGCAAAAGGATGGAAAGAGGAATGGAAAGATGATTTTTACAGTCCGGCTATTAGCGCTCTGTCTTTTAATTACAATATTGTTGAATTAAAAATATACGCAGCAAAAACAGGCGAACGACCAGCGGTTAAAATTGAGCCTAGAGGGTCCAATATTCAAGTAATAAATAAAGCTGTTACAAGTGGTAAGAAAGGAGTCCTCAAAACAACTTGGCAGGACGATGAAACAATAGTTTTAAGTGGCAGGATTAAACCCAGGGCAACTGTTACTCTAAAAATACCTGTATTAAACCCAACCCTACTAACAGGAAATGTCATTAAAAATGCTATACAGGAATCAGGGATTAAAGTTTCAGGTCCTGTTGTTGCGGACAAAGTTCCCAGATGGGCAAATATTATCTATACACACTATTCAGACCCACTTTCGTCAGTAATCACTGAATATAATAAAAACAGTGTAAACATTATTGGCGAGAATCTTATGAAAACACTTGGCGCTCAGTACAGAGGCGTACCTGGTACATGGGATAAGGGTTCAGCCGTTATATCAGAATTCTTAAATGAGGTGGGAATCAAGAACGGATTCAAAATAGTTGACGGTTCCGGACTATCACTTCTTAATAGGGTCTCCCCTGAAACGCTTAGTGATATCTTAAGCTATGCCTATGAAGACAAATTAATATCGACTGATTTCCTAGATTCACTGCCAGTTGCAGGAGTGGATGGAACTCTCAAGAAGCGATTTAGAGGGTCTGATGTAGAAGGAAGAGTCAGAGCAAAGACCGGATATTTAAACAACGTTAGGGCACTTTCTGGTTATGTATTTACAAAAAAAGGCGATGTGCTTGTTTTCTCTATCCTATCAAACGGATTCGGCTGGAAGACTAAAGAGTTACAAAACGATCTGCTCTCTGAGCTAATTGAATGCTGCAATAATTAGAAGCTTGGGCATTCGGAATTTAATTAGTTAATGATACCCTACACATATGATTGCTTTTTGATCAAAAATCAGTACATTGTAAGTATAGGTGTTACTTTTATTAGTAGCGCTAAATGCAAAATATCATTATAAAATAATAAAATAGAAGGCAAAAAGTATTGCGAATTGATTTTAGTTATTTGTGTCTTTGAAGTTAGGTAAGTGAAATGAATTCAAATACAAGTTCGGCAACAATATTTCATTTGTATTATAGACTGCATTATAGACAAAAAATATTTTTTGTTGACATACAAAGTAAAGCACTTTATTTTTTAAAGTAAATTTAACCAATCTACTTAAATGTTTACCACTATTCTAAAAAAATATGTATGGGTAGTTAATCTTATATTGCTGGCTGTGCTTGCATATTTATTAGCAGTAAATGTCAATGGCATGGTTCAAAGCAAGGTAACATCAAATAATGCAGAGGCTTCCCAGAATTTCTTTCCAGATGATACCACTAAAAACAAAGGGACTAAGAAGATAACTCCGATATCTAACTATCAAATAATTGCAAAAAGAAATATATTCGGCGTTTCCGAAGAATCTGAGCCTTCTGATATTCTTGCAGCTAATCCAGATGCATTGCCAGAATCTAACTTGAATCTGATACTTCTCGGAACAATTATGAACGCAGACAAGAAATCTGTTGCAATAATTAAAAACGATGATAATAGCAAGGTAAATGGTTATAAAAGTGGTGAGAATATAGATATAATCGATTCCGAAAAAGTTAGATTAGTAGACGTAAAGAACTGTAAAGCAATTATTCAACGTAAAGCAAAGGGTCAAGAAACTATTAAGTGCAAAAACCTTGGTGACATTGCATCAGCTGGTGGCAACAAGAACCTTCTTTCAAGAAACTCTAAAGTTCCAAGTCTCGACTTGAATCAAAAATCGGACAACAAAAACTCCGGGCAAATAAACAAGACAGGCGAAAACAGCTATGAAGTGAATCGTGATCTCCTTGAAGATCTTTTAAGCGATCCGACCAAAATAGTACAGCAGGCCAGAGTTATACCTCAGGAAGATGGGCTTAGATTTTTTGGGATAAGGTCCAATAGCATTTTTTGGAAGATTGGAATTAAAAATGGCGACACATTACATCAAATAAATAACGTAGAATTAAATGATATAGAAAAAGCTCTTAGCGTATTTGAAGATCTGAGAAGCCAGAATTCTTTTACGATAAACTTAACAAGAGCCGGACAACAATATACTTATGATTATACAGTTAAATAAGCAACGTTTTAATTTTAACAAACAAGAGCATCTTGACTTCGGAGATGGAGCGAGATAAAACCTTAATTGATATAGGACAAACATGGACACCGCGATAAATATAGAGAGGCTTATATAATGAAAGGATTTCTGAAAGGATTTCTCATAAATATTCTGATACTAGGATTTTTGCTAACACTATACATATACATAAACACGAATAACGAAGAAACTTTAATTCAAGAAAATGCTGCACAAACCCAAGAATTAGAGGAGGATTTTTCAACTGATAATACTACTAACATTACGATTAATACAGAGGATGTTACCTACCGTATCGTAGAAGGAGATACTCTTTCTTCCATAGGAAACAAATTTGGCGTAAGTGTTGAAAAGATAAAAGAAATAAATGGGCTAAAAGAGAATCAAATAGTAATAGGAGATTATATCGATATCCCTGTCAGGGCTGCTATAGAGAATAATCAATCCTTAGATAAGAAAGACTATAACAGTTCACTTGATGAACTTAATGACACAAAAACCCTTGCACAAACATACGAAGATGACACTTTTGAGTTTGAAGATTCTGGAGACGGGACTCTTGATCTAAGCGACGCTCCAACAGACGGCAATTTCGATCTAGGTGAGGTGCCAACAGATAACGCACAAGCTCAGAATGACCCTGAACAAAGAAAGAGATTAGAAAGACAGCAAGAACGAGAAAAAAGACGCCAGATGAGGATACAACAACGAGAAGAGGCCTTTCAAAAAAGAGCAAATGGCAATAATCAGCCTAAAGCAAATGAGAATGAAAACGCTGACAATAAAGCTGAAAAAAAGAACGACAAAGTTATTATTGCAGATGGTGAAATAGTTAGCCTTCAGTCTGAGATGGATGTCCAGGATCTGATTCAGACAATCAGTGAGATTACTGGAGAGAATTTCATTTTGGAAGAATCAGTTAAGGGAAAAAAGATTACCGTCGTAGCTCCTGGTGGGTTCAAGAGTGAAAATGCAATGAGATTATTTGAGACTATTCTCAGCCTTAACGGTTTCTCAGTAGTGAAAAAGAACGGAGCTAATATCATTGTTCCAAAAAGAGATATTAAATTTCAGGACATTCCTACAGAATTTGGTACCGGCCAATCCGAATCTTCAGATCAGTTTATTACCAGACTAGTGGAGCTTCAAAATGTTCAAGCAAGTGAAGTGGCAAACATTCTAAAGCCCCTAGTTTCTAGGGAAGGTGACATAGTTGTCTATCCCGCCACCAATACACTGATCATTATTGAGAGGGTTGACAACCTCAACAGAATACTAAAAATCATTGAAAATTTTGATGTTGAAACTGAGATTGAGTTTATAAAGATAGAAAATGGGGACGCAGCCGAAGTAGCAACTAAACTCTTAGAGATTTTTGGCAGCTCATCTAGTTCTTCAGGTACCGGATCTAGAAGAGCAACTTCTCAAAGAGCCGCAACTTTGACCCAACAACAGGGACGTACCAGTAGAGCTAACAGGCGTAACCAAGCTACTCAACAGAACGCTCCGGCAATTACAGCACAGTCCACACAGGAATCATCACCTGTAAGTTTTAAGGTCATCACAGATGAAAGAACTAACTCTCTAATAATAATTGCATACCCTAGCGACATGGCCAAAATTAAGGCCGTGATAGAAATACTTGATGTAAAAACAGAAGAGCAGCAAGACGGAATCTTTGTAATTCGTGTCCTAAATGCTGATGCTGAACAAATTGTGGGTGTATTATCAGCTCTGTTCGGAGGTGGCGGTGGTGGATTCGGTGGTGGATTTGCACAACAAAGAGCGCAGAGAACCTCTGGGTTTGGCGGATCCGGAACGTTTGGATCAACAGGATCATCAGGAACTACCGGAGGCTCCACTTTCGGACAATCACAAAGCATTTCAAGGCAAAACATTGGAAGAGGAGGCGGTTCGGTTGTTGCAGAGACAGACGATCTTAGAATAACAGCCGATCCTGCTACAAATTCAGTAATCATTATAGGATCAAGAAGGGATTACGAAGAAGTTAAAGATGTAATTGATGAGCTGGATATAAGAAGAAAACAAGTATTTGTAGAAGCAGCAATATTAGAAGTCAGTCTTGATAAGATAAGATCATTCGGAACTAATTTGAGTGTTGGTTTTACAATAAACGACAGCACTCTGGGATTTGGCGGTACAGCGCTCCCAGGTGTCCCGAGCCTTCTTGGAGTAGCAGCAAATCCTGACGCGGCTACAAACCTTGTGGGCAGTTTATCAGGACTATTCTTAGGAGTGGTTGGAGAAGAGGTTGACCCGGACGGGTCAGGTCCAATACCACCCATACCATCATTTTCAGCGCTATTTCAAGCACTTACTTCTCTAACTGATGTGAATGTGCTCTCTACACCAAGCATCATAACAACAGATAATGAGCCTGCAGAGATTATTGTTGCAGATGTAATACCATTCCCTACGGGTAGTACAGTTGGTGATGGAGGCGTTACAGTTCAAACAATTGAGAGAGAGCCGGTTGGAATAAGACTTTCTATTACACCTCAAATCAGTGAAGGTGATTTCTTAAACCTCAATATTCTTACCGAAGTATCGGCAATTAGAGACGCTCCTGTAGCAGGTCTAAACACAGCACAATTTGGTATTGCGACCACTACCAGAACAGCAGATTCATCCGTAGTTGTTAAAAATGGCCAGACTATTGTAATTGGGGGTCTTGTACAAGATAGAGAGAGCGTGCTGCAAAATAGAGTCCCAGTGCTTGGAAGTATTCCGGTTCTTGGAAACCTATTTAAATTTAAACAAAGACAAAGCACAAAAATTAACCTTATGATTCTTCTTACACCAAGAATTGTTGAGAATGAAGTAGATATGCAGCGTATACTTGAAGAGAGACAAAAACGAAATATGCTTTTACAGGAAAGAGGATTTAACAGGGAAGAACCAAACTAATTAAGTTGAGTTATTATGAAAAGCATACAAGAAATTATTGGCGAAAAGAATCCTGATGCCCTTATCAAAATAGATGAAATTCTATCTAAGAATGAAGAAAGCGTAGAAGAGACTCTTTTAAAATCTCATGTTTTAGAAGACCAAGAAGTACTTGAGGTCCTCTCACAGTTCTATGAATTTCCTTATATTCTTACTATATCAGAGAAAGAGATTGACCCTGAGCTTGTAAAAATACTTCCTATCAGTTTTGCGAAAAAATACCGCCTTATTCCATTTCAAAGAAAGGAAGATAGCGTGGTAATAGTATTTGCTCCACCACTTGATTTATACGCTCTGGACGAGGTCAAATCACTAGTTGGATGTGAGATAGAACCTGTTTTAGCCCTAGACCACGTTGTTCTTAACGTCATAAACCGCGTCTACGAACGGGACAAAGAAATTGGAGAAGGAATAGAAGATGATACCGAAGGGATCACGGAATATGACATTCATGAGCCCAAGGACCTTTTGGATGCTGACGATGAAGCTCCGATTATCAGATTTGTAAATTCTCTACTGTTTCAAGCTGTAAAAGAGAAAGCGAGCGATATTCATCTTGAGTGTTTTGAGAAGGAAGTATCTGTAAGATTTAGGAAAGACGGTATTCTTCATGAAATAACTTCAGTACCTAAAAAACTCCAGGCATCTGTAATATCAAGAGTAAAAATCATGGCCGAGCTGGATATAGCCGAGAAGAGAAAACCCCAAGATGGAAGGATAAGGGTTAAAGTTGCAGGTAGAGATGTTGATGTGCGTATATCTACTGTACCTACAACTTGGGGTGAGAGTGTGGTTATGAGACTCTTAGACCGGTCTTCTGTTTTGCTTAGTTTAGAAGATCTTGGGCTTAAGGGAGAAAAACTTGAAGTTGTAGAAGGTCTCATACGACGCCCACACGGCATTATCCTTGTAACAGGACCAACGGGTAGCGGAAAAACAACGACTCTCTATGCAGGCCTTGAAAGAATTAATTCTCCGGACAAAAAAATTATTACGGTTGAAGACCCTGTTGAGTATCAAATCCAGGGTATAAATCAAATTCAAGTTAACTCTAAAGTTAATCTCTCATTTGCAAATGGGCTAAGATCAATTCTTCGTCAGGACCCCGACGTCATACTCGTGGGTGAAATCAGAGATAGAGAAACCGCAGACATTGCAATTCATGCGTCTCTAACAGGTCATCTAGTATTTTCAACTCTTCATACAAACGATTCTGCAAGTGCTATCACCAGGCTTATAGACATGGAAATAGAGCCTTTCCTTGTAGCTTCTTCACTGATGGCTGTAGTTGCACAAAGGCTCCTTCGCCTTCTTTGTAGCTCATGCAAAGAGTCTTATAACCCTTCTGACGACGAACTTAAAAAGATTGGTCTTAATAGGGCAGACCTTCAGGATGGGATAGTTTATCGAGCCAAAGGCTGCGACAGATGTTTTGATATGGGATATACCGGTAGGTCAGCAATATTTGAGATGCTATTAATAGATGATGAGATAAGAAATTTGACCCTTGGTAACGTAGATTCGGGACAGATAAAGAGAAATGCAATAGAACACGGAATGACAACATTAAGAATGGACGGGGCCGGCCATGTTCTTAGAGGATTAACCTCAATTGACGAGGTAATGCGTGTTACCGAAGAGGAAAGTATTAGTTCGCAGAATAAATAACGTTCTTACAATTTCAACTATCCAACGTATAATTATTACTCAATATGCCTGTATATAAGTACAAAGCCATAAATCAAAGCGGGAAAGCCGTACAGGGCGTCATCGACGCTGAATCTCCTAAAAGTGCAACCGAAAAATTAAAACGTGAGGGAGTCTATCTATCCTCCCTTAATGAAGCAAAAGAAAGCTCATCAAGAAGCTTGAATCCCTTCAAAGGTATTAAAATATCAGAGCTTGCAGTAACAACCAGGCAATTTTCAACTCTCATTTCAGCAGGGCTTCCCCTTGAGGCCTCACTAAGCGCTCTTTCGGAACAAACGGAAGATGCAAGACTCGGCCAAGTGCTAGCTGAAGTCAGAGAAAGAGTAAGCGAAGGAAGCTCACTGGCTAATGCTCTGGGTGAGCATAAAAATGTATTTTCCGACCTTTACATAAATATTGTTAGAGCTGGTGAAGCAAGTGGTACGCTAGACATAGTACTTCTCAGACTAGCAGACTTTTTAGAAACACAAGCCGCCCTTACCTCTAAAGTTAGAGGAGCTTTAATCTACCCAATGTTTATGTTCTTTATCGGGGGGGGAGTTTTATTTTTCACAATGACTTATGTAATACCGCGAATTGCGAAACTTTTTGAAGAGAGTTCAAGCTCACTACCTTTGATGACTCTTATTTTGATCAAGATAAGCGACTTTTTAAACAACTACATACTATTCATTTTATTATTCATAGTAATTCTAGTTTTAGCAGCACTCCGTTTTAATAAGACAGAAAAGGGGCAAATGTTTTTTGACCGCTTAATGTTAAAAGTGCCGGTATTCGGCAAACTCACTTCTATGGTAGTTATTTCCAGGTTCACACGAACATTGGGAACACTGCTATCAAGCGGTATCCCGCTTTTAGACGCCCTTGAAATAGGTGAGGCTGTGATGGGTAATAAAGTTTATGGAAAAACGCTACAAGAGGTAAGAATCAGTGTAAGAGAAGGTGCTAGTCTAGCTCAGCCGCTTAAAGAAAGCGGCGTATTCCCACCGCTTGTTACACGTATGATAGCGGTAGGTGAACAGACTGGTGAGATGGAGGCGATGCTTTCAAAGGTTGCCGACATTTATGATCAGCAGGTGGAGACTATGGTTTCAACTCTGACATCTCTTCTAGAGCCTGTTATGATTGTAATAATCGGTGCTGTAATGGCGTTTATTGTTTTTGCGGTACTTATGCCGATATTTAATTTAACATCAACAATTGGTTAAAAGGAGGTATTAAATATGAGAGCCCAAGGTGGTTTCACATTAATTGAGATTATGGTTGTTCTGCTTATCATCGCAGGATTGGCATATATTGTTGGTACCAACGTAATAGGACAGTTAGATAAATCTAAAGTCGAGAACACAAAAATACAGATTACTCAACTAGAGTCTGGACTTAAGTTATTTAAAGTAGACAACGGTTTTTATCCTGATACTCAGCAGGGTATGGACGCTCTAATTGTAATTCCTTCAACAGGAAGAGAGCCTAGACGATATGATCCTAACGGATACCTAGAAGCAGAGCAAGTTCCACTTGATCAGTGGGGAAGTGAATTCATATACATTGGCCCTGATCAATCGGGTGGAAACACCTACGAGATAATATCTCCCGGTCCTGATGGAGTACCGCAGACAGAGGACGATATTTCTAGCCGTAATATTAGGTAATGAAAAAAAATAACGGCTTCACACTATTAGAGGTCTTAGTTGTAATGTTGATTATAGGTGCATTCTTTTTTGTTGCAGTGCCTAAATTTCAGGATTTAACTGAGGTAAATCTTAAGAGCGCGTCGCGCAATCTTACAGCGACGATAAAATATTTATATAATGAGGCCGCATTTAAAAAGAGTATCCATAGGCTTACGTTTGACATAGAAGCTGGAGAGTACTGGGTAGAAACTTTGCAGAATAGTGAGTTTGGTGGTGGACAGACTCAGGAGTTTGGATTATCAGAAGAATCGACTCAAATAAGGCACAAGCTTCCAAATGGAGTTTACTTTAAAGATGTTGTAACTGAGCGTACGCTAGAAAGAAACCCTCTTGATGAAGAAAACGAGTATATACTCTTTTTACCGACAGGGTTTGTTGAGCCGGCAGTTATTCACATCTTTACGGATGACGAAAGCTACTATACTCTGGCCACTAAGCCATATACAGGCGGCACCAAGGTGTATGATCAATATGTTGAACTTCTCAGAAGATAGATAAGGCATTTACAAAAGGGGTACTATTGACTTGCAACAAAAACGCGAAAGCAAAAGAGACAAAGGTTTTACACTATTAGAAGTCATAATTGCTGTAGCAATAATGGGAGCCTCAATGACCATTCTGTTAGGGTCTGTAAACAGGAATCTTGTAGTTGCATCAAAGTCCAAGAATCAATCAATAGCTTATTCCCTAGCCCAGCAGAAAATCGGAGAGATTGAGCTTGAAGGTTATCCTCAGGTTGGATTGGACCAAGGAACTTTTGAAGAATTTCCTGGATTTTCTTGGTATGTAAATGTACTTCCCTATGACATTGAACAGTTGGGGACAGAAATAAGAATAGTAATGGTGGATATAGCATGGGATGAAGGGAATCAGGTGTTTAAAGTTGCAACAGCAATCTCAAACTACAAATGAAGGTTTTACACTTATTGAGGTACTTCTAGCTGTTTTTATTGCATCAATAGTAATGGGAGTATTATATGCCTCTTTCTTTCAGATCATAAAAGCAAAGGAAAAAGTAGAACAAGAGCTTGAGCTGTATCATGAAGCGAGAGTTATTTTTTCTAAGATGACCAGAGATTTGGTCACAGCTTTTCCTAGAGGTAATGTCAATACAATTTCATCAGACCCTTCTCCCTCCGATTTCTTTGTAGGAGGCCAAGAAGGCAACTTCAGCACTCTTACATTCACATCACTGTCACGAACGCCGGCAAAAGACGCTAAGGAATCAGATCAGACTGAAATCAGTTATTATGTGGAACCTGTAGAAGATGAACCAGAGTTATTTGCTCTTATGAGAAGGGATGACCCAACTATCGGGACAGAGGAAGGGGGCTCTCAATACCCAATATCAGAGCGTATTGTAGGATTCACTCTTTCATATATGGGAGAATCTTCTATTTCTCTAACTGGTGGAGACGAGGAATTGGCCTTTGAGTGGAACTCAAGCGACGGTTCTTCACTTCCTGCTGCTGTTAATATCAACATAATTCTTAGAGGCCCGCGGGGAGATGATATAGAATTTAACTCTCTTGTTTTAATACCGGTTGTAGATTAGCGCTTATATTAATAGGCTATATATATGTCAAAAGAAACTAAAAAATTAAAAGACAAAAATTCTGAAAAGGGAATAGTTCTAGTAATTGTAATTATAGTTATCTCAATACTTACAATTTTAGTGGCTGACCTTATCTATTTCACTCAAATAGACAGAGAGATATCTGGGAATACTGTTGACGAAGTTAAAGCGCGCTACATAGCTAAATCGGGCGTTCACGTGGCGGCCGGCACATTAAAAGGACAGCCTCTTGAAGATTTGAGTGAGATAGCATCTACTCTCGCTTCTGATAGTGATCATTCAAATGGATTTTGGGCAATCAATGTTCCGTTTTTCCCAGTAGGAGATGGGAGCGTTTCGGTAACTGTTGTTGATGAAAGGGCCAAGGTCAATCTGAATGCTCTTTTAGATCCTTCGTCTAACAGAGTTGACCAACAAGTATTAGCAGAAATCACAGAACTGTTTAAATTTCTCGAAGTAGACGAATCTAAATCAGAAAGGTTTATAGCTAGTTTGACTAATTGGGTTGACAAACCTGTCAAGGGCTCTCAGAATGATCAAAATTCAAGCGGAGCTAATGCAGGATTTTATACGAGTCAGAAGAATCCTTATATTATTAAAGACGGCCCACTAGACAGCGTTCAGGAAATAAGAATGATTGACGGAATGGATGAAGAATTTTTCAATAAAGTTAAGGATTATGTCACAGTCTATCCAAGAGATAAAAAAATTAATTTCAGTACTGCGCCTAAAGTAGTAATTATGGCGGCGGTGAAAGCCTCAAATGTTCCAGCAATAGAAGGGCAAGGCAACTCCGATACAGAGGATATATCTGATGATATAGCCGAGCAAATAGCTGATGAGATTATAGCGGCTCGAGAAGATCAGCCGGTTATAGACCAGAAAAAAGCTAGAGAAGTTGCAACTGAAATTGATTCGACAGCCGAAATAAGCGCTGGTTTGGTGGGGGTTACACTAAGCTCCGGATATAGCGAAATTTTTTCGGTTAAATCCGTAGGCAGTCTAGGAGAATCAAATCCCACAAAAAGAATTATAGAAGCTATACTAATGAAAACTACTGAAAATAATGAAAACAAGGTAGAGATAATCTCATGGAAAGAGCTCTAGAGAAATTAACAGAAATCAGAAATGAGTTGAAGACTCATTATCTTGAGAGAGATGAAGTCATAGACGGCACATTGATAGCGCTTCTAACCGGGAATCATATGCTGCTTATTGGCCCTCCTGGAACAGCTAAATCTCAGCTCGTTAGTGAAGTTTGCAATAAAATTAAAGGGGCTCAATATTTCCAGTGGCTACTTACCAAATTTACTGCCCCTGAGGAGCTTTTTGGGGCTGTCAGCTTAAAAGGGCTTGAAAACGATGAATACAGAAGAGTTACTAATGGCAAGCTACCTGAAGCTCACATAGTATTTCTGGATGAGATTTTTAAGGCAAGCTCTTCAATTCTAAACACACTTCTTACAGTAATGAACGAAAGAATTTATTATAACGGCACAGAAATATCCGACATCCCGCTTATTTCCATGTTTGGAGCTAGCAATGAGCTCCCTTCTGAAGAAGACGAACTTGAAGCACTCTATGACAGATTCTTGCTTAGATATGTGGTCGACTATATTAAAGAGGATTTCAGATTCCTAAAGTTACTTCAAGGAGAAAGCACTGAGGGGTCTGGAGCGATTATTACTCAAGAGGAGCTTGATGACTGCAAGTCTGGAGCTAGAGAAGTAGAAATACATTCCAATATTATAAAGTTAATAGGAAGAATAAGAACAGAGCTTCAGAAAAAAGGTATAAGCCCCTCCGACAGAAGATACAAGCAAAGCATTTCAGTGCTTAAAGCAAAGGCATTTCTTGATGGGAGAAGCGAAGTTTCAGAAGAAGATTTACGCTTCCTAGAAAATGTTTTTTGGAGAGACCCTGGGGAGAAAGCTGAAATTCAATCAGTGATTCATCAGGTAATTCATGGACATAAAGACAGGATCAGAGAACTTATTATCCAGGCAAAAGAGCTTGACGGATATAGCAAAAGAGATTGGGAAAATGAAGATATGGGCATTAAAGCCAACATAGAAGCTCAGACCAAATTAAAACAGATTATAAATAATGTCAATGAACTAATTGAAGAATGTGAACAAAGGGGTAAACCTACTGTAGAAATTACTAAGGCAAAAAGTGAGATAGAAAATATTCAGAAAGAAATATTGGACCGTCTTATGTCAGGATCGGGTGAGATGTCCTAAGGTTCATCCAGCAATTTAGATCAGTATAAACCCAGATTAATCTCCAATTTTCAAAAGCACCTTTCCAACACTCTGACGACTTTCTATATGTCTATGAGCAAGAGAAGCGTCTTCAAATTGAAAGACTTTTCCAATTACGGGTTTAATATTATGTTTTAGTGCAAACTCTTTTAAGTCGATAAGAATATCTTCCATCTGCCGAGGTTCTTCTTCTAATAAATATCCTAAGTGTGAGGACATAACGGCAATAGATTTTCTAGCCAAATCTCCCACTTTGACCCTGGGAATATCTTGCCAGGTTTTAATCCAGGAAAGCGGATTCCATTTGTTCAAGTCGAGACTCGCAAACCCGGCTACAACTACTCTTCCAAATGGGTTTACAATATCCAAACTTTTCTTAAACACCTGGCCGCCAACCATCTCTAACACAACATCGACTCCACCTGTATCCTCAACTAAACGCCTGAAACAATCCTGATCCCGGTAATTATATCCCTCTGTAGCACCTAGAGATTTTATTAACTTAATTTTCTCTTCACTTCCTGCCATCCCATACACTTCACATCCGTAACG
The DNA here is from genome assembly GCA_942491865.1 of uncultured Thermodesulfobacteriota bacterium. Lineage (GTDB taxonomy): Bacteria > Desulfobacterota_D > UBA1144 > Nemesobacterales > UBA2774 > CR02bin9. The sequence continues at coordinate 400,771 of CALOCI010000015.1, forward strand.
AGAGGCAATCTGTACAGCCGCAGTTCCCACTCCCCCGGCTGCAGCTGTAATTAGGACTTTATCTCCAGGAGTAATCTTGGCCATTTTCACAAGCAATACCCAAGCGGTCATATAGTTGACTAGGAATGAAGCGTTCTCTTCCATGGTGTAATTTTCTATAATCGGTGTGACGCGTTCCTCGGGAACTACAATTTTCTCAGCATATGTTCCTGATTTAGTACCGACAATTACTTTTTGCCCTACTTCGAATTTACTAACACTCTCGCCAAGTGCTTCAACAAGGCCTGATGCCTCCATGCCAAGAATGTATGGACGCTTTCCCGCCCACCCGTATAGCCCCTTGCGAGAAAGAATTTCGGCATAGTTTATGCCCGCATAATTTATCTTTATACGAACTTCACCTCTACCCGGGATTGGTTCCTGAACTTCACTAGGAACTAACAACTCGGATCCACCAGTTTTATTAAGTACGATTGCTTTCATGTGTATATAACTCTTTGCAGATTGAATTTATGTCTATTCTAGCTTATTATGATTAATCTAATTAGCAACATTAATCTAAGAAAAATTTAAGATAGGTGGTGAAAAATGAAAAAACTAGTTATTGCATTAGTGGCTGTTGGAATACTTGGATTTGGATGTGGAAATCCTCAAGTAATACAAACTCTTCAACAAGAATCTGTCGGACAGATACCATGTAATGCTGATCATGTAGAAGTTATTCAGCATATTATTAGAGATGATGGTAGTGCTACTTGGACAGCTCTGTGTAGTGGTCACACTTATAACTGTCAGCGCACAGCTGGAACAACCGAGAATTCTGATAATGGTGAAGTAACATGTTCCGAGACTGAATCACAAATGCCTGAGTAATGTTTTATTAATCTTCGGCATCGCGGATCCTTCGCTCTTTTGCTCTTTGTTTGATTTTTTCTCCAATGGCCCAGAATTTTTCATCCTCATCTGTAACTACTTTGAGCATAGGGACTTCTTTGGGGTTACCATCACAGGTAATAGCTACAAAAACTAAATACCCGCGGCAGCTAAAATCCCTTTGACTATCTGTGTGGGCTAATCTGAATAGATCTACTTTAACCACCATAGATGTTCTTGCAGTATGAATCACTTTAGCCTTAAGCTCGATCATATCACCAAGCTGAATAGGTTTTTTAAAATCGACAGCGTCCATCGAAGCTGTTACGACATCCTCACCTGCAAACCTCATCGCAGCCATAGCGCCTGTTATATCCATAAGCTCAAGAACCTTTCCTCCAAATATAGTACCAATGTGGTTTGTATGTGGGGGTATTACTAGCTCAGAATTTGTAACCTCAACTGCTTCTTTTAATTGATTTTTTGGCACTAGGAACCTCCATGAGAAATTATTAGTTTTAATGAATATACTAGACTAGTAGATAAATTTTTTCAAAATAGAGTTGCTCAAATTCTAAGACCAAAATCAATTATTACGATTCTCACACAACTACTCAGTTGGCGGAACTCCGTCTTTCCAATCTTCCCAATTTTGAATAATATAGTTTGCCACTGCGGCCCCTGCCAAATAGACATTCTCAAAAGCTAATATCGAACCATCTGGCATACCACCTCCACTAGCATCTTGAAGAGATTCAAGAGCAGTCTGGCCAGGATACTGCTGATCAAAATTGCTTGGCGATCTAAGCAGCATAAAACGATTAAAATCCATTAATCCTGCATCATTTAATCGCTGCAAAGCAGTTGAAATTGCTGTATCTTCAAATGATGAAGTGTAATATTGACCTTGACCATTAGTAAAATTATCTACCCACCAAGTCAGATAACCTGATAGTATTTCGCCATGGAAGAATGTATCAGCCTCCGCAGCATCCCCAAGTTGAACTGAAGCCTTTTGTCTGGCAGCATCCTGAGGGTACATATCTCTAATCACTTGTACGGCCTCACTATCAGCAAGATCCACTTCACTGCTTATTCTAAAAGCCCATAGTCTCAAGTCATTATTTAGTTCGAATATTTCAGACCCTGTATTGAAAGCGTCCATACAGAATTGAGGAATCGTACAGCCCAATCTGAAGAAAGGAAATTCAACTATACCCATAAGCTCGCTTGGATCGATTTCCGACGCTAACCCAGAATCAACCACCCATCTCACCCAAATCGCAGACCCTATGGTAGTTACATCAGGAGGCCCTCCGGATATAGCTGCGATTAGAAAATAGGCCTTACTTAAATCAAATTTTTTATTAAGCCCAAGAGCCATGATAGAAGATGCTGCGTTAGACTTTCCCGAACCAGTTATTATGAGCAGATGATCTTGTTTGTCATTTGTAAAAACAGGGGCATATCCACCGGGTAGTGAAATTTCATTATCAATTCTGCCCGCTGTGTACCACCAATAAGCCTCCCCCGTGTTTGGTTGGTCAATAGAGGCTAGATCCTGAAAAGTCACGATTGTTACGACTTTAATTCTAAGTGGACTGTTGTCAGCCATTGAATTAGTATCGTTATCACATGACAGATTAATAATAGAAATAGATATTAGAACGATTATCAAAATAGACCATCTCATATTTTCCCCCATATTTTAATTATATCTTGTTTTTTACACAAGTTTCCTATTAACAACTACATGCCTGTCAGATATCTGCTTAGCTTCTAAATTATCTAAACCCGCCTGAGATAACTGCTCCCTAACTTCATCAATTTCAAAAGCGGCTAGTAGTGAATTATAAAAATCTTTCTGCAAGACCTCCGGCTCACTGCTAATATAAAGTTCTTTTAGTCTAAGAGCATCCTCTACCGTCTCTGGCCTTAGGAGATCCATAATAAAAATTTTTGTTTCAGATGATGAAATTTCATTTATCTTGTTCCATAGAATCATAGGGTCAGGGAGATGGTGTAACAGACTGTTGCTAAAAATAAGATCATATTTTTTAGATGGCCTGAATTCATGAATCATTGAATGAATATAGTTTATTCTTCCTTGAAGCTCAGGTTTATCTGCCAAAATATTTTTTGCAAACTCTAACATCTCACGTGAGCCATCTACAGAATCTATTATTGTTTCTGGAAAGGTCTTAGCAAACTTAAAAGTTATGTCTCCCGGACCACATCCGAGATCTAAGATAGTGCGTATTTTATTCTCTGTGCCACAGTATGATCTGAGCATACTGATAAAATTAGAATGTGGCTCATGAAAATCTGCATTGGCATAAGCGCTAACCTGCTCAGGCTCTATCATTAGTTCAGGCTCTGGTATTCGTTTCATATTATTTTCAGCTATCCTTATTATATAGAGTTGAAAGTGTATATATACTCTGAATATTTATTAGATAATATCTAGTTAAACTGGAGTAAAAACAAGATGACCGATAATTTAAAGTCTTTAAAAGTAATTGAGCTAATGCAGATCGGATTTAGCGTTTCAATTGACGCAACTGAGCATGAGGGCAATATTGAAGAAATTCTCGAAACCGCCAGAATGTTCAACACTACTCTAGTTCTTAGAAATATGCCTGATTCTTTATTAGATCAAAAATCACTTAAGAAACTTAAAACACATTCTAATAAGGTTGTTATAGAGACTTAGTTAGACTGTAAGTATGTCGCAGTAAAAAAATCTCTCATCCCTCAAAACTATATCACCAAGTTTTTTATTTATACTCTTATTAAAAATTGGCCCTTCATAAACAAAAGTATGAAATTCACCGTTTTCCCCACATGGGTCTATCCCGTCTGGCAGGTCATTTAGAAACTCTTTATTGAATTCCCTTCCTGCAAATTCCTTACCCAAAACATTTGAATCAACACAAACGGTAATTGCTTTAAAACCTAGATCTATAAATTCATAAGCTAATTTTGTAGTATCTTGTTTCCAGATTGGGAAAAGACACCCCATGCCCACTTTCTGGAGTAAATCCTCTCGGTACTTTTTAATTTCCTCTAAGAATAAGTCTCCAAAAACAACCTGGCGAATTCCAGCCCTTTTATATCTTAAAAGCGCCTCGTTAAATTTGGATTCATATTCATCGTTGGATGCATTTTTAGATATAAAAACCTTCTCTAGGGGAATATTAAGATATTCCGCCTGCTCTTCCAATAGGCTAGTCCGCAAACCGTGCATACTGACTCTGTCATAATCAGCTGTAATTGTTGTTATTAATGCAACAATGTCATAATCCTGACTTTTCTGAATTTCATATAGAGCGAGTGAGCTGTCTTTGCCCCCGCTCCATGAGAATAGGACTTGTTTTTTACTATTCATGGCCGATATAGTATCTGTCCAAGTTTTTTTTGCGAGTTCTGGACTTTGAGATTATCTTAACACTTAGAGATTGAATCATGACAACTATTCACAAATTCCAATAGATATAGGATAATAATTGGGTCAGGTTATAAACAAATAATAACTCGAGGTAATTAGAATGCGCTGGAGATTAGGAAGAAGAAGTGGAAATGTCGAAGACAGAAGAAGTGTAAAGATGCCGGGAAGAAGAGGTGCTGCCGGAGGCGGCATTGGCCTTTTGGTGATAATAGTCATTGCATTACTTCTTGGAGCCGACCCGAGCAAGTTATTAAACGATAGCTCATTTACGGAAACAGGCTCTAGTTCTTCGTATAACCAACCTCAAACCTCAAGTGCAGATAACGAATTAGCGGACTTTGTGTCTGTAGTTCTGGCAGATACAGAGGATACTTGGAATGAGATATTTCGGGATTACGGAAGCCAGTACCGTGAGCCAAATCTGGTTCTCTTCTCTGGAGCTGTCGACTCGGCCTGCGGATTTGCACAGTCTGCAATGGGCCCGTTTTATTGTCCCAGAGATCAAAAAGTGTATATAGACCTAAGTTTTTATAGAGACCTACAATATAAGCTAGGTGCTCCGGGCGATTTCGCCCAGGCCTATGTTGTCGCCCATGAGGTTGGCCACCATGTTCAGAACCTCTTCGGCATTTCTGAGCAAGTATTTGATGCTCGGAAAAGATTAAGTCAAGCAGAGGGAAATAGGCTTTCAGTTATGCAGGAACTTCAGGCTGACTGTTTTGCGGGTGTATGGGCACATAACGCTGATAAGGCCAGGGACATACTAGAAGAAGGCGATATTGAGGAAGGACTAAATGCTGCAAGCAGCATAGGGGATGATAGGCTTCAAAAACAATCCCAAGGACATATTACGCCTGATTCATTTACACACGGAAGCTCTGAGCAAAGGGTAAGGTGGTTTAAAACAGGGCTTAAGTCAGGAGATGTGTCATCCTGCAATACATTTGAAGCAGAAGTGCTATAAATCTATCTTAGAGTCCTTAAAGATAATTGCTAAGTACCATTATTGCCGCTCTCAATTCTATCTATAATCATTCACATGCTCGGCGATCTGCTGGGTGAGGTTATTTCTGACCTCGAATCTCCAGAAATCTTTGAAATCGTAGAGCGAATTCGTGCCGAGGCAAAATCACGTCGCGCCGGTGACCCAGACGCTGCTGAACATTTACAAAAACTTATTGCAGAATTATCCGCAGATCAGGCAAGGGCAGTATCGGCAGCCTTTGCCACGTATTTTGACCTTGTAAATTTAGCTGAAGATTATCAACGGGTTCAACTCTTAAGACAAAAGCAGGAAGAAAAACAGCCAGAGCCAATAGAAGAGTCTATCGGCGGGTCGATTGCACTGTTAAAGAAGAACGGCGCGACGTCCGAGCAAATATCAGCTCTTCTCAATAATCTCAATATCGAACTTGTGCTTACCGCACATCCCACTGAAGCCCGTCGACGTACAGTGCTATCCAAGATCGAACGGATTTCACAGCTTGTCGAGGAAATCAACAACAGGAATTCATCCACATCTGAAAAAGAAAAACTTCACCGTATGCTCCGAACCGAGATCTCAGCCTTGTGGTTAACCGAACGGGCTCGTGTCAGCCGAATGACAGTGACCGATGAAGTGAAGACGGGGCTCTATTACGTAGATGCGTTTTTTTGGAAAGCCATTCCAGCCATTTACGAAGACCTCGATAAAGCACTGCAAGATAACTATCCCGACTTGAAATCCCCCTTATCATGGCTGAAATTGGTTTCATGGATAGGCGGCGACCGTGATGGTAATCCAAATGTCACTGCGGATGTCACAGCAGAAACGCTGCGCCTGCATCGTGGTCTTGCTATTGAAAATCATCGCCGCACATTGCAGGAACAGTCCCGCCGCCTGAGTATAAGCTCGCGCCTTATCCCGCCACCATCACAATTACTTGGATGGATCGACAAGCGCAGGCCATTCGAATCGCATGTTGCTTTTATTGAAGATCGTTACGCCAATGAACCTTATCGTCTAGCGCTATCGCTTTTGGTTTCCGATCTTGCAAGCGCATCGAATGAAGACATGAAATCCCATTTGTTGAGTCGCAAACCACACAAGGCATATATTTCTTTGGAAACTCTGGTCGAGCCAGTTAATGTCATAGCAAAAGCAATGCCTGAAATATTGGCCAAAAGCGAGTTAAATCCAACACAACAAAAACTACAAATCTTCGGCCTCCATGCTGCACGGCTTGATATCCGTGAGGATTCAAGTCAACTTAATTCAGCTTTGGGCGAGATCCTGCGCGCATTGGATATAGAACCTGATTTTGAAAATTTACCAAACGATGAGCGAACGGCTCTTCTCACCCGTTTGCTTGACGAAACACCGCCAAGCCTTTCACAACACCCGGGCGTGACAACCTCCACTGCCGAAACCTGGGCCTTGTTCCAACTTATTAACAGGGTCTGCGAAGTATATGGAAGGGAAATGCTTGGAGCCGTAGTCATCTCCATGGCTCATTCCACTGCCGATGTATTGACCGTCCTATTGCTTGCACGATGGGCAGGCTGTTCCTATGTCCCCCCCATTGCCCCGCTATTTGAATCTGTTGTTGACTTAAGAGATGCGTCAAAAATTCTCGATGAACTTTTCACTTCTCAACCCTATGGGGAACAACTCAAGTTACACAACAACGAGCAAATTGTGATGATCGGATATTCCGACAGCAATAAAGATGGCGGGTATCTCATGGCGAATTGGTCGCTCTACCAAGCACAGGAAGAGATCGCTCGCACTGCACAAAGCCACAATATAAAACTCACCATCTTCCATGGCCGTGGCGGCACAATTGCGCGCGGGGGTGGTCCCGCCGGACAAGCCATCCGTGCCCAGCCAAAGGGAAGTATTAACGGCCGATTCCGTGTGACAGAACAAGGCGAGATCATTGCTACACGATATGCCAACCCAAAATTGGCACACAGACATCTCGAGCAAATCGTAAGCGCAGTTTTGTTGGCGTCGGCCCCGAGCGAGAACAAAGAACCGGTCCCGTCCACTTGGAGAACAGTTATGGATGAGATGTCTGAAGTCGCAAAAGAAGCCTATAGAAATTTAGTCTACGAAACACCTGGCTTTATTGACTTCTGGCAAACTGCTACACCTCTTGAGGAAATTAAACGAATGCAAATTGGTTCGCGGCCCGCCGCCCGTGCCAGTACCGGCACAGTGACAAAGATCCGCGCCATTCCATGGGTGTTCTCATGGATGCAATCCCGGTTCAATTTACCGGGTTGGTTTGGGTTGGGAACCGGGCTCGAGTCTTGCAGCGACACCTCCCTTTTGCAAGAGATGTATGCCGAATGGCCCTTCTTCCGAACCATGCTTGATAATACCGAGATGTCACTCTCTAAAGCGGACATGAACATCGCGGCTCTTTATATGAAACTTGTGCCAGACCATGCACTTGCGCAAAATATGTTCAACAGGATTCTGGAAGAATACGAACGAACGCGCTCCATGGTACTTTCCATCAGCGGACATCAGACCCTCATGGAAAAGGAGCCCATTACACAGAATGCTGTACAAGTTCGCAATCCGTATGTAGACCCGCTTAACTATCTTCAAGTGGAAATACTCAAGCGTTTGCGCTCAACTGATGACACAAATGACCTGGAAACAGAAACACTCCGCGAAGCTATGGCGCTGACAATAAATGGAATCGCGGCCGGATTGAAGAATACGGGGTAACTATCTAATCATCATCTAGGGCAAATCAAAAAATGAATTACCCTAGATGTCAGCCCTACGCCTTCTTGGCTTCTGCTATTACTTCGTCATAATCTGGTTCCTGCCCAAGTTGCGGCAGATAATTAACATAAGCCAACTTGCCATCGCGCCCAACAATAAATACTGAACGGCGAAGGTAGCGGCGCTCTTTGATCAGCAATCCATACTTCAAACCAAACTCAGCTTCCAGAACATCAGAAACAACTTTCACCTTATCAATGCCCGCCGCGCCGCACCACCGAGCCTGCGTCATTGGAAAATCGGTACTAATTGTATAAATAACAATATCATCACTTATCTTGGAAGCTTCTTCATTAAATCGGCGTGTTTCACGATCACACACATCCGTTTCCAATGAGGGAACTGCTGAAAGGATAATCACCTTGCCCTTGGATTCTTCCAAAGGTTTCACGGGGGCCCAACCAGGCACCACGGATGTAAATTCAGGAGCAGCATCCCCAACCTTCACATCATCACCGAATATTGTGACAAAGTTTTCCCCAATCTTGTAAAAATCATTTCTTTCTGTTGGCATCTTTATTTCTCCTTTTTACCCTCTCAGGGTTATTGGTTGACAGTCATACATCCATGCGGTATATTGTTATAACATTATAACATTTCATAGGATTTTTACAACCTTGATTTCACATCAACAACCCATTCTTATTGTCGGCGCGGGACCTGTCGGTCTTTCGTTGGCACTTGCCCTTTCCCATAAAGGCATTCCAGCCGAGGTTTTCGAAGCGGATACCGAGCTCAACACACAGATCCGCGCGAGCACCTTTCACCCCAAAACGCTCGAGTTGTTCGAAACCTGGGGCGTGGCAGATGATGTCATCAAGCATGGATACAAAGTAGATCAACTTCAATATTGGGAACGCGCTTCGCGCCGGCTCATTGCGGACTTTGGATATGCTGCAATCTCCAAAGACACTCCCTACCCATATCGTTTACAGTGTCCCCAACACATTGCCACACGCGTATTGAAACCCGCCGTCGAAGCGACTGAAACGGGTAAAGTCCACATGGGTCATAAACTAATCGACTTCAACGATCATAGCACACACGTCACTGCCCGGTTTGAAACTGCAAGCGGAATCATCGAACGCGAAGGCGCATACATCATCGGCGCGGATGGAACTCACAGCACTGTCCGCAAGCAATTGAATATCGGCTTTCAAGGCAAAACATACGAAGACCGATTCCTGTTGATCGGCAGTGATTTGAACACTGGAGACCTACTGCCAGGCGCGGCACAAGTCTGCTACATATTCGACCCTGAAGAATGGGTCATCATTTTGAACCTGCCGGATATCGTCCGCGTGGTATTTCGGATGAAAGATGAAGAAGACGAAGAAATTGCCATGAAAGAGGAAAACCTGCGTGCACGGATTACAAACTTCTTTGGCGAAGTTCCAGAATATAAGATCAAAACAACTCAACTCTATCGTGTTCATCAACGCGTGGCAGATACCTTCCGTATGGGACGGGCCTTACTCGTGGGCGATGCGGCTCATAACAACAATCCATCGGGCGGCATGGGTATGAACAGCGGTATCCACGATGCGGCAAACCTAGTCGAAAAGTTGGAACGAATTCAAAACGGAGAATCTGATACGATTTTAGATGATTTTTCCAACGAACGCAGACAATATGCGGTAGAGTCGGTGCAGTTATACTCCGACCAGCAATACAACAACATGGTCATGGACGCAGAAGAGGAACGCGAGCGCAGGAACAAGTCGCTTTCAGAATCAGCAACCGACCCTGCAAAGGCGCGGGCTTATTTGTTGCGGGCAAGTATGCTTGAAGAAAGAATATAACGTGGTTACGGAGCGAGATGACCTCGCCCTGTAACCACATGATAGAAAATTGGGCGGGGAGATCCCGCCCCTACGGACAAACGATATATGAAAACCTACGGACATTTCATCAACGGCGAAGAAGTTATCTCTGGCACTACATTTGAAGTTATGAATCCCTACACAGGCGAAGTGTATGCGCTTGCATCTCGTGGTAATGCGGATGATGCCAAGCATGCCATTTCCGCTGCTCGTGCAGGGTTTGAGAAATGGTCAGCGTTGCCACCCCCAGAACGGGAACGTACAATGCTCAAAGCGGCTGACTTACTCGAAGCAAATGTAGATCATCTTGCTGACATTATTATCGATGAAAGCGGATCGGTCATCGCAAAGGCGCGAGTTGAGGTGATATACAGCGCATCACTATTACGGGCAGCAGCTGGAGAAGCAAGACGATTGTATGGTGATACCTTCCCCAACGACAAGCCGCATCGTTTATCCATGGTCATTCGCGAGCCAATGGGAGTCATCGCAGCAATCAGTCCGTTCAACGCGCCATTATCGCTGTTGGTGAAGATGATTTCCTTCGCGCTTGGTGCAGGTAACGCTATCGTGGCAAAGCCATCAGAGGAGACTCCTGCTATTGCGGTGGAGTTGGCTAAAGTCCTGCATGAGGCGGGATTTCCATCAGGCACATTTAATGTAGTGACGGGCTTCGGCGCGGACGTGGGTCCCGCATTGATCGAGTCATCCGAGGTGAATGGAATCGCGTTCACAGGCTCAACATCAACAGGAATCAACATCGCACAAAGTGCAGTCAAAACCATGAAGCGTATGCAGATGGAACTCGGCGGGAAAAATCCGCTGGTGGTGCTGAAGGATGTGAATATCGAAGAAGCGGCGGAGATCGCGGCGGTGGGCGCGTTCTTTCACGGCGGGCAGATCTGTATGTCGAGCGCACGGATCATTGTGGAAAAAGAGATTGCTCGTCCGTTTGCGGAGGCGTTAGCTAAGAAAGCGAAGTCGCTGCAACTCGGTGACTTGCGTGACCCAAAGACAGCGTATGGCCCCGTGATCAATGCGCGTGCGTTGGAAAAAGTAAAACGACATGTAAATGATGCGCATGAAGCAGGCGCGGAAATTCTTTCGGGCGGAGATGTATTCGAAGGATTGATCTATCAACCAACCGTGATCTGGGAGCCACCGCGCACTTGCTCCGCATGGTGTGAAGAAACATTCGGGCCTGTGACTACGGTTGTGGCAGTGAATGATTTGGATGAAGCGATTGCAGTTGCAAACGAATCTGATTATGGTTTGAGCGCTGGCGTGTTGACCAATGACATGGTGCGCGGTATGACGGCGGCACGCAAAATTCGTTGTGGTGCAGTGCATATCGGTATGCACTCATTTCAATCGGACTCGATGGCACCCGTTGGTGGGTTTGGTATGTCGGGGTTTGGTCGCAGCGGCGGACACTATTCAGTTGAACATTTCACTGAGTTGAAGTGGATCAGTTTGGAACTGGGAGATACGCCAAGGCCATTTTAGGTTATAAAATATCCACCAGCAATTTCACATAGAATAACCATTATAGAGAGTTTATGACACCACAAATGATCACCACCCTGCCACCCAAAGTTTCAGATCGCGCCAAAATAGCTTTAGGCATTATGACTTTCCTTCTCCGGCGCAATTGGATGGGCCCTGCCAGTGACATACTTATGGTAATCACAACAACTGGCCGCAAAACGGGAAAGAAGCACAGCATTCCCATTGGTTATTTGCGCGATGACGATGACATCATCACATTGACGGGTGAAAATGTTTCCAATTGGTTTCGCAATGTCCTGGCAAACGGTGAAGCAAGGCTCGAAATCAAAAAGGAAAAAATCGACGTGCGCGGCGAATTCGTCACTGACGAGGCTGAACGTCAGCAAATTTTCAAGATGTATCAACAGAATGAGAGATATTTCAAGTCTAATTTTGGGATTGAGCCGAACTCGCCCGAAAGTGAATTGCAAGCCGCGCTGGCAAAGAGGCGGTTTATCAGGTTCAAGAGAAAATAAGACACTCCCGAGGGATTTTACATCCTTCGGGAGTATCTTTTATACCAAGTGTGCGGCTTTTAAATACGGATCATTCTCGGGGTCTTTGGAGATATATCCGCCACAGCGTGGAAGCCCCCAAAAGATGGACGGCTCCCTGCGGGCGGCGGGAGTTTTCTCCTTACTCCACGGGGCAGGCATCCGCATGTGGATACTGGCTCCCAATAATGCCAGTGTTTGTAAGGCAACGAAGATCGCATAATTTTGGTAGATGATAAAAAAGATCAAACTCAAGGTCACATTGGGGACATGTGTCAGCGGGACTTTGAGTTTGATGGACTTGGGATTGTCGTGCTCAGGCGAAATGTAAATATCCCAATACATATCCATTAACAACCACTGCCAGAGACTAATAAAGACATATGCCAAAAATCCTTGCTGCCATGATGTCCAATTGGGAGTAATTGTCACAACAATCCGCCAGATGGATAACAGCATTTGTCCAAACGAGAGCCCCCATAGTAGACCAAACACAGTTTGCGGAATCAGATCCAGTTTGCGGTCGAAGCGGATGGTGTAATGCGCCCAGATACCCCAATAGGCAAACAAGATGAAGATGGTCAACCCGCTCACCCAAAATTTCCAGCGCGGATCAGCCAATTGCTCGGGTGTCGCAATGGGTGAATTCAATATTATTTGCATGGTACCCGTCGCCCATGAAATCAAGAAAAAGAGACAGAAGAGCATGCCCGCCCGCAACCATGCAGTGATGGGATTAAATTCCGTGATTTCTTTTTTCAAGATTTCTGGCTTTGCATATTTCACACGATAAATGGTAAACAGAACCCCCATAATAACGAAAAGCGACAAGGCAAACATATCAAGTTGATTCATCGTTTGATTTCCTCAATGTATTCCAATAAAATCCCACCCGTATCTTCGGGGTTGAAATAGACCATCTTTTGATGCGGCATGGTAATAATACCGTTCGGTGTCACATGCCCGGGGCGGATGCCTTTTTCTGCCATGTGTTTCACCGCTTTTTCGATATTATCTACCGTAAAACTAATATGATTGATACCGATGCCTGAATCGAATAATATTTTTTGGAAGTGTTCCGAGATCGGCTCAATGAGTTCGAAGTTTAAACCGTCAATGTGGAAGAAAGCGAATCGGGAATCAGCGGGCAGGTCAAAGGGCGGAATGACCCGGATGTCTTCATCCTGCAAATCGAACAGGCGTTGAAAATCCGCAATGGATTGTTTCAAGTCACGGACGATATATCCAACATGGCGGAATGAGCGTTTAATTTTCATCAGAAAGAAGAAAGAGGAAAAAAGCAGATAATCATCTTACTTCTTTCCTCTTTCTTTGCGCGTACTTTCCACTCACTATTAATGTTCTCGCAACAAACTTCCGCAGCCATGTATTTTCTCAGTGATGCCATTATCACGCAGCGCCATCCAATATGTGGCAGCGTTGATCGCAATGACAGGCTTGCCCAGCCAGCGTTCCGCTTCGTCTGCCAGACCAACCATACTTAAGTTCGTACCAACCTGAACAAGGGCATCGGCGTCTTTATTGACTTCGATTAGTGCATTACGCAATTCGTCCTGCGAAACGTTTGCAATTGCAATCGCCGTTGGGCAGCGTAAACCTTTCAACGCAGTAACCTCAAAACCAATATCAGTAAAAAATTTCTTGACATTCTTATCACCCACCGGCTGATATGGAGTTACCACACCAATCTTCTTTACCCCAAAAGCCTTCAATGCACGTTCGCAGGCCTCGGCACCGGTAGCAACTTTCAACCCACCCGCCCAATCAGAGATCATCTTGGTAAATTTGCGGTTGCCTTCCACACCATCCCAAAAAGTTTCGGCGCTCATGCCCATCACCATATAATCAGGCTCGGCTGTGACTACACGCTCAACAGCAAATTGGATCTCTACGCGGATCTGTTCCAGTAAATTCTCAAATGCTTCGTCACTGCTCAAATTCTGGTCACGAATATGAATGCGTGACATATGCGGTGTCACACCTGGCACGGTCATACGATGAAAATCAGGTTCTACGATGGTGTTTGTGCTGGGGACGATTACGCCAAATTTTTTGCGATATCCAAGTTGATCTGTCATGGGGGACTCCTTTGAAGTTGAAATTCAGATATTATCTGCCTTGACCAAATTTCGTAAATGTTATAACATTATAACATTCAAGGCATTCATGTCAATCCACAAAGGCTATGTAGATACCCCCCACGGTCAGATCCATTTTCGACAACTCAAAAATGTTGACGGGGTTCCGCTCGTCCTGCTCCATCAAACCGCCAGTTCGGGGATGATGTTTGAGCCGATGATGACTCAGCTCGCAGACTCGTTTCACACAATAGCGCCCGACAACCCAGGATTCGGCGGCTCTTTTTCTCCCCCCAGCCTGTTTACTGTTCAATATTTATCTGACTCACTCCATGCCGCTCTCACCTCCCTCGGCGTGGACAGTTGTTACGCCTTCGGACATCACACAGGTTCAGCGATTGCTGTGCAAATGGCATCCGACCACCCCAACTTTATCAAGAAGATGGTCTTATCAGGGCCTCCCCTTTTGAGCGAAGCACAGATCAAAGGACTGAAAGCCAGTCTCAAGCCGTTTGCTCTGGCAGAAGACGGCTCGCATCTCACACAAGTCTGGGAGCGGATTCGTAAACGAGACTCCGCCCTCCCGTTGGAAACTGTTCATCGAGAAGTACTTCTCACCCAGTCCGCGCGTGATGCGGCGCAAGGTGCGTATCATGCTGTTTTCGAGCAGCCGTTCAAAGAGCAGTTGGAGTCGCTTGCGATTCCCATCCTTGTTATGGCAGGCGAAAACGATACATTGAAAGCCAGCCTCGAACCTGCGTATCAATTACTTCGCAATGGCGAGATGCGCGTGATGGCAGGCGAAGGTCCGTATATATGTGACCAAAATCCACAAGCCGTTGTGGATGTGATTCGAGAATTCCTAACTTGATGTCATTTTAAGCATAGCGAAGAATGATGTGTAACGGAGCACCCATGGAACAAAAAGTAGACCGCCAACAGATCGAAATCAAACGCAAGACCCGTATGCAATTTGTTGACCGCCTGGTGGGATGGTTTACGATGGTTTGTTATTTCTTCCCCATCATTGGGCGTTACCTGAACGCGCAGGGCAAAACCAATTTTGACACGAGCCTGATGCAGATATTCAACAACCTGTTCTGGATCATGATCTTTATGCACTCGATCGCGGCCATGTATTTATATGGTATTCCCCTCTTTAAAAAGAATCTGCGGCTCGTAAATCTGTATTTAGGCTTGATCATGCTTGCGATCATTTTTGTCAACCGTTCCATTTCGGTCTTCCCCGCCGTGGAAAAGATCACAGCTGCTCTTATGATGATCCCCGCGGTGCTTCATTCGCTGATCGGTGTACGTTTGTTCCTCCAAAGACTGCTCCGAAAGCAATGGGATAAACCCATTCCGTTCTATACGGGCGGGAATATCTCACGCGAAATATAGGGTTTTCGTCTCGAAATGAGACATAACAAAAACACAACCAAAGGAGAGAGAGAAAAATGAAAAAACAGAATTTAGCACGTTGGAATCGTTGGACTGGCTGGGCTTTCGTAGTTATTACATTGGTATCAGTCCTCACTGCCTACCCAAGAGGTAACCCTATTTGGGCAATTGATCAAAAAGGCGCCTTCTACCAAACCTTAAACTATGCATTAATTCCCTTGGTGGCGTTGATACATTTTGGATTCACCTTATATCTGTTCGGCTTTCCACGCTTCAGCAAAGGATCCAAAGTCTGGCATGTATACATTGGCTATATCACTTTTTTGGTGATGTTCATTGCCAACTCGTTGATCGGACCCAATGGCCCCATCCAGCCATGGTTCGATTATGGAACCATCCTCATGTACATTATCATCGTCATCCATGTTGTGATGGGAACACAGCACTGGGCAGCCCGCCGTAAAGGCAGCGGCGATTCGATGGCTACGATTCAACGCGGCGCAAAGGCGTAAGTAACACAAAACCCTGACAGGTTTCCCATCTTGGAGAAACCTGTCAGGGTTTTTAAGGAGTAATTATGCAGAACATCATTTTTATTATTGTCGGCTTGATTCAACTGGGCATCGCCATATACGGGACTCGTGAAGTCCGAAAACATTTTTCATGGTATGCCGTGCTGGTCTTGATCGTTGTGTACGGATTGGCATACGACAACATCTCGATTGCGCTCGGCGCCTTCATCGGCGAAGGTTCATTGACCAAGGCTCTTAACGCGCCTCGCTTCTGGGTTCACGCCTTGTTTACACCTGCCATGATCATCGCTGCCTTTGGCGCTTTACGAATGACAGGTTCCAAATTTGCACAAAGCAAAACATGGCACACTGTTATTTGTCTGATCGCAACTGCCTTGATCGCTCTCGGTAGCTACATAGATATTTTCAATCTAAACCTTGTCCTCGTTCAAGACGGTGCTGTACTCAAATATGTCAATGACTTTGAATTCATCAAGGGACCGCCTATCCCCGCCGTATTGACAATTATCTTCGTGCTGGTATTCGGCATAATCATGTGGCGCAATGTCAAATGGCCGTGGCTGTTCGTAGGGTCACTCATCATGTTCATCGCCGCACCGATGGCAAGTATGCCGCTCTTTCAAAACATTGGCGAGATCGCCTTTGCCACAGGGCTGGTTACCACCCAAATCCGCGCATCACGCAGTCATAGCGAATAATAAAATGGAGTACACACTTTCTCTCGCGTTAGTTGATTTTTTGCCCGTACTGTTCACCGCTATCGGGCTGTATTTTATTTTCCGCATGGTGAAACATATCAATATTGAGCAAGGCAATGTTGCCTTGCTCGGCGCAATCCTCACAGTCGCTGGTGGATTCTTCAAAGCTTTATGGAAGATTTTTATGGCTTCCTCTGGCGGCACCATTGATATAGACTGGATGGAGAATGGACTCTTCGTATGGATGGCACCTGGATACACACTACTACTGTGGAGCGTCTGGCAGACTGTCCGCACAGTGCAAGGCAAAAAAACATTTAACGTCTGGATCCCCCCCGTTATCTTTATCGCTCTCATATTCGCAGGCTCGTATTACCTTTTCACATCCAACCCTGCTTCACCCGCATGGGAGCGTGTGCTCCTTAGTGTCATGGTGCTTGCTACCGTTATTACGGGAATATTACTCATCGTCTTTGGTTTTCGTCAGAAACTTCCGCTGACAGGTTGGTTGTTCATCATCAATCTCGTTGGCATATTTTTACTCAATGGGCTTGCCCGCATGGATGAACAAACCATCGCCCTGCAATGGGCTGAAGAATCAATCAACACCATTTCGTGGTTATGTTTTGCATTTGCATCCAAGAAAATATTTGAACACACACGGGATAATTTCGGCGTCAAGTGAAAGGAACATATCATTACTGGATAAACGGCACAAAAGCGGACATCACCGAAACCTTCCGGTTCACTTCCAACGGGACAACTGATACCGTTATCGAAAGCGAACGCCACGCTGAGAGGTTTGGCGCCTACATCCATGTTTCGGCTGTTTACAACGGAAAGAAATTAACGCACTTCAACGTTGAATGGCAAAACAAAAATCAAAACGCAGTTCAACATGCAAACGCACATTATCAATTTGAAGAAACAGAAATTCTCGCCCATCGCAATATTGATGGGCAGGAATTTCACAAACGCATCCCCATCCCTGAGCGATTCACCACCCTGCCACTATTGCGCATCTTCACAGGCAAAGCGATCCGGGAGACCTACATCATCGGGCACGGAGACATAGTCCCTGTGTTGGTGCCAAACATTCAAGACCCCAATGACAAAGTTAAACTACTTGCACTTGAATCAAGTCTACGCTCGGCTACCTACCTGGGACGGGATACATTTGTTATAAACAATGAAGAACACACCGCCGATATATTCAACTTCACTGGCGGTAATTACGACCACACCGCCAAATTCTGGGTCAATAAAAACGACATCCTGCTCAAATACCAATGGCAGCAAGGTGATACATTCTGGGAAGTGAAATTAGTAGAAATAAATTAACCGTCAAGTACGCTAAGGCCGCAAAGATTTTAAAAGTTTTACTAGGCGTTCTTTGCAACCTTAGCGGTTCAAAAAAAGGAAACATGACAAACAATTCATCTCTCTCCGACAACTACAAAGGCGTCTTCGATGGGCGCATCGGATTCGGGATACGCCCCGCCCTCCTCATCGTGGACTTTATCAACGCCTACATCACCGAAGACGCTCCACTCTACGCGCCAGACGTAGTCACTGCCGTCAATGAAACTGTGGACATGCTCGCCCTCGCCCGCGAGAAGAACATCCCTGTGTTGTACACAAAAGTCTTGTATAACAAAAACTTCCGCGATGGCGGCATCTTTATTCAAAAAGTACCTGTGCTGAAAACCATGCTTGAAGGCGAACCCCTGGCAGAAATCGTCCCGCAACTCCCGCCCGTTGACAGTGACATCATCATCGTCAAGCAATA
Organism: uncultured Thermodesulfobacteriota bacterium; assembly: GCA_942491865.1. Lineage (GTDB taxonomy): Bacteria > Desulfobacterota_D > UBA1144 > Nemesobacterales > UBA2774 > CR02bin9. The sequence goes on from CALOCI010000015.1 coordinate 419,258, forward strand.
CGCATCTGCCTTTTTCGGCACTCCCCTCGCAGCGACATTGACCAGCCTCGGGGTGGATACAATTCTGCTAACGGGATGCTCAACTTCGGGCTGCGTCAGAGCGTCTGCTGTTGACGGGATGCAATACGGATTTAGAGTCATCGTCCCGAAGGAATGTGTCGGTGACAGACACAAAGGTCCGCATGAAGCAAATCTATTCGATATCAATTCCAAGTACGGAGATGTCGTTGAGAAAAAAGAAGTAATGGAGTATTTGAAACAGTTATGAAAGCCCTACAAGGAATCAGAATTCTAGATCTAACCCACATGCTCAGCGGACCCTACGGTGCAATGATGCTCGCAGACCAAGGCGCAGAGACTATCAAAGTCGAACCGCCAAAAACAGGCGAAGGCACGCGCCGCCTCCTGGAACGCGACCCCGCCAACAGCCTGAATGGATTCGGCGCATATTACATGACGCTCAATCGCAATAAGAAAAGCGTCACGCTTGATCTCAAATCAGAAAAAGGACTGGAAATTTTCTACGAGTTGGTCAAGACCGCAGATGTGGTCATCAGCAACTTTAGCGCAGGCGTAACAAAACGCCTCAAAGTTGATTACGAAACATTATCAAAACTCAATCCGCATGTCATCACCTGCACGGTCACTGGCTTCGGTGAAACAGGTCCCGCCAAAAATCGCACCGCTTTCGACATGGTCGCGCAGGCGATGGGCGGCGGCATGAGCATCACAGGGCAGCCTGGCAACCCGCCCACCCGTTCGGGCATTCCTATCGGCGATCTCGCAGGGGGACTGATGGCAACCATCGGTGTGCTATCTGCGCTCAATGCACGTCATCTCACAGGTCGCGGCCAACACGTGGACATCTCCATGCTCGATGCGCAGATCAGCCTGCTCAATTACATGGCGACCATGCACTTCCTCTCGGGCATCGTCCCCGATAAACTTGGTAACGGACATTTTGTCCACGTACCTTACGACACCTTCACCTGCTCAGACGGCTACATTATCATCGCTATCATCGCCGATAATTTTTGGACAGAATTACTCAAAGTGATTCCCGCCGCCGATCTGGACACTGAAGAACACAAGTACCAACCTGGTCGCCTCAAGAACAAAGAACTCATCAACGCACGTCTCAACGAAATCTTTTCCACTGGTACGCAAAAAGAGTGGCTTGAAAAATTGCAGTCCGTCCGCATCCCATGTGCACCTGTGAATAATCTGCAACAAGCCGTCAACGATGAACAAGTTCTCTCGCGCAATATGATCGTGGAAGTTTCACATCCCAACGGCGGATCTACCCGTATGCCTGGAAATCCCATTAAACTATCGGATACACACGAAGACACGTTCACTCCTCCCCCGTTGCTTGGTCAACACAACGAGGAAGTTTTTTCCACACTGGGACTTTCTGCTGAAGACATCAAAGCCATGCAAGCCGAAGGAGTGATCTAATGCAAAGCGCAAAAGATGTTCTGCTCGACTTAATGGATACTTACAAACGAGGAATTCATACCAGCCTCGAAGGTCTAACTCCTGAAACCATCACCTTTCAACCCGATGACGAAGCGAATCACATTGCAGTGACCATCTGGCACCTTTCCCGTATTATGGATGGTCTTTACGTGCATCGTATGTTCGCTCTCGAGGCTGAGAATGAACTGTGGTTCACACAAGGCTGGGCAGAGAAATATAACTATGACCCGCGCGGTAAAGGCAGTAATAAACTCGGCATGTTGACAGGGTACTCCGTCGAAGAAATGAAAGCCGTCCCTGTCATGTCACTGGAAGACATGCTTGCTTACTTTGATGCTGTTCATCAAAAAATGGTTGATTTCCTCAATGAAGCAACCCCTGAAAAACTTCAAGAACTTGCCCCAGGCAGTGACCCCAAACGGGATTTCTATTTCTGGATCAAGATTACGCTCATCGATGGTACACGCCACACCGGTGAAATTCAAGCCATCCGTGCCATGTGGGAACGTAAACAAAAATCATGACCACAACCGTTAAGCATGTAAATCCATCTGGAACTCGCGTGTTCATGGGCGCCATCACAGACGATGCTGACATCCATGCATCGCTTCTCGAAGTTGCAAAGAAAAATAACATTCAAACTGCTACCTTCGAGCTCCTCGGCGGACTCCGTGAAGTAGAATTCCGCGCCTTTGACTTTGACTCTCAACAACGCAAAGCGCCACTCCACTTCAAACGCGCACTGGAAATCGTCGCAGGTCACGGAACAATTTCCATGCTCGAAGGCAAACCGCATGTTCATATACATTTAGCTGTTGCGTATCAAGACCCTGAAGCCCAAAATGGAATTGCTATTCTTGCAGGTCATTGCGCCAAAGCTATTGCTTTCGCTATTGAATTCACATTGACCGAGTATGAAGGTAACCCTGTTCATCGGGCAAAACATAAAGGTACTGGTCTCATGCTCTGGGATTTACCCAAACTCTAATCACTCACTATTTTCCACTTTCTATTCCACACATAAGAGCCGCCATGTTAATTCAAGAAAACAAAACCAAACAAAAACTCCAACAAGGACTCCCCGTCTACGGTGTCATCTCTACATCTGACGACCCCCAACTCGCCGAACTCTTCGGACTCTCAGGTTTCGATTACTACATCCTTGACGCCGAACACGGGCTCATTGACCCTGCGCAAGCCATCAATGTGATCCGAGCCTGTGAGCGGACGAACATCACACCCCTCGTCCGCATTGGCTCAAAAGACCCAAAGCTTGTGTTGCAATATCTAGATGCGGGCATGCTGGGTGTGATGATGCCAGGTTTGGAATCGGTTGAAGAAGTGAAAATGCTGGTCGAAGCAGTGAAATACCAACCCGTCGGCAAAAGAGGCGTGGGGTTATCCAGAGCATCGGGCTATATGGCATACACAAGTGAAGCGCCCAAGTACATCCAATTTGCAAACGAGAACACAATGGTCATCATCCAATTTGAAGATGAAAAACTTCTTCCTGAGTTTGAAGCGATGTGCTCCGTACAAGGAGTCGACGCCTGCATGATCGGGCCGCGCGATCTTTCACTCAATATGGGCTTCCCCGACGGACCCAATCATCCAGAAGTGCAGGAAGTCATTGACAAAGCTATTGCAATTATGAAGAAAGTGAACATCGCCGCAGGCATCACTGCCAATACACGCGCTGACGCTGCCAAACAAGTTGCACGCGGCGCTAATATGATTCTCGCAACGCCACAAGCATTAATCATCTCTGCATCGAAAGAATTTTTACCAGAATAATTATTAACCGCTAAGCACGCAAAGAAAAATAAAACTTCGCGACGTTTGCGTGCTTAGCGTTAAATTGTTTTTTATAAAGGAACACTATGCCAAAAATTAGAGTCTCTGCTATTCAATTCGCTGTCACAGGTGACGTAGATTCCAATCTCGCCACCGTCTTGCGCATGATCGACGAAGCCGCAAAGAACAAGCCTGACATCATCGTTACACCTGAATTCATCAACCATATCCTCTGGTTTGATGACACTGAACACTGCTGGCGTGTTTCTGTTGATCACAATGGCGACTTTCTCAAAGCCATTGGCGCCAAAGCCAAAGAACACAACTGCTATATCAAAGTCAATGTCACGTTACGGCGTGAACATCCCAAGGTTACTGGCACAAACATTCTTTTCGACCCGCAAGGGAATCAAATTGCCCTCACCGATAAACAAATTCTCATGGGCAATGAAAACAACTTTCTCACACCTGCCACTGAACCTGCACAGATTGTCGAAACACCATTCGGCAAACTCGGCATGTATTGTTGCATGGATGGCTGCATCCCCGAGCCTTCTCGCGCGCTCGCCGTTCGTGGCGCGCAAATTCTCCTCAACAGCCTCAACTCCTTCGCGCACGATGAAGCTTCGCTGCACATCCCCGTGCGGTCGGGCGAAAACAAAGTCTTCGTCGTTGCCGCCAACAAAGTCGGTGCGCTCGTCCCGCCGCACATGGCGCAAGTCGTTGCCGACAAACTCAAGATTCCCGCCGAAGCCGTTGCAGGTGCGGGCGAAAGTCAGATCCTCGCACCCGATGGAACCATCCTTGCCAAAGCGCCTAAATTGGGAGAAGCGGCGATCTTCGCCGACATCGAAGTGGACTCTGCCCTCAACAAACTTCGCCCCGATGGAACAGACATCCTCACGTCTCGCCGCCCGGATCTTTACGCCCCGATAGCTGATTCGCCGTCCCCGCGCCGCATCTCCGCTGGAGCCGACTCTTCCATCGCCGCCGTTTATCAACCAGCAAACAATGACATCAACGAACTTATTTACGTTATCAAACAATCAAAGGATGTTCAGTTACTTGTTCTACCTGAACTCACTTTGGACTCAGCCAGCTTGCTGGCATCTTTACAAGAATCACTACAAGACTCTGATACCTATGTTGTTACATCTATCCAAGAAAACAACTCACACATCGGGGTCCTGATCAACAAAAATGGCATCATCCTCAAACAACCTCAACTCCACACCTGCGGACGTCATCCCTGGGCAACATCCTTGGGAGAAAAGCTCGAAGTGATAGATCTGCCATTCGGACGGCTGGCAATAGTCGTTGGGGGCGATGCGATTTATCCTGAAGTCTTCCGCCTCGCTGTATTGCAAGATGTGGACGTGGTCGCTGTCCCAACTCAAGTTTTGGAATTATGGGAAATGTCTCACGGCTTCCTCGAACGCGCCGTTGAAAATCGCATGAATCTCGTCGTCGCTACCCAACCATCCGAAGCAGGCGCATCTGCTATCTTCGCCCTCGACAAAGACTTCACCCTCTGGACACAATGGGAAAAAGATTTTGATGGGAACATCAATTATCCGCTCATCACGCAAGCTGAAAATAAACCTGGCTTAACCAAAGCCATTATTTACCCCGCGCTCGCCGCAAACAAAGTCATCTCTCAAAAAACAAATCTTGTTGAGAACCGCCCCTGGTGGCTGGCAAAGGGAACAATCACAGCATAACTTCACATAGCATTAAAATCCTGCCATGCTTACACCTTAATTTAAAAAAGGTGGCAGTCACTTATATAAGTGACTGCCACCTTGATTTAACTACTTCCCTGCCACACCTACAACGGACTTCCCGCAAAACACATCGAATGTTTCGAGCGTTCCTTCTTCACCGAAACCGCTCAATCCCCATGCAGGACGTGGCGCATCGACATTTAATTCAAGCAGACTCACTCCATTGACCTTGACTCCGCCTGTATTCATTTGTCTTGCTACTTTCATGGCGTGTTCTTCATTTTTGGAATACACATAACCGCCCAAACCATACGGCGTTTGATTTGCAAGTTTCACAGCTTCATCATCGGTCTTGAAGGAATGAACCGTGGCAACAGGCCCGAAAATTTCTTCGAGAGTTTCTTCGGGCGCGACTCCTGTTATCAGCGTGGGAGAAAGATAGTAGCCCGCTGACTCAGGCGTCGGGGCGGAATGAACCGGCTGCCCGCCTTTGGCTTTGAGTGCTTCCATGGCATCTACAATTCGTTTTTGATGAGCCGCATTGGCTAGCGGTCCAAGTTGAGATTCCATTGACATCGCGTCACCAACTTTCAGTGATTTGAATTTTTCCATCGCGGCTTTGACAACTTGATCTTGAATCGACTCATGGACAATAAGGCGACCAAGTGCCCGGCACCACTGACCGTTGAGCGTGGTCATACCAGCGACGATTCCATCGGCGACTTTATCAATATCGGCGTCTTCAAGAATAATCATTGCGTTGTTGCCGCCGAGTTCGAGTTGCAGTGATTTGAAATCTGCGGCACATGCGGCCGCGACGGCGCGACCGCCAACAAGGCCGCCTGTGAACGAAACAGCGCGCACGCGTTTATCGCTGACAAGTTTGTTGCCAACTTCGCTTCCGCCGTTGACGATTTGGAAGAGACCCTTGGGCAAACCCGCGGCTTCGAGACCATCAGCAAGAAGGAGACAGGAATATGGCGCCCATTCAGTGGGTTTGAGAATAACAGGACAACCTGCGGCAAGCGCGTTGGCGATTTTGTGAGCGGCAAGCGCGGCGGGAGAATTCCACGGGACGATGGCAACCGCAACACCTAACGGCTTGCGTAAAACTTCCACATCGCCATGTGGACCTTCTACTTTGTTGACAGCGTATCCATTTCGCAAAACACCAGCCGCAGCTTTGAATGCCAGCCACACGATCGCATTGACAAAACTTGTTGTGCCAAAAACGATGCCTGTGTTGTAAGACTCAACTGCGGCGATCATTGGGACAAGTCCCATGAGATGATCACCAGCCTTATCGAGAATGTCAGCGCGGGCCTCGGGGGATGTGTTCGCCCATTCACCTGATTCATGCAAACGCTGTGCAACCTGCAAAGCACGTTCGATGTTCTCAGGGCTGGTCGCCATTTGTGGTGCAATCTGTTCACCGGTGTTCGGGTTATGGACGAAAGCTCCCATATCAATCGTCGGGGTGATACGTTCGCCTTCAATATAATCGAAGAGAGTGAAGTGTTTCTTTACTTCGTCGAGCGGGGGCATTTTGATTTCGGGGAAGGACATGATTGACTCTATTTTTTTGACCACAAAGGGGCACGAAGGAAAAATAAACCTTTGTGGTTAAGGGATTTTTATTTTTCCGACACTGTAAACGACTTTGTCTCTGCGCCATCGGTGATGGACTTTGCAGCTTCGAGTCGTCCGCGTTCGGCGGGGAATGCCATCACCAAAGCCATGGCGATGTCACGCAGCATGCGGGCAATCACGCCGCTGTTGGCTGTACCGCTGGTACCTGTCATCTTCAACGCAAGCTGCGTTACTTCGAACGCGCTTTCGGATACAGTTCCCTTGGCCATACGCCAATGCTGCACCACTTCGGTCTTTGATGCGATCGGCGGCTCGATGGTTTCCAAATCAATCTGTCGTTTCAACCACAAGCGCGCGGTTTCTATTTCCACGGTCATCTTACCAATCAATTCCTGATGGAAGGCACTGGTCGCGATCGGTTTGCCCGTATCCTGAAATTTTTGGCTCATTGTTTTTTCAAGAGCGTAGTCATAGGCCTGTTTCGCAGCACCCAAATAAATAGCGGAGATGGCAGGCTGGTTGCCCATCAACGAACCGCGGCTGCCTTGCATAAACTTGACGAATGCGCCTGGGATTGCCAGTGATTCTTCATCAGGCACGAAAACATTTTCAAGGATAATGCCATGCGACGCGGTGGCACGCATGCCAAGCGCATCCCATTGCGGGCGCTCCTTTACGCCATCCGCTTCACGCGGGACGAAGAACATTGTCAAGCCTTCAGCCGTATCGTAGCCTTTGAGTTTTGCCGCCACCAAATACGCATCGCCAACGCCTGTGTTACAGCCAAATGACTTCACACCGTTGAGTTTCCAGCCACCATCCACTTTTTCGGCTTCAGTGGAGATGAATACCGCACTCTGTGACGACTTGGCCGTTTCGCTGGCAAAGTTACCCAGTAGTTGTTTTTTGGTTCCCATACGATGTAATACATTTTCAGCAAACGCCTTTACAACGGGAATCTCTTCATCACTGAATTTACCTTCTTCAATCGCATCAAGCCCAAGCAAGCCGCGTGAGGAAGTGGAACAATGGAAGAAATATGCCAGCGCTGTAGACGGACACGCTGTTCCCATCGCGAAGGTCGCCGCGGCGAGATCGCGCAGGCTGCCACCGAGTCCGCCATAGGCTTTGGGGACGACAAGCCCGAGCAGGCCAGCGTTTGCGAGCGTTTCACGATGCGGAACGTAGAACTGTCCGCTGGAGTCAGCTTCTTCGGCATGATCGCGAAGTTCGGAGAGGATTTTCTCAACGCGTTCAGCCCGCTTTTTTTCAGCAGGTGTTAGATCATCAAATAGAAATTCAGCGGTAAGTTTAGTCATGGATACTCCTCAGTTTTTGAATTCGTCTTTCAGTTCAGTCAATAATTCCAATGTTTCAACGTCGTTCTGATAAAGACTACAGATCAACATTTGCACACCAACAGATTGATATTCAGCAAAGAGTTTCTTCGCACCTTCCATTGTTAAACCGCGGCCTTTGAACAAGGTCGCATTTGCTAATTTAGATTGGATGGATGCTTCGTCCCTTGCAAGCAGGATGTTGCACAACACGGTGCGTTCTATCTCGTTGTAATCACGCCCTTCAGTTACACAGTGCTGTTTCAGTACTTCATATTTACTCTTCACAACATCGGGAGTGCCAATAAAGTTGGATGCGTCACCGGCTCGTGCCACTGTTCGCAGGGTCAGTTGTTCGCCTGCCCCACCAATCAGTATCGGGGGATGCGGTTTCTGGATCGGCTTGGGTTCAAGGATGGCATTCTCCACATGGAAGTATTTGCCGTGATACGTAGCTCGTTCTTCTGTCCACATTGTCTTGATGAGTTTGATCGCTTCTTCAAGACGATAAACCCGTTCGGCGGGTTTATCTGCAAACTCAAATCCATATTGTTTGTATTCCGATTCGTACCAGCCTGCGCCAATTCCGAGTGTGACTCGTCCGTGGCTGATGATATCGACGTTGGCAACCATTTTGCCGAGCAAGGCCGGGTTTCGGTAGGACGTCGAAGATACCAGCGTGGATAATCTAATTCGGTCTGTAACAGCCGCGAGCGCGGAAAGAACCGTCCACCCTTCCATGAACGGTTCTTCTGGCAATCCGTGAACAGGGATCTGGATCATATGATCCATGACAGAGAACCAATCAAAGCCATGCTGCTCGATCCAGATGGCTTTCTTTTTAACGGCATCAAAAATATTTGCGTCGTTATATATCCATGAAGGTGAATGGATACCAAATTTCATTTACACACTCACGACGTCTGGTTTGGCAATCAGTCGAACATACGCATACACGACAACAATAAATAGGACCACAGAACCAAGGTACCCCGGTGCAGACGTACTGAATGCGCCCAATAAATAACTTGCGAGCGCTGGCATAACAATACGGGTTGAGCTTTCGAGTCCTGCACCAAAGCCCAACATGCCACCCACTTCATCAGGTTTAACCGCTTTACTAATGGCAGAATTAATCAAAGAATTAAAGGAACCTGCACCCACTGCCATGGGAAACATTGCAACAAGAAGCACTGACACGCTCGGAGCAATTGCCCAGCCGATCATACCGACAAGTGCAAACACCAAAAATGTAACTAATAATCTGGCTTCGTTAAAACGCTCAGAAAGTGGGCCGATCAAACCGCCCTGCATAATGACCAGCACCACGCCCAGATACGCAAGGATGTATCCCGCCTGTTGTGCATTTAATTCAAACCGATACAAAACATATAACGGAAAGACAGTTTGAAATGCGTTGAAAGCAATTGAAAATCCAAATCGCACCCAAAGCAATGGGCCAACTAACGGCCGACGTAGTGCTGCAAGCAGCGCTCTAAAGTTGACTTCAACTTGTTCTTTGGATGCCATTTCCTTGCGGCGTTCTTCTGTCAACGATTCAGGAAGCCAGAAATATACTGTGAGGAAATTGATAAATGCCAAACCTGCTGAAACGAACGACGGCACGGCAAAACCAAATTGACTCAACATACCTCCCAGCGCAGGGCCGAGAATAAAGCCGATACCAAACGCGGCTCCAAACATGCCCATGCCCCGGGCCCGGTTCTTTTCATCGGTCACATCGGCGATATAGGCTTGCGCCACAGAGATGTTCCCCGCTGTAATCCCAGAAAGGACTCGGCTGGCAAATAACCACCATAATGAATTGGCAAAGCCGAGAATGACGAAGCCGATAAATGTACCGAAGATGCTGATGAGGAAAACGGGTCTGCGCCCAAAGCGGTCAGAGATGCGGCCCAAAATCGGCGCCGCGACCATCTGCATGGCGGCGTATGTTGCAACGAGCAATCCCGTCTGGAACGGAGTCGCGCCAAAAGTGTCGGCGAAGAAAGTCAACAACGGCACGATCAGCGCAAAGCCGAGCATGTCAATGAGTACGATGAGACCGACGTTTAAGAGTTTTTTATTCAATGCAGTAATCCTTGTTTTAATAAGTCTTTAAAGTATTGGGCGCTTAATATATTGCCCTTTGGCATCGCCAATGATCTTTCCGTTTTCATATACCTTGTTACCACGCACAAAAGTAGCCTTAACTTTTCCTGTCAACTCGTGACCTTCGAACGGCGTATACCCCTGCCCAGACTCGGACTCAGCTGCACGAACTACGAATGATTCATTCGGGTCGAACAAAACAATGTCCGCATCATAGCCTTCAACAATATCGCCCTTCGACAAAAGACCATAGCGCTGTGCAGGATTCCACGAAACAAGTTCTGCCATGCGATTCAGAGATAAGCCGCGCTTGCTTCCCTCGCTATGCAAACCAGAAAGCATGTATTCTGTTCCGCCAAAGCCAGACTTCGCCATCCAAATATCATCAGGGTGTTCGGCGTTATATTTCACTTCGGTCGAACAACATGCATGGTCACTCGCCACCCAATCCACATCGCCGCTCAAAACTTTTTCCCACAAAAACTCTACATCCTCACGCGGACGGATCGGCGGGTTAACCTTCGCCAGCACGCCATTGGGTTCATCCACATCCAACAGTAAATGACCGATCGTCACTTCACGCCTGAAGTTGATGTGTGGGAACAGGTCGCGCATCATCAACGCAGCTTCAAGCGCCTTGCGGGAGGTAAGATGCAACAAATTGATATTCGCACAACTTGTTTCATGTGCAAGATACGAAGCGATAAACACTGCAAGTCCCTCGCTGTGCGGCGGACGCGCTGCATTGTAGGCGTGCAATCCCTTCAGTTTGCCCTCCTTTTGCACAATGGATGTGTATGCATTCAAAATATCCGCCACTTCACAATGCAGGCTCAAACTGATATACGGCGCGCGCTTCGGATCATTTTCGATCATCTCGCTCAACTTGCGCATGATGAATTCAAAATGCGCAAAGTCATATTTCTCATCACCTTCGAGTTTCAAAAAATTATGCTGCTGGTCAGACTTGCCATGCAAGCCATGCCCGCCGTAGAACATGAAAATTTTGAACGATGACACGCCATGTTCATCCAGCAGCATCGGCAGTTCATCAATATGTCCGCGGTTGATCGGCGCGAGATGATACGCATAATCCACCCAATATTTTCCTTTTGAAATCTCCAACACTTCAGGATAAAAATCCTTATACGGGCCGCCCTTGTTTAAATAATATTCGCCCGTGCGAAAATACGTAATTGCTGTTGTAACTCCGCCCATCGCCGCTGCTTTTGATTCAGTCACTGCATCTTCTACCAGTGGAGAATAAATGCCTACATGCATATGACCATCCACCAAGCCAGGGAAGGCAAGCAATCCCTTTGCATCATGGATTTCCTTCGCCTCATTCTCAGGGATGGATGGCGCGACTTTCGCAACCTTTCCCTCGCTGACAGCGATATCCGTTTCAACCACATCGGTTTGGTTGGGTCGTACCAATTTCACGTTCTTGATGAGTAAGTCGTAATTGGGCATGAGCTCTCCTGCTTGACAAGGGATTGGAACACAAGTATTATTGTTATAACATTATAACATTTGTTTGCCAAGAGTAAAAATATGAAATCCATAGACCGCAACTCCCCCATTCCATTGTATTATCAGGTGAAGCAAAGCCTTCTCGAATATTTGGAGAACGGCACCTGGAAACCTGGCGACCTTGTTCCCAGCGAACAGGAACTCCAGGAAGCCTATGGCGTCAGCCGCATCACGGTTCGGCAGGCGCTCTCCGAGTTGACGCATGAGGGGCGATTGAGCGCCACCGTGGACAAGGCACATTCGTGGCAAACAAGCAACTCGTCCACAACCCATTGAAGCGTGTTTCCATCACAGAGTTGATGCGCGAGCAAGGAATCGAGCCTATTTGGCAAATCCGCCAGCGCGATTTTGTAACACCGCTTCCAAACGTTGCAGAGACACTTGGGGTTCGCTCCAATTCAAAAGTTTATTTTGTGGATTTTCTTCTGTCCGCAAACAAAGAACCCATCGGGCGGCACTTGACCTATCTCACCAAAACCATTGCTGAATCTGGAAATGTCGGTTCTCTTTCGGACCTCGAACTCGGTGAGTTCTTCCGGGCCTTACCCAACCGTGAAGGGATTCAGACCAACCGCACCATTCAATCTGTGCCTGCCAGCAGTGAAGAAGCCAAGCTGCTAAAAGTTCGTACTGGTTTCCCCATCCTTTCGATTGAAGTTACATACAGTGGCAAGGACGGAAAACCGATCGAACATTTGCGCGCCAATTATCGCGGCGACCGCTTCCAATTCCAACTCGATATTTAGGAGATTCTATGACAGACAAAAACTACGGTGACCCAAAATCCACGCGTTCCTATCAATGCTTTATGGGACGCTGGGAGGGCTTGTGCAAGACATTCGACGATAAAGGAAATTTCCTCGAAGCCTCCGCAGTTCACATGGATGTGTATTGGGTCGATGAAAACATCTGGCATCTGCACGAAGACTTTGAAAAGTTATATGGGTATGGTCCAGCCGTATATCACACAGACATCAAAGTGGACGGAAAATTTTGCGAGGGCGGAAATGAGATGGTTCAACTGCATGGTACTGAGCTAACCCCTTACAACTATGTATTCACCATCGAAAGCGAAGTTTCAAAATCCACCGTCTATAATAACCACTACTTCATTGACCCCAACAACCGCCGCATCATTACACATAAAGTTCGTGACGGAAAAACATTGATCTTCCAAATTCAAGATTTCGTGAGGGTACAACAGCCATGATTGTTCAATCCACACTTGAAGGCAAACCTAATTTCGTCATTGAGCAACCAGACCACGCCCGCACATCAGGTCAACTGGCCGAAGCATTTGGCAATGATTCTTTTGCCGCTCCCGTCCCGCATGATTTATTAACATACATCGTTGCCCACCACGATGAAGGCTGGGAATCGGTGGATGCGCTTCGTGAGCAATCGCCAACAACGGGACTTCCCCATCATCTCACACAGACTCCGCTCCCCTATCTGGTGAAGACATCCAAAGCCTCACCAGATTTCAATGAAGCGCATCATGCCTTCTGCGGCTTGCTTTCTTCCATGCACACGTATGGATTGTTCAATGGGCGCTATGGCATGTCCGATTTCATATTCATTGACAAGATCGCACCCGAAAATAAACAAGCCGTCACTGAGATGCTCAACGCTGAACTTGAGAGACAGGCTCGTTTGAAGGAACAACTCTCCTCGAAAGCCGAATCAGCCGCATGGGTGGAAGAACCGGCTCTCATCAATAACTATAAGCTTCTGCAATTCTTCGACACGTTATCCCTATACTTCCATATGACTCATACCGAGGGGCGCGGCGAATCCAAATTCCTGCATGTACCTGATGGTAAAGGGACGGATCATACGTTGGAGATCAAGCCCGCAAGTGATGATGCGTATGCACTTGCTCCATTCCCGTTCAAAAGTGATGTCACTGTTTCAGTTGAGGGTCGTTATCTCACTGCCCAGCCGCAGGGAACTGATCTAAAACCCATTTTCGATTCGACACCTAAAGAAAAACAAACCTACAAAATCGTTGCTGGATAATTCATGACCGCACCTCAATTCTCGCAAGCCCACGGGCGTTGGGCAGGTAATGCCGAAGTGTTCGATAGCAAAGGTCATTTCCTTGGCAACGGCTCCGATTATCGAAACGTGCAATCGCTTGAAAACGGGCGCGTACGCATTGATGTTTCGTTCGTTGGTCCATTCAAACACAGCGGACATTATTTTATTCAACAGGAAAACGATCATCGCTTGTATGAAGGTCCCGCCAACATAGGTTATGCAGAAACACTCAGTGAAACGCTGATCGACGCAAATGCCTATTGGTCTGCGCTTGGGTTGAGTCAACGTTTCTTTTTGATGATCGTGGATGGGGATTTGCAACTTTCGTTGGCACAGATGTCGCGCGGCGAACACATGATGTATGTTGTCGTCGGTCAAAACGACCGAGTGCCTGATTCAACTCCCAACCCACAACCCACGCTGACAAGTGGTACACATTATGACTTGCAAGACGACCCCACATCGGGACGCGGTGAAATTCTGTTACACCGTGCAGGCCAATGGACAGGTGAGTTGACCGCCTTGGATGGTGAACGCAAGTCAATGGGTAAAGTTCAATATTCGGAAATGTTTGAACGTTCGAACCTTCAAACATTTAACGTTACTGTTGAAGGCGGTTCATTTGACGCATCCACTCGCCGCTTTCCGCTTTCCACAAATCATTGGCAGGCATGGACAGCTCAAGACTCTGAAGTTGTCGGCAGTTATTCACTCAGCGGCGGGCGGGCGCTCAGCGGAAATTTCTATCACCGTGAAGCACATCTCCGCTGTTGGCGGCGTGACGTGGTAACGCTCGATGGCAAACGCAAAGCTATCGTCCAGCATTGGTATCGCGGCGGACAGCGCATCGGCACACAGTTTGGCGTCTTGGAGTTTGAGCCTGCATGACCAAACCTTCTTTCGTTGGCGATTGGCTCGTCAGCGAATATCTTTACACTCCATCGGGAGAATTCGCTGGCATTATCCGTCAACGCCGTATTCTTGAGCCGCAAGGTGATGTGATCCGTTTGATTCAACACTGCGAACCGGTGCTCGTCGCGGGCAATGTTTCGCAACAAGCGCAGACAACAATTAACATCATGAACAAACGTGTTGGAGAATTTATCTTTGATTTGAAAGTCGAAGGAAAAGCGAGACACTATCTTGGTGAAGATGTGATCGGCGGCGGATTTTCGTGGCAAGATGGCGTGTTAACCGCTAAAGGATTATGGCCCCGGTTCGGATATAACTTCACGTCGTTCTCTATGTTGCTGAATCCAAATCGGCAAGTCACAGGCGGAAAATTTTTCACCGCCAATGAAGAAATCGCCACGATCGTTGGAGTGGCAACACCAGAGAATGAAGGCTATCCCGAATTTATGGATGGCGAGCTTTTCGAAAGATATCATGGCGAGCGGTGGACGATATCTCCTGATGGAGAATTACTGGAAACAACATCCATCACAACAAATGAATACACCTTCACCGACAAAGAAGGTATGCACGGAAACGAAAAACAATACGGTGCACTTCGTGAAATAGAAATGGTCACCACCCCAGGTGAAACAATCTCCGCCATCGAAGTGACCGACCATGCCAGCAAAAGCATTGCTGGCATTTGGAAGAAATATCGAGACGAAAAGCTAAATCAAGTTGAAGTATATCTTTTAAAAAATAAGAACTGAGGAGAAATCATGGCAAACACTCAATCATTAACAGATCTGCTCGCCGCCCAGCCCGATGTCGATTCGACAGGTTGGTTTGGCAAACTCTGGGACATAACCCGTGAGTTGAGCGAAAAACTCACATCCCGTTTTGAAGTGAAACCCGATGGCGCAACCGAAAAATTTTCCAGTTATACGTCACTCGATGGCAACGCCAAAGGTTCGCTCAACACATTTGTAGGGCCTGAAATTGACTGGCTTGTTCACTCCCATATCGGTAACCCCAAGCACAGTTTTACCAACATGCATTTTACCGTCTGGCTCGGGCCGCAAACCAAGGCTCCCCACTTTGGCATGGCAATGGGAACAATGCCTGACATTTTCTTTTACTTCGATTACATCCCGCGCACAGATTTGATGGTAGATCTGGATTATCTCGACAAATACTACGAGCCTGTTAACGCCAAATGGCGTGAGTTTCAAGATAACCCTGAGTATCGTCCGTTTGTGAGCCGTAGTGTGTATATGCGGACATCTGTTTCACAGACAGGCTTTGTGTATCTCGCTACGCCTTCAGACAAGGCGATCTCAGATATACGCGAATTAGCGCATTACATGTTCGACGGCTTCCTCAAGAATGTAAATGAAGCACCTGCCACATCTGAGAATGAGCGTGCCGCCCTCGCTGAACGTGACTTGCAAGTCCGCCGTGCAATTGCAGACCGTGACCCTGCTAATGTGGTTGGCGAACAACTCTTTGGAAAAGAAATGGCAGATTCGTTAGTCCGAGGTCTTTGGGGCGGAGATAGATTGACAGAAAGGCTGAAATAATTTCGTGATCCGCGCGATTTTCCACGCGACTACTCTTCCAAATGCACGCGCACCTTATAACGTATTGCATTTGAAAGTCTATTATCCCGCCATGTCAACGAACAGCGATGCCGAGCGGATGAGCGGCGTTATTCCCGCATACAAATCACACACACCTATGCCTGTAGTGATCTTCTTTAATGGCATCAACGTGGGCATGGAAAGTTATCACTGGTTGGCAGTAAAACTGGCGGAAGCAAACATCGTAACCGTAATGTATACCCACGTTGCCGAAACTTTACCCAACGTGATTGGATTGACACCTGCAATTGATCTATCAAAGGTAAAACCTGATACCTATGGCAGCGGCCCAACCTGCCCTGCTATTCAACCAATACTTGATTCATTGGAGCAGTTGAATGATGACGAAAATAGCCCCCTGCACCAATCATTAGACTTGAACAATGTGATTCTTGGCGGACATTCCGCAGGCGGGACCGTGGCCCTGCAAAATGGCGCACACTTCGAACAAGTCAAAGCAATATTCACTTACGCAGGCCACACAATGGCATCGACAATGTTAGGGTTCGAATCAGGAACAGTTTTGAAAATCGCCAGCAAACGAACAATGCTAATGCGCGGCGACAAGGATGGAGTCATTGCGGCAAGCCGAATCCGTTATGAGACAGATGAGCAGGCACCGGATCCAGTGGCGAAAACGTTTGACGAAGCGTACCAAGCTTCATCTGAGTCGGAAGCGTTTGATATCCTAATTGAAGGTGCGAATCATTTTGCGGTCGCCCATCCATTAGATGAAACTACTGGGCGCTTCTTCCTTGATATGGAAATGACAAGGCCCGCTGAAGAGATTCGAAACCAGATCGCAGAACTTATACTTTCGTTCATCAATAAAAAAGATTTACAGGCGGAACATACCGTCATTCGTAAAAAATAAAGGAGCAACTATGCTAAAGAATTTTTGGTGGCCACTTGAATTTTCACATGTTGTAAAGGACAAGCCGATTCGTGTGACAGCATTGGAACAGGAATTTGTGTTGTATCGCACGCCTGATGGTGTTGTGCATGTATTAAGTGACCTATGCGTACATCGAGGCGGCGCACTTTCAGATGGCTGGATGGAAGGCGATTGTATTGTGTGCCCCTATCACGGCTGGGAATATAAATCAGATGGCGCGTGTGTGAAGATTCCTGCGCAGCCTGATTTGCCTGTACCGAAGAAGGCGCGTGTTGATTCCTATCCAACCGTCGAAAAGTATGGATACATCTGGGCGTTCCTTGGTGATTTGCCTAAAGCTGAGCGTCCGGCACTGCCTGACCTGCCACACTTTGATAACCCTGATTTCAAAGTTGTGCGCGGCACCTTCGAATGGCCTGTGTATTATGAACGCGCACTTGAAAACAGCCTGGATGCAGCTCATGCTCCTTTCGTTCACGGCGGCGCTTTCGGTAATCGTGAAGAGCCGGATATTCCAGATTATGAAACAACATCCCATCATCTCGGCGCGGAAATGGTTGTGACTCTCAAGCCGCAGCGGAAGAATATTCCCGGCTTGTGGAAACGTTTATATAAGGTTGAAGAGCAGCCAAAGGGAGTTCAAACACGCGCAGCTTTTTGGATGCCGTGCATGACTCTTCTTGAAGTCTCACTGCCGATGGGTTTGATGGTGCTCTTCAATTTCCACCTTCCTGTCGATGAATATAAAACCATCACCAAATGGACACAACTGCGCACGTTCTTCAAAGGCAACTGGGCAGATGGTGATGCACTCAAACGTGTCTTGAAGATCTTCAATCAAGATTACCCAATCGTGCTTTCGCAGCGTCCCGAACTTTTGCCATACGATATCGGCGCAGAACTTTCTGTAAAATCCGATGGTATTCAAATCGCGTATCGCAAGATGCGCCAACAATATATTGACAAGGGTTGGCAGATCGACATCCATCGTATCAAAAAGGATTATGGCCGCCAACACGCAGTGGTCATCCCGTCACCTGCCCGGCGCGAAGTTCCCGAACTTGCAAAGGCATGGGTTCTAAATGAAGTGCCAACAACTGATGTAAAGAAAAACGGAGCGGATGAATAATGTCCTTACCTCAACAACTTTCACTCGGCACACTAGATAAGATAAAAACCCGGTTCGGACTCACCGAGGTCGGCTCGCCATATATGAGCCTTTCCTCACCGATGAGCCCTGACCCTGTCGGTTCCGTTCGCTTGTTCAGCGGAGATAAAGTCCACAAGATGGTTTATATCGGCCTCGTCGTCCCCCCCATCGGACTCGACTCACACATGATCTTTGCTTTTACAAAGCCGGAGAGTCACATTCCGCACTTCACATTGGACTCTGTAATGGCAGGCCCATACTTCGCCTTTCACTTGGATTTGATTCCTCGCGCAGACTTAGGCGCAAACCTCAAATACATGAACGCCGTGTTCGATAACTTGACTCCCATTTTTGAGGAAGCCAAGAAGATCGAAGGTCTTACCGCCGCCCAACTCGGACCGAAACAATACGCCCTCATGTCCCCTTGGATGTTGGCGTACCGCGCAAGCGAATCCGCTTTTGAGCAGATTCAAACTCCTGTGAATGGTTATCTTGATCATTGGTTTAACCTCGTCGAAAACGGAATCGCCTCTGAAGCCATGCCATCTGGCGATTTTGCTGCACGTGACCAACTCAACCGCGAAGCCATCTTCGATCCCGAAGTAGACAAGGTCTGGGCTCAGGTAGATCGACTAGTCGGCGCTGAGACAAGTGAAAAGATGCGGGGTATTTTGAAAAATCAAAGTGTGGAATCGACTTAGAACAATTAACCGCCAAACACGCGAAGAACGCAAAGAAGACTTTTTGTTTTCCTTAGCGAACTTGGCGCTCTTTGCGGTTCAAAAGGAAAATTATGACCCAACCATCCAACTGGCAAAAATCCATCGAAGGCGAATGGCACGGACTACCGTCCATCTTCGACACCGAAGGCAATCACATCGGCTATAACAAAGTCTATCGCTCGTCAGTCTTTGATAAGGAAAAAGGCTCGACAATGTATTATATGAACACACACTTGCAGGATGCGTCAGGTCCGCTGGTGGGACGGTTCGAAGTGTCAGATATTTTTGCATTTGGCGTGATCGACTCAGACAAAGACCGCATCTATCTCGGGCCTGATTTTATCGGCGCGGGTCACCCCTACGGAACTCTCGTCGACGCACATTACTACTCCCCGGGCTGGACAGGCGACCTACGCACGATGGTTCACATCCTGCCTGATATGCAAACGCAAGTGTATTCATCTTTGATTTATGACGGCCCAAAAATATGCACAGTGTTCAACGGTATCTACAAGGTCGCCTACGATTATCACGAAAACTCCGAAACCAAAGCGTCCATTGACGCCTTCTGTGAAACCGAACGGGTCAATGGACGCAATCCTCACATCCTGCCATCGAAGAAATCAGGCTCATGGGATGGAGAGATGATCGTCTACGGTGCCGACCAGGAAAAACTTGGGGTCAATCAAGTTCACATTGATTACAAACCGCTCGACTTGTTACGAGCCGAAATGGACATAACCGTTAGCGGCGTGTTCGAGAAGAAATACAAATTCAATCGCTATCGCAATAACAACCGCCACTTCTTTGAAGGGCCCGACCTCTTCGGCAACAGTTTCGGCTACGGACGCGCACTGTACACCAGCCAGCACTTCTATGGCGAATCGCTCAAGATCAAAGGACGTGAATTCATCATTGACGACAACTTCACCATGAGTGTTGTGTGGCAATTATATAAATCAGATAAATTGCTTTACACATCATTTGGTGTCCTCAATTGGAAAGAAGCATGACAAAGACGATCGTCATCACGGGCTCCACAAAAGGCATCGGATACGGACTCGCCAAAGAATTCCTCAAACGCGGACATAATGTTGTCATCAGCGGGCGGAATCAGGAGCGGCTTGATAAAGCTGTTTCAGACCTTTCTGCAAGTCACCCAAACATTGCAGGTTGCTTTTGTGATGTCACCCAATATGAAGATAACGAAAAACTCTTCACCTTTGCCAAAGAAAAATATGGACGTGTTGATATTTGGATCAATAATGCAGGCGTTGCCCATCCCATGACAAACGTTTGGGATTTGCCAATGGACAAGATCCATGATGTTGTAGGCGGCAATGTATATGGATCTATCTTTGGATCACGTGCCGCCATCAAAGGTATGCTTGACCAGGATGGAGGCGGCTGGATCTACAACCTTGAGGGCTTCGGCTCTAACGGACGCGTCATGGGCGGGCTCTCCGT
Source organism: uncultured Thermodesulfobacteriota bacterium (assembly GCA_942491865.1). GTDB lineage: Bacteria > Desulfobacterota_D > UBA1144 > Nemesobacterales > UBA2774 > CR02bin9. Next base: position 439,635 of record CALOCI010000015.1, read on the forward strand.
CTATGGCATGACTAAAGCTGCAGCTGCTTTCTTTGGGAAATCATTGGCAAAGGAAGTGGATAACACAAATATCAAAGTAGCAACCATTCAGCCGGGCATGGTTATCACCGACATGGTCACAGGTCAATACAGCACACCTGCAGAATTGGAGAAGGTCAAGCCCATCTTCAACATTATTGCGAACCCTCTTGAAGATGTAGTGCCATGGATAGTTGACCAAATACTAACAAACAAAAAGAATGGCGCAGTTATCGAATTTCAACCTCGCTGGAAGCTGTTACTTCGGTTCGCCACAGCACCATTCATCAAACGAAATCTATTTGACGACTAGGAAATAAATGACTTTTCACCCCAACGAATTCAAACGAGCAATGTCTCAATTTGCATCTGGCGTGACCGTTGTCACGACCAAGCATGGCGACACGCCCATCGGCATCACTGCCAGTTCATTCACAAGCCTAAGTCTCGACCCGCCGCTTGTGTTGGTAAGTCTCGATAAAAACCTCTTCACACATAACGTCATCGCTGAAAGCGGATTCTTTGCAGTCAATGTTTTATCCGCCCGGCAATGGGAACTGGGCATGCGTTTTGCAGGCATGAAGCCCGAGATCAAAGACCGCTTCGCAGGTCTCAACACACGGACTGCTGAAACAGGCAGCCCCATTCTGCCAGAGTCACTCGCATGGGTTGATTGCAAAATTTGGAACATGTATGAAGGCGGCGACCACACCATCTTCGTTGGCGAGGTCAAAGACCTATCCGTATCAGAAGCCGACGTGCCGCTTTTGTATCACAACAGGTTATGGCGCCGGAGCGAAGCGCTTGAAGTCCCAACAGTACCCATCGAAGTCACGCTCGTGGACGTCGGCTTGCGCGATGGCATCCAGCGCGAGGAAAAATTCGTCCCCACTGAAATGAAACTTGAATACGTCAAAGGTTTGATGGATGCAGGACTCAAAGAGATTCAAGTCACGTCGTTCGTGAATCCAAAGATCGTCCCGCAGATGTCAGATGCAGCGGCTCTTTCCGCCCTGTTACCTGATTCTGATCAAGTGACTTTTTCTGCACTCGTGCTGAATCTCAAAGGACTCGAACGCGCAGCGGAAGCTGGCATCAAAAAAGTGGACATGGGTGTACCTGCCAGTGAAACGCTTGCAAAGAAAAATGCCAACACGACGATTGAAGATGGCATGAAAGAAATGGAAGTGATGGCGAAGAAAGCGCGTGACTATGGCATGAAAGTACGTGCAGGTGTGCAGGTAGCATTCGGTTGCGCCTACGAAGGCAGGATCGAACAAAGCAAAGTTGTTTCGATGTCAAAAAGATTTTTATCAATGGGCATTGATGAACTCTCACTTGCCGACTCTGCCGGGCTTGGCAATCCGCAACTCATTCGCCGCATCGTACAGGAAGTATTGCCGCTTGCAGGAAATGTTCCCGTCGTATTGCATTTACACGACACTCGTGGACAAGGACTCGCAAACCTGCTCTCCGCCTTAAAATCAGGAATCACCATGTTCGACACATCCTTTGGCGGACTCGGCGGCTGTCCATTCATTCAAACCGCCAAAGGCAACATCGCCACCGAAGACACTGCCAACATGCTCCACGAAATGGGCATCCAAACTGGAGTTGATATAAATAAGGTTGCAGAATTATCCCGTAAGATGGAAGAATTCTTGGGCAAGGAATTACCCGCCAAAATGCATCATATATTGGAAAGAAGTGAATAGAAAGTGACACATATCTCACGTTTTTGCCCACCACTTTCTATTCACTAAGCTATGCCTACCATCTCCGAACGAATCATCTCTCAACATACCAATCAACCCGTCTCCGCTGGTGACATCGCCATCGTAGACGTGGACGCTGTTATGGCAACTGACGCCACGGCTCCCTTTGCGCTCAAAGCCTTCAAAGAAATGGGTGGAGAAAAAGTTTGGGACAAAGACAATGCCTACCTCATCATTGACCACGCCTCCCCTGCTCCGAACGAACGCGTTGCCAACCTCCACAAACTCATGCGTGACTTCGCCCGTGAACAGGGAATCAAACTTTACGATGTCGGTGCAGGGATTTGTCATCAGCTTATGGTAGAGAATCATCACGTCAAACCTGGCGACCTCTTCCTCGGTGCGGACTCGCACACTCCCACCTATGGCGCGCTCGGTGCCTTCGCTGTCGGCGTTGGTTCAACGGATTTGGCGGGAGTCTTACGCACAGGCAAGACATGGCTCAAGGTTCCGCAGACGGTGTTATTCACACTCAATGGAAAACTATCCAAGGGCGTGGTTGCCAAAGATGTGATTTTGTTCCTCATTCAAAAAATGGGAGTCGAAGGAGCGGTTTACGAAGCGATCGAGTTCAACGGTGAATCCATCGAAACCATGACACTTGCCTCGCGCATGGTCTTGACCAACATGGTCGCTGAGATGGGTGCCAAAACAGGACTCGTTGACACAAAGGGTTTGAGTCTCCCTTATGTTTTTGATCATCAACAAGTGGACGAATCCGCAAACTTCCGCGATAAGTTCACCTTCGATGTTTCCGAAATTCGGCCGCAAATTGCCAAACCACACTCGCCTGATAACGTCGTTCCCATTAACGAACTCATCGGCACAAAAATAGACGCGGCCTTCATCGGCTCCTGCACCAACGCCCGTCTCGAAGACTTACAAGCCGCCGCCGAAGTTTTGCGTGGACAAAAACTTGCCGTGCGATTACTCATCGCTCCCGCATCGAAAGCCGTTTACGATACCGCCCTTGCCGATGGAACCATCCAAACACTGACAGATGCAGGTGCGGTCTTCATCACATCGGGATGTGGACCCTGTGTGGGCACACATCTCGGCGTCCCAGGCGATGGCGAGACCGTGATCTCGTCCACGAATAGAAATTTTCAAGGACGCATGGGCAACCCGAAGAGCACTATTTTTCTTGCATCACCAGCTGTTGTCGCTGCTGCGGCAGTTGTTGGAGAAATTGTTGACCCAGAGAAAATCTAACCGCTAAAGGAAGAGGAAAGAAGTGATCGACTGTTTGTTATCTTTCATCTTTCTTTAGCAAGGAATTAACATATTATGCCCACTACCGTAATTGGCAAATCCCACGTCTACAATGTAGATAACATCGACACTGACCGCATCATCCCTGGTAAATACACCAAGACCCTCGACACATCTGACCTTGCTTCACACGTACTAGAAGATCTTGATCCCGCCTTCAGTAAAACCGTCCGTGTGGGAGATGTTCTCGTAGCAGGTGGAAACTTCGGGTGTGGGTCGAGCCGGGAGCAGGCACCGATCGCGCTCAAAGCAGCAGGCGTGTCCGCAGTCGTTGCCAAATCCTTTGCACGCATCTTCTTCCGCAACGCCATCAATATCGGCTTGCTCGTCGTCGAAGCCTCAAATCATGAAATCCAAAACGGATCACAGGTCACGATCGATATCGAAAACGGAATCGTCGCGAGCGATGGTAAAGAATTTCGCGCCACAAAGATGCCCGATGTGATGATACAAATTCTTAACGCGGGCGGGCTGGTGAATTTTCTCAAAACGAACGGAGGCTATTGATGAAGCCGCTTGAAGGTTTGCGCGTTCTTGAATTCACGCATGCCGTGCTCGGTCCTTCGTGTGGATTGATTCTCAGCGATCTCGGTGCGGAGGTCATTCGCGTTGAGCCGCCCGATGGTGACCCAACGCGCAAGCTCAAGGGTTTCGGCATGGGCTACTTCCCATTCTTCAATCGTAATAAAAAAAGTATCGCCGTGAATCTCAAAGATGAGCGCGGGCTTGAAGTGATCCATAAACTTTTGGATTCAACGGATGTGCTAATCGAAAATTACGCGCCCGGCACAATGGACAGACTCAAGTTGGGATATGACGAACTCGGCTCACGCTACCCCAAACTTATTTACTGCCAACTAAAAGGATTCTTACCCGGGCCTTATCAACACCGAACCGCTCTCGACGAAGTCGTCCAAATGATGAGCGGACTCGCCTACATGACGGGACCCGTCGGTCAGCCCTTGCGTGCGGGTGCATCCGTCATTGATGTGACAACAGGCATGATGGGCGCGATGGCAATTTTGGTTGCGTTGCGCGAACGCGATAAAACAGGCAAAGGCCAGTTGGTAAAAAGCGCCTTGTTTGAAACCGCCGCCTTCCTGATGGGACATCACATGGCATACTCTGCAGTCTCGAAAGAACCTGTCCCGCCGATGCCTGCGCGAGTCAGCGCATGGGCGATCTATCATCAGTTTGAAACAAGTGATAATCAACGAGTTTTCATCGGCGTAACAAGTGATAAGCAGTGGGAAAAGTTCTGTCAGGTTTTTGAGCGAAACGATTGGCTCAACGACTCCAGACTTAAGACCAATAACGACCGTATCACCGAACGAGAGTGGTTCCTGCCCGCTGTACATGAGATGATCGCAAAGTATTTATTAGTGGATGTTCTGGATAAATGCGAGCATGCTGAGATTCCCTTCTCCCCTATTGCAAGACCCGAAGATTTATTTGAAGATGCACAACTGAATCAAGGCAATAGCTTGATCGAAGTCACCCTGCCCAATGGCGATAAAACAAAACTCCCGCGTTTGCCGTTTGTGTTGGAAGAACAAGAGTTGGATATTGAAGCTGTTCTGCCAACAATAGGAGAACATACAGATGAGATTCTACTAAGACTGGAGCATGGGGAGTAGCCTAGTTCCTTACATAACACCTTCCGTCCCGATCATGATCGGGACGGTTTTTATTCTTTATTCAGTTCCGAAAAAGTGCATGGGTAAAAATAAGGTGTAAAATATGTCTATAAAATTTTACTGCTACGATCTGGTTGTCAAGGTAATATTATATTACACCCCATTCGAGATAATCTTATTGGATAGAGAGTGACGGGAATGACAAAGAAGGCGCTTTCAAATAACAACAAGGTCAAGGCTGACCCATCAAAGGTAAAACGTGCGAAGACAAATAAACCTTTGGCTAAAACCATTTCAAAGAAATCCAATCAAATAACAGATGCGACTAAGATTCGCGCACTGGAGAAGAAACTTACTCAACGTGAAGCAGAGATCGAGCGTCTATCCAGCGAAAATCAGCGTCTGCTCAAGGAGACCGAGCAACGTGCCACCGAACTACAGATCATCAACAACATTGGCCAAATGTTAACGGAAGGGATTGACCTGCAAAGCACCCTCGAACGCGTAGGAGAAAGATTACGTGAAGTACTCAAAGTCGATAGTCTCGGTATCATTGCGAATGATTCACAGACTGGGTTCGCAGTCGCGCATTCCATATTTCTAAAAGGCAAACGTATCATTCCCAATCAATTTTCATTGGGGAAAAATTTGTTCGGTATGCAATTTGCTGCCCGCGTGGGAGGCAAACCCCTGGTAGTTAACTCCAATGTCGAAAAGAATTGGCGGAGATTTATTGCAGATGTTCCAGAGTATGCTGAAACTCCGAAATCTTTTGTGATAATGCCACTGTTGGCGGGTAAAGAGTTGGTCGGCAGCATAACAATAGCGGATTATGAAGATAAGAATGCCTTCCGCAATCTTCCAATAAACTTGCTTGAAACCATCGCGTCCAATATGGGCACAGCCATCCAAAATGTTCGTCTCTTCGATGAAACCCAGCGCCTGCTTAAAGAGACCGAACAACGTGCTACAGAACTGCAGATCATCAACAACATCGGGCAAACCCTAACAGAAGGTCTTGACTTGCAAAGCACACTTGAGCGCGTGGGTGAAAGATTAAGCAAAACACTCAACTTTGAGGATTTCGGCCTTGTCGCATTTGATGCTCAGACGGAGACCGCCCTGGCATATTATCTGGTTCGGAACAGTCAACGGGCAGACCCCGAGCGTTTTGCATTAGACAAATACAGACTGGCGATGCGCCTTGCTTCAAGAAGAGAAGGCAAACCCTGGGTTGTGAATACAAATGCCGAAAAGTACTGGATCAAATTTGGAACCGTCCTGGATGATGAAATCGCAAAATCATTTGTGATGTTTCCTTTGTTGGCAGGCAGGGAATTAGTGGGCAGTATCACCATCGCAGATTATAAAAGAGAGAATGCTTTTGTCGATTTTCCGATCAGTTTGATCGAGACAATTGCATCGAATATTGGTACAGTAATCCAGAATGTGCGTCTATTTGAAGAGACCCAACGCCTACTCAAAGAAACCGAGCAACGCGCCACTGAATTGCAGATCATCAACAACATCGGGCAGACGCTGACAGAAGGGCTTGACTTGCAAAGCACGCTCGAACGCGTCGGTGAGAGGTTGCGCGATACCCTCAGAGTCCAAAGTATTGCGATAGCTGCGTACGATCCAGAAAATAATTTTGTGCTTGCACAGTATATTTATCATAAAGGGCAGCAAATTACCTCCGATCAATTCACGGAAGAAAAATTTAAGTTTGCTATTCGCTTTGCGGCAAGGTGGGCAGGCAGGTCGTGGGTTGCCACCACCAGTGAAAAATACCTTGAAAAATATATTCGAAAATTTGCGATTCTAGGGTTCCCTAAATCCTTTGCGGCATTTCCGCTATTATCAGGCGGGGAGGTGATCGGTGGCATTACCATTGCAGACGATGAAAGTGAGGATGCCTTTACCAATCTGCCCATTGGTATGCTTGAGACGATCTCATCTAACATCGGAACAGCCATTCAAAACGTCCGACTTTTCGATGAGACTCAACGTCTACTCAAAGAGACCGAACAACGTGCCACCGAATTGCAGATTATTAACAACATCGGGCAAACCCTAACAGAAGGTCTTGACTTGCAAAGCACACTCGAACGAGTGGGCGAAAGATTGAGAGAAACGCTTGACGTTAAAGCTATAGGTATTGTTGCCTTTGATCCACAAGCAGGTTTGGCTATTTCAAATTATATTTACCACTATGGCAGACGGATTATTCCCCAGCGTTTTTCAATGAGTAACTACAAATTCAGCATGCGTTTTGCTTCGAAAGTGGGGAGCAAACCATGGGTCGTAAATAACGATATCGAAAGGTATTGGAAAAAGTTTGGTACGGATATTCTGACAGAGTGGACTGAAATTCCAAAAGCCTTTGTGATTGTACCAATGCTTGCAGGCAGGGAATTGGTAGGTAGTATCACCATAGCGGACTATGAAAACAAAAATGCCTTTGTCAATCTGCCTCTAAATCTGTTAGAAACGATTGCTTCGAATATGGGGACTGCCATTCAAAACGTCCGTCTCTTCGATGAGACCCAAAGTCTGCTCAAAGAGACCGAGCAACGCGCCACGGAATTACAGATCATCAACAATATCGGGCAAACGTTAAACGAAGGTGATGATTTGGAGAACATGATTCAGCGTGTGGGTGAAAGAATACAGGAAGCCCTGAATGTAAACAACATTGCCATTTCTGTTTTCGATAAAGAGACTGAACGGGTCATCTCTCCCTACATGGTACGTAATGGAGAGCGGATTAAACTTACCCAGGAGAATTTTGATCTAAGACGTTACAAGATGTTGATGCGCGCGTGGGCGAGAGCAGGAGGAGGTAGTACATCTTGGGTGTTCAATAGGGATATTGATAAATTCTGGAAAAAAAGCTGGTTGGGACCCGTTGCAAATGATGTTCCGAAGTCCCTTATAGTAATTCCGTTTGTTTCAGGTGGTGAAATCATTGGCGGCATCTCCCTTGCAGATTATGAAAAAGAAAATGCTTTCACCGACATTTCAGTGAGCATGCTTGAAACAATTGCATCAAACATGGGTACTGCCATTCAAAATGTACGCCTTTTCAACGAGACCCAGCGTTTACTCAAGGAGACCGAGCAACGCGCATCCGAATTACAGATCATCAACAACATCGGGCAAACTATTACAGGAGAGCTCAATCTAAACACCCTGATTGAACTTGTGGGTGATAAATTGCGAGAGACTTTCAGTTTGAAGAGCATCCGCATTGCGGTAGCTGACATCAATACTGGTTTGTTAATCGCAATATATATGTATCGTAATGGGAAACGAGTTGCTTTCGACGAATCCTGGCAGGACAAGTCTGATAGATTTAAATCAATTATGCGTGCCTCCGCCAGGGGAGGAGGCAGGTCTTGGGTGGTGAACACAAATGCTGAAAAAGGTTGGCGAAAATTCGCACTCGTAATCGACGAAGAGGATATTCCGAAATCTTTCGTCATGCTTCCATTGCTGGCGGGCGGGGAAGTGGTTGGTGGTATTTATATTCCAAACTATGAAAAGGAAAACGCATTCACTGATTTTTCGATCGGTATGCTTGAAACCATTGCATCAAATATGGGAACAGCGATCCAAAACATACGCCTCTTCGATGAAACAAAAAAACTATTCATGGAAGCAGAAGAATCCCGCGCCGCTGCAGAACAAGCCAACAAAGCCAAGAGCACGTTCCTTGCCAACATGAGTCATGAACTACGCACGCCGCTCAATGCTATTATGGGTTTTACCAGCATTGTCAGAATGAAAGCGGATGGCGTGCTACCACAAAAACAGCTTGATAATCTAGATAAGGTCACAACGAGTTCAGAACACTTGCTTGGTTTGATCAATACCGTTTTGGATATCGCCAAGATCGAAGCGGGCCGCATGGATGTCATTCCCGCCAAGTTCAACTTGAGCGTGCTTGCCGATCAATGTGCCAACATCGCCACTCCCCTGCTCAAGAAAAATGTTACGCTTGAAAAGCATATTGATAATTCGGTCAACATTATCTTTTCCGATCAGGATAAGATCAAGCAGATCGTTCTCAACCTGCTGAGTAACGCCGCCAAGTTCACCCATGAAGGCAGTATCACACTTGGCGTGAACAAGCTCGATGAAGATATAGTCGCCATCTCTGTCAAAGACAGCGGCATTGGCATCAGCGAAGAAGCGCTTGGCCGCGTCTTTGACGAGTTCCAACAAGCCGATAGCACCACCACCCGCAAGTACGGCGGCACCGGTCTTGGTCTTGCCATCAGCCGCAACCTCGCCCGTCTGCTCGGCGGGGATTTGACAGCCACGTCCGAGCTGGGCAAAGGCGCGACGTTCACGCTCACAGTTCCAGTGGAATATAGACCCGGTTCTTCATCAAATGTTGAACCTGATTCTGTTTCATCGACATCATCCCAACCTGAGGCAGGTACATCCATTCCATGAAAACTATTTTAATAGTAGAAGACACAGAACTCAACATAGATTACTTCACGCAGTTATTGGAAGATGATTTCAATCTGTTGATAGCAAAGGATGGCGAACAAGGCGTGAGCATGGCGCAAGCGAACAACCCCGACCTGATCCTGATGGACATCTCACTCCCCATCATGGACGGATATGACACCACCCGCAAGATTCGTGAGACAATGAAATCTGTTCCCATTATTGGACTCTCCGCCCATGCCATGAGCGGAGACGATGAAAAGGCAAAAGAGGCTGGCTGTAACGATTACCTGACCAAGCCTGTTAATGCAATTGTATTGAAAAACAAAATCAATGAATACCTGAGGTGACAAATGAGCAAAGCAAAAGTATTACTTGTGGACGACGAAGCCTTCAACCTGGATTTTCTCCAGCAGGCGCTTGAAGATGAAAATTATGAAATCTTCATCGCTGCTGATGGACAGGAAGCGCTGAAGAAGATCAAAAGCGAACAGCCTGACCTTGTCCTGCTTGATCTGATGATGCCCATCATCGACGGCTTTGAAGTTTTACAAAAAGTTAAAGAGGATGATATGCTGCGTGATATTCCGATCATCATCATTTCTGCTGAACATGATTCGAAGAGCGTTGTCAAGGGCATCAAGCAGGGCGCAGAAGATTACATGACCAAACCGATTACTGCGGCTCAATTGATAAAAAAGGTAAAAGAATATTTGGGATAGGGTGATTGAAATTCCCGCAACTTGTTGTGTGTTGCGGGAATTTTTTATTTAATACCAAGTCATTGCTATCAGGGAAAAACCAAGTTTCTATTATGCTAGAATAAGACATAATTTATCCAATATGTTTTGAGCCTATACCAAAATGAATTGCCCCAATTGTCAAACCAGTAATCCAGAACAGGCAAAGTTTTGCATGAATTGTGGGACGTCTCTTGACGCCGCAAAAATCGGGGAAATTAAACCAAAAGATAAGTCGCTCGAAAAATTCATTCCACCCGAACTGATGGCAAAATTCGAAGCTGCACGCGCACAGGATGTGATGGTCGGGGAACGCCGCATCATCACCATGTTGTTCTGCGATGTCAAAGGCTCCACCTCCGCCGCCGAAAAAGTTGATCCCGAAATTTGGGCAGATATCATGAACGGCATTTTTGAATTCATGATTCGCCCTGTATATAAATATGAAGGAACCATTCCCCGCCTGATGGGCGATGCCATCCTGGCCTTTTTCGGCGCGCCAATTTCACATGAAGATGATCCGCAGCGAGCTGTGCTGGCAGGATTGGAAATTCAGGCAGGCATAAAAGATTACATCGAAGAGACCCGGCTCAAGCACGGACTTGAATTTGGTCTGCGGGTCGGCATCAACACCGGTCTGGTCGTCGTCGGCGAAATCGGCTCGGATTTGCGGATGGAATATACTGCGCTCGGCGATGCGATCAATCTCGCAGCACGCATGGAACAAACCGCTCAGGTAGGTACCATCCAAATATCAGACGAGACGTATAAATTAGTCACGCCATTCTTTGACGTAGAGGCCCTCGGCGGCGTTGCGGTCAAAGGGAAATCCGAACCGGTTCAAACCTATCGTGTGCTGGGAGTTTTATCCACACCCGGTCAAATACGTGGTGTGGAAGGATTATCATCTCCTTTAGTTGGGCGTGAATCACAGTTGGTTTTATTAAAAGAACGGGTAAGCGACCTTGGGAAAGGAAAAGGCTCGGTCGTTACGTTAGTGGGCGAAGCGGGGTTGGGAAAATCCACATTGATCGCTGCGTTGAAGAAATCCAATAAAGGCAAACAATTCACATGGTTACGAGGCGACTCGTTATCGTATACACGCTCGATCAGTTATTACCCCTGGCGGCAGGTTATTCGTCAGGCGGTGAATGCACAAGAGGAAGATTCACCTGCTGATGTCCGCGAAAAACTCAGCCAATTTACAAAAGACGGTTTGCCTTTTTTGGAATCCATACTTGCGGTTGAGAGCGATGAAAGCACAAAGATAGTAACCAGCTTTCAAGGCGATACACTTAATCAACAAATCGTGGATGCGATACGTAAATTTCTTATCAAACTGGCAGAAAAGAAATCGTTTGTAATCGCATTTGATGATCTGCATTGGTCAGATGGGGCATCATTAAATTTACTGCTGCAAATTCTCGACCTAGCAAGTACACAGCCTATCCTATTTATCTGCATGGCACGGCCAGACACCACCGCAGCCAGTTGGAGCATGCTCCAAAAATGCAGAGAGCAAGTAGGCGGCTTATTTTATTCAATCAACCTTGCACCACTGGAGACAGGTCAAACGGAGATCCTGTTAAATAATTTATTGGGAATTAACGACCTGCCGAAATCCATCCGTGACTTGATCGTTAAAAAAGCGGATGGCAATCCATTCTTTATCGAAGAGATCATCCGCTCACTAATCGAGACGAAACAAATAATTAAGGAAAATGGTCACTGGAAAGCTTTGAGCGAAGAAACGAATATCAACCTGCCAAGCACATTACGAGGTGTATTGAGCGCGCGTATTGACAGGTTGGCTGAGACTCCAAAGCGCGTATTACAAAATGCTGCTGTGATCGGCCGTTCCTTTGATCTGCGCATCCTAGGTCGATTGACAAGGTTGAATGGCGAACTTAATCCACAAATCCAATATTTACAGGATGTCAGCCTGATCGAAGGGCTTCTCGAAGAATATGCATTCCGCCATGTTCTTATTCAGGAAGCAACGTACGAGTCGATACTCATAAAAAAGCGCGCCGAACTTCATCAACAAATTGGGGAAGCTTTGGAAGAACTTCATTCAGACCGAATGGAAGAATTTGCGCCTTTGCTTGCCAATCACTTTTTCAACGCAGGTGATGAACGTTCATTGAAATATGACATCATCGCAGGTGAAAAGTCCGCTCGGTTGTATGCAAATACAGAAGCGATCACCCACTTCACAAGGGCATTGGAAACAGCCAAACGAATAAATGTGGATAAAGAACAGTTGATGTCTATTTACTTGCAACTGGGACAGGCATGTGAACTTTCAGGTCAATACGACCATGCTCTGGATACTTACAAAGATATGCAATCCAATTCCATTAAGCAGGGAGACCGCTCGATGGAATTGAAATCATTGATCGCTCTTGCCACCATTTACTCAACCCTGACACCAATCCATGATTCGGAATTGGGTGAGACGATTCTCAAACAAGCCATTAACCTAGCGGATGAATTGAAAGATGCTCCTGCCCAGGCAAAATTACGCTGGAATTTGATGCTGAACTATCTATTCGCCAATCGCATAACAGAAGCGCTTGAATATTGTGAACCAACAACCAAACTTGCACGGCAGGTTGGAGACCGCGATCAATTAGCCTTTACATTGAATGACACCGGGCGCGTGTATCAGAGCATCGGCGCATACGAAAAATCATTCAAGGTGTTCAATGAAGCCAACGAAATTTGGACACAGTTGGGAAACCAGGTTATGCTCGCAGATAATCTTGGAGCTTCTGCCATGGCACATTACTTTGCAGGTAATTTCGACAATGCCTTAAAACATTCTGATCAGGCGTGGGTAATCAGTAATGAGACCGATAATTATTGGGGAAAATCATACAGCCGTGTTGTGCCACTATATATTTATATTGATCGCGGCCTTCCTGATTTGGTAATTCAAGCAACAAAAGATGCCATGGAGACAGGCGAAAAGGGCGGCATGCTTGCCAGCATGATTCTCATCCCAATTGAAATGGCATGGTTTCATGGGCAATATGAGGATATTAATAAGGGCATCCAAATGGCTGAACTGGCTCTTGAAAATACCCTCCAAAAAATGCCCGATTGGAAGTCACCTGCATTGGCAGTCCTGATCCGTTTACATCTTATGGAAGGTAACGTGGAAGCCGCGGAAAAGATAGCCAGCACAGAACAACTGAATCCAATTATGGCAGTTATCCGTTCACGTTTTCTGGCATTGATAAGTTTGGCGGGAATTGAATTGGAACTCGCGAAACATAACTTTCAATTTGCATTATCACAATGTGATAACCTGCTGGAAGAGATATCAAAACTGACCTGGATCCATCACCCTGAGATACTGCACGATAAAGCTGTTGCATTAATTGGCTTGAACCGGTTGGAGGAAGCGGCTCAGGTGCTGACTGAGGCCCGGGTCATGTCCGAAAAGCTGGATACAAAGTTCCATCTTTGGGTCATCCTATCAAGTCTCTCGGATGTTTCTGAAAAACTTGGCCAACAAGAAGAAGCAAAAAACTACCGTAAACAGGCGCAGGAAATTGTTCTATCCATCGCCGATAGGTTTGAAGATCATGAGCTTAAGCAATCCTTCCTAAATCAACCCCGTATTCAAAAGTTAATGAATTAAACTATCCCGGATGATTCAACGCCTCGTAAGTTTGTTGAAAATCAAGACGAACGAAGGCAGGTTAGTTTTGCTAACCGCTTTGCTGTTTGCCTGCATCCAAGCCGGGCAGGGACTTGGCGATAACGCTTCTTCCGCGCTCTTCCTTCTCCGCTATGGCGTAGACTTCCTTCCATATATGTATGTCGGCGCAGGCACGCTGACTTTCGTCATCACAATGCTCTACTCAGCGGGGCTTGGTCGTTTCGACAAAGGCAAATTCTTCACATGGCTCACTATTGGTTTCGGCGCCCTGCTTATCGTCGAACGTCTTATTATTCTCACCTCATTCCAATTCATCTATCCCGCCATCTGGCTGACAGTCACCGGCATGGGTTTCGTTCTCGGTACATTTGTTTGGAACCTCGCAGGCGAAGTTTGTGATGCACGTCAGGCAAAACGCTTATTTCCAATATTCACAAGCGCAGGAATTCTAGGAAGTGTTGGCGGTAACGCAATCACAGGTTTTATTGCAACACAATTTGGCGCAGAAAACTTATTGGTCTTATACGCGATCCTTCTTGGAGTTGCTTTTTTTCTCACCCGTTCCATCTCCACCTCTTACTTCCGCCAAGCAGAAACATCATCCAAAGCGGCAAACATCTGGCAGGATATTCGCGGCGGCTTCGATTTTGTCCGCAGTTCGCCAATGCTTCGTTTAATAGCATACTCATCCATCCTTTTCTCAATACTATTCTTTACCATCACCTATCCATTCAGCAAAGTCATCACAGAGTCATTCCCTACTGAATCAGAAGTCGCTGGTTTCCTCGGCACATTCAGCAGTATCACAACCGCAACAACCTTCTTTGTTTCACTCTTTCTCGCGAACCGCATCTTCTCCAAGCTCGGCGTTACCAACGGCGTATTCCTCATGCCGCTCACCTACGTTCTCAGCTTTGCAGTTTTCATCAGCTTTTACAATTTAAACGGCGCAGTCATAGCACGCTTTTCACAACTCGTCATCCTTGGCGGCATTGCAGGCACAGCCTGGAACGCACTCTTCAACGTTGTGCCTTCGCAAAAACGCGGACAGGTATTAGCCTTCATAAACGGCGTCCCGTCACAAATTGGCGTCATATTCTCAGGCTTCCTCCTCATCTTCGCAGATCAGTTTCTCACTGTTCAACAAATATTTTTTATTGGCGTTGCGATCGCACTCATCTGCGTCATGTTGATCTGGGGAATGCGCCGCGCCTACGGTCAGGCATTGATCGATGCGTTACGCGCTGGCCGCCTCGAGGTCTTTTCAGAAAACGATTCAGCATTCAGCGGTTTTCGCAATGATGCATCCGCCCTGAATATTGCCATAAAATCTTTGGATGATCCAAAAGCAACAACAAGACGCCTCGCCGCCGAAATTTTAGGAAAGATGGGAGTGGACGCCGCCGCGCCAAGCCTCACCCGGCTCCTCTCTGATCCCGAGCCGGATGTCCGCGCTTCAGCCTTATCTTCACTGAGAGCATTACACGCCCCCCCCGGGCTCGATGCCATCCTCAAACTCATCCATGACAATGATAAACAAGTTCGATTACAAATATTGAAAGTTATCCAACAACTCGACCCATCCGTTACTCAATTCTTAAAAGATAAATTAACTGAAATACTTCTTGAGGATTCTTCTGTATCAGTACAAATGCAAGCCGCTATCAGTATGATAAAACTTGGGCTTGGCGATCAAACCGAAGGAAAAATGATCGCATGGCTTAACTCCAGCGACCCTCATATTCGATTATCTTCAATAACAACCATCAACGAAGTCGCATCAAAAATAAATAGTTCAGTGGTGATAAAGCCATTGCTTACCGCTCTTGATGATCAAATGCCGCAAATCCGCCGGGCAGCAGCAACATGTCTCGGCAATTACTCGGATGAGATCGCCCTTCGAGAACTTGTCGCCCACTTGAACGATCTTGATGATACAGTTTGCAAAGCATCAGCCGAGTCATTGAGAAAACAAAGTAAAGTCAGCAGCAAATTCGTTTTGGAAATACTTGAAACAAATGACTATCAATCTGTGGATTACGCGCTCGATTCACTATCACCGGATGATCCAAGCATCCATGCGCCGTTAATGAAGTTTGCATTGAACGAAATCGAGAATACACGAAAGTTGCAAAGTCATTTTGTAAGTATCTCATCGAACAAAAAATATGCCTCGTTTTTACGTGACCTCATCACTATTCAATTATCAACTTGTGAAAGCCGCCTTGTTAAGACCATCGGCTTCTTTGGTGATATGAAAACGATGGATCTCGTTCGCAAAGGAATGAGCGACAAAAATCCCGAGAACCGGGCAGCTGCTTTAGAGGCACTGGATACCATTGGTGATGAGCAACTTGCAAAGAGTATCGTCGCCATCCTGGAAGAGGAGCCACAGCGGACGAGTCCTTCTTCTGTCATTGATTCTTTATTAAGCAACTCAGACCGCTGGCTGCGTTTGCTTGCAATTCGAGCCATCCCCGAACTTGAGCTGCGTGAGTTAATTCCCCAACTTAATATATTAAAAGAACATCCTGACGAACTTATTCAAGAATCAGCCCTTCGATCTTTATCCAAATTTGGCGAGGTAAATTCCATGGATACCCTGAACACTGTTTCCATCTTGGAACGAATTATGTTATTACGAGAAATTCCAATTTTTGCAGACCTCTCTCCGGAAGATCTAAAGTCTATCGCAGAGATCGCCCGCGAGGAACTTTATCCGCAAAACACCGATATTTTCCATCAGGACGATGAAGGCAGCATGATGTACGTGATCGTGGAAGGGCACTTGCATGTGTTGAGTAAAACAGATGACAAAGAACATATTGTCGCAGACCGGGGTCCCGGTGAGTTTGTTGGTGAGATGGCAGTCATTGAGTCCGCACCACGTTCAGCTACTTTGAGAACCGCAGGTGAAGTTCGGGTACTATCAATTGATGGAGAAACCTTCAAAGGCATCTTACATGAACGGCCTGATGTATCCTTTGCCGTTTTGCGTAATATCTCCCGCCGCTTAAGAGAAACAATGGCGGTGTGATTTTCACAACCGCCATTGTTCAGGCTCTATGTTATTCTGATCAAAGCGAAGAATCTCCTAAATCAACATGAGAGGCTTTGGTCGCAACGAACGCGTCATCAGTGTGACACGAAATATTATTGCCCACTTCCAAAAGTTACATCCACAGGCATACCGGGTTTCAACTTCCCATCCACATTATCAACCAACAACTCAACTGCATAAACCGTCGTTTGGCGGCCTTCTTTGGTTTGAACATTCTGTGGCGTGAACTCGGCTTGATTCGCAATGCGCGTGACCGTGGCATTAAACGTCTCATCGGCAAATGAATCTGTAATAAGATTTGCATCATCGCCAACACTGATTTGCCCATATTCAGTTTCGGGAATGTAAACTGTAACCGTCAGCGATTCCAAATTTCCAATCGTCATCGCTGGTGAACCTGCCTGAATGACCTCCCCCTCTTCGATACTGCGTACCAACACAACACCATCCATCGGAGCGAGTACTGTCAACTTATCCAATTGCGTATTGATCAAGTCGAGATTGGCTTGGGCAGCACTTGCGGCAGCTTGGGCTTGGTCAACCAATGCTTGAGCTTGGTCAACTGCTTTGCTTGATGCAACTACCAAAAGTGAATTCTCGCCAGTCTGTAACGCATGCAAGGCATCCAGCGAAGCATAATAACGTTCGCGCGCCACTTCAACTTTGGCACGGGCTTCCAAAACATCCTTCGCACCGTCAGTCGTCAAGGCATCGTCGTAATCTTTTTGTGCATCCTCCAAATCAATTTTTGCATCATCCAACTCGGCTTGGGCTGCATCACGCAATTCAGTTCCATCAGATGCGCCATTGGTGTTATCAAACACAACCTTTGCAACATCAAAACGTACCCGCATATCTGATAAAGCCTTTTCGATCTCAAGGAAGGAAGAACTGCCCGCCTGCGATGAGGTTTCTTCCATATTGGTTTGCGCATTGCCCAGTGCATCTAATGCCGCATTCACCTCATTTTGAGCAGATTGAATCTTCTCAACCTTCGAGAAATACCAAACAGCTTGGTCATACTCACTAGGCTTCGATTGTTTCCATGCTTCATCGCGCGGTTCTTCGGCCAACGCAAGTGACAAGGTCAAATCGTATTGGGCTTTTGCGGAGTCCAAAGTCGCTTGTGCGGCCCGGACGTTGGCATTGGCAGAATCAAGCATGGATTGGGTAGCCTGCTTTTCGGACAGAAGCAGGCTATCGTCAAGACGAAGAACCGGCTCGCCCTTCTTAACCGAATCCCCTTCATCGACTAGAACTTTCACAACGCGACCGGATAGTTCAGGCGAGACAGTAATCTCCTTTGCCTCAATCTGACCAGAGGCTTGTATCGCCGTACTGGTTGCAGTGCCACAGCTTGCAGTGATCAACGCAATCAGGATTGTGATAATAAAAATTTGTTTTCTCATTGGACCTCCAATTATTTTTTCATGGCTGAGATAAATACATCTTCAAGCGACGGCTCGATAATGGACGAATGACCGGCTTGGATGCCCGCCTTCTTCAACTCATTTACGATGGCGCGCTGATGTTTCTTAACATTTGGAGCAAGGACATGCACAAGCGCCCCATAAAGTTCAACTTCATCAACAGGGATGGTTTGATTCGCCTGAGCAGCACGCAACACTTTGACAGCATTCGGCGCATCGGACGGTTCAATCTCAAGCACTTCGCCACGCATAGTCTGTGATTTGATCTCCTGCTCGGTACCATACGCGATGATGTTTCCATGTTGAATGAAGGCAAGGCGATGACAATGTTCAGCTTCATCCATGTAATGCGTGGTGACAAAAACCGTGATGCCTTCTGCGATAAGTTGATAAAGCAAATCCCAAAATGCGCGGCGCGACAATGGATCAACACCCGCTGTGGGTTCATCAAGAAAGAGAACTTCGGGGCGATGAAGAATCGCAGCACTCAACGCAAGTCGTTGACGCCAGCCGCCAGAGAGGTCTTTGGTCTTCATATTTTCGCGACCTTCAAGCCCAGCCATTTTGAGCGCGGATTGAATCTGTGTTTGCAATTCAGAATTTGAAAGGCCATACGCGGCGCCATAGAAATTCAGGTTTTGTAAAACGCTCAGATCGTTATACAAACTAAATCTCTGGGACATATAACCTACACGCGGACGAATCTCTCCCGTGTCGCCGTCTACTTTCATTCCCAAGACATTCACTGAACCAGAAGTTGGTTTCATCAACCCAAGCATCATGCGGATGGTTGTTGTTTTGCCCGAACCGTTCGGGCCAAGAAAGCCGAATATCTCACCGCGACGAACTTCAAAGTTGACGTTGTTCACAGCGGTAAAGTCACCAAATCGTTTGGTGAGGTCTCTTACTTGAATGGCATTTTCACTTGTGTTCAATTTCAATCCAAAGCCTTTCTCACAAATTGAAGTGAAAATGCGCCAATGACTACTCCAAGAATTCCAAGCGCAAGCACATTCGGCCAAAGAACATCCATGCCTGCGCCTTTGAGAGCAATGCTGCGGAGAATGGTCAGCCAATGATGGGATGGGATGATGTTCGCAAACCACTGCAAGACTTGGGGCATACTTTCCACTGGCGCGGCATAGCCCGTGAACATAAAGTCCACCATGCCGACAAGCAGGACAAGCAGAAAGGCTTGATGTTGTGTTTTTGAAATGACGGAAAGGACAAGTCCCTTGCCTAACTCAACAAGGAGATAGCCAAAGGCAAGAACAAGAAGAAGCACGAGTGATCCCCGAATGGGGACATCGAAAGCAAAATGGACTATCCCTAGCATGAAGATAAAATCCGTAAAGCCGATGATGATGACGGGAATTGATTTTCCGATAATGATCTCAAAAGATGAAAACGGCATAACCAATAATTGTTCAATCGTGCCGAGTTCACGTTCGCGCGAGAAGGCTAAAGCTGCAAAAAGTAAAACTGTAAATTCAAGCATCAGCCCCAACTCGGCTGGAGTTGTATATAACGCTTCAGATAGATTTTCGTTGAACCACACCCGCAGACTGGGATTGAATCCGCTGAATTGTTCATCACCCAAGCCCAAACGTTGAATCAAGAGCCGTTGGTCAATTTCACGCGCGAGGCCCTGTATGGCTCGATTCGCTGCTTGCGCGGGAGTCGCCTCGGCTCCGTTGATAATGAAAAGTAAAGTAGGACTGCCTGTTGACGATTGAAGTTGTTCCGCATAATTGGGTGGAATGACAAGTGCCGCGCTGATTTGCCCACGATCCATTGCATCCTGAATTGTGAACATGTCATTGACATGTTCAGGTGATGAAAATGTTTTTGTATTTTCCAAAGCAATTATCAAATCTCGGCTCGCCGCGGATTTGCTTTGATCCAAAACCGTGATAGGCAGATTGGTGATGGGGCGAGAAGTGGCCCACGCTACAGCCAATAACTCCATTGCGCCGCCGAGGATCATGAAGGCGGGCAAACCCCAGTCATTTTTCAAGTGGATAAATTCTTTTATTACTAATGACCAGATTCTTTTCAACATAATCTTCCTACCCTAATTTCTTTCTAAAGAACAAAGCAGCCACGGCCGTGAAAACCACACCAAGACCTAGCATCATCACTACGTAAGGCCAGAGCACATCCATGCCAACCCCGGGCAGAAAAATGCCACGTGTAATAATGGCATAATGTGTGCCGGGCAGTCCGAGTGCTTCAAGCCGTGCTTCCTCGGGCATTGAAACCAGAGGGAAGAAAATGCCTGTGAGGAAAAAGCCTGGAAAAAAGATGACTAAAAACGAAAGAGCCAGTGCCGCGGCCTGTGTCCGCATAAATACGCCGACGATCATGCCCATACTCAAAACTGAGAACATGAATACAGCCGAAAGCATAAAGAACAAAACAAAACTTCCATTGAGGGATATATGGAACCATGCTATCGAAAGCAATGGAATGAAGATGACATTCAACAACCCCACAATGATGTATGGCACGATCTTGCCAAGCAGTAATTCAGCTCGCGAGATGGGCGTGGCAAGCAATTGTTCCAGCGTGCCATGCTCGCGTTCATGGGCAATGGTCAATGCAACTGATAAAGCCGGGAAACCAAGCACCATCGATATCAAGCCCGGTATCAACGCATTACGCGGTTTGAGGTCAGGGTTGTACCAAGTCTGTATACGCAAATCAAGCGGCCGCAAAGACTCAAGCGCCAATCCTTGTGATTGAAATTGACTCGCTAACGCATCATCAATGAATTGTTCAGCACGGTTGGCAATATGCTCTACCGCAAAATTGCCGCTCTCCGGTTCCGTCCCATCAATGATGACCTGCATCGGTATCCCCTTCAAAGCCTGCAAATCACTGGCAAAGCCAGGCGAAATAATCACCGCCGCTTTTATCTCACCGCGCATCATCATGCCATTGACCTCATCCATGCTAGTTACGTATGCATAAATATCCAAATCCTGTCCCGCAGTGATCTGTTGGATGAATCGCTGTGAGGTTTGAGTGCGGTCAAAATCCAAAACCGCAATTGGGATATGTTTCAAGTCAACGGTCAATGCGTACGCCATCAATAATAAAACCAATGTCGGCGTGAACAACACAAGGAATAATGTGCTTCTATCGCGCACAATATGATTGAACTCCTTACGGGTCACTGCCCAGATATGACGTAACGACACTTGTGCCGAGCTAAGCCGAGACATTATGCTTCCAACTTTCTGATTAGCGAAATAAATGCTTCTTCCATCCGCACCGGCGCAATGCGGATACTACGGTAAGCAAGTTTCTTTTTTTTGAGGACGCTTTCGATCTCAGGCAGACGCTTCGTCCCAGAATCGACCAGCAAATGAATCGACTCTCCATATGTCTGCGGCTCACGGACTCCTTTTAGCTTTGATACCGCTTTCAAAGCCTTTTTCCAATCTTCGGCTTGAATCTCGATCACGTCACCATCAAGCTTTTCACGAATCCGTTTTGGCGAATCACATTCTACAAGTTTCCCTGCATACATCAAACCAACGCGTGAACAGCGATCTGCTTCGTCCATATATGGTGTGCTGACAATAATGGTCGTGCCTTGCAAATGTAATTCCGTAAGGATGTTCCAAAACTCTCGACGGGAGATCGGATCAACGCCAGTAGTGGGTTCATCTAATAGAAGAATTTCAGGCTCATGAATCAACGTGCAAGCCAAAGCCAATTTCTTCTGCATGCCGCCTGAAAGATTAGCCGCGCGTCGGTCTGTGAATTCGGTCAGGCCTGCAAACGTCAAGAGCCGGTCGGTACGTTCAGCCATTTCACTCGGGTGAACATTGAACAATTCAGCAAAGAACTGTAAATTTTCCATCACTGAAAGTTCGCCATATAAACTAAATTGCTGGGCCATATAACCAATATGCGGTTTAATGGACTCGGATTTTTCCTTCAAGTCAAAGCCCAACACAGATGCTTCCCCCTCACTGATATCAAGCAAACCCGCCAGCAAGCGCAGGGTCGTCGTCTTCCCTGCCCCATCGGGACCGACCAAACCGAACAGTTCACCAAATTCAATGGATAGATTCAACCCATCTACTGCGCGGGTCTTCTTGAAATCGCGAATTAAATCCTTTGTTTCGATGACCACTGAATTTCCTAACTTAATTACTCTTGGATTTCCGAATGATCCACAAGACCAGTAGGGATCCTAAAGCGGGCTCGATCGCAACGCCCATATTACGAAGCGAGTCACTGAATCCCATCGCGGGAATCACATACCAATCCATAAGACCGACTGCCACAGCGGTAATGACAGATGCAATGTAATCCCCCTGCACGCCGATGGGACGCTTATTCTTCCAAATCGGTCCTGCCAACCAGCCGATGATAAGACCTACAACAATCATTGCAACGATAAGTATTACTAATTCCATTTCAAAAACTCCTTTCAATTTCACTTGCCATCAGTCAGTAATCAAAACAAAAAAAGAGAACGCAGGCTTATGCCTTCACGCCCTCCAATAACAATGTAATACCAGAACGAATATTTTCTTCAGGTTTGACCAGGGCTTTATCATAGACCCAGATCAGAATCGTCCCTTCAAGGATCGCGCCCATCGTAACAGCAACCTCCTTTGGATTCACGTCCTTGAATTCGCCAGAGGCAATCCCCTTCTCAATGATCGGCACAAGAATATCCATATAACGATTGACATATACCTTGAGCGCCTTCTGAACAGTCTTGTTACGAAATGCCAATGCAAGAAACTCATAGGCAATCGGCATGAGGCGCAGCATAATCTTGATATCTTTTGAAACAGTATCGACAAAGGTACTAATGGCTTCTGCCGCCGAAATCGTGGATAAATCCATCTCATCAAATACCCTGAACTCTCGCTGGAAAATACGGTCAAGGATTGCAATAATGAGATCGTCCTTGCTTTTGAAATAAAGATATAAAGTCCCCTTACTCAAGCCCGTTTCATCGGCAATATCATCCATGCGTGCCTCGCTGAAGCCCTTTTTTGTAAAAACATCTTCAGCAGCGGTAATGATCTGGCTTTTTCGTTCGTCGGATACGTTTGGTTTGGGTGACATATGATTCCTTATTCAATAAATGACTGACTGGTCAGTTATTTATAATTATAGGAATATAGCCCCACTTTGTCAAGCCCCTTCCCCACTACATTGTCACATTCTATGGATCACAAGCATGGTCAAATCATCCCCCAATGGAACCGTTTCGATAAATTCATTCAAGTGGCTTTCAACGGCTTCGATCACATCATCAGCGGACTGTGGCGTGATGGAAGTCATCGCATTTATTACGCGGTCATCGCCAAACAATTCCCCACCCAGCGAAAAAGCTTCAGTCAAACCATCAGTATAAAGCAGCAGCGTTTCACCCGGCAAGATGGATATCGTTTTCTCACTAATATTCGGGTCTTCAGTCACGCCGAGTGCAATACCCGTGCGGGATAGCTTCTCCACATCCCCGCCAGTCTTTGCCCAAAACGGCGGATTATGCCCCGCATTTACATAAGTAAAGGTTCCCACTTCCAAATCAAGCTCGCCATAAACAGCGGTCACAAACATGCCTTGCTCCGTATCAGGCAAAAGCAGCGAGTTCACACGGCGCAAAGCCTCAGATGGAGAATTGGTCTCTATCACAGCAGCCCGCATCAAGGTCCGTGTAAGAGCCATGAACAAAGCCGCGGGCATGCCCTTATCAGCTACATCTGCAATAAAGATACCAATCTTGTTATTCGGCAAATCGATCACATCATAAAAATCACCGCCTACCTGCCGCGCCGTCCGCCAACGCGCAGATAAATGCCAGGATGGATGAGTCGGCAAGTGTTCAGGAATGAACGTTTGTTGTATCTTTCGTGCAAGCTGCACCTCGGTTTCAAGACGTTCACGCACCACCATCTCCTGCTGCAACAGGTCATTTTGAATCGCTAACGCGGCCTGCTGCGCAATGCCATTGATGATCTCAATACGGCGCTCCCTAAAACGCAATCCCCTTTCAGCCTCTTCGATCAATAAGACGCCAAACAAATCCTGCTTGATGGATAAAGGCGCAGCGACGAGCAAACGGTCTGCATCGATAAAACCCGGCTCATACTGGACATCGGGCTTTATCTTCAACCACGACTTCGGCTTCTGATCTCGCTTTAGCGGATGAGTCATTAACAGGTTTTCCTCGCGCACAGAATCGAGAAACGGGAACACGCCCTGAGGAAATTCCTTCTCGGTCATAATTTCTTCATCCTCTTCAGAAAAACCGTATTCCTGCGATGCTGTGAACGACTCTCGCTCCGCATCCCAGCGATATAATGCAACACGCTTCACGCCAACAAGGATCGGCATAATACGGATGATGGTCCCCAACGCTTCGTCAAGATCGTTCGAGCCTACGACAGCCTGAGCCACTTGCAACAATGCCGCTGAAGCATATGCCTGTTCCTGGGCAGCATCATACAAACGGGCATTTTCAATCGCCACTGCGGCATAACTTGCAAATGTAGTAATGATGTCCTTCGCCTCGTGGCCGTAACGCCCTGCCGTATGATGTGCCAAAGTCAACACGCCCAAGGCCCGGTCACCCACACGCAATGGTGCCGCAATGGAAGAATAATTCCCTTCATAACCGCCAGCTAACCCGCTGGGCCAATCCATATCATCTGCCCTGCGGATGATGGGGATATCAGACATCAACGCTTCAGCCATTGCATAGGTTGCATCTGGGTTCGCAATACAAATACTTTCAAGTTTTTCCGCGTCAACGCCGTGTGCCGCAGAGAGACATAACTCATCATCCTGAAGCAGCCACACAGCGGAAATATCAATCGGCAAATTGCGATCCAATTCGGTCAGGATGGTCTCCAAAACTTCGTCCACACCGGCATTATCCGAAACAAGGCCTGCCACCTCGCGGAGGCTATCCGCAACCTGACGCCGCCATTGTTCTGAACGATATAAATCCGCATTGCGAATGGCGGCGGCCATCGTATCCGCAACTGCTTCGAACATAACCTGATCATCTTCTGTAAATGTATTAAGTTGATCGGATTGAATATCAAGCAAGCCCACGACGTTGTCGTTAAATATCATCGGCACACATAATTCAGATTTTGTATCAATTGGAGGCTGGAGTCCTTCAATATATCGCTCATCCTTGGATATGTCGTTTACAAGAACTGTCTCTTCATTTCGTGCCGTCCATGGGATGATACCTTTGTCATCATCCAGAGAAATGGTATGACCATCCATCTTTTGGCTGCGTAAACCGCTGCCAGCCTGAAAAACGATCAAACGTCTGTTGGGATGAACCGTAAAGAGAGAGATGTGCGGATAATGAAATTTTTCGTTTATCAATGTCGCCGCACCGCGCATGAACTGTGACAGATCCAGGGTGGATGTAACACTGTTACTGACTTCAGAAACAAGCGCAAATTGATTGGCACGACGCTGTAAATCGGTATAGAGATTTGCACTTTCAATGGCCTGCGCGATATTATCCGCCAACGCATTGAGGATCAAAAGGTCATTGCGATGAAAATTATTTTTCTGGTTGCTCTGAACATCCAGCACACCGAGTACCTGCCCCTCGCTTTTTAAGGGGATGACAACTTCTGATTTTGTCTCGGGCAGGCTGTCGATGAATCTATATCTCGGGTCAGATTGGACATCGCCGCTGAAAGTTTGCTCCCCTTTTTGGGCTGCCTCACCGATCAAGCCTTGTCCCAGTTCCACTTCAAGGGCGATGGATGCCTTCTTTTTCCCTTTACGAGGGACAAAAGCGCTCGCGCGGAATTTCAACGCGTTGGATTTTGTTTCCAATGTAAAGATGGCAACGTAATAAAAATTGAATGTAGTTTGTATTAATTCAGTGACACGTGAAGCAAGCTCATCCAGGCTGAGTACATTTGAGATTTGGGCGCTGACTTCTCGAACAAGGTTTAGCTGACGCAGGCGGAATTGTTCCACTTCTGCGCGGTGCGAGGCCAGCAGGCTGACCGAGATCATCTGCCCAAGGCCCTGGAGCAGGTTTAATTCTTCATCTGAAAACTCTGGCCCATTTGGGCGCGTGATCTGGAGAATGCCGAAGGTAATCCCCTGGTTTTCGAGCGGGAGAGCGGCAAAGGTCTGTTTTGAACCGGAAGTTTTCGTTTTTCCATTAAGGGTAACAAGTTTCCCCGTTTTCAGGGCTTGTTTCATTCCGTCAAGTGCGGGTTGGGATGGAAAGACCGATTCGTCATCCCAGTCTGGCAGGCGGAATATTTTTTCATGAAGCCAAACATCCACCTTTCCGTTGAGAAGGCGGTCTGTCATGGAAATTATTCTGTTGTGTTGCGCTTGCAGTGAATTTTCGTTTCGCAGTTGTTCCCCAAGGGCGGCAAATTCAAGCCAATCCCATGAATCTGGAGAGCGTGTTGCGGGGCTCATGGGGTTTATCCCCTCCGCTTGGTCATTGTAAGCAGGTTGCCTGTTTTGGGATTCGATTCGTAATTGACATCATCCATCAACTTCCGCATGAGAAACACGCCGAGGCCCCCAATTTGACGATCGGAAAGATCGGCTTTGAGATCCGGCTGGCGGACATTGTTCGGATTGAATGATTTTCCTTTATCACGCATGGTGATCACGATCTGATCCTTATTCATGTCACAGGTAATATCCAGGGAGGCATCAGACACCCCTTCATATGCATGTTCAATAATATTGGATGCCGCTTCATCAGCGGCGAGCTGCAGCGAATAAATTTCTTTATCCGTAAAGCCGCCTTCCTGCGCAACCTGGGCTACAAAATCGCGGATTTCATCCAGGAATTCGAACCTGGCGGGGAATGTCATCTTAGGCATGGGTAATTGATAAGCCGCCTCCGACTTTGAGGGCGAAAGCGGCTATTCCATTAAAGTTATATATTAAACAAAAAGCCTAAAAACTACCCACTGCTTCGAGGGGGTCGTTAAAGGTTTTGAATAGTTCTGTAAATCCTGCCAGTTCAAGAGCTTCGCGAATCCGGTCAGGAATAGCGGCCAATACCAGCTCACCGCGGTTATAACGTTTGCAATTCCTCTGTGTGGCAAGTAGTGCACGAAAACCGGCACTGGACATATACTCAAGTTCACTCATATCCACGACTATTTTATATTGACCGGCATCATTCGCCTCGTCGAGTGCCTTGGTAAAATCCGGGGCGGTAGCGCTATCGACACGCCCAACTACTTTTACAAGATTGCAGTGCTTGAATTCCTGAGTTGAAATTTCCATAATCTCTCCTTAAACAGGTGTGTGAATGGTCTTCATTACTTACAGAATGGAAAAATTATATCACGTTCCCCATGGTCAGTCTGCCTTTTCATGCCATCAGCATCAGCAAATAAAAAAGAGGCCGCTTGTTTATAGGCGGCCTCTTTCATTACAAGCCTTACTTGTTACATTACCACTTGCCGCCACTTCTGGCTGGTACGCTTCTATCCTGACCTGAGCCTACTAATACTGCACGGACGGATATACGATTGGCATAAGAATCCTTGCCTTCGTTGTAATCCTTACACGTGATCAAGGTCAACCATGAGTCTTCCTCATGTTTCAGCACCGATGTAACACTGGATGGACTGACAACCTTATTCTCGCGAACCTCAAAGGTGTACGCATCACCATATGCATGAATGATGATTTTGTCACCCCATTTCAGTTCGCCTATTTTGGCAAACGGACCCGGGTCACCTTCAGAGTTGGTAACGTGGCCTGTCAAAGCGCTGTTGCCGCTCCAGGATGGGAAGGCGGTTCCTTCCAACCATCCGGCCTCGTTGCCCAACCAGGAGAGATCCCAGTCATCACCAACCAAAGGCACGCCAACGATCGTCGACTTTACGCCAAGGCTCGGGATCTCCACCCAGACGTCAGTCGCCGAATAAGCTTTCGATGCGGGTTGAGCCGGTAGGATGGTCGTAATGCCCGGTGCAAAGCCGGTCTTGGGAAGTTCGCTTGGAAGGTCCACCGGCTCACTAGGCGGAGTGTTTGTTGTGCCACGAGTCCAGATTACCTGATTTGAAGGAATTACTGACACATTTATGACTGTCTCCTCGTCAAAATCAGTATCATCATCAATATCTGTGCGCGAGAAGCCCTGATTCAATACCTGGTTGGTAGCATCATCAACCGTTACACGGAAGGTGATGATGACCTCATTCGCTGCGGCGGCTTCGGTGAAATTACCATTATCAGGCCCAATGGATCCCTGCCATTGGATACGGTTATTGCCAGCATCGAAGGCACAGAATGAATTTGAGACAACTGTATTCAGCGGCGAAGTGGCTGCCACAGCGTTCAATGAGGAACCTTGCGGTGAGCAGATTACACTGCCCGGCACATAAGTTGTCCCAGTCGGGATGTTATCCGTTACCTGAACATCAATCGCAGCCGTATTTCCGCTGTTGATCCATACCATGCGGAATTCTAATTGCGGCAGGCCAGCTTCATCAAATGTCTTGATCGCGGACGGGGGATCAAAGAGTGCGCCAACAGTTGCTGTATCGTCATCATCTTCATCCGGGTTTTGCTGACCGTTATTAGGTGTGGAGTCAATGTCCGCTTCGGTCACGGATGTGACTTGGGCATAATTTGTGATGGTACCAACCTGATCAACCTGAGCCTGATACGATAGTGACACACTTTCGCCATCGTCCAAAGCATCCACACTCCAGGTAAGGGTTGGGGCACCGGCATCGTTCGGGGTGATTGTTGCGCCTGTTGCTCCAGGATTGGAACCAATAGTGGCTGCTTGATATGTCAGCCCGGCTGGCACAATATCCGTCACAACAATGTTCGTTGCGGTATCGGGGCCGTCATTCGTCAGGGTAAGAGTGAAGGTCACAATATCGTTCAAATTTGGTAATAGGGTGTTTACGCCCTTGGTTAATGACAAGTCAATTGCGGGATCCACTGTCAGTGTGTCGCTGGCAGTATTTCCCGTTCCTGCATTTGTCGAGGATACGTTGCCGCTGGTGTTGTCCTTATTTCCGCTGGTTGTAGCCGTCACATCCACGCTCAAGGTACAGCTTCCATCTGCCACAATCGAACCACCGCTCAAACTCACACTTGTGGCACCAGATGACGGTGCGAAGGTTCCATTACAGGTATTGCTTGCGTTCGGGGTACTTGCTACTTCCAGACCGGCAGGGAAATTATCAGTAAAAGCTACTCCAGTCAGGGCTGTACCCGTATTGGGGTTATCAATCGTAAATGTCAGGGTACTTACGCCACCCACATCAATCGGATTCGGGGAAAATTCCTTATCAATAGATGGCGAGAAAATCGGTGTCACGGTCTGCGTGTCGTCGTCGTCCTCGGTCGTGCTGTCATTGCCAGGCGTGCTGTCGCTGTCCGTCTGGTCGTGATCCATGACCTGGGCGTAGTTGTCGTATGTGCCCGAGGCGAGGACAGTGGCCTGATAGGTCAGGTTCACCGAGGCCCCGCTCCCCAGGGAATTGATCGTCCAGGTCAGTCCTGTCGTTGCCGGGTTCGTGTCGTCGTTCGTGTCACCGCCCGTGATCGAGGCTGCCACGTAACTGTAGCCGCTCGGGATCACATCTGTGACGTCGATGTTCGTGGCTGTGCTCGGTCCACCGTTCGCCACCACCAGGGTGAAGGTGACCGTGTCGCCCACGTTCGGGGTGTCATCGTTCACCTGCTTGTCCAGCGAGACGTCCACCACCGCGTTCGGCGTCACGGTCTGCGTGTCGTCGTCGTCCTCGGTCGTGCTGTCATTGCCAGGCGTGCTGTCGCTGTCCGTCTGGTCGTGATCCATGACCTGGGCGTAGTTGTCGTATGTGCCCGAGGCGGGGGGGGGGGGGGGGGGGGGGGGGGGGGGGGGAGAGGGGGGGGGGGGGGGGGGGGAGGGGGGGGGGGGGGGGGGGGGGGGGGGGGGGGGGGGGGGGGGGGGGGGGGGAGGACAGTGGCCTGATAGGTCAGGTTCACCGAGGCCCCGCTCCCCAGGGAATTGATCGTCCAGGTCAGTCCTGTCGTTGCCGGGTTCGTGTCGTCGTTCGTGTCACCGCCCGTGATCGAGGCTGCCACGTAACTGTAGCCGCTCGGGATCACATCTGTGACGTCGATGTTCGTGGCTGTGCTCGGTCCACCGTTCGCCACCACCAGGGTAAAGGTGACCGTGTCGCCCACGTTCGGGGTGTCATCGTTCACCTGCTTGTCCAGCGAGACGTCCACCACCGCGTTCGGTGTCACGGTCTGCGTGTCGTCGTCGTCCTCGGTCGTGCTGTCATTGCCAGGCGTGCTGTCGCTGTCCGTCTGGTCGTGATCCATGACCTGGGCGTAGTTGTCGTATGTGCCCGAGGCGAGGACAGTGGCCTGATAGGTCAGGTTCACCGAGGCCCCGCTCCCCAGGGAATTGATCGTCCAGGTCAGTCCTGTCGTTGCCGGGTTCGTGTCGTCGTTCGTGTCACCGCCCGTGATCGAGGCTGCCACGTAACTGTAGCCGCTCGGGATCACATCTGTGACGTCGATGTTCGTGGCTGTGCTCGGTCCACCGTTCGCCACCACCAGGGTAAAGGTGACCGTGTCGCCCACGTTCGGGGTGTCATCGTTCACCTGCTTGTCCAGCGAGACGTCCACCACCGCGTTCGGTGTCACGGTCTGCGTGTCGTCGTCGTCCTCGGTCGTGCTGTCATTGCCAGGCGTGCTGTCGCTGTCCGTCTGGTCGTGATCCATGACCTGGGCGTAGTTGTCGTATGTGCCCGAGGCGAGGACAGTGGCCTGATAGGTCAGGTTCACCGAGGCCCCGCTCCCCAGGGAATTGATCGTCCAGGTCAGTCCTGTCGTTGCCGGGTTCGTGTCGTCGTTCGGTGTCACCGCCCGTGATCGAGGGCCGCCACGTAACTGTAGCCGCTCGGGATCACATCTGTGACGTCGATGTTCGTGGCTGTGCTCGGTCCACCGTTCGCCACCACCAGGGTGAAGGTGACCGTGTCGCCCACGTTCGGGGTGTCATCGTTCACCTGCTTGTCCAGCGAGACGTCCACCACCGCGTTCGGTGTCACGGTCTGCGTGTCGTCGTCGTCCTCGGTCGTGCTGTCATTGCCAGGCGTGCTGTCGCTGTCCGTCTGGTCGTGATCCATGACCTGGGCGTAGTTGTCGTATGTGCCCGAGGCGAGGACAGTGGCCTGATAGGTCAGGTTCACTCGAGGCCCGCTCCCCAGGGAATTGATCGTCCAGGTCAGTCCTGTCGTTGCCGGGTTCGTGTCGTCGTTCGTGTCACCGCCCGTGATCGAGGCTGCCACGTAACTGTAGCCGCTCGGGATCACATCTGTGACGTCGATGTTCGTGGCTGTGCTCGGTCCACCGTTCGCCACCACCAGGGTGAAGGTGACTGTGTCGCCCACGTTCGGGGTGTCATCGTTCACCTGCTTGTCCAGCGAGACGTCCACCACCGCGTTCGGTGTCACGGTCTGCGTGTCGTCGTCGTCCTCGGTCGTGCTGTCATTGCCAGGCGTGCTGTCGCTGTCCGTCTGGTCGTGATCCATGACCTGGGCGTAGTTGTCGTATGTGCCCGAGGCGAGGACAGTGGCCTGATAGGTCAGGTTCACCGAGGCCCCGCTCCCCAGGGAATTGATCGTCCAGGTCAGTCCTGTCGTTGCCGGGTTCGTGTCGTCGTTCGTGTCACCGCCCGTGATCGAGGCTGCCACGTAACTGTAGCCGCTCGGGATCACATCTGTGACGTCGATGTTCGTGGCTGTGCTCGGTCCACCGTTCGCCACCACCAGGGTGAAGGTGACCGTGTCGCCCACGTTCGGGGTGTCATCGTTCACCTGCTTGTCCAGCGAGACGTCCACCACCGCGTTCTGTGTCACGGTCTGCGTGTCGTCGTCGTCCTCGGTCGTGCTGTCGTTGCCAGGCGTGCTGTCGCTGTCCGTCTGGACGTGATCCATGACCTGGGCGCAGTTGTCGCATGTGCCCGATGGCGATGACAGTGGCCTGATAGGTCAGGTTCACCGGCGCCCCGCTCCCCGGGGAATTGATCGTCCAGGTCAGTCCTGTCGTTGCCGGGTTCGTGTCGTCGTTCGTGTCACCGCCCGTGATCGAGGCCGCCACGTAACTGTAGCCGCTCGGGATCACATCTGCGGACGTCGATGTTCGTGGCTGTGCTCGGTCCACCGTTCGCCACCACCAGGGTAAAGGTGACCGTGTCGCCCACGTTCGGGGTGTCATCGTTCACCTGCTTGTCCAGCGAGACGTCCACCACCGGCGTTCGGTGTCACGGTCTTGCGTGTTGCCGTCGTCGTCCTCGGTCGTGCTGTCATTGCCAGGCGTGCTGTCGCTGTCCGTCTGGTCGTGATCCATGACCTGGGCGTAGTTGTCGTATGTGCCTGGAGGCGAGACAGTGGCCTGATAGGTCAGGTTCACCGGCGTCCCGCTCCCAGGGAATTGATCGTCCAAGTCAGTGTCCTGTTGCTGTTGTCCGTGTCGTCGTTCGTGTCACCGCCCGTGATCGAGGCCGCCACGCAACTGTAGCCGCTCGGGATCACATCTGTGGACGTCGATGTTCGTGGCCGTGCTCGGTCCACCGTTCGCCACCACCAGGGTAAAGGTGACCGTGTCTCTCACGTTCGGGGTGTCATCGTTCACCTGGTTGTCCAGCGAGACGTCCACCACCGCGTTCGGTGTCATGGTCTGCGTCGTCGTCGTCCTCGGTCGTGCTGTCATTGCCAGGCGTGCTGTCGCCGTCCGTCTGGTCGTGATCCATGACCTGGGCGTGGTTGTCGTATGTGCCCGGGAGGCGAGCAGTGGCCTGATAGGTCAGGTTCACCGAGCGCCCCGCTCCCCAGGGAGAATGATCGTCCAGGCCGTCCCGTCGTTGCCGTTCGTGTCGTCGTTCGTGTCACCGCCGGTGGGATCGAGGCCGGCCACGCAACTGTAGCCGCTCGGGATCACATCTGTGATGTCGATGTTCGTGGCTGTGCTCCGTCCACCGTTCGCCACCACCAGGGTAAAGGTGACTGTGTCGCCCACGCTCGGGGTGTCATCGTTCACCTGCTTGTCCAGCCGAGACGTCCACCACCGCGTTCGGTGTCACGGTCTGGGTGTCGTCGTCGTCCTCGGTCGTGCTGCTGGTTGCCAGGCGTGCTGCCGCTGTCCGTCTGGTCGTGATCCATGACCTGGGCGTAGTTGTCGGCCGAGGAGGCGATACTGCGGCCTGATAGGTCAGGTTCACCGATGCCCCGCCCCCCAGGAATTGATCGTCCAGGCTGAGTCCTGTCGTTGCCGTTCGTGTCGTCGTTCGGGTCACTGCCCGTGATCGAGGCCGTGCTACTGCAACTGTAGCCGCTCGGGATCACATCTGTGACGTCGATGTTCGTGGCTGTGCTCGGTCCACCGTTCGCCACTACCAGTGGGCAACGTGACCGTGTCGCCCATGTTCTGGGTGTCATCGTTCACCTGCCGGTTCAGCGAGACGTCCACCACCGCGTTCGGTGTCACTGGTCTGCGTGTCGTCGTCCTCGGTCGTGCTGTTGCGTTACAGGCGGCCGCCGCTGTCCGTCTGGTCGTGATCCATGACCTGGGCGTAGTTGTCGTATGTGCCGCCCGAGGCGAGGACAGTGGCCTGATAGGTCAGGTTCACCGGCGCCCCGCTCCCCAGGGAATTGATCGTCCAAGTCAGTCCTGTCGTTGCCGTTCGTGTCGTCGTTCGTGTCACCGCCCGTGATCGAGGTCAGCCACGCACCGTAGCCGCTCGGGATCACATCTGTGACGTCGATGTTCGTGGCTGTGCTTCGGTCCACCGTTCGCCACCACCAGGGTAAAGGTGACCGCCGCCACGTTCGGGGTGTCATCGTTCACCTGCTTGTCCAGCGAGACGTCCACCACCGCGTTCGGTGTCACGGTCTGCGTGTCGTCGTCGTCCTCGGTCGTGCTGTCATTGCCAGGCGTGCTGTCGCTGTCCGTCTGGTCGTGATCCATGACCTGGGCGTAGTTGTCGTATGTGCCCGAGGCGGCGACAGTGGCCTGATAGGTCAGGTTCACCGAGGCCCCGCTCCCCAGGGAATTGATCGTCCAGGTCAGTCCTGTCGTTGCCGGGTTCGTGTCGTCGTTCGTGTCACCGCCCGTGATCGAGGCCGCCACGTAACTGTAGCCGCTCGATCACATCTGTGACGTCGATGTTCGTGGCTGTGCTCGGTCCACCGTTCGCCACCACCAGGGTAAAGGTGACCGTGTCGCCCACGTTCGGGGTGTCATCGTTCACCTGCTTGTCCAGCGAGACGTCCACCACCGCGTTCGGTGTCACGGTCTGCGTGTCGTCGTCGTCCTCGGTCGTGCCGTCATTGCCAGGCGTGCTGTCGCTGTCCGTCTGGTCGTGATCCATGACCTGGGCGTAGTTGTCGTATGTGCCTGATAAGGAGGACAGTGGCTCGATAGGTCAGGTTCACCCGAGGCCCCGCTCCCCAGGGAATTGATCGTCCAGGTCAGTCCTGTCGTTGCCGGGTTCGTGTCGTCGTTCGTGTCACCGCCCGTGATCGAGGCCGCCACGTAACTGTAGCTGCTCGGGATCACATCTGTGACGTCGATGTTCGTGTGGCTGTTGAGGGTCCACTGTTCGCCACCACCAGGGTGAAGGTGACCGTGTCGCCCACGTTCGGGGTGTCATCGTTCACCTGCTTGTCCAGCGAGACGTCCACCACCGCGTTCGGTGTCACGGTCTGCGTGTCGTCGTCGTCCTCGGTCGTGCTGTCATTGCCAGGCGTGCTGTCGCTGTCCGTCTGGTCGTGATCCATGACCTGGGCGTAGTTGTCGTATGTGCCCGGCGCGAGGACAGTGGCCTGATAGGTCAGGTTCACCGGCGTCCCACTCCCCAGGGAATTGATCGTCCAGGTCAGTCCTGTCGTTGGCTGCCCGTGTCGTCGTTCGTGTCACTGCCCGTGATCGAGGCCGCCACGTAACTGTAGCCGCTCGGGATCACATCTGTGACGTCGATGTTCGTGGCTGTGCTCGGTCCACCGGTTCGCCACCACCAGGGTAAAGGTGACTGTGTCGCCCACGTTCGGGGTGTCATCGTTCACCTGCTTGTCCAGCGAGACGTCCACCACCGCGTTCGGTGTCACGGTCTGCAGTGTCGTCGTCGTCCTCGGTCGTGCTGTCATTGCCAGGCGTGCTGTCGCTGTCCGTCTGGTCGTGATCCATGACCTTGGCGTAGTTGTCGTATGTGCCCGCGGGCAGGACAGTGGCCTGATAGGTCAGGGGTTCACCGATAGCCCCGCTCCCAGGGAATTGATCGTCCAGGTCAGTCCTGTCGTTGCCGTTCGTGTCGTCGTTCGTGTCACCGCCCGTGATCGATGGTCGCCACGTAACCGTAGCCGCTCGGGATCACATCTGTGACGTCGATGTTCGTGGTTGTGCTCGGTCCACCGTTCGCCACCACCAGGGTAAAGGTGACTGTGTCGCCCACGTTCGGGGTGTCATCGTTCACCTGCTTGTCCAGCGAGACGTCCACCACCGCGTTCGGTGTCACGGTCTGCGTGTCGTCGTCGTCCTCGGTCAGGCTGTCATTGCCAGGCGTGCCGTCGCTGTCCGTCTGGTCGTGATCCATGACCTGGGCGTAGTTGGCCGTGGCGCGTGCCCGAGGCGGAGGACAGTGGCCTGATAGGTCAGGTTCACCGAGGCCCTGCTCCCCAGGGAATTGATCGTCCAGGTCAGTCCTGTCGCTGCCGGGTTCGTGTCGTCGTTCGTGTCACCGCCCGTGATCGAGGCTGCCACGTAACTGTAGCCGCTCGGGATCACATCTGTGACGTCGATGTTCGTGGCTGTGCTCGGTCCACCGTTCGCCACCACCAGGGTAAAGGTGACTGTGTCGCCCACGTTCGGGGTGTCATCGTTCACCTGCTTGTCCAGCGAGACGTCCACCACCGCGTTCGGTGTCACGGTCTGCGTGTCGTCGTCCTCGGTCGTGCTGTCATTGCCAGGCGTGCTGTCGCTGTCCGTCTGGTCGTGATCCATGACCTGGGCGTAGTTGTCGGCCGTGCCCGAGCGCGGCGGACAGTGGCCTGATAGGTCAGGTTCATGCCCCGCTCCCCAGGGAATTGATCGTCCAGGTCAGTCCCGTCGTTGCCGGGTTCGTGTCGTCGTTCGTGTCACCGCCCGGGTGATCGAGGCCGCCACGTAACTGTAGCCGCTCGGGATCACATCTGTGACGTCGATGTTCGTGGCTGTGCTCGGTCCACCGTTCGCCACCACCAGGGTGAAGGTGACCGTGTCGCCCACGTTCGGGGTGTCATCGTTCACCTGCTTGTCCAGCGAGACGTCCACCACCGCGTTCGGTGTCACGGTCTGCGTGTCGTCGTCGTCCTCGACGCTGGGTCATTGCCAGGCGTGCTGTCGCTGTCCGTCTGGTCGTGATCCATGACCTGGGCGGTGTTGTCGTATGTGCCCGAGGCGAGGACAGCGGCCTGATAGGTCAGGTTCACCGAGGCCCCGCTCCCCAGGGAATTGATCGTCCAGGTCAGTCCCGTCGTTGCCGGGTTCGTGTCGTCGTTCGTGTCACCGCCCGTGATCGAGGTCGCCACGTAACTGTAGCCGCTCGGGATCACATCTGTGACGCTGATGTTCGTGGCTGTGCTCGGTCCACCGTTCGCCACCACCAGGGTAAAGGTGACCGTGTCGCCCACGTTCGGGGTGTCATCGTTCACCCGCTTGTCCAGCGACGTCCACCACCGCCCGGTGTCACGGTCTGCGTGTCGTCGTCCTCGGTCGTGCTGTCATTGCCAGGCGTGCTGTCGCTGTCCGTCTGGTCGTGATCCATGACCTGGGCGTAGTTGTCGTATGCCTCCGAGGCGAGGACAGTGGCCTGATAGGTCAGGTTCACCGTGCGCCCCCGCTCCCCAGGGAATTGATCGTCCAGGTCAGTCCTGTCGCTGCCGGGTTCGTGTCGTCGTTCGTGTCACCGCCCGTGATCGAGGTCGCCACGTAACTGTAGCCGCTCGGGATCACATCTGTGACGTCGATGTTCGTGGCTGTGCCCGGTCCACCGCCCGCCACCACCAGGGCAAAGGTGACCGTGTCGCCCACGTTCGGGGTGTCATCGTTCACCTGCTTGTCCAGGGTGACGTCCACCACCGCGTTCGGTGTCACGGTCTGCGTGTCGTCGTCGTCCTCGGTCTTGGCTGTCATTGCCAGGCGTGCTGTCGCTGTCCGTCTGGTCGTGATCCATGACCTGGGCGTAGTTGTCGTATGTGCCCGAGGAGGACAGCGGCCTGATAGGTCAGGTTCACCGGCGCCCCGCTCCCAGGGCCTGATCGTCCAGGTCAGTCCTGTCGTTGCCGGGTTCGTGTCGCCGTTCGTGTCACCGCCCGTGATCGAGGCCGCCGTAACTGTAGCCGCTCGGGATCACATCTGTGACGTCGAGTCGTTCGTGGCTGTGCTCGGTCCACCGTTCGCCACCAACAGGGTAAAGGTGACTGTGTCGCCCACGTTCGGGGTGTCATCGTTCACCTGCTTGTCCAGCGAGACGTCCACCACCGCGTTCGGTGTCACGGTCTGCGTGTCGTCGTCGTCCTCGGTCGTGCTGTCATTGCCAGGCGTGCTGTCGCTGTCCGTCTGGTCGTGATCCATGACCTGGGCGGTCGTATGTGCCCGGCGCGGCGACAGTGGCCTGATAGGTCAGGTTCACCGATGTTCCGCTCCCCAGGGAATTGATCGTCCAGGTCAGTCCTGTCGTTGCCGGGTTCGTGTCGTTGTTCGAGTCACCGCCCGAGATCGAGGCCGCCACATAGCTGTACCCGCTCGGGATCACATCTGTGACGTCGATGTTCAGGCTGTGCTCGGTCCGCCGTTCGCCACCACCAGGGTGAAGGTGACTGTGTCGCCCACGTTCGGAGTGTCATCGTTCACCTGCTTGTCCAGCGAGACGTCCACCACCGCCGCAACTG
>CALOCI010000016.1:0-680199 GCA_942491865.1 uncultured Thermodesulfobacteriota bacterium
CGGATCCTGCTGCAGAACGGGTTCCAGGCCCGGAACCTCTCCGGAGGAACGCTGGCGAGGGCGATGTACGCCACGGTCTGATAAATGGAATACGAAGAACGCCAGATGGGACAATGGCCATCCGGGCGCGGGCGCGGGCGGGGGTAAGAAATGGACGCCATGCTGGACACGCTGACTCGCACCGTCGGACAGCTCATCGCCCGGGCTGACGGGCCGCTGCACTTCCGGTTGGTTGTGATGCCGACCGTGGTCACCATCCTCGCGATCCGGGCTCATCTGAGGGATGTCAAAGAAGGTAAACCGATCTTCTTCGGCGCCTTCATCACGAGTCCGACCGAGCGGCGGCGGCTTTTTCGATCCGGGCTCAAGGATTTCGGCAGGGTCTTCATCATCGCGTGCGTGCTCGACACGGTGTATCAGCTTTTGGCCTTGAAGACCTTCTACCCCGGACAGATGCTGATCGTGGCCGTGCTGTGCGCCATTGTCCCGTACTTCCTGGTTCGCGGCCCGATCATGCGCCTCGCGCACAGGCTCCGCCTTCGGTGGGGTGGGGCCGCCAACGCTTCGGCAACCGCATTGGACGTGGATGCCGAGGGCCGAGAGAACAAGGAGTGAGCCCATGAGTGACGATACTTCCAGCGTGTTCGCCAGGATCAGCTGGCCCAAGCCCTTCGTGGGTCTTCGCGGCATCACGCTGGCCGACGTTCCCCGGGAGGTCTCGGCGGGCTTTACCCTGGCCGCCCTGATGATCCCGCTCAACATCGGCTACGCCCAGGTGGCCGGTCTGCCCCCCGTGGCAGGTCTCTACGCGGCCATCATTCCACTGGCGATCTTCGCCCTGTTCACCAGCTCGCGGTACCTGGTGACGAGCCCCGATGCCTCGATCGCAGGGTTGGTCGGCGCAGCCCTCGTCGCCTTCGCCGCACCCGGGGACCCGCTGCGTCTGCAGTACGCCCTGGCCATGGCCGTGATCTGCGGTCTCTTGTTCCTTGTCTTCTGGGTCTTCCGGCTGGCGTTCCTCGCCAACTTCCTCTCGCGTGCCGTGATGGTGGGCTTCATCACCGGTCTCGGGATCGAGGTCTTGACCAACCAGGTGCGGAAGATCCTCGCCGCGCCGCACGTGGCCGACGCGGGGTCGGGTGTACTGGCGGCAGCGGAACAGCTCCACGGGGCCATGGCGAGCTCGGTGAACACCGAGGGCTACTTCCTCGAACTCGTGGCCCTGTTCGACTCGATTCCCCGCGCCAACCTGTGGTCGGTGGCGATCGGAGTCTCCGCCTTCCTGATCGTTCGGCTGATGAAACGGTATGCGCCCAAGATCCCCGGGGCGTTGGTGGCTCTGGTGTTGCTGACGGTCATCGTTGCCTACTTCGATCTCGCCGCCAAGGGTGTCGGCGTGCTCGGTGCGATGCCTTCGGGCCCCCCGGCCTTGACCCTCCCGGCCATCCCTCTGGCTGATTACCTGCGGTTGTTGCCGGGCTCTCTGGCGGTGGTGGCCATTTTATTGTGCGAAGGTCTGCTCCTGGTGCGAAGCTACAGCGCCAAGCACGGCGACAAGGCGGATGGCGACCAGATGCTGTTCGCCTACGGCGTGGCCAACCTGGCCGCCGGTTTCACCGGCTCGCTGGTCACCGGCAACAGCCCGTCACGCTCGGCGGCGATGGAGGCCTCGGGCGCGAAGAGCCAGCTGCCGAGCCTGGTGGCGGCCGGGACCATCGCAGTGGTCATGCTCTTCTTCACCGACGTGCTGGCCTATCTCCCCAACGCGGCCCTGGCCGGGATCGTCGCCAACGCGGTGCTGTCGCTGATCGAGGTCCACGAGCTGCGCGAGCTGTGGCGGATGCGCCGTTCGGACTTCTGGATCGCTGCTGTCTGTCTACTCGGCGTGCTGGTCGTGGGCCCGCTGCGCGCCGTCGCAATCGCCTTTCTTCTCTCCACCATCGACGTCATCCGGCGGGCGTCCCGCCCGGAGACCTCGGCGCTGCTGGAAGCCCCTGACGGAAGCCATTTTCTTCCCGCGGGAGTCGGCGACACCCCCAGCTCATCGGGGCTGGTCGTCTATCGATTCGGCGCCCCGCTCTACTTCGCCAACGCGACCCTTTTCCTCGACGAGGTCGAGCAGATAGTCACCGGAGCGCCCACCCCGGTCCGCTGGTTCGTGCTGGACGCGGAGGCGATGACCGATATCGACACCACCGGCGCGGAGGTCCTGCGGCAGGCGATCACCCTGCTGGGCGATCGCGACATCGTCTTTGCGGTCAGCCGCGCCGATCGGTCGTTCCGCTCGTGGCTCGAGAAATACGAACTGATGGAGCTGATGGACGAGAACCGCTTCTACCCGACCAACCGCCACGCCGCCGCGGCGTTCCGCCAGGCTTCGGAGTGAGTTGTCATAGAATCTGACATTGAGCGAAGAGTCCGCGTGAGAATGGAAACGCCTGCGGTTGTTTCGGCGTCGGGTCCGATGAGCGCAGTCTCGTGGCGCTCGTAGAAAAGGGTGAGTTTGAACCTGCTCGTTCTGTTTATCGTCTCGATCTTCTTCTACAGCCTGGCGTCGGGGCGGCTCGAGCGGAGCATAGTCACCGCACCGATCGTGTTCACGGCACTCGGAGTGCTGGCGTTCCCGGTGATCCGGTTGCAGCCGGACGGAGTGAAAGGTGCGGAACTTCTTACTCACCCTCGCCGAACTCGGTCTGGTCCTGCTGCTCTTCACCGACGCCAGCCGCACCAGCCTCGATGTCCTGAAGGACATCCGCAACCTTCCCTCCCGGCTCCTGAGCACCGGAATGCTCTTGACGATTCTCCTTGGTGCGCTCGGAGCGCTGGTCATTTTCCGCCAGCTCTCGATCTGGGAGGCCGGCATCCTGGCCGCGATCCTCGCCCCGACCGATGCCGGACTGGGGCAGATCATCGTAACCAGCCCCCGGGTGCCGCTGAAGGTCCGTGAGGCCCTCAACGTCGAGGCCGGGCTCAACGACGGCCTGTCGGTTCCTTTTCTGCTCTTCTTCATCGCGATGACGGGACCCGGCGGCGAGAGCCGCGATGCCGGGCTGCTGCAGTTCGTCGTCGAACAGCTCGGTTTCGGGGTGCTGGTCGGGGCCGCGATCGGGCTGGCCGGCGGCGCCCTGATCGGACTGGCCCACCGCAAG
Organism: uncultured Thermodesulfobacteriota bacterium; assembly: GCA_942491865.1. Taxonomy (GTDB): domain Bacteria; phylum Desulfobacterota_D; class UBA1144; order Nemesobacterales; family UBA2774; genus CR02bin9. The sequence continues at coordinate 3,150 of CALOCI010000016.1, forward strand.
GGATGGATGGCGGCGTCGTGGCGACGGCTTGGCGTGGTGGCGCTGCCCTTACTGTGCGCGATGGCGTCGGAAGCCGTTGGTGCCAGCATGTTCATCGCCGCCTTTGTTGCCGGCCTGGCGGTCCAGATCTACTTCAAGCGGGCGGGAAAACACAGCGTCGAGTTCGCCGAAGAGTCGGGGCAGCTGCTCAACCTCTCGGTGTTCTTCCTGTTCGGCCTGCTCGTCGCGCGGGCGTGGGGGCAGTTCGAACCCTTGCACGTCGTCTACGCGGTGTTGAGCCTGACGGTGGTGCGCATGGTGCCGGTGGCGCTGGCGCTTCTTGGGACCGGGCTGAGGTGGGCCACGGTGCTCTTCATGGGCTGGTTCGGGCCGCGCGGACTGGCGTCGATCGTGCTCGGGCTGGTCTACCTCCAGGGGGCGGACAGCGCCGTGAGCGACACCATCCGACTGGTGGTGATGGCGACGGTGCTGCTGAGCATCTTCGCCCACGGTTTGAGCGCCAAACCGGGTATCGGGTTGTATGCTCGCGCCGTCGCGGATTTGAGCGCGGACGCTCCTGAAAACGAGGTTTAGCCCCGATATCTCACGAGACCTCACGCCGTTTGCGCTGCGAAGTGGTCAGATGGTGTGGTCGCCGTGGCACATCAGGCATTCCATGTGGCCTTGCTGGTTGTTCATGCCGTCGGAGTGCTCCATGGTGTCTGGACCGTGGCAGCTGATGCAGTGCTCGATGCCTTTCGAAGGCTTCCAGACCGGCGGGGTCCACTTGCCGGCGAAGTACTCGTTGAGCGCAAGAGTCGCGATGTAGGCGACCTCGCCCGCCACCTTGGAACAGCGCTCGATCTTCGCCTTTGAGGTCACCTCGGTGCCGGCGGTCAGGGTCCACTTCGAGACCGAGGTGTGACACAGCGGCGACATCGCCTTGACCTTGACCTGCCCGGGCATCGCGGAAATATCGTCGAAGCGGTCGGTCGGAAAGTCCTGCTCCGCGTACCAGTAGAACAGCCGGTCGATCATCTCTTTGTAGATCGGACTCTTGCCGTCGTAGGCCACGAGATTGATGATGAGGGCGGTGCCGCCGAGGGCGCCGCACAGGGTCCCGTGGCCGGCGTAACCCGACCCGGCGTGGATCATCATCATGTCCGGCAGCGTCGTGTAGGGATAGCCGACCTTTTCCTTGAGCAGGCTGAGGAACGCCTGGTAGGTCGCATACCCGCAGCCGCCCTTCGGGTAGTTTCGGTAGGCCCTCCTGCCCACCTCGAGGGGATCGAGCGTCACCCACTTCCAGGGCAGTGGAGGCGCGGCGGAGGATGCTTCTTTTGCGGCAGGCGTGTCGGCGTACGCGACCGCCGCGCCGCCTGCGGCCCCGCCCACCAGGAATGCCGCTGACTGTTTGAGCATGTTGCGACGAGACACTGCCTCGGTTTCGTTCTGCTTCGGGCTCATGAGTTCCTCCCCTGGGCGGCCGTTTCGCACCAGGAATCCGGGATAAACCGCCCTCGCCTGCAACTTTAGTTGAGATTCGTCGAGCTGCAAACCCGGAAAACCACGAGACCGGGTGGTCGGTCTGTACTCGCACCATGAAGAGGTGGCGCAGAGAGTTCGGCCGCGATCGACCGCCACTCTTTCATGTGGGTATACCTTGACAGGGTATACCTAACAAAGGTATATTTGAATCGGATGGCAATCCAGAGGTTCGCAAGCCGTGCGGTCCAGACATTTTTTGCAGACGGGTCGTTGTCGAAGCGGATTGGCTGGGCGGGGGTCGCACGGGTTGCCGCGAGGAAACTCGACATGCTCGATTACGCTCACGACTTGAAGGACCTCAGGTCGCCTCCGGGAAATAGACTCGAGGCCCTGAAGGGAAATCTGGTCGGATATCACAGCATACGGATCAACGACCAGTGGAGAGTTGTTTTCCGCTGGACGGACAATGGACCGACGGACGTGGATATCCTGGATTACCACTGAGGACATGGACTCATGAGAAAGAAAAGACAACCGACCAGCCCCGGCGAGATCCTCCGCGAGGAGTTTCTCGTGCCGCTCGGTATGGCCCAGAAGGAGCTCGCGGATCACATCGGTTGCGACGTCAAGGTGATCAACCGGCTCGTCAACGGCCGGACCTCATTGTCGGCCGAGATGGCGCTGAAACTCGGGGCCACGTTCCGGACATCGCCGGAGTTCTGGCTGAATGCGCAGAAGGCGGTTGACCTGTTTCTGGCGGAGGCCAACATCTCCAAATTGCCACGGCCCGTCCTCAAGGCGAGTTGAGGTATCCGTCGTGAATCGGATGAACCGGAACGTGGACGACGTCCTCTTCTACTCGTTCAGTTTGTCGTCCATCCAGTACTTGGTGCCGGCGATGTCGGCGTTGAGCATCAGGCCCTTGTCGGTGAGCTGGTAGATGGCGAGACCGTTGACGAAGTTGGTCTTGGCGTCGGCGGCGTTTTTGCCGGCCGATGCTGTCGCGCCGGCGTCCGCCTGCCATCCGTTCTCGATGAAGTTCTTCGCGGTGGCCTCATCCTGGAACAGAAAGACGACCTGGTACGAGTTGACGCCCAGTCCGAGGCCGACTCCGGCGGTCCCCATCTTCATGTAGGCGCGTTTGCCGCTCTTTTTGGATACGGCGACACCCTTTCCGCCACCCCCCGAGATCCCGAGAGCGACCTTGGTGTTGTCGAACACCGCCCAGCCGAGCGCCTGGTCGTACAGGTCTTTGGCCTTGGGGTTTTCCGCAAACAGTTTTTTGAGGGTCTCTTCGGCGACCTCGTTGATCTTGGCGCGCTGGGAATCGAGCTTGAGCTCCTTCGAGGTCTTCTCTTCCTGGGCCAGCGCCGTACCGGGTAATGCGAACACCAGCGCGAGAACACAGAGAGTCAGAATCGTTGCTGTCTTTTTCATGTCGTTGCTCCTTTATTGTCAGAACGTGTAGCTGCCGCCGAGTGAATACATGTAAACGTACTTTGCGCCTTCGATGTCGAAGTACTCGAACTCGGCGCGGATCGCGAAGGACTTGATCCTGAACTGGATCCCGATGCCGTAAGCCGGGTCGGTCCCGTCTTCGGACTGGCGCTCCGTCACGTCGTCGATCTGACCGGAGATGCTGGCGTCCCAGGCGATCACCCCTACTTTGGCGAAGATGTCGGCGATGCCGAGGGCGGCAGGTACCCGACCACGGGCAGGGCGAGCGAAGCGATGAAGGCGATTGGCGTTATTGGAAGTCCCAAACTTTTTCATGCGTATCTCCTAAATGGGTGTTGCAGGTGAGTGATTATACCCGGTCCCGGTATTTAACCGGTTTCAGGTGGGTTGTAACCCCGAAAAACTACGGGGCACGGCGTTGACAAGCTCGAAGAAGGTTGTTGTGCGAGTAATCTGCGGGCCGGGTGGGTCCATCGACGGGGATCAGACATCCACGTGCCGGCAGCAGTTCCGCTTTATTGTGTGATCGAATCATGAATCTCGTTGAATCAGCGAAGTTTGAACACTCTGTTGTCGTGGTTGAAGCGCTTCACAATCAATCGAGTGAATCCGCCTATTGGCTGACGTAAACACCCACCGACAGGCTCGCTGCTCTCGAGCTGATGAGGCAGGTTATCTATGGGTACGATCCATCTACCACCCGACTTCAAAGAGTACTTTCAGTGGTTTCATCGCCACAACGTTGAGTACCTCCTCGTCGGCGGCTATGCGGTCGGCTATCACGGCTACCCCAGAGCGACCATGGACATCGACGTATGGATCGCCTCGACGCCGGAGAATGCTCGACGAGTCGTGGCGGCACTCGAAGATTTTGGTTTTGGTGGGAGTTCAGTAATCAAAACCAGTCCCATGCGAAAACACCATCAGGTGAAAAGGTTCGCGACACAAAGTCACTGAAAAGGGAGGGGGATAAACCCCTCCGTCCCCCAGGTGCGCTCCCCCGAAGTGAGAAGATCCACCATCCTCTCCCTCTCCCGGCTGTTTTCCTCCACCAGAACAACCTCGGCGGCTATGAGAGATATCAGGTCCGCCGCATAGCCGGCAGCGGTACCGACCACCAGCACTCGATCCCGGCGTGTCAGGCCCAGGAGGCCGATGGCCGCCCCCAGGTCGGAAGGGGCGGGGATGAAAAGGCCTTCACCCAGGGGGAGGGTTCGGTTATGGTAGGCCATGGAGGCCAAGTTCTCCGGAACGTATTTGTGGCGCGGCAGGATTTCCAGGGCTTCACGGACCGCCGGGGCCAGGTCGGGCCGGCTGATCCGGACGGCGGACATCATGGCCTCCGCTTCAAGCCGGTAGGGATTGGGGGCGGGCTGTTCCAATTCCTGAGGGGTGGTGTCTTGCTGGGCTCCCAGGGGGAAGAGAAGGATCATGCCGAGAATGAGCCCAGGGGCGGTAAAGCGTCGATGCATTCTAAAATGGTAGCACATTATTCCGTCACATCCAATGGGATTTTATTGATGGAATTCAGGGAATTTGATATGATGCCCAAATCATACCGACGATTGGAGGTTTCACCGAAGGTGAAACTCCCAAAAGGTAATTGCGAAACGATTACTTTTAAGGAGCAGCAATGGACTCTTCGCAAATGGCAAAAGCCTTCAACCCCGCGGACTTCGAAGACCGCATCTACAAGTTTTGGCAGGATCAAAACGCCTTCTCTCCCGAGAACGGCCCGGCCCAGGACGGGAAGAAGCCCTTTGTCGTCGTCATTCCGCCCCCGAACGTCACAGGTGTTCTCCATATGGGACACGGTCTGAATAACATCCTCCAGGATGTCATCATCCGGTATCAGAGGATGAAGGGCCGTCCCACCCTCTGGATCCCCGGTACCGATCATGCCGGCATCGCCACTCAGAACATCGTTGAGAGGAAGCTAAGGGCCAGGGGGATCGAGCGGCACGAACTGGGCCGGGAAAAATTCGTAGAAGAAACCTGGAAGGTGAAAGAGGAGCATCACGCCATCATCACCAACCAGTTGAAAAAAATCGGTGCCTCCTGCGACTGGGACCGGGAACGTTTCACCCTGGATGAAGGGTGTTCCCACGCGGTACGGGAGGTCTTCGTAGAACTTTATAACCGGGATTTGGTCTATCAGGGAAACTACCTGGTAAACTGGTGCCCCTCCTGTCAGACCGCCCTGGCGGATGATGAGGTGGATCACAAGGAGCTTCCCGGTAAAATGTACCACTACACCTATCCTCTGGCGGACGGATCGGGAAATCTGGAAATAGCCACCACCCGGCCGGAGACCATGCTCGGTGATACCGCCTTGGCGGTGAATCCCGATGACGACCGCTATAATTCCTACATCGGCCGGGAGGTTCGACTCCCCCTGACCGAAAGGACCATCAAGGTCGTGGCCGATCCCTACGTGGATAAGGAATTCGGTACCGGTGTGGTGAAGGTGACCCCCGCCCACGATCCCAACGACTGGGATATCGGCAATCGCCATGATCTTGAAAAGATCAATATTCTCAATGACGATGGAACCCTGAATGAGAATGTTCCCGCGAAGTATCGCGGCCTCACCGCCAAGGACGCCCGGAAGGCGGTGGTGGCGGACCTTAAGGAGCAGGGATTCTTCCTCAAGGAAGAGGAGCACAACCACCAGGTGGGGCACTGCTATCGCTGTCACACCGTCATCGAACCATACCTCTCCAAGCAGTGGTTCGTCGCCATGAAATCCATGGCCGAGAAAGCCCTGCGCGCCTGGGAGAAAAATGAGGTCGTTTTCTATCCCCGGAAGTGGGAGAACACGTACAAACACTGGTTGGGAGGTATTCGGGATTGGTGTATTTCCCGGCAACTCTGGTGGGGCCACCGGATTCCCGTCTGGTACTGTGACGACTGCGGGGAGATGATGGTCCTCAAGGAGGATCCCTCCTCCTGTACCAAATGCGGTTCCTCCAACCTCCGTCAGGACGAAGACGTTCTGGACACCTGGTTCTCCTCCTGGCTCTGGCCCTTTTCCACCCTGGGATGGCCGGAAAAAACCGAGGATCTGGCCACTTATTTCCCCACCTCCACCCTGGTTACCGGCTACGACATCATCTTTTTCTGGGTGGCGCGGATGATCATGGCCTCCGAAGAGTTCATGGGCCAGGTGCCCTTCAAGGATATTTACATTACCGGCCTGGTCCGGGATAAGCAGGGCCGGAAGATGTCCAAATCTCTGGGGAACGGAATGGATCCCCTGGAGATCGTCGATGAGTTCGGAGCCGACGCCTTGAAGTTCACCCTGACCTTCATGTCCGCCCAGGGGCAGGACATCCTGGTGGATAAAGAGAGTTTCAAACTGGGATCAAAGTTTGCCAACAAGGTGTGGAACGCCTCCCGGTACATCCTCATGAACCTGGAAGGACGCACTCTCAAGCCTCTGGATTCCATCGTACTGAAAGACGTGGACAAGTGGATTTTTCACCGTCTCAACACATCCATCACCAAGATCCGGGAGGCCCTGGAGGTCTACCGGTTCAACGACGCCGCTCAAGGCATCTACGAGTTCTTCTGGAACGATTTCTGCGACTGGTACATCGAGGCGTCCAAACTCTCCCTCTACAGCAAGGACGAGGCGGAGAAGGACCGGGCGGTCTCCCTGCTGGTTCACATCCTGGAGTACAGCCTCAAGCTGATGCACCCTGTCCTCTCGTTCATCTCCGAAGAGATCTACCAGAAACTGCCCGGAGACCGGGGGGCCCTCATCACCGCCGCCTATCCCGAAGCTCGGGAGGAGTGGAACAATCCTGAGGCAGAAGCCCACTTCGCCGCCCTTCAGCAACTGGTACGGGGAGTCAGGACCATGCGGAGTGAATTCACCATTCCCCCTGAGAAGCGGGTTCCCGTGAAGGTGAAGAGCGACGCCGGATTCAAGTCTCATGAGTTCTTCGAGGCCCATACCGCCCTGATCTCCGATCTGGTCCGGTGTGAAACCCTGGCGATTCTCACGGAGAAGCCCGATGTTGCCGGGAGCATTCCCGTGGCGGGCCTCGGATTCGAGGCGTACGTCTATATCCGGGATGTTGTGGATATTCCCAAGGAGATGGCGAAGCTGAAGAAAGAGGCCGCCGGCCTTGAAAAGCTCATCGTTTCCACCGAGAAGAAGCTGGCCAACGAAGGATTCTTAGGCCGTGCCCCCGCGGAGGTCATCGAGAAGGAGAAGAGCAAGCTCGAGGAGTTCCAGGGGCGGATCGAAAAGGTCCGGCGCTACCTGGATGACCTTTCCTAAGTAACTGCCGTCAGATTTATCGGGGCTGTCTGAGGTTTCTCGGGCAGCCCCGTTTTGTAGCGGGGGCTATCTTCATCGGTTGTTTTTCAGGCATCGTTGACTAAATCAAGATATCGAATACACTATAGTCCTAATGAAAGGTCAAAATGCCCGCATCAGTAAAATACACAACCGTTCCATAGTTTTTCGTCTCATCCATCAACATCCCGACATATCCCGGAAGGAACTTGCGGATTTGACCGGGTTAACCAAGGCCTCGATCTCCGGAATCATCGACTCCATGATGAATGCCGGGCTGGTGACCGAGACCGCCCGAAATAAAAAAGAAAAAAATCTGGTATTGGTTCCTCAAACGGCTGCCGTCCTTGCGGTCTACATCGGGAAGGTTAAGATCACCGCCGCGGTGATAGATCTCTCGGGGCATATTGTTCTGCAGGACACCCTCTATGAAGAGGTAGATCGGGCGGATCTCAAGATCTTTCCAAAGAGAGTTTCAGAACTAGTTGTTTCATTGATGAATTCCTCCTCCGTATCCGCGCAACGGATACTTGCCGTAGGAATAGCCGCCCCCGGGGCCTTCGAAAGAAAACGGTCCGGCGATTCCGCGGTGGAAGGAAAACGGCCCTTCGTCTGGAAGGCCATCGGTTTGGTTGAAAAAATTGAAAGGGAAACCGGGCTGCCCGTATTTATAGAAAACCGATCTTCGCTGGCTGCCCTGGGGGAACAGTGGTTCGGTGCCGGAAGAAATTACCGTACCTTTGTGCAGTACTCCATCGGTCTAGGCATAGGGGGGGGAGCGGTCGTGGAAGATCGGTTGTACCGGGGAAATAACAACGTCGTCTGTGAAATCGGGCATACGACCGTTGATTACCATGGCGAAATCTGCTTTTGCGGCAATCGGGGATGTCTCGATACAATCGGTTCCATGAAAAACTTAGTCAACGGCTACAGAGATTTGGCAGGACTTCGACCGTACGATCTCGATACCATGGGAAATGGGAGTATTGTTGCAGAATTGAAAGAAATTTTCCGTCGGGCGAAAGAGTGCGATCCAAACGCGAAAAGAGCCATAAGAGAGCATGCGGAAATATTAGGAATCGGCGCTGTCTCATTGGTTAACATCTTCAATCCCGAGTGTATCATTATCTCCTCCAACGATATCGGAGATATTGATCTATCCGATCTGGTTAAAGGAATAGAGTCCTATGTAAGGAATAGGGCTTATTCCGTATCGGCCTGGGATGTCCAAATCCGAAGAAGTTCCCTAGGGGAGAACATTCATCTAAAGGGAATTTTTGCGATGATAATGGAGATTTTCGCTCAGAATTCTTTTAAGCCCCTGTGAAGGCAGAAAAAATCTTGACACTAAAAATAACGATGCTATAATAGTAAAAGCATTTAACCAAACAACAAAATATACAAGAAAAAAGTCCGTATAGAGAAAAAGAAAAACTATAGGAGCAATAGAATGGAGTCCAAAGAAAAGCTACAAAGGGCGTTCAATTTTGAAGAGGGCCCTATTCCGATCGATTTCGGAGCAGCCCCGGTCACGGGAATGCACTGCTCCATAGTTGAAAAACTTAGGACCCATTATGGGCTTGAAAAGCGGCCGGTAAAGATATGCTGTCCTTACCAGATGCTGGGTGCCATTGAATCTGACTTGAGGACCTGTCTTTCAATCGATACCGATTACATCTGGAGTGATGTGAATATGTTTGGAACTACCCAAACGGCATTCCGGGAATACACAACCCCCTGGGGGCAGAAGGTACTGCTTTCTACCGATCTTAGCATCAACACTCTCCCCGATGGCTCTCTTCACACCTATCCACGTGGTGATGATAGTTTTCCTCCCAGCGGTTGTATGCCTCAGGGGAGCTTTTTCTTCGATGCCATAAAGCGACAAGATCCGATTTATGAAGACGCCCTGGACCCTCAGGACAATCTGGAGGAGTTTCAGCCGATCAGGGAGGAATCCTTAAGGTATTACGAGAAGAGTGGGAGTGAGGTGGACCATTCAAAATGGATAATCGGCAATTTTGGGGGGACGGCCATCGGTGATGTCTCTCTCATCCCCGCTCCTCAACTGCCTTTTCCGAAGGGGATCCGTGATGTTGAGGAGTGGTATGTCTCAACGGCCGTCAGACAAGGTTATCTTCATAAGGTCTTTGAAAGACAGATTGAGATCGCCTTGGGGAACCTTGAGAAGATCTACGATATCTTGGGTAATTCCATTGATGCAATTTATGTATGCGGAAACGACTTGGGCACTCAAATCGGTCCCCTCTGTTCGGTCGAAACCTATAAAGACCTTTATAAACCCTACCATACACGGATTAACGATTGGATTCATAAAAATACCGAGTGGAAAACTTTTAAGCATTCCTGCGGCGCCATAGAACCCTTCATACCTCATCTGATAGATGCTGGATTCGATGTAATAAACCCAGTCCAAAAAACCGCCGCGGGAATGGACTTAAAGGAATTGAAGAAAAAATACGGTGACAAGATCTTATTCTGGGGAGGGGGAGTGGATACCCAGAATACTCTGCCCTTCGGAAAACCGGAAGAGGTTCGAACGGAGGTGCTGGAAACTTGCGAGATCATGGCACGGGGGGGAGGATTTGTTTTCAACGCCATCCACAACATTCAGGCACAAACTCCGGTCGAGAATGTTGTCGCCATGTTTGATGCGGTCCGTGAATTCAATGGGGATTAAGCCAGTGTTGCCTTCGTAGGGATCGCCTCCCTGGAATCAGGAGCCGGTGATCTCCTCGGGCACATTGTACTGCTCCCATTTCACCCTGCCCGCCAGAACCGCCTCTTTCAGGCGCTTCTCCTGGGGGCTCAAGGCCTTGGCCTTGCCGCTTTTTACCTCCACGAAGACCACCTCGGAGATCTCCTTCTGATCCATCCCCCGGAAAACGAGGAAATCGATGGGCTTGCCGACAAAACGGCACTCGTTGGGATGGTAGGGGAATCCGGGGAGGTAGGGGGCCAGCTGTTCCGAAAACTGCCCCCCGATGACCGCCCGGGAGGTTTTCAACCGCGACCTCACCACCTCATCCAGCTTGCGGGTCCGCCACTCCGCCTCCTCGGCCCGGCGGCCGTGACGATTGCCGATTTTGAGGCCCGCCCAGAGGAACAATAGGGCGGAAAAAAGGAAGAGAACCAAAAGCAGGATCAGTTGAGGGGAGAGTGTGTTCATGGTTCCCCATTATACTCGAGGCTTCCGTAAAAATCCTGCATTTTCACAGAAGCCTCTTTTTTTCCTCCTAGCTTAAAACCGCCGCCGGTGTCCGGAGCATCTGATTTTCTTCTTCCCGCAGCCGTCGATTGATCCGGAGGGCAAGAACCAGGGTAACTCCCAGGGTGAGCAGATCCGCCGCGGGCTGGGCGAAAAATACCCCGGCGAGTCCCCAGATTTTTGGTAGGATAAGGATCAGGGGGAGAAAGAAGAGTCCTTGCCGGGCCACCGCCAGGAGGAAGGTGGGCCGCCCCCGGCCCAGGGCCTGGAAGAGGACGGCGTAGGTGTTCTGAAAGCCCAGGAGGGGGAGGGCCAGGGTCATGGTCCTCAGGGCCCTGATTCCCATTCGAATCACATCGGGATCCCGGCTGAAGGCGGAGATGAGCGCCGGAGCGGTCACCATCAGGAGGAGGGTGACCGAGGAACTGAAAATGGTCGTCCAGCCCAGGGCGTAGCGAAGGGCACCTCTGACCCGGGGCAAGTCGCCGGCACCGTAGGCGAATCCCGCCAGGGGCTGGAAGCCCTGGCCGAAACCGAAGAGGACCATCATGGGGAAGCTGTAAATCCGCAAAGTTATTCCGATGGCGGCGATGGCGCTGTCTTCGAAGGGGGCCGCCGCATTGGTCATCAGCGCCATGGCCATGCTGGTGAGGCACTGCCGGAGGAAGGTTGGGATTCCGATGGTCATGATCTGGCGGTAGATATTGAGACGGGGGGAGATGTACCGCACCTTCAGCCGGATTATCCCGGTTTTACGCAGGTAGAAGCTCAGCAGGAGGAGGGTGCTGATTCCCTGGCCCGTGACGGTGGCCGCCGCCGCCCCGGCCAACCCCATGTCGAAGACAAACATGAAGAGAGGGTCGAGGAGGATGTTCAGAATCGCCCCGAGGCTTATGGCCACGCCGCTGATCCGAGCGGCTCCTTCGGCCCGGAGCATATTATTCATGCACATGTTGATCATCTGAAATCCGGCGCCGCCGATGATGATGGAACCGTAAACCAGCGACTGCTCCATGATGGAGGGTGTGGCTCCGAAGAGGGTCAGCAGCGGTTTAATGTTCGCCAGGCCCAGAAGCACCGAGGCGAGGGCCACCGCCACGGTGGTGAAGAAGGCGGTGGAGGCAACGGTGGAAGCCTCATCCCTCTTGCGCTGTCCCAGCTTTACGGAAATCACCGCCGCGGCTCCCATGCCGAAGGTCAGCCCCACCGCACCGATGAGCATGTTTACGGGAAAAAGCACCGCCGCGGCGCCCAGGGCGGCGGTATCCCCCAAAAGGCCGATGAACAGGGTATCCACGATATTGTAGACGGCGCCGATGAGCATGGCGATTATGGCGGGGATGCCCAGGCTCATGAGCGCCTTGGGTATGGGGGCTTCTCTCAAAAGTGTGGTGCGTTTATCATTCATTGTTGTTGTTCTCCTTGAAAAACTTGGGTCAGCTGAAACAAAAAATTGAGATCCCCTTCCCGATCGTCCCGGGCTGAGGCAAAGAGAAAGGAGCGGATGGCCGCCACCAGGGACTGGGTAATCCGCCGGGCCTCGGGGCCGGAAAAGGGGGCTCCCAGGGGGGCTAAAGCCTCGGTGAGTTCCTGAAAGAGGGCGTCATCGGCGAACTTGGGCATCTTTGAAGGGGCGGCGGCGGGTTCTCCCTTGGGGGCCAGTCCCAGGGCCTTCCGGGCAAAGCCTCCCCGGCCCTTGATCCCGTCGTAGAGGATCTCCAGGATTTTTCTCAGTTTATCCGGTCGATCCAGATCGGTTTGGGCCAGGACGTCGTCGATGACGGCGAAGGTGCGGGTCCAGCTGTCGGCCATGAGGGAGGTGAAGAGGGATTCCTTGTTGGGGAAGTAGTTATAGAGGGTTCCCACGGCGATGCCCACCCGGGCCGCCAGGTCACGCATGCTGACAGCCTCATATCCCCGCTGAATAAACAGCCTCTCCGCCGTTTTCAATATCTGTTCCTTTAATTTTGGAATCTGCTTAGGCATACCGGTAATATAATGAACGGTGTTCATAAAAACAAGGGGGGGGAGAGGATATTCGAGGAGATCTCCTCATAAAAGAAGCCCCTCCGGCGGCTACACCGGAGGGGCTATGATCAACTTCTTTTAGGAGGAAATTGGTTTCTAAATAAAAAGGTTGGCTTTGCTGGTTTCGGTGGCCTCCAGGAAGGTGGCCACTCCGCCGATCTCAACCTCGTCACGGAGCTCTTCCCGGGAGACTCCCATGATGTCCATGGACATCTGGCAGCCCACCAGCCGAACTCCCGCATCGATGGCGCTCTGGATCATGGATTCCAGGGAATCCACGCCCTTGGCCTTCATCCTGGCCCGCATCATCCTGGTGCCCAAACCTCCCATATTCATTTTGGAAAGCTTCAGCTCAAGGCTGCTGGAGGCGAGCATCATCCCGAACATGCGGCCCATGAAATCCTTCTTCACCGCCGGTTTCTTGGCCTTCTTGATGACATTCAGGCCCCAGAAAGTGAAGAAAAGGGTGACGTCCTTGCCCGAGGCGGCGGCGCCGTTGGCGATGACAAAACTGGCCAGGGCCTTATCCATGTCGTCGCTGAAGACCACCATGGTGGTTCCATTTCCCACGGCGGCTGGTCCTTGGACGGCGGCCTTGGGGGCGCTCTTTTCGATCAGGGCCTTAACCTTGCCCCCCGCCTGTTCGACGCTGATAATCTTGTTACCGGTCATGTTGGCCCAGGAGTGGACGTCTTTGGCGAAACCGGGATCGGTGGCGGTTTCAAGGAGCCGTTCACCGGGTTGGAGCTTATCGATCTCCGTTTTCAATTTCATCACCGGACCGGGACACTGCATGCCGCAGGCGTTCACCTCGATGGTTTTTATATCCCCCAGGGCGGCGAGGCGCTGAGCTTTCCGGGTCTCCGTTTCGATCTGATGAATCTCATCATCCTTGCCGACTACGTCGCCGGCGAAGATGTCCTCATTGCTCTGCTTCATGGTGGCGGTCGAGTAGGTCTTCAAGCCTCCGGTGAGGTTGTACACCTCGGTAAATCCGTTCTGCCTGAGAACCCGTTCCGCCACGTAGCCCCGGAGGCCTACGCCGCAGAAGAGAACCACCTTTTTATCCTTGGGGATCTCTTCCAGGTAGTTGCGGATGTGGGTATGGGGCATGTTCACCGCCCCCTCCAGGGTGTCGATCTCGTATTCATCCTTGGTTCTCACATCGATGAGGAAGAGTTCTTTCCGGTCCCACTGGGCCATTTCGTGCCACTGTACGTGTTTCGACCGCCCCTTCAGGACGTTCTCCGCCACAAATCCGGCGATATTCACAGGGTCTTTGGCGGAGGAGAAGGGGGGCGCGTAGGCGTGCTCGATCTCCTGCAGATCGTAGATGGTGCCGCCGAATCCCAGGGCCGAGGCGAAGAGATCGATCCGCTTATCCACGCCGTCGTACCCGACGATCTGGGCTCCCAGGAGTTTCCCGTCCTCGGGGGAGAAAAGGATCTTGATGCTCATGGGGATGGCGTCGGGGTAGTATCCCGCGTGGCTTCCCGAATGGATGATAGTCGAGCGGTAGGGGATGTTCTCCCTTTTGGCCAGCTTTTCCGAGAGACCCGTGGAGGCCACGGTAAGGTCGAAAACTTTGGCGATACCCGTGGCTATGGTTCCCCGGTAGGTGCGGGTATTTCCTTCGATGATGTTGTCCGCCACGATGCGGCCCTGTTTGTTGGCGGGGCCCGCCAGGGGAACCAGGTTTGAGTTGCCGGTGATGGGGTTCTTATAGGTGATGGCGTCGCCCAGGGCATAGATAGCGGGATCCGAGGTGGCGAGATGCTCGTTCACCACGATGCCGCCCCGTTCGCCGACCTCCAGGCCTGCCTGTACGGCGAGACCGTTTTCGGGTTTCACCCCGATGGAGAGGATGATCATGTCCGTGGAGAGGGCCCGGCCGTCGCTTAAGGATACGGTAAGACGATCCCCTTCGGGGGTGATGGAGCTGACCCCGTTCTTAAGGAAGAACTCCACCTGTTTCACCTTCAGGTGCTGATGAACTTCGGCGGCCATTTCGTAGTCGAGGATATTCATGACCTGATCGGCCATCTCGACGATGGTCACCTTGATGCCCTGGTGGTGGAGGTTCTCCGCCATTTCCAATCCGATGAATCCGGCGCCGATGATCATGGCCCGTCGGGGTTTTTTTTCTTCGATGTAAGATTTGATGGCATCCGTATCGGGGACATTCCGCAGGGTGAAAATGCCGGGGGAGTTTATGCCGGGGATGGGCGGTTTCACCGGCTCCGCCCCGGGGGAGAGGACCAGGTTATCATAGCTCTCTTTGTATTCTTCGCCTGTTTTCAGGTTCTTTACGGAGATACACTTCTCTTCGCGGTGGATGGCCGTCACCTCGTTGGCAACACGGACTTCCATGTTGAAAAGCTGGGCAAACTCCTCGGGAGTTTTGACAAATAGCTGATCCCTCTCCTGGATGGTGTTTCCAATATAATAGGGGAGACCGCAGTTGGCGTAGGAGATGTACTCCCCCCGTTCGAAGAGGATGATTTCCGCCTCTTCGCTGTTTCGTCTAAGCCGGGCGGCGGTTGTGGCGCCCCCGGCGACTCCTCCGATTATCAATGTTTTCATGGATTCCTCCGCGTTTTCTCTGAAAAGATGCGTACCGCAATGAATACTTACCAGGATAATAGGGATCTTTCGTAGACGTGTCAATATATTTGAGCAAAGATATATAAAAAAAACAATATACAAAGAAGAGGGGTTTACCGAGAACTATCCCTTCCAAATATGTGCTTTTATTCACAAAAGATTGCATGGCGGCACAAAAACGAACTCCACCGAAGGAGAGGGATAGCCTCCTTGTATTGTACCTCCCTTATCCACTACAATGCGTCTAAGAGCGATGGTTTCGCATCTAGTGGTGACAGAGCTCGCCTCAGAAGGATCAGTAGGGGAGATAGGCTGACCTGAGCGATGTGACTGCAGGCACCGGTGTCGTCGCTCCTCCGAGCGAAGTGTTCGCAGGTGGCATAACGAAGTGGGATTATCATCTGGGATAGACCGAATTCAGAGAGTTTTCCCGATGAGCAAGTGGAGTGGGCATGCTTTCATGTGCACTACCGAGCGAAGAAGGGAAACGAAAGGCGAAGCCTTTCATTACTATTGAGGAAGGACTGACATGACGAACAACGATATCTTGAAGAAGCTGCGGATCGCCCTGAATCTGAGGGATGAGGATATTATCGAGATCCTGAAGCTGGCGGATTTTGACATCACCAAAACCGAACTCTCGGCCCTGTTCCGAAGGGAGGGGCACCGGAACTACCAGGAGTGCGGAGACCAGATCCTCAGGCGGTTTCTCGACGGGCTGATCGTGAAGAACCGGGGGCCCAAACCGACCAAGCCCATCAAAAAGAACGGAGCCATAAAGAAGGCTAAGATCATAGTTACCTCGGAAGCGCAGAAGAAGCGCAAAAACGACTAAAGGTTTGTTCCTCCATTCCCTCTAATTGAGTATTTGGAGGTTCTGGAGGTGAGAAGCTCCTCTTGCCCGGAATTCTGATTTAAACCTCCAAAAAACTGTAAAAAAATAGTGATATGTACGAATTCTATATTATAATTTGTTCATTAGCTCAATAATCAGGAGGGGGATATGGATATTCGGGACGGATTGCTCTATACCAGGACCCATGAATGGGTGGCGTTGGAGAGCGGATTGGCCAGGGTGGGCATCACCGCCGTGGCAACGGAGAAACTGGGAGAGATTGTCTTTGTGGAGGCTCCCGATTCGGGCAGCCGGTTTGCCCGGGAGGAGGAAGTGGGGATCATAGAGTCGGTGAAGGCCGCCTCGCCCATTTTCGCGCCTTTAAGCGGTGAAGTGGTCGAAGTCAACGAGGAGCTGGAGGATGAGCCCGAAAAGCTCAACGAGGCTCCCTACGAAACCTTTCTCTACGTTCTCAAACGGGAAAATCCTCAGGAAGAGGGTGAACTCATGACCCCCGAAGAGTATCGGAAGTTCTGCGAGGAAGAGGAGGAGTAGGATGGCTCGGTATTTCCCCCACACCGAAGTGGAGGTTCGGGAAATGCTGAGTACCCTGGGAGCGAAGGAGATAGACGATCTCTTCTCGGATATTCCTGCGGTAATTCGCCGTCAGGCGGGGCTTCATCTTCCCGCCGGCCGGTCGGAATATCGTGTTTATCAAGAACTCTCCCGGCTGGCCTCTCTCAACCGAACCGAAGGTATCTGTTTTCTCGGCTGCGGCTCCTATGATCACGTAGTTCCCGCGGTGGTGCACGCTTTGGCCTCCCGGGGCGAGTTCCTCACTTCCTATACTCCCTACCAACCGGAGATCTCCCAGGGGGTGCTTCAAACCATCTTTGAATTCCAGACCATGATCGCCGAACTTACCGGTTTGGACGTCTCCAACGCTTCCCTCTACGACGGGGCCACCGCGGCGGTGGAGGCGGCGGTGATCGCCCTGAATAACAGCCGTAAAGGTGATACGATTCTCTACTCCCAGGGGCTTCATCCGGCTACCAAGAAGGTGTTGGCCACCTTCTTCTTCGATCAACCGGTGAGGCTGATCGAATTGGCCGCTGTCGACGGAATCCTGGACCTTGAGAATCTCGAGGATTCCCTCGATGAAAGGACCGCCGGCGTTCTCATTCAGTCTCCCAACATATACGGCTTGATTGAACCGGCCCGGCAGATCAGCGATCTGGCCCACCGGAACGGCAGCCTCTCCATCATCAGCGCCAATCCCATGAGTTTGGCCCTTCTTGCCTCTCCCGGGGAGCTGGGGGCGGATCTGGCGGTGGGGGATACCCAGCCCCTGGGACTGCCTCCCAACTACGGCGGCCCTTCGGCGGGATTCATCGCCGCTCGGAAGAAATTCCTGCGGAAACTCCCCGGTCGAATCGCCGGAGAGAGCGTGGACGGGGAGGGGAAACGGGCCTTCGTGCTCACCCTCCAGGCCCGGGAACAGCATATCAAACGGCAGCGGGCCACCTCCAATATCTGCTCCAACCAGGCCTTGGCGGCGGTGATGAACACCATCTACCTCGGTGCGGTGGGCCCCGATGGCCTGAAGGAGGCGGCACGCCAATCCGCCGCCAAGGCCCGCTACCTGGCGGATCGGATCCGGACCATCGCCGGATGGTCTCCCCTGGGAGGGCAGAACTTCTTCAACGAGTTTACCCTGGAGCTGCCCTTTCCCGCCCGGGAACTTATGGGCTTCATGGAAGAGCGGGGTATTTGGGCGGGGGTGGATCTCTCCCTTCTCCAGACCGGAAGGGCCGGAACCCTCCTGACCGTGGCGGTGACGGAGAAGCGGAGCCTCACGGAGCTGGATCGATACGCGGAACTGCTGATGGAGTTTTTATCAGGCCGGGAGGAACGAGACGATGGATGACAGGTTGATCTTTGAAAAAAGCCGCCCCTCCCGGAGGGGGTATGAGTTTGAAGATGAGCAGATCCCCGGGTTTACCGGCGTCGAAGGACTCTCCCCCGATGACCTGCGGCGGGATGCCCCCCGGCTCCCGGAGGTTTCGGAACTGGATCTGGTCCGGCATTATACCAACCTTTCTCGGAAGAACTTCGGCGTCGACGTGGGGTTCTACCCCCTTGGTTCGTGCACCATGAAGTACAATCCCAAGATCAACGAAGAGGCGGCCTCTTTGCAGGGATTCACCGGCCTCCATCCGCTGCAGTCCGAAGAGGATGCCCAGGGGACCTTGGAGTTGATGCAGAGTTTAAAAGAGGGGTTGTGCGAGGTCACGGGGATGACCAACGGAACCCTGGCTCCCTTCGCCGGGGCCCAGGGGGAGTTCGCCGGGATGAAACTTTTCAAGGCGTACTTTCGGGATCGGGGGGAGCATGAGCGAACCAGGATCCTGGTGCCCGATTCATCCCACGGGACCAATCCCGCCTCCGCCCATATCGCGGGATTCGAGGTGGTGGAACTGCCCTCCAACGGCGAGGGGCTCGTCGATCCCGCGGAGGTGGAAAAACACTGCGATCACCGTCTGGCGGGGATCATGATGACCAATCCCAATACCCTGGGCCTCTTCGAGACGGAGATCCTCGCCATCGCCGAGATGGTCCACAACGCCGGAGGGCTGCTCTACTACGACGGGGCGAACCTCAACGCCATCATGGGGAAGGCCAAGCCGGGTGTCATGGGCTTTGACTGTGTCCACCTCAATCTGCATAAGACCTTCTCCACCCCCCACGGCGGCGGCGGCCCCGGGGCGGGTCCGGTTCTGGTGGGCGGGGCTCTGAGTCCCTACCTTCCCGAACCCGTGACGGAACGGCGAAACGGCGGGGTCTATTTCGCCCCCCCCAGAGAGAAGAGCATCGGCCGGGTTTCGGGCTTTTACGGCAACGTGGGAGTTCTTATCAGAGCCTATGCCTATATGCTTATCAATGGAGGAGACGGCTTGACCGCGGTGTCGGAGATGGCGGTCCTCAACGCCTCCTATCTCAAGGCGCGGCTCGAAGGCCTCCTGGACGTTCCCTATCCCCGGCGGTGTAAACATGAATTTGTCCTATCCGCCGAAAGCCTCAAAGACGTTACCGGCGTCTCCGCCCTGGATATCGCCAAGGGACTGCTGGAGCGGGGAATCCATCCCCCCACCATCTACTTTCCCTTGAATGTAAAAGAGGCTCTGATGATCGAGCCCACCGAAACGGAGTCCATTGAGACTCTGGAGACTTTGGTTTCGGCCCTGAAGGAGATAATCGCCGAGGCGGAGGAGCATCCCGACACACTCCATGCCGCCCCGAAGGGGACCTGGGTGGGGCGGGTGGATGAGGTGCTGGCGGCGAGAAAACCAAGGGTGAATTATTTCGACGGAGAGGAGGAGTAGTAAGTTCAATCCCCCTTTTAACCGGATACCGAACGGTCAAAGGGGGGAAATATCGCAATATACGAATCAGGCGATTGACTTTCCCGTGAGATCCCGCTATCTTCAAGTCAGTTATGCGTAAGATCCTTTTATTAAGCCTGGGATGTTTATCCTTGGCGGCGGGAATCCTGGGGGTACTTCTTCCCATTATTCCCGGAACCCCCTTCATATTGATGGGAATGGTACTCTTGGTTAAGGAATCCCGGAGGATAAACCTCTGGATTCATCGCCACCGGTACTGGGGGCCCCGTATTCGAGCCTACCGGAAAAATCCCGGGATAACCCTGAAAGAGAAGCTCATCATGATCTCCCTCATGTGGACCTCCGTGGCCGGCTCCTTCATTTTTTCAAGCGTTAACGGTGTTTCCATCACTTTCCTGGTGGTCGGGATCATCGGCACCGTGTTTATGGGATTCATCGTCCGCACCGCCCGCGTTACGGCTTAAAGAAAAATCCCCCCCTCATCGTGAATACGCCTGAACGGCATCGATGAGACCCAGGGCAAAGGCGCGATTCACCACCTCCCATTCATTTCGTCTCGCAAAAAACAGAGTACAGTAGTTTCTTTGGATCTGGATTCCATTGAACAGATAATGCTCGATCCGCGCTATGCCTTTTTCGTCGGAGACTCGTCCCAGATAGAAATCTACCGCTCTCGTGGTGGGCAGATCCACCTTGGAATCGAGAAGGCTGAGAACCTCATCGATGTCCTCTTCCCGTCCCCTCAGGCATCTGGTCTCGATCCACTTGAATTTTTCGACGTAATTCATGTCTTGATCACTATCTCCTTGGCGGGATCGAGGAAATTGATCTTGCCTATGAGGTTCATGAGCTGGCGTTTCTCCTCCTCGGAAAGTTGGGAACTCATGGCCCTGATCCGGGTATTGTATTCCGGGATCGCCGCATCGAGAAAATCCAATGCCTGGGAGGTGAGTATAAGCCGTTTGGCTCTTCTATCCCTGGAATCCGCCGTTTCTTCGATATAACCGTCGGCTTCCAGCTTGGCGATCATCCTGGAGATGGTCGGTTTGCTCTTGCCGAGTTTGCGGGACAGTTCAACCGGAATAAGCGGATTGTTTTTCTCATCCAAGAGGGTCAGGAGAATGGAGAATCGGCCGTAGGACATATGGTACTTCAGCAAAAACGATTCCAGGTCGTTCAGAAGCCACATCCCCCCCTGAAGTACGCTTAAGAGAGAGTAGAAGGTCAGATCGTCCAGCGGTGTGTATGCCATTGTTTTTCCTTTAAAGTTAGCATGCTAACCAAAAAGGGGAAAAACATCAATCCCCCCGGGATTGACCCGGACTATTCCGGGGATTTAGGCAAATTTGATTTCTTCTCTCCCATCTTCTAAGGTTTAATTGTTCATTTGTGCCGTTGGGTCAAATATGATAGTCTGGCTCACCATCAAAAGGAGAAAGAGTAAAAATGGAAAAACAGAGAGAACAGTTTGGCAGCCGGTTGGGATTCCTCCTGATCTCGGCGGGGTGCGCCATCGGACTGGGAAACGTCTGGCGTTTTCCCTACATCACGGGTCAGTACGGCGGAGCCGCCTTCGTACTCATCTATCTTATTTTTCTGGTGATCCTCGGCCTTCCCATCATGGTGATGGAGTTTTCCATCGGGCGGGCCGGCCGGAAAAACATAGCCGGGGCCCTTCGGGCTTTGGAGCCCAAAGGCAGTAAGTGGCACCTCTACGGTTACTTCGCCATCCTGGGAAACCTGGTGCTGATGATGTTCTACACCACCGTGGCCGGATGGATGCTGGGATACTTCTACTTCATGGTCAAGGGAGATTTGAGCGGCTTGACACCGGATCAGGTCGGGGGCTTCTTCGGCGGCTTCTTAAGTCAGCCGGGGGCTCTCATCTTCTGGATGGCCTTGACCGTGGTGCTCGGGTTCTTTGTCTGCTCCCTGGGGCTGCAGAAAGGGGTAGAGCGGGTCACCAAGTTCATGATGTCCGCCCTCTTCGTGATCCTCATCGTGCTGGTCTTTCGTTCCGTTACCCTTCCCGGCGCTTCGGCGGGATTGACGTTCTACCTCAAGCCGGACTTCGGCAAAGTGATGGAAACCGGATTGTGGGAGACCATCTACGCCGCCATGGGCCAGGCGTTCTTCACCTTGAGCCTCGGTATCGGGAGCATGGCGATTTTCGGAAGCTACATAGGGAAGGACCGCGCCCTCACCGGTGAATCGCTGAACATCATGGGCCTCGATACCCTGGTGGCCCTTCTGGCGGGATTGATCATCTTCCCCGCCGCCGCCGCCTTCAACGTAGATGCCGGCGCAGGACCGGGCCTCATCTTTGTCACCCTTCCCAATATTTTCAACACCATGGCCGGGGGCCGAATCTGGGGAAGCCTCTTCTTCCTCTTCTTAAGCTTCGCCGCCATGTCCACCGTTGTGGCGGTTTTCGAGAACATCATGGCCTTCACCATGGATGAGTGGGGATGGGGCAGGAAGAAAGCCGCCGTCATCAACGGCATCGCCCTCCTGGTGTTCTCCCTGCCCTGTGCCCTGGGTTTCAATCTCTGGAGCGGATTTCAGCCTCTGGGGGCGGGAAGCGCCGTCATCGACCTGGAGGACTTCATCGTCTCCAACCATCTGCTGCCCATAGGGTCGCTGATCTTTGTCCTCTTCTGCTGCTATAAATTCGGATGGGGATGGGAAAAATTCGTCGAGGAGGCCGACCTGGGACAGGGCATCCGATTCCCCAAGAAGATTCGGTTTTATCTGCGGTACATCCTGCCGTTGATCATGCTGGTGGTCTTCGTCTGGGGCTATATCGATAAATTCGGCGGTTAGAGTACCGTCTCATCGCGGATCGCCCAACACTGCCCCCGGATAAAACCGGGGGTTTTTACTGTCCATGGCGGAGGAACTTCCGGAGGAACGGATCCTACCGGAAGTGTTTCAGCCGGATAAACCCCGGTTTCAGGGGTTCCGGCTCCGGGGAGGTGATGGTGTCCAGGAAGAATCCCAGGGCCCGGGGGAACTCCTCCTTTAAGAGGTTGGCGTTGACCGGTTCGTTCTCGAAAAAGGAGATGACCGTGCCGAAGGAGCGGATGCGGCCGCAGGCTTCCCGTTTGAACCGGTGATCCTCCATTTCAAAGGCGGGCTTGAAGAGGAATCGGGTGTCGCCGTCCAGGGGAAAATCCCATTTCGCGAAGCTCTCCCTGGTTCCCCTGTCCATTCCTCCGGTGTGGCGGCCCGTCAGATACACCAGGGTGTATCCCTCCCGGATCAGACGATGGAGGAGCTCCTTCGCTCCGGCGTAGGGGCGGTCCTCCAGCAGGTAGGGATCGGTAAAAAACCGATCCTTCCAGAAGTCGAAAACCTTCCCCATAACTTCCTCGTCCTTGAGCCCCGCCCGAAGCAAAGGCTCACCGATGTTCCAGCCGATCTCCTCCTCCCGGATGGAGCCTGTCAGGGGGCGGAGTTCGGGAAAGCGTTCCGCCGCCTCTTTCAGGATCGCCATATTCCGCGGGGCGGTGTTCATCAGGGTGGAGTCGATGTCGAAAACCGCCAGCCAAGGCGGAGGAGATTCCTCTCGATCCAGTATATCACGCAGGGCATTCATTTTTTGGATGATGGTCTTTTCCATGGAAAGATCCCTCCTCAAACAGCGGTTTATGCCGCACGGCACCATTGTGAAGGGCATGACGGAATAAGTCAACTTGGGGGCCGCCTGAAAGATACGTATTCCGATGGCTATGTTATAATCGGAGGTAATAGAAAAAAGGAGGCCCCATGACAAATAGGAAGAGGGGATTTATCGGTGCTATCCTCTATCTGGTTAGTGCACTCCCATCCGGTACCGTCACCGTGGGAGAGGGGGGGGATTTTCTAACCATCGCCGAAGCTCTCGCCGCCCCGGGGCAGGAGCAACTGGTGTTGGAACTCCTCGACCGGGTCTACACCGAACCGGGATTGATCATCTCCCGGGATGTGGTCTTCCTTGGGAAAGGAAAAGAAGGAACCATCATCCAGGGCGCCGATGTTCCGGGAACGGCACCGGACAGGGTCATCTGCATTACCGCCGGGGGACGAGCCCTCTTCAAGGATCTCACCATCCGGCACGGGCGTCCCACCGCCGTTCCCTACCGGGGCGGAGGGATCGACAACGAGGGTTTCTTGAGGATGGAGAACTGCCTCTTGGCCGATAACGAGGCGGTCTACGGGGCGGGTCTTTTCACCAGGGGCCGGGCGGAAATGGCGGGGTGTGAGATCTATGGCAACTATACAACCGAACTTCCCTTGGAATTGCAGAATACGGGCATCGGCTGCCGCGGAAGCGGCGCCGGTATAAAAACCGAGAAGGGGGGAGACGTTCTCCTGGAAAACTGTGCGGTTTACGGCAACAGGGCATTCCGCCGCGGGGGCGGGCTTTTTATCGCCTGTGAAAGCCGGGCGGTCTTGAGAAACACCACCGTGGCGGAAAACCGCTGCCGTCGCCGGGGGGGAGGCATCTACAATAAGGGAGATCTCTTCCTGATCCATGCCACCGTGGCGGCCAATGAATCCCTCCACCCGGCGGGCGGGATCTGTACCATGGGCCGGGTATCCCTTTTGGGAACACTGATCGCCGATAACTTCCCTAAGGATTTTCTCATAGTCGACGGCAGCGGGATCTACGGGGAAGGCTCCGTGGAGGAGAACCGGGGGAATTTCGTGGGTGACGGCAGCCTAGAGGGGGCTCTCTCGGGGGATCCCCGCTTAAAGCCCCTTCGCAGAACCGGGAATGGTCCGCCCACCATGGCCTTGGGATGGGGATCTCCCGCCCGGAACGGCATACCGGCGGATTTTACCCCTCCGGGGGATCAGAGGGGGCGGGCCCGGGACGGGAAACCCGATATCGGGGCATATGAACGACGGCTTCTGCCGGTAGGATTGAAGGAGACCGGGGAATGAAAACGGTTTTTTTGGTAGGCAGTCCCCGGAGGAGGGGAAACAGCTTTCTTTTGGCGGACCGGCTGCGGGAAGGGTGCGGCGCCGGCTCTGAGAGCCTCCTGTTCCTGGATACGGCCATCGGTCCCTGCATCGACTGCAAGGGGTGTAAGTCCGGAGAACTGCGCTGCGTGGTGAAGGACGGCATGACTCTCCTCTACGACGCACTGGAGGAGGCCGAGGCGGTGGTCATCGCCTCTCCCATCTACTGGTTCGGGCCCTCGGCACAGACGAAACTCTTTCTCGACCGCCTGCGCCCCTACGCCTTCTCGGGCCGCCTCAAGGGAAAGAGGGCGGCGCTGATCCTTCCCTCCCGGTGCGGTCCCAAAGATTGTGAACTGACCATAGAGATGTTTAAGTGCATTTTTGATGTCCTGGGGATGAATTACCTCGGGGCCGCCACCCCCGTCGGCTACGACGAAGGTGAGGCCCTACAAGATTTTCGTGGGATGGAGGCTCTGACGGCCCTCCAGGGGCTTTTAAGGCGGTCCTAGGCGCGGCGCCGCTTTTTCAGATCCTCATGGAGGTGATGGAGGAGGCTATGGTAACGATCCTCTATGTACTTCCTCTTGATCTTCAGGGTTTGGGTCAGTTCTTTCCCCACGGAGAAGTCGTTGGGTACCGCCAGAATTTTGGAGATAAATTCAAAGGGTTTAAACCCGTGCTCCTTGGAGATGAAGCTGTTCACCTCTTTCATCAGGATCTCCAGGATGTCTTCATTGGTGATGGCGTGCTTACCCTCGAGGCGGACGTCGCCGGGGCTCAGTTTCAGCTCCGCCGCCAGCTTCATCAGTTCTTCTTCGTTCACCGCCACGATGGCCGATAGCTGTTTTCTATCCTGGCCCAGGACAACCGCGTGATCGATGAAGGCACTCTCCTTCATCTTCTCTTCGATTACCTCGGGTTCCACATTCTCTCCGCCCATGAGGACGATGGTATCTTTGATTCGCCCGACGATGATCGACTCGCCGTTCTCCGCCCGGACCGCCAGATCGCCGGTGTTGAGCCAGCCGTCGTCGGAGAGTACCTTGGCGGTGGCTTCGGGATTTTTATAGTATCCCGTCATCACCTGGGGACCCCGGGCGAAGACGACACCCTTTTCGCCGACTGCGGCTATCGAGCCGTTTTCCCGGCGGATCTCGACTTCGGTGTTGTCGAAGGGGATGCCCGTGGTGCCGAAGGTATTGTTTTCGATGGTACGGCTCAGGATTCCCGGGGCGCATTCGGTCATGCCGTAGGCGTTGACGATGGTGATTCCCAGGGAGTTGAACAGTTCATCCAGGTACTTCGGCAGTGAGCCCGCCCCGGAGGTGGCCACCCGCAGCCGGCCTCCCACCTTATCCAGGAAAGGAGCGAACAGTTTTGACGCCACTCTGTGGGCGGGGTAGAGGAGGGGGCGCCTCAGGGCATGGAACATCAGGGACGCTCCACGGCGGAGGGAGCCCCTCTCTTTCAGGGAGATATAGCCTCCCCTGAGGTACTGGGCCGAGGAGAGGTAGCTTTTATTGAGTTTGATGAAAAGGAAGAGAAGATGCCTCTTGAATGCCGGGAGCCGGCTGATGGCCTTGATCATCTTCTGATAGATGGATTCCCAAATTCGCGGTACCGTGATGAGTACCTCCGGCTTCTCCGCCGCCAGATCGGCGGCGAAACGTTTGGCCGATGAGTAGACGATGGTCAGCGCCGCCGAGGCGGCGCAGTACTCGAAGGCCCGTTCGTAGACATGCCAGGAGGGAAGCATCACCACCGAGGTTTCGGGACGGTCGGGATGGATGTTCAGCCGAGGGGTGTTGGCGTGGACATTTTGCAGGAAGTTGGCATGGGTGAGCATCACCCCCTTGGGATTCCCCGTGGTTCCCGAGGTATATACGATGGTCAGGAGATCCGATGGATCGATCTGCGCCGAAAGCCTGGACAGCAGCTGCGCATCCTTGGCGTAGAGTTCCCCGCCGATTTCGAGAACTTCCCGGTAGAAGTGAACCCTCCCTTTCAGGATTTCGGGAACCGCCGCGGCATCGCCGTCTTCGACAATGAAGATCTTCCGGCAGGAATCCCAATCCTCCTCCCCGAAGATCTCACACAGGGCGTTCAGCTGCTCGAGGTTTTCCAGGATCATGAACCGGGCATCGGAGTGATTAAAGATGAACTGCACCTCCGAGGGGGTCGTATCGGAACCGCGGGGTACCGATACCGCCCCCAGGGCGATGAGGGCAAAGTCGGTGGTGATCCACTCGAAGCGGTTGTTTATGAAGAATCCGATGTGATCCTTCCGGGAGATCCCGAAGTGGGCCAAACCGGCGGTGAGGGCTCCGATGGAGTCCAGCATGTCGCGGTAGGTTTTTTTCACAACCCCTTTGGGGCCTTTAATTTTATGGGAAATACAGTCGGGATACGCCGCCGCCGTTTGAAGGGGAATCTCCAGTATGTTGGGAAACATCGTCTCTCCTTGATGGTTCGAGTTGCAGTCACTTTCGAGAGGTCTAATATCTAAAAATAACAGTATTCGCAGGATGAGACAATGGCCTTTTTTCCCCGCGGGGGTAAATAATCGGCCCAGGGCCGAAAAAAAAGGGGGAATCCCGAAGGATTCCCCCGTAGCCGGGAATTGCCGCTAGAACCAGAGAATAACCATGTTACTTCCCTTTGGGGTTTTAGCATCCTTATCGCCCGCCTTGGCCATTACTTCAATCTCTCCGGCCATGTCGCTGTCGACCACGATGTAACCATATCCCATTTCATCCAGCATGGTTATATATTCTGTGGTCTCCCCCGCCGGGGCGGTAAAGGGAATCATCGCCTCCTTGTAGGAGGTGGCCACCACGTAGAGAGAGCCGTCTCCCTTGTTCTTCAGTCCCCAGACCACTTCGGCTCCGGCCATCACGGGTTTGGTCTTGATCTCGATGAGCATCTCCCCCAGAGAACCGTCCAAGACCATGCCGGTATCGGCTGCGGAGGCGGCGGCGGTGGTTTGAACCTGCAGGAATTTCACTTCCCCGGACTTGTCGAAGGCGAGCATCTCCTCGGTGGGGACGAATTCTTTCTTCGACTGGGCGCTCACATTATCGGGCAGGGTGGCGCATCCAATGAGCAACACCGCCGCCAGGGCGATCAGAAGGGATAAAGCGCTTTTTTTCATGTTTTTTCTCCTATTAAAAAGGTGTGTTCTTCCCGGAACTGCAGTCGTACTTCGGTGCCGCGGGGCCGTATGGTCCTTTGGTAGGCGTAATCGTGCAGCCGGAGCTCTCCGCCTGGGGTGGAGAGGATGTAGTCGTCCATGGCCCCCTGGTACATGGCGAATTCCACGGTACCGGTGAGGCCCTTCTTTTTGTCCGTAAAGAGGATATCCTCGGGTCGGATCATAAGATTCACCCGGGTCCCCTTGGGCGGGAGGGTCCGGTAGTTAACCTTCAGCTCCGTACCCGCCAGATCTACCACCGCCAGGCCTTTGGATTCCCCGACGACCACCGCTTCGACGATGTTGGCATCGCCGATGAAGTCCGCCACGAAGGGATTGGCCGGTTGGGTGTAGAGTTCCGTGGGACTCCCGATTTGGGAGATCACGGCGTTATCCATCACCACAATCCGATCGGAGATGGCCAGAGCTTCGGCTTGATCATGGGTGACATAGACCGATGTAATGCCCAGCTCCTGCTGAAGATTCCGGATCTCTCCGCGCATCCGGTTCCGTAGTTTGGCATCCAGGTTGGAGAGGGGCTCATCAAAGAGGAGAACCTTCGGTTTGAGGATCAGCGCCCGGGCCAGGGCGACCCTTTGCTGCTGCCCCCCGGAAAGCTCCGAGGCTCCCCGTTTGGCCAGGCCCTCAAGCCCCACCAGGGCGAGGGTCTCTTCGATGGCGTCCCTTATCTCCGCATCCTTCATCCTCTGTACCCGCAGACCGTAGGCAATGTTTTCGAAGACGTTCATGTGGGGGAAGAGAGCGTAGGATTGGAAAACCATGGTGATCTTCCGCTCGTTCGCCGGGAGTTGAGTGATGTCCTCGCCGCCGAGCAGAATCTTGCCCGAGGTCGGAACCTCGAGGCCGGCGATCATCCGCAGAATCGTCGTTTTGCCGCACCCCGAAGGGCCCAGCAGGGTGATCATCTCCCCCTTGTGTACCTGGAGGGAGACATTGTTCACCGCGGTGACCTTGCCGAATTTTTTGGTGATATCGACGAACTTCAGATCCGCCGATTCGATTAGTTTATCTGTCATCTGCCCCTCCGGTGGCGGCGGCATCAAGGGGGGTGCCGCTGATTTTGTTGATCAGTAAATACATCAGCCCGATGGCGAGCATCATGGTGACTATGAGGACCGAACAGTAGGCGGTGGCGATGCCCAGCTTGCCTCCCTCAATCCTGCCCAGGATTTCGGTGGTGGCCAGCTTGGTGCGGGCGGTGACCAGAAAGATCACCGCGCTGATGGCGGTCATGGCCCTCACGAAGGAGAAGACCAGGCCTGAGAAGATAGCGGGACGGATCAACGGCAAAATGATCCTGTTAAGGGTTCGGAAGTTGCTGGCCCCCAGGGTTATGGAGGCCTCCTCCAGGGAGGGATCTATCTGCTGCAGTGCCGCCATGCTCGACCTGATGCCCACGGGCATGTTACGGAATACGAAACAGATCACCAGGATCAGTCCCGTTCCCGTCAGGAGCAGGGGCGCCGTGTTGAAGGACATGACATAGCCGATGCCGACGATGGTTCCCGGGATGGCGAAGCTCAGCATGGAGGTAAACTCGAACACCTTCTTCCCGGCAAACCGGTAACGGCTTACCAGATAAGCCACCACCATGCCGAGAGCGGCGGTAATGGGGGCCGAGATGAGGGCCAGCTTCAGGGTGGTCATGTAGGACTCCATTCCCACATCCCAGAAGTAGATGTAGTGCTTCAATGTAAACTCGTAGTTGATTCCCCAGAGTTTGACGAAACTGCCGATGAACACCGAACCATAGAGGCAGACGGTCAAGGCGATCCAGAGGAGGGTGAATCCCACCAGAGAGAGGTCGAGTCCCTTGGGCAGCGGCAGCTGCTTGTTCCGGGAGGGCTTACCCGTAACGGTGACGTAGGAACGGCTTCCCACCCAGTAACGCTGGATGATGAAGGTGGTCAGGGTGATGGAGAGGAGCACCAGGCCAAGACAGGCTGCCAGGGTCTCATCGTAACGGCCCACGATGGCCAGATAGATGGAGGTGGCCAGAACGTCGAAATCTCCCCCCAGCAGGATGGGGTTGCCGAAATCCGCCAGGGATTCGATGACCGACAGCAGAAAGGCGTTGGCGATGCCGGGACGAATCAGAGGCCAGATGATGGTGCGGAAGCTGCGCCAGCGGGAGGCTCCCAGGGTGTAGCTCGCCTCTTCCAGGGCGGAATCCAGGGACTTGATCACCCCCGAGAGGATGAGGTAGGCCATGGGGGCGAAGGAGAGGGTTTGAGCCATGACAATGCCGGTGTAGCCGAAGATGAAGTCTATCCTGAGGCCCAGGACTCCCGATGTAAACCAGCCCACCTTGCCGAACATGAAGATAATTGCCAAACCGATGACGAAGGGGGGGGTGATGATGGGCAGCAGGGAGAAGGCCTGCATGATTTTCCTCAAGGGGAACCGGGACCGTTCCACCACCAGGGCAAAGGCGAGTCCCAGGGCGGTGGAGAGCAGCCCCACCGTCCCCGCCATGAGTATGCTGTTTTTCAGGATCCTCATGGTGGAGGGGTAGGCCCTCAGGGTGGTGATGAAGTTGGCCGGATTGAGCCGTCCCTCCACCACCACACTTCGCGCCAGGATGACGCAGAGGGGAAAGACTATAAAAAGGATCAGCAGAACCGAGATACTCAAGATGGAGCCGGAGATGAAAAGATCTCCCCGAATCAATCCCAATCGGGAGAGGGAGCGAGCCACCATGGCCAGAAAAGTGAAAAAGATCAAAACGCTTCCCGCTCCGAGCCTGAGTTCAGGGGCGATGAAGACCGTGTGGACCGTGAACAGCGTCACCCCGAAGAGATTGAGCCAGAGCTGGACCGTCGCTTCCTGCCTTTTGGGCAGGGAGAGGAAGGTTAAAAACAGGACCACCAGCAGCAGAGGCAGGAAGAGGGCGAGGCCGGGATAATCGGACCAGAGATTCCTTAAAAGCCCCGAATCATCCCCCATGGTGATGGCTTCCCAGGTTCCCCCGGGATTGAATACGGTGTAGGGCAGGAGGAAGGTGAGAATGATCACCACCAGAAGGGGAATCCAGACTTCTCGATTGTGTTGCAGGCTTACTGTCTTCATGACCTACCTGGGCAGGGTGAAGACTTCCCGGGTCCAGCGGTCCTGGAGACGAACCCCGTTTTCCGCCACCCAGCCGAAATCGTAATCCACGGTGTTCACCTCGCTCAAGGGAATGGCCACGGAAGGAACGGCCGCCCGGGTGTTGGTGGGGATCTGATAGGATCCGACACCGCCCAAGCCCTCCTGGGTGGAGGCGCTGACGACCCAGTCGATGAACAGTTTCGCTTCATCGGGGTGGGGAGCGTTCTTGACCAGGTTGACCGCACCGATTTCATATCCCGTACCTTCCACGGGTGCCACCGGTTTCACCGGATACCCCTCTTCGGCGTGGTAGACCGAGTCATGAAGGAAAATAATGGCCACCGCAATCTCTCCGCGGCCGGCGAGGATCCCCGGGGCGGAACCGGACTTGGTGTAGTTTGCCACGTTGGCGTGGAGTTTCTTCATATAATTCAAGCCTTCCTCCTCTCCGAGGCGAAAAACCTGGGTGGCCAGGGTGGTCAGGGCCGTTCCGGAAGTGTTGGGATTGGCCACTCCGATGAGGCCTTTGAACTTGGGATCGATGAGATCGTCCCACCCGGTGGGGATCGCTATGCCCAGCCGGCGGAGGAGCCGTTCGTTTACCGAAAAACCCAGGGCTCCCACGTAGACGCCGACGACACTGCCGTCACCCAGAGGGTCCCGGAAACGGGGGTCCAGCTGATTCCAGATGGAGGGGCGGTAGTTTTCCGTCAGCCCTTCCTTGGCGGCGATGGAGTGAGGATCGGTGGTTCCTCCCCACCAGACATCTCCCTGGGGATTGGCCTTTTCCGCCCGCAAACGGGCCAGGGTTTCACCGCTGGACATTCGGATCCAGTTTACCTTCACCCCGGTTTCCCGCTCATACTGCTGAGCTAGAAATTCGATGGTGCGCACCTCGGCGCTTCCGTAAAGATTGACCTGCCTCTGCTGGGCTACCAAGGGCAGGGCCAGAGCGATCATCAGGACACAGAGAAGAACCTTTTTCATAAAAACCTCCAAAAACGGATTTAAAAATAGAGATTACGAAAAGAGACAGGCTATCGGGGAAGGCTGGTGAAAGGCCGGCGGCGGTACTGCATGGTAGAATACGGTAGGTGTGTAAATTTTTCGTTACATTATATTGTAGGACCGAAAGAGTCGGTAGGTCAAATCCTTTCTTTTATACAGGATCCTGTATTTTGCCGAATCGGTCGGCGATGTGATGATTCAAACGATCAGAGACGCGGTATTTCAATTGGATAGAGACGCACGGCCGTGCGTCTCTATCCAATTGCGGAAATTAAATCTTGAAACTGCGAGTTTGTCCCACCACCGTTTCGATGTGCTCCTGGTTCTGGTGGACCATTCCGTTGACGTTTTCCACCGCCCGGCTGATCTCTCCGGTGCCCCGGCGGATCTCTTCGATGGCGTTGCCCACTTCCCGGGATATTTGGTTCAGCGCCTCCACGGCGCCGATGACCTTCCGGTTGCCTTCGGACATCTCCCGGGAACTCCTTTCCACCGTGCCGGTGACCTCGTTCATGTCCCGGAGGGCGTTCAGGATCTCCCGGCCTCCGCTGTTCTGCTCTATCATGGCGGAGTGGATCTCCTGAATGATGCGGTTGACCTGCATCACCCACTCCTGCATCTTCCCGAAGGAGGAGAGGGTTACACCTGAGTGGGAGACCATATCCTCGATGAGGGTGCTGATCTCCTTGAGGTCGGTTTTGACTTGCTGGGATTGGCGGGTGGACTGCTCCGCCAGTTTACGGATCTCGTCGGAGACAACGGCGAAACCCCGGCCCGCATCGCCGGCGTGGGCGGCTTCGATGGCGGCGTTCATGGCCAGGAGGTTGGTCTGGCTGGCGATGTTGGCTATGAGGGAGTTGGCCTCCTCCAGCTTAAGGGAGCGGTCGGAGATCGATTTTACCAGCTCCTCCACGTGCTTGAGGTTGGTCTGCCCCTCTTCGGAGGCCTTGGTAAGCTGTTCGGCGTGGGTTCCCGCCTTCTCGCTGGCTCCGGAGATGGCCTGGATGTTGGCGATCATCTGCTCGATGGCGCTTGAGGATTCGGTGACGCTGGCCACCTGGGTCTGGATCGCCCCGTCGAGATCTTCGATATTTCCGCTCATCTGCTCCATCAGGGCGGCGGTCTCCTGAACGTGATTGCCCTGGTTGGCGATCTGCTTCCGGGTGCTCTCGATGTTGGAGTCGATCTGAACCACCGCGGTGGAGGTCTCCTCCATGTTGGAAGTGAGGGTGAATCCCAGCTGGTTCAGGGCCTCCATCTCCTCCGCCAGGCTGCTGATCAAGCCATGCATATGGGTGGTCAGGGTCTGGAGGGAGCCCCCGATGAGGCTCAGTTCATCCTCCCCCTTAATCTCGGTGGTCTGGGTGAGATCTTGGGATGCCAGGGTTTCGATCCCCCCCTGGAGGGAGGACACCCGGTTTAAGACCAGTTTCTTCATCACCAAGATGAGGGTGGCGATGAGAACGATCGACGCCACCGCGGCGGCGAGGATGAGAAAAAAGCCGACCAGGTATGTGATACGGTAGAAATCCGCCTTGGGCAGGTTGATCGCCACGGTCCAGGGGACGCTGGAGAGCCTCCGGAAGAACATCAGCTTGGCAATCCCGTCAAACTCGTACCAGAACGCGGTGTTTTCGTCGGCCCCCTGGAGGACGGCCTTCACATTCTCATAGTCCGACATATCCTTGAAGATCAGTTCCTCCCGGGGGTGGGCCAGGAGCGAACCTTTCTGATCGAAGATGAAGGCGTATCCCTCCCTGCCGAAGGTAAGGTTTTTTAATACCGTTTCAGAATAGCTGAAGAAATCGTAGGCTATGGCCAAAATCCCCAGGAACCGGCCCGACTCATCCAGGATCGCCTGGGAACTGACGAACACCGGGTATCCCGTGATGGGTGAGGGGTAGGCGGTCACGTCCATATGTTCTTTCATAAGACGATTCTTGAGAACCGTGAAGAAAAAATCGTTCGAGCAGTCATACCCCAGGGAGTCGGGATTGTGGCTGAGGACGATTTTTCCCGCCGCATCGGTGACCCATACATTCTCGTAGTTAAGGGAGGTGGCCATGATCTGTTCCACCACCTTCTGCCCACGGAGTCCGGCGTTCTCGGGATCGATCAAGGCGGCGGCGAGATCCCTACTATCCGCATAGCCGCCGAGAAGCTTCTTGATCGAGGTAATCTCCGTATCGATGAGGTGCTGTAGGTCATCGACTTCCTGATGAAGGTTGTGCCGCTGCGATTCTCCGTCGGCTTTTTGGACGAAATAATTGGCGGCGAATACCATGAGGGCCATTACTGTGACAATAGAAAGAAAGGCACTAAGGGCTATCCGGTAGGATAGGCGCTGGGAAATCTTCGAAATTCGTTTCAAAGGAACCTCCAATTATTGAGAAATCGTATTAATTGCACTTTTTGGGGAAATTATGAATTCTTTATAGCGTAATTAGATTTCTGTGTCCAGGGTAATCTCAGAGAAAGGATCAAGTATGGTTTTGAGGGGCTTATCCGAACCGGCCGACCAGGAATCCCAGCACCAGGGTCCCTAGCTCTTCGGGTTTTTCAAAGATGGTCACATGGCCGCATCGGGGGATGATGAAGAGTTCCGCATCGGGGATCTCTTCGGCGATGATCCGGGAGTACCGGGGGGGCTTCAAGGTATCTTCGGCGCCGCAGATCACCAGGCAGGGGAGGGCGATCTCCTTCAGATGTTCGGTGATGTCTAGGGTGAGGAAGGTTCGGTAGAGGCTGATCTGGCCGGTCAGATAGTCCGACGGGAGGTTTTCCACCTGCTCTCCCCGCTGCTTCAGGAACTGGCGGTTGTGCCGGATGAACTCCTCCCCGTAGATGGTCGGCAGCATGATCCGGTAGAACCTTCCCAAATCTCCCGTCTCCGCCGCGGCGATCCACCCGTCAACCGCGGCCTCCAGGAGGGGGCCCACTTCGCTGACCGAATCGATGACGGTGAGGGATTCTGCCTTTCCGGGATAATCCAAGGAGAACTGGAGGGCCACTTCCCCGCCGTAACTGGTGCCCACCAGATGGGCCCGGGGGATGGCAAGGGCCTCCATCAGGGCCGCCAGATCGGCGCTGTGATCGGAGAACTTGTAGGGGCCCGGCGGTTTTTCCGATAGGAGCTGCCCCCGAAAATCGTGAAGGAGCAGGCCGTACCCGGCCGTCTCTAGACGGTCCGCCAAATCGGACCAGCTGGAATAGGAGGCCATCACCCCGTTCAGGAGGACCACCCACCCCCGGGGGGCGTCGGAATTATAGACCCTGAAGGCCAGTTCGACACCGTTGACGGTCATTCTATCCATAAAATTCCTCCTAAAGTGAATTACCTTTCACAAAATCTACCATAGGCGGGGGGGGATAGCAAATAATTTCTTGACAAGGGAAAAACTCCGGAGAGATAATAGGTGAACGAAGATTCAGTTTTATATAAAAAATGAGATGAAGGGGGCGGGGATGGAAACCGTGCATATGAAGATCGAGGGTGTGGATATCGCCGTCGGTCAAACCGGCCTGGGGCCGCTGATTTTTTGCCTTCACGGCAATATGGCGGGCCGCCTCTGGTATGAAAAGGTGATGGATATCCCCGGCTATCGGGTGGCCGCCCCGGATATGCCAAACTTCGGCGATTCCGGCCGGATCGAGTCCACGGCCATCGCCGAGTACGGCCGGTTCATGGAGGCGGTCCTGGAGAGGCTGGCCCCCGAAGGAGCCGCCCTGGTGGTGGGCCACTCCCTGGGAGGGGCGGTGGCCATGGATCTGGCGCTGCGCCGCCCCGCCCTGGTGAACCGTCTTCTTCTGGTGGATCCCTGCCCCGTCGGGGGATTGGTGACTCCCGAAGCGTATCATTCCGTCATCGCCGGCTATCGGGACAGCCGTGAGCTGCTGATCCAGGCCCTCGGCGGTGCGGCCCCGGCGTTGAAGGATGACGATTATCGGGAACGCCTCTTGGATCTGGCGCAAAAGATGAAGAAGGAAGCCTTTATCGGTCATGCCGTGGAGTTGGGGAAGGTCGACTACCGGCACAGGGCGGCGGAATTCCCCGGGGAGGTGCTGGTTCTGTGGGGAGAACTGGACCGTATTGTGACCGAGAAGATGGAGAGAGCCACCGCTTCGGCCTTTCCCGCCGGCCGGTTTCGCACCCTCCAGGGGGTGGGCCACTCGGTGATGGTGGAGGATCCTCCCCGATTTCTAGAAATTCTAACCGAATTTCTCCCCGCCACGGGGACCCACGGCGGGGGAAAAAAATGAAGATAATCGGCACCGGCCTTTACGCCCCGGGAGAGCCGCTGACCCATGAAGAGGTGATGGCAAAAACGGGCCTCACCTTCGATACGGAGAAGCTGGAAGAGAAGCTGGGCATGAAGAAACGGCATATCGCCCGGCTGCGGGGCCTCGATGAGACCACCGCGGATTTCGCCGAGAAGGCCTCTCGATGCGCCCTGGAGGATGCGGGGTTGAAGCCCGATGATCTGGACCTCTTTATCGTCGCCACCGATACGCCGGAGTTCATCTCCCCCCCACAAGCATGCTTCTCCAGGGGCGTTTGCAGGGGGGGAGAGAGGCCGAGCGGCTGCTTCGATGTGAACGGCAGCTGCTCCGGTTTCGTCTCCGCCTTCCAAACCGCCAGCCGCCTGGCGGACGCCTCTTCCCGCAGGATAAGGGCTCTGGTGGTGGGGGTCTACAACATGGCCGCCTATTTCCGCTCCGATGATCCCTTCGGATTCTCCCTCTTCGCCGACGGCGCCGGGGCGTGGATCCTGGAAGGGGGCGGCGAAGATCCACCTCCGCCTGATGATAACGGATCAAGCTGTTTTCGGGGAGGAAGTTTCAGGGCCGACGGCACTCAGTGGGATTTCATCGGCGTCTATGCCGGCGGGACCAGGCGCCCCGTCACCGCCGAAAGGATTGCCGCCGGGGAGGTGGGGCTGCAGCTCCTCCAGAATCTGCCGGGGAATCGAAATGTGGAGCTCTGGCCCAAAGTCGTCCGGGAACTGCTCGATGAGACCGGGTTCTCCCTGGACAGGATCGATCATCTTCTCTTTACTCAGATCAACCGGTCGGTGATTGAGCAGGTGATGGAGCTGTTGGGCAAACCCCTGGAGCGCACAACCTGCGTGATGGATCGCTACGGCTACACAGGTTCGGCCTGCATTCCCATGGCTTTTCACCATGCCCGCAAGGAGGGCAGGATTGCCAGGGGGGATGACATTGTCCTGGTGGCTTCCGGTGCGGGGCTCGGGGTCAGTGCCGCCCTGTTTACCTACTGATCGAAGAACGGAATGGTTAGTCTAATCGAATGGGACTTTCCTGACTCCTCTGGAATTGGAGATCTTCCCGGCTTCTATGAATCAGAGAGGCGGGCGTGTCCCCTTTTTTCCAGAGGGCCACGCCAAACCGCGGCATCAACGGGGGCAGGGGGCTGAAAACCAGGGATTCACAGAGAAGCTCCAATCTTTCGATGTAGTTCCGCACGTTGCCGCCGCCGGTGTTGGGGCAGAGGATCAGGAATTCCGAGGGGCTTATCATGGCGGGAATATCATGGGCCCGGATGCTTTCCCTCAGCAGATCCGCCACTCCCTTCGCCACATAATCCACCGTATTCCGGCCGTAGTCTTCCTCAATGGAAACGAGTTCCTCGAGGGATATGACCATCAAGGTTAAAGGGGATCCGTATCGGACGGCCCGCCTAATCTCTCCTTCCAGGAGCTTGTTCAGGGCTTCGGGGGTGTACAAACCGGTGACCGAATCGCATAGGGGGGATTTGGGAAGATTTTCTTTGAGCCTTTTCAGCTCTTCGTTCAGGTGATGATTTTCCTTGTTTTTACTTTTTATCTTCTGCTCCAACTCCTGAATCCGTCGAATTCCCCCTTTTGAGGCTATACGGACGACTAGGAATCCGAGGATTAAAAAGATAAAACATCCTACCGGGAGGATGAGATAGGAAAAAGACATTTTTTAAACTCCCAAGATCTAACCATTATAAACCCGATATCTGAGTTGGGGTATGGAAAATACGGGGAAGTGGAAAAAAAATCCCCCCCCGAAACCGGGGGGGGAGGGTATTATCGGTTTTGACCGATTAGGCGCTTTTCTTTTTCTTCGAAACCGCCTTGTCTTGGTGGTACTCTTCCTCATTGGAGATCCTGAGGGTATCGAAGAGTCGAAAGACCAGGCTGAGAAGGATACCGGCGATTGTGGCCAGGGCCATTCCTTCCAGGGTGACCGTTCCTATCTGAATCTGGGCGCCGCCGATTCCGAGAATCAGGATGACCGCAGAGAGGATCAGGTTCCGGCGCTTGCCGAAGTCTACCTTGGATTCCACCAGCATCCGGAGACCCGAAGCGGCGATAGTACCGAAGAGGAGGATGGAAACACCCCCCATTACGGCGGTGGGCATGGCCATGATGATGGCGTTGACCTTGCCGCAGAAGGCGAGGAGGACCGAGAAAATGGCGGCACCGCCGATAACCCAAACGGAGTAAACCCCGCTCAAAGCCATGACGGCGATATTCTCGCCGTAGGTGGTGACGGGCATGGCACCGAAGGAACCGGCGATACAGGTACCGATACCGTTTCCGATGTAGGAGCGGGCCAGGCCGCCCTCTTTCCGGATGAGTTTCCGGTTTACGATTTTCTCGGTTACCGTAAGGTCTCCTATGTGTTCG
The DNA here is from genome assembly GCA_942491865.1 of uncultured Thermodesulfobacteriota bacterium. Classification (GTDB taxonomy): domain Bacteria; phylum Desulfobacterota_D; class UBA1144; order Nemesobacterales; family UBA2774; genus CR02bin9. Next base: position 41,417 of record CALOCI010000016.1, read on the forward strand.
GTGAGTACAACCAGCGCCGCGGGGGCAATGGTCAGGATGGCACTCCAGCTGAACTGGGGGGTCACCATCTTAGGCAGGGCGATCCATTTGGCATCGGCCACCACGGAGAAGTCCACCAACCCTTGAGTGATGGCGAAGAGGTAACCCGCCACGACGGCGATGAGAATGGGGATGATTCCGAGAAAACCCCTTAAGAGAACATTGGCCAGGATGGCCACACCCAGGGTGAACAGCGCGGTTCGCACCGTGGGACCCACCAGGGCGGCGTCCACGGCACCGGGGGTGAGACCGGCAAGACCCGCGGCGAAACCCGCCAGGGAGAGACCGATCACCGCTACGATGGAGCCCATGGCGGCGGGAGGCAGAACCACATCAACCCATCCCATACCGACCTTGCTTACGATGAGACCGCCGATGATGAAGATCACACCGACGGCGATACATCCGCCCATGGCATAACCGTACCCCTGGGTGGACATTACGGTTACAAGAACGGTGATGAACGCCGCGGAGGGGCCGAGGAACGCGGGAATTTTCCCCCGGGTGATAAGAATATAGATAAGGGTACCTATACCGTTGAAGAGGAGCTGTACGGCGGGGCTGACTCCCACGATCATGGGAACCAGTACGGACGCCCCAAACATGGCAAACAGATGCTGCAGGGAGAGTGGGATCGTTTGGAGGAGAGGAAGTTTTTCCTCTACCTGAATTTCTTTGCGAGTCATATAATGACCGACCTCCTAAAGTGTTTTTATCGGGGAACTCCAGAACCCCGGCGGCAGACCATCGTTGGCTCAATAGTCTACAGTTTGGGGGGCAGAATAACTGATCTTGATTGTTTGAGTCAATAAAAATATAGCGATTAGTGTAATCTTTTTGTTTCTATCATAAATGGCGAACTTTGAACGTTATTAATTGATTTTTACCAAATAATTCATTGGTAGGCTTCGATATTTCCGCTGAGGCATCACCTGTATTGTTTGAGATGAGATTCTTTGTTTAAATATAGAAAAAGACTTATATTAGAATAATGGAGGTGCTTTTATGATCAAGCCTCTTTTGTTTGCCTTTTTCCTTCTTCTCCCCCCGATTCTGAGCGGAGCGGGGCAGGAGGAGATATCTGAACCGGCCGTCCCTCAGGGGGAGATAGGCGCGGCGGGAATTCTCGCTGATCCCGGACCGCCCCCTTCCGGGGCGGATCGGGAATTTTCCACCGATTTCAGCCGTACAACAGTTCCCTTCGGGACCATACTCTCCGGAGGTCCTCCCAAGGACGGCATACCCCCCCTGGATTCCCCGGTTTTCGAGACCGTCGAAGAGGCGTCGGGGTGGCTCAGCCCCAGGGAACCGGTGCTTCTCATCACCTTGGATGGAATCTCCAAGGCCTACCCTCTGCAAGTCCTGATGTGGCATGAGATAGTCAACGACAGGGTGGGGGAGATCCCCGTAGCGGTGACCTACTGTCCCCTCTGCAACACCGGCATCGCCTTCGACCGTCGATTCAAGGGGGAGATCCTGGACTTCGGAACCACCGGCCGGCTTCGTTTCTCCAACCTCATCATGTACGACCGCCAAACCGAAACCTGGTGGCAGCAGGCCACCGGGGAGGGGATGGTGGGCCAATATGCGGGAGAACAGCTAACCCTGTTGCCTGTTTTGCTTGTTCCCTGGAAGGAGGTGGCAAGCCTCGGTGCCGATGTCCGGGTTCTCTCCCGTTCCACCGGCTTTGACCGTCCCTACGGGCAGAATCCCTACTCCCGGTACGACAGCTCAACTGTTCCCTTTCTGTATCGCGGTCCTCAGGTCCGGGGGAATTCGCCCTTCTCTCCAGGGTCCTGGTGGTGAATGTTGATGGCGAAGAAGGTGTTTTTCCCTTCGGCGAACTGCGGGAGAACCGGGTCATGGAGCGCACCGTCGGCGGAAGGCGGGTGGTGGTGTTCTGGGCTTCCGGAACCGCCTCTGCCTTGGACAACCCCCGGATCAAAGAGGGAAAGGATGTGGGAAGCGCCCACGGATTCTTCATTGATGAAGAGAAGGATCCCCGGGGATTCAGGTACCTGGACGGAGGCATCAGGGACGAAGACACCGGCAGCCTCTGGTCGGTGGCGGGGCAGGCGGTGGAGGGACCCCGGAAGGGGGAGTCCCTGGAGCCGGCGGTGGGGATCAACCATTTCTGGTTTTCCTACAACGCTTTTAAAAAGGAGGCCGCCGGTTCGGCTGGAGGGTTTTAATCTCTCTTCTTGGCCTGGAGTATCTCGTAGTTCCAGTTTACGATGACCGGCTCGAAGAGATCCTTGTACTGTTCGAATTCCTCTTCGTAGTTCTTCTTGTGGGCGGTATCTTTGAGAAACCGGGGTACCAGGATATAGTCGTAATCGGATATTTTGCCGTAGGGCCGCTCCGTCATGGGCCGATCCTGGCATTCATGCTTTGTGAGGACCAGGATTTTCTCCCCCGAACAGCGGTGGAGGATCGCCTCCTTCACGGCGGTCTCCGGCCCCGATTCTATGTAGAGATCTCCCTTGAAGATGCCGCTGGTCCCCTGGATGATGAAATCGAAGGTGGTGTCCTCGTAGAATCGGGTATCCTCGGTGACGATGGAGTAGGTAATGGGATCAATACGGCCGCCGGGGGTGAAGAGTTCAATTTTCGACGTATCTACGTCGGGTTCCATCAGCCGACGGATGACTCCCAGGTTGTGAGTGTAGATGCGGTAGCGGTGACGAGTGTTTTGTGATTGCGCTGCCAGGATGTCCGCCAGATGGTAGATGGTGCTTCCCGCCCCCAGGAGCAGGGTCAGGGGAGTTTCGGTGGGCCGGTTGATCAGGCTGTTCTGGATCTTGTCGTTCACCCCGTTGGCGACTTTTATCTTGCTTGTCACATAGAGATGCTGTTTTTGAACGAAGGTAAGCATGTTGTCGTAGATGGATAGGGTAAAGGCCTGGCTGTTCTTTCCCGTCTGTTCCTTTTTAAAAAGCTTGACCCCCGTATCCTCTTCGTACCGCTTCAGCTGGGTGTAGATCCAGAGGTTGCTCCGGTAGGAGACGTTGTGGATCTCCTTCAGGATGGTCTTGATCCGGCTCGATGGGCAGTTTGATGTCCCAGATCAGATTCGGTGTCGCTGCTTTCATACTCGTCGGCGAAGAGCCGGAAGATGCTCATCACCAAACGTTTCTTCAGTCTGTGTTTTCAGTGGGCTGATTGAATATCCAGATCACCATAACTATACATAAACTAGAGCGATCGACTACAGAAAATAGTGGCATCTCTTAATACCGCCACAACTCCAAAATGTGGGAAATCTGTTGAAGCTGGGTTGTATATTTGGGTAACTGGGGGTTTTGATCCCCAGTGAAGCCTGCTGAGTCCGACAAACTTGTCAAACTGAGATAAATTGTCTACCGTTTTTTTCATCGAGCTGTTCTTCCAGCTCGCCCCTTCGCCTTCGTTCCCAAACCGGCGCCGATCCTCTCTCCTTCCCGACCCTGGCTTGCGCCCCGGCGCGGCTCCGGTGCCGCTATAATCTCGTTCGATGCGTCTTCGGCACTCGTCCAGGCTCTGATCACCAACTACCGCCCCGCGCTCCTATCCGGCCTCGGCGCATCAGCCGCAACTCTAATCCCGCCAAGGCGGATAGGAGCGCCCCGAGGCAGTAGTTGATGATCAGAGCCTGGACGGTGCCGAAGAGGACGCCGTAGAAGACCGCCAAGGGATAGGACGATACGAGCAAGACCAGAAATAGCGGCACCAGGCTGAACCACGCCAGGGGCGCAAGCCCTTCCAGGGTCAGGAAGGAGGGAAAGAGGATCAGCGCCGGTTTGTGAACGAAGGCGAAGGGGCCGTTGAAGCAGAAGAACAGCTCGATGAAAAAAAACAGCCAGACAAAGCCCTCCGAACAGTCTCAGTTTGACAAGTTTGTCGGATTCAGCTTTCATGACGGCCTCCGCAGGCTCCATGGGGATCAAACCCCCAGTTAAAATATACTGCGCCTTCAACAGATTTCCCACATTTGGAGTTGTGGCGGTATTAAGAGATGCCACTATTTTACTGTAGTCGATCACTCTATTTTATGTATAATTATGGTAGTCATGGATATTCAATCAGCCCCCACAAAACACAGACTGAAGAAACACGATTTGGTGATGAGCATCTTCCGGCTCTTCGCCGACGAGTATGAAAACAGCGACGCCGAATCGATCTGGGACATCAAACTGCCCATCGACCGGATCAAGACCATCCTGAAGGAGATCCACAACGTCTCCTACCGGAGCAACCTCTGGATCTACACCCAGCTGAAGCGGTACGAAGAGGATACGGGGGTCAAGCTTTTTAAAAAGGAACAGACGGGAAAGAACAGCCAGGCCTTTACCCTATCCATCTACGACAACATGCTTACCTTCGTTCAAAAACAGCATCTCTATGTGACAAGCAAGATAAAAGTCGCCAACGGGGTGAACGACAAGATCCAGAACAGCCTGATCAACCGGCCCACCGAAACTCCCCTGACCCTGCTCCTGGGGGCGGGAAGCACCATCTACCATCTGGCGGACATCCTGGCAGCGCAATCACAAAACACTCGTCACCGCTACCGCATCTACACTCACAACCTGGGAGTCATCCGTCGGCTGATGGAACCCGACGTAGATACGTCGAAAATTGAACTCTTCACCCCCGGCGGCCGTATTGATCCCATTACCTACTCCATCGTCACCGAGGATACCCGATTCTACGAGGACACCACCTTCGATTTCATCATCCAGGGGACCAGCGGCATCTTCAAGGGAGATCTCTACATAGAATCGGGGCCGGAGACCGCCGTGAAGGAGGCGATCCTCCACCGCTGTTCGGGGAGAAAATCCTGGTCCTCACAAAGCATGAATGCCAGGATCGGCCCATGACGGAGCGGCCCTACGGCAAAATATCCGATTACGACTATATCCTGGTACCCCGGTTTCTCAAAGATACCGCCCACAAGAAGAACTACGAAGAGGAATTCGAACAGTACAAGGATCTCTTCGAGCCGGTCATCGTAAACTGGAACTACGAGATACTCCAGGCCAAGAAGAGAGATTAAAACCCTCCAGCCGAACCGGCGGCCTCCTTTTTAAAAGCGTTGTAGGAAAACCAGAAATGGTTGATCCCCACCGCCGGCTCCAGGGACTCCCCCTTCCGGGGTCCCTCCACCGCCTGCCCCGCCACCGACCAGAGGCTGCCGGTGTCTTCGTCCCTGATGCCTCCGTCCAGGTACCTGAATCCCCGGGGATCCTTCTCTTCATCAATGAAGAATCCGTGGGCGCTTCCCACATCCTTTCCCTCTTTGATCCGGGGGTTGTCCAAGGCAGAGGCGGTTCCGGAAGCCCAGAACACCACCACCCGCCTTCCGCCGACGGTGCGCTCCATGACCCGGTTCTCCCGCAGTTCGCCGAAGGGAAAAACACCTTCTTCGCCATCAACATTCACCACCAGGACCCTGGAGAGAAGGGCGAATTCCCCCCGGACCTGAGGACCGCGATACAGAAAGGGAACAGTTGAGCTGTCGTACCGGGAGTAGGGATTCTGCCCGTAGGGACGGTCAAAGCCGGTGGAACGGGAGAGAACCCGGACATCGGCACCGAGGCTTGCCACCTCCTTCCAGGGAACAAGCAAAACAGGCAACAGGGTTAGCTGTTCTCCCGCATATTGGCCCACCATCCCCTCCCCGGTGGCCTGCTGCCACCAGGTTTCGGTTTGGCGGTCGTACATGATGAGGTTGGAGAAACGAAGCCGGCCGGTGGTTCCGAAGTCCAGGATCTCCCCCTTGAATCGACGGTCGAAGGCGATGCCGGTGTTGCAGAGGGGACAGTAGGTCACCGCTACGGGGATCTCCCCCACCCTGTCGTTGACTATCTCATGCCACATCAGGACTTGCAGAGGGTAGGCCTTGGAGATTCCATCCAAGGTGATGAGAAGCACCGGTTCCCTGGGGCTGAGCCACCCCGACGCCTCTTCGACGGTCTCGAAAACCGGGGAATCCAGGGGGGTATGCCGTCCTTGGGAGGACCTCCGGAGAGTATGGTCCCGAAGGGAACTGTTGTACGGCTGAAATCGGTGGGAAAACCCCGATCCGCCCGGGAAGGGGCGGTCCGGGATCAGCGAGCCCCCGGGCCGCGCCTATCTCCCTGAGGGACGGCCGGTTCAGATATCTCCTCCTGTCTCCGCTCCGCTCAGAATCGGGGGGAGAAGAAGAAAAAAGGCAAACAAAAGAGAGGCTTGATCATAAAAGCACCTCCATTATTCTAATATAAGTCTTTTTCTATATTTAAACAAAGAATCTCATCTCAAACAATACAGGTGATGCCTCAGCGGAAATATCGAAGCCTACCAATGAATTATTTGGTAAAAATCAATTAATAACGTTCAAAGTTCGCCATTTATGATAGAAACAAAAAGATTACACTAATCGCTATATTTTTATTGACTCAAACAATCAAGATCAGTTATTCTGCACCCAAAACTGTAGACTATTGAGCCAACGATGTTCTGCAGCCGGGGTTCTGGAGTTCCCCGGATAAAAACACTTTAGGAGGTCGGTCATTATATGACTCGCAAAGATAGAATTCAGGTAGAGAAAAAACTTCCTCTCCTCCAAACGATCCCACTCTCCCTGCAGCATCTGTTTGCCATGTTTGGGGCGTCCGTACTGGTTCCCATGATCGTGGGAGTCAGCCCCGCCGTACAGCTCCTCTTCAACGGTATAGGTACCCTTATCTATATTCTTATCACCCGGGGGAAAATTCCCGCGTTCCTCGGCCCCTCCGCGGCGTTCATCACCGTTCTTGTAACCGTAATGTCCACCCAGGGGTACGGTTATGCCATGGGCGGATGTATCGCCGTCGGTGTGATCTTCATCATCGGCGGTCTCATCGTAAGCAAGGTCGGTAAGCTGATGGGTTGAGTGGTTCTGCCTCCCGCCGCCATGGGCTCCATCGTAGCGGTGATCGGTCTCTCCTGGCGGGTTTCGCCGCGGGTCTTGCCGGTCTCACCCCCGGTGCCGTGGATGCTGCCCTGGTGGGTCCCACAGTGCGAACCGCGCTGTTCACCCTGGGTGTGGCCATCCTGGCCAATGTTTTCTTAAGGGGTTTTCTCGGAATCATCCCCATTCTCATCGCCGTCGTGGCGGGCTACCTCTTCGCCATCACTCAAGGGTTGGTGGACTTCTCCGTGGTGGCCGATGCCAAATGGATCGCCCTGCCTAAGATGGTGACCCCCCAGTTCAGCCGGAGTGCCATCCTGACCATTGCCCCCGCGGCGCTGGTTGTACTCACCGAACACATAGGAGACCTTACGGCAAATCAGAGAAAACTGCAACCGGAAACTCATCCGGAAAGAGGGCGGCCTGGCCCGCTCCTACATCGGAACGTATCGGTACCTGTATCGCCGGTTCCTTCGGTGCCATGCCCGTCACCACCTACGGCGAGAATATCGCCGTCATGGCTTTGAGCGGGGTTTACTCCGTTTGGGTTATCGGCGGTGCCGCCATTTTCTCGGTCCTCCTCGCCTTCTGCGGCAAGGTCAACGCCATCATCATGGCCATGCCCACCGCCGTAATGGGGGGTGTTTCCATCCTCCTCTTCGGTACTATCGCCGCTTCGGGTCTCCGGATGCTGGTGGAATCCAAGGTAGACTTCGGCAAGCGCCGGAACCTGATCCTCTCTGCGGTCATCCTGATTCTCGGAATCGGCGGCGCCCAGATTCAGATAGGAACGGTCACCCTGGAAGGAATGGCCCTGGCCACAATCGCCGGTATCCTTCTCAGCCTGGTCTTTCGACTCTTCGATACCCTCAGGATCTCCAATGAGGAAGAGTACCACCAAGACAAGGCGGTTTCGAAGAAAAAGAAAAGCGCCTAATCGGTCAAAACCGATAATACCCTCCCCCCGGTTTCGGGGGGGATTTTTTTCCACTTCCCCGTATTTTCCATACCCCAACTCAGATATCGGGTTTATAATGGTTAGATCTTGGGAGTTTAAAAAATGTCTTTTTCCTATCTCATCCTCCCGGTAGGATGTTTTATCTTTTTAATCCTCGGATTCTAGTCGTCCGTATAGCCTCAAAAGGGGGAATTCGACGGATTCAGGAGTTGGAGCAGAAGATAAAAAGTAAAAACAAGGAAAATCATCACCTGAACGAAGAGCTGAAAAGGCTCAAAGAAAATCTTCCCAAATCCCCCCTATGCGATTCGGTCACCGGTTTGTACACCCCCGAAGCCCTGAACAAGCTCCTGGAAGGAGAGATTAGGCGGGCCGTCCGATACGGATCCCCTTTAACCTTGATGGTCATATCCCTCGAGGAACTCGTTTCCATTGAGGAAGACTACGGCCGGAATACGGTGGATTATGTGGCGAAGGGAGTGGCGGATCTGCTGAGGGAAAGCATCCGGGCCCATGATATTCCCGCCATGATAAGCCCCTCGGAATTCCTGATCCTCTGCCCCAACACCGGCGGCGGCAACGTGCGGAACTACATCGAAAGATTGGAGCTTCTCTGTGAATCCCTGGTTTTCAGCCCCCTGCCCCCGTTGATGCCGCGGTTTGGCGTGGCCCTCTGGAAAAAAGGGGACACGCCCGCCTCTCTGATTCATAGAAGCCGGGAAGATCTCCAATTCCAGAGGAGTCAGGAAAGTCCCATTCGATTAGACTAACCATTCCGTTCTTCGATCAGTAGGTAAACAGGGCGGCACTGACCCCGAGCCCCGCACCGGAAGCCACCAGGACAATGTCATCCCCCTGGCAATCCTGCCCTCCTTGCGGGCATGGTGAAAAGCCATGGGAATGCAGGCCGAACCTGTGTAGCCGTAGCGATCCATCACGCAGGTTGTGCGCTCCAGGGGTTTGCCCAACAGCTCCATCACCTGCTCAATCACCGACCGGTTGATCTGAGTAAAGAGAAGATGATCGATCCTGTCCGGGGAGAACCCGGTCTCATCGAGCAGTTCCCGGACGACTTTGGGCCAGAGTTCCACATTTCGATTCCCCGGCAGATTCTGCAGGAGCTGCAGCCCCACCTCCCCGGCGGCAATCCTTTCGGCGGTGACGGGGCACCTGGTCCCGCCGGCATAGACGCCGATGAAATCCCCACTGAGTACCGTCGGCCCTGAAACTTCCTCCCGGAAAACAGCTTCGATCCGTTATCATCAGGCGGAGGTGGATCTTCGCCGCCCCCTTCCAGGATCCACGTCCCCGGCGCCGTCGGCGAAGAGGGAGAATCCGAAGGGATCATCGGAGCGAAAATAGGCGGCCATGTTGTAGACCCCCACCACCAGAGCCCTTATCCTGCGGGAAGAGGCGTCCGCCAGGCGGCTGGCGGTTTGGAAGGCGGAGACGAAACCGGAGCAGCTGCCGTTCACATCGAAGCAGCCGCTCGGCCTCTCTCCCCCCTGCAAACGCCCCTGGAGAAGCATGCTTGTGGGGGGGGAGATGAACTCCGGCGTATCGGTGGCGACGATAAAGAGGTCCAGATCATCGGGCTTCAACCCCGCATCCTCCAGGGCGCATCGAGAGGCCTTCTCGGCGAAATCCGCGGTGGTCTCATCGAGGCCCCGCAGCCGGGCGATATGCCGTTTCTTCATGCCCAGCTTCTCTTCCAGCTTCTCCGTATCGAAGGTGAGGCCCGTTTTTGCCATCACCTCTTCATGGGTCAGCGGCTCTCCCGGGGCGTAAAGGCCGGTGCCGATTATCTTCATTTTTTCCCCCCGCCGTGGGTCCCCGTGGCGGGGAGAAATTCGGTTAGAATTTCTGCAAATCGGGGAGGATCCTCCACCATCACCGAGTGGCCCACCCCCTGGAGGGCGCGAAACCGGCCGGCGGGAAAGGCCGAAGCGGTGGCTCCCTCCATCTTCTCGGTCACAATACGGTCCAGTTCTCCCCACAGAACCAGCACCTCCCCGGGGAATCCTGCCGCCCTTCTGTGCCGGTAGTCGACCTTCCCCAACTCCACGGCATGACCGATAAAGGCTTCCTTCTTCATCTTTTGCGCCAGATCCTTGGCGAGGCGTTCCCGATAATCGTCATCCTTCAACGCCGGGGCCGCACCGCCGAGGGCCTGGATCAGCAGCTCACGGCTGTCCTGATAGCCGGCGATGACGGAATGATACGCTTCGGGAGTCACCAATCCCCCGACGGGGCAGGGATCCACCAGAAGAAGACGGTTCACCAGGGCGGGGCGGCGCAGCGCCAGATCCATGGCCACCGCCCCTCCCAGGGAGTGGCCCACCACCAGGGCGGCTCCTTCGGGGGCCAGCCTCTCCAGGACCGCCTCCATGAACTGGCCGTACTCGGCGATGGCCGTGGACTCGATCCGGCCGGAATCGCCGAAGTTTGGCATATCCGGGGCGGCCACCCGATAGCCGGGGATATCCATCACCTTTTCATACCAGAGGCGGCCCGCAATATTGCCGTGAAGGCAAAAATTCAGCGGCCACAGGCCGGTTTGACCGACGGCCATATCCACACCCTCGATCTTCATATGCACGGTTTCCATCCCCGCCCCCCTTCATCTCATTTTTTATATAAAACTGAATCTTCGTTCACCTATTATCTCTCCGGAGTTTTTCCCTTGTCAGGAAATTATTGCCTATTCCCCCCCGCCTATGGTAGATTTTGTGAAAGGTAATTCACTTTAGGAGGAAGTTCATGGATAGAATGACCGTCAACGGTGTCGAACTGGCCTTCAGGGTCTATAATTCCGACGCCCCCCGGGGGTGGGTGGTCCTCCTGAACGGGGTGATGGCCTCCTATTCCAGCTGGTCCGATTTGGCGGACCGTGCAGGAACGGCCGGGTACGGCCTGCTCCTTCACGATTTTCGGGGGCAGCTCCTATCGGAAAAACCGCCGGGCCCCTACAAGTTCTCCGATCACAGCGCCGATCTGGCGGCCCTGATGGAGGCCCTTGCCATCCCCCGGGCCCATCTGGTGGGCACCAGTTACGGCGGGGAAGTGGCCCTCCAGTTCTCCTTGGATTATCCCGGAAAGGCAGAATCCCTCACCGTCATCGATTCGGTCAGCGAAGTGGGCCCCCTCCTGGAGGCCGCGGTTGACGGGTGGATCGCCGCGGCGGAGACGGGAGATTTGGGAAGGTTCTACCGGATCATGCTGCCGACCATCTACGGGGAGGAGTTCATCCGGCACAACCGCCAGTTCCTGAAGCAGCGGGGAGAGCAGGTGGAAAACCTCCCGTCGGACTATCTGACCGGCCAGATCAGCCTCTACCGAACCTTCCTCACCTGGACATCACCGAACATCTGAAGGAGATCGCCCTCCCCTGCCTGGTGATCTGCGGCGCCGAAGATACCTTTGAAGCCCCCCGGTACTCCCGGATCATCGCCGAAGAGATCCCCGATGCGGAACTCTTCATCATCCCCCGATGCGGCCATGTGACCATCTTTGAAAACCCGAAGAGCTGGGGACCCTGGTGCTGGGATTCCTGGTCGGCCGGTTCGGATAAGCCCCTCAAAACCATACTTGATCCTTTCTCTGAGATTACCCTGGACACAGAAATCTAATTACGCTATAAAGAATTCATAATTTCCACAAAAAGTGCAATTAATACGATTTCTCAATAATTGGAGGTTCCTTTGAAACGAATTTCGAAGATTTCCCAGCGCCTATCCTACCGGATAGCCCTTAGTGCCTTTCTTTCTATTGTCACAGTAATGGCCCTCCTGTTATTCGCCGCCAATTATTTCGTCCAAAAAGCCGACGGAGAATCGCAGCGGCACAACCTTCATCAGGAAGTCGATGACCTACAGCACCTCATCGATACGGAGATTACCTCGATCAAGAAGCTTCTCGGCGGCTATGCGGATAGTAGGGATCTCGCCGCCGCCTTGATCGATCCCGAGAACGCCGGACTCCGTGGGCAGAAGGTGGTGGAACAGATCATGGCCACCTCCCTTAACTACGAGAATGTATGGGTCACCGATGCGGCGGGAAAATCGTCCTCAGCCACAATCCCGACTTCGGGTATGACTGCTCGAACGATTTTTTTCTTCACGGTTCTCAAGAATCGTCTTATGAAAGAACATATGGACGTGACCGCCTACCCCTCACCCATCACGGGATACCCGGTGTTCGTCAGTTCCCAGGCGATCCTGGATGAGTCGGGCCGGTTCCTGGGGGATTTTGGCCATAGCCTACGATTTCTTCAGCTATTCTGAAACGGTATTAAAAACCTTACCTTCGGCAGGAGGATACGCCTTCATCTTCGATCAGAAAGGTTCGCTCCTGGCCCACCCCCGGGAGGAACTGATCTTCAAGGATATGTCGGACTATGAGAATGAAGGCCGTCTCCAGGGGGCCGACGAAAACACCGCGTTCTGGTACGAGTTTGACGGGATTGCCAAGCTGATGTTCTTCCGGAGGCTCTCCAGCGTCTCGACCGTGGCGATCAACCTGCTCAAGGCGGATTTCTACCGTATCACATACCTGGTCGGCTTTTTTCTCATCCTCGCCGCCGCGGTGGCGTCGATCGTTCTCATCGCCACCCTCATCTTGGTGATGAAGAAACTGGTCTTAAACCGGGTGTCCTCCCTCCGCAGGGGGGATCGAACTTCTGGCATCCCAAGATCTCACCCAGACCACCGAGATTAAGGGGGAGGATGAACTGAGCCTCATCGGGGGCTCCCTCCAGACCCTGACCACCCATATGCATGGCTTGATCAGCAGCCTGGCGGAGGAGATGGAGGCCCTGAACCAGCTGGGATTCACCCTCACTTCCAACATGGAGGAGACTCCCACCGCGGTGGTTCAGATCGACTCCAACATCGAGAGCACCTGGAAGCAGATCGCCAACCAGGGCAATCACGTTCAGGAGACCGCCGCCCTGATGGAGCAGATGAGCGGAAATATCGAAGATCTCGACGGGGCGATCCAGACCCAGGTGGCCAGCGTCACCGAATCCTCAAGCGCCATCGAGCAGATGATCGCCAACATCCAGGCCATCTCCGGAGCCAGCGAGAAGGCGGGAACCCACGCCGAACAGCTTACCAAGGCCACACGCGGTGATATTTAAAATAAGAAAAGCTGTAATTACGAATAATACTATTTTCATCTATTACTCTCCTGCGAAGTCAGAATTTGTCCTTTTCTAATTTGATATAAACGCAAGATTACAAAGAACTTCTTCTTCAAATCCATCTGCCACAAACACGCCAATAGGAAGACCTGTTTCTACATCTACAGATAAATCCATGAGTAACCCTGGCTGTTCGGTTAGATCACCATCATTGATACCTATACTTTCACATTCAAGAGTTTCACAATCAGTGAATATGCATTCTCTAGGACGGACGTCAATTTCAATAGTCGATCCTTCACATCCAAAGTAAGTACACTGTCTATTTAAGCTTTTAGCCAGGCAGTCCGAGGTTTCCGCTATTTCCATCAACTTGCAAGATATTGAACCTTGCCGGCTATTATCGTCACACGCGGTCATGCTAAATAAGAATAGAACTGAAACCACTAATAATATTTTTTTCATCTTTTGATTTCCTTTCAAATTGGATTTTGGTGTACTCTAATTACTTACAATTACAAAATTACAAAGAACTTCTTCTTCAAATCCTTCTGCTACAAGCAATCCAATAGGAAAACCAGATTCAATATCTACCGCTAAATCCATAAGTGAGCCTGGCACTTGGATTCCGTTACCAATAACCATATTTTCACATACAAGAGTTTCGCAATCGGTGAATTCGCAGTTGCTAGGGAAGATGTCAACGTCTACACTCTCTCCTTCGCATCCAAAGAAAGTACATTGTCTATTTAAGCTTCTAGCCAGACATTCTGAAGTTTCTGCAATCTTCATCAACTTGCAAGATACTGAACCTTGACGACTGTTATCATCACAAGCGGTGATGCTAAATAAGAATAGAACTGAAACAAGAAATAATACTTTTTTCATCTCATGCTCCCCCATATAAGTGAAAAAAATAGCCCAACTTACTATCTTCTAACTAATTTTAGAACATTTCTATATAAAAAGTCTGTAGTTGAAACTGCCTATTTTTGTAGCTATTCCTCTACAAAATGAGTTGTGTAGTGGATTAATTCTGCGTTTGATTCAAGGTTTAATTTGCCAACAATATCAATGTGTTATGTAGCATTCTCGCCTTTTTCTATATAGCTTGAGATCGTATTGTTGTTGATATGGGAAAAGCATATATTAAGTAATACTTAGATATAAATTAACAAGAGAGGAAAATATTGAGTCAAGTTACCTGCTATAATAGATACAATCTTTAGCTTATTTAGGTTGTATAGTTTGGCAAGGAAATTATGCGAACGTACATATTACTTTTTCTAATCTTAGTACTTGCTCTTTTTCTAAGAAGCTATGATCTATCCAATAACCCACCCGAATTATTTTCTGACGAGTTAATTAACTATGTATCAGCAAAAAGTATCATTGAGACCGGGACGGATTTATACGGACGCTTTATGCCCTATTTCACAGATGTGGTTGAACTAAGACCCCCTGTCTATGGTTACTCAGCATATCTGTCTTCACTAATTTTGGGTGAAAATATAATAGCAATAAGAGCTCCTGCAGTTTTTTTTGGTCTAGTCACTATTATTGGGCTATATCTCTTAGCTTTTGAACTTTTCAGGGATAGGAGATTGGCAATATTTTCGGCCTTTTTTTATGACTATAATCCCTTGGCATATTCACTATTCAAGAGTAGGGTGGGAACCTGCATCATTTCTACCATTTCTACTATTCTCAACTTATTTCTTTATCCACGGAATAAATAATAATAAAAAATACCTGGTTGCCTTGGCTTTCGGTCTTTTTACTTTAACTATATACACCTACCATACAGCTCCTTTATATTCTTTTCTGTTTCTATCGTCACTTTTTATACTTAACTACAAATATTTTTTGAGAGAAAAGAAGCTTTTTGTCATATGTATTCTTATTTCTCTGGTTCTCGTTAGCCCCTATCTTTGGACAGCAATTAATGAGGAGATGATGTATGCTAGAGGAAAAAGGATTAGTACTTTCAAATACGGTATCAATCTTAAGGCTTTTTCAACCTTTACCCAAAATTATTTAAGCCATTTTAATCCTAAATTTCTATTCATTTCAGGAGATCCATTTCTAAGAAACGGAGCTGGTGTTGGGACACTATACTGGATAATGCTTCCTCTAATGTTGATAGGAATAAGAGAACTGGTTGTTTCTGATATACAAAGACGATATAAGATATTTATTGCGGTATGGATATTGATCTTCCCTCTTGCCGGTTCCCTTACCAACCATCATGTCCCACAAGCTACAAGGACTCTTCCTGGTGCCCCAATACTATGTTTATTAAGCGTTATAGGTCTCAGAGCTATATATAAATTTATAGAATTAAAAACCAGGAAAGCACTATTTTCAAATATCTTTACTGTAATAATAATAGTTCTATCTCTTTTGTCTCTAGGATATTCTGCAAGAGAATACTACTTTGAATATCCAAAGAAATCATATTCGTTTTGGGATTATGGGCATAAGGACATATTTTCAATAATGAAGGGTTTTCAAGATAACCATCAAAGAGCTTGTTTAGAAAATCTCAATTACGCAAACGAAATTCAAATAGTGGATTATTATCTAAAGAATACTCATTTAGAGATAATAAAAGATCTTGATGATCCGAAGTGTCTAGAAAGCGGAACTATTGTAGTGCAGTGGACGGGTAACAAGATAATAAGTCAAAATATACAGTCTAAAGGTTTAGTTAAAGGGCCGGATGGAAACTCTGTATATAGAATCTATGTAATAAAATGATATTTCAGCCATTGGTTGCCAACCCGGTCACGAGCAGTAATTTTTAACTTTATACTAAATAAGGGAAACCTGAATGGGGATTAATCCATAAGATTATGTCTTATTGCGTAGTGGATTAAATCTGCGTTTGATTCAAGGTTTAATTTGTCTAGAATACGGGCACGGTAGGTACTAATGGTGCTTGTGCTAAGGTACTTTTCTTTCGCTATATCTTTTATACTCATACCGGCAGCAATCTTTAACATAACCCTGTACTCCCGATCTGACAGCGCCTCGTGGAGAGCCTTTTCCTTTACTATTTCTTGCACTATTTCATCGGCTAAGTTTTCAGGTAATGATGATTCAATATATTGCATTTTCTTGAGTACTTTATTTATGGCATTTACGAGTTCATGCTGTTCACGCAGTGTCCTTATTTCAACCTCCGCACGTTTGCGTTCTTCAATTTCCTTGAGCAGAAGCTGATTTGATTCTTCAAGCTCTGTGAGCCTCACCCCAAAGCTGTACCACGTAAAATAGAGATTTCTGGCTTTTTTGTTTTCTCATATACTCCTCAGGCGTCATATTATCCAGCGCCGAATGAGGCCTGAACCCGTTGTAATCTCTCCTCCAAGTTTCTATCTTTTCCCTTGCGTCGTCAAGTGACAGAAACCAGTGGGTGTTTAAACATTCATCCCTAAAGCTCCCGTTGAATGATTCTATATAGGCGTTATCCGTGGGTTTCCCGGGCCTTGAGAAGTCCAGCACCACTTTGTTCTCATATGCCCACTTGTCTAGTGCCTTCGATATAAACTCAGCCCCGTTATCTACCTGTATCCTACCGGGTATCCTTTCCGTGAAACGTTTTAATGCCTGCATTACTCCCACAACCTTGTCGGCGCTTATCGAGTGATCAACGTGGATTGCAAGACACTCTCGACTAAAATTATCCACTATAGTTAACGCCCTTATCCGGCGGCCGTTAAACAAACTGTCGGACACAAAATCCATGGACCACGTCTGATTTATGTTGGAGACAACAGGTCTCATCTCTCGGCATGCCGCCGATACCCTTCGCCTCGGTCGCTTACTCCTGAGATTAAGCCCGTTTTCACAGTATATTCGGTACACCTTCTTATGATTAACATGCCAGCCCTCACGCCGCAGTAGTACATGGATGCGTTTATAACCGTACCTGACCCTAGTCTCGGCAATCTCATGGATGCGTTGGCTAATCACTCTGTCATCCCTCACCGATCTGTAGTAATAAGTAGACCTGCCAATCTCTACTACCCGGCATGCTCTTCTCATCCCAACTCGATAAGTCCCATCCAGGTACTCCGCCAAGCTCCTCTTACGGGCTGGCTTCAGAGCTTTTTTGTTATCACATCCTGAAGCATCTGCTTGTCCAGACTCAGATCAGCCACAAGCTTCTTTAGCTGCCTGTTTTCCTCCTCAAGCTGCTTCAGACGCCTGAGCTCGCTCACTCCTAGACCACCATACTTCTTCTTCCAGTTGTAGAATGTGGGCTCTGCTACTCCTATCTTACGGCATACCTCGGATACCTTTGTGCCGGTCTCCGCTTGTCTTAATGCAAACGCTATTTGCTGTTCGGTAAACCTAGACTTTCTCATGGCAAAATACCTCCTCTTATATAGGGTTATTTTGCCAGATTTCTCTACTTTTAACTGGTCCAGTTACCAGGGGGAAGGTCATCTGCAGTACGGATCCTGACGCGTTCTTCCATCTCTTTATACAGCTTTGCTTTAGCAATTGCTATTCCTATATTGTTGCCTATAGAAACATTTAACTTAACTTCCTCATCGCTAAATTTGCCCGTCTTGTAGCTGGCCAGCCATATAACTCCCATTACAACGCCCTCCAGGATAATGGGAATCCCCAAACCTCTGCGGTGGCCCATTTGCTTGCCTGCCGGGCCTACATCTTTGTTCTCTTGTATATCTTCTACATTAAATACCTGTCCTGAGTTTAATAATGACCATGTGATGCCTTTAGGGTAGGGAATTACACTCGCTTTACTAATGTAGTCTTCAGTTAGGGTTCTGTGCGCTTGAAGCACTGCTTCTTTTCTATCTTCGCTAATCAAATAAATAAATGCCAAATCTACATCTTTAAGAGTTAAAGCCATGTCTAAGGCAGTATCGTAGACATGATCTAAATCGAAAGATTGATGAACGGCAGAGGTGATCCTGTGCAATATGTCTAAATTTGTTCTCTCCATATCCCTTTCCTATTGTAATACATCTTATTTATGAAAGTAAAGGGATTTCTTAATATTTATATTGTTTTGAGTTCTTATATGTCGATGAAAGTTTAATTCTAAGTTGTCCTTAATATTAGAAAAAAAGGGACGTTGCTTTGCCGTATTCCTGCCACATTTTAATGAACTGAGCCTCCATTTTTTCTGTTTCTTTGTGGAGTGCTTGAATTGTATTATTTTGTATTACCACTTCATATTGCTAATATTGCAGCAAATCATAAATATGATTTATATCAGCATAGTATTGGAGGGATTTTAATGGCACTTAAAGACTTGTCAGGATACAAGGTAATAGATTTAGAATTCCTGCGTACAGTAGGGATGCCGGGATATGTTACACACCAGCCGGTTTTCGGATTTGATATCACTCATCCCCATTCAGACACTGATACCAATGTGCAGGGCTTGCGCACTAGCGCATGGGGCAGTGTTACGGGCAATGAGCACTCTGGCTCCCATGTGGACGCGTTCTGTCATCAGGCCGAGAGCGGCGTTATGCACGGGGGGCACAAAGTTACGCCGGAGGGTGGAAACAAGAGCCGGGTTTACAGTGAACGGGGCTGAGAATTTGCCTATATTTTTTGACCGGGGAATCTTGCTCGATGTCCTTTGATGAAAGGGCAACTCACTTGAGCCTGGATATCAGGTGACGGTCGAAGACTTGCATGATGCTGCCAAATTCAGGACGTTGAAATAACAGAGGGTTGTATTGTGCTGGTTATCTGGGCAACGCCCAGTTTTGGAATGACACCGAGCATTATCTCACTGCCCGGGGTAAGCGCGGGGGCGTCACAGATGCTGGCCGATAAGAAGGTCAAAGCTGTAGGGGCTGATGATTTTGCCTGGGATGATATGGGACACTTTGAAGAAGAGATGCATTGCAACGGACCAGGGCACGTGATACTCGTTGTCCGAAACGGAATATACATATTTGAAAATCTGAATTTAGAGCCACTGGTTGAATCTGGCGTTGACGAGTTTACCTTCGTCGCAGCCCCTATAAGAATCAAAGGCGCCACAGGCGGATCGGTCAGGCCATTTGCACTCATAACAGAATAAAAAAAGGAGCCACACTATATTAGTGAAAGCTGCCTTTGTTAATTTAAGTTTAATCTCTGTTCTGTTTAGATGCTCTTAATTTTAAGTCATCTATATCCTCTTCACACATAGTTGCAAGCTCTCTCACTTTGTCCAATAGTTCAGGGTCGTTTTGAGCAGCAACCTCTATAACAGCACTCCTTATCATAGCTGTTGCAAGAGGTAAATCAGAAGGCATAAAGGGCAGAGTCAAATCCATAATCTGCTCTACCGCATCTTTATAAGAAGCGATTAACTTGCCTTCTGGATCATCTGCGCGGGCTTGGGCGATCAAACTTGCACATGCAGTTGCAATAGCTGTAGCGGCGTCCTCTTGAAAAGTAGGTCCTTGAGGCGGCAGCACTATTGGAACAGGAGATGCTGTAGGGGCAGGTGTAGGAACAGGTGTAGGGGCAGGTGTTGGTACAGGGGTTGGTACAGGGGTAGGGGCAGGCGTCGGTGCCGGGGTTGGCTCCGGTCCCTCAGTCTCGTTGCTATCTGAACATCCGCCTAAACTTCCTAAAGTAATGAAAATAAACAAAATAACAACTGTCGAAATTTTTATAAATTTATTTGTGTTCATATTTATCTTCTCCAGCCTACAGACATATAAGCACTTAATTGGCCATTGTAACTAAGATATGGCCTTATCTATTATCTATAAGTCCTCTATGTCTTCATTGCATAGGGTTTCGATTTCTCTCAAATCCTCCTCCAGATTCGGTTGCCTGGCCAATGAAGTGATAAGGGCTGATTTAATAATTCCTTTGGCCACTGCAATGTCATCCGCTGATGACTCAAGATTTAAGTCCATTATGTCTGAGACTGTTTCGTTATAGAGCCCCAGAAGTAAGTCGTCACAAATTTCAGGCTGTCTTGCGCATCCTTCCAGCAGGGCTGAGCAGGTAGTTGCTATGGCTGTTGGCGCATCTTTTTGTGTAGTATTGGAAAACTGACCGATTGCGTCCATACTGCCACCGCTAAAACTTAAAACAACAACAATTGAAACCAAAAAGAACAACTTATTAAATGATCTGGTTATCATGTTTTTCATGATATACCTCCTTAACAAATTTTTTCCCTTCTGACTGAACAATTTCGCGAAGCGAACATAGCACGCCTCTGGCTTGGGTTCTCCCGTTTCGAGGACCCAAACTTTGAAGTTCAGTATTTGGTTTGAAGTGCTAAGGACTATAAGACCTACGGGTGTAAGTCTTAGTCTCTAACCGCCATCTTCTTACCTATTTCGATATTATCACAATCATCAATTGAAAACAATAGGATTTGTCGATGTGGTCAAGGGGACGAAAATAAATAAGTCATTTTGCTTATTGGAATTAGAAAAGGGGGTCTATCTTTATGGAAATAAAAAAAAGGGTCTCGCACTAGTAGTTCAAGACCCCTTTACATTCGTTGTCACCCTGAATTTGTTTCAGGGTCTAATCTTTTAATCTTAAGTATTTAAGCAGTGGCTCTCTTTCTTCTCATAACCATAAATCCAACTACTCCAAGAACTCCAGCCATAGCAATAAGACCCCATTCGGAAAGGGTTGGGACATCTCTGGCAAAACCAGAACAAACCCCTGCCTCTTCGTTACAAGTCTCACCAGGGAAGAATCCATCAAAGGACGTCCGGGTTATTGGTCTTGGGCATATGCCACCTGAAATTCTACAAGAACGTTCGCCTTCTTCGAGACCATACTGACAACATCCTAGCTCGATTTCTTGCGTAAAACCATTCTGTGGTAATGCTAAAAACAAAAAGCCAAAAATTAGAAATGACGCTACAAAGGTTGTAATACTTTTTTTGCTCACCATCTTAATCCCTCCTTGTATAGATTGTTATCAATATATCATATATGCCTTAAATAAAAAGGGAGCAGACACTTATTAGCATCTGCTCCCTTTGGTAAATTTTAAATTGTAATGTTTTTAGATTTTAAGCAGTGGCTCTTTTTCTTCTCATAACCATAAATCCAACTACACCAAGAACTCCAGCCATAGCAATTAATCCCCATTCAGAAAGGGTAGGGACGTCTCTTACCTGATTAGGCTCAAAACCTGAACATAAACCAGTTTCTTTATCACAAGATGAACCTTGTAGGAAACTGATAAATTCAATAGGATTATCACCTACGGGAATAGGGCAACCAAATTCTCCAACAGAAAACACACAAGAAAATGAACTTGTCTGAGTATTTACATACTGACAACAACTTTCTTCTTGAGCATTGCTTGTTTCAGGGAAGGCCATAGATAAAAAGCCCAATGCCAGTACACCTGCTAAAATAGTTATAGCGTATTGTTTCACCATCGTTATAAATCCTCCATGATTAAGATAGATAGCAATATATCATATTTAGATTTTCAAACAATAGTAATAAGTTTTGTTACAAAAAAAGGGAGCAGACACTAATTAGCATCTGCTCCCTTTGGTAAATTTTAAATTGTAATGTTTTTGTTTTTTATGCAGTGGCTCTCTTTCTTCTCATAACCATAAAACCAACTACTCCGAGAACTCCAGCCATAGCAATTAATCCCCATTCAGAAAGGGTAGGGACATCTCTTATTGGTTCGATACCACTACAAAAGCCTGTCTGTTCGTTACAAGTTTCGCCTGGGAAGAATCCATCAAAGGACGTAGGGGGTATTGGTCTCCGGCATAAGCCACCTGAATCGGCACAAAAACGTTCGCCCTCTTCGAGACCATACTGACAACATCCTGGGTCAATTTCCTGCGTAAAACCATTCTGTGGTAATGCTAAAAACAAAAAGCCAAAAATAAATAATGACGCTACAAAAGTTGTAAGTCTTTTTTTGCTCACCATCTTAAACCCTCCTTTAAGTTTGTTAAGTTTGTCTAATTTTTCTGTTTTTTAAATTATGCTGCAACTCTCTTTCTTCTCATTACCATAAATCCAACTACTCCAAGAACACCAGCCATAGCGATAAGACCCCATTCTGAAAGGGTAGGGACTTGTACATCTGGAGGTGGAGGGCCGCATGGATCGAGCCATGCCAGGCCGTCAATTGTTTCATCATCAGCATTGTTTTGACCTACCAGTGTTGCCGCACCTGTGTTTACATTTAATGTGTAAAGAGCACCAGAGAAATTAGCATAGAGTTGCTTAGGGCGGGACCGTGGGAAAGGGGATTTTAAAGGGGTTAGTGAAGGGGGGTGGAGAGTGGAGGGTAGAATTTTGAGGGGTGGGGAGGTTTTTTGTTGTTGGGTGCCGTAGAGGGGGTGAGAGGGGATGAGGGACTAGAACTTGGATCAACTAATCATTTGTTATCTGTGTAATGACACCGGATGTAGTATCAAAGAGATATTCTCATCAGTCAGCTCACCATAGGTTCCCGCCGTTTATGTTTGCTCTAGATCGAAATGCAATTCGGGTGCCGTCTGAGTTTATTGAGGGATTTTGACTATCTCCAACCGTCTCAGCTGTTACCTGTGTAAAGACGCCGGTTGTAGTATCAAAGAAGTATATCTCTGCATTCCCTTCAGGGTTCCCGCCGTGTCCATATGTTTGAGGTAGATTCTATAAATGCAATTCGGGTTCCGTCTGGGCTTTAGTCGAGGGGATGAGCACTATCTCCAGCCTTAAGTCTCATCTGTCTATCTCCGAGTAAAGACGCCGGTTGTAGTATTAAAGAGGTAATAATCTCATCATTCCCATCATAATGGGGTTTCCGCCGTTTTGCCCCATGTCTGAGGTAGATGTAAATGCAATCCAGGTGCCGTCTGAGTTTATTGAGGGATCAAAACTATTTTCAGTCGTATCAGCTGTGATCTGTTCAATGATTCTATTTAAACATACTGAATCCTGCGAATATGCATCCTGATTAAATACAAAGAATGATGAACATAAAAGAATTGCTACGCTCAATGTTAAAATCAGCTTTGAGCTTGTATAAAGAATGACTCTCTTGGCTCTTATTATTGTAGTGTTCATATAAATACCCTCCTTTAAGGTATATGCAATATACATAGGCTGAAATAAAAAGTCCATTTAATATCTTTATCGTTAACTGCTGTATTTATTTAATCTCAAGTTTTTGTGAGTTTGAATTAGTCTTTTCTTCTAACAACCATAAATCCAACTGTCAATTCCAAGAACAAGGTCCGCAAATTCATCATTAAGACACCTTTGCCAGAGTAGGGATGTCTCTTAATATATATAGATAGTAGTTAAATTTTCAGTTTGAGTCAAGGATTGAATCAGATTTGTAAGGTTAAAGTCAAATAAAAAAGGGGCTTCGCACTAGTAGCGCCAAACCCCTTTGATTCTAAATTGAAATGTTTTTATATCTTAAGCAGTAGCTCTCTTTCTTCTTATAACCATAAATCCGACTACTCCAAGAACGCCCGCCATTGCAATTAAGCCCCATTCTGAAAGGGTAGGGACGTTTGTTGTTGCTCGAACACATTGCCCTGTTCCTTCGTCACATTCCAGATTGTCAAATATTCCTATAAACTCAGCATCTATAGGAATTGCACATAAAACACCTTGGGATATAGTGCTGCATGCTAATTGTCCCTCAAGCTCCCACTGACAACATGCCACAGGTTCGGGTTGTGAATATCCTTTTTCAGGCATAGCCAATAATAAAAAACCAAAAGCAAGAGTTAAAACTAGTACCGAAGGTAAACTTCTTTTATTCGCCATCTTGAATCCTCCATATTGTAGGTATATTTCTATACTATCATAATTGCATATTCTAAACAATTGTTTTTTCAGAATTAACTGGGAATTTATAGCTGTAAATAAAAAAAGGAGCCGACACCATTAGCGCCTGCTCCCTTAAATTCTATGAATTGTAATTGTTAAGCAGTTGCTCTCTTTCTTCTCATAACCATAAATCCAACTACTCCAAGAACTCCGGCCATGGCAATAAGTCCCCATTCAGATAGGGTAGGGACGTCTCTAATCGCTGAAGGTTCAAAACCAGAGCAAAAACCAGTTTGTTGATTACAGCTTTCCCCGGGGAAAAAACCAAAGAAGTCAGATCCTACTTGTATTATGCACTGACCAGTATCACTATTGTTGCAACCGAAGCTTCCTTCAAATAATCTTTGGCAGCATCCCGGATTACCAGGCGGCATTCCCGCTCCGGCATTTGCATACTTAGGCATAGCTAGGAACAAGAACCCTACAATTAGAAAAACAGCAACAAATGTTGTAATAATATTTTTATTTACCATCTGAATCCTCCATATCTTAGATTAATTTCCATCTTATCATATCAGCATACAAGAAACAATCTAAATATTTAATCTGTAATTATAGACTGCCCAAATAGCTTTGTTTTCTTAATTAAGACTCTACGAATGTGCCTTTTTGCCCAATGCCTACTGGATGCGCTTAACCGGTGGCAGTTTCCATTCACCGTCTAAAATAGCCTCTTTTGGCCAGTAACACCTTAGCGCCATATATAGTGGTCCATCAGGTGCAGGAAGCCAGTTTGATTCCTTCTCCTTTCCGGGTGAATCCTTTTGTATATAGATTGTAAGACTGCCGTCATCGTTGCGTTTCAAATCAGGAAGCATCGGTGAGTTTATTAGATACCTGTTAATTGGATTTTCGATCAGGAGCTGAGTTTTGCCGTCATACATTGTTACAGACCAAAATGCTTTCACAGGAGGTAGTTTGTCTTTATCAAAAGTTAGAGTGTAGTCATTTTCAGCGGCATTAAGTTTATTTTCTTCATCGTCTGTCAGTATGATGAAATAAAAAGCTTCACTTTTTGAGTTTCCGTAAAGTCCTAACTTCGCTCCGACAGCACGGTTAATATAGCTATTCTTCATAAACTCGCGGGTGCCGAAAAGATCAGCAGCCGATTTCATATGGGCGGCCTCGTCGTTTATAGTTTTAACAGCCTCTGCCATGCCTGATTCGAGCGCCTTTTTAATCTCAGGAGATAGACTCTCGGAATTAAACTTCTCTCCTGGGACTATTCCAATTTCAGTAAATTTTGCGCGTGCCTCCTTATCACCCGGAACAGTTGGGGCGAACTGGAGTAAAAAGTTAAGATAGTTAAAGAACTCCAGAGACTTAACTGTCTGTGCGTTATAAGGCGGGAAATCGATCTTAGGTGCTGGAGGGGGAGTTTCTTCTCCCAAAAACTTGCTAAGCGGCTCTATGGTATATCCAGCCTGTATCTTTTTTACATTGTCTATATCTGCCGGATCAAATAGTTGTGTGCGATAAACAATGAAGACAAAATCGGTATCAGACTGTATTACTTTTTCAATGCCTTCGGGTGCTTCTCCTTCCCAGCTTGGACCTGCAAGCAGAAACTTTCCTGCGCCATTACCAGTAGTAGGGGTGCCAACATAATCAAAATTATACGTATACAGGTCTATAAACTGCAGAGAGTAATAACGGTCTTTTTCAACCTCCGGCACTCCTAAAACAACTGGTTCCGCCCTTAGGTCCGCCCACACGAATGAATACGGTGTGTCGCTATTGGGGGAGACAACGGTAGTGTCTTTGGGTGTATACACTCCTGCAGTATTATAAATCTCGTTAAAAGGTTTTTTGTAGTTAGGGTTCTTGTTGTCGACTGAGTATTGATACATGGTTTTGTAATTCTCAACCATCGGAAAGCCGTATATGTAAGCTTCTTTAGATATAGCTTCGGCTTCCTCCGGGGTCACTTTATCTGCTGAGTATTTTGGTTTCTCTGCCAATGCGATTGATGCAGTTAGCATTAGAGCTACTGTAAAAAGGATAAAACTCTTTTGCGTGAAATCTTTTAACATGTTACCGCCTCCATGTTTTGAATTCTCTAATTAAACTTTGACTACATCTCTACTTGCGCATTGTTCCCTAATTATTACGCAGGCGGAGAAACTATTTTATATACTACAGAGTTTCCGCTATAGAACGGCTGATAGTATCCTCCTCCAAATAGGAAGTATGTCTGCCCGCCGACGTCGGTTTTCTGAGCGCCTTCCGGCAGGGTGTTTACAATAGCTCCCACTGGTGGTGCAACGACTTCATAGCCATTAGATGTTTGTTGGTAATAGGCTCCTCCGCAGTCTCTGTACTGACCACTTACTCCGCTCACAGTTGTGCATGAGGAAGGAAGCTCTGTTACAACAGCACCTGTTGGAGGTGGAATTACTACATACTCATTATCCTTAGGAGCGTAGTAAACGCCGTCTGAATAATAGATAGTATCCCCTTCAACAATTACGGTTGTGGAGTCTTGTGGAATTGAAGCAATTGCAGCTCCTATTACGATTCCACTTGCAAATGCCCATCCTGAGTAGTAGCCGCCCCATGAATTATAGTATCCACCGTAGTATCTGTTGTTGTATCCATGACCGCCATAATAATTGTTGTTTATCTTAATGTTGTTGTTGTTAAAGTTGCCGTTGTTGTTGCCGCCGTGCCCTGGACGGTTGTTATTTCCATTGCCAGGCCTATTGCCATTGCCTGGTCTGTTTCCTTGCCCAGGTTTGTTGTTTCCAGGTCGGTTGTTGCCAATATTACCACTACCTTGTCCCGGTCTTTGGGCAGGCTTTGTTTGAGGTCTGCTCTGAATGTTCTTGCTGGGTCTGCTGCTGCC
This sequence comes from uncultured Thermodesulfobacteriota bacterium, assembly GCA_942491865.1. GTDB lineage: Bacteria > Desulfobacterota_D > UBA1144 > Nemesobacterales > UBA2774 > CR02bin9. The sequence goes on from CALOCI010000016.1 coordinate 68,142, forward strand.
ATAGTTCTGACGACTAGAGCTCTGTCGACTAGAAGAGTGGCCTGAATACTTCACACTTCCTCGGCCTGAGTTTCCAAATCCACCACCGCCTCCGCCGCCGCCGCGGTGCATGCTATGTCCACCGCCGCCTCTGCCACCACCGCCTCTTCCCCCTCGGGAGTAGGCATCAAGCGTGGCCATGAGCATTAGAGTTAATAGTAGAAAAGCAGTTATTGCGCTCTGAAATTTTATATTATTTTTCTTCATTGTTATCGGCCTCCTTTTCTTTCTTGAAGTTTATGAAATCAATCTTCACCGCATCTTTTGGAACGGCCGCTTTAAAAGTAGACTCAGAGAATTTTGGCTCCAGGTTCCAGTTGGAGAATATCGCCTGATACTGAGGCACTCCCTCGATCTCTTTATAATTAATAACGAATTTGTAGGGTAGGGCCGGATCCTCATTTGAAATCCAGATCTGCCAATCCACATACTCTCCTATAAACGCGAGATGTGAGCACTCAACCCCTCTCACAATGCTGTCGCCCACAACAAATCCACCAGTTGTGGTCTCCATAAATGAGTCATACGGGTTGGCGTTTAATATGTCTGCAAGGGCTAGAGTGAAATCGTAATTGTCTATGAGAAAGTCCATTGTCGCGTCTATTGTTTCGGGAGTCTTAAGCACTCCGTAGAATTGTTTGCTGGCGTTATAAAGTGTGAGCTCTGTGCCGCTAGACCACACCTCTCTTGTGCCGCTGTCGCCAATGAACTTGGCGTAAACATCGTTAGGTCTCTTAACGGATGTTACCATCGTGCCGCTGTACTGAATGGTTTGCCCGGAGTCGAGTGTTCTATCGTTTGTGATTTCAGTATCAAACGTAAACTCCTTGGCCGAAATCAGAGCGTCTGACATATCTTTTAGAATATCGAGCGCCTCTTGGTCTATATCAACTTGTGAGTTCTCAGCCTGAGCTGTATCAGTTTCAGAAGTCTTAGCAGCCTCTGTTTTTGTATCTTCTTGTGCAGATGCCAGTAGTGAGTTTCCAGCTATGGGAACAATGGCGAAGCTTAGGATAAAGAAAGTAATAATGAACTTATTTTTGATTCCTACCATTTTAACCTCCATTCAAATTGTTATGTTTATTGTAAATGATATCTATGGAAAATACACCGTCTATATGAAGATGCTTAAAAATCGATTGATTAGCCTAGACGGTATGTTAATCTTGGGATGAATCCCGTATATAATTTGCTTACATATAAGCACAAAAGGAGGCGGTAAAATGTTGATAAGGTTAATGATGAGTACAGTTTTTGTTTTATTTCTTTCAGTATCTGTAATGGCAGTAGATAAGCCTGAGGTTGAGGCACCAGCAGCACCGGAAGTGAATGCACCAGAAGCACCACTTGCACCTGACGCACCTTCAGTTGATACACCATCGATGCCGGACGTAGAAGTGCCGGAAGTAAAAGTTCCTGAAATGCCTAAGGTGGAAGCACCTACAATGCCGGAAGTTCCTGAAGTTCCGGAACTAAAAGCACCATCCGCACCGGGCGCAGATGTGCCTGAAGTTCCAAGCGCTGATGTACCAGATGCTCCAGCAGTAGATACTCCAGATGCAGAAATGCCGGATACTCCAAAGGCTGACATGCCTGATACACCAGGAGTGGATGTGCCGGACGCTCCAAGTGCAGATGTACCTTTAGCACCGGACACACCAGCGGTTGATACACCGGAGATGCCAGACGTAGATGCTCCAGCAGTGAAATCTCCTACGACCCCAAGCTTGGATGTTCCAGAAGTTCCGGAAGTAAAAGTTCCTGACATGCCAAAGATGCCCGAGGTTCCTGAAGTGCCTGAACTAAAAGCACCCTCAATGCCAGGCGCTGATGTGCCGGATGCACCTTCAGCAGATGTTCCCGACGCTCCAGACGCGCCTGAAGTAGATGCACCTCTTGCTCCGGACGCACCTGAAGTTGATACTCCAGAAATGCCGGATGTAGAAACACCTGAAGCACCAGAAGCACCAAAATATTAATTATAAAGTTTGTATAAAGAGATAAGAGAAAGGGGGCCTTCACAAATTGTGTTGGCTCCTTTTTTGATAAATTGATTTTGTTTCTTACTTTTTCTTACTTGTGGTAAAGCCGGTACATGCATATTCATAGTGAACGCTGCTGAAAGGCCCGTACCGCTTGCCAACTGACTAGCGCTTCTATTTAGATTGTCAGAGTATGTCCAGTTTTGTGAACCATAAGAATAGCCTCTAAACCTTTTGTATATTTTGATAGTGTCATTCTTTCGAAGGATACTGACCATCTTCTAATTTGATAGTGCTTTCAGCATACTGTGTTATCTCTGGGTGAAGGTGGGGTTAATGAATATCACCAGTTCCGTCCTTGTCCGTGCTGCTGGATATTGAGAGTACGATTTCTTCTCAAGGTCTTTTAGATTTAGTTTGAGACTCCCCGTATGAATTTTAAATTGAGATATGTTTAGTTAGATTTAAGTAGCAACTTTCCTTCTTCTCATAATCATAAATCCGACTACTCCAAGAACTCCCGCCATAGCAATCATGCCCCATTCAGAAAGGGTAGGGACTGTGCTTGTTATATTTGGCTCACCCAAAGATGTACCGCAATCGCCGTATTGAAGCTCATATAGTAACTCACCAATGTTCTGGCCATTATTGTTAAGCACTATTCGTGCGATTGTATCCTCAGTGTTCACTCCAAAAAATACACCTATGTTGTTTGCTTCCATGGTTAAATCTGCGCTGCCCAAGAGCGCATCACCCGGGCCGTATACTTCTGCTGTGAGTACTCCTGAGGATAGGGGGGTGACGATAAAGAGTCCAGCGCCGGTTTCGGGCGGATCAAATGTGATCTGGGTGTTGTCCGTTAAGCTATTCGGGCCCGCTGCTGTATTAGTAACATTAAAGGATGCTGGAGTTATCACGATAAGATCATCGGATTCAGCTGTCATAGAAAATCCGGGAACAAGCGCCCCTTGTGAGTAGCAACTATTATTGGTCAGGCTGTTAAAAGCACCAGGACATGCTAAAGTCGAATCAGGGTCAACATTAGTATCTTCGAAATCTTCTATAGCTAAGTCAGTGCATGATTCGTTAAATGTGAGAGGGTCTGAAAAGAATATCAGATCTGTATCTGCTCTGGCTTCACTATTATCTGATGATTCCTGAGCCCATGTAATAGACAAACAGGAGAATATTAAAAATAAAGTAAATGAACAAAGACTAGATCTAACCATTGTTGGTTGCTTTTCTTATATCCTCAATTCCGATTGTCTTTTATTAAGCAGTGGCTTTTCTTCTTCTCATAACCATAAATCCAACCGCTCCAAGAACACCGGCCATTGCAATTAGCCCCCATTCAGAGAGGGTAGGGACTGAAGAAATTTCATCATCTCCAATAAGATCTTCCACGGTGCATGAAACAGAGTCAATTGCAAATAGGAGCACTCCCCGATTACTAGCCTGGGCTGCTCTTAGCTTTACAGTGCTTCCGGCATAATCTGTAAGATCAAACTCTAACGTCGTATAATCCAGAGTGTTTGGATCGCCGGGCTCAGTCTGAACCAGATTTTCCAGCACTCCGTTTCCGGTGCCAAAATTCCCCGCACCCTCAGTCAGGATATCTATTCTGGCCTGTTGGTTTGTATTGCCCAGATCTGAAGAATTTAGTCCCGGCCCGATTACAAACTCATCACCAAAATTCGTATAGTAATAGATTAGAAAACATGATACCTCAGAACCAGATGGGACTGTAATCTCCTGAAATATTGCAGAACTGCATGTAGGCTCCAGTGTATCTGAAGCTACCGCATGATCCCCCACAGGGGGTGCCGGTATAGGGTTTCCCCAGAAGCTCTGTGTGCCGGAGTAACGGTAATATCCACATGAAGAATCAGATCCCGATTCTACTGCTGTAGTCCAGCCGGTTAAATTGCCTTCTTCAAAATCTCCGTTTGTTACTAGTTCTTGAGAATAGGAATTTAAGCCAAAACATATAGATAGGGAAAGTATGAACAGAAAAAGCGATAAATTTCTGATTGATGACATCTACTGACCTCCAAAAATACTTAATGGTTTAAGCATAACAAGGGAAGCACTTGCTTCCCTTGTTGCTTATTTAAATCAGTTTTATTTTCAAGATTTAAGGTGCAGCTGGTATATGAATAGAATGTATGAATGTTTTATCACTGAGCGAAACATTTGCATCCTGATTAATCACGTCACACTTGCAGCCGAATATATTACAGTTGCCGATGTATGAGTTTCTCAATACTGCCGAGATAACGGTCTTTATTTTTAAAGTCTTATCAGCATCTGACCCGTCAATTCTCCAAACACTCAGCTGAGTAGGTCTAAATGTGGATCTTGAAAGATCAGCAAGATTGTGCATAGAGTTGTTGCACTTATCGTCGAAAATCTCCGACGGTCTTGGTCTGTATCTAAAGGATGAATCATTTCCTAAGTCTGGTCTTTGGCCTAAAGATAAGTTGTCGATTGAGACATTCTCTTTGTTAAACGTGGTAGAAGTTGACCATGATACTCCACCTGATAATCCAGCGCTTCCACCTGAAGTGTCAATTCCTATTGACCCATCCACACTTCTTGATACTTCTGATGTTACCTCAGCTGTAGTTGCCTGGTTGGTAGGAGGTTCACTCTCAAGCAGTATGGCTTCACTAGAATTAAGCTCTCTAGACCCGATTTTAAGTGTGTTTACGTTTGTAAATTCTCTTAAAAACCATGCTTGCTGGGTCGGAAAGCCGTCTGGTGCAGGGTCCTGGATACTTTCATCAAAACCGTTTGCACTTGCCAGATTGAGATCTTGTTCCATAAATACAAATGATCTTAATCCATCAGGGGTGTCTGCGGTGATTGTCCATACTTTATTAACAATATTATAAACATTTAGATCAGTTGCGATAGGACTGTTTGAGCCCACAATCGTATTTGAATTGGTGAATCCTATATAGCTGAGATTTGTCTGTATATGAGCAGTTGCCAGGCTTAAAACGTTTTCGCCGTTCACGCCTTCAAAAGTTGTATTTCTAGTCGAAGCCGCTTGACGGTTAATCTCTTCAAGCTCGCCTTCTAGTCCAAACTTTTTCATTAGTGCAGCTGGATTTCCGTCTATTATCCCGTCCTCCATTAACTCCTCTCTTCTGTCCTCATAACTTTCGATCCAATCTCTTTTATGGAAAGCGTGATGTATAAATTCATTGAGATCACCTGAAACATCTACTCCAGGAAGAGAACCAAAAGTCTCTCTTAAATCAGTAAACCCGCTATGGGTCTTAGATGTCCAGATCGCGTTACCATGCTTTTCTATGGTAAAGGTGTTAGCAGTATCCTCGGGATCCGAATTCTCAGGGTCCTGTGTCTCCTCGTGTACATCCTCAATTTCTAGAATTACACCATATAGATATGCAATTACTGCTGCATCAACTTCATAGACAGAGATAACATATTCCTCGTTAAATGCCTCTCGGATAAGCTCAATTTCCTGATCAGTTAAATCGAGCATTGAAGGACCATATATGTGTATATGGTTTGCCTCACCGGTGTGCTCTCCAATGTCCATGGCGTTTCTTAAATCTCTGAGCCCTTCTTCAGGATGGTCGCCAATTACCACTCCGTGTATTGGGTCGCGAGTAGTGGTATCACCACCACCGTTGTTGCTATCACTGCAACCGCCAATATTAAAAAATGAAATAGCAATTAATAAAAGTACTAAGAAAGAACCTCTAAAAACAGATCTTGTTGAAACCATACTTAACCCCCCTTAAGTTTGTTTAGGTGATAGCAGTATGATTAGAGAGCGGCTAATACGAATATGAATCGTTACCAGAAAATACTCTACATGAATAAGGCACCCTCCAATTATTGCCTTATCACCGTTTATATCTATATAAAATATTATGCATCCACAGAAATAGAAAAGCAACAATTAACTGTATGTTTTTTCGTACAACATACACTCAATAATTAAACTCTCTGGATATAGAAATTCCTTGTTTTATATTTGTTGAAAAGTATATAAGTTTGTTTGTAAATAAAAAAAGGGGCTATAGCACTACTCGCGCCAAGCCCCCTTAGGGAACTTTGAAATTGAAATACGTCTAGTTTGATTTAAGCAGCTACTTTCTTTCTTCTCATAACCATAAATCCTACTATTCCAAGGATAGCTGCCATAGAGATTAACCCCCACTCTGATAGTGTAGGGACGTTTGTTGGCAGCCTTACTGCATTAATAATTACATCGTCCATGATTAACTCTGTAGTCTGCCCACGAGTCCAGCCTATAGTCCCATCGGTGCTATCAAAATGCCCCCAGTTAAGAAATGATATATCCATATCCGTATCGGTTGCTTCAAATTCTAGTGTGTACACATGAAATTCCTCTGTCCCAAAGACATGGGGCGCTCCAACAGGTTCGGCAGAGTTCCCAGCTGGAATTGCCAGGTATAAAAGGTCATAACTCTCAATTTTAACACCCACAATGCCATCACCCGCTGTTGCTCCATTAGGTGATGATGCAAATCCAAGATTTGACCATTCCCCGGAAACCCAAAAACTTATTCTATATATCCCACCAGGAACAAGGCCGGTAACATTTTGTGATATGCCAAATGGGTTCGGTCCGTACTCGGGTCTAAGGGTTATTGTGGGTGGAGAGCTAAAGACTACTTCTCCATTAGGCATGTACTCAGGGGTTTCTGAAACTTCCTGGGGGGTAAAGTTGCCCAAATAAACTGATCTTTCCCCATGTATTTCCGTAGAAGACCATGCTTGTCCTGCCACCGGCAAGCCAGCACTTGGTAAAGCATTAATATTATTCCCCCACCTAGCATAAGTAAGCATACCTCCTCCAGAGGTCGTCCATCCATCAGGTTGAGCAATTGGTATCTCTACTGTAATTGGAGAAAGGAAGTAATACCCATCTCCGTCGACGCCAGGTAAAAAACCGTCGAAAGTGGAGCCGTTATCAAGATGAGGTTCTTCAAAACTGCCGTTAATTACAAGGTTTCGATTGCGGTTTAAAGGCTCAGCATCTGTAACAATTGTTGGAGTTTCAGCATTGACGATTAATGAACAGCAAAACAGAACAATGAAACAAGTCGATATAATTACCCATTTATTCTTAAGCATCTATTCACCCTCCTAAGGGTTAAATATGATTAACAGTGATTTTGTAAACAATATGTCAAATATATACTAGCAATAAATTGTTACTATTGAAATACATTTATGTATATTGTGATGTATCGATATATCTTTTCAAGTCCGCAACTCTTCTTGCTGCACGGTTTAGTTCGGGTCTTATCTCCCGGGTAAGGGCAGAGTAGGGACCAGGGTATGCAAATCCCCTGCAATAGTAGACGGTAAGAAATGCCTAATGGGAGTAGCTATTTATCGCGACGAATAATAATAACCTGGGACTTAAAATATTTTTAAATAGAAGAGAGCCCGCACGACTTGCGTGTGAGCTCCCTAGTTTAATGTTTTAATTTTACTTTTAATGCTCGCAGCGCCTTAACGATTCCCCAACACAAGTGTCGGTTCCTCTTCCGCCGTTTACATAATCATTGTCATCTTCACCGTCAATGTCATCATCTCCCCAGCCGCCCCATGCTCTGTCGTCGCCAAGTCCTAGATCAACCAGATCATGGCCAAATCCCGCAATCACACTGTCATTTCCTGCACCAGAATCTATGCAGTCGTTTCCAGGGAATCCGAATATGACATCCCGCCCCGGTGTACCGCAGATAATATCGTGTCCAAACGTACCGTAGAAATAAGTCTTGCCTCTATATGCAAAACCTTCAGTTATAGCATTAGGATCTGAACAATCGCATATCTCACATGCATCCCCAATGCCGTCCATATCCCCGTCTTCCTGCCCAGGGTTAGGATCGTCTATGCAGTTATCATCAGCATCTGCCACACCGTCCATGTCGGCATCCATAATTACCATCTCCTCAACACACATTCCTGTGTCTACTTCGCAAATCGGAAATGAAGGGTCCATGCAGTCTGTATCGGTAACGCATGTATCAGGTGCGGCCTCACACATGCCACTATCTCCACAGAACGGTTGGCTAGGATCTGTGCAGTCAGCGTCTATAGTGCATGCCGTATTAACGGCGACGCACTGCACACTTTCAAAGCAGGTTGTCTCACTCAGAGTTATATCGCATTCTTCACCCACTCCGCAGGACTGAAATGCGCAAACAATTTCAGGCGCAGGACAGACGATACCAATAAGACCAAGTTCGACCGCAATCAGACCATACTCAATTGCCGTTGCGCCTTGGGAAGAATTAGGTGCCATCAAACCTAAAGCTAAAACGAGAGCTATAATGTATTTCGACATATTAACTACCTCCTTAGAATGTTTAGACGCGAAATATCTAATACCTCAAGAGGAGAGCTTCTCTATCGATAAAACTTTTTCCCCCATACTCCATTATGTATTGAATCTCCCGCCCAGAGATTTTGTATAATCTTTGTAAATTCAATTTGCTGCCGTTAAATATTGAGGTCCCTACCGCATCTATTTCCATTATTTGATATTTAGACAAATAAGTCAAGCAGTATTTTCGACGAACGTATGTTTTAAAATGAGGGGTCAAAAAAGATTGTCATAATTATTCTAAGACAATCTGGATCCGTTATTATTTGAAAATTTGAAGAGTTTAGATAAAAAAAGGGGGAGCTCTCACTACTTACGCTAAGTTCTCCGGACTTTATCAATAATCAGTTTTTTATCTAGTCACAATTTGGATCGTCTAACGTCTTTAAGGTTTTTGAAGTTGTTGTCCAATCCATCACTGCAGGTTTTGTGTCCAGCAGGTCGCTCAGGTGGATAGGGGATTCCGAGTGAATGAACGGATATATCAACAAAGGGACTATTAGGGGAAAGAGTTCTTGCACTATTCGTGTTGGCCCTTTTTTTTTATGCTATCTTTATTTCTATATTAAAACTGTTTCTTGGTTATATAAAGAATGACTACTATTAAAAAGCCGGTTCTAAATATTTTTGTTCATTCACATTATTGCGAGAAGGCGCGCTGGACGCTCGATCACTTTGGCGTGGATTTTGATACTTCTTATATCACGCCCGGGCTCCATGTAGTGTTTGCAAAGAAGCACAAACTGCCTGAGACAACTCTGCCCATATTGGTATTGGATAGAGAAGTTGTTCAGGGCTCAGCCAATATTATTACCTGGGCTGAGGAAAAATATTCTGCCCCTTCAAATTCACTAGCTCCGAGCGCCGATCTTGAGAAATGCCTAGAGATAGAAAAGCGTCTTGATGATATAGCAGGCGTACAAGTGCGCCGTCTATACTATTCTGAGTCTCTTATGGATTCCCCCGCAGTGGTTCGCCAAATCTTTGCAAAGGACTTAAGTTTTTTTAACAAGATGGTTCTTCGTGGTTCCTGGGGCTTGGTTCGAAAAGTTATGATTAAGAGTATGGATATAGGTAAAGAACAAAGAGAGGATTCAAAAAACATTATAAACCAAGAGCTCGACTGGCTTGATGACATTCTCTCAGATGGGAGACCATTTCTGCTCGGAGATAAATTCTCTAGTGCTGATCTCACTGCGGCAAGCCTTCTTGCTCCAATTGCAAAACCAAAAGAACATCCTGTTTATAATGATATCCCACTGCCCCCTAAATTTATGACCGATGTTGAAATCTGGAAGGACCGCTCGTCAATAAAATGGGTGCGAAATATCTACAGTCAGCATCGCTAATTCTTTTATAATAAGAATTATGATCGATTTAATTTAGAGAACTTACATTGCTCGTTTAACTGAACCAGGAGAACTTCCAATATATCGCTTAAATGCTCTACTAAAAGCGGCTTCAGATTGATAGCCAAGGCGGTTGGCCAATTTGTTAACAGTTGCGCCTTCTTGTTTAAGCCAGTTTAAGGCTAGATTCATTTTCCAGCGTGCTACATAGTTCATAGGGGTCTCGCCAACAAGCTCCTTAAACTTTGCCGCAAAAGCTGAGCGGGACATTGCAACCTCTCTGGCCAAAGATTCCACAGTCCATGCCTTCTCGGGGTTTCGCTGAATAAGAAGTATTGCGTGTCCAATCTCTTTGTCTCTGAGTGCTCCAAGCCACCCGGTCTCCGTGATAGGATCCTCTGCCATCCATGCTCTGATCGCTTGAATTATCATAATGTCTGCAAGACGGGTGATTATGGTCTCCCCGCCAGGCTTGATCTCGCTTGCCTCAGCGGCCATGAGCTTGAGCGTGCTTTGGATCCACTCCATCTGTGGAGTGCGCCATGCTTCTATAAAAATTATTCTTGGAAGCATATCCACCAGGTTTCGGGCTGCAGGGTCGTCAAAACGCACAACTCCGCATATCATCGAAGTCGGTTCTCCTCCGCCTCCATGCTTAATCACCTCATAGCGATCGCTGTACTCAACACGCGGCACATCAAAAAGCCCAGCGCAGTCTGCTCCCGGCTCACAGAGAAGCTGATGCCCTCTGCCGTGGGGAACCAGAGCAAAATCACCGGGTTTTAAGAGCACGGGCTCCGCTCCCTCAACCTCTACCCATGAGCTCCCAGAGGTGACAACATGAAACATCATTGTGTCGTCAAAAGAGGGCAGATCGAGCCCCCAAGGGGCTGTGAACTCAGAGCGGGCGTAAAAAACTCCGGTCATATGAAGATTGTGGAGCGCCTCTCCAAGAGGGTCCACTGGGGCCCAAGGATCTTCTGGGCATTCTATGAAAATCTCTTTTTCACTCATATTCATACTGTAACACTACTACATATTGCCGTCAAAGCTACTAATCTGGACGAATGAGCATGAAATAGCGATTAACTGTCATAGACGCTCTAGATTATAAAGCTTATACTGGATAACAAGTAAATAAAAAACTGCAGTAAAAGGAGAATGTCATGCAAAACATCATTAACACACAAACAGAAGTTGGAGTTACTTTAGTACTCGGCGGAACAGGTAAAACCGGCCGCAGGATAGTTAGTCAATTAAAAGATAAAGGCTTGGAAGTAAGAGTAGGTTCCAGGTCTGGGGATCCAAAGTTTCTCTGGGAAGATCAGAGCACATGGGGTCCTGTATTAGAAAATGTTAAATCGGTATACATAGCGTTTTACCCAGATCTAGCAGTCCCAGGTGCAACTGATGCGATTAAAGCATTCAGCGAACTCGCAGTTAAGAGTGGTGTTACACATTTGGTCCTTCTATCCGGAAGAGGAGAGGAAGAGGCACAGAGGTGTGAAGAAATAGTCAAAAACTCAGGCGCTGATTGGACAATTGTTAGGACAAGCTGGTTTGCACAGAATTTTAGTGAGGCCTTTATGAGAGACATGGTTTTGGAAGGAACACTTGCTCTTCCAGTGGGTGGAGTTAAAGAGCCTTTCATCGATGCTGATGATATTGCCGATGTAGCAGTGGCCGCATTAACAGAGGAAGGACACAAAGGTGAGCTTTATGAGCTTACAGGACCAAGGCTTATGACGTTCTCAGAAGCAGTTGAGCAAATTTCAGCTGCTACAGGTCTAAAAGTTCAATTCATAGACATACCAAACGAAGCCTTCATGAGCGCTATGAAAGCACAAGGAGTGCCTGAAGATTATGTGTGGCTTGTGAACTATCTGTTTACTGAAGTCCTAGACGGCAGAAATGAATATGTGTGTGACGGGGTAGAGCGCGCGCTTGGCAGAAAAGCTCGCGACTTTTCTGAATATGCTATGAACGCGGCCGCTCAGGGGGCTTGGAACATTGAAGAGGTCGCAAATGGATAACTTAATTTATATTTTAGTCCTTTTATCTGCAGTAGGCTCTGGTGTTATGGCGGGTGTGTTTTTCATTTTCTCAAACACAGTGATGAATGCTCTCGGGCAGCTCCCGCCTGCCCAGGGCATAAGCTCCATGGTGTCTATTAACAGAGTTATTTTAAACCCACTCTTTTTTGTGGCTTTTATCGGAACGGCTATTGTTTCAGCCCTTGTCTTGATCTCTCTTATATGGTTTTGGGGACACTCGGGCTCAACTTACGCTCTATTAGGATCGTTAATCTACATAGTCGGGTCCTTCATTGTTACAATTGCGTTTAATGTTCCAAGAAATGAAGCTCTTGATAAAGTAGACCCGGAAACTGAGCAAGCTAAGCTGCTATGGGATAGATATCTCAAAGAATGGACCATGTGGAATCATGTACGCACTGTTGCATGCGTGCTTAGCTTAGTCTCTTTTCTATTTGCATTTCGGTATTGGTAATTTAAGTGCTGCCAAAAGAGCAGAAATCAAAAAAGAGCCCAAGATTGGTTAATAGATGTTGTAAAATTAAACGTGGATATTATTTTCAATTAAATCATCAAGTCACCTTAAAAGGAGAAGAAAATGAGCGCATATTTAGTAGCTTTCGCAGATGTAAAAGATGTAGACGTGTTTCAAAATGAATATGGAGCAAATGTTGGGCCTATAACTGAGAAATATAATGGTAAGATAATTTGTGTAGCGCCCGCTGATAATGCAAAGGAGGGTAGTTTTCCTGCAGGAAATTTAGTGATTGTAGAGTTTCCTGATATGAGCTCTGCGGAGGGTTTTTATAATGACCCGGATTATCAGCCTCTTATAAAAGTTAGGCAAAGTGTGTGTGATACCCAGCTTGGATTATTCCCGGGAATTGGTTAGTCGTAATTAGTTTCTTAATACAAGAGAATAAAAAAGGGAGCCTGCTCTGTTTATGTACAAGCTCCCTATAGTTTTAGAGTTAGAAAAGTCTATCAGTTTGATGCAGTAATATTATCTATTTTAACTCTGGCGCATGGTAGGTTTTTAGTGTTTGTCATAATTCCTATGTCTCCGGCTACAATTGCTACGGTCTTGTCTATGCCGTCTACAAAATTATCGACCCAGGTAAGGCTCACTAGTAAAGACATAGTATCTCCGTTAACAAGACCGGCAAATGTGCTGTTTGCTACCGTACAAACCATTGCAGTTATAGGTAGAGTGTCTGTGGTTATCCCTGAGGTTGTTGAACACTCAGCAAAGGAGTTGTTTGTGCTATTGGTAATTTGCCCTGAGATGCTACCATCGCCGGCACTCAGTTGAACGTTTACGCTATCTCCAACACTAAACCCCTCCAAAGCACTGCTGCACTGGCTATTTGTTAGTGTGACCGTGCCGTTAATAGTAGTCATCCCTGAAAGCATTGGTTGCCCCGGAGGTGGCTCCTGTGCTATTACATTATTATTCTCGTCACAGCTTATCGACATGGCTACTACTAATACTAATCCGATACTTAATATTAAAGATTTCATAATGTGTATCTCCTCACTTAAAGTTTATTCTCTCTTACCTTCAATAATCTTCTAATCAATATTAGAGCTGGCAGGAATAAGAGCAACGGCGCATAGCTCGTAGCTGCTCCAGGGCCTGCAAGGGCACAGGAATTCTTATTGCCGCTAGAGCTGCCCTCTGGTTCATCGGGATCCCCAGGTAACCCTGTTGAAGGAGTGATGAAAAAGCCGAAAGACCCTATAGATCCTATATTTAATCCAAAATCCCCCACGGTATCAACTACCGTATTGTCCGAGGTTATTATTACAGATACCTTTTCGCTATCCTCGTTAATGACATATACAAATTTGCCGTCAGGTGTCAATGCGACGCCATTTGGATTTTGTCCAACGTCCACGGTAGCAACTACCATGTTATCCGAAGTTCTTATTACAGATACAGTGTTCGTAGAGGAGTTAGCTACATATACAGAATCTCCATCAAGGCTTACTGCTACCCCTAAGGGGCTTTGACCGACATCCACAGTTGCAACTACCATATTATCCGAAGTTCTTATTACAGATACAGTGTTCGTAGAGGAGTTAGTGACATATACAAAATCCCCGTTTGGAGTCGCTGCGACTCCGAAAGGACCTGCACCTACATTCGAAGTAGCAATGACGGTATTGTCCGAGGTTCTTATTGTTGAAACACTTTCACTATTGTTATTGGCAACATATACAAAATCCCCGTTTGGAGTCACCGCGACTCCGAAAGGCTGCTCCCCAACATCTACAGTGTCAATTATAGTATTATCTGAGGTTCTAATTACCGATATGGAGTTTAAAGGTGCCTGACTTGCAGCATAAACAAAATTTCCATCGGGACTCACGGCGACGCCTGATGTGCCACCACCTATATTTATAGTATCAACCAGCATATTATCAGAAGTTCTTATTACCGAGACATCTCCGCTAAAGGGTTTGGATACATAAACAAAATCCCCGTCAGGAGTAACTGCAACGCCGACTATTGCGTCCCCGGATATACTGCCAAATCCGATAACCTCAACTAAGTCATTAGTAGAAATATCTAATATAAGAAGGTTGTCCGACCCGGCATTTCCTATATAGGCAAAAGGCTGGGCTGAAGCCGGTGCTATATAAAGAACGGATAAAATCAAAGCTGTAATAATTAATCTCATTTTAAACTCCTCCCCATTTATTAATTACTACTTATTGTTTACTTATCTTATAATATTATAACCACAATTCTAAATGCAAGTTGTATATCGGTTTGAGCTATTTTATTCTTAAACCAACTTATAAAAAAGGGGCATCAAAATGAAATACTCTGAATTTATAGCTCTAATTCTGTTTTTATTCATTTTTTTTCCATTCAATTCACAAGCAGCCGATGTTTCAGATGCCTGTGTAATTGTGGAAGGGCTGGTGTTCTGCGGCTCCAAGGACTGCAGAACGACATCAAAAGGGGAGGTCGCCTGCGGGGGGCGCTCCAAGGATTGCCGTACTACATCAGCTGGCAATGTAGCCTGCGGTGGGCTTTCTAAGGACTGCCGTACAACATCCGCCGGTAATGTAGCTTGTGGCGGTTTGTCAAAAGAATGCCGCACAACATCCAAGGGGAACGTAGCTTGTGGCGGTTTGTCTAAAGACTGCCGCACCACTTCAGCCGGCAATGTAGCATGCGGTGGGTTATCCAAAGAATGCCGCACCACATCAAAGGGGAATGTTGCATGCGGAGGAATGGCAAAGGAATGCCGTACCACTTCGTCTGGAAATTTAGCCTGCGGCGGACAGTGGAACTCAAACTGAGCCACTCGTTATTAGATGAACTAAGAACTCTTTGGGTCCACTATACTTTTTCCTCGCAAGTATATAAAATATTGCAATTAAAAAATAAGAAGGAGGATTAATATAACCATGAATCACGAAGAATATGAACAATTTATGGGCAAGTTCGAATCACTAGTTCCCGAGCTTAATCAACCATGGACAGAATATAAAGAAGAGGTTTTCAAGGAAGGCTTAATTTCAGTTAAAGACAAGCAGCTAATTGCCGTATCATGCGCGCATATTACAGGATGCGATCATTGTATAGAGGAGAGGACAAAACTTGCCAAGGCACAAGGGGCGAGTGATGAAGAGATAGCTGAGTCTGTATATATTGCAGTACGTTTGGCAATGGGTCAGCCATATGCGTTTAGCAGCATTGCGCTTGAGAACTATGATCTTATGACAGCAAAAAAGAATATTGCTGAGGGTTATTTTATTAGTAAAAACATTACACCTCAGATCATGGACTTCCATGAGGTGAGCGGTGAGATGCGTACTAAATTTGCAGCTTTTCACGACATTGTTTATGAAGACGGACACTTATCAAAAAAACTTAAAAAAGGTCTTATGGGTCTAGCGACTGCTATACTAGCCAAATGTCCATGGTGTATCAGAAGCTGTGTGCGTGACGGTCTCCAAGAGGGAGTTGTTAAAGAAGAGATTGTCGAAGCAATCAACATCGCAATGGTTATGAACGGCAGCTCCTGTATGTCTCATGCGCCTACCGCCATAAAAACAGCGGCAGAATAGCACTAATTTGCAGGTGTCAGATTAACTCGCGGGCGGGTTGCAGATTTCACAGTTATCGTGGCCTGAGTTTCCGTGCTTATCCTGCGAGATGCATGCGCAGTCCAGAAACATTTCTTTTATCATCTCTCGCCCGCGCTGCACACGGGACTTAAGCCCCGAGTAGGACAGCTCCATCTGCTCTGCAATATCTTTTTGTTTTATCTCTTTTATGTCACTCAGGACAAGTGGTTCTTTATATTTCTCAGGAAGTCTGTCTATAAAAACCTTTAGACACCCTGAGACGCAGGCGGAGTAAATGTCGTCATCAGTTTCTATTTCGAGTGATGCAGTATTTTCTTCATCAAGCTCAGAAGTCTCGAGACGTTTCTTTCTATAATAGTCTGTGAGTGAGTTGCGCACGATTTGATATATCCACGGGGCGAGCTTCTTTTCATCCTCAAGCTGTTCAAGATTGCTATGAATTTTGATAAAGATCTCCTGCAGCAGATCGTCGGCATCATCTTCAACTTTAACTTTTTTTAGAAGATAACCCCTTATCTGCCCCGAGAACTCGTTCCACACACGATCTACATTATCAACATGTTTCATTTGGCTCTTTTCCTACAATTGGGCACACACTATATATTAATCACTCTATATATAATGTGTACCCACTGCTCTTATTTAACTACTACACTGCAAAAGCTTAACTCAACTATATCTTCTAAGTGTTACTTAGAATCAGCCTGTCGGTGGATACTATCTGCAGCAGCAGCATTTACAGCCCTGAGCCTCTTCGCCGCATTTGCATGGGCTGCACTCACATTTGGTGCAATCACAATTCTTACTCTTTTCTTTTTCACTCATGGTTAATACCTCCTGTTTATTGTCTTCATATTAATAGACGTGGTAATATAAAAAAGACGCAAAAATTTGTGTTTTAATACTAAGGAATATGAATGTTCTGCTCAATTTTCATCTTATCACATAAGAATTTAAAGTTAATTTGCTTAGTTGCTCTTAGCCTTTGCCTTTTTACTTTAGGGTCAAAGGCGGACCACTTGGGCAGATTAGAAAAAGCTGAGCCATTTTTTACAGAAAAGGCCTTTCTTGAGAAAGAGCTAGAACTAGACATAGGTATTGATAACAGCGATGATGATCATTCCTTAGAACTTGGGCTAGAACTGGACTGGGTATTTTTTGAGCGTTTAGAATTAGGTGCTGAAGTTCCCTATGTTTTCCTCTTTCCTGACGGCGAGAGTTCCACATCAGCATTTTCAGATATAGGTCTAACTGCAACTGCACTAATCTGCTGCACTACTCCATATACTCCATTTTATTTATCCCTAAGAGGGGGAATAGATTTACCGACTGGTGATGAAGATAAGGGTATAGGAGGAACAGGGGAATGGGGATTTTCATTGAATACCTCGTACTTTTTTCCAGTTGAAGATATAAGCCTTTGGGGTATTCAGCTCCAGCTTGCATATGCTCAACAATTAAAATTCTCAGATGAGCAAAAGAGCCTGGCCAATATGCTCAATATAAACAAAACCCATAGTAAAGATATAATCTGGAACGCCGCATTCTCACAAGAATACTTCAATGGAAGGTTTGCCCCCATTTTCGAATTCCTAGGAACCTCAACTGTTGATGCAATGCAGTCTGATGATGAGGGAACAATCTTAGAACTAGGTTTTGGCTTCTGGGTAAGTCCATTCTCAGATACAAGCCCATTTAATGCAGTAAACCTGGGAACAGCAGCAAAATTTCCGGTAACTGAGCGGAAGGAAACTACCAGTTCTTTTCTATTTGTTATAAGCTACGGATTTGACTAATATTTAGCTTGGCACCTTATAATGAATTTCCCTTGCCATTCCGGTTTCTAAATGATAGAGGTTGTGGCAATGAAAAAACCACCTTCCGGGATTGTCCGTGTAGAATTCAAAAGAAACTTTTTTAAACGGCGGAACACTTATTGTATCTAGAAGAGGAGCATGATCATAGCCGGATTTTAATCCTAATACCCGGAAGAAATGACCGTGAAGGTGCATCGGATGATACATAGGAGTAGTGTTAGTCATATTGACCACAACACGTTCTCCTGATTGTACTACCAAAGGATCTGCATCTGGATATATCTGATTGCCCATCTCCCAAATGTACTTAGCCATATTTCCATCTAGACTTAAATCAAAAGTTTTTACCGGACTATCAGGCGGCATGCTGGGCTCAATAGAATACAAATCGTTGTACTCAAAACCCCTTCCGGTTATTTTAGGGATTTTCTTAGATACCTGCCCCTTGGAGTCTGGGGTTCTTAGTATTCCAATAGCCTGAACTGATCCATCTTGGGCCACACCCCTAATGGCAAATGTTCCGGACTCTTTCACTCTTAGAATTAGATCATAGCGCTCTGCCACACCCATCAATATGTTGTCCACTTCAACCGGTTTAATCTTTTGTCCGCTAGCGGTATGTGTAACAGTTACTTTATGATCGTCTACCATAAAATAGAAATAAGATGATGCGCAGCTGTTTATTACTCGGAGCCTTACCAGGTCGCCTGGGTTTGCCATAAATTCCATCGGATTGTTAATTCCCTGTCCGTTTAATAGAAAGCTTGGGTAATCAACATCAGCTAGATCAGGGGTGGTCTCTTTCACGTTTTTATTCTGCCCCGCCTGCTTTCTTATGTTAGGGACTATTTGATAAGGGTCGGTATGCAGCCAGTCATTTATTGTTATGACGTATTCCTGATCATAGGACATATCTTCTCTTTTGGGTTCAACAATGAGTGGACCAAATACTCCTTGCTGCTCTTGCAGGTTTACGTGGGAGTGGTACCAGTAAGTGCCTCTTTGTCGAATAATATATTGATATACGTACTCCTCATAAGGCGCGATTGGGCGCTGAGTAACCTCTGGGACCCCGTCCATATTACTGGGTAGTATCATTCCGTGGCTGTGAATTGTAAGATTTTGATCCGCTATCTTATTTGTTGCCACAATACGTAGAAGTTCACCTTCTTTTACCCTTATCTCAGGGCCAGGTATTTGTTCGTTTACGGTGAGGGCCTTAACAGTGGTGCCATCTGGGTTTACCTCTTGTTCAGACACGTCAAGGCGATATTCTTTATAAGGTATGTCCACAGGCATAGAACCAGTACCTGGTAGAGCCGGCACTATGCTCTCTGGGTTATCTGCATATGCCAAATTAGTCCTACCAAGCAAGCTCACACCAGCTGCAGCACCTAAGCCTAAACCGCTAAGCTCCAGAAAATTTCTACGTGATAAGGATGTATTTGTTTTAGTCTTCATTCATCCTCTCCTTATATTGAGCATAATTTTCAATGCAACAAACGAGTAATTTCTTTCATTTTTCTGCTTGATTTTCTTTACTTTTTGTTCTCTTTCTTATCATGCTTACTGTAACGAATAATAATGGTAATAGCATAATTGCTAGGTTGTAGTCTATAGTAGAGCCATTGAAATTTTCAACTGACGATAGAGCACATGAGTTCTTGCTAGAACTCTGGGGACTAGGCCCGGGGTTCTCAGAAAATATTATTACCCCAAATGGCATATCTCCCAGAATGCCCTGATTATTGTTTCCGAAATCTGTAACCACTTGAGCTGTTCCTGTGCTTAGATTAATCCGAAGCAGTGTTCCTATATCATCAGGGGTTGTGCCCTCAAGGTTGTTGGCCACAAGCGCACTTTGAGCATTCTCAAGCACAACGCCCTCAAGAGAGGGGTTTTGAGCGCTTAAGTTGCTTACCACAGTGCGGCTGCCGGTGTTTACATCTACACTGAATAAAATTCCTGCCTCAACATCTGTAGTGAGTGCCTCACCCGGATTACCAATAGCCACGTGTCTTAGGAATTGGCCCGTTTGCCCTTGGGCTGCGTCACTGAAATTGCTGAGAACCGTCCTGTTGCCATTGTTTAGGTTTACTCTGAACAGCACACTTGAGCCTAGGACATCATTTGTTGCGTCCATCACAAGTGCGGTATTTGAGTTTAATATGGCAATGCCAAATGGTTCATTTAATCCCGGTCCCTGATTTGTGTTGTTGAAATCACTTACCACAGTTCTATCTCCCGTGAGCACGTTTATACTAAAGATGCCGCCCAAAAAATTGTTGTTTATGCCGGAGCTTACCACCAAAGCGCTGTTGTCGTTTAAGAGAGCGACACCGGTCGGATGAAAACCTAGCACGCCTTTGCTGCTGTCGCTGAAGTCACTAATTATCTGTCTGTCTCCGCTTGGGAGAGATACCTGAAACAGAGCGCCCCGTTCTTCATTTCCAAAGTCCATATCTACAACTAATATGAGATCTTCGTCTTCAAGGGCAAGGCTCACAGGCTGGACGCCGAGCGCGCCTTGAGCAGCATTTCCAAAATCACTGACCACGGATCTGAGCCCGCTGTCCAGGTTTACACTTAAAATTGCCGCGTTATCGTTTGTGCCGCCTGCCAAGTCTAAGACGAATGCCGGAGCACCTAGCTGTGCGTATGAAACCGATGATATCATTAATATTACTAAACACTGAATTGTTAGTGTTGAAATTGATTTGAATACAGTTTTTCTCATTGCTTATACCCCCGTTTTAATATTATAACCAGATTACTAAATTTCTGCAGACATTGTCTGGCCTCATTTATAGAGATAGAGGTATATCAAAAAAGACGCAAAATAACTTTGTAAAAGTTCTTCCAGGAGTTAAAATTGAAGTAGTTATGCAAGGGAGGGTAGGTTATGATATCAAGGAATCTTAATATTTTACTATTGTTCGCAGCTCTGGCTCTGTTTCCATTTGAATCATTCGCCAAGAAACCTGAAAATCTTCACACAGCCAAGCAAGCTGTAATTTTATACCACGATTCCGGCGAGTATGATGTAGATCAAGAAGAAGTTGCACAGCAGGCGATTAGTTATCTGGCCAATAGAATTAATAAAAATCTAAAACTCCCGGAACCTAAAAAATTAGCAATTGTTTTTGATATTGATGAAACCTCTCTTTCTAATTACAAGATACTTCTATCTCTTGATTTTGCTTATCACAGTCATGTTCTTCTTACCGAACTTGAACAAGCGGATGATCCCGCAATTAATCCTACTCTGGAGCTCTACCAGTTTGCAAAGGAAAAGGAGGTTGCGATATTTTTTATTACCGGAAGGCCGGAAAAACTTAGATTAGATACTGAAGAGAATTTAAAACGTGTAGGCTACACTGAGTGGAATAAACTGTTCTTAAAGCCAGATGACTACAAAGAAAAGTCAGTCATTCCTTACAAAAGCGGTGCTAGAAAGAGTATAGAAGCACAGGGCTATCATATTGTAGTAAATATTGGCGACCAGTGGAGTGATCTTGCTGGGGGTTTTTCAGAGCGCGTATTTAAAATCCCAAATCCCTATTACTATGTTCCCTAGGTAATTGTAGGGCACAAACTGTTTAGCCTGTGCCCCGAGAATTTTTATTCTGGTTCTGTTACTGAAACTGCAACTGCTTCTGTATAGCGGGCGTGTATTGTGTTTCCCACTTTAATCTTTTCTAGTTCGACCATGCTTGGGTCTACTTTAAGACTGATCACATTGCCGTCGGCACCTTTTAATTTAACTTTCATGTTTTCTTTGTCGATTGCCTCTACTGTTGCGATTATCTCAACAACATCTATAGCA
Organism: uncultured Thermodesulfobacteriota bacterium; assembly: GCA_942491865.1. Taxonomy (GTDB): domain Bacteria; phylum Desulfobacterota_D; class UBA1144; order Nemesobacterales; family UBA2774; genus CR02bin9. The sequence continues at coordinate 89,698 of CALOCI010000016.1, forward strand.
ACCATGCTAGGTCTCTCGCCTTTCTCTGCGGTTTGCATTGTCTGATTCTCAAATTTCCCGGGCTTGTCGTCGGGTGATCCTAGAAACAGAGCAACTGACTCAAAGTACTCTACAGTTACAATGTCGCCTAGAGCAATCTGGTCAAAGTTCTTTACTTCCGGATCAACTTCAATTGTTTGTACATTTCCCTTGTCATCAGCCAATATAATGATTCGCTCATTTGCATTTATAGCCTGCACTGTTGCCTGCATCACGACAAGATCAACAATCTTAACGCCTTTGTTATTTTGCTCTACTTCAATCATTTCAGCTTCCTGCGCATAAGCGCATATGGAAAAAGAAATGAGCATTAACACGAATACTGATAAATTAAGTAGCTTCTTCATTGCTTCCCTCCTTAAAGAAAGACTAGAATTTTGATAAAACGATACCATTTCCTCAATCCACTTCAATAATTTTTTGCTTTCTTGCTGATAGGGTGCAGATAGATTTATTGTTGATTGTTATTCAGTCATACCTAGGTCCATGTGAAGTGGAATTTGAAATATAGAGGTAAAAAAAAAGGGGTCCCGCACTAGTAGTTCAAGACCCCCTATACATTTTAAAATTGAAACACGTTTAGTTTGATTTAAGCATCTACTTTCTTTCTTCTCATAACCATAAATCCAACTATTCCTAAAATTCCAGCCATTGCTATTAGTCCCCATTCATTTAATGTAGGAACGTCTCTTTCAGGAATACACTCAGTAACTTGTGCGCATCCATTTCCAGGATTCCAAGCTATGCCGTGTTCAGCGTCAAAACAACCGCGAGCAGTCGTATTTTGCACACATTCTCCAGGCTCTATAACGCAACATCCAAGCTCTGAAATTGTATTTGCGCAAAATGCTCCAGCTCCTCCCTCAAAACATATACCTTCCCCTGCCACTGTGCCTCCATTATCAGCACAAAATTCTTCTTGAGTAGCACAGCCGCCTCCTATACAGCCCAGACAAGAATCAGTAGCTTCATTTATACAACATCCTTGCGGAACTGATGAAATACTGGTTTGTGGTAAAGCTAGTAATAGAAAACTAAAAATAAGGAAAGCAAAAATTGTTAAAGTTATATTCTTTATCATTCTAAAGCCCCCTTAGTCAGATATGTTCATATTATCACATACGTATGTTTGAAACAATAGATTTAATCATAGCTAAATATAAAGAGAGATTCATTGTGCTGACCTGTCGGAGAGCTAATAAAAAAAAGGAGCAGACACTTATTTTGAATCTGCTCCCTTTTTGTTGAGTTTTAGTATTTGTTGTATTTAAGATTAAGGTTCAAATGAAATTGTCATACAGCCAGAAGAACCGCAAGGATTGTCGGGCTTACTTGTGGGTGCAGAGGTGCTTGATTGCGATGATTGTATAGCAAAACTCCCGCCCCCGGCTCCACCTATTGCACTATGGTCCGAGTTACCGTGACCTCCACCGCCACCGCCTCCAATTCCACCACCACCACCACCGCCGCCTGCATCGCAGGATTTTGTCCCACCACCAGCGCCGCCTCCTTTACCTGCTGAAAAAGATAAGGACGCATTTCTAAAAGCTACAGCATCAGAACTATCGCATTCTGGAGCTTGTCCACCTTTACCCGATATCCCGCCATATCCGGCTGTACCCGCTCCTGCTTCTGTATCACCGCATACGCAGGATTGTTTTAGACCGCCTTGATCACCTGTAGTCTCACCACTACCTGAAGTTGGACGTCCTCCTCCCTGGGCTTGACCAACTCCTCCATCTTTGGCAATACATTCTCCGCAAGAACTGCTTCCACAACCTTTAGAGCTGTCGTTGCAACCACCACCTCTAGCTATTACATCTCCACTTTCATCAGCTATAGCATCTCCACCTCTGGCACCATCCCAAGATTCAGGTCCCGTACAGAATCCCGCAACATTAGTAGAGCTACCGCCTCCACCTCCACCCGCTATCAACAGGACTAATGACTCTGTAGGATCGGAACTTGGATTAAGCAGCAGGTCTTCAAAAGTAACAACGGTTGATGCTCCCCCTGAGCCTCCGCATCCCTTCTTGTCGCCTACGTTGCCATTCTTGCCAAGGAAATAGTAAATAATGCTTGAGCCGTTATTAGTATTAATAAGATCGGCAATTGTAGTAGTAGTCTGTGCGTAACCTCTTGACCCACCCTGACCTCTATCTTCCACTGATCCACCTGCACCACCCCAGGCTTCAATCCAGGTTGTGGTACTTGTGCTTATTGTTTGTGAAGCGGCATTGGATGCCTCATCGATAACTGTCATTAGATCTACTGCGCAGTCTGTATCGCTCACAATGCATTGAACAGTAGCATTGGATTGTATAGAGCATGAGGGTGAAACAGCTGTACATCCTGTCTCAGTTTCTCCAAGTCCTCCTCCACTTCCTCCTCCACCGTTATTGCTGTCATTACAGCCTCCGATGGTAAAGAATGACACTGTAATTATTGTAAGGACTAGAGTAAAACTTTTAAATTTAGAGAATATCGATATTTCTGGCATGATTTCTTCCCCCTTCCTGTTTTTGTGAATGTCTAAGTTTTATTACTATATAAAATTATAGCCCCGATTCATTGTGAAATCCAAATATTGCTAAAATTAGATTGATCACACTATCTTAGATCCCAATTGGTTTGTTATCAATAAAAAAAAGGGGGTCTTGAACTACTAGTTTAAGACCCCCTTATCTTTTTATGTCATTCTGAACTTGATTCAGAATCTAATATTTAATCTTAAGTATTTAAGCAGTCGCTTTCCTTCTTCTCATAACCATAAATCCGACAATACCTGCAATAAATATAGACTCTGCTTAGCCAGTTTAGTTGAGAGAAATATATCTAGGAGTCTAAATATAATTGTGATATTCTCATTAGTGGCGCGTAAGAAAGACTTTAGATAAACAATTTAAGGAGGGATAGCTATGACTAAAATCCTTAGTCAAAGTTTTGTTTTGTGTATGGCGGTAGCTATCGTTTCCATAAGTTTTCTGGGTTTGGAAGCGAAGGCGCAGGAATCAGTAAGTACTAACTCCTTCTTTTTTGAAGAGAGTGATTGCAGGGTGCTTGAGGGCAGATCAAAACGACTTTGCCTGCTGCACTGTGAGTTTTTAGAGTGCGACGATCCTGAGAGTTTGGGGCTAGGGCCTTTCCTTAGTTTTTTTCACGAAAGGACATGTAACAGACTCTTGGACAAGTATGAGCAGGAGACAGGATATCCGGGTCCCAATTGCTTTTGTAATGAAGCCTGTGGGCTGAAATTTGAGGAATGCCTCGAAGCATGTGATCCAGATGATCCGTGTTGTCCTGTCGATTGTCGGAACGCAAGGAGCAGTTGTAATGCTTCATGTTGTTTCCAGAAAGTAGATATAGATTACAATCTCTGCTTGGACAATTGCAACGGAGATCCGGATTGTGAGGCAGGGTGTGAAATCGGGGGTTGTGGAATTAGTTTTCAGACCTGCTTCATACCATTGCCGTTGCCTTAGAGCGCGACTGTTTTTGAATTAAATGATTTGCCAGGCGGGAGGCCTAGCGCCATCTCCCGCTATTTGTTATTTCGGAATTACAAAAGAAACTCCGAAGGCGCATTTCTTCCCCTCAAAATCTCCTACAAATTTACATACACTTAGGTCGTCATTATTAGGCTTTTGCACTATTTCATGAACGAGTAAGGGTTTCCCGGTTTCAAGCACTTTTAAATCATCCGCTCTAAGTGTCTGAGCGCTATCCTTCCAAGGAAGCTCTTCGTCCTTTTTGCCGACAATACTTTCCTCAGCCATTGCCTGAAGAGCTTTGTTTACCCATAGGTAGGTTCCTTCTTCATCTTTTACCCAGAAGAAAAAGGGCATCTCGTTAAATATTTCAAGATCTTTACTAGTCATTATTTTTTGCCTCCAAGATATTTATATAAGTTTGCAATCACCTAAAGAAGATTATACAGAATTATTCTGTAGTTGCATGGAGGTTGTATAGAGGTCGGCTTCATTTGGGACCCGATTGACTTATATTTGTATATTTGTTAGCTTTTGAATTCTAATGTCTAAAACATTTCTCTTCCCGATATCGTTGTTTTTATTGCTCTTTTTTCAAATATGTCCGGTCATCACATATGCTGATCAGTCCAAGCCCACAGGTGTTATAGAAACTGATGATGATGCCCATAAGGCTAAAAAAGTAGATGTTGGCATATATGTTATAAACATTGAAGAGGTAAATAGCGCGAAACAGAGCTATAAAGCTACTCTTGCATTAGATATGCGATGGAATGATCCCACGTTGGTATGTGATTCATCCGAGGATAAAGGCAGGGTTATAAAGTATAATCTTGAGTCAATATGGAACCCGAGCATGATCATTAAGAATGAGGAACAGATTGTAAAACAGTTCCAGTACAAAGCTTGGGTAGATTGTCAGGGTAATGTAGATTACGGAGAGATTCTATACGGCGACTTTGTAACAATTGCGAATATTAAAGAGTTTCCTTTTGATCAACGCCCACTCAAAATTGAATTGGTCTCTACAGAATACGAAACTAGTGAATTACAATTTGTGAATGATAAAGCAATTACAGGGCGCGCAAAGAATTTCTCAGTAACAGACTGGCATATAGGGGAAGCGCCAGTCGTCAAGTCGGGAGCTTATCATTTCAAACCGGGAAACCGCAATCTTGCATCTTTTGTTTATGAGCTTACAGCTAAACGTAATTATAATTATTTTGTGTGGAAGATAATTATCCCTCTTATACTGATTGTAATAATGTCGTGGGCAGTATTTTGGATTCCGCCGAGTCAGTTAGGACCGCAAATCGGCTTAGCTATGACCTCAATGCTCACACTGATTGCGTATCGTTTTGCCATTGGCCATGTTGTGCCCAATGTTGCTTACCTTACACGTTTTGATAAGTTCGTTTTTGGTTCAACGTTGTTAGTATTCTTTGCCTTTGTGGAGGCAATAATTTGTGGATCTCTAAGCCATTCAAATAATGACAAGCTAGCTAAAAGAATAGATTGGTATTCGCGCTTTATCTTCCCTGCTATCTTCGTAGGCATATTGTTATATTCTTTTTTTCTATAATAGAATTTTTCCCTAAAAGATTCTAAATGGCGGTGGTTAAAATTGAGTTACGAAGAAATAATGAAAGGTGTTTGGGCTGATGTTCAGAAACTGATGCCCGAGCACATAGAACGACTGTCATGGCCTAGCGAGCAGCTTCGCCAGTATCAAACCGCAGCGCTTAGAAAGCTATTAAGAGCCGCAAAAGAAAACACTGCGTTTTATAAAGATATCCTTGGCGAGGTGGATATAGACAATTTCACACTCCAAGATCTAAGCTCCCTCCCTCCTAATGATAAAACACTTCACATGGACAGATGGGATGATTTTGTGGCAGCCCCTGGCATAACATACGAAATCGTAGAAAAGCACCTTGAAGGTGTCAGGAAAGGGGAGACTAAAACCCCATTTTATAATGATGAATATCTCTTTGTATCCACAGGCGGCTCAACTGGTAAGCGCGGTGTGTTTCTCTGGGATATGGAATTTATTCGTCAGATAATCTGCTACACCTACCGCTACATTCTTCATGATGAGATTCAAAATGGATATGAAGGGCCTTTCAAACTGGCTACAGTTGAAGCCCCAACGCTTCTACACGGAAGCCCATATGTGTTTCCAAGCAAATTTCTTCCTGATATGGAACTCCTTAGTCTTGCATCGACTGATCCAATTCCTGAAGTCAGCGAGAGGTTAAATCAATATCAGCCCACTCATTTAATGGCATATGCTTCATCTGTCGGAGAGTTAGCTGCAGCTCAGCTAAAAGGGCAACTTGAAATACACCCCCGGTGGGTTTGTACCAACTCTGGCCCACAGGATGATGATATTCGTAACCGTTCTTTGAAAGCCTGGGGAGTAAAAGCAAGCAATTCCTGGGGATGCTGTGAGATAGGGCAGATGGGGGTCGAAACTCAATTTACTGAGGGAATGGTTATTTGCGCAGACGGAGCGATCCTAGAAGTAGTGGATCACAATAATCAGCCGGTCTCGAATGTTGAAGATGCGGCAAAGGTGCTCGCAACAAATTTGACCAACTTATCTCTGCCGATGATTCGCTATGAAGTGGATGATATCGTTGAAATTGGAGATCCGTTGCCTGAATATCCGGCTTACGGCACAGTGAAACGTATCCTGGGCAAAGCTACTTTCTGGTTTCGATATGGAGATATCAAAGTTCATCCTACTTCTTACAGCGATATTCTGGAAGTAGAGAAAGAAGTTGAGGAATTTCAGATAATCCAGACAGGGCAGGGCGCTCATATAAAGCTTGTTTGCAACGGAGAGCCTAATATCTCTGAAATGAAAGACACGATACTCAATAACTTGAAGAAATATGGCCTAACTAATGCGAAGGTTGACTTCGAAGTAGTAGATTCTCTCCCGCACCACCCTGAAACCGGGAAAATCAAGCGCTTTCTCTCACTTAATAAATAACTTTAAATATTTAGCGTAACACTCTGTATATAATGAGTATTAGTAGAGCCAACTCCTATATTCAGAGTTGTTATCCTTCATTTCTTCATACACCCAGACCATGCGGTCGAGGAACCAGGTCTTGCCAAGAATTACAACCACAATTCCAAACACTGTGGGCCAGATTGAGAGCACAATCAGGCCATAGACACATATAATAGCGCCGATTCCGGAGATTGCAGTGAGTATGCTAATAATCCTGTAGTGATGACTGGGCACGGGGATATCTTTTCTGTTTAACCACACCCGCTCGCCCAATACTCCTTTGGATGCCCAGTGATCCGTAGAAGAGGGTCTGTTAAAAATACGCGGATTAATGTATACCCAAATCAAAGCCGCTATTACGGGTATAACTGCCCACCATCCTATCCACACGCGGCTCCAGACAGATACCGCAAGAACGGGTAGGGTGGAAAAACGGGTCCAGACGCTCCAGGGATTGGCATGACGCGACCATACTTCATTAGTCATTTTAAAGTACTTAGCTATTGTTTTCTCAATTGGCATAGGTTCGATAATACTATAAATAAAGGCAGATTCACAGCAGGGTTCAGTAAATGATTCTTGAGAGCATCTATGAGGTGGGAGAACTTGAATTCCTCACTTTGTACCAACGTCTTAAAGCTATAAGCGACCAGATCGCTTCGATCACCCCAAAGGGCCAGGCGCCTTGGAGAAATCCATAAGCTGAGCCCAGCAAGCATGCGCCGGCAAATGCCAGGATGAACCAATGACTACGGTGCTCTAATGCATAAAAGACCAGCATCGCGCTAACTGCAAATAGACCAAATAACGTTAGTAAATCCATTTAGCTATCAAGTATAGACATGGAGCACTTTATAAGCAATATCAAGGCAAAGCAGAAATCTTGATTTAATTGTTAAGAACAAAATTAATTCCTGGTAAAAAACGAAATCTTAAGCTACACTTTGTTATACCAACAAGCAGGAGGCGTTAATCATGAAAAGATTATTACTAACATTAGCAATTGCATTAGGACTCGCTTTCGGAAGCTTTGCACTCACGTCTTCTGATGTGCTCGCTTGCGGCGGAAAAGATAAAGGCGCTACAACTGAAGATACCACTGGTACTTCAGAAGGCACCCAGTCCTAGCACACACAGTGTGTGTTAACATTAAAGTTCTTCTTAACTTAAGAGTTATTTGAGAGCATTAAGCCTTAAATTATTACGAAGTTGCGAAGAAATTTAATTCCAGCAGATATTATCCGCCGGGTGTTACCCGCACGCTTGACTTCATAATTTTAGAAGAGAGGCAATAAAAAGCTCTGACCTAGTTAGAAATAACCGAGTCAGGGCTTTTTTTATTTGATTAGTTGTCGAGATAGGCTTTTTCTAAAGCGGCTGTGTCTTCAAACATTTTGTATGAGATTATCTGGCCATCTTTGATTTTACATACTAGTGACCATTCGCATTCAAACATCCTGTCAGTCTTCTTAACCCTATGCTTCATGAGACCAATTGCGAAGATGTATTCTCCTGATTCACGGACATCATAAATCTCAAATGCTTGAGTGTCGAAGAGCTCTCCCAGGATTCTTACAAAATCCCTGACCCCGTCTTTCCCATAAAAATTTCTGTAGATTGGAACAGTGTCAGGCCCGGGGGCAGAGAACACTGCATCTTCATGCACTGACTCAAGAGCCAAGTCTAGGTTGCCTTCTCCAAGTGCAGAGAAGAATTCTTTAACTGGATTTGCTTCACTCAATTTATAGTTTCCCCATACAATTAAACTTCTATTTTATAAACGCTGTCAGGTTTTATTTTAAAGATAACCCTTACATCTCCTTCTTGATGATAGGGGTATTTATCTTGTCCAATATATTTCTTGGCTAGGGTGTCTGTATGTTCAAAAGCGCCGTCATGAGTTTCCTCAACTACACGTCCTCTGATCATTGCCTGTCGATATTGGTTTTCTGAATCAACAATAGCAATTGCAACTCTGTGGTCGTTACGCAAGTTTTTGGTTTTAACTCTTCCTTCCGCTGAATTGAGCAAAATATTCTCCCCGTCAGTGTCAACCCACATCACACTCACCTGAGGGGAGCCGTCTGGCATTAGAGTTGCCACTGATGCAAAGCTTTTACTCTCCGTTATCAAATCGTGTACAAATTTATCAAGTGCCATTTTATTCTCCTTGCGGACATTGTCCGCTACCATAAAATCTTCAAGTACCGCCAGAGTTACTAGAGAAGCAACAGAGCTTCAAGCTAGCTGGGAGGTATGACTCCTGCACACGTTGTGTGTGCCTGCGGAGGCTCTCCGCTATCTGGCTATCCAGCCTCCGTCGACTGACAGCATGTTGCCTGTCATAAAACCAATATTATCATCTACCAAGAAAAGTACCGCGTGCGCAATCTCTTCAGATTTTCCAAGCCTTCCCATAGGGTGAAGAGAAATCATGAACTGCTCCACAGCATCTTTAGCCTCTTGAGTTTCCTGTCTACCCAGCAATCCCTCAGTCACCATCGGGGTCTCAATTGTTCCAGGGCAAATGGCGTTAACCCTAATTCCTAGTTGAGCATACTCAAGAGCCATGCTCCTGGTGAGCTGAGTTACCGCTCCCTTAGACGCGATATAAGCAGCCAATCCGGGAAGTGCTTTTAACCCGCCTACTGAAGAGTTATTCACAATAATTCCGTATTTACGCTCGAGCATGTGGGGGATAGTAAATTTGGACATGAAATATATGCCCCTGACATTGATATTGAATATCTTGTCCCAAGCTTCAGTCTCAGTTTCGTGAGTAATTCCGGGTATAAGTATCCCGGCGTTGTTAAAGAGGATATCCACTTGTCCATATTTCCCGATTGTGTAATCGACAGTGGCTTTACAGCTTTCTTCATTTGATACGTCGCATACAAAATGGTCGATTGTGTGACCTAGAGCTTTCGCTTCTTCAACCACTTCTTTTAACTTGTCTTCCCTTCTTCCGGTAATGACAACATTTGCTCCTTCCTCTGCAAACAGATTGGCCGTAGCTTTTCCTATTCCGGTGCCGCCGCCTGTGATGATGGCCGTTTTGTTAGCTAACTTCATAAATTAATGCCTCCTGAAATGTTTTCTAATTTTTCTGATGACTGATAGGTAAACTAAGATTCAGAAACTAAGAATATCTTATCCATTACTTAAGGATAGCTGGAGGGTAGGGGAGAAGAAAGGAAATTAATGCGATATTAACATTAATGCCGGATTAGATATAAAAAAGGGGCAACCCTAGTGGCCTGCCCCTTTTTACTAATCATCTTGGATTCTAAATTTCTGTTTTAACCTGGCGGCGTCTTAGGACTAAGACTGCTGCGCCTAGAAGCATTACAACTGTAACAATCAATCCATACTCAGATAGAGTAGGGACCTGTGCTAGTGGTATAGGCTCAGCCAGTACAGCAATTGCGGCAAATTGGTCCTCAAATCCTAGAGCAATTGGCCCTACATTTTCGATTGCACCATTACCCTGGTCAATAGTTACCAGGAAATTACCTACGTTAATGCCATTTACCGCCACCTCAGGGTTATCTCTTTCGCCTTCATGAAACAATATTGCAAAAAAGTGATCTAAGCCAGGATCAAAATCTTTTGAGGGGATGATGTTGAAACCATCAAATTCCGGAGGATATATAAGATTCCCCAAGAAGGTAGCTTGTCCTGTTGTTTGATTTAGGCTGTTTACAATGCCTGGAATGTTTCGGTTATCTGTGCATTGAAGAAGTGTGTTCGTATTGTTAAAACCAATTGCGCTAAACGTATCATCTACCCCTGTTTCTCCAAGAATTGTTACATTTGCGGTGTTTGTATTAATAATAGCAAGGGAGTTTGCGTTTATAGTTTTAGTGGTATTTTCAAGTGTCCCTTCATTACCCTGGGCATTTAAATGCGCAAAAAGCGTACCGTCTGATCTGAATGAAATATCAGAGACAAAGTCGCCTCGGGATAATTCTAGAGCGCCTAAATCAGTTGGTTGTCCGGTAAGTGGATCTATGATTAACAGGTGTGGACCGAATACCCCATTACGTGTAAGTGGTGAAAGTTCATCAAAAATCTCTCCATTTTCATCGCAAACCGCAAAAAACTCTCCGGTTATCGGATGAATATCAAGACCGGTGCATCTGGTATACCCTTCTATGTCGCCGACCTCGGTTGGCTGCCCTGTGTTGGGGTCGAGTGTATAAAATACAGAATCCTCAAATGGTGAAATCCTCTGATCCACTTCAGATTCTTTTGGATCTACTCCTCTGCTGAAATCGGTTCCGATTGCGTAAATTTGTGTCTGCGCTATGCTCGGCAATGCGGGTAGTGCAAATAGAGTTAAAATTAAAAACAATTTTCCTAGACTTTTCATTTATATCCCTCCAAAGAATGTTGTTTAGTTGTACAAACGTTTGTTCTTTATGTTTCTAAAGATTGTTTGAATTTTGTTTCAGCTAGAAGGATTGAGATTAAGGACTAACGTTGCTAGATTGCAACACTTTATCTCTGACCGCCATCTTCTTACTTAAATTCAATTTTATCATACATAAATAGGTAATGCAATGAATATGAATATATCTAATATGTAATATGCGGCAGGAGTTAACTTTGGTGTAAAGTCGCCATATCTGACCTGGTACTTTCTGGAAAGGCACGGTTCATGGAAGCTATAGAAGCCTTTAAATGCGAAGAACAGGGCAGTAATAAGCCAGCGCGTTTGGATAAAGAAAAGGGAGCCGAAGCTCCCCTTAGTTTAAATTGTACTATTGTTGTCTGTTAAGCAGTTACTTTCCTTCTTCTAATAACCATAAATCCTATTAGTCCAAGAACACCCGCCATTGCTATTAGTCCCCATTCAGACAGGGTTGGAACATTTGCGCTCGGTATGGCTTCTTGGCATAGATTTGTTCTTATATTACATCTCTCCCCTGGAAGAACGATTAAATTTTCTCCTTTGATTTCTTGACAGAAACCATCAAGACCATCCTCGCAAGTAAACTCGCCGCCTTCCTCAGCGATGTATTGGCAACAAGTTGGTTCAGAAGGTGGCATCGGAATTCCCGCAAACCCCTTCTGAGGCAAAGCTATAAACAAGAAACCTAATAGAAGTAATACAATTACAACAGTTGATATGCTTTTCATACTACACCCTCCTTAAGTTTGAAAAAACTAGGTTAAAGTAACATTATCATATGCACATATATATAACAATGATTAAAAGAGTTCCTTCAAATCTACTCTTAAATGCTTTGTCTTCTCTAATACTTCCAGGCTAAAGTGGACATGATCCGCCTAGGAGGCGTTCCAGCCGCCGTCTACTGGCAGGAGGTGACCGGTGATAAAGCCTGAAGTATCATCACATAGAAATAAGATTGAATCAGCAACTTCTCTAGCTGTTGCTATTCGTCCAAGCGGGTGAAGTGAGTTCATGTATGTGATCGCATCGTCTCTATCCTCGGCTCTCTCAAGGAAGCCCTCGTTTACAAGAGGTGTATCTACAAACCCGGGGCACACTGCATTTACTCTTATATGGTTATTAGCATATTCAAGCGCCATACAACGGGTAAGCTGAGCAACTGCTCCTTTTGATGTAGCATAGGCCGCCACTCCATTGAATCCCTTAAGACCTATAACGGATGAGCTATTGACGATTGCCCCGTGGTGCTGTTCCATCATATGTGGGATAACATATTTGGACATTAACCACATGCCCCTCACGTTGACATTGAAAGTCTTATCCCACTCCAGACTAGATATCTCATGAGTTTTGCCGGGGAGTAGTATGCCCGCGTTATTAATTAGTATGTCTATATGTCCATATTTCTCGACTACGTATTCTACTATAGCTTTACATCTATCTTCGTCTGATATGTCGTTTACCAAGAAGTCAATCTCAGGCCCTAGCTTCCTAGACTCCTTCTGCACTTCTCTGAGCTTGTCAATTCGTCTTCCAATTATGACTACGTTTGCACCTTCTTCTGCAAAGAGGAGTGCTGTTTCTCTTCCTATACCAGTTCCGCCTCCGGTTACAATCACTGTCTTATCTTTAAACTTCATTTAGCCGGATCTCCATTTGAGTATGTGTATTTATCAAATTTTGAAATTTATCCCTACCTAAATTAATATGCTATACAAAGTAATTAGGAACGCAATTGTAATAGTCATTAAATTGATCTCCCTTAAGCTCTAAGAATCCTCTCATATATTGGATGATTTCAAGAACTTTTAGTTTCAAAATATTTCTTAATAGCATCAATATTCTTAAAGTGTTAGGCTTTTATGAAGAGTCCTGATATAGATAATGCTCTTAGTAGGTTGTTTCTTGTTTGTACTTAATAATACATTAAATCTTATCTTAATTTTGACGTGTCCAGGTACCGCTTAGGATTTTTACTCTCTCCTCACAGGTGTCGGACATTAGTGTGAATGTTAGGTCTTTTTTACCAACAGAGTATGTATAGGTTCCTGGATTATAGCAGCTATCATCTTCAAAAGTTATATGATTCTCGGTAAGGCTGTATCTTCCGTTGGTATCCTTGTGCCCTTTTTGGGCCGTTATAAAAATAAAAAGAGAACTCTCTTTTAATTCCAGCGTGCCGAGCAAGCTGCCATCTGTCTGTGTTGAATATCTAACCCAGACTCCATCAGGTTTGTCAGGAGCATTGTCCTTACATCCAATTGTTGCCAGAACGGAAAATATAACGAGGAATATTAATACCTTTATTCTCTTCATAAAATAATTCTAGGGTATTAAAACATAAACCTCAAGTGCTATAGTTCTGGAGCACATTGTGGTAGTGCGTCTATTGAGCAGAAATCACAGCTTACATTTTGGCCCGGAGTTGCCTAGCGCACTAGAAAGTAGGGGATCAGACACGTTGGCTGTGAATGTTAACTGGTCGGGTGCTATCTCGGTTATATTGTCCAGAGTCCCTATGGATATTAAGTCATCAGATAAAAAGAGCTGAGTTGTGAATAGCTCTAGAGTGTTACATTCTGGTGCGGTCCAGTCAAAAGAAAAATTTGTTGGTACAATGACGTTCGGATCCGTGTTTTTAGGAAATTCTAAATTGAGCTTCGTAGATCCTGCGAAAACGGGAGCTATATTTAAAATGAAGTCCCCAGCTTCAGAAGCATTACAAAAACAAACCAGGCCAGAATCATTTGTATTTTCCAGAATAAAATCTGTTAGGCAGTCTCCAATTGCTACAGATGAAGAGTTAAATGCATCTCCCTCACAAGCTCCTGTGTCTGGTGGATTGGTTGGGGGTATAACAATATCATCATCTGTTGTTGGTGGAGCTGTAGGAGTATTCGTAGGATTCGGATTTCCGCCGCCGCTCGTATCATCACTACTTCCACCACCACAACCACCGTAAGAAACTGCTAGTAAACCTGAAACTAGTAGTGCCACAAGCATATATTTTCCGTATTTAAACATTTTATGTTCTCCTTTGATTTCTATAATCCAGTTATCTCGAATTATTCAACTGTATGTGTAATTGAGACGTGATTATAAATTTAATATTATTTATATATTATAACTAATCTTTTAGCACATGTTCAATTATTAACTATTTTTAATCTAAATATGTTTTGCGAGTCCTTTAGATTCTGAAGATTCTAATTTGTGAAAAGGTAGTCTAACTATAGATTAGGGTTTGCCGTGCAGTGCTAGATTTTTGTTTTTATATCTCTCGTCAAGGGTGACTTCTTCTCCGAACCACTCGGGCGGCTCAAAGTGTGAGCTCTCTTCTTCGCTCTCAAATTCAACCTCTGCGACTACGAGCCCGGCCAGATCACCTGAGTAAATATCAAGCTCAATAAGCACATCCTCGTACTTAATGTCGTATCTTACTTTTAGGACCCGCTTACCCTCGGTCTCGGGCCAATGTTCAAAAAACTCCTGCTCTGTAATTTCTTTTTGAGCCTCTCTCCTTACAAGTCCTGTGCCTGATTTAACAGTATGAGTGCAGCTCCCGGCTCTTTTGCGTACTCTCACCTCAACGTCGTTATCAGTGATCATGAGATAGCCCTGTATTATCTCGCTGTGAGGGTAGCGGTCTATCTCCGGTGGAAGCTCTTTTACTAAAAATTTTCTCTCTATTTCGTGCGCCATTTGTTTTATGGATACTAATGATTCGATATAGCTTTTATCTCTTTCCAGAGTTTTTTGTAAGCCTGGGTTGAGTCTGAGTTGGGGCTTGTAACCGGCACAGGCTCTCGGTGCACACCCATCTTTTCAATGTCTGAACGATACGGGATGGCAGTCTTGAGTATATTGCCCGCTTCCTGAGAAATCTTCTGCATGGTTTCTTGATGGAGCGTTTTCCTGCTTTCTACCATTGAGAAAAAGGTATAAATCTTTTTTGGGTTAATGTCATTTTTCTTAAAGAAACTAAGCAGCTTCTCATATGTAAGCTCAGAGAGCGTAGTTGGAATCAGTGGTACAATCATAATATCGGCAGCATTGAATACATTCTCCGAAATTAGAGAAATCCCGGGAGGGCAGTCCATGAACAGATAGTCATAATCGTCCTCAAGCTCATTGAATATACTCTTAAGTCTTTTTTTAGAATTCTTAAGCGCATCAAGTGCGAGGTCTAAATTCCTATAAGATAGCTTAGAGGGCAGGAGGTCCAGATTGGGAAAATCCGTTCCTTTGATATTCTTGTCTATATGCTTTCCGCCCTTTATGAACTTATTGGTGCTGAAGTTCTTTGACGCACGGATGCGGAAATAATAGGTCGATGCCCCCTGAGGGTCGAGATCGCAAAGCAGTGTATTAAAGCCGTCTGCCGCTGCTAAATAAGCTAAGTTAACCGAGGCAGCAGTTTTGCCGACACCTCCTTTCATGCTGTAAATTGCTATTTTTTTCATAGGGCTACTTAATTATCCTTTTGAGAACAAACTATTGAAAAGAGACGTAGTCTCTTTGTCGCTGAATCCATCAAAATTCTCTTTAAATTTCTTTCTAACATCGTTCTGCCGCTGATAAAGCACAGAGACAAGGCCTCCGGCAGCAGCTAGGGTTTTTTGTTTAGAATGATCATACCCGATGTCCGTTTGGCTGAGAAACTTTTTAAGACTCTGTTGCTGAACATAAAGATCGTTAAAGTCTCCCAGATTATCTTGCAGCTTCTTAAGATGCTTAATCACAACCTTCATTTCATCTTCTGGGAACAGGGATGCGAAAAATTCAAGTAAATACCTAAGTTTTTTACCCTCAATCCTTAGGCTATGAACCTCAGGGTCAGGTGTGTTTGCATGAATTCTTTTTCCAAGCTTGATGACCCTTGAATACTTCTTCCATATGTTCTCTTTTGCAAGGTTAATTACTGATCTTTCAGAGTTAGGAGCAAGCTCCGGATCACTCTTAGAATTGTCTAGAAATTCTTCCCAGGTTCTTATACTCTTTTTATAGCTGTCGGATCTAAGATAATCAGCACATTCTTTTTTAGCTTTCTCACGCTGTTCTGATAATGAATCAAACAGGGGATCAAGCCCTGGTCTTAAGTCCTCAGGGAGCATTTTTTTGTATGAATCTTCGGTCAGTAGATAAACATCGAGGTCCCTAAGCTCATTGGTTGCTTTCCCAATGACTGAGAACTCGTCTTTAAATTTGATAGTGTCTTCAACTGAAAACACGGCTTTGATCTGACTCAGCGCCGAGCGTGTTCTCCTCACAGCAACTCTAAAATCGTGAAGGAACTCTGTGTCTATATCCTCAATTATGCCAAACTCATTTACTTTCATGGTTTCAAGCAGGTTTCGAAAGATCATCTTTGCGGCGTCCAGAGATTTCATCTCGGGCTTTAGATGCACATTGATTTTAGATGAATAATGTAGAGGGTATTTACCATCAAAAGACCCTGCGGCAGAGATGAGGTCGCCGTCTATAGCCTCTAACCCGAGAGTTTCTAAATATTTCTTAAATTTGCCCGCTTCTTCTTCGTATCCTCTTATTGGCTTAATCTGTACGACCACAGCAGGCTTTCTCTCACCCCTATTTAGTATTTTAAGCTCTTTTACATAAGCTAGGAGAACAGTTTTTTTATCTTCATTTAAAAGCCTGAGAGTGGCGATAGATCTTTCAATCTTAGCTAGAGAAAGAAGCGCCCTAATATCGCACAGAGGTTTGATTCTCAAGCGTAAACTACACTTTGGAAAATCCCACCAAAATTTAGGATCAATGCTTTTATCTCCTTCAAGAGAAGCAACTGTGTGACCTTGGGTCAAATCTCTTAGGTAGTAAGAGCGGGCCTCTCTGATAAGCACGAGATTTGCGCTATGGAGGCGTCTGTCAAAAGTATCTAGGAATTCTTCTTTCTTTTTATGAGAAGGGTCCAAAATAAAACTATGGTCTGTCGTGAACCTTCGCAGCAACTCGAGTCGTTCAAGACCGTCAGGGAGTCTGTAATAATCGCTTTTTTCTAAAAGGGCTACCATTTATCTAATATTTTAAGTTATTGTCACAATATCATCTATAATGAAAACTTTATATTTAGTTAAGCCTCTAGCTTCAGCAGTTTATGTTTATCGTGCAGGACATGAATTATGCCATCCGCAATTCCAATACTAGGCACATATAACTCTGCGATGTCAGCCCATTTCAGTGCTTTCATGAAAATTTTAATCGCCGGAACAATCACATCAGCCCTGTCGGGTCTTAGGTTGAGCTTGGAGATTCTATCCTCATAACTATAGGAGTTTACAAGATCCGATACTTTCTTAATGTCTTTATAGTTTATGAATTCACCCTCTTTTTTAAAGGACATTTTTAATATTTTATTGATGTTCCCTCCAGTACCTATGCCTTTAATTGAAGGGTAGTCAGACGTGTTCTCTTTTAGCCAGTTTTTCATGTTCTGCCATTCTGTTTTGGGGACCTGTTTTTCAAGCAACCTCACTGTACCAAGCTTAAAAGAATATGAGTCCACAATGACAGAATCAGAAATTAGAGTTATCTCTGTACTTCCTCCTCCGACGTCGATGTAGAGGTAATTCCCTTTATTGTCAAGTTGTTCTGCTACATGATTTGAATAAATAATCTCAGCCTCGCGCTGTCCATCAATGATTTCTAGATCCAGCCCCGATTCTTTGTAGATTGCTCTGATAATTTCCTGAGAGTTTTCAGCCTCTCGCATGGCTGCTGTAGCAACGGCCATATAGTCAAGCGGCCCATACGCTTCGATGAGATATTTGAAAGCTATCATAGTCTTAATTAGGCTATCAGCTTTTTTGTCAGAAATCTTGTGATTAACAAAGGTGTCCTCACCGAGTCGGATCGGGACCCGAAACAGAGAGTCCTTTTTAAAGAAAATCTCCCCTTTGTTTTCGAATACCTGAGAGAATAGTAGCCTTACGGCATTTGATCCAACATCTATTGCGGCAAATTTCAATTAACTGTCCAGTGTTTTAGTACTAAGAGCATAGTCTCTAAACAAATTTTAATATGATTTGTATTCTACCTAGTCAGGTAAAAAAACACCATCATACGCGTGAATTGCTCATCACAAAGCATCAAATTCTCGGTGCCAAGATTGTCTTTTATAATCTCAAGCGCGCTGTCTTTAGAGACCGTTGTAACATCAGTCTTATTTTTAACAAGCTTAAGCTCCCGGCAATCTGAAAATAGTGAGCGGAGTTTTATTGCGGCCTGCTGATACTGCAGAGCGGAACCATCTCCCTCAAGTGACCATTCCATGTTGTCCTTCATCCATATCTCAATCCTGAGTGTTTGGCGTGAGTCTTGATTCATGGCGTTATTATTTGCGCTCCATTAATCTTCTTTTTCCTGAAGTACAAATGCGATTGTCTGAACGGCTATTTTGTCATCCTCATCAAATACAAATGTGTCTGAAGCAAACGGTACCACGTAACTGTCTGAATCTGCGTGCCAGACGAGATAGGCGATATTGTCTATAACCACCTTGTCGTGCAGATGAAAATTGCATCCCGGAGGAAGTACCTCTGTTACCAGATTGGTAAAAAAGTCTCTAATTTCAGACAGCCCTCTGATAACTGTGTTTGGAATGATAATTACTGATTCCTCACTGTAATCCTCTAGTATTGCTTCAATGTCGCCTTCCCCGAATGAGTGTAAATGATGGTCCAGTGTAATTTCAGACATAGTAATCTCCTGTTGTTGTTTTTATCTCTACAATATAACTTAGTTACAAAATATAGGGAATAACGCAGGGCTAAAAACTTGAAAAGTCTAGATAGGGCTTATATGGACGCCTGTTTATCTGTTCCTTGCGGTAGGGAAACATTGTTTTCTTTGATAAATCTCTGGCCTTCCTCGCTTTCAATAACCACCATAGCGGACTTGTTGCACCGTGGGCATATGAGCCCGGGTTTTCTTGAATCCAGAAAATTAAAAACACCAACTATAATACTTAGCGCTGCTAAGATATGAATAATCAACTCAGTGCCGCTGAGTCTATCTATGTTTATGGCGATGAGCGCTACACCGAGAGCTATCTGGGAAAAAGCTATATATACATTTCCGGAAAAGAACCCATGCCGCCCATGGCCAATAAGAAGACATCTTTTGCATAGTTGTTTCATCGAGTTTTATTATAAATCACTCTCAAATAAAATCGAGAACGACAATTAAAATAGTTTGTTAGGTTAAATCGGAAGCATGCGCTTTCTTGATGTTTTGTAGATCCACATCATCTCATTGCCGCCGCGCTGTATTTCGTAGGGTACTTTTTTCATCTTCACAGTATAGCCGTCTCTTTCGAGCTCTTTTATAAGGGGCTCTATGTATGGAGAGCGTCTCAGCATAAGGTCCAATAACGGAAAGATGCGGATTTCCTCTGCAACTCGTAGCATTTCATAGACTGCGGCTTTATGGAAATTGTAATCATAGTGATCTGAATATAAGAACAGCAGGTGCGAGCAAAGGGCTATATTAAAAGTTCCGTCTTGAAATTGCAGTGCGGGCAGTTCTCCTGTTATATATCGGCCTTCTTTTTTGCCTTGCTCAAAATCTGCGGTGAAGCGATTGAGCGCCTCTATTCTGTGGTCTCTTAAATCATCGGGGGACATATGATAAGTCCATGTCCAGTCCCCAGGGGTGTTCTTGACTTGTTGTATGATATTGTCAAAGACTTTATCAAACTTGTGGGAAATGTCCTTTGCGCTAAAGAAGTAAATAGGGTCTACCGAGACTACTTTTTTGCCCATCTCATGCATCTCTGCATTAAAGCTGGCGGGACCATCTCCAACACCTATAATGCTTTTATCCAGGTCGATTTTTGAAAGATTAAACATGAGCCTATACTCATCAAAAGACCTTCCTAGGGGGACGACGTTCTTTAGTTTCATAGCCATTGGCCAATAAGTAAACCCCGAGGTGGGGAAAAATCAAATATTTTGTGCAGATGCGTAGAGAATGTCTATTTTTAAATTAATAGGGCCTATCTTCCGAAAATCTCACGCGCTATGACCATCTTGTGAATCTCATTAGAACCCTCATAAATCTCGCCGACTTTGGAGTCTCGGTAAATCTCTTCAACTTTATATTTCGACTTATCGTGCGCAAGCTCCACCATGAGCCCATAGCCGCCGAATATTTGCACAGCATCACGAGCCATATCCACGGATATCTTGGAGCCGTAGAATTTAGCCCCAGATGATTCCAGAATGGGAAATTTGTTGCCGCCGTCAATTTGACGTCCACTCTTTATATATAGGTTCCTTGCGTTCTCGATCTCAATTGCGCGCTCTGCCATTAGAAACTGCCAGTGCTGGAACTGGCTAATAGGTTTTCCAAATGCTTTTCTCTCTTTCATGTACGAAGCGCTCTCATCAAAAGCCGACTGCGCCATTCCCACTCCGCCTGCACCAATTCCAGTACGTCCATACATAAGAGCTGTGAGGCAGACCTTAATCCCGTCACCTTCCTCGCCGATCAGGTTTTCTTTGGGAACTCTGACTTTGTCGAAATATATGTCATATGTAAGCTCGCCCCTATTGCCGAGCTTCTTATCGGGCTCGCTAGTGCTTACACCTTTTGATTTCATATCGATCACGAGCATACAGGACTTGCCGTTTAGCTCCACTAGTGTTGCTGAGTAGTCTGCAATGCCTGCGTTTGTGATAAAGCGTTTGTGGCCCGAGACAATATAGCCGCCCCTGGTTTTCGTTGCTTTGGTGATTAGAGAGTCAGCCCTCACATCAGAGCCCGACTGAGGCTCTGTCATTGCGAAGGAGCCAATGGCTTCACATTCCATAAGGGGTTTTAAGTAGTTGCGTTTAATATAGCTTGAGCCCTGAGCGAAGCTGATACCGGCCAGCAAAAAGTGAGCATTGACTGAGCCTGAGAAACTGGCACTAATATATGCAAGCTCTTCTGCCAGAGTGGCTGCGGCGCATGCAGGGTATTTAAGCCCGAGTCCGCCGTCTTTCTTCTTATGAGGGAGTTTGAAGAAACCCTTTTTAGCCATGGACTTAAAAAGCTCCATTGGGAAGTTCTCGTTTTTCTCCTGACGCTGACCAAACTCATAAGCTATTGGGAAAAGTTCTTTCTCTGCAAACTGTCTGAATTTCTTTCTAAGTTTTAGTGTCTCATCAGGAACATAGTCATTTTTATAAAGCTTCTCGCTCATCCTCTCAGGTAGTTCTCTCATGTGCGTCTCCTTAAGGCTTGATCAAAATCCTACTATAGCATAAAAGCCCTAAAACAATAAAGAATTAATTGCGTTTTTTTAAGCATTGTTATAACATGATTAATTAAGATGGTTTTATAAATCGAGGAGGAGGAAATATCCCATGAGTATATATAGCAATAGGTCTATAATTGTACTGTTTGTATTAGCTTTGGTTATGTTTTTACCGTTCTATAAAGCATCAGCTCAGGTTAGTTTTGAAACAGTTGAGGCCACGTTTGATACGAATAACCCGGGGCTGAATGTCCAGGATTTTCAGGTTGTAAATGCGCCAACTGGTAGTGTCATCAGTTGTGGTACGTCTCCAATAAATTTGACTACTAATAACACATGTTTTTCACCAGGGGAGATACTTGCAGGAATTGAATTTTTTGCTGATCCTGGTGATTTATTAGTGCTAGGTGATAGTTTAAGTGCTTCTAATAATCCTGCTAATGTTTTAGTCAATTCTACATTTGTAGACCTGTTGGAAATAGGATTTATAGGTACTACAGATGCTGTAGGACTTACATTAGGGTGCGTAGCAACTGGTTTTGCGACCTGTGCTGAAACTATAGTGGTAAGCGTATTTGGAGAGACTGACAATCTGATTGGATCTACAAATGTTGCAGTTACCGATTCTGTCGATGCTTTCATTGGCATAGAATCGCTCGTTCCAATAGGTAGAATTAGTATGGATTTTTTAGTTCTTGGTGGCTCTGTGGTCAAAGCAATACACGAAGTTAAATTCAATAGCCCCCCGTTGGTTGATATTGTTGATGTAAACAATGGAGCTTGTGCTTTAACAAAGAGCAGCCTTAACCGATTTAAGATTGAAGGTGCAACCCCAAATAAAAGGGTGGCAGTTCTCATGGGTTTTCAATATGGTTCGACTATCGTGAATGGAGGACACTGTAACGGTCTTGAGCTAGCAGTGGAGCAATTTAGAATTATGGCTATAGCCAAAGCAGATGAGCTTGGTAATGCAATGTTTCTGTCACCAGTGCCTCCTTCAGGTGACTGGTCAGGTAACGGCTTTTTCCAGGTAGTTGATCTTGCTACATGTACTGCTAGTGGACTTAAGATGTACTATGTCCTTATCGATGAAATTCAAACAAAAGACAATGACGGCGATGGAATAACTAATTGTGAGGATGCTTGTCCGGAACAGGGGTTGCCTGGTGAAGGGCAGGGTCTAGGCGAGGACGGATGTATCACAGATGAAATTATTATTGAGTGATATAGTTTAGAATCAATGTAAACTTAGATACAATTAGCACTTAAAAGGGGAGCCTAAGCTCCCCTTTTTTTATTAAGTATACTTAAATTTACATACAACCAACTTCGGTGCCTCAATTTTTTTATTGAAATGGCAGATATTGTACTTTGTTAACTTATCTCAAGCCGTAATACATATTAAATATAAGATTTGCAAAAGGTTATGGGCGTTAGTTACAGTACTGCTTTAATACTGCTTCAGCCTGCGTATAGCCCATATCTAGAGCTTTCTTCACATCTGCACAGCCCGATTCAGTTTTCTCAAGCAGAATCTTTGTATATCCGCTTCCGTAATAAGCCTTGGCATTTTGGGGATCGAGATCAATTGCCATGGTGAAGTCAGACAGTGCCGCCTGATACTCCTTTATAACACCTTTGGCTCTACCCCTGCTGTCATATGCCTGTGCAAATCTGGGGTTAAGCTCAATTGCTTTGTCGTAGTTAGAGATCGCCTCTTGGTACTTATCCAAATTATAGTAAGAAAGCCCAATATTGTAGTATCCCAGAGCAAACTTAGGGTTTAACTCCACTGCCTTTTTATAATCTTCAAGAGCGCTTTGATACTCTTTTTGTTTGCTCTTCACATTGCCTCTGTTGTTATAGGCGTCAAAATATTTAGGGTTAAGCTCGATTGCTTTGTTGTAGTCAGATATTGCACCCTTGTAATCTCCCATTTCATCTTTTGCATTTGCTCTATTGAAATAGGCTATTGTAAACTTGGGGTTGAGTTTAATAGCCTCATCAAAGTCGGCAACGGCGCCTTTGTAATCTCCCTGAGAGCTTTTGTAATTGCCGATGTTGTTATAAGGCATTGCAAAAGTCGGGTCAAGCTCTATTGCTTTTTTATAATCTGAAAGCGCGCCCTCTGTATCGCCTATCTCTCTTCTTGCGGTGCCTCGGTTGTTGTAAGACATAGCAATTTTGGGATCAATTTCAATTGCCCGGTCGTAGTCCTCTATGGCGCCTGCTTGGTCGCCTAGGTCGTCTCTCAAGTTTCCCCTGTGGTTATAGGCGTAGGCAGACTTGTCGTTGAGCTCAATTGATTTATTAAAATCTTCCAGCGCACCTTTAGGGTCTCCAAGGCTTGCTTTGGTAATTGCCCGGCTGTAGTACGCCTCAGCTGATTTCGGGTCTTTCTCAATTGCCATATTAAAATCAGACAACGCTCCCTTTAAATCCCCCGAGGTGGCTTTTGTAATACCCTGGTTAATATAGTCCCTGGCAGATTGAGCCTGTACCGCCAATGGAAATAGAACTATCATGGCTACGATAATTGCAGATTTAAGTTTCATAAAACTCTCCTATTGTAAATTTAGTTCGTTTTTGTAATTCAACTAAGAGAAATTATATCGGATAGATTCTATTTACAGTACTTATTTATATATTCCTTTGCCTGCTCAAAACCAAGGTCATAGGCTTGCTGCATATCCTTACATCCTATCTCCTTGTCCCCAGCTCTAAACTCCGCTAGTCCCTGCACTGCATAAGCTCTTCCGTAAAAAGGGTATTTCTGAAGCGCAATTGTCGTGTCTTCGATAGCACCCTGTTGGTCGCCGAGTTGTGATTTTGCAAATGCTCTTGTGGTATAAGCCTTTTCGTGGTGAGGCTTCATTTCTATGATCTTGTCAAAATGCACAATGGCTGCATCCCAGTCCCCTTTGTGTCCTGTGATTAAACCCTTTTTGTGGATCTCCCCATCAGGAGTTGAAAGCAGAACCACTATTACGATAAACATTCTTATCAGCAAGAATGCCAATACTGCACCTATTACAATTAAAATTCCTTTTCTCATAGTAAATAGCCTTTATGTGATTTTAGCATATAACTTTTAATTCTGCATCCGTTTTTATGCCTTGCTCACACTTTAAAGTCTGATGTTCAGGTTGAAATATGATAAATATTTGCAGATATAGATAACTCTCTAAATAGCTATAGTCCTTATAATCTTTAGAAAGATACTGTATAATATATTTATGGAGGGCGGACAATGAGAAGCGGTTTCATTCCTTTAGCCTTAATTGCATTGTTATACATATGCGTGTCTAGCTGCGGCGGAAGTAGTGGTGGTGATTCTTCACAAGCTCCACCAGTACAAGACAGCATGGAAATTCCCAAAGGCATTGCACTTTCTGAAAACGAAATCAAGAGTAATCCCATTCTCCAGGTAATGGCGGATAGGGATACTTATGTTACATATTTAGAACCTGCAAGTTCATCTGAAGAATCAAACCTAACAGGAGGGCTAGGATTTGATGTTTTTTCTTATGTATACGAAATAGCTATAAACCATACAATCTGTTGGGAAGATGACGATCCCGGAGCTGCGCACTTTATGACCATTGCTAATGCTCAGGGAGAACAAGTTCTTCGTGTAGATGCTAATGGCGGATGCGTAACTGAGTTTATAGCTCCCGGCATATACGAGGCCAGGGTTGACCATGACAATTTTGGTCAATCAACCTTATCTATATTCTTTGTTCCCCAGTTACCTCAAGTAGCATCAACTGGGAGCGGAGTTCTGGACTCGGTGTTGGATAATCTTTATGTTCTTATCTCAAAATTAGACCCTGTCCATATATCCAATGCACAGACAGAGATTCTGGATATAACCACCACAGTTACAACTAATTCATGTTCAGGCTGTAGCCTCGAGGGTATTCTGTTTAGATCTCAAAATCTAAGTGGAGTCAATTTTGAGGGCGCCGATCTTAATGGAGCAATTCTTGATTCAGGAAATTTTTCTGGCACTAACTTATCTAACGCAAGTTTGGAATCGGCCGATATACGAGGTGTTAATTTTCGAGAGGCTGATTTAAAGGGTGCTGATCTAAGATTTGCGGAAATAAATGAGTGTACAAATTTCTCAGATGCAGAGTTAACTGGTGCTGTTTGGATTGATAAATGCATCTGTGCCAATACTGCATGCTCAAACTGCGTTGAGCTTCCTATGGTATCTCCGCCAACTGATTTAATTGGAGAAGAAGGGTGCATAGTATTTGAAAACCCTCTCGCAGATGATCCGGGCGAAAATCCTATTGTTGGTCCTATTGATATTCCGGATGATATTCCGATTTCTTCAGCAAATTGAATTTGGTTAATATATTTCTTTCAGATGTAGAATATCATGACCAATAATTCTTACCTTTCTTATATTAATATGTTGCAATCTGATCTAATAGCCAAACACACGGTAGTATTCTTTCGTAACTACACCCATTGATATTATAGGAGAAAGATATGAATTTACTTCGTAATATTAACTCGCGGTAAATAGATTCTTTTATCTACTCAATTACAAAGGTATTGCATTTGAAAGCCCTATTTGTTAGCCTTAAAAAATATACAACAAATGGTGGGAGGATTTTTGTGAAGACATATTCACTTAATTTATTTTTAGCTCTAGTTTTATTTGCTGCGGGTCTAGTAGTGGCTGATCTAAGTTCTGCCAATGCAGAGTCCAGAGGGGATGCTGAGTCACTGGTGAAGCAGAGCCTTATGGTTTGGAACACCGGCAACACTGCTATTGCAAATCAGCTCTATTCCTCAGATGTTGTTGTTCATCTTGTTGACCAGGATAACTCGGAGCTCAAAGGTACTGTAGCTCTTATGGATTATTTGACATACCTCAGGACAGCATATCCCGATATGAAATTCGAGCCTGATCATATGAGCATAGACGGTGATACTGTTACGACACAGATGACTTTTACAGGCACCAATATGGGTCCAAGAGGGGACTTGCCTCCTACAAAGAAAGCGGTCAAAGTCTCAGCCGTATTAATCTCTCAAATTACTGAGGGTGAGATATCGGAAGAGCGGCTCTACATAAATATGGATTCTGTCTACAAACAGCTCGGGTTTACATTAGTTCCGCCAGCCGATAAAGATGTGCCTATAGCCGCCGATAACCAATAGACTGTTGCTAATACATATTTTATATATACTTTCCTAAATACCAGACTCAAGGATTACAATATGCCCATTTACGGATTACCCCTAGAAGAACCTACAGCAATAACCGATTTACTTAAACAAGGACTTAAGACCAAGGCAGATGAGGATGTTGTTGCGTCTCTTGAAGTAACCCTCACATGGCGGGAGCTTGAAGAATCTTCAACGAGGCTTGCTCAAAACTATCTAGCCCACGGTTTAAAACCGGGTGATCGCATTGCTTCGCTCATGCCAAACCGCGTACAGCTTTATATACACTACTTGGCATGCATGAAAGCGGGGCTTGTAGGGGTGCCGCTTAACTACCGTTACATGTCCCCAGAGATTGACCACGCGCTTAGGGTCAGCGGCGCAAAAGCACTATTTACCCACATCGAGAGGATTGAAGATTTGAAATTATCTGAGCAAGTGAGCCACTTGCCTCTTGGAACTATCACACACGGTGCACAAGATGGTGAGGGTATAAGCTTTGAGGATCTGCTAACTCAAGAAAGTTCTGAAATCCAATTGCCGGCTTTTGAGCCAAACTCTCCTGCATTCATCTTTTTTACATCAGGAAGCACAGGGCCCGCAAAAGGGGTAACGCACACTCATGAGTCTCTAAGATGGATGATGGGTAGCGCGGCTGCAGCTTTTGAGTTTGTAGCTGGAGATGTTTTGTTACCCGGGTCTTCAATTTCTCATCTTGGTGGGTTTTTGTTTTCATTTGCCGCAATCTCTAAAGGTGCAAAAGTTCTAGTTGCCAGGAAAGTCGACCCTGATGAGATTATCCCTCTTCTTAGAAATTATAAGCCAACAGTGCTCTGCATGATTCCAGCTGCGCTGTTTAGAGTTATTCGAGACCATGGGGCTACTCGTGATGATTTTTCATCCCTTAGGATGTGCCGAGCAGGTGCGGATACTGTCCCGCTTGAGCTTGAAAAGGAGTATACGGATCTCACAGGTCACCCTATAGACGAAGGCTATGGATCAAGTGAAATGGGTATTGCTACACTAAACCCTCCCTCGGGTCTTATTAAGATCGGCTCTATCGGTATTCCTACCCCTGGGTTTGTATTGTCGCTAAAAGATGACAAGGGGAATGAAGTTAGAGCGGGAGTGGACGGAAACGCCTGGGCAAGAACTAATAGCATAATGGCAGGTTACTGGGAAAATCCTGACGCTACGGATGAAGTCAAAATAGATGGCTGGTTTGATACGGGGGATGTCCTGAGAGCTGATGAAGAGGGGTATTTACAATTCAGGAGTCGTAAAAAACAAATCATAGTTCACGATGGATCAAACATCTGCCCTGAAGAAGTAGAAGAAGCACTCTTAGAACATCAAGCAGTAGAGCTTGCGGGAGTAGTGGGTATTCACGATGTAATGCACGGCGAAAATGTACGTGCGTTTGTAACATTAAAAGAAGGTGCACCGGAACCGGGGATTATGGATTTAATAAGATTTGCCCGTGATAGAGTAGGGTACAAAGCTCCAGAAGATATAGTCATACTTAAAGAAATGCCGCTTAACCCCACCGGTAAGATTGACCGAGTGGGTCTCAAATGCCTGGCCGAAGAAGAGCATGCGCACAGATGATGGCTTCTCCTGTTAATTAAGATATATGGCTAAATATATATATTGACTTTCATTTTAAAATCATTTACCGTGGTGAATAAAGAATTGCTTCATGGCGGAGGTGATGCTTTCTTGATAAGGGGATTAAATTCCCACACCCGTTTTTACATCCCGGAGAATGAGGTAGTAGTTACAAATTTTTATAGTTTTATCTAGAAGTATCCCATCCAATAGATTTGTTTTCGTTTTGATCAAGAGCAAAGTCGTGATCTAAATGAAAGTTTTCTATAAAAATACGAACGTACAAATAAATGGAGGTTGTCCAATATGAATAGATATATCTTAAACACAAGGTCCTTGTTCCCACTGTACCTAATAGTAATAGCGATGTTACTTTTGATTACACCGGTTGATGCATTTTCTCAATCTAAAAAGGATCCCAAGTGTAGATACAGAAGCTTGGAATCCGGTAAGATTGTTAAGTACAGATGTGACCGCTTTCAGTCTAAAGGTGATACCGATTCAGTTACACCTCAGATTAAGATCATAAGTCCAATAGATGGAGATGAGATTGATTACTCCACATTAACTGATTCAAATGACAACGGCTCAGTTGAGCTGCCAATCACAGTAGTTGTAAGCCCTGACAGTGATTACACCGTTGATTTTACAGCCGCTTCCAGTGCTGCAACCGAATATCTGTTCTTGCCCCAGATAGATGGTCTTGGGCATGTGCATGCTTACATAGCGCCTGAAATAGAAGTGACTCAAGACGAAGAGGGCAATGTGACCGGTGTTAATTTTGTCGAATCAGATAACCGCGCGGATCAAGTCGGCGGGTTTTGTGTCTTTAGAGAGCCTGTCGAGCAAACAGATACTTATCAGGTTCTGACTGCTAATTGCGAGTTGTTCCAGAGTGTTCTGCCGATAGAAAATAACAGTACACACAGAGTCATTGTCGATACGACAGAAAACTCTCACGGCCCGAGATTGAAACACCATCCACGAGATGTGCCGCCGGGAGATAAAGTAGTTATTACGTTTGTAAACGTTCCATAAGAAAAAGTAAAAGTTATTAGGGGAGCAACAAATTGGCTCCCCTAACTATTCAGCAAATCATATTTCTAAACTCCTGTTTCCTTCTCAAATTTTAAAGAAGACCTGGCATAATCATAGGCAGCCAATTCTAAACAAAGCTCATTGCCATCTCATAGTTATTAATTTATTCTCGTCTTTATACTAGATCAATAATTAATTAAGGGAGCAGGATAGTGAATGAACCTATACAAGGTGGGCAGAGCTGTGATGAATCAGCGGCGATGTCCTATAAACTCTTAAGGAACATAATAGGGTTTTTAGGTATGGGGCTTCCGGTGATAATTGTAGTTGGTGCATACCTTATAGATGGGGATGGTTTTCTGGATTCTATAAGCGCCTACTACCACACGAGTATGGGCGATGTATTAGTTGGGATTCTTTTTATCACTGCAGCATTCATGTTTACCTATAATCCTGAGGACTATCCCGATGGATATATTGATAACATTGCCGGGTATGTTGCGGGTATATGTGCAATAGGGGTGGCTGTATTCCCAGCCGATGTAGGAAAAGCTAGTTGTGATAAAGTAGTAATTGGTCCAAGTTTTGAATTCATTGGTCTTACTATAGAGATAAATACTTTGCACACTATTTTTGCAGTAGGATTTTTTGTAATACTTACTATCTTTTCCCTGTTCTTATTTACAAAGTCTAAAGAGAAGCCTGGTATAGTGTGGACGCCTAAGAAAAAAAGAAATATTATATATATAGTATGCGGCATAATAATGGCCGGGGTCCTTGTTGTGATTCCAATATATTATTTTCTAAGGTGCCGCTATCCCGGTTTACAGGTTCTAAATCTAGTCTTTTGGCTGGAGTCTATTGCCTTATTGGCTTTTGGTTTTTCATGGTTAACAAAAGGGGAATTCTTTTTCCCCGATAAGAATGAAGTGTAATTTAAAAAATACTAGCTTCTGAAGTTTGTTTGCACATTTCCGTCCCTACCCCCAAGGTCTATCCGTCTAACCCTAAGATTTTGTTATCAAATTCTGCCTAAACATCTACACTTCTATTTAGAAATATGCTAATATAGCAACAGCGGTTAATCCTAAGGAGGGAACACCATGGCATCAGTAGCAACCAATAACACTAAAAAAGTTTTATCTTCAATAGGTTTCTT
The DNA here is from genome assembly GCA_942491865.1 of uncultured Thermodesulfobacteriota bacterium. GTDB lineage: Bacteria > Desulfobacterota_D > UBA1144 > Nemesobacterales > UBA2774 > CR02bin9. The sequence goes on from CALOCI010000016.1 coordinate 119,911, forward strand.
TGCTTTAACACTATTTGTTTTTTCATCATTACTAATTGTTTCACAACCGGCTCTGGCACAGATGTTTTGTACCGTAGATCAGGTTACCAATGAACAAGTGGACGACAGTGACCAGCCAGTAATCAGTAGTGATGGCAATCTGATTGCTTTCAGATCTGAGGCTGATTTTATTGGAGAAAATCCGGAAAGTAATGATGAAATATTTATCTACAATGTAGCTGACAAGGTATTTACACAAGCTACATTCGCAACATCAGGCAATAGTAATCGCCCTTTTATAAGTAGAGACGGCAAACTAGTGTCTTTTAGTTCAAGGGGCAATATTAACGGCGTTCCCAATAACGGGAGCAATCAGTTGTTCCTTTATGATGTAATGACTGCAACAAACACCCAAATCACAAATGAGAATGAAAACAGTGGTAGTTCCTCAATAAGTGGCGACAATACACAGATAGCTTTTAGCTCAGATGCAGACCTTACCGGTGGTAATCCTTTAAATGAAGATCAAATCTTCTTGTATGATATTGCGGGTAACAGTTTCAAACAAATTACCAATTCCGTATTTGGAATTACTGACGATCCTTCCAGCAATTTTGATGGAAACCTTGTTGCCTTTGAAAGCTCTGCAGACTTGACTGGGCAGAATCCAGTACCTGGTGGAATCAGGCAGATTTATCTTTATAACAGAGATGCCGATATCCTGACTCAGGTCACTGCAAACACTGCAGGTAGTAATAGCGTATCAGGAAATCTTCTTGATGATACGGGCAGCCTTTTCGCTTTTGCCGGAACCGGAAATCCGAACGGAGGAGGGAGCAACTTCCCTACAGGAGGTAGCCAAATTTACTTCTTTGATGGTAACTACCCAATTGAACAAATCACCACTTCACAGGATGCTTTGGCTAGAGTGGGGTCAATTTCACAAGATGGTTCTTGTATAGTTTTTTCATCAGAGGACGATATTACAGGTCAAAATCCTCAGGGTTCAGTGCAAGTTTTTATATATGATATTGCTTCTGATGAGTTTACTCAGGTTACCAATGGTTCAATAAATATTAACGGTGCACCTTTAGCAAACAGGGACTGCTCAAGGATCACTTTTAATGTAAGGGTAAGAACAGACATAACCAATGTTTCTCAGATATTTGTCGCTTCTTGTTTTGATAAATCTGAGTTCGAGGTTCCAACTCTTTCAGAATGGGGGCTAATTGCTATGGCTTCTATCCTAGGAATCGTTGGATTTATGGTAGCAAGAAGAAGAAAGGTTATGGCTTAACTTAATTTAGAGAATAAATCGATTATTCGATAGGAGTGTATAAGATGAATATATTTAAGAATATAGTTGCTGGATTTATCTTTATGTTTGTCGCGATTATAGCGTTTTCAGGTTTAGCTTCCAATGCCAATGCACAGTCCTGTGCTGTGGAAGTAATAAAGAATGCGGTTCCGGCAGATAATACACCGTTTAATTTTACTGCAGTAGTTTTGGGTCAGCCCGAGCCGTTCACATTAATGGACCCTGATGATAATATAACGAACGTGGCTTTTGGATTAAATGAATCTTCGATAACAGAAAATGTTCCTCAAGGCTGGGTTATAGAGAGTATTGAATGTCGGCCAAATCAGGGAGATGAAGCTCTTATTTCATTCTCCATTAACGGCCCAACAGTGACAATAAATTGCCTGGACTCTTTTGGCCAAGGCACATGCGTATTTAATAATGTTATTGCAACACGAAACGTACCAACTCTTTCTCAGTGGGGGCTTATCGCTATGGCTGGAGTTCTTGGAATCGTTGGATACATGGTAGCTAGAAGAAGGAAATTAGCAGCTTAATATTAAAGACTAATTTTACATGCTTAAGATTTAAAAAATTGTGATATAATGCTATAAAACGTCTTTAGGGAGGATGAACGGTATGAAAATTCTAAGATTATCAATTTTATCTATTTTTATTTTTGTATTATCCTATGGTGTATCAAACGCACAGTCGGACCTTTTGATTGCTGTGGACGATACTTGTGTAAGCGACGGCGGAAGTGGAAGCACCTTAAGCTCTCTTTATAGAGCCAACCCTCAAACAGGAGCCACCAGCCTGATTGGTCCTATCGGATTCAATGCAGTAACCGGTATGGCGGTGCTTGGTGACGGCAGATTAGTAGCCAGTGCAAGAGCAGATGCTAACGGGGAAAGGATATCGATTCTAATTGAGATAGACCCGCGTACAGGGCAGGGGACTCTTATTGGAACTATAGGGAATAATGAAGAAGGTGGCTGTGGTAGGGCCCCCGACCTGACCTATGACGCTGCTACAGATACGCTTTACGGAATAGGCTTCAGGTGTGTTCCTGGTGACGGCCATGGCAATATTACAGAACTGCTCCAGATAAACCAGACGACTGGCGAGGGGACAACAATAGGGCAGACTGGGTTTTTCGGAGGAGGAAACGGGTTAGCCATTAGTGCAGGCGGCATATTGTTTTCTTCTGAAAATATTGAATTTATATCCATTAACCCTCAAACTGGTCAGGGCACATTGGTTGCAAATCATCCGTTAATTGAATTTGTGATGTCTGCTATGGATTTTCATCCTCAAACAGGAGAACTATTTGGTATCGAATTCGGATTTGGACCTCTTCCGGATTTCCCTACCTATCTTGTAACTATAAATACATCTAATGCAGTAATTACCAGGATAAGCGAATTGCCTTTTTGTTCTGATGCGCTTGTGTTTGTTTCTCTCCCTCCATCAAACGTTCCAACACTTTCAGAATGGGGACTGATTGCAATGGCTTCAGTTCTCGGAATAGTTGGATTTATGGTAGCCAGAAGAAGAAAGGCTACAGCTTAAAATCTAAAAATGTTTTAAATTAAAACTTGTAAAAGGGAGCAGGCGCTGCAAGTGTTCGCTCCCTTTTTCTTTATCTAAATATCCATAAATAAAAATACTCTTGCATACAATCGTTTGTTTGTGATATAACCATTCTAGGAGGTAGGTAAATCAGCTAAAAACTAGATTTAAATGGAGGGTACTATGCGAAGACTTTTAACTTTATCCGTATTCCTGTTGTTATTGGCTAGCAGTTTTTCCATAGTAGGATGCTCAGAGGAAACCTGTAAGGGACTCTTAAGCCAACTGCAGTCGCTTCAGAATCAAATTGTAGACATTGCTAATAAGAGAAGAGCCGTTGACCAGGAAGGGACAGACATGGGGGCTGCGCAGGAGCTATTCCAGCAAGAGCAGAATGCAAGAAGAAATTTTTCAGAGACTGCAGAAAGATATATAGCAAAAGGCTGTCAGGATAAGACAGGTGACGTGCCCGCACTCCCACCTATGAACCCTGTCACAGAAACTGCGTTTGAGTAATTACTTAAAATAATCATTTTCCTAAAGGAGGGAATAAATGAAAGTAGCAAATATGATAATGGTATTGTTCTTAGCTTTTTTGATTATAGGAGGGTGTAACGAAGCTGATGATAATAACGGCGGGACCACTAATCCGCCTACAATCACTCCGGCACCACCAACTCCAGAACCCAATCCGTGCCCATGTGAGGACGGCTGTTGTGATAGCTCTGGGCAATGTAAATCGGGAGAGCACTGCATGACTGTTCCGCTTACTAATTCAACACAAGTGGCTGCAGGAATGGAATGTACATATGAAGTAAAAGGTATTGATTGTATGGATTGCTGTAATTTAAACGCGGCAAGATTGAAAGGGAACGGACCTTCTCCGATACGGGATAACTCTACGCTTGAGCGCTCAAATTCCAAAAAAGATGTAGCGCCCGATCAACTAGGCACTATCTCCGGAGGTTGGGAATCGGGCTGGGATACCGCATTTGGCTGCTCAGGTAATCCAATCGGTTGTGGAAACGGCGATTACACGGCTGTTTTGACTTTTGAAAAAGGTTGTCAGGAAACAGTTGAGCTTTGCTTCAGACTTCCCTAACTAGAATATAAATGAAAGCCGATTTATTATCTGGCAGCTTCTAACACCGTGAGGTTGCCAGAAATATCGGATACAGCTCATACCACTCTACTTATAACAGCGCAGCGATATTTTAAGGGCAGGTAAAGAGTTTGCTTACCTCGTCCTGGTACTTTGCCATCGGGTAATTTTGAGTAGCAGCAGTTGTTGTCCACTCATAAATACCAAAGAACTTGTTTGGAGCGTTGATATTGGTCTCATCCTCGTCAAACCACTCAAAGTAAAAAGACTGGATCTGGTTTGTGCATGCCCATGTTTTATATGTGTCCAGCATTGTAGTTAGATCTGGGTAGAGGGACGTGAGGTTTGATCCAGGGTTGTTCGTATCTCCTGTGGTGTATCCGGTTTCAGCAATAAACGACTTGCCCAAGCACGCAGTGGGGGTATTCATTTCATACCATCCGGTAATGCTGACATCGACGCACTGAGGGGGAGTATTGCATCCGGCTGGAACGTTCTTGCCCGTGCATACTGTTGTTCCTCCCGGGGGGCTTTGTCCTTTAAGAGGACAGTATAGATCAAACCCGACAGCGTCAATATCGGAGGAATTACAATATTCCTCAGCTGTGGGGGTGGTCGGAGATGTCGGGATACCGACTAATGTAGTAGCGATCTTTACATTGCTACCACCAGTAATAGCATTTAGAGCTGTGCGTAAATTTGTTGCAGCCATTCCTAAAAGTGCAGGGCTGCACGGAGCGCAACCAAAACTTCCGTTCACTTCGTTTCCGAGTATGATACCGACTATTGTTCCGTCCTTAATGTGCGGCTCAAGTGGAGTTATGTAAGGAGAGTACTGGCCCTTAAGAAAAGTCGCGGCAAAAGTTGCGTCACTTGCAAGCATTGAGATCGTCGCATTTTCAGTCCCGACCACAACCTTAACACCCTGTTTGCTGGCTGCTTCTGTTACGCTGTAGTTTGGAGAGTAAAGCCGTATGATATCTGCATCTACCGACTTCATTTGAGTAGTGTCCACTTCATAGCAGGCTACGCACTCATCAAGTGTGCAAAATGGGTTAGCGCTCCCGGTACAAGCAGGCATTGGAGCGCTGGGTATATTCTCAAATGCGGCGTTTACATCACATCCGTCCATCGAAATATCTCGATTATTTCTGCAGCGGGAAACACTTGTCCAAGAGTAGTCGACCCCAAACTGTCCACCGCTAAATATAGCTGCGGGTGCGCCGCCAAAACCACCGCCGTTATCATCTCCACCCGAGTTGTCGTTATTGCACCCACCAATGCTACCTATAACAATAAATCCAAGTATCAATACTAATGCGCACAGCCTTGAAAAGTTTTGAAACGGTTTGGTAATACTCTTCATTGAAACTCCTCTATATCCACCATTTTTATACTATAGTAGTATAACCAAGATTTGATTTCAGGGAGTTTCAGCTAGTAAAGCCGAAACCCCCTATTTCTCATATATTAAAGTTTATTCAGGAAAGCCTATGATAGTGAACTGAAGCTGGTGTTCATTGGTTCTTGGAATCGGGTTTGGAAATAGTTCCACGTCAGTCAATATGATTCCTGGATCATTCTGAGGATTTTCTTCTTCGGCGTCTGGGTCTATAACATCATCAATATCAAGACCGTCACCTTCGTTATCCCCATCTTCTTCCTCAACAGCAAGCAACCTGCCAATGTCGTCAAACTGTTCAAATTCAAACGTAACTCCCTCAGCCTCGGCAATAGAATTGCCGTCCATAATCTGAAAATGAAGATGCGGAGCGCCGCTTTGCCCAGTGTTACCAAGAAGTCCAACCATTTCACCCTTAGCTACAAAATCACCCACTTCCAGGTGGTCATTACTTCCCGGAATAAGATGTGCGTAGAGTACATATACCCCATTACCTATATGCATAATTACAATGTTCCCAGCACCATTGGAAAGACTAATTGGAAATGGAGGTGATTCGCCGGGCTTATTGTCCGGCAAGCCTTTAACCACGCGGCTTACTACTCCATCAGCTACTGCTATTAGTTCCTTTCCATATCCAAGCCAGTTTTCGTTTAGATTCGCATCGCCGACAAATAGCCTGTTTTCTTCATCAACTTCCATTATGTCAATTGAATAACGCTCAGGGAAAAACTCTTCTCCGTCAACTGAACGGATCACACGTCTGTGCGCTGAGTTATCAAAATCGCAGCAGCCGTTTACATTGATCCATCGACCACTTTTAATCGGCTGTCCGATCAACAATGCAGGCTCTAAATTTACATCAACTTCTGTGCTAACTGTCAAAGCGCTCTCGCCTAGTAATTGAACAATTATCGGTGGGCCTTCAATTACAACATCATTTATTAGCCTGTCGGGCACATTTTCAAAGCCTTCTACTGTTACATCGAGGAATGTCACACCCGTCTGACCAGGGGCAAGCTGGTCTACTGTGACTTCTTCCAATGGGGCTTTTTTAAATGGGTGATATTGGAGCAGGAGAGTCCTTGCCATAAAATTCCCATCCTCTAGCACTAGAAGTGGTACAGGTGCCGCATCTCCTGTCACACCAAACACACTAAGCTTTTTAAGATCGATAGTTTCGGTTGTAAAGTTTTCTATTTGAACTTCGTATACAAGATGAACCAGGCCGTCATTTGCCCTAAAGGGCTGAGGCTCTTCTACTACTTCTACGATTAATGGCTTTAGCTCATTTGTATCGTCAGGGGAGGGCTCGAAGTCGAAAAGGTTAACCATATTTCCATCTGAGTCACACCCGGTAAAGCCAAACGTAATAGCCAGTCCCGTAAATAGTATCACTGCTATTATAGCAATTGATTTATTTAGTTTGCCCATTTCGTTCCTCCACTTTTCATATATTAGGGTCGCCGCAATTTAGATACTTATATAATAATTATATCCGCGTTTTTAGGCAAATCACCCGGGCAGCGCCCGGTTGCAAGTTAATACTAAAGTGATGCTTATTTCTTTTCGATCTTATGAGCTTACTGCTGTCTTATCTCAAGATGCTATGCGCTCAGTGGTCAGCGCCCTGAAGCAGACTAGTTCTAAAGATTTCTATTTATGTATACTTTCTTTATTATTTATTACGGAGGTTTAAATGGAAATAGATGAGAAGACTTATAACGAAATAGCTGAAATGATTCATAGCGATCAGAGCCCAGTTGGAATAGACGCCAAGAAGACGCATATCCTAATACTTCACAAGCTCACTCAGATAGAAAAAAGATTAGATGAGTTAGAGAAAAAACAAAGCTCTTAAGATAAAAAAGTTGTTGAATTGACATTCCCATATGTTATTGTGGTCACAGGCGGTGGGGTGATCTATATTGTTTCTTGTCATACCACTAGATCAATATCTATTGGAGGTAAGTTTAATGTTTAGAATCTCTATTCAGAGTTTTCTTATAGTTATAACTATGGCATTTGTGTTAGCCCCAGCGGTTTCTTTTGCAAACGATGTTTATTCGCCAGGACCAGGTGCCGTTTGTGACAAAGTTGGGCAGGCTTGCTTTGACAGCTATGGAGCATCAATTGGCATCACCAAAGACGAGTTTGGTCAGGCAGCTGCCGACAAGCTTCAAGACTCCATAGAAGAAGTAGGGGACGATTGGGATCCGACAGAATTTACAATGAGTGATGGAGTTTCCTGTAATACCACCAAGAAAGTTTGTGAAGATTCTTCCGGTAATATGGATAAAAAGATGACCATAACTCTCTTTGGGAATACTGCGGTTAACAATAAAAAAGCAGATGATTCAGAAGTAAAGGCCGTTATTGAGGGGCACTGTAAGCTCTATAATAAAAAGAGCGATAACAATAAATACAAAGGTCCCTGTAAGATAAAACAAAAAATGTCAGATACCTCAAATGAGTTTGTTGTAAAGTTAGATGATGGTGAAACTTATCGTTTTACTGAAGAAAGCTCAGGGTATAAAGTAGAAACCCCTGAGGGTATGTCCAAGAACATGGCTACCATGACAGATCATGGTGATAAAGCAGTATTCAAGTGGGGCAAATGGCAATTAACCGCTAAAGAAAATTAACTGATTATTCTGGTAGTTCTAATGTTAATAGAGAGCTCGCTTTTTAATAGTAAAGAACATGCGGTATGATATAATCTTTTATATTAATTTATAGGAGGGGATGAATGAAAATGATTCAAAAGTGCCTGACTTTACTTGTTTTTTCCGTTTTAGTAGGCTGTGCATCACTATTGTTATCAACTGATAGCGTATTAGCTCAGCCTTGTCAGATTGAGGTCGTAAAAAATGCTGATCCAGCTGATAATACACCATTTGAATTTACTCGTATCACAACTGGTGATGAAGTAGATTTTACATTAATGGACCCTGATGATCAGACTATGATGATAGGGGTTTCTTTAGGTGAATCTACAATAACTGAGAATGTTCCTGATGGTTGGGCTCTTGACAGTATTGAGTGTGTTGTAGAACCAGACAGTGAAAATGTCCTTAGTCTTTCGACCATAGGGTCTACCGTTAATGTAAATTGTTTAGGTTTTACTCCTTCTGATCAGGCACGGGGTACTTGTACCTTTAATAATATAATTCCTACACGTGATGTCCCGACATTATCTCAGTGGGGAATGATTACAGCTGTAATACTTTTAGGTGTTATTAGTTTTATTGCCTTTAGAAGAAGATCAACCACAGTGTAAACTTAGTAGAATAAAATAAACAGGAGCTCAGGTACTAACGTTCCTTTGGGCTCCCTTTTTACTTTCTATAAGAAATGAAACACTCAATCTATAAATTTCTAGCATTTTTCATGGTCTTGCTCCTCTCAACTGCTGTTCTCAGCAAAGAAGAAAAAGAATTGCAGTCAGAAGATTTCCATACACTCGATATTAATTCTTTTAATGAATCGATATTAAAAGGGAAACTTAAAGAGGATCAATGGACATTAGATCCCGTTGCTGTTTCATTGAGATTCATTGGACCATTTGAAGGCCGTACACAGAGTATAGAAAGGGTCAACGAGAGCCCAGAGTCTTTTGATGCTACACAAGTGACTATTCTAAACAAAGGCCTACTGGATGATTCTGTAAAGGCAGTAAAATATCAATTAACTCTAAAAAAAGTTGATTCTATCTGGGTTATTGATAGTGCGGTAAAGGTGTTTAAATGCTGGAAGGGCAGAGGTCATGAAGATTTCTCCTCTGAACCATGTAAATAAATTCAGGAGACGACTTTATGAGTAATGAAATCACATTAATAGCACAGTTCCAAATTCATTCCGGTAAGCAGGAGGAAATGAAGGATATTTTTGACGAGGCAATGGATACGGTAGCTCATATGGAGCCTGACACATTATCTTTTACTCTTTACATAAGTGATGATGAATCTGTGTTTACATCCTTTGAGGTCTATAAAAACTCAGAGGGAATAATGAAAAATTTTGAGTTGTCCGAGAGCAGGATAGGGCGTGTGCTTTCAGCCTCTGATCTTCTTAGCTGTGAAATTTACGGCGACGCCTCTCAGGATCTTAGAGATATGCTTTCCCCTTACGGCGCAGATTTTTTCAACTATGACCGAGGTTATAATAGATAAGTTTTTCTTACTTCAAATTAATCTAAAGTTTTAGCATTCACTCAATCAGATTGCCGAATTTACCCACTGTATTTCATAGAGCTACGATAATTCGTAGTTGATACACATACTTCTACTTCCCAACTCTTCCTAAACTTATCTATAAATATTCAATAATTACAGGCTGTTATGTTATCGTGAATGCGAACGCCCGTTCGTTGGCATAGATATTGCAATATTTATCTACATAGACAACTAAAACCTGACGGGGTTGGGTTGGTCTAAATCTACTTTTATACAAGGCGGTGTATAAAATGAATTCATACTTCTACACTTTACAGGATAGCTGTACCCAATTTTTCTCAAGTGAGTCTACAAATCTCTCACTGAAGCGCTGTTTTGGTATTTTGTTATTTGTAGCTTTTATTTGTTCGATGGGTGTTTCTTCTAGTAATGCACAGACAATCAGTTTCACAGGGGATGCGGAAGCGGATTTTTCGGGTCAAGGCGTATTTGTTCTGGAAGATGAGACATTTCAGGATGTTGGTATACCTCCTGGTTGGCCCTACCCACAAAGCGGCTGGGACATAAAGAAAGCGCATTTCCTTACTACTTTAAGCCAACTCCATATAGGAGTTGAATACTATGGCATTGCTGGGGATGCAGACGGCGACGGTGATCCTAATAATTCTAGTCAGGAACTTACAGCAAGAGGTGGTCAGGATCTTCCAAACCTTGCAAACTCTGAAAGTATAGCTGTCGCAATTGACCTTGACCAAGACGGCATTTTTGACATGATTGCGGGAGTACCTGGAGGAGATTCTGCAGGAGGGGATCTTGGATGTGAAAATTATGATATCAACGACTGTTTCGGTTTATATCATTACTTTCATGACGGCCCTGTGAGTCAACTATCATACAGGTTTGAATCATTAATAGAGCATCCAATAATTAACCAGAATCCTTCAATAAGTGCTGCACGCCCTGACTTTGAGTTTACAATTGATGATTGGAATTTGATTTCAGGATGGGGCACAGTCGAACCCAATACATGCAAGACTTTTTCATTTGATGTCGGTTTATTTTCAGGGTCATTTCAGGATGACGGCATAGGTGAGGATTTTATGCCCAATTCATCTAATTCAACAACGGTATCACTTGAAGTTTGCACAGATTGCGAGGGTACCGTATTCGGCAATAAAACTATAGATCTCTGCGGAGTTTGCGGTGGGGACAATAGTTCCTGCGGGGTTAAGACAATAAACTTCACAGGGGATCCGGAAACTGATTTCACAGGTGACGGGGTGTTTGTAGTAAATGATTTTTTTGGTGATACACCTTCTCTTGATGTAGGAGTTCCGGGGCAGCTTGGGTCTGTAATAAGCGGCTGGGATATTAAATCTACTTACTTCTTTACAAATATAAACGAGCTTTACATCGGCCTTGATTACTTTGGCATAGCTGGAGATTCAGATGGAAACGGGTTCCCCGGATCCCCAAGTCCAGAACTTGTTGCAATAGGTGGACAAGATATTCCTGATATGGGTTTATCAGAGAGCTTGGCTATCCAGATTGATCTTAATCAGGACGGTATCTTTGAATTTATAGCCGGAGTTCCGGCGGGTGATCCTCCTAACGGTTCTCTAGGATGTGAAAATTTCGATCTCAATGATTGTTTCGGTCTATTTAATGATTCGAATAATAGCTCTTCAAGCGTAGGAAACAGTTTTGAATCATTGATCACTCCATTAGACAATTCGTTTGCTCTGCCTTCAAGTGATCTGCCTGATATCGAATTTAAGATCGGAGACTGGCAGAACCTTTCAGGATGGGACGCGATTGAGCCTGATTCTTGTGAAACCTTCTCATTTGATGTGAGAATGTACTCAGGATCTTTTCAGGACGCCGGCATTGGCGAGGATTTCATTCCCAGCCAAACTCAGATATCAACTGTCAGCCTTGAGGTATGTACGGATTGTGACGGATTACCCTTTGGCCCCAATAAACCTGGAGAATGTGGCTGTGGTGTGGAAGACATAGACGCAAATGGAAACGGTATTATAGACTGCAAGGAAGTTGGTTTAGTTGTAACTTTTACAGGCGAAGGAGCTGGTACAGTTAGCAGCGATCTCCCTGGAATTGACTGCCCTGAGGCTTGCAGCGCTATATACGAGAAAGGCGCAGTTGTTACACTGAGCGCTATGCCTGATGAGGTCTCTCAATTTGCCGGATGGACAGGTGACCCTGATTGTGAAGATGGAGTTATCACACTTGACACCGATAAAACTTGCGAAGCAACCTTTACCTTATTTCCGTTGATACTTAACCCTATATTTCCTGCAGTGGCGAGTAATATAAATTCTATGAACGTAGAAAACGCGTCGCCAAATGGGAAAGTAGCTTTTATCAGAGGATACAGAATGAAAGCCAGTACAGTTACTATAGGGTGCGGCACCATTGATATTGGAATCAGTCCGTTTCAGTTGCTTGGTGTGGTTAACGCAGGATCTGATCAGGTGGCTGAATTACAATTCCATATCGCTCTGGGCTCTTACCAGAATCCGATGTATACGCAGGCAGTAGATTTAAAGACATGCCGAGTAAGTGATGTGGTTACAAACATAATCTTAAATGATTGAGTTAGGTAAATTATAGAAAAAGGGAGCTAAGCAAAAATTATCTATCTCGGCTCCCTTTTTTATTAGCTGGAATCCAAGATTACGTCTTTAAAACTAAGTAATAATATCAGATAAAATATAACAGAGAATTAAAGCTCTCGCTGACCAGCTTACAGTTCTTATCCAGTTATAGCTAACTAGTTTGTTTATAACCTCTTTGTCGTATCCACTGCTTAACTTTTTATGCTGAGGGATCTGAATAAATATAGTGCAGAGCCAGATAAGAATTAAAAGCCCGAATGATATTAAATACAAAATATAGTTCTGTTCATTTAAATAGTTGCTAGTTGCCAAAAGAATTCCTGTAACCAGTTCGATTGTCATAACTGGACCAACTATAAAAGTTATCAGTTTTGAGTGCTGTTTTTCATATTGGAGAAATTCATTTGAACCAATATTCTTGAATAGTGGATAATGCACAATCTGCACCATCCATATCAGACCGGTCATGAATACAGTTGTAGTGAAATGAATAACAAAAACTAATACCATTATTTTTTTCGACCACCGAAAAGACCGATTTCAAAATGCTTAAAAAAGCAGTCTACATCTTTAAAGCCGATTTCCCTTAACCACTCACACTGTGCTTCAATAGGCGCGAGCTGATCTTCATCTTTGTCGGGCCGGTTTCTAAACCCGTCGGCCACTATTTCTTTACTAGTTTCAGGGTTAGATCTGAGCTGAAAGTTGTGAAGGTGCTCAATGTAATAATCTTCAAACAATTTACTAACCTCAGGTGTTGAAGACTCAACATGCTCAAGATTTAAAAATACTCCGCCGTCCGACAATAGGTCATAAATTTCCGAATACAATTCTTTTTTCCTATAGTCAGGCTGATGATGAATCGCAAACCCGGAGATGATAACATCAAATGATTTATCTGGCTCTAGAGCTTCAAGCCACTCTTCTGAGCTGAAGTCTGCTTTTAGAATTGTCGAATTTGAGATGTGTTTTAGGCTTGCTCTGGCGGCATCGAGCATCGGGTCTGAGAAATCGACAAATATAGCTTCTACAGAAGGGAAGCAGGTAATCATAAAGCGGCCGAGTATTCCATCGCCGCAGCCTAGGTCTAAAATCCTTGATGGGGCAGGGCGCCATTGTTTAATTATTCTGGCCATAATTTCAAGCTGCAAATCAGAGCCTGGAACAGCGCCTCGCTCTGATTCAAGAAAATATTTTGCGTTTTCCTCTATTTCCCAAGAACTCTTAACTTTAGTCATGTTTTCTCCACAAAGAAGTAAAGTTTATCCTACTTGATTACAATCCCGAACGTATGATAATATGAAACCATATGTATGGTGGTTATCAACCTAAAGGGGAGGCCAACTTGAAACTACGGCTATCAATCTTAATTTCAGCATTTCTCATAGTGGGACTATTTTTTCTGGCTGCACCTGAATCAGCTTTATCACAAGAAAATGTAAGCTTGGGGTGCTGTAAGACTGTAGTAGGTACACCAGCTTGCGAGGGCTGTGGGGAGGGGGGACTTAAGTGCGCAATTGACGGTCAGCTATGCCCCGAAACAAGCAACTTCTCCCTTGGTGAGGTATGTGCGGAAAGCTCCATAGCAGGGGAGGCTGAGTGCTATGCCCCTGAAATTCCAACAGGGTGCTGTGTTGATTCGGCTAACAAATGCTCAGACGATACTAATTTTGACAGCTGCACAGGACAGCACTGGTTTGAAGGTGCCGCCTGCTCAGTTGTACCTGCCTGCTCTATTGCCAGCTCGCCATCAAGATTAATTGACTGGGTAATATTGGGAGCAGCGTTTGCTGTAGTTGTTTTACTCCTTATGAAGTTCCGTAGAAAAAGACACGGCAGGTAACATCTTAATAGCTTATTAATGAGAGGTCTGTATGCTGACTTTAAAAGATGCAGTTATTAATTTCTATATTGCTCACAATGAAATGTTTGAGGGCAAAATGGATAAAATGGATGAAATATGGTCTCACTCAGATGACGTTACCTATATGAGCCCCATTGGCGGGATACTTGTTGGCTGGGAAGCAACGCGTGATTCCTGGCAGAAGCAGGCCGACTTAAAACTACACGGCCATGTAGAGCCAATTGATATGCATGTTGTAGAAGGAGACGATATTGGAATCTGCTATAACTCCATCAAGGGCACAAATTATGTTGTAGACGGAACGGAAGTTCATCCGAACATAAGGGCAACAACAGTCTACAGAAAAGAAAACGGCTCATGGAAAATAATCAGCCACCACACTGACCTCATGCACTGGCTAGAGCTGGAAGTTGAATGAAATGTTATAATATCCTTATTATGAAGAGACTGATTCTAATTTTATTAATTCTGCTAATTTTTCTTCCGACCCTATCTTGTTCAAATAGTGCACAAGACTATATTAATAAAGGTTACGAGCACATTTTAGATGAAGATTATGAAGCGGCACTTAAGGACTTCAACAAAGCAATAGAAATAGATCCTCGCAATGTAGAAGCATATAACAATAGAGGTATTGTTCTAGGTATTTTGGGTAATCACTATGGAGCAATACAGGATTTTAATATGGCCATTGATCTAAAACCCACTGATTCAGAAGCTTATAAGTCTAGAGGAGTCTCTAAGTTATATCTTCAACAGAAAGAATCCGGTTGTTTAGATCTTGCTAAGTCAGAACAAATGGGATTTCCAGGCACTACTGAACTCATAGAAGAATTCTGTGGGAGATAATATGAAAAATACAATTCTCTGTATTCTAATTGTTGGAAATTTCTAACTATAGACACTTAGTTTTATTTTTGTCTCACAATTGAGTACTGTTAAAATTAAGATAAAGGGATAGGGAGCAACTCATGGTCAGACTAATTACCACTCATCTACTTATAGCATTAACACTTAGCGCGTTCACTGTCCTTAATCCCGTATTTTCAGAGGATCAAGACAAGACAGAGCTATTTACCAAGGATGAAGCAAAAGTTCTTAGGTACAATGATGATGAGTGGAAGAAGGAAGTTCTACCAACTAATCCCCCAGATACAATTGATCACCCAAGTATTCTTTTTGAAGACCCTAAAGTAACGAACACTGATAAAGGGCCAACAATTGTTGTTATAGAACCGACCAGTGTCCTAATAACAATAAAACAAAATGATTCACCTCTAGATCCTGGGACGTTAAAAGTGTGGGGAGAAAAATTCTTTGTCCATATAGACGTTACAGACAGAGTCCTTAAATATTTCAAGATTACTAAAGAGGGTGCAGTTCTAAAGGCTGATTCTATACATATTCCTCATGGCCATTACAAAGTAGGAATGAGTATCGCTGATGTAAACGGCAACAAAACCGAGAAAAAATACCGCCTCAAAGTGGAGTGATTTCTAACTTAATCAACTTCATTTAGTTTATGCATCGTGCTGTCACTAAAGAAGATAACGAGTTTACTTGGCTCTCATACGATTGTTCCGAGGATTGTGCTCGACTTCAGCCAAGCCCAAGGCCTCCATGAGTGGGGGCATATACATTCCAAAGCGACCACGAAGGCCTTTTTTCAGACCATACCACCCGCCAACAGGATTGTCTTCAGATCGTGCCCATGCCTCAACTGTGCCATCCTTAGCTTGTTTCTGCTCATCAGCACTGCCTAATACCATCCAATCGCCGTGATTTTTTAGCATCTCGTGTAAATCATCCACAGCTCGACGGTGATAGAGTAGAGTTGTTTTGCCAACTACACATACAATAACTTCCTTTCCGTCTTTCTCATCGTAGTACATCTGATAGTCGGATGTAAGTGGTGGTGTTTTAAGCTGCCACGGGTCGTCTGGTGTACCTTTATTTTTTGTCATATTAAATATTTTTACTTCATTTATATCTTTGTCAAGCAGTATTCTTTCTAATGAAATATTGTTCTAGGAGCTGTGCCAATAGATTGCCACTTGAGTACAATTAATGTGATTAATAATTCTCCTTGTGTTATCTTATTCCGAATATAAATCTGGATTCGCGAATTGAATATAAACTATACAAACCTCTGGTTAACTACGATAATCCCTTTTGGCCTGGGCTATTTTATTAACATGGTGTTCCGTTCCGTAAACGCGGTGCTTTCTAATCCGATAATGGAAGATCTGTCGCTTAATCATCTTCAAATTGGTTTTATAACATCTACATTCGTTTTAGCCTTTGCTATTTTTCAGATACCACTCGGATTAATTGTTGACGCCTGGGGTGCTAGAAAAACACAAGTCTCACTTTTTTTAGTTGGCGCTTTAGCAATTGCCCTATTTGGCATGTCTTCAAGTGTAACTGCACTTTCAGTCACAAGAGCGCTTTTAGGAATTGGTATGGCTGGGAGCTTCATTTGTGCGGTAAAAGCCATTGCTGATCGGGTCGAAAGTGACAAAATACCTTACTATACGGGCATAATTTTAGCATTCGGCGGAGTAGGGGCACTACTCGCAACTACGCCTGCTAAATTGTTTCAGATTGATTTTGGTTGGCGAAACCTTTGTTACCTGCTTGGTTTAATGACACTCATCATAGCGGTTCTTATTTTTGTCATAAACAAAGACGATAAAGTAGGGGACGAAAAAGAAAGTTTAGGTGAGAATGTAAAAGGTTTAATCTCCATATATAAAAATGGCTTTTTCTGGAGAGTTTCACCCCTCTTAATCTTCTCCCTGGGGGGATTTATCGCAATGCAAGGGCTTTGGCTCGGTCCTTGGTTTCATCGTGTAGTAGGCTTTTCACATTTAGAAAGTGCTAACTATCTTCTTGTTATCGCTGTCTCTATGATCTTTGGTTTCCTAAGTGGCGGATTGTTTTCAAAAATAGCATCCAAGCTCGGTCTTTCGCTAGCTACGATAGTTGTAACAGGTATTGGAATTCATATACTCACACAAATTGCAATTATTATGAACGTTTTTACTACTCACTATATTATCTGGTTCATTTTTGGATATTTCGCACAGGTTACTCTCGTTAATTATTCAATCCTAGCGCAGCATTTTGGACCTAAAATCAGCGGAAGAGCACTAACAGCTGCAAATATCCTGGTATTCCTTTTTGCTTTTGTCGTTCAGTATCTATTTGGAGTTGTTGTGCACTACTGGCCTAGGATGACCGGATCTGATATAGCTGACGGTTTCAAAGTTGGTTTAAGCGCTCTTGTTGCACTCGAACTTATTGCGCTTGTTTGGTATGTGGTCTATAGACCGAGTTCAAAACCTAAAGCTTAAATATCTCTCATTATAGATAAACATTTCTGTAATTTTCTACGGTTATAAGTATAATATAGAAAGGTATGGCTACATTATGAATCGAATAATCGCAATCTCCTCAGCAGTTATCTTAATCTCAGTAATAGCTGTACTTTTCTTTGAAGAAGGGTACATCCGTTTTAACTACCCAGATCAATCTACCTACCCGGTACGAGGGATAGATATCTCGCACCATCAGGACATCATCGACTGGGATATTCTTACACGAGCAGATCTAAATTTTGCTTTTATCAAGGCAACCGAAGGCGGAGATCACAAAGATAGACAGTTTAAAAGAAACTGGGAAAGGGCAGGGGATATTGGGCTCATCAGGGGCGCTTATCACTTCTTCACCTTCTGCAAATCAGGTAATGAGCAGGCGCTTAACTTCATAGAAACCGTACCGGTAGAAACAATCTCACTCCCCCCAGCAATTGATCTTGAATTCAGTGGCAACTGTAAGGCAAGACCGTCAAAGGAAGAAGTTCAATTTGAATTATCCGTATTTGCAAAATTGGTCGAGCAGAGATATGGCAAGTCTCCAATTATTTATACAACGAATGATTCCTATGAAGCATTCTTAGCAGGGGATGATCTTGGGTATCCAATCTGGATAAGGGATATCTATAGTAAGCCCAAATTGCCGGACAGCGCAAAATGGGATTTCTGGCAATTTACTCACCAGGGAAGAATCCACGGCATAGACGGATTCGTAGATCTGAATGTTTACAATGGTTCTGAGGAAGAGTTTGAGACCTTCATCTCTTCCAGCATCAAATAATATGTTTACTCTACCCAATCCACTAACTTGAAAAGATTTACGCACCAATTGCGGCGGCTTTCTCTTCAATCATCCCTGTTTTGGAAATCTGAGGAGAATTTTCCTCAAGCTTAGTCACTCTTTTATAAAGACCTGTTTTTGTAAATACTTTACAAATATAATGTTCAGTCTCTATTTTGCCTTCTTTAGACTTCTTTTCAAAAGCCATTGTGCAAATAATTTGCTCGCCTTTTTGTCTGGATAGTCTGAGCTCGGTGATCCATACTTTAGAATATGGAATCTCGCTGTCGAGCTGGCCCGCTTTTAGAATCTCGCTGACCTCGCCAGTGTTGGTATCGATCATCTGAAGTGAATTCCATTCGTAACCAAGATATTTTTTCTGTTTCTTCTTAACCTTAAATACGTTTACAAATATCTTTTTGCTCTCAGGGCAGAGAATCACATCTTCATATGTTAGCTGTTTGCTGTTAGGAGTGAGCTTATGATATTCGTTCTCGGTGAAATGTCTTGCGTAAAGACTCTTAACACCAAATCCGTCGTCGAGCTGTTGATAGAAGTGAGCAAGAAATTGTTCGCTTTCAGGCTCAAAATAGAGCTCCAAAAAGCGTTCCTCAGGAGAAATCCCGATTGATTGCCATTGATTTGTCATTTTCTTCCGACCTTTAAGCGTTTTTGAGTTAAAAACCCAATGCGCTTGGTGTATTTTTTATCATCCGGCGACCCAGCCAGAGTAATAAAATTGTTTCTTTATGTTACTTAAATAGAAACGCATGCGGTTTTGGAGCCGACACGTTTCAAACCCATAACTATTATAATACAAAACTTAACCATTTGTGAAGGGGGAATATAAAAAAAATTGTTTTTAAGGAATATGGGTACTTTATATGCTACACTTTATAGTATAAAGATGCGGGAGGCGGTAATTTGAAAACTACAGTATTCTCTTTATTTGTTGCGCTATTGTTGACATTGCCTTTCTCTATTAGCAGTTATTCCTGGGATAGTTTAACAAGCCAAATTATTCCGGAAGATGTTGCCGAAAGACCTCCGCAAATATCCTATGACGAAAATCTTGATCAGGATATTATCACTCGAGAAAACTTCTATAATAAAAGTGCTGGAACCAACCAGTACAGACGAACTATAAGAACCCCTCAGAAAAGTATGAACTTCGAGGTCTACAACCCGGTTGATGACCCAAATACAATAACAACAACTCCCGAGAAAGAAGCCTCCACAGAAGCAACAATAGTGGAAAAAGGCGGGAAAGCAGTGACAGTTATTTCAATCAAGGAAGAATCGGTAGTAGAGCCTGAAACTAAGTAATTTCAGCAACTTATCTTCTGTTGCCAGAGTTCTCACAACACACCTTTAGGCAGGAATACGTTATAATTACATCCCCGTTCCGAGAGTATTCAGGACCTCATAGTACTATTTTATGCTTCAATGGAGTACAAAAATATAAGTGACTAAATCGGTAAAAATATTGGAGAACACTACTGAATTTCAGATAAAAGCAGCAAATGTTTAATACACCTATCCGCAACCTCTTATCCAGAAGTTATACAAAAACTATTCTTGTGGGTGAATATTTTTAAAACCAAAACCGGCGTACTGCAACTGCTGTAATAGTAAGTATGTATAAATATTATTCCTAACGAGCCCCACCTTTTCCTAATTACTGCCAAGCAAATTAGTTTCCGGTTACATGGGGCTCGGGTTGTAACATCCGGTTATATGTAATTATAACTAAAATAAATTTTTTTGTAACCCCTAATTTTTTGAAAGCTTAAAATTGGTGAAAATAGTTGAGACTTTTTTCAGAATGGTTGGTCAAAAAGTACTTGGAGATACAATAGTTGTTGAATATCTCCAGTAATAAGAGGGTTTTATGGGCTAAGAGCTGTCTTGCAACCCAAGTCGCTTCATATTAGTTTAAAGTTGGAGTCGCGCCCAACACTTGCAAGTCAACAGCATTCATAAAAGTTGATCCTGCCCCTAGAGTGTGCCCTGAGGATAGATAAGTAGCTGAGCTTCTAGGTGGGAGAGTAACCGGCAAAACACCAACTTCCTGACTAACAACAGTTCCAGCTCCACCAGTAGACATTGAAGTATAAGACACCCTCACTTTAACATCTTTGTATTCGATATCGCTGTTATTTTCGATTGTAACATGATGAATAATCGCTACAGCGCTCCAAGTAGCATAAACGTTCCAATCCGTTACCTTGATATACCATTCAGGGTGTGCAGCCATAGTGTTGTCGCTATAATTTTGGGCATAAGACGCAGTGGTAATAAAGGGAATTGTTAACAGGCAAAGCGTTAATATTATTCTCTTCATAGTGTTTATAGTATAGAGTGCGCCTTAACTATTAGCAATTGTTAATATTTTGACCGAGCTTATTATAAAGCTCCTTATCAGGTAACATAAGAGGATATTTATAACACCGCAAAGGAGATAATTAAATGCCTGAAAATGATAACAAAGAGAACGTAGAATTAACAGATAGAGAGAAAGAGTGGGAAATGTTTGGGATTGCGATTGAAGACTTGGAGAAGTTGGTCAGAACTAAAGCCCAGCAGAGAAATGTTCCGATGGCAGAGGTGATGATCGATTGGCTTGAGTTTGCACAGTCTCAGCTAGAGGACAAATATGTAAGTGTTCACCACAATATTAACAGGATCATCTATTTACTCCACACAGGATTTGTTATCGATAATCCTGATAAAAAAGATTAGGTTCTCTTAAGATATCTTTCCGCTAGAAATAAATTCAATTAACAAGAACTTGTCATTTGTCAGCTGGTAGTTCTAAGTTGTACTAATTATTTGGTAAAACTATTTGTTATCTATTCTCTAATACCCAGTTTTTTGTTATAATCAGATTAGGGTGCAATTTATGGATAGTAATAAACACAGTTCTATCTCGAACTACACGCGTATTATATCTGCGTTGATATTAATAGTGATGCTTGCGGCCTGCGGCTCAAAAGCAGAGTTTAAACCCCAAAAACCAAATAAAGCCGACGATCAGGAAGAGGTCTACCGCAAGTACAACGTTGAGCGCGGCAAGCGGCTTGTTGATCTTGGCGGATGTTCCCAGTGTCATACGCCAAAAGTTAAAACCACTCTTGGCTACAAACCCGATAAAGACAGGTTCATGTCCGGATATCCTGCGGATGAACCACTTCCCAATCTTCCGTATCCTGAGATTATTGCAGGGGAAGCTGAAAGAAACTTCTACACAACTGACGCAACCATATGGGTGGGTAGATGGGGTGTGAGTTTTGCCCCCAATCTAACGCCCGATCCTGAGACTGGCATAGGAAGTTGGACTGAGGAGGATTTTATTGAGATTTTCAGAGGTAATAAACATTTTGCGGAGGGTGACCAAGTAACATCCCCAATGCCGGTAAAGGCCTATTCTCAGCTCAGTTATTTTGAGCTACGCTCCATATTTGTTTACTTGCAAACTATAGAGCCAATATCAAATGAAGTCCCCAAGCGCATACCCCCTGAAAGCGATCTTTTTAAAGGATCGGGTACTTAGATCATAGCTATTTTAGCTAATAGAAACCTATATTTATTATAATGTCTTACCAATTTGCAAAATTCTTATCTCTCAGCATACTAATATTTTCTTATAAAGACGTTATTGACTATTAAAGAGGGCCTAAATGATAAACAGTGTAGATGATTTTATGGAAGAGTTTGCGAAACACAAAGACAAGGTCGAGTGGTATCTCCATGCACCGACTCCCTTTGCAGATCACACACAGTTAAGAGGCAGGGATGTGTTATGCAGCCCGCTTACCGTTATGTGCGACCCACCTGTTCATGTTTATCTTGATATGATAGATCTCGATGCAGAAGTACACTCTACTTTTGTACGAGTAGTAATGGCAGCTGCAGATCATAGCCTCTTTGGTCTGAAAGAAGCGGTCCAAAAATACCCTGTAGATAAATTCCCTATGAGCCGTGCCCCGGAAGCGCTTGAATTACGCCTTCGTCTCCTTGAAGTACTTGGAATTGAGGACAATATCACCTCAGAAGGCGGCGGCTCTGAAGAAGGCGCATTCTAGCGGGGAGCCCTGCTGGCTTATAATTTCTAAGTAACTTCTCATATCTAATAATCCCACCTCATCTCGACCAGCTGACTTGTCTGCAAGGGAGAGATCTAGCTATTATAATCCCTTCCTTTTCCAAAGGAAGGTTAGGATGGATTAGTTTAAAACCCTAATCACTCACAGCCGAGGGATGGCGGTTTTTTATTTAGTATAATATCGGCACGCTAATACATAAAATTGACAAAAACTATTAGAGTTTAGATAATAGTTCTGTAAGGTATCAACCAAATTAATCAGACCTGTTGGAGGGGATGCAAGATGATCGGAGGACTTTCACTTAAAAGCTTTAAACTTATTGGTGTTCTAGTGTTTATTATAACTATCTCAGGAACAATTATTTCATTCGCGGATATAGACTGTGAGAACGTGCCTGATTCTTCAGGACCTGTACCAATGGATCTTGTAGAGTTTTGTCTAGGACAGGAAGTTGAAGAGAGGGCTGTTAGCCTGAGTGTTTCTTCTTCAATGGCTTTTGGATGGGAAGCAGTGGCTGAAACTCTGGACAGCCTATTTCTCGACGCCCCTGAAATCTTAACAGAGGTTGGTCCTCTGACGAGTCCAACCAGTGAATTTATCGGCGGATGTGAATTTGATAACTCCGGCAATTTCGACGAAATCTATTGTATCTCCCAAATTGGTGAGTTTTTTACATCAAACACTGCTACTGGAGCAAGGACCGATATCGGAACTGCTGCTCAATTTAACGGAGAGCTCTTTAGTGGCTTAGCCACTGATCCTACTTCAGGGATAATGTATGCGTGCAGCGATAATTTAACTCTAGATACCTCATCCATCTTTACTATGGATCTTGACACCGGAGCCGCCACTCGTATCGGAGCAGTGACCAATTCGTCCGGCGGCATTATCTCCTGTGCATTTGATAATTTCGGGCAGATGTATGGACTGGATATAACTGATGAAACTCTAATAAGAATAGATAAAGGCACAGGAGCTGGAACTGTAATAGGGGTTTTGGATTTTAATGCTAATTTCGGCCAGGGGATGGATTTTAATGAGGTTGATAACACCTGTTATTTGTTTGCCTTTAACAATGATACATTTCAGGCAGAGCTTAGGACATGCAATACAAATGACGGAAGTACTTCATTAATCGGAGTATTGGGCAGCACAACACCGGGAGGATTAAGGCAGATTAGCGGCGCTGGAATTACTGAAACATTTACACTCTCCCCTATATATCCTGCCGTTCAGAGCAATGTTAATAGAATGTCGGTCAAAACTGCAAGCGCAGGTGGGCCTGTCGCATTTATCTGGGGCTTTATGCCAGGTTCCACAGTAATAGGTGGGCCAACGTGTAATGGTATAACTCTTGGATTAAACGATCCCCGAATTATCAAGATCATCAACGCAGAACCCGATGAAACTGCAAAGCTTTTTTTCTATATTCCTTTAAATCCGATGTTTGACATGCCTGTGTATACGCAAGCTGTAGATATTGATACTTGTCGTATAACCGATCTGCTTCTTAATATAATTCTCAATAATTAGAGCTACTAAACCCATGCGGCAGTCCTTCACCTTAGGCTGCCGCATTATCTTCTTAAAATTACTCTTCCTAGCTCCTTAGATTTGCGAACAGTTATAACATTTGTTTGAATTCTGTTTCCCTTGCTACTGTTTTTATGAGATAATAGTCTAAAGATGTTTGTATAAATATCAATATATATGGAGGGTTTTTGATGAGATATATGAAACATTTCTTTATTATAGCTGTATTCTTTCTTTTTTCTTCTAGTTTTGCTCAGTCTCAAGTGCTATACGGTGCTGCTACGGGCCAAGTAAACGGTAACCAGCCAAGCAGTCTGTATATGTTGAATCCCGATACAGGGTCTGCAACTTTGATCGGACCTATTGGCTTTAACGGTGTCACAGGCCTTGAATTTTTGCCAGACGGCCGTCTCATTGGCTCTGCAAATGCCGATGACAATGTAAGTGTCATCGCTGTTCTGATAGAAATAGATAGAAACACCGGTGCAGGTAGCCTTATCGGAATTCTAGGTAATAATGACATTGAAAATGAATGCGCAAGAATGCCTGATATAGCCTACGACTCTAATAGTGGGCGATTGTTTGGGTACAGTGATTCTTGTTTTGGTGATATCGAAGGTCTTAATTTAATAAATCCTAATAATGCAGATGTAACAGTTATCGGTCCATCAGGATTTGAAGACGGAGGAAATGCCTTGGCTGTAAGATCTAACGGTACGATCTTTGGCACACCAATTGATGCTGATGGTCTTATAAGATTAAACAGGAATACAGGAGCGGGAACTGTGATTCCAGCAAGTATAGGTAATGTCCCAAACGCTATAAATGCTATGGACTTTAACCCAAACACAGGAGTCTTGTTCGGTTCTTTTAAAGATTTTGATGATATTATAGGTAATGGATCAAGAGAGAGCTATCTGGTTACTATAAATACAGATAATGGCGTTCCGACAATAGTTGGTCAAACTATTCTCGGACTTGATGCGATAGTCTTTTTTGATGATCATCAATTCATCTCATCTGTTCCTACTCTTTCAGAATACGCCTTGATTGCTACAGCATTGTTGCTTCTAGCAGGTTCTGTTTTAGTTCTTAGAAGAAGACAAAAACTTTCAGTATAAATTCCCAAAAAATAACAATTCTTATAAGTTTAATATGTGACTCTAGCCCGGGGCGTTAGCCCCGGACCAGAGCACGAAAGTATTGGGAAACACTGAGTATAGCTGAGATTTAAAAAACCCTAAGTACGGCTTGATTCTCTTTAAGCAAACATTATTAGAGAAATCTTTCTGCTCATCTCAAGCTCAATTTAACCAGGAACTTTTTACTTCAGGTGATTTATAATTTGAATAGGTTCTTGAAACAACAGAGAAGGTTGAGGTTGCCTGTTATTAAAGAGGCTTAGTAGACACCTTCTTTCAGATGCCGCTATTTTAATAGGCTATGCGGCAAGCATAATTCAACTTCTATATTCAATTATCTCTTATAGTTTGTGCTATTTCAGCGGCAAGGTTCAGAGGAGCGAATTTAAGAGTTCCTTCTGTTGCTGAAGTTATATTTACAAATACGGAAACTGTAAGCCCATCATCTAAGTAACGAACCAGTATCGATGCATAACCTGGAAGCCCGCCGTCTTTATAGACAACTTTTCCCTTTGGCGCTGTGGCGCTTGGGTTACCTGTGTTCTCGTTATCGCCGCCTGCAAGCGGGTCGAGCGGAACAGGGCATGCGGTGTCGTTTAACTCTGAGCATACTCCCCATCCGAGGCCAAACCTCTCAAAGTCCCCGTTTGTGAGTTTTGTATTAGTCCACATCTCTTCATAAGATTGCAGACCTAAAAGAGTAGGGCTTAAATTATTAAGTGCCTTTTCTAGTTTCGCTATATCGGGTTGTGTGGTAACAAGCCAGCCAGCGCTAAAGGATTGCTCTGGAAGCCTTAACTTATCAACCGGAATTATTTCACACTTAACTCCGGCGGGTGGTCCTGATTTGCAATCTGTTGGCGCTTGTTCAAATGTAATGCAATCAAAAGAGTTTGGTCCGGGGTTTTCGGTTATGTGCCTATATCCAAGAGCAAGTCCTTCTATGGCAGGTGGAGGCACTGTATTTGGGATAGTATTAGTCATGCCTAGAGGAAGGAGTACATTGTTGTTGAGATAAGTTTCATATCCAACACCGCTTAAGGCTTCCACTAGCTCTCCAAGAATTATAAAGTTACTATTTGAATAAAAATATTCTGCTCCACTGTCGAACTGTAACGGGATTTGGGCCGCGCCATCCAGGAAATCTTCATAAGGAACTCTATTTGCACCCTCACAGAAGAATCCCTCCCCACAAGGGTTAAATTCGAATCCGGACTTGTCCTCACAAATCTCACCCTTTTTTGGTCCGTCATTACAAAACGCAAGCTCCGGGATACCGCTGCTCATAGAGAGTAGATTGCGAATAGTTCTAGTGTTCCATTGCTCATTTGGAAGATTGGGCAGGTGCATTCCAATTGGGTCATCCAGCGTTGCAAGCCCGTCTTCAATTAGCTGCATCACCGCAAATGTTGTAAATATTTTAGTCATAGACGCTATTGCAAAAGGCGTCTCTGCCTCTACATCATCACCGCTTGCTATGTTAGTTTTACCAAAACCTTCCTGATAGACAACATTGCCGTTTTTTATCACAGAAACAGCTAGCCCGGGAAGTTGTTTCTCAAGCATAGTGCACTTAACAATATCGGTTATTAAGAGTCTAAGTTCTTCTGAAATATTGTTACTACTATTATTGTTACAACCAGAGATTATAAAAAAGGATATTACTATAATTAGTACAGAAAATTGAATCTTCATTTACTACCCCCACCTTGGTGAATTGCTAATAAGTATTACTATTCTATAAGAATATATAGACCTTATCAATATTCTATGCAATTTATTATACAGAATGATTCTTGTTTAGTGTTTAGACTGAAAGAGAGGTAGCTATAATTACTTGCTATGCCACCTTGTAGAAATATACTCAACCGCTTCCTGTACATTTAGCTCGCGTGTGCTGACCCCTGTGCGCAGGTAAAACTTCAAATTCTTCCCGTCATCTATATAAATTGGCCTATGGGATTTTGATGTAATTACACGGCATACATCTTTGCCTTCCACATCATGAAACACTAGCTGTAAATACTGGCACGCATCTGTGCCTAGTTTCGTTGCTACTGCTGCCATAACTGATTGCTCAAAACCGTCCCGGTCTTTTTTCTTAAGTATATTGTAATCGCTCTTAAGGCCCAGGATCTCACCGTCATCAGAGACCCCTATTATTAACGAGCCGCCTTCACCGTTCATAAATCCGGCCAAGGTTTTTAGAATCACCTCTTCAAGCGCTTTGTTTGGCTTTGACTCTTTTATGTCCCATTTAAATGAAGATTTGAATTCTGCATGAGCGCTTTCCCCATGAGATATTAAAGCTAGCAAATCCTTTTGTATCTCTTCACTTAGCTGTTTTATCTGGGCAGTACTCTTATATAGAGAGTTAAAGAAGAATGCTGCAAGTAAACCAAGAAACGCACCGACACCAGCATAAAAAGGAACTTTAATAGGATAGTGTCCAGTGATGCCGAGCCAAAGCTGCTCCCATGTATAATCCCAGCCATACCCCGTGTTGGGGTCGTGTTCGTGGAAATATACAAACTCATTTACAGGAAAGAGGAAGAACACCCCTACGAAGGCTCCTGCTAAAATTGGAATTAGAAATAGAAAAAAAGTTCGTTTCTTAATCATTGGAGCACTATTATAATTCAGGATTGGCAAAAGTGGTAGGATAATTTGCCAAAGTTGTAAATAAACTGTGGAATTTAGCAAAACCTCTGTAATAAAAATAGCTCTAATATGTGGTAGTATAGATTTTTATTGCTTAAGGAGTGAATATTATGGAAATGAATGCGCTTGAATTACTGATTCCCCTTACTTATATACCAGGAGTAGCTTTACTTATAATGTCTACATCGCAAAGATTTATAAATGTAAACAACACTATCCACGAATTTTCCGATGAGGAATGCAGGATACAGACAGAGAGGGTGAAGCAGGAACTCAGAAGAGCGCACCTATTCAGAAACAGCCTGCTTGCGCTTTATTTAAGTGTTGCGTTCTTTTCACTTGGCTCACTCGTTGCGTTTCTTGTAAACGCCTGGGGCATTACAACTTCAACGAAGGTGCTCGAAATTGCAACTGTTATAGGTGTTTTTTGCATCGTCACTTCAGTATCAATGCTTGCCATCGAGTCCATCCTTTCACTTGATATCATTAAGCGCCATGCCAAACGGCATCAAGACAAAATCAACGATTCCAAATGAATGATCTAGATATTCTTTTCGAGAAACTAGCCAAGTCCCGTTTTAGGTCAAGTTTCAATTTAAAAGGTAAGGAGCTTGAATATCTAAACTCCAAGGGACTCGAAGTTATATTAGATCACGGGCGAGATTTTATCGATACGAGGCTTGCTCCAGCTAATCCGCCAAATGACGGCAAGCAAACTCCCATGAAGAACCATCCTATATTTATAGCCCAGCACGCAACCGCTACATGCTGCCGTGGCTGCCTTGAAAAGTGGCATCATATACCAGCCAAAGACCACGAGCTTTCACAGAAAGAAAAGTCTTATGTCTTAGAAGTTTTAGAGCGCTGGCTTAGAAACTACCTATAATGCCCCATCTTTTTCTATAATTTCAGAGTCGACATAGCTATAAAACTCTATCTTGTATTCGCTAATTGATTGAAGAACTAATTAACTAACAGTGTTGACATAATTGACTAGAATGTTATAAAATAACGATAGGCGGCAAGAATTTCCTATTACTTTGCTTAATAACTAGAGTAGTCAAATTGATCAATAAAGGAGTGTAGTTATATGTCCGATTCTATCAACAAGTTCTTATCCGTTTTGTTATTATTGTACTTTTGCAGTCCGCTAGTAGCTTTTGCGGCGACTCCGACAATTATCACTGGTGCCGCTCCTTTAGATCCTTCACGCAATCTCGTAGTTAATGGAAGCTTTGAAGAGCCCCATCTTGAAAATGGGACTGATTTTGGGGGTTTCTTACCCGGTGTTGATGGAGACGGATATTACTATATTTCTTCTGGCACGATGCTTACACCATTTGCATTACCTGACGGATGGATAACTTCGGGGGGAGGGGTTGATACTTATTCAAGGTGGGGAAACAATTACAGTGCTCTGCCGATGCTTGGCTTACCTCCTGCAGGACAAGCATGGTCATCTGCGGATATAGATGGGGATAGGTCGGTTTATTTAGGAAATGATACGCCTGCTGAAATATCAGAAACTCCTCAATTCATGTCTAATGGTGAAGTAATTTTTACCTCCCCTCCGACTATTATTCTTAAACCAGGCTTTGGGACAGGTGTAACGCTTTCACAGACTTTAACAAATCTTGTTCCTGGCAGGACATATAGGATGAGCTTTTGGGTTTCCGGGGAATGGTCAGATGAAGCCTTTGCAATGTCACCTAACGGTGCGATTTCTGGTGATGGAATTGTTGGTGTTCAAATTGAAGGGTACGACCTGTTATACCTTGCTGTTCCCGCAGGATATTCTACAGAGCCTCCAGGTGCACCACATGTTTTTGGCACTGACGAGTCCCATACCTATACTCTAGAATTTGAAGCGTCTGATACCGAAATGGATCTATCCTTTATTAACTGGGGACATTTTGGCGGTACGGGCGGTACCATAGGCTGGACCCGAGGTCAGTCTACTGAATTAATTATGGACAATGTAATAATAAATTCGTTGGATTTTGTGCTAAATCCAATATTCCCTGCTTTAGACGACAATATAAATTCTATTTCAGCAGAGAATGCCACAACTAACGGAAATGTAGCATTTATTTGGGGCAAATCCCCTGGCTCGTTTATTGTTGGTGGGCGTACATGTGCTGGAATTGAGCTTGGAATACGACGTCCTAATATATTAGCTATACAGCGTGCTAATGAGTTTGGTGTAGCCACTCATATATTCTACATCCCTCTATTTGGAGATTTCGAGTATACCATTCAGCTTCAGGCAGTAGATATAGAAACTTGCCGAGTAAGCAACCAGATAGAGCAGGGCATCAGAAAGGACGATGAGTAGTAGTAAATAATGGTATTTGATGTTTCTAATAATCTATAGTGAACTATAGAAAAAGAAGTAGTTTAGAAGAAAAGCTCTAATGCTACAATTCTTCATTATGGCAGGCGGATACTTGTGCAGAATTATCTTATATTCATTAAGCAGACTGTTAATTTTTGCTTTGCACATGTAAAATTCTGGCAGTATTTAAAAAACACAATAAAAATTGTCAAAGATAGGTTAATATATAAGGACTTTAGATCCAGGAGGTTTTATATTTATGAGATCAGTAATATTACCATTACTTATTTTTATGTTGACCGCGGGAATTGCTATAGCGGAAAATAAAGACAAGGCTCAAAAGCCTGAAGAGGGATTTAAGAAAGAAAGAGTGGTCAAAATGAGGGGCGGTAAATATAGCAGAATGTTCATAAGCCTAGTACATAAGACGGGAACTCTTCCACTAAATAACGAGCAGAAAGATGAAGTTAATAAGATTGGTAAAGAATATGCTAGTACTATTATAAATCAGGAAAATGAATCCCGTTTCTCTCAAAAAGAATTTATGAAACAGCTTCAAGCTGGTGTGTTTGAGCCTGAACAATTAAGAACTCTTAGTAAAGACGCCGAGGCGGCAAATTTAAAAGCAGCAGATTCTTTTATAGACGGCCTTTCTGCATTAAAAAGTACTATCGGTCCTGAGAATTTTGCAAAATTGATTCCTCTTACAAAGGTAAACAGGAATGCGCTAGTAAAATTAAAAGAAGAGAAGTCTAAAATACAGATGGAAAGTAAAGAGGTAGCTAAACCGGAAGCTGAAGCTACTACAAAGTAATTTGAATAAAGTTTGATGGCCTAATGAATACATGATAGGAGTGTATGCATGAGTACTTTGGAGGGAAAGTGCATACATTACCCTATCTGTTTGCAGGAAGGTTAAATAAATATAATCCTTAAGAAGTTTCTGATAAAATTATTTATAAGAAGCATGAGAATAACTCCTTGAAATATTCAAAATTTATATCACTGTTGATTTTCACCATGGCTATTGGCTGTTCTCAGAAGAATTCTGCGGAAACTCCGGTTGTGGAGAATGTTCCACAATCTGAAAGCAATAGTGAACCTAAACTGGTTGTCGTGCAAGTATCAGATAACACCCCAGAGGGCAGAACTGTGATAGAGCAGATAACCGCAGAACCCAAAAAGGAAGACACTGCTGTAACGTATCCAAAGGTTGAGAAAATTAAAAAATATAAGTCTACAATTAAAGAAGATACATGGCTTCTTATTGGAGGGGTAACAGGAGAAAGACCATATTCGGTTTTCATAGACCCTGAAACAATTCAAAGTGAAAAGGGTTTGGTTACTTCATGGAGCAAACTTAAATTTGAAAAATCTCAGTTAGATGACGACGGTTTGTCATATAAGAGTGTGCAGATCAATTCGGCAATAGACTGTGATAAAAGAACGTATTCCTATACAGACTCAAAGTTTTACGATTTCATTGACAGGCTCGTTGAGAGCCAACCCGCGCCATATGAAGCTCAGCCCATAGTAGACGGAACTGTTAGCGCTACAATAGCCGACTTTGTCTGCGGTTATGAGCTCAATAAGCCCAAGTGATTTAGCGTTAATTCCCAAAACATTAACTCCCTTCTTTAAGCAAGCTCTGTAATCAAAAAAGCATATCCCAATTTCCTCAGAAGCGTGTATATTACTGGGCTAAACACGCACGTATTATTTCTCAAAAAGATTGCTTTGCGTTTCTAAACGATGTAGGAGGATTTTCATTATTATGGCCGATGCTAAACCAATACTCGTAACTGGAGATAGACCAACAGGAAGGCTTCATTTGGGCCATCTGGTCGGATCTCTTTATAATCGTGTCGCATTCCAAAACGACTACGACTGCTACTTTTTAGTGGCGGATCTCCATATGCTCACAACTCATTATGATAAGGTCAAAGAGGTTGAGCAGAATACACTAGAGATGGTTATGGATTGGCTTAGCGTTGGGATGGACCCAAATAAATCAACCTTCTACGTGCAGTCTCAGATTCCCTATATCACCGAGCTCTATGCAATGCTTGCTATGATATGTGGTGTCCCTAGAGCGGAGCGCATACCAACGCTAAAAGAGAAAATACAGGACATGGGAGTAGAAGAGAACTACTCTGTCGGACTGCTTGGCTATCCAGTATTGATGGCGGCCGACATATTAATGTTTAAAGCCACGAAAGTTCCAGTGGGTGAAGATCAGCTCAGCCACATTGAGCTCACTCGTGAGCTTGCTCGCAGGTTCAACTTCCTTTACGGCGAGTTTTTTGAAGAACCTGACCCTGTGATAAGTAAAACATCACGTCTTGTAGGAACTGACGGCGACAGGAAGATGAGTAAGAGTCTTGAAAACTGCATCTACCTATCAGATGACGAGAAACAGGTTAACAAAAGAGTTATGAGCATGTTTACCGATCCCAACCGCATTAGAGCCGATATTCCAGGCAAAGTGGAGGGAAACCCTGTTTTTATCTATCACGACGCGTTTAACACGAATATTCCGGAAATTGAAGACCTTAAAGACCGCTACAGGACAGGTAATGTGGGTGATGTAGAGGTTAAGAAAAAACTCGCACTAGCGATTAACGAGCTTCTTCAGCCCTATAGAGACAAGCGCGCTGAATATGAGAAACGCCCGGATGATGTCCGTGATATCCTAAGGGAAGGCACTAACAGGGCGCGTGAGAAAGCGCACGAAATTATGGATCAAATCATAAGCGCCATGGGTCTATTCAAACCGTAGGGACATTAATCTCCTCTTCCTTTATAGCAAGCGTATATTCTTCAGGAGCAGTGTTTTCAAGAGTTAACACACCTGGCTCTGTTGACCATTTTACTGAGCCCTCAATCTGAGAGTCATTTTGTTCCGGCTGCCCGTATTGTTTACACACCGTACTGAATAGAAGATCAATATCTTTCTCATTAATTCTGGACAGTTTTATCTCGACCCTTTTTACTTTGCCGTCGTTATCATTCGGAAAGTTGAATGTGGAGTAAATCTCCTGGCCTTCATGATTCTCCTTCCTAGTTAATATCGATCTTCTATTTAACTTGGTTGATGTCCCGTTTCTAAATCCCTGGAAGGTATTCTTGACGTCATCTTGATCCATGTCCCAGCTTAAATTTCTAAGAACATCAAAGAGGTGAATGATTGCCGGAGTAGGATCAGGGCCTTGTTTTTTGTCTAGCCAGAAGAGTATTGCAAAAGCTAGGATGATGCCGATTGAGAGTAAAAGAATGGTCACAAAATATTATCTCTGAGCAACAGGGCTTCCGTCAAGGTTTTCTTTGATACGCTCGAGAAGAAGTGATTCAATAAATCCGTTTGACTCTACTTGATAGCCAATCTTGCCTGAGAAAGTGTAAGGCCTGATTGTGTAGTCAATGTCCACTTTGGTAACATTAGATGAGACTTTAATTACAGTCATTTTTAGGTTTTCCTGAGTGAACACGGTGCTTGTTTCTCCGGGGTTATAACGTCCAACTTTTTCCAGATAGTCATTAATGCTCGAGGTTTGCAAATTTTGCTTGTCGGGCCATATGTATGTTCTCAGTAGTTTGCCGCCTTTTCTGTAAGCGTAGGCTTCTTTTAATCTAATCACGCCCTCACGCTCATTTATGAAAGCGATATTCCACTTTATCCATTTGGTGCTCTGAATAGCAGCAAGCCACACATCTATAAAAGGAGCATTAAAGATATTTTCGTCTTTAGGATCAACTTTTACTTGTTTAACTGGTTTGACAGGCTCTTTCTTATCAACTTTTTCAGTCTTCGGAGGAGGGACGTTTACAGTCTTATTTTTGCCAGGATAGTAGATTCCTCCGCCACCACAGCTTGTGATAAAGAATATAGGTATTAATAGTATAAGAGCCTTAATCTTGAGTAGTTTCATATCACCCACCTTTTAACTGCATTAAACTTAACATATATTTTTCAGATTTCTTAGAATAAATTTTTTGGGGTGAAAAACCGGCATACCCTGATGCTCTTCAAGGAGAAAGTCCTAAATGCTCTGCCCTCCGATTATACTCAGGTTGTTGATCTTAGTGCCTGCTGAGTTAGTGATGTGGTGACGAATATTATTACAAACTAAAAGGTGCTAGGATATTAACTGGCATTAAGACTGGTCATAGTTATATTCACATAGTCCATTGTATTTCCATTTATCACAGTGAGCTGGTTCAAATCGGTAGAGAAAACTATTCCTATTTCCAATCTATCATCGTCTGCAAGCCCGGCGATACTTGAGTCTGTAATTTTCAGGCAAAGTATATTTGCCGGAAGCATATTCTTCTCTTGCTGGATAAACCCCATATCACATTTTGCTTCCTGCCCTGTGTCAAAATTAGTGACAACCACATCTCCAGTGCTCATTGCAGTTAAGGAAAGCTCTAGGACAACAGTATCACCAGCTTCTAAACCATCGATTCCCATGCATCCCTCCCCACTAGCATCTACAGTTCCTACAGCCTGGGTTCTGTCCATAGGCTCTTCTCCCCCGGGCGGTGGTTCTGCGTTACTATTATTGTCGTTATCACATCCGTATCCCAAAGGCAGCAAAAGCGCTAAAGCTAATATAAAAATTGCACGGTATTTCATAGTTTTCTCCGATAATGCTTTTTAGTACCTAAAAAAAACTATACCTAATGATTTACTCAGAATCATAAAAGTATTAGAATTTGGGGTAGTTATATTTTAGACTAAACCATATATACCCCGGCAGTTTGTTCAACCGCCGGGGCATGATTATTGCCTTTAGATATAAAAAGGCTGAGCAGCTAAATTGCGCCGCGCGTGCTGTTACTTGGGACCTTGACACCAAAAACGTTAATGTAGTCGTTCTCTGGCTCGGGTCTTTCAGCGATGATTATCGTGTCCACAATCTCTTCGCTTAACTGTGGCTGTAGAGGATCATCAATATAGAAATCCATAAAGTCCTCTTCTACAAGATCCCCGCTCACTTCTCCAGCTATCACAATCTCAACCGGCGTCTCCGTGTAAAGAGACATCTGATCAATAGCAAAAGAGGGAGAAGCGATACCTAAGAATAAAACTAACACAGTGATGGTTAGTAAGTTTTTCACTAACATCACCTCCCTGTTTGTATTTCCCCCATCTCCCATCTTTCTTAATAGTTATAGTTGCAACGTACGTGCCAGGTTAGATTATATAAAATTGCTTAATGATTACAGGTAGATAGAGGTTGACCCTGCTCAGTTCTTTTACCCTTAGTGCTATATAGACTGTGGAACGTTCGTTTATATTCCACTAAAGTGATTGCCTTTTCAATTTTATAACGGAATTCGAATTTTTGAGAAATACTACCCCCACACATACAGTGTGCTACAATATTATTATATGAATACATTCCAAAGTTTTGATGGAGTTGAAATTGCCTACTGGGACCAAGGGGAAGGGGAGCCGATCCTCTTGTTACACGGTTTTACAGCTGATAGTCATATTAACTGGGAGTTGTCCGGCATTGCTAAAGAGCTCCTAAAATCAGGTCGAAGAGTGATCATGATGGACGCCAGGGGGCATGGGCAGTCAGACAAACCACATACTTCTTATAGTTATTGGAACCGTGCAATGGCAAAAGACGTGGGTGGGCTTGCCGAACACTTGATACTCTATGACTACGATATCTTGGGTTATTCAATGGGCGCAAAGGTTGCAATTGAGACCTCGCTGATGTTTGGCAGGATAAGGAGTTTAGCTCTTTCAGGTCTTGAGATTTATGACAAAGACTGGGTATTAACTGATAAAGAGCGAAAAAAACGCGTAAAAAATATGCTAAGTGACAATCCCGAAGGGCAAGATGAGTACTGGAAGTATGCTACTAAAACCGGGGGAGACAGAAAAGCATTTGCAGCTCGACTTGAAGGCAATATCTATCCAGAATTCGCCCACTGGCAATTAAAAAAATTACATCTACCTATCTTAATAATTAATGGGACTAGAGAGTATGATGCCGCCGCCGCCGCGTCCTTTTTTCCTAACGCCAGAGGAGTCTCACTCAAAGGCAGTCATGTCACTGTTCTCAGAAATAAAAGCTTTTCAAATGAAGTTATATCCTTTTTAGACAGTATAGAGTAATTAAGCTTAGATCATCCCTTTCCCAGATATTGCATTAAATTACTAAATACAGTATTCTTGATTTAGGAGAATTTTGTTTCAAACGTCATGAGAAACCTGTTTCTCTCGGGGGATGAAAAATGATTCAAAACTATTGGTTTTATCTAAGATTTATATCTACTTTTTTCATAACGCTATTCATTACACAGTCTTTGCTATTTGCTGCGCCAGTTGAAACCGTTACCAATAGAAATGACACGGGAGCTGGTTCGTTAAGGCAGGCCATTGCTGAAGTCGATACAAACGGGAAAATAGTTTTCGATATAGCCGGCCCCGGCCCTAATACTATTGTGGTTAGTACTCCTTTAGAAATTGATAAATCGATGACAATATCGGGACCTGGGCAGAATCTATTAACAGTAATGACTGGGGGAGGAATAGATCAAGTTATTATTGTGAGCGACAACAATCCGGCACAGAGTCCTGTCGCTATTTCTGACTTAACAGTGCATGGTGATATGGATACCTTTTCTGGAATTTTAAATCGTGAGAATCTTACATTAAATCATCTTACAGTAACAGGATCATCAGACGGAATAACTAATTCAGGTCAGAACTCCGTTGGTGCTGTTCTCAGAATAAATAATTCTAATTTAACCCGCAATTTTCAATCGGGTATCTTCGTCTTTGGAGGCTTAGAGCCTGGAGCAGCTGGTGGACATGTAACAATAAATGATTCTCTCATATCTGATAATTCTGACTTTGGTATTTTAAATTTTACTCCACAACATGAATTCGCCCAAGGCTCAAAAGTTGTAGTTACTAACACCACAATTTCAGCAAATAAATTTGGAATAATAAACAATACTGGATCAGGTGCCAGAGGAAATATTGGTTCTATTACAGAAGTTTATAATTCAACTATTACGAAGAACTTTGGACAAATGGGTATTGCAAATGGAAATGCTATTTTTAATACTGGTGGTACTGCTGAAGATGCTGCAGGCGGCAAGGTGATAGTTCATAATTCAACACTATCTGATAATGATGGACCCGCAATAACTATAAGCCCTGGTTCAACTTCAAGTCCTGGTTCAACTTCGTCAATAACTCAAATCAGCAGCACTACAGTATCTGGAAATGTATTTGCTCTATTATATTTGCCAGGAGGACCTAGTATTCCCGTTGTAGAAGTGAAAAACTCTATTTTTGCTAATAGCAATAAGGCTCCTGACGCTCTTTTCCCCAGTAATTGTGCACCGGATACGGTAACTTTAACTAGTTTGGGTGTGAATATTAGTACGGACGGTACTTGCGCTGGATTCGTTGAAGTAACCCCTGATGAGTTAAATTTGGGGCCGCTTCAAGATAACGGTGGACCAACAGAAACTCAGGCGCTAATGCCCCCAAGCTCAGCTATAGGCGGTGTGAACGACTGTACGTTCATTAATGGCATTCCAGTGCTTACAGACCAGAGAGGTTTCCTCAGACCTGAATTTAACTGTGACGTTGGAGCGTTTGAGTTTGATGGCATTTCTCCCGACGCAAGAAATATTCCAACTCTCTCTGAGTGGGGAGCTATTACAACAGTTCTGTTGTTAGGACTTGCAATGATTTATTTTTATAGCAGAAATAAGAAGTTGGTCTAAATTGTAATGCAAAGTTAGACCGTCCGTCCTTTGCCGGAGTCTGATATTTCAACAAGCTCACTAGGGTAGGGGGCAAAAAATGTCTGCCGAGCCAAATACTCTACATCGTATTTTATAATCCAGGATTCAAGCACTGTCAGAATTGCACTCAGCGGTATTTTGTGATTGCGGTAGTTTTCTAGAAGATCAAGGAAATAGGCTTTTTCTTTAGATATAAGTTTTTTAGAAAAATATCCAAGTCCATGCATAAGTGTATTTATATGTGACGACCTTCTGGGATTCTTAGAAAGGGCATGGTGTAGGTGAGTTTCATATTGAGAAATTATCTTCTCGATAGGTTCTCTGTTTTCATTCCCTACCAACCTTCCCAGAATTCTCATTTCTCTCTGATTATAAGACATAAAAATAAACTTATTGTCTGATTGGAAGTCCACAAGAGCTTTAACAGTATTTTTTTTCTTCACATCTCTAAACCGGGCAAGAGTATACA
Organism: uncultured Thermodesulfobacteriota bacterium; assembly: GCA_942491865.1. Classification (GTDB taxonomy): domain Bacteria; phylum Desulfobacterota_D; class UBA1144; order Nemesobacterales; family UBA2774; genus CR02bin9. The sequence continues at coordinate 158,127 of CALOCI010000016.1, forward strand.
GTTTAGTAAGAAAGTGTTCTCTTATTTTAAAATTCATCAGCCTTCCTTCATCTTCAATTGCTGTTCCCGGATATTTCTCCAACACTTTCTCGGCAAATAGCCCTGATCCTCTTCCTATAGGAGATGGATTTTCACTGTCGCTGTAATATTTGGCGTCTCTTAATCCGCAAGAAGGAGAGCGGCTTTTTAGTATAAATCCATCCACAGTGTCCAGAGAATTTAAAAAACTCTCTGCAAATTTGTACATAGACATTGAAAGTTCTTTGCCGCTAGTTGGCTGTACGAGTAGTTTCTTCCCTTTCTTTTCAACAACCCTAATGATGTCTCTAGGGATTCCAAGCCCTATCTCTACCTCAGGGCAGACAGGTATAAATTTTACAAATGGCTCAAGCTTTTGAATAAAGTTATTGGGAATCATCACACCGTTATAGCGGCATGCATCAAACTCAAAACATTTGCTTGTAACTACAACAGGTTTTGGAAAATTTCTCATTTTTTAGCTACTGCATTGTAGAACTTGCTTCAGGCCTTTCGCCCGTAATTATTGACCTTATCTCAGTCCATTTGATTGTTAAGTACTTAAGCGCAGATTCTGCCTCAGCTATCTTACCTTCTCCCGCAAGAGATAAAACACTGTGTATTTCAGAAACTGAATCTTCATTCTTCATTGATTCAGGCTCTATATGGTTTGAGATTTCACCATAATTTAAGATAATAAAACTTTTTGGATCAAACCCGGAAAGCCAATTCTCGAGGTTTGCAATGTTATCCATAAGCTCCTTTAGTGTTTCAGCAAGAGCTTGGGAAGAACCGAGTTCGATTTTGTTCAAAGCAACTTCAATATTTTCTTTAGACACCACTAGCCGTTTCTGGGCATTTTCTATGTTTCCGTTGTAATATATGGCTTCTTGCTGGATAGCACCAAAACCAGTATGAGTATAGAAATAATGTTTTTCTTCCTTTGAGAACATAAGAAACCATTCATAAGGGATAAAATTCTCAGCGCTGAAAATATTAATATTTACCTTAGAGCCTACAGGTACAACGAAATAGTTTTCCTCTTCATCCTGGAGGAAAAAACAGTCCTGTACCTCGTCCTTTCCCATTCCAAGCTCATTAGAAAGCATGTCTCTGAAATTATCATATTCCTTTCCAAACCATGAAGACTGTGGGGTTGCGGGCCCGTCCCAGTATTTCTCGTAGAAAGAAATATAGCTTCTCCAATAGTTTTCTTTATCCCCTGTAGATTCTATAGGTTGATATACCATTAGTACGCTTATTGCCATATTAGACCTCAATCAAGTTTGGTAGTTAGTAATGATAAATAGTTTAGCAAATATGGTTAAAAATCCCTAATTTTGGTTGATATTCAAGTATTACTATTGAGTTAGTTTGTAACTAATCGATCTTAGTAAAAACTTCGTCACTTTTTATTTTTGATATGTAGTCGTCATCTATCCGTCCGCCAGAGTATGCTTCATGGGCCAAGTTTCTCATCTCGTAGTGATTAACTATGGGTTCGTGATAGGGAAGTTTATAGGTAAGCGGGTTGTGGATTTTCTCTGGCTCGAGGTCTCTCAGCTCTGGGATATAGTTCTTTATATATTTGCATTCCGGATCAAATCTTTGGGATTGCAATATAGGGTTGAAAATTCTCATTGGTTTAGGATCGGCTCCACATGATGCAGACCACTGCCAATTCCCAATATCTACAGTCTCGTCGTAATCAATTAAGTGTTCACGGAAGTGTTTGTCACCCCATCTCCAGTCAGTGAGCAGGTCCTTTGTCAGAAATGAAGCAACTATCATCCTGGCTCTGCCATGCATCCAGCCTTCTTCTTTAAGCTGTATCATCGCAGCATCTACAATGGGGTATCCCGTGCGTCCTTGTTTCCATGAGTTGTACCAGTTTTCGTTGTTTATCCATTTTATGTTTCTTCTCTTTGCCTGGAATTCTATGTCTTTAGTCTCAGGGAAATAGTGCATTACATGATACCAAAACTCACGCCAAGCAAGCTCCGCTACATATTGACTTGGCTCAGGCGTGGCACCCATGGCCGCATTATAAACTTTCCTCACCGATATTGTTCCAAATCTCAAGTAGGGAGAAAGTCTGGATGTGCCGTCTATATAGGGGAAATCTCTTCTTTCATTGTATTCCTTGAAATTGAAACTCCATAGTCTCTGATCAGGGTAATCAATCGGCCATAGTGAGTTTTCCTTATGATCTATATCATTAACGATGCTTTCTAATGATGTTGTTAGTATCTCAGGAGAATTTATCTTAGTTGGTCTTGGAAGTTCATGTCCTTTTTCTTTCCTCTGCCAGAGCTTATAAAATGGCGTAAAAACTTTGCGCTGTTCGATATTTTCGGGTGGAACAAGAAAAGTGTCGTCAAATTTTTTAAACTTTATACCGATAGATTTAGCAAAACGCTCTATTTTTAGATCTCTGCTTATCCCCGAAAACCCATACGCTCTGTTGCAGTAAATTGAATCTGCGCTGTAGGTTCTGACTATTCTAGGTATTACTTCTTCTGCCTTGCCTCTCTCTACAAATAAATATGAACCAAGCTCTCTTAATTCCTTGTCTAGCTTCTTAAGAGCATCGAAGAAGAATCCAAGACGTTTACTGTTTTTTGGATAATCTCTAAGTATTTCATTATCAAGAACATATATAGGAAGAACTTCCCGTCCTTCACTTATAGCATGAAATAATCCGGTATTGTCCTCGGTTCTAAGATCTCTCTTGAACCAGAATATAGTTCTTTCATTCTTCATAGACTAATGTTTACTGTTATGCTTGCGCCGATAAATGGAGCTGTGTCGTAGTCTTCTTTGCTGATTCTATTGCCGTTCTTGTCTTCAAGCTCAAGTGAACCTGCAAACAAAAACCCGCCGTAAGTATTTAATGTCAAATACTTATTTACATCGTAAGATATTCTTCCCATGAGCGGGAGAGCCTTAAAATCTCCGATACCTTCTGAGAAATTCCCATCTTTCTCAAGCCTAAAGCGGTTGAATTCAAAACCTATTGATGAAGCTACTATAAATCCTCTTCCAAGATTATAAGACAGTTCAGCTTTTGGGCCAAAATCGTTTCTGGCACCACTTGCAAGGGTTGAAAATCTGAGACGCTCTGTAACCCTCCAGTCTAAGAACCCAATTGGAAAGCCTATTACGCTTTGCTCAAGCCTGCTTCCTACAAAGCCGCCTATTCCTATAATAAAGTTAGGCCCTGTTCTGTAGCTTACCCCCGCCATTGCGCCAATTGTGAAAGAGTCCCAGAATGGGGCGCCCGATTCCGCGCCGTAGGAAATTATAGGCATGGCAAAAACTCCCCAATTTCTTGTGACCGCATAGCTAACTCTCATGCTGTTATTGGATACGCTCACATTTCTCCATGGTCTTAGACCTGCTAAGCCTTGGGAGCCTGAGAAATCAAAGTTGTAATAATTGTAGCTTGAGCCAAAAGTTATTCTTAGTCTTTCGGTTGCAGTAAAAGTGGCGTCGTGGTTTAACCCGAGCCTTGTTATATTAAATTTGCCGCCCCCGTCAATATTGGTATTAAACATATGCTCTGCATTAGTATTTATCCTTACAGACCACTTCTCAAAAAAGCTTTTCTCACTGATTGGCTTACCTTGCCTTTTTTCAGGCTGGATTCTTTCCATGCTTTCAGGTTGTGCTTGAGCAGGTTGTGAACTAATGAAAACAGCAAGCATAATTAGGGCTAAAAATAAGGGTAAAACTGTACCTCTGGTGGTCGGGCTGTAGTTTGACATGTATCCTCCATTAAACACTCTCACCAGCTATTATAAGCGTTAGATCGATTGAATCAAAGAGAAATTTAACTAAAGGTTAAATTTTTTGATGTAATACGTTATTTGGGTTTGCATCTAATGAGATATTTTTAACAGCATCTTCAGCTATAGCTTTGATCATATCGTCAAATATAAACCTGTGAATAGGGTAAAAAGAACGCCAATATAGGACTCCCCAAAGTCCCGATGGTTCAAATAGAGCTGTTTGTACTAGTCTGGTTCCGTTTCCCTCACGCATGGCTTGCCATTCGAGCCATGCTCTTCCTGGAACCTTCATTTCAGCACGTAATCTAAGAATCTCCGGTCTTTGCACTTCTTCTACACGCCAAAAATCAACAGCCTCTCCGGGCAATAGCTCAACCGGGTGACGCCTGCCTCTTCTAAGCCCAGGGCCCCCCATTAGTCTATCAACTAAGCCTCTTATTTCCCAGGCCCACTCCCAAACTAGCCAGCCTTTCTCTCCACCTAAGCTAGTAAAAGAGTTAAATACTTGCTCTGGTTCTATATCATCAATATGTATAGATCTTCTTTCGGTAACCAGCCCGCGCGACTCAGAAACGCTATAAGTTGATTCAGAAATTAGAGCACCGCTCCATCTGGTTTCTATATCGCCTTTACTTACATCACTAAGGGCGCGCTCCACTGATTCTATATAGGGTAGGGGGCGAATTTCAGGAAACACTTCTTGTGCCCTTGTAGTATCGCCAACAATAGGATGTATAACGCCTTCAATTAAAGGAACTGCTAGAGAGTTTGAAATTGGAGTAACAAGTCCCACCCATATTGCTGCTAATTTAGGCGCAAGTACAGGAACTGTTATAATAGTCCGTGTTAATCCCCTCACTTTAGCATAACCATCCATCATTTGTTTAAATGTTAATATGTCTCCGCCTATATCAATCACGCCTCTGTACTTTTCATCCAATGCTCTGAGTAAATATCTCATTACATCTCTTACCGCTATAGGCTGCACCTGGTGGTGAATCCACTTAGGAGCGACCATTATAGGGAGTCGTTCTGTAAGGTAGCGAACCATCTCAAAAGATGCTGAACCAGAGCCAATTATTGGCCCTGCACGAAACTCTAAAGTAGGAAGTCCTTTTCTAAGAATCTCACCCACTTCTGATCTGCTTTTTAAGTGGTTGGATATCTCTTCGGTATCCGGCAAAAGTCCACCTAGATATATAACTTGTTTAAGGCTCTTCCCGGCTTGGACAAAATTATTTGCAGCCTCTCTGTCTTTCTCGGCATAATCCTTGCCGCCGTACATTGAGTGCACAAGATAGTAGGCTACATCAATATCTTTAAGGGCTAGTTCAAGGGATTCGGGCTTTAGTAAATCCCCTACACAAACTTCGACACTGTTTTCCCAAGACCTGCCCTCAATTCTGGAAGCGTCTCTGACTAACACTCTAACTTCCATGCTTTTATCGAGTAGGTCTGGTATTAAGCGCCCACCAATATATCCTGTAGCTCCGGTTACTAGTATTTTCATTTTGTTTATAAATATCCTTTTAGTTTGCTGCCTTTTTCTGACAAAGCAATTTTCTTTAAAGCTGATTTCTCTATTTGTCGTATACGCTCTCTTGTAACGCCGAATTTAGTACCTATCTCATCAAGCGTATGAACGTTGCTGTTTCCAAATCCGTATCGCATCCTTACAATTTCTTCTTCTTTTTCAGACAAAGTGGTAAGGAGCTCACTTAGCAAACCCTTCATGTTCTTGTTGTCTACATTGTATTCCTGACCGTTTGGATCGTGATCAGGAAGAAAATCCAAATATGTTCTCGATCTATCTTCTTTGATTGGATTATCGAGTGAAAGAACTTTATCTGATCCATCTAAAACCGCTTCTACTATATCAATGCTTAGCCTTGTTCTCTCGGCAATCTCTTTTGGAAGAGGTTTTCTCTCTAGCTCTTCCTGTAGCATGTATTTTGCTTTGAATACTTTACTCGATTGCTCAAGTACATAAACGGGTACTTTAATAGTTCTAGTTTTTTCAGCAAGCGCTCTTGTAACTGCCTGATGTATCCACCACGCGCCGTAGGTTGAAAATTTAAACCCCTTTGTGTGATCAAACTTCTCAACCGCTCTAATTAGTCCAAGGTTTCCTTCCTGAACAAGGTCAGTGAGAGCTAGACCTTTTCCAAGGTGTCTTTTGGCGATATTTATTACCAGTCTAAGGTTAGCTTTGATAAATTTAGATTTAAGCTGTTCACCTTTTCTATTATATCTACTTTTGTATGCTATAAGCTTCTTCTTTTGTTGAGAATCTATATCTTTAGATTTCTCTAGCTGTTTATCAATTTTTATAACTCTATTGTTACATTCTTTTATTTGTGCTGCTATTTCTTTTTCCTGATCCCCTGTAAGAAGCTGCTCATGGGCTAAATCTTTGAAATAAACGTAGAGTACTCTTTCTTCTTCAAACTTAGTCCACTTATAATTATCACTAGGGTCGGTTGTACTCTTCTCCTCTTCAGAGCTATCATCGAGTCTAGTATGCACTAGTTGTTCTTCTTCGGTTTGATTATTAATATCAAGCTCAATGTTATTGAAATCATCTGCTTGATCGAAGGAATCATACATTTCGTGATTATCTGAAAGAATATTTGAACCATCACTAAAATTATTGTTTAAAAGTTTGTCTGCATAAACCATCTTTACTCTCCCATTACTTTTTATTTTTATCCGAGCTGCGTTTAAGCAGCCCGGATATATTAAAAACTAATTGTCATCAGGGATAATAACGGCATCTATTACATGAATCACTCCATTGCTTGCCATAATGTCGGCAGTTACAACGGTAGCATTATCTACATGTACTTTTCCGTCTTTAACAGCAATCGGTATACCCTTACCGTTTACTGATTTTGCTTCTTTAACTTTCACAACATCTGCTGAGGTTACTTTTCCTGCAACAACGTGATAGGTGAGAATCGCTACCAGCTTATCTTTGTTTTCTACTAGTAGTAGTGATTCAACAGTACCATCTGGAAGAGCTGCAAAAGCCTCATCTGTTGGTGCGAATACTGTGAATGGTCCTTCACCCCTTAAGGTTTCTTCCAGACCTGCTGCTTGTATTGCTGCCACAAGTGTTGTGAATGAGCCTGCATCTACTGCAGTGTCTACAATATCTTTACTTTTATCACTGCCAGAGAATGCCTGTACAGCCCCAAACGCTAAAACCGCTACTAAAACAAAAAATAATGATTTAAATCTACTCATGTTAACACCTCCTAAAGTGTTATGGTTATTCTACCGATTATTTATCGGTGAATATCTAATATATGTCTATTAGATGTCTAGTAGTATATGCAAGCGTATAAGATGTGTCAAGCATTATTTCAGATAATATAAAATAATCTTAATAGTCTTGTATTAGAGTAGAGTTATAGAGATAAGGCTTTACTGGCTAGTGAAAATTTTAATCAAATACAATTAACAATTGCATTTTCTGTCTTGACAAGAGTTAGACAATTGTTTAACTTGATTAAATGAATGACGTGGAAAAAATTATGGATAAGAAATACTCAATCAAAGTTGTAAGTATGAGGACTGGGCTTAGCGCACACGCAATAAGGGCTTGGGAAAGAAGATATAATGCTGTTTTTCCTAAAAGAGATAATAACAACAGAAGGTATTATACCGAAGATGACATAAACAGATTGTCTTTGCTAAAGAAAGCAACTGATGCTGGGTTTGGTATTAGTCAGATCGTAAGCTCAAGTAATGAAGAGCTTGAAAGTCTTATAGAAAGCATGAATGTCATTGAGCTTCCTATCAAACGGGATAATCCGGAAGTACAAATTCGCTCCAATGAAAAAAGTGCTGAAAATTATTTAGAAAGTTTTATGAGTGCTCTTGAGCAAATGGATTCAAAAGCCCTTGAGAATGTTCTCGTACAGTCCGAGATGGATTACGGCTTAAATGGTTTAATAGAGAATATTTTGGTGCCACTAATGGAAGAGATAGGAGAGGGCTGGAGAAAGGGGAATCTAAGGATTTCCCATGAACACCTTGCCTCTCACGTTATTAGGACTTTCTTGGGTGGTGTCCTTGCAAACAATAAAAATATTCCAGGCGCACCAAATGTTCTTGTAACAACCCCTGCAGATCAATGGCACGATATTGGAGCCCTGATTATAGCGGTTACAGCAGCGAGCGAGGGGTGGAACGTTACCTACTTAGGAGCCAACCTTCCATCGGAAGAAATAGCTGGAGCTGTGAAGCAAAATAGTTGCAAAGCAGTAATACTTAGCATTGTTTACCCTGAGGATGACCCTGTACTAGTTCAGGAGATAAGAAAGTTAAGACGCGGTTTGCCGGAGAATGTTTCAGTTATTGTCGGCGGTAGAGCCAGTGTTAGTTATGAAAAAGTGCTGAACGAAATCGGTGCTTTAAGAGTTGATAGTCTATACAAAATCCGCACCACACTAGAGTCCCTTAGATCAGCGAATTAGTTCTGTCTTATAAATCTCAAGAAACATAATTTGGATTATAAAAAACTCCGGCGTCTCGATTAAGAAACGCCGGAGTATATTAGTTGTTTAAGCTTAAATTATGAATTGAAGGTTAAGCAGTAAGTTGGCGTCTTCTGATAAACCAGAATCCTGCAATGCCTGCAAATGCTGCAAATGTGATCATTCCCCACTCATTCATTGTAGGAACTTCTGTTGTTCTCATTCTAAGTGCTATAGTACAAGCTCTCCATCTAGCTGAAGTTTGTAAACTTAACTGAATAGTACCAGTGGGCCCTGCTTCTGAGAAGAGTACTGATAGTCCAGAGGAATTGATAAATTCAAAATTACCAGTAGCACTTGCGAAATAGGAGCCTATAGGATCTGCATTTGCTTCATTCTCAGGAACATCAGCTACTCCTACATCGAAAAAATTGCCATAAGTAAATATGCGTACTACTTGAGATCCTGCCTCTGTTTGAATTGAAGGTGCAGTTGGGAAATCGTCAAATCCAACAGCGCAATCAACACCTATAATTGGATTATCCGGATCTACCCCTGTGTATCTAAAAGAACCAGCACCTGAAACGTTTGTGTTTTCAGTCCAGGAACACGTAATATTTTCTGAGTTAGGGTTATCAGTAAATCCTCCCCATATTCCATGTATACAGAAGCCTGAGCCGCACTCACCTAAGTCTATTTCATTCCAATCCCCAGGGGTTGGATCATTAATTGATTGCGGACTATCACTAAGGGTTGTAGCGCAGGAAAATAAAACATAGTCTCCTGCTTGTCCTACACCGGTCTCTATTCCGATCTGTGTTTGGTTTGGTGTAGCAGAAGCTGCTGCTTCAACGTCTTCTATTAAAACGTTAGCATTTGAATTGTAGGGAAAAATTAATAGTGAAAATACAAAAATTGGTATAAACAATATAAATCTATACATTTAATCATCCTCCGTCTGGGTTTTTTATTATCCTATCACAGTTGAGGTGTGAAATAAAGCTATATATCTATATATCGGAATAACATAACTAAGTTGAAATTTAGAATGAAAGTATTATTTAGAGAGGTGGAAATTTCCGGCGCCTCAGTTAAGAAACGCCGGAGTGTATAGTTGTTAAAGTTTAATTTGTAAATTGAAGTTAAGCAGTAAGCTGGCGTCTTCTGATAAACCAGAATCCGGCAATTCCTGCAAATGCTGCGAATGTAATCATTCCCCACTCATTCATTGTAGGTACTGCTGGAGCTGGCGGTGGGTCCCCCATTCTTAGGGCTATTGTACAAGCTCTCCAGTTGATAGGCACTGAGCCAGATGGTGGCAAAAAAGAAAAATCAAATGTTCCAGTAGGTCCTGCATTAGGGGAAAACTCAGCAATACCGTCACTTATGATAATCTGAAAAGTGTTCAAAGAAATTGAATCATATTGGATAAGGTCACCGTTGTCGGGGCCTAAGCTCGCAAAAGTGCTTGGCATGAGATTTGGAATAGTTAGAGGCTGAGCTGTATAAATTCTTACTACAAACGATCCAGCTTCTGTTTGAATTGAGGGTGCGGTTGCTTGTTCTGTGCCAGCTCCTGTAGCACAAGACACACCTATTATCGGGTCATCTCCGTCAACTCCCGAGAATCTCATCGATCCTCCGGCAAAAACAAAGTTGTCCTCAGACCAATTACAGTTGATTTCTTCTGAATTAGGGGTATCTGTAAAACGTCCCCAGACACTACCTATACAGCTAAAATCTCCGCCACAAGAACCGTTATCTATCTGAGTCCAAGTGCCAGGTGTAGGGGCAGAAAAACTATTTGCTTCGTTAGGGTCCACAACACCGCAGCCAATTAGCTCATAGTCGCTGACACTACCTGAGCCAGAACTAACAGCACCGTTATTAAAAGGTGCCTGACTCGAAAAGCGAATATCGGATTCGATGTCTACAATCGAAACATCAGCCTGGGATACTGATGAAAGAAACAACAATGATAATACAAAAATTGGTAAGAATAGTAATTTTCTATTCATATTCATCCTCCTCTTTGATAATTATCGGAATAATACCATACTTAGTGTCTAAATAGAATAATAATTCTATATATATGAAAAGTATATGAATCCGGTGCCTCTTTTTAAGAAACACCGGAGTTTGTACTCGTTTAAGTTTTGATTTTATGTCTTCTTAAGAACCAAACACCAATAAGTACAGCAAAGATACCAACGCTCAAATGTCCCCATTGTCCGAGGGTAGGCACACTCGTTACATCAGGGGGAGGAATAATTGTCGGCGTAGGAGTAGGGGTATCAGTAGGGGGCGTAATAGTCGGAGTAGGTGTTGGAGTAGGCGGAACTGGGGTCGGAGTAGGTGGAGCAGGTTCCATTCTCAATGCAATGGTGCATGCTCTCCAGTCTCTTGCCGATCCAACGTATGACTGATCAGCTGTCCCTGTAGCTCCTGCAGAATTAAAGAATGTGCTTGATCCAATTGATGAAACTTGAACGCCATCTATCGTTGACTCAGAGGTGAAATTTGCAGCTTGAGGGTTAAACATAATATCGTTTGAAATTTCCTCAGTAAAAGCAAAGGAAGTAAAAATTCTGACTACTTGTGATCCAGCTTCTGTTGCAATAGAAGGGGCTGTAGCCAAGAGACCGTTTCCTTCGTTGCATGAAATTCCAATTACAGGATTCATTGGGTCAACATTTGAGTAACGTAGAGTTCCTGCGGTAAGTAATAAGGATGCTCCTGAAGTGTTGCAGGTTAAAATTTCTGAACCAGGGTTGTTTGTAAAGCCACCCCAGATTCCTTCAATGCAAATATTGCTAGATCCACAGCTATTAGTGTCTAGTTCAGTAAATATCGCAGGGTCAGGTGTATTAAATGTTCCTACTGGCGGATTCTTAAAAGATCCGCAAGTCAGTAAAATATAATCTCCTGACTGGCCAGCGCCTGACACAACATCAAGCGACATGATTCCTGGTATACCAGCAGCTGCAAATCTGCTAATTCCCCCGTTCTCTATTAATACATCTGATTTTGATATATCTGTGTTAAGAAATACTGTTAGCAATAAAATTGGTAAGTAAATCAGAATTTTTTGCATTATCCTCTCCTCTATTATCAATTTAAACTAACACATTTTAATATTAATATGAAGGAGTTTGTAATTTGAGATGATTTATTATAAGAATATATCTATTAAGGTAAGAGCCTAATTATTTAGTTGAGCTTTGTTCCGGAGTATTGGGCAGCCCTGATAGTCCCCATGCTATAACCAACAACAGGGCTACAAGGAGCGGCAAGTGAGGGCTAACCTGATAGAGATAACCTGCGCTCATACCACCAATAGAGGCACCGAAGAAACTTGAAAGATTGTAAAAACCTGTTGTAATGCCGCGTTTTTCCTGCCCGACTCTTTGTGTCAGAAATGCAGGGAAAACAGACTGAAGAACAGTGTGTCCCATAAAATATGCCATTCCCGACAAGTACAGCACAAATGTGAAAAATGAGCTTGCAGGATAGATAAGGAAACTAATAGCCATGAGTGCCCAAGCGCTTGTTATCGCGATTTTCAATATCCCTCTTTTTTCCGCATACCTTACGTATGGGTATGCAAAAAACACAGTAGGGATGAGTGCTATGAGGTAAACTTTCCACAAATCAGCCTCGCTTACTCCAAGGCTGGTCCAGCTAAGTGGATAGATGAACACAAACATGTTTACAGTTAGAGATATAATTCCTGCCGATAGAAACAGCTTTTTGATCTCAGGGTTTTTTAAGTAGCCCAGAACTGCCGATTCTTCATGAATAAGTTCTTTTTTCTCTATTTTAGGGAAGAAAAATAGGGTTACCAATATAGCCAATACTCCTAGAGCAGTAAGTACATAGAATAAGCTTGAAAACCCGATCTTCGCCGCTAAAAGAGGGCCAATTATTATTGCAATAAGAAACCCGGCCCCGATTGTAATTCCAACAATTGTAAAAGCCTGAGCCCTAACGCCCGGACGTGTGGCATCTCCAAGTGAAGCTATTGCTACTGAGCTAACAGCTCCCGCGCCCTGAATTATTCGCGCTAGAATCAACTCGGTTATATTATCTGCCATCCCGCAAATAAGGCTTCCGATTGCAAATATAGCAAGCCCGATGATTAAAACCGGTTTTCTTCCTATCTTGTCACTCAGCCACCCAAAGGGTATCTGCAACACACTCTGAATAAGCGCATATATACCAAAAGCTACGCCGGCAAGCGCAAGATCTGCGCCCGGATACTTTTCTGCATATACGCTGAACACGGGAAGGATCAAGAAAATTCCGAGCAGCCTGATTGCCATTATTAGACCTACTGCGGCAATAGCTTTAATTTCTATTTTGTTAAGTTTCATCAGTATGTTTATATTTAATGCTTGAATAAAGGGGTTTTTAATTTTAACACGCTCGCCTGAAATTGATATAAGCTGATTGAACTATTCTCTATGCGTGTTAGCTTTTAGTCCTATATGTCAGATATAAAGTCTGCTCAAAATATCGAATCCGATTCTTTTGACCGTGAGCTGTTTGAAACACTCTCCTTAGAATCCCAAGCCCTTCGTTCATTAATCGAAAGCGGCAACAACCTGCTTCCCAACTTTGATGCACTTATACTAGATTTATTTTGTGCCTTCTATAAACACAATGTCCTATTTGTGCCTGAAGACAAAACACAAAAAGGCTCTACTCTTGCGAGGAAACTGCTTGATAAAATATTCAACGACAAGCATTACAAAGAGCTCAGAGAGGAGACTGCGCTTGAGGGGTTTAAATCCGCTCTTGCCACTATTGACATGGGCACTCAGCTACTAAGCTGGCTCAGATCTGATAATGGACCTGGTGAGAGGAAGCTGCTTCAAGAATGGGAAGTTAAGCAAGCTGAGGATAAAGTCTCGGAGCTGAAAGAAGAAATGGAAACATGGGATGAGGTTGAAGAAGAAAGTGATGAAATGGGGGAGGCGTTTAAAGAAGCCAAGGAGCAAAAAGAGTCAGAATTAGAAGAGGAAGAAAACAACCTCGATCAACTTATAGAAAAGCAGCAGGAAGATCATGAAAAAATGGATTTCGATATGGATAAGATGGTCAAGGCTTCTCTGGAGCAAACCGATCAAAATATCGAAGAGTCTGAAGATCAGATCGACTCATGGGATTCATCGATGGGTAACCCCGAGGGCGGCAAAGGGGCCGGGGAAAAACTTGACCTTGCGGCCAAACTATCTAAGAACGATAAGCTAAAAAAGCTCTCACTCCTTGTCGGCAGCTTAAAGGAGGAAATGCTTTCTTCTAGAAGAAAAGTCTGGTCCAAGAGAGGGGCGGAAGTATTCGATGTTTCAATTGGAGATGATATTGGCAGAATGATACCGACAGAGCTTGTATCGCTTAGACATAAACTTTTAAAAAATGATTTTAAGAAACGCTACGTAGAAGGCAGGCTTTTTCAGTATTACCTAAAAGAAGAAAGGGGCAGGGGGCCTATGGTTATTTGTCTGGACGGCAGCTCTTCTATGGATGGTAATAAGGAGCTCTGGTCCAAGGGCGTATGCCTGACCTTGCTGGATATAGCTAAAAGAGAGAGGCGCAAATTTAACGTTGTTGTATTTTCCTCAGGAGGAGCTCCGCTTAAGATATTTGAATCCGTCGGCAAAGAAGGGCTATCAGGTTGGGGAATGAAAGAAGCTGATATAATGGAGCTTGCTGAATATTTCCCTGGAGGGGGCACAAACTTTGAAGAGCCTCTAAATAAAGCGGTCTCACTTTTGGAGAGTTCCAAATTTAAAGGTGGAGATATTGTATTTATTACCGATGGAGAGTCCAATGTTGGAGATATGTTTTTAAAAACATTTAAAGAGACCAAAGAAAGACTACGCTTTAAAGTCTACTCAGTTTTAATAGACCTATCTGAAAGAGAATCATGGGGGACTTTATCTACCTTCAGTGATAAGGTAACCTCCGTATCCAAACTTACTTCAAAAGAAGCGAAAGGACTTTTTCTAGATTTATAAATAGACATTCTGAATTGATGAATAAATAAGGGAGCAATAAATGGTTAAAGGTGAAATTGATGCAAATACAGTAAGCGTAATGGTAGAGGTGCCAAAGGGCTCAAGAAATAAATACGAATACGACAAGATTAGAAGAAGGATCAAATTGGATAGAATGCTTTTCTCCTCAGTTCATTACCCATGTGACTATGGCTTTGTTGAGGATAGCTTAGCACTTGACGGTGACGCTTTGGATGCTCTCGTGCTTCTTTGGGAGCCAACATTTCCAGGTTGCATAATTAAATCCAAACCGCTTGGCATGTTTGTGATGAGTGATGAGAAGGGGCCTGATGAAAAAATATTGTGTGTCCCCGTAGCTGATCCCCTCTGGAATCATATTCAGGAATTAAGCGAAGTTCCCCCGCATTTACTAAAGGAGATAGAGCACTTCTTTTCTATATACAAGAAACTCGAAGAAAAAGATGTGGAAGTCGACGGCTGGCGCGGAATTGAAGAGACTCTAATAACTATTGAAGAATCAAAGGATCGGTATAAAAAAGGCCTTAGGTCTCCCTACCCAATGTATGAATAGAAGTGCATTCGATTAATACTTTGTTTTAATCGTTAATGTTGCAGCCAAATTTATATCAAACTAGAAAGCTTGTGAATATTAATGATGCCGCCAGAGCTACTATAAATGTTCCAAAATAAATAGCTTGTCTTGAATACACAATTTTTGTTTCAATAGTCCTCATAGGGTCTACCTACGTGAATTGACTATAGGATATTGGTTAGAAGTGAAATATATCGATTAATGACCTATCAAAATACTTTAGATCTACTTACGCTGTGTTCTACTCACTTTCGGGCAATAACGATTAGCAATAATTTGCAATAGATAATTGCGTATTTAGACATATCTAAAAGTACTATTGCTGGGCATGTGGTTAAGTTGATTTATGCTTGCAATAGTTTTATTCTTGTGATATCAAAATGTGACTGAGTTGCTTGCTACTATATCTTTTAACAAGCTCTATAGTTCTATATAGAATACAGGCTGTATAGATTTTCTATTATTTTTATTTTAGAATAGTTAATTAGAGAGAGAGAAAGAAAAATATTGCACGGAGGATGGTATGTCTAAATTTTTCACTTTTTTGATCGGAGGAGTTTTATTACTAGCTGTTAGCGCCTGCTATCAGAAGGCCCCTGTTTTAGATAAAGAAAGCCCTAGGTTGTCAGTTCGTGTAAGTGATTCTACTTATAACGGCAGTAATCCTTATTCTTATATGCTATATGAATCACATGGACCCAGAGAGGAAGCTGCTTTTGTTACAAAAGACGGTTCTGCAAACATTCGTGCTCATGGTGCTGATTTTGGTGGCGTAAAAAGTATTACAATTACGGCTGAGAATGGAACATTAACACCTGCGCCCTATATTGGTGTTAGACCAATTGAAACTACAGTTGATGGAAATACCAGCATAGTAACTATAAGCGGAGATCAGCTTTATGCTCAGACTCCACTGGAGCATGTTGTTACTGTAACACCAAACGGTAGCAATGAAGTCCTAGTCAACGTATCAGTCCAGGATCTTGGTGGCTTTGAGGGGCGTAGCAATACAACCTCTTCACCAGAAATTAAAGTAGTTTTTAGTGCTCAATAAGTATTTGTAATAAGTTAAAGGTCTTAACCTCACTTCTGATATACTTTAGATATAAGTAAGTATAGTGGTATAGGATTACTTACATGTCAGAAGTCTTGGTTATTGTTCACGTAGCAGGCGGGATTGGTCTTTTTCTCCTAGGCATGATAGTCATGACCGAGGGACTAAGAGCACTTGCTGGGAGCACCATGCGCTCAGTATTGATGCGCTTTACAAAAAGCCCTGCTACAGGAGCTCTGACCGGAGCCTCCAGCACTGCGATTCTTCAATCCTCAAGTTTAACAACTGTTGCTGCAGTAGGTTTTGTGGGAGCTGGGCTAATAACTTTCCCCGATGCTTTAGGAATAATCTTCGGTGCCAATATCGGTACAACGTTTAAAGGGTGGATTATTGCACTATTGGGTTTTAAATATAGTCTCGAGAATGTATTTCTCCCACTTGTATTCTTAGGCGCAATTCTCAAATTATTTACAAAAGGCCGCCTGTCCACTATAGGATATAGTATCGCCGGGTTTGGACTCATCTTTGTTGGTATCACCTATATGCAGTCCTCAATGTCGGAGATGCAAAGTTTTATTTCTTTTGAAAATCTTCCTGCCGACAGCTTGTCAAGCCGGCTTTTCCTAGTACTTATAGGAGTAGTCTTTACTGCTATAACACAGTCTTCAAGCGCTGGTGTTGTGGCAGCGTTAACAGCACTTTATGCCGGACTTATTAATTTTAATCAGGCAGCAGCTCTTGTAATAGGTATGGATATAGGAACAACCTTAACCGCTGCTCTCGCCACAGCTGGGGGTTCTGTAGGAGTAAAAAGAACAGGCTTTTCACACGTAATATACAATCTGTTAACTGCAACTGGAGCGCTAATATTGTTAACACCTTATACGCTAGTATGGGAATACTTTGCTCCGGGGCAGATTGTCAAAAATGCAGAGATTGCTCTTGTAGGGTTTCATACTTTCTTTAACACTCTGGGTGTTATAGTTGTACTTCCTTTTACCAATCAGTTTGCGAGGTTGATGGAGCGCATTATTCCTGATAAACCGTCATTGTATTTAGATTCGCTCGATAAATCTTTACTTGTTGACTCTCAGCTTGCTCTTGGCGCTGTACACATGGCTATTAAAACGGAATCTATAGCTTTGTTCAGACATGTGGGCGCAATACTAGGAGATAGTGAAACGGGCAAAAAAGCTGACCTTGAAGAGCTCCTGTCAGCATTAAATTCTACATATTCTTTTTTAGATCAGGTTAAAGTTGATAATAATCAGGATTCAAAGTGGGAAAGAGTTGTTAGCACTATTCATACTATGGATCACCTGCAGAGACTTTATGAAAGATGTGAGCAAGATGAGGACAGGGCAATTACAGCAAGAGCTACACCCGAGCTGCAACCTGAATGCCTACTGCTAACAGGAGCGATAAAAGAAATAATCTCGTATATAGAAGATGATGATTGGTTTCACGCACACGAGGTTGCGCGAAATGCAGGCAGTTTAATTCGTCAAAAGGTTAGTCCATTCAGAGCAAGTGTGATGAGACGCATAGCAGGCGATGAAATTGATCCAGATATAGGAACAAGCAACCTCGAAGCGATCAGGTGGCTAAGGAGAGTTAGTCGTCATATAACTAGAATTACCCAACACACATACTCTTCCTTAGTCGTTGTAGATAAGACAGAGAAGGAAAGTCTTTAGCTATTACAGGTATAATCTTTTGATATTACATAGGAGAGAGAAATGAAAAAATTCATACTTAGTATTGCCGTTTTAATTATGATAACAGGTTTCGCATATGCTGTAGAATCCACGGGCCCAAACTATCTGTTCGTTATTAATTTTGATAACGGAACGTATGCAGACGGCAAGCTAACGCTTAACGGAAATGGGCAGAGTAATGTGATCTATTTCTCAGACAAGCCACTGGTTGAGTCAGGGCATATGGGCATTAAAAAGTTTGTAACAATCTGGGGAGAGGGAGAACAAAACTTTAACACTATACCGCCGAATTCAACGTTATCCATAATTAAAGACGAAGTCGAAACTAACAGCGTCTTTATAATCTCAAATCCCAAAGTTGAAGGTGCTGCGATAACATTTGAGGCTGAATTGGTTAGTGGCAAACCAACAGCCAAGTTTGAAGCAGGTGGCTTGTTTTTAGATACAAAGCTTGGAGATAAAAGCAGTAATTAAGAAGGTTTTTTGGCTCTTGTAACAAAAGTTGTTGGTGAGAATTTGTTAAGTAGAGTGTCGTCTCCTGCCCACCAGTCTTCATATAGATCAATTATAGAAAATCCTGCTTTGGTTTGTCCGCCGATAAGTGTTTCAAGATCGTGGCTCCATACTAAGGGAACCTCATCCTCAATTATGCGATTAAGTTCTTTTTTCTTGAGACTTTCTAGGTCAGAATAAGGCAGCTTGTGTTTAACTTCTAACTGGCCTGATTCCTCAGCCTCAGCATGATCAAACATAAAGAAGGAAGGGTTCATCATTCCTGCAAATAACTCGCCACCCGGTTTTAGCACTCTATAAAACTCAGTCCACACTTTCTCTACATCGGGCACAAAAACTGTTGAAGCAGCATTAATAATTAGATCAAATGTGTTGTCTTTAAAATCTGACATATCTGACATATCCGCTTTAATAGTTAACAGCTTAAGCCCGTCACGGTTGGCGACAAGTAAATCTTTGTTAAGTTGTTCATTAGAGATGTCTACGCTGATTACATTCGCCCCAGCTGCAGCAACTATTGGTGCCTGCTGTCCTCCACCAGAGCCAACGCATAAAACTTCCTTTCCCTCAATCCCCTCGAGCCACGCTTTAGGGATAAATTTATTAGGAGTAAGTCTTAGCTTAATATCCCCGTTCTTAGCATCTAAGGTTATCTCTTCAGACACAGGAGTGCACCAGGGGCTTTCTTCGATAGATTCCTCATCCCACGCAGTTGCATTGTGTTTAATTATATCAATTTTTGTCATATTTATTCTCAGCACAATTATTATACAGAATTCTGTAAGAAAAGAAGGTTCTAACTGTTCTCGGATATAAGCTTCACTTTATATATCAATTAGTGATATATTTAGGCTAGGTATAAAATGGAGGGTTGCAATATGTATAAAAATAGAATGTTATCATTGGTATTAATTATTCCACTTCTGCTTGCCATATATTCCTGTTCTAACAATTCTAATGGCCAAGACAATGTAAAGAAAATAATAATTTCTACAGATGTTGCCGCAGGTCTCGTTAATGGTGGTGGTGCCGGACCTTCTGATACTGATGATTCCTATGCAGTAGAGTTAATGAGTAGCTATGTAGACGCTGATGTTTTGGCAATTGTAATAGTTAGGGGAAACAATATACAGCCGGCTGAAGTATTTGCAGCTGAGCAGACTTTTATTGAAACACCTGGTGTTTGGAATGGACCTGTGTTTGGAGGCGGCATAATACCTCTTTCAGTTCCTGAGGATGTCATATGGACAGGCGGTATAAACGGAGATGAATCCCTGCCGCAGTTATGTGTAAATGATGGAGTCTTAGAGATAGTCGGATTATTAGCAGATAGTGAAGACCTAATTACAATCTTAGCTCTTGGACCTCTTACGGATATTGCATGTTTAGTTCTCAATTTCCCAGAAGTTCTTGATAAAATAGAAGAGATTGTATATCTAGCCGGACGTGCCCCAGATCAAGTTCTCAGTTACTCGTTCGCCCCAGATGTGATTTTCACTGACTTTAATATTGCGCAGGATCTACGTGCTACTCAGGTGGTATTAGAGCAGTCAAATGTTCCATTTACTTTCATTAATTTTTCAATCTCCTCAAGCACGCTGTACTCCGGAGACCAAATTGATTCACTAGCGGACCCTGGATGCAGCCCAAGAGCTCAATTATTATCCAGAGCTTCTGAACAGAGGGTTGCAGAACTTACGCAATTATTGGGTATGAATGTTATGGATACTTTTGATATCAACGCAGCATACTATGTTGCAAAACCTGAGATGTTTATATGCGAGGACGCAGGGTATGATTTTGTAGATTGCAAGATCGGAACTCCTGGAGTATATGATGGGGCCAATAATCCATGCGCGGGACACGGACCTGGGCAGAGTTCAAGTCTCAATAATGAAAGCCAGCAAGTCTGGATAGACCCTTCATACCTTGGGATGAGCCGGACAGTTAATTCCTGTATTTCATATGTAAATCAAGAAGAACTTGAGCGTTTTGAAACAGGAACGATCTCTGTATTCTGTGAGGGCGAAGTTTGGACAGAACTGCCTGAGTAGATCCCTTTTTTTTTAATTACTGTGGTGGAGAGCAAAGACATTGAATGCCTGTATCCATACACTTCCAACCTTTTTCGCATGTGCCCGTACCACAAGCTCCAGATTTTAACTGTGAACATGTTCCCTCTAGTAAAACTACTTCGTCAGTTTTACTAAAGTTGAAATTGTTTTCTATTGAACTATCTAGGGTCAATTTTGGTAGTTGTGAACCGCAACCTGATAAATCTTCAGATACGGCTGTAGTAGCTATAGACAATGAGCTTGTAATAAAAAGTGTCAAGAATAAAGCTGCTAGTATATATCTCTTTGTCATCTGATAATCCCTCCGAGGATCTTAATATTCATAAACTAACATAATTAAGATCATTTTTGCATAATTATCTGTATTTAATATTATTGATTGACCCTGCATCTAAATTAAGGTTATATAAATATTTCATATGAGACGGACCTGGGCAGAGATAAATCTTAAAAATCTTAAACATAATTTCTTGCAAGTTAGAAAGCTTGTAGGGAACAAAGTATCAATACTTTCGATAGTAAAGGCAGACGCCTACGGTCATGGCTCAGTTGAGACAAGTAAGGCTCTCGTTGAAGCCGGCACAGAAATGGTGGGGGTTGCTACTGTTGGAGAAGCTCTTCAATTAAGGGAATTCGGAATAGAAGTCCCAATACTTCTATTAGGAGGCCTAACACCTGAAGAAGCCCCGGCAGTGGTTGAATATAATATTACCCCATTTCTTTTTTCAATTGAGGTAGCACATGCTCTAGAAAGTGAATCAGCAAAAGCTAAAAAGAAAACCCCCTACCACTTAAAATTTGATACCGGAATGACTAGACTCGGCGTGAGGCGTGAAGATTCTGAAAACTTTCTAAATGAGCTATCCGCGTTTAAGAATCTAGTTATGGAAGGAGTGCTCACGCATCTGTCAACGGCATTTGCCGATTCTGACGAAAACACCTACAATCAAATAAGAACATTAAATGAGCTTGTTGAACTAATAAAATTAAGAGGAATTGAGCCGTCCTATGTGCATGCAGCTAACTCTGCTGCAATGCAGAAATATCCTGAAAGTATTTTTAACCTAGTTAGACCAGGGATCATGCTCTATGGGGCGGGAAATTATTCCGGATTGGATCTCAAGCCCGTAATGAAGCTCAAGTCTCGAATAATTCAGTTAAGCCGAGTTCCAGCAGGAACTCCAGTAAGTTACGGCGGCAAATATGTGACCAAACGTCCTTCAATTATTGCGACTATACCTGTAGGTTACGCAGACGGTTATACCAGGAACTTGTCAAGTAAAGGCATGGTTTCTATAAATGGATCTCTTGCCCCGGTAACTGGAGATGTGTGTATGGATTTTCTTATGGCCGATGTTACGGATATTGGAAATCTCAGTGTCGGTGATGAGGTTGTTCTTTTCGGAGATGATCACCTATCTGTAATAGATTTAGCTCAGATGGCAGGCACAATATCATATGAACTCTTGTCTCACACCGGAAAAAGGGTTCCTCGAGTTTATATTTAGAAATATTTCCTAACATATTAAATTTTTCATAGATATCACGGCTATTTAAGTTACATTTAATGGAATGAATTTTCGGGTCAAAATTCTAACACTTCCAATTTTACTGATACTGCTTACAGTTGCGCCGCTATTCTCTGCTCTAGCGATGGATACTATTAATCTAGGGCCACTTTTCTATATGGAAAAAGATGAGGAGACTGGAGAGAAAAAGATAGATGCTCTGGGACCATTTATTTCTTACAAGAAAGAAGGTCATGAGACTGGATACGGTTTCCGCCCAATATTCTACAAATATGATAATGCAGAGAAAGATAGAACTTCTTTTGATTTCCTCTATCCGTTTTCGACCTATCGCACTTTTGAAGGGGATACAAAATTTCAGGCACTAGTCTATATCTTCTATTATAAATCTACGCTCAAAGAAAGTGGTTATAGAGAGCGGGAGTATACGCTCATTCCACTTCTTTTTGCCAGACATTCAGAAGACCCGGATAGGAGCTTCTTTGCCGTATTCCCTGTTTACGGAAATATGAAAAATAAATACGGGAAGGACAGGATAAAGTTTCTTTTGTTTCCGCTCTTTCTACAAACAGAAAATTACGGAACCACTAATACTAATTTACTATGGCCCTTTATAGGCTATTACAAAGGAAACGGTGTTACGGGTGGAAGGCTCTGGCCAATTTATGGACAAAAGACTGCAGGCGACGCTCTTAATGATCGCTTTGCTCTCTGGCCACTCTATCTTCAAGCGGATAAGGAATTTTATGGAGCAAGAGTTAGCTCGCTTGCTATTCTGCCTTTTTATTATGGACTTGATATGCCGGGCAGAAAACAGAGGACCTATGGCTGGCCTTTCTTTACCTATATAGACAATACAAATAGAAACTTTAAAAGATATGATATGCCCTGGCCGTTTGTTACTATCACTAGAGGAGATGTTCATACGAATAGATTTTTCCCTCTATTTTCAGTTAAAAAGGAAGAAGATTTCGAGACAGGCTATGCCCTCTGGCCGCTTTACAGCTGGAGAAAGCATGAGCTAGAGGATTACGAAATTAAGAAGAAAGCTATTGCTTACTTTTTATATAAGGACGTCCAAAACATTCCAAAAGTAGAAGGCGGTAGAGATAGTAGGGCAATTAACCTCTGGCCATTATTTACTTATAGAAGAACTCCTGATGGTAAGGCTTATTTTAATTTTATCTCTCCCCTTGAAACTTTCCTTCAAGATAATGCGCCTCGCGAGAGAAACTGGGTGCCGCTTTGGACAATCTTTAGATGGGATAGGGACGAGGAAGGCAATCATGTCTCTTCTTTTCTTTGGAATACCTTTAGAACTGAAAGTACAAAAAAGGGTGTTAAAGTTGATTTAAGGCCGATAATACCTGTGCTATCATATGAGAATACAGATGAAAAGGATAAATTCCATATCCTGGGCGGGTTGTTTGGTTATAGTAAAGACAAAGAAAATAATAAGAAAACACTAAAATTTCTTTTTATACCTGTTAATATTTCTTGACGGGTCAATTCGATTTATTTAAAAGGGAGTAGAGGCTTTGAACAGTGTAATGGCATTTTTCAGAACCACAGGCGGATTGTTGGGGCTGTTCATGGAAACACTATATTGGTGTAAGTCTGCAATCGGCAATAGCGATAAGGTTTTTGCCCAATTATATATTATAGGTAATCAGACGCTTCCGGTTGGCGCTTTGATCGCTCTATTCTCAGGCGGAGTGCTTGCGCTTCAGGCGGGTCCGACATTGGCTCAGTTCGGGCTTGAAGAAAATGTAGGCGGTCTTGTTGGGCTCTCAATAGCTAAAGAAATCGGACCAATTATGGCCTCAATTCTAATTGCGGGCAGAGTGGGCTCGGCCATGGCAGCGGAGCTTGCATCAATGAGTGTATATGAAGAAATAGATGCACTTAAAACAATGGATATCAACCCTGTGCGTTATCTCGTAATGCCGCGCTTCATAGCAATGGTTCTAGCTCTTCCGGTATTAGTTATCTATATGGATGTGATTGGATGGTTCGGTGGAGGCTTAGTTGCCTTGATCAACCCTGAAGTACACTTGTCCCTGGATGTCTATTATAGAAATTTGTCTGAGCTTGTTGATTTTGCTGCAGTGCTTAACGGTTTAATTAAAGCTATGTTCTTTGGAGTTATTATTTCTATAGTATGCTGTTATATAGGTCTTAAAACCAAGGGTGGCCCAAGGGAAATTGGAAACTCTGTAACAAAAGCAGTGGTACTTTCTTTTGTGCTGGTATTGGTCTCGGATTATTATATTACGAGGATTTTGTTATTCCTCAATATAGATTAAAATTAAGGTGAAAATGGAACGTAAAATAGAAGAACAGACCCCTATCCCAAACACTGCTGCTTTAGAGCAGAACGGCCGTACAGGTGGTGTATTGCTTGATTATCTGAAGTGTGATGCTGTAGGAGTTAAAATCGATGATATAAACCGCTCTTTCGGTGATAATCATGTTCTAAGAGGCGTTAATCTTAATATTGAACCCGGTGAAACGGTCGTTATTCTAGGAAAAAGCGGATCTGGGAAAAGCGTTCTTATGCGCCACATTGTAGGGCTTGAATGTCCGGACACAGGACGCATATTTGTTGCCGGTGAGGATATTAACGATCCGGAGTTCCATAGAAACCATGTGCTTGCTATGGTGTTTCAATCCTCCGCGCTGTTTAATTCTCTCACGGTTGGTGAAAATGTCGCGCTTTATATTAGAGAGCATAAGATATTTACAGATGAATCCAGAATAAAAGAATTAATCTCAAGTGCTCTGGAGATCGTGGGCCTGCAGGGGAAAGAAGATGTCATGCCTTCTACAATTTCGGGCGGTATGAAAAGAAGGGTCGCTGCTGCAAGAGCATTGGTTATGAACCCAGATGTCATTCTATTTGACGAGCCCACTGCAGGGCTTGACCCTATGATGACACGCACTATGGGGGATCTTATTTGCGATCTCAAGCATCAGGTCAAAATCACTCAGATAGTTGTAACACATGACATTGACCTCGCTTTTTATGTAGCCGATAGAATAGCGATTTTAAGTGAAGGCCGTATATTAGAGGTAGGCACTCCTGATCAAATAAGGAGTTCGACAAATTCTGGAGTAATAGATTTTATTAAGCCTCAGTTCGAGTAATAAAGGAGAACAGCAATTATGAATACTCAGGTTAAAGTCGGAATATTTTTTGTAGTTGGACTCATCATTTTACTCGCAGTATTTGATTTCGTGGGGGATATCCCATTCTTTAAGAATGAGTATAAACTCACAACTTCTTTTGACTCAATTGGAGAGCTCAGAGTAGGAAACCCTGTAAAACTTGAGGGTTATGATGTAGGTAAAGTCTCCAATGTTAGCGTTGGAGACAGAAAAATTGAGGTTGACTTTAGCGTTAATAAAGAAGCTGGAATAAGAAAAGACTCCATAGCAAGTATTAATCTCACAAGCCTTTTAGGTACAAGTTATATTAATCTTACCTTTGGTAGTCCGGATAGTGCGCTTGCCGTAGCCGGTGATGTGCTTCCAAGCCAAAACCCGACTGATTTAAATCAAATCCTTGCAAAAGTAGACTCAGCAGTAGGGTCAATAGACGGTGCTCTAAGTGGGCTTGATGTATTCGGGTCTAACAAAGAACAGCTATCGAACATAGTAAATAATATAGACATAGTGCTCGAGGATGTAAAAGAAGGTAAGGGCACGATCGGCAAACTCTTTAAAGATGATTCACTATATGTCGAGGCTGAAAGCACTTTCTCTAACATCAACGAAATTACTACATCAATAAAAGACGGAAAGGGCACACTAGGCAAGCTCCTAAATGACGAATCCCTTTATGCTGACGCTAAGTTAGCGCTTACCAATTTAGGACAGCTTACTAAAAAGCTAAATACTTCTGACGGCACGATCGGCAAACTAATTAATGACGATACGCTTTATAATGAGGCCACTGGAGCAGCTACAAATTTAAATGATATTCTCGAAAAGATTAACTCCGGCCAAGGCACACTTGGACAGCTTGTGAATGACGATAAGTTATATAAAGACGCACAGGACACCCTTTTAAAAGTTGATAAGAGCATCGATACTATTGATGACCTGGCTCCTCTAGGAGTTTTGGGTACGGCACTTGGTGTTGTGACTCTCTTTTAAATAAATGGAAGTTACCCCTCTAGATTTATCCTTAATTGATTTAGAAGATAAAACCTTCTTGGTTGGAAACAAAGAAAATTTATCATTTGTACAAAGCTCTATTCAAGAAATAGGCCTCCTAAATCCCCCCATTCTAAGACGTAGTGGAGAAATATATCAAATCATCTCAGGCTGGAAGAGGATTCTTTCATGCAGAGAACTCGGATTCCCAAAAGTGCTGTGCTCAATCTACGACTCATCTGAATTAACTAATAGTGACTGCCTTAAGATCATCTTCTCTGATAATAAAGACAATTTCTCAGACTTAGAATTAGGTGAATTAATTCAGCTATTTAAAGATTTAGTCCCCTTAGAGGATAAAGAGATTATAGGCAATATTCTCCCTCTATTAGAAGTACCGCCTAATAGAAAGAATTTAGATAAGTATTTAGGTCTTGCTTCGCTAGATAAGTTAATTAAAAATGCATATTATGGGGACAAAATCACAATTGAGCAGTGTCTGATGTTAAGTGAGTTAACTTCTAATAATCAGATCCCAATGTTAAATTTTTTACTATTAAAGTATAATCTAAATAACAATGAATCACGGCAGGTTATACAGATAATAGAAGAAATAATTTTAAGGGATACAAAGACTGTTTTGCAAGTGATATCAGAAGCTGAAAATGGAGTGGAGAATGAAAGTATTGGCAAAAACGAGCTTAGGCAAGAGCTAAGAAAAATGCGCTACCCCGATCTTAGCACAGTAGAGGCGAAATATAAGAAAGCTGTTCAAGATTTAAAGCTACCTAAGAATGTAAATCTACATATAAACCAGTTTTTTGAAGGAAATGATCTAGAATTTCGTATAAAAATTAAGTCACGAGAAGAACTAAATAAAATTCTATCGTCCTTGGGCCGTTCTTTAGACTCTGGTGAGATTGAAAAACTCCTGGATATTATTAGGAATGGAGAAGAAAATCAATATTGAAATATAGCTGTTAATAAATATATACAGTCCTCCTGTTTTTAATAACCCCCCAATATTACAAGTGCAATGTTATTGCAAATTATTTATTCCCTTAATAATCAAATACAATAAGTATAGACAATTATCATCAATAGTACTATAATAAGTTATCTAAACCTTTAAATTTTTGTTTTTTGTATTAAAGCATTTATCTCAGGAGTGTTTGCTAAATAACATTTATTTGTATCTAGAATATAAATAATTCAGCGAATATCAATATTATTAATATAGCGGGTATAATTATATTAATATAGCTATCAGAGTTGTATTTGTTTTACAAGGAGGATTAAAATGAGGATTCCAAATATTCTTTTTAAGTATTTGTTTTTACTGCTAGCAATAATTACTTTCAGCGCTTTTCCACTTAAATCTGCTTTTTCACAGTTTGCCTGTGTTCCTACTTGTGATATTACTGATGGGCGCTTTATGGTCATTAGTCGGGATCTGACTCTTCAAACTACTAATAATACAGATGCTTTTTTCATCTTACTTCCAGACCTGGAAGTACTGATATAGATATTGGTATTTTTGATGGTAATGGTCAGCGGTCGTTGCGATTCTCGGTTTCACAGGTCTCTGACCTCCATGGGCCCCAAGTTCTACCACCTGGGGTTACTGAAATAGAATTTACACTTTTCTTTGATCCCTCTGGAACAGGCTTAGGCATAGGTAATGGGGTTGTATATCGCACATGGACAAGTGATGGCTCCTTTGGTGATAACATGGGATCTGCAATGCCAGATGCAGACTGGTTTGTACAGGTTCTACCCAATGATCTACAAGCCCAAACTGCAGTAGGTTCTTATTCATATGTGCTAAGAGCTGTTAACCTGTTTCCTGCGGTAGTGGGAGCTAATGTTTTTAAAATAAGATCAGACGGGACTGTTTCAATACCTGCTGGTGAAGCGTTTAATTATACTGCTACTTTTAGATCTTTTGAAGATTTAACGATAATTTATCCTAATTTTGATCTTTTCGATCCAACGTGTTTTAATAATGACCCTGTAGCAATGGGTGGTTTTGGAATTAGGGATTTCTGTGATCCTACAGATCCTGCTTGCTGTCTTCATGAGACAATTAATGATGGAAGCTGGGAATTCGTTTTCAATGTCCCAGATAATTTAACAACTCTTGATATCTGGGATGGAGATCTGGATTATGGTTCAGCTAGTGCAAATGCTGATGCCTCAGCATGCAATAGACCGGATTTCGTAGTAGTAGATACTGATGATCCCAATACACCTATACCGCTTCCAGATTGGGCAATTGGCACTGATGCTGTCACTCAAGGTGCTGCTGGAGCTAATCCCCCGGACGATAATGACTGTTCGCCTGGCGTTAATAGACCTCCATCTGTAGTTTATGAACTAATTAGTCCAGATGGTACTGTGTACTTAAATGATAATCCGTCGGGTAACGTTGAGTGGGAGCTTTATAATATGAGTACCAATCCGGTTGACCCTACCTTATACGATATAAATGTAGACAATATTCCTGCTGGAGAATGGAGAATTCTTACAATTGGTAACAATTTGCAAAATGCTAACTCTATGAGGGTGCCTTTTGCAATATGCGGTCTTAATGAGCTAGGTGATACGTTCTGCCCTACAGTGCTTTTGGATGTAACCATTGAAGGTGAGGGAGACGGTACGGTAGTTAGTGACAACCCTGCAATACTTTGCAGCTCAATTGGTGATGAGGATTGTGAAGAGATTTATGATAGAGGTGCATTAGTAACCCTGACGGCAACTCCCGAGCCACTTTCAGATTTCGTAGGCTGGAGCGGAGATCCTGCTTGTACTGGAGACCCGACAAACCCGGTCTTAAACCTGCAAATGGATATGGATATAAGCTGTATAGCTACATTTGCATTGTTACCAACGCTGGATGTAATAATCGAGGGTAATGGAGTATGTACAGTAACAAGTGAACCAGCCGGAATAGATTGTCCGGATGATTGTGATGAGGTCATAGATCCTAGAGGTACGACAGTCACCCTTACAGCAGTTCCTGATGAGATTTCAACATTCATAGACTGGACAGGGGATTGTAATGATGACAATCCAACGACATCAATTACCGTAAATGAAGACTCGACTTGTATAGCAACTTGTATTACACAATTTGTTCTAAATCCAATATTCCCTGCTTTAGATGACAATATTAATTCTATCTCAGCTGAGAATGCGCTACCAAACGGTAATGTAGCATTTATATGGGGCAGGGTTCCCGGCTCTTTCTCCGTTGGCGGGCGCACGTGTGCTGGAACTGAGCTTGGAATACGACGTCCTAATATATTAGCTATACAGCGTGCTAATGAGTTTGGTGTAGCCACTCATATATTCTACATCCCTCTATTTGGAGATTTCGAGTATACCCTTCAGCTTCAGGCAGTAGATATAGAAACTTGCCGAGTAAGCAACCAGATAGAGCAGGGCATCAGAAAGGACGACGAGTAGTGTCAATAACGATTAGTCATTAGAGAATTAAACTCAAGTAGTTTCTTTGTTCTTATCTTCATTCTAAAAAATTCCAACTAAAGGCCTGTGCTTTTCTAAGAGCATGGGCCTCTTGTAACACTTTTAATAACCCCTTAGCGACATCAATCAAACAAGCATTTGAATATTTTATACATCTATATAGATATATATCTAATATTTGGTTAGTATTGTATTGAAACTGCCTGATGGAGGGGAGAGATGCACAATTATAGAGTAGATCAGTCTAGTTATATTTTGTTTTTTCTAACTTTGTTATTTCTATTTTTTGTTCCTATTAATAAAGCATATTCTAAGTACGCATGTATTCCAACATGTGATGTAACAGACGGTAAGGCTTTTGCTTTTAGCGGCTTAGGACTTGCTACAAGTAATGAAAATGTGCTTGAGTTAAGTGTTCGGTCAGCTCAAGAAAATCTTGAGTTTGAAATCGGAATATTTGACGGTGATGCTGATAATGCTTGGGATTTAAATTCGGGTACACCAGGATTATTGGATGTTGTAGTTTATCTAGATCCCAACGAAGACGGCAGTGGTACGATCCAAATAGCACAGTGGTCAAGCGATGGTTCTTTCGGAGATAATGCAGGTTTGCCAATGCCGGACAATGATTGGTTCAATAGAACATTAATAAATACGCCTGGAGCACTAAACACTGATGGGTCCTACTATTCCTATAAGGTTCTAATAACATTTCTTACTCCTGAGGTTAATAATGTATCTAACACATTCAAGGTAAGGTCAGATGGGTTTATTTCAATTGTGAGGGAACAGCCATTTTCTTATCTGATTCTTATTACAGACGATACTGCTTTTAATGCAGTTTATCCTAATACTGATTTTGACGACCCGGCGTGCTTTGATCCAGTTGCTTTTTCCCCATATTCTTACTGTGATCCAATCGATCCTAATTGTTGCTTAAACAATAACAATTATGATGGAGTCTGGGAATTTAATTTTATCGTTCCCGAAGGCGTAGATAAGATAGATATTTGGGATGGTGATCTTGACTTTGGTTCATCATCATTTGATGCAGATGGTAATTGTGATTTTGCGGATGGAGTTGATGTTGATACCAATGATCCCAATACCCCGGACAATATCATTCCTGAGTGGGCTGAGGGTACTTCCGTAGTCTTTGAAGGGATAAGCACTCCTACCAATCCTAGTGATGATGCTGGTTGTTCTCGAATTATTAGCAGGCCACCGAGCGTCATATATTCACTGATTAGCCCTACAGGTATTAGGTATATCAATAACAACCCTTCTGGCACTGAAGAATGGGAGTTATATAATATCGGTACTGGGCCAGTAGACCCAGTTGTTCGCGATGTTTCTGTAGCAATTATAGAACCCGGTTTGTGGACATTGCGAGTAGAAGGAAATGACTTAACAAACTTAAACGCCTTTAGATTGCCTTATGCAATTATAGGGGTAGATGATGAAGGCTTTCCTGTCGTACCCGAAGGCCCGTCAACTCCAGTGCCGACACTAAATCAATCGGGACTGTTTGTTTTTGTCTTAGTCGCTTTACTAATGGCGATTTATTTTATCAAGAGAAAGAAAATTTATAGCTAATTTTAACAATACGTAGCGGGTATTGGAATTCTAAAAAGAGAAAATTTAGGGGAATACATTATGGAGGATCATAATGAGGTATTTCTTTATATTCGTTTTAATGTTTTTGTTGAGTTCAAGTTATATAAAACCAACTAATGCACTCGAGTGTTTGCCCACTTGTAGTGCCGTGGATGGTAAGTTGTTGGCAATCGCAGGTACCGGACTTAGCACGATAGTCGGCGCTGAGATCATTATAAATCTTGTATCCACAGGCGATAATCTTGAGTTTGGAATTTTTGATGGTGAAGCTGGTGAGAATTGGGATTTAGCTCCAAATGTGGGCTACTAGGTTTCATATTAAATACGAACTCTATGCTGATCCTGTAGGTGATTCGTCAGGATTGATGGGACCAGTTATTGCAACTTGGACAGGTGATGGCTCAGGTGGACTGCAATGTTGGCAATCCTATGGCCAATAATGACTGGTCGGATTTCACTTTCCAAAATATACCCCAAGCTCTTTCATCTAAACGGGGATTTCGTTTATAGCATTGCAAATTAGCTCCAATAGACGAAACTGGTATCCCCGGTATGCGCAGAAAATGTATTTAAAATTAGAACAAAAGGATGATTTATGTTCCAGCGATGTTCCCTGTAAGTTTTATTACTCCTTTTGGTGGACAAGAAGATCTCGCTTTTTTTAGTGAGGACCTTAATATCATTTATCCCAATGGAGAGATTGATGTTGAAGCCAACATGGTATGTGGCAGCATGACTGAACTATGTGATCCTAATGATCCAAGTTGTTGTTTGTTTGAAACAACTTATGACGGTATTTGGAGCTTCTTTATGAACGTGCCCGATGGAGAGATCGGACTAAATGTGTGGGACGGCGATTTAGACTATGGAGATTTTGCAGAAACTGTTTTTGATACCGATGATCCAAATACTCCTGGAGATCCATTTATACCAGAGTGGGCAATAGGGACCGATGTTGTATTTCAAACTGCTAGACCAGCAATCCCTAATGATAACAACGGAGATTCCAGTACTTTTATCCCTGTTAGAGACCCGAGTATCCAATATTTTGTTATCGACCCACTTGGTAATTCATACCAGAACTTTAATCCCTCTGGCGACAGAGAATGGGAGCTATTTAGGCTCGATACTACTACTGATAATCCTGCGGTAGCCGAGTATAGGTGGACAGCATAGAGCCCGGAATTTGGGAAGTTCGGTTAGTAGGTGTTGATATGTCCAATCTAAATTCTATTCTACTTCCATTTGACCTGCGCGGGGAAATTGTTGAAGAACCTCCACCTGCCGAAGTACCAACACTAAGCGAGTGGGGACTAATAACTCTAGCTTTAATGGGTCTGTTAGTTTCAATTTTCTATCTTAGAAATAGGAAAAAGATGGCGGCAGGAAAAGGCTGATATTCAATGAAGGCAATTTAATCAAGTTCTACATTTGAATCGAGGAGGATTTAAATATGAAAAAGAATATTAAAAAATATACACTTAGTATTGGCATTGTTTTTGTTTCTTTGTTTTTTCTTTCACAAGTAAGTTCTGCACAGCCCTATGCGTGCCTCCCTACTTGTGATGTGACTGATGGGGAGATGTTGGCATTAGCTGCAATGGGTCTTTCCACAAGTAATAACAGGAATGCCGAATTTCAAATAACATCTCCACCTGGTAGCCAGACATTTGAAATTGGAATTTTCGATGGTGATGGAACATTTGCAAGTTGGGATGTAAATAACGACCCTTTTGTAATATTGGAATATAAACTTTTCCTTGATCCTGAAGGTAATGGTACAGGGAATTCTATATCAATTGCAGAGTGGTCTAGTGACGGCACATTTGGAGATAACATTGGAGAACCTATGCCTAATAACGACTGGTTTATACGTGAATTGCCAAACAAGGAACAAGCACGTACTGCGGATGGAAGTTTTTCCTATAGGCTTGTAATGCGTAATTTAAATCCAAATGTTCTTGGTTTAAATGGTTATAAAGTGAGATCAGACGGTACAGTCTCAATACCTGCGGGTTCTGCGTTTAATTATATTTCAAGCCCAAGAGGTTTTGACGATTTTAAGACTCTTTATCCTAATCTTGATGCTGATGATCCTGCTTGTTTTAACCCAGACACCGTTACTTTTTGTGATCCTCTGACGGATCCTAGCTGTTGTTTGATTCCTACAACATACGATGGAGCTTGGAGTTTTTGTTTTGTTATTCCTGAGTCTATAGATACCTTGGATATTTGGGACGGAGATTTTGACTACGGATCTGCTTCCCGTGATTCAGAAGGTAATTGTATGAGACCAGACGGAATCAATCTAGATACAGATGACCCAAATACGCCAATTCCATTACCCGAGTGGGCACTTAACACTGATGCCATAACACAGTCGGCCAGTATTCCTACAAATCCACCTGACGATAATGGGTGTAGTAACCTAACAATCCGCCCACCTAGTGTGGTTTACGATCTGGTTGGTCCCAATGGAGAGATATACACGAATGTTAACCCTTCAGGGAATATCGAATGGGAACTTTTCAATATAAGCACGCTTCCATTTAACCCTGCTCTTTATGATATCCATGTAGACAATATAGAGCCTGGTCTCTGGTGTGTAAAAACTATCGGTAATGATATGCAGAACCTAAATTCACTTAGACTCCCTTATGCAGTAATAGGTGTAGATGATGAGGGAAATCCTGTTTTTCCAGGTGAATCACCCACCGATGTTCCTACATTAAACGAGTGGGGACTGATAATATTCTCTGCATTTGTGTTATTGGCTAGTGTTTGCTATTTAAGAAGAAAAAGAGTTTGTATCTAAGATTAATCTTTAATAGAAAGTTGCCGAGTAAGCAACCAGATAGAACAAAACATTTCTTCATTCTAAGAAATTCCATCTAAAGACCCATGCTTTTATAAGAGCATGGGTCTTTAGTAAAACTTTTTATAAACTTAGTGACATCAACCATTCGTTTGAATAATTGGTATTGCTATATTGATATATAGCAATATTTTAGTTAGTATTGTATTGAATCAACCACGTGGAGGAGTATATGAAAAAAATAAAAGGAGTGCATCGTAACAGTTTTGTTCTTTTACTAATAGTACTGATAGTTGGAAGTATCCTTTCTATAGACAGAGCTTATGCAATTACCTGTCTTCCAACCTGCAACATATCTGACGGACAATTCTTTGTGTTTATTGCAAAGGATCAGCCAAATGGAATATCGAACCCAACACAGAATTTTGGTATTACTTCACCTGCACATTCGGGGACAGTTGAAATCGGTATTTTCGATGGTGACAGTGCTGAAAGCAATTGGGATATTGGTTCCGTAGATTTAAAGTTTACGGTCTTTGCAGATCCTATGGGAGACGGCAGTGGAACTATTGTTGTAGCACAGTGGACAAGTGATGATACACCAAATAACGATTGGTTTAATAAAAATATTGTTAATGTAGAAAGTGCTCTTTCTGAAGACGGCACCTATAAATACAATCTGTTTATAGAAATAACTGATCAGGATGGATTTGGAAGGAATTCCTTTAAGGTAAGAACGGACGGTTTTCTTCTTATGTTTCCTAATCAGATGTTTAGTTTTAATCTGATACTTATTGAACAAAGTGATTTTGAAACAATTTTCCCAGATATCTCTCAGACTGACCCGTCTTGTTTTACTACGGACCCTCAACTCCCACCGTTTGCATTTTGCGATGCAAGGGACCCTAGCTGCTGTTTGTTTAATTCAACATATGATGGTACATGGACATTTTTCTTTGAAGTACCATCAGGACAAGACAGGTTGGAAGTATGGGACGGAGACTTTGACTTTGGTGGCAGTGTATTGAACGGTTCAGGTAGTTGTGTTGTTGATGGAATTAATACAGATACGAATGATCTTAACACCGGCCCGATTGTGCCATCATTTGCTCTAGCTACTGATTCTCTTCCTCAGGGCGTAAGCACCCCAACAAATCCTCTAGATGATTTGTGTTCTGGATTTGCACCAAGATCCCCAAGTGTCGTATATGATTTTATTGATCCAAATGGTGTGGTTCACACAAATGTTAATCCTTCAGGTAATCAGGAGTGGGAGCTTTTTAGTATAACAACAGTTCCACCATTAAATCCGTTGATAGATGATTTACTGGTAAATGATATTCCAGAGGGAATATGGGAGGTAAGGACAAGAGGACTGGATGTTTTCAATGTTAATCTGTTTCTCTTTGACATGCCGATAGTCGGTGTAGACGATGAAGGAAACCCTGTTTTCCCGGATGAATCACCCACTGATGTACCTACATTAAATCAGTGGGGAATCTTGGGGCTTTCTTTAGTAATACTGTTTACGTCGATTGTTTTTATCAGACGGCAAAGAAAAATAACACAATAAATAATAATTCCTTTGTTTTAACACAAATCAGAAAAGACATATTCCCGGTTGGTTAAATATTAACTGACCGGGGATTTTCTTTAGCTTCTTATTTTCCTCTACTTTAAGGTTAATAGTCCTTAGAATAATTTAATTTTTACAGTTATATGTATATGTATGGGATTAAACAGAGATTTCATTGGTCGAGAGTATAAATCTTCTCTTAATATTTCTTTAGAAGATATTACTTCCTATGCGTCTGTAATTGTTGGTAATGATAAAATTACTAATGCTACCCCACCTTGCTTTTCCGTTACTTATGAGCTTCCACTGATTTATAAGATTTTAGAAGATTCCAACCTTCATGGTAGTCTGGAGCAGCTTCAAAAAAATATGTTGATGATGGTTCATGGCGATCAGCATATGAAGTTCCATAATCCGATTAAGCCCGGTGACGAGATCACTTTCACTGCGAAAATAGAAGATATTGAAGATAAGGGGAGTGGAGAGGTCTTTAATGTTAATGTGATTTCAACAAATCAAGATGGCGATAAAGTTGTAGAATCTAAATGGGGCCTATTCATAAGAGGAATTGGCAGCGGAAAAAGACCTGAAAGAAGAAGTCGTAAAATATCGGTTTCTTTTGATCCTAAAGAAATAATATTTAGAAAAACTATACAGATATCAAAAGATATAACACCTGAATATTCTCAAGCTTCAAACGATATGAACCCCATTCATTTAGATGATGAAGTCGCTAAAAGGGCAGGGCTCTCAGGAATAGTAGTTCATGGAATGTGTACTATGGCAATGACATCTGAGGGAATTATAAAAAACTATCTGAATAATAACTCAAGTGATTTACTTTCACTTGGTGTTCGTTTCTCGGCCCCTGTATTCCCCGGAGATGAACTTGAGATTGAAGCGTCTAAAACTACAGAAGATAACAAACTCGCTTTTCAAGTAGTTAGAAAGTCCGACGGCCAACGAGTTATCAGGGATGGGATTTTAGAATTAAGAACTTAAATCCAGTTACGCCGGATTGAACTGAAGCTCAATTTTTGATTCACCAGGACTCGGATCTACTAAGTCATCTAAAATATTCTCCAGGAGCTCAATCACATCTGGTAGATTGGCCTTGTCCTGTGCTGAGATAACCGGAGCGTTATAAGCTCTGCCAAGTCTTGTAGCAACTGGCAGTGGTGCCTTATCTGATTTATTGAATACCATCTGCTGAGGGACGTGATCATAACCTGTTAATTCAAGAATTTTCTCAACAGATTCTATCCGCTCTTCCACCATTGGATCGCTTGCGTCTGCAACGTGAAGAAGTAATGATGACCCACCAAGCTCTTCAAGTGTTGCTCTAAAAGCACTAACAAGCTCCTTTGGTAGCTCGCTGATAAACCCTACTGTGTCAGTTACCAAAATCTGCCTTCCGCTAGGGAGCCTCATCTTTCTAGTGGTCGGGTTTAATGTTGAAAAAAGTTTGTTTTTCACAATAACGCCGCTTTTAGTTAAAGCATTAAAGAGTGTGGATTTACCCACATTTGTATAGCCAATGAATGTTACAGTTGGGATTCCTGTATCGTATCTTTTCTTCCTGGTGTGTTCTCTACGTTTGCTAAGGTTGTCAATTTGTTTCTCAAGAAGATCAATTTGTTTCCTAAATGTTCTTCTTTGCTCCTCAAGTTTCATCTCACCAGGACCTCTTGTTCCAATACCGCCTCCTAGCTGTGAGAGATCGACCCCTTGTCCCACTAAACGGGGCAGATTGTATTTAAGCTGGGCTAGTTTTACTTGCAGCTTACCTTCACTTGTGATTGCATGCTTTGCAAATATCTCAAGTATGAGTTGAGTCCTGTCCTGCACTTCTAAATTGGTCTCGTCAGATATTGCTTTAACCTGTGCCGGGCTAAGCTCCACATCAAATATAATCTTTTCAGCCCCTAGGTGTTTTGCTGTTAATATCACTTCATTTATTTTTCCTTTTCCGATTAAATATCTAGGGTCTATCTTTTTCCTGACCTGAATCGTTGTATCAAGGACCGCTTTATTAGCAGACATCGCAAGTGACTTTAACTCGTTAATAGATTCTTCAGCTTCTGATCTGTAAGTTGTGGTAAAACCAACAAGAAGCACTCCTTCTTTATCACGTGCCCCTCCATGCTCATAATAGCCTTTTTGTAGATCACTTTCTATATCGTCAATAAGCTCATCGCAGTATAAGTCTACTTGTCCTAAGTCGTTAAAATTTGTGATCTCCCATTTCTTTTCTTCTGGGTTAGGGGGGAGGATATATCCAAGCTGGAATCTTCCTGGCGCGCCTTCTTGTTTTACTTCCAGAAGACCGATCATGTCTAATCTTTCGTTAAGAAGTGTGACTAAATCAGTCTGAGAAAACTCCGGGTTTTTAAGATGGGTATGAATAAGTCTGTATCCCCTGAGTCTAAAGGTTGATTCCCTTGAGCGGCCAAGAAGCTCATCAAATGGGAACTCATGACAATCGCCCATGAACACAAATATAACTCTTCCCTTTCTATCTATAAGAAGGGAAATTCCTTTTTTAAGTTCATATGAGAGATTTGTCAGTGTTCTTGCTAATTCTAGGGTAATGATTTCTTTAGGGGGGACTTTTCTTCTATACAGCCTTTCAAGATTACTTGTCTCACTTCTGGTTAGACCTGATGTCTTTCCGTAGATTTTTGGTATGTGTACGCCTCCTTAGACGATTTAGATTATATAGTTAAGATATCAACTATAAGTAATCAGTCAAGGGATATAACGGAATCTTCATATAATTATGATAGATATTTTGTAATTTTCCTAACTTTAAAGTCAACCTGATAAATTAGAAGAAAGGCCTTATTAATCTTATAGGTATATGTTAATATGGAAAAATGGCTATCTAAGAATAAGATAGTTGTACTTTGTAATGTAAGGAAAATGCTTAGGTCTAAACGGCGGTGGGTAGACCTCAAAATTGAAAGATAATAAGGATGGCATATTTTCTCTTTCAGATTATTGATCAACTACTTTACTAATATTCACAGCTACAGGCTTGGGCATAAAACATTTTAATGGAGGGTTATCATGCATAGTAAATCTTTGGATGTTCTTGTATTTCTTCTTTTAGTACCAATGATTCTTATCTCCTGCGGAATGAAGAAAGCACCAGATAAAGAAAAGGAAGAACAGTCAATTCAGCCTAGAAATGGAGCTCAGGTTTACAAGACTTCCGGTCTTGGAAATGAAGTATATAGTCTCGCAGGTCGGGATGTTGAAGGAACAACTTTAGTAGTTCCTTCTGTAGCTGTTTACAACTATATGGACAGAGTAAGGGAAGCTCTCGGAAGAGAATCTAAAATTGACGTTGATGAAGCTTGCTTGGATATACTTGGAATTGGTCAAACCAGCCCTATAGCACTCGAAATAGATGTAAAAGTGAATCAGGAATGTGCTAGCTTGCCGGAAGGAGAGGCTTCACATACAGATCCATCTCCATTAGATGACAATGATTCTTGGATTATATGTGGGCCAAGCGATTCAGGTGGAGTAGAGGGCGGACCAGGGGGCAGTGCTCCAGGAGAAGGACCTGATGGCGGAAATCCTAGCGCCAATGCAGACGGCGATGGAAATTCTGAAAAGCCTGGAATTGGATCACTTCAGAATATACTCTGTGGCCCGGCCATAGGTTCAAGACCCGCTGTCGATCCAAGGTTAGTCTATCCTGACCCTAATAAAGTTGTTGGTATGATTGCTGAACTGGCCCCGTGTATAAATGGTTTTTGTCCTTGGAAATTATTCCCTATTCCTCTTGACCCAGCAGATAACCCTACTGATCCTATAGATCCTAGTCCAGATGATGTGCCTGAACTTGATGAGGACATAAAATCAAAACTTCCTTGCGATATGATCAAAAGTCTATGCGAACCAGATCTAACTTTTATAGATAAAAACGATCTTTTGAAACAGAGTAATGATGAACCAGAAGGTACATGTGAC
The DNA here is from genome assembly GCA_942491865.1 of uncultured Thermodesulfobacteriota bacterium. GTDB lineage: Bacteria > Desulfobacterota_D > UBA1144 > Nemesobacterales > UBA2774 > CR02bin9. The sequence goes on from CALOCI010000016.1 coordinate 197,554, forward strand.
GGCACATGTGATGGGGTTTGTACAAAGGAGGACGGATCAGAAAATGCCGGCGAGACCTGTAGTCAAGGTGAAGTTGGTTCAGAAGATGAGGATTGGAAAACATGTGGAACGACAGAGATTTCAGAAGGCTCAGTGTGTGTTGAACACACAAAGAATAATCAAGGTGAGAGTGAGTATACTGTGACGCATGGAGAAGGGGTTGAGGGTAATCGACCACCATTGGCAGAACAGGAAGCCCGTGAACAAGAAGCTATAGATATTGCAACCAGGTTATCAGATAGTGGAGATTGTACAGTTGGGGATATTCAGTCAAATAGAGATGAAAACAAGACTTCATTTACGGTAACTTGTAAATAAGATTTGGAACTAAGAAGAGTAAAAAAAGGCACCAAGCTCAGTAATATGCCTGGTGCCTGATTATAATTTAAATCTTAGTGAACTGGTATTTTCCAATTTGCAGCATAGGCCCTATCATATCACAAATATGAATTCTTCTTCCTTCTTTAGTCCAAATAGGCTTAATTGTCCCGCCAGTTACCTCATAGGCTTGTGGCATGTCACCATAGTTGCATTTTCCCAAACAGGTAATGGTTCCATTCTCTTTAAATTCCCATGAAGCTTTGTTGTCGCCTGTTTCCCGCCAATTTCCTACAATCTTTTCCTTTGTACAAGTTTCTGCATAGGCAACACTGAATGCTGATAAACCAAGCAATAGTGTAAAAACTAACAATAGTAATCTCATCGTTTCCTCCAATCTGTTTTTTGCTATTTTGATTCAATTGATATCATCATGTCAATAGAGTTTTTATGATATAAGGAATATTGAAGTACAAAGTATTTAACTGACCTTAATTGCTTTACGTGTAGTTATAAAAGATTATAATAAGCTCAATGATGGAAACTAAATATTTGATTCTTGGAGCTGGTGCTGCATCCAGCTGGGCGGTGCGCGGGATCAGACAGGAAGATGAAGAAGGGGCAATTACTATTGTTGGTAAAGAGCCCTACCGAACTTATTCTCTTCCCCTTTTGTCAAAAGGGTTTATTCAGGGGCGCTACCCGGAACATAAGATATTCACAGTAAAAGAGGATTTCTACGATACTAATAATGTTGCGTTCATTAATAGTAACGGAGCTTCTTCACTTAATACTAACAACAAAACTGTAGAACTTGAAAGTGGTGAGGAAATAAAATACGAGAAGCTTCTAGTCTGCACTGGCGGCAGTCCTCTTGAGTTGCAAATACCTGGTAGCGATCTAAGAAGGATCTATTATCTTAGAACACTTGATGATGCAAAGAGGATTAAAGCAGCGGCAGGGAGTGCTAAAGAAGCGGTTGTTGTTGGCGGCAGTTTTATAGGTATTGAGCTTGCTGCAGCGCTGAGGGAGCTTGGTTTGTCTGTAAAGTTATTAATGATTGAAAAATACCCCTGGCAGAGCCTAGTTCCAGAAGAAGTTGGTAATTATTTTACCAAATTATTAGAGGACAATGGGGTCTCAATTTATCCCGAAGAAAAGGTGACAGAATTTGCTGGTAAAAAGGGACTAGCAAGCTCAATTACTACAGAAAACGGTAATGCTTACCTGGGGGATTTATTTGGGATAGGAGTTGGGATCAGATTGAATACTGGGTTTTTAGATAATTCAGAAGTTAATATGGCGAGAGGCATATTGGTAAATGAATATATGGAGACAAATGTCTCAGATTTATACGCCGCTGGTGATGTTGCCGAGTTTAATGACCTTGTTCTGGGGACGACACATCTAACAGGTCATATTGAAAGCGCACAATTCCAGGGACGCACAGCAGGGAGAAATATGGCAGGGGCACATGAAGCCTTCTCACAGGTTACTGCATACGACACAGAAATCTTTGGAACTATGTTAATGTTTATTGGAGCCTCACAATACGGCAATGAACATGTCATCAGAGCTAGCTCGGATGAGCTCTTGGGATCATTCTCATTTAAAGATGGGAAACTAGTAGGTGCGTTATTAATTAAACCCGGTGGCAAAGAAATAAGAGCAATAAGAGAATTAATAGAATTGGCGGAGAGTTCACTGATATATTACAAGGATGTGTTTAGCGATCCGCGTGGAGATTTAATGGGCTTATTAAAAGAACTAAAGGACCCTGCATATTAATATTATGAATAGTGACTTTGAAGATCAAATAATTGCTATTGCTCAGAGCTATAAAAATCAAGAACAACTTAAGTCTATAAAACTACAATCTGATTCACACGACAAAGTTTATTTACAAGCTATAGATCATCTGTTTTTAATATCTCAAGAAGCTGTAAATATTTTTAATTCTAATTCTAAATCAGACGTGTTATCAGCATATAAGCTTCCTAAAGAATTTTTAGAAATGTTTTTGGAAATTCCAGGCAGAAGAGGGGGAGGCTCTATAATTTCTCCAAACAAAATTATCATATTTTTCGATGAAGAGCCCAATACTATTACTGTTATTGGAAAGCTTAGAAACAACCAAAGCGGAGTGAGTCAAAATTCAGTTAAAGTCGCACAACTACTTAAAGCCACATTCTCAAATAAAGAAGGCGGGTTTAAATACAAGGATAATACAGGAGGCACTCTAGATCCTTACGATATAGTAGCTCTCCTGATTAAGTGGGTTGTTACCTAACCAGCATTCCCAGGTGATAGCACAACATTGGTAAGCATAGCAAGTATAACGATTGATGCTATTAATATTGGAACACCTAAGATGTACCAGAACGCTTCCTTTTCGTTTGGTTCTAAAGCTAAAGGTGATTTTTTCTTTTCTTCACTCATAGTGGCAGGAATTATAACAACTCCTTATATTTTGTAAAGTGTTTTGCGTTTAATTTGCAAATATCCCTATATTTGTTACTTTATAAGATGTGATTGAGTACGTAAATCCATTCTTCAGGCCCCCAAGCGAGGGCAAAAGCTTTATACTTCAGGCGACTATCGGATGCTCCCATAATAATTGCACTTACTGTGCAATGTACCGAAAGGAAGAGCAGAAATTCCGCATCCGTCCTATGGAGGAAATTAAGTCCATTATAGATACTGCGACTGATGGAAATCTTATAGACGACCGTGTCTTCATTGCAGACGGAAATGCGCTAGTTTTATCTAAGAGTAAGTTGATTGAGATTATGGATTACTTGCAAGATAAAAACCCTGGAATTGAAAGGATCAGAATGTATGCAAATGTCGGTGACATATTGCGCCAGGGTGTTTTAAACTTAAAAGAACTAAAAGAACATGGATTAGATATGGTGTATATAGGCTTTGAGAGCGGAGATGACATAGTACTTGAAAGAATCAAAAAGGGCGCGAATCACGAAGAAACTGTTAGAGCATCAAGAATGCTTAAAGAAGCTGGGATTATGAACTCCGCTATGGTGCTGCTAGGAATGGGCGGAACCGACAGGAGCCTTGAGCATGCAGAGGCGACAGGCAAATTATTAACAGGAGCCGATCCTGAATATGTTGGCGCGTTGTCTTTGCAAGTACGACCCGGTGCCCCATTGTATGAGGAAATGGAACGGGGAGAGTTTGAGCTTCCCAATAAGTTTCAGATAGTAAAAGAGCTCGAAGTGCTTGTAGACAACACAGAGCTTACAGATGGTCACTTTTTCTCAAATCACATCTCAAACTACCTACCTATAAAAGCTAAATTTCCTGAAGATAAAGAAAAAGTTTTGGCTCAGATCAGGACAGTTTTAAACAGCGGGGATGAATCCTTACTAAGACCTGATTATTATAGAGACGTAATAAACCAATATTAGAATTAAGAAAAGGAGAAGGTATATGTCCAGAATAGCAACTATTTCACCTGTTTGGGGATGTAGTGTTGACGATTTGCGAGCGCTTGCTAAGTTAGCCGAAGGGGCAGGGTTTGAAGCAATTCTTTCACCTGAAGTCCCTCCGTTTAGCGCACTGACTAACGCTCAGGTTTTTGCTGAAGCGACTTCAAATATTAAAGTAGGTACATGGATTACTAATATCTATATGCGGCAAGCCGTAATGGCTGCGGCTGAAACGCTTACAATTCAAGAAATCACGGGCGGCAAGATGATGCTAGGCCTTGGTGTTAGCCACAAGCCTGTTAACACTCGTTATGAGATCGAAATGGGCGACCCTGTTGAGACTATGAGAGATTATGTGACGCAAGTCAGAGGTTTCTTAGATGGTACAGCTCCACAGTTAACTCTAAAACGTGAGCTTCCTAGGGTGCCAATATATATAGCCGGACTTACCAAGGGAGCTGCAACACTTGCAGGTGAAGTAGCTGACGGATTAATGCCTTATATGTCTACAGTAGAATATATTTCTGAACTCAGAGGCTATGTAGCTGAAGGAGCAAAAGCTGCAGGGCGCGATCCATCAGAAATAGATATCACTCTTGGAATTCCTTCAATTGTTTCAGATGATCTTGAGCTTGCACAAAAAGCAGGTATCAGAGGATTTTCGCCTTATTTAAACTTCCCGTTTTATCAGAGGCTTATGATTAACAATGGATACGAAGAAGCAATAGAAAAGGTGAGGGCGGGCGAAAAACCTGCTGATGTATTTACAGCCGAGATGCTTGATGCTGTAGCATTAGTTGGCCCGGCAGACCGATGCCGCGCTAAGCTTCAAGAGTTCAGAGACGCCGGTGTTGATCTTCCAATCATTGTTCCCGGAGCAGCAGGGAAGCAGAGTAATGTAGAAGTGATGCAGAACACTGTAGCTGCTTATTCTGAATAAGTAATAGAATTTCTATAAAAATAAAGAACCCCTTTTTATATATTATTGAAAAGGGGTTCTTTAAACTCTAAACCCTCCGATTGCAATTAAAATTCCACTCAATTGATATTCATACTCTACTAATTAGTCGATTACAATAATAACTAAATATAACATATTGACATAATTTTATATTCGATGTATGATCAAAGTATAATATGATTCGTATATTATGAATTATATAAAACATTTAAGGAGGATGGCAAAAATGAAAAGAAATATATCTTTGTTGATGTTCAGTGTAGTAATGATGTTAGGCATTGGTGTATCTGCTAATGCTCAAAATTTAAGCTTCGAATTTGGCATAGGCATTTTCGCCGGTATATGGTCTCATGGTCCTGTAGGTGATGCAGACGTTATAGATAGTCAAAGCATTACCCCAAATGTTATGCCTTCAGATGGCAATTTAATGGCTTTCTTGGTATCTAGTGGTGATTTCATTGATGGTACTCCGTATCTCGGAATTGGTAACTTAGCTACAGATCAGCTTATTAATACTGGGATAGCAGAAACCAATAGCACTATAGTCACAACTTCTAATCAATTTCCAGAAAGCCCAACACGTATTTCTTATGATATTTCTTTTTTAGCACCGGCTGATAATACCTGTGACAACTATGCCGCTATGTTATTGATAGAACATGAAGGTAGTAGTGTCTTTTCAATTGAAGATGCAAACTGTTATAACAGCACAGGAAACGGTTTTATAAATACCAATAACGGTCCTGTTCCTTGTACTCAAGTAAGTGATGATGACACCCCTTATAATGTTGATGATTATGATTTCGTAGGAGGGCGTTCAGACTTCTTAAATGATTCTGTGTCGATGCCGGCTGCCATTGATAGTCACTATTCGCTGAATCTAGTTACTGGACAGATTAATGATGGTGTGTGTAACCAAGTCGAAAGTGAGGTCGATTTAAGTGCAGATACTGGTGCTTTATTTGATAATTTCCAGTTTCTTTCATTAGATGCACTCGATCCATCTCAAGCAGGTGTTCAGAACACGTTTTCTGGAGATGGTTTCACACCTAATGGAGATGTGACATTTATATACAGCTTTAATGTTAACACACCTGCGGATGTATCTACGAGAGTAGCTCCTGATGATATATGTCTGGGATTGGATACTCCGCTTGTTAATCCTAGAAGACTTAGAACAGTTCAAGCAGATGGGAATGGAGATGCATCGTTTAATTTCAATATCCCAGTATCAGTAGCAGGGGCAACAGTTCATATACAGGCGGTTGATATCACAAACTGTACTGGAAGTAATGTAAACGAAGAAACTATAGATGGTCCTACTCAAGGGCAGCCACCTGTGTTACTAGCGCTCAACCCAGGGACAGCTGGACAGGTAAATACTCTTAGCGCCACTGATGCAACTCCTAACGGCGACGTAAGGTTTATCTATGGATTTAATCAAGATAGTGTAACAGCTAATGGAGCAGGAACGGCCAGTTTTACTTTTAATATGCCAAAATCAGTTGCCGGGGTTACGTTAGTTGTACAAGCGATAGACCTCACCCCTTGTGAGGGCAGTAATGTGACCACAGAAACTATAGCTAATCCACCAGTAGGAGATCCCCCAGTATTGAATGCTCTAAATCCAGGAACTGTTGGTCAAAACACTCTTACATCAACTGGTCATACACCTGGGGGACAGGTCAGAATTATTTATGGATTCCATGAGGAGTTAACAAATGGATCTGCAATTTGTGCTGGTCTCCAAGTAGGTATAAGGAATTTTAGGAATCTTACTACTGTAACGGCAAATGGGTCTGGGAACGTCTCACTAGCTATTAATGTTCCACAGTCTATAGTCGGGGGTACCGTAAAACTGCAAACAGTGGATATTTCTAGTTGTACCCCAAGTAATCTAACTACTGAAACTTTCTAGAAATGACAACTTGGTATGGCAAAAGGCTTCAATAATCAAAGTCTTTTGCCATATATATTGGATTCTGAAATATCTACTGAGTCCGAACCTCATCTTTTTTATGAGCTATTTAGAATTTCTGTTCTGCTTTTAGTGTCTTGAGTCGATTTATAACTGCAGCAAATTCAATCTTTCTAAATTCGGCATAGTCAGCTGATAGTCCTGGGGCTAATATGTCTAGCCCTGATCGCCCAATATCCAACATTACCAAACTAGTTACCTGCCTAAAAGATTTTTTGCCGTCCATATATCTCTTCCCATATTCTATGGCATCCCTGATGGTCTTTATCTGACTAACTGTGACAAGTTGTTCTATAGAGCTTAGATCAATAATATCTGACCCAAATTCAATGAAATAAGTATCCTTTGTAGGGGTATAAATTTCTTCTTTCTCCTTACTGGAGACCGAAGTCTCTAGAAAAGGAATTCTATCTCTAATTATTCCAAAATAACTATTCAATTGATTCGGGTCATTATTTTTTTGAGCAATTTCTTTTGCTTCTTCTGTTATATCTAGAGTTTTAAAATCTGACATTTGAATAACAAAATCTGCCATGCCAAAATGATTTTCAGCTTGTTCTATGGCTAATATAGAAGAAACCATGTATTCGTGATATAGACTTCTAGCTTTATCAAAAAAGGGAAGTATATCTTCGTGCTGCATAGAAACAGTTTCTCTTGAATTGTAATTCTGGTAAAGGAAGCTATTTGCAGATGTGTCTTCATCAATAAGCAATACATCTGCCCCAACTTCTACCGCTTCAATTACATTTGCCACCTGTGAGACAATGCTTTCAGCTTTATCAATAGAAAAAGAAACAGTATTCTGCTCTGAAATGAGGTTCTTTATAAAGGGTGAAATATCGACATTTCGGATACTTCTATCATGCTCCGCTCTTACTTTTACTGAATTAGGATTGCTGACTACATATTCTCTTCCATCCCCGGGAATATGATTGTAAATACCTTGTCCGATAGCATTTAGAAGCGTTGATTTACCATTACCGTCTTCTCCTACAATTAGAGTAATACCTCGGAGTAATCCCATGCCGGTAATCTGACCTTTGTTTGGAAGCTCTACATCCATTTTTAGTGTATCTGGGGATATAAATGGGACAGCTTCACTTTCTATGGGCAATGAGTTCGTGCCAGATTGTCTCGGGAGTATGCTGTTTTCAGCAATAAAAGCGATAAGTCTGAGATTTTCAAGTTCATTTCTAAGAAAATCAGCATCTTCTGAAGTTTCAATATGTTTGTATAATGAATCTTTATCTAAATTTTCAAAGACAATTGAGTTATTTATGATATTTGGAAGTTTGTCGAAAAAAATATCTTGTGCCAGATTTCCTTCTACTAATTTATCTGCGCTTGGTAGATTTATAGTAAATCTTATTTCAATAAAGGACTGATTTACAAATGCAGTAGTCCGCTCTAGAATTTCCTGCCCAGGAGAATCAATGAGAATCAACTTGGAGATTTCTGAGATTTGTATCAAATTATAAAATCTGCGGGCAATAAAGTCTCTGAGCGAGATCTCACGAGAGCGGTTGGAATATGTATCGCTAGGAAATAAGGCAACACTCTGAGGCATTTTCACTCTAATATTGCTTCGGCATGCAGACGGATAGGCTTGTATGTGTTCGACATACAATGTGTAGTCATTAAAAAGGTATTCTCCTTCAATAGACTCATAGGATTTATAATCATTGCCATCTATGCCCTGTAGTATATTCTTGAATTCGAAATGTGCTTTCATTATTAGAAATGTATAGTGATTTTGTTACTAGTAGTTATTATCCTGTTTGAATTGAAGTATGAAAGAATATATACACAAAGTTACATATTTAGAAGTGGAATTTAATATGAAAACAATATAAATTCTTTTGTTAAGAGTCTTATAGAAACTACTTTATTTTTACCTAGGAGAGGGATATGATGAATAGGAATAAACAAATTAGTTTGATTCTATTTGTTGTTTTTGTAGCCTTATTTATTGTTATTGGTTTTTGGGGACCCGATTGCAAAGAAGTATTTGCCCAAGATGATCAATATTATGAAGATCTTGAAGAGAACACTAATCTTCCAGATTACGAAGATTCTGATAGCTTTCAAGATTTCTCTGAAGATGAAAATCAGAACCCCGATCCGGAGTTTATGGAAGAACAAGAGCCGGGGGTATATGATCAGTCTGACGATACAACGGAACTAACAGAAGACAATTACTGAACTATTAGCTACAACTAATTTGAAAATGTTATAGATTTCAGTCAATAAATATTGTAAATTGGTAGAGGGTGGTTTATATGACCCTGTCGGATATATGAGTTAAGTATAACAAAATTATATCTATGAAAAACTTTAAGGAGGTTTGGTAATATGTTAAGAAGCTTCATTTTATTTGCTGGATTAGTTCTAGCATTAGGTTTAGCAGGATGTCCTCAACAGGCTGAAGAGCCAGCAGGGGATGCAGAAGTTGTAGTTGAAGAGGTTCAAGATGCTGCTGGTAATGTTGAAGAAACAGTAGAAGAAGTTGTAGAAGAGGCGCCAACAGAAGAAGTGCCTGCCGAGGAAGCACCTGCTGCAGATGCAGCTGACGCAGAATCTGGCAATATGGTAGATGATGCAGTGGATTCAGCTAATGACACCATGGATTCAGACGATACATGGATTCAGCTAACGATACTATGGATTCAGCTAATGACACCATGGACAAAGCTGGCGACATGATGGATAAAGCCAACGATGCAACTCAATAAAATGTCTTTATTCTTGTACTAAAATATGAATTTAACTGGAATAGGGGATAAATATTTCTCCTATTCCATTTTTTTTAGAACCAGGAAATTTAGCTTTAGAAAGAATTAGTCCCATTCACTCTAGCAAAAATCATTCGAAATACCACTACCTATATAACAGTGCCCTTAGATTTTAAAATTTTTAATCACTTCTATTTTATGCAATCTCCTAATTTGAAGGGAGAATAAATACATTCTTGTATACACATTGTATCGAAGATACAATAGTAGTCTATGAAATCATTTGAAGATTCTATTGATGAGCTAAAGGAAATTGTTGATAAGCTTCAAAGCGGAAATCTGCCCCTTGAAGAATCTATAAAACTTTTTCAAGAAGGTACTAAACTAATTGCTTTTTCACATAAAAAACTAGATCAAATACAGAAGAAAGTAAAAATTCTTGTTGAAGATAAAGATGGTGAACTCACAACTAAGGATTTTGATACCGAAGATTAATTGTTATGGCATTTAACATAAAGAGCTATCTCGCCACTAAAAGAGAGTTGATTGATCGAAAATTAGATTCTCTCTTGAAGTATTCTCCAAAATCTATTACCTCTCTTGAAGAATCCATTAGATACAGTGTTCTCTCTGGAGGAAAAAGGCTAAGGCCCATACTCACGATTGCCTCATACGAAGCATTTGGAGGACAAGACAAAGATGTGCTTCCCATAGCCTGTGCACTTGAGATGATTCACACTTATTCACTTATACATGATGATCTTCCATGTATGGATGACGACTCACTGAGGAGAGGTGTTCCCACCAATCATAATGTCTATGGGGAAGCAGTTGCTGTCCTAGCTGGTGATGCACTATTAACAGATGCCTTCAGTCTTATGATCAAAGAGGGTCTGAGCAGCGGAATTCGCCCTAAAGTTCTTATAGAAGTTATAGCTGATATTTCTAAGGCCGCAGGATCAAGTGGTATGATAAAGGGCCAGGCAATAGATTTAGCATTCGAGGGTATTAATGATGTATCTGTGAATCAGGTAGAAACAATGCATTCACTTAAAACAGGTGCCTTAATAGATGTTGCAGTTAGTACTGGAGCTAAAATAGGCAATGCAAGTGACAAAGAATTAAAGAAGCTGGGCTCATATGCGAAATCTCTTGGACTCGCATTTCAAATAATAGACGATGTCTTGGACATTGAAGGTGGTAAATCAATAGGAAAAGATATTGGTGCAGATGTGAGGAATAAAAAGACTACTTATCCAGAGCTTGTAGGGCTTAAGAAATCAAAAAAGAAAGCCGAAGATTTAACTACAAAAGCACTTAAATCTCTAAAAGATTTTGATGATAAAGCAACTCCACTTAGAGAAATCGCTCTTTACCTTGCAAATAGAAGCTTCTAATTATATATCATTTCTAACTATCATTATGGGAAAATCAGTAAGTAAACAAAGGCTCGACCTTCTTTTAGTAGAGAGAAACTTAGCTACATCCAGAAACCAGGCGCAGGCTCTCATTATGGAAGGCGTTGTTTATGTAAATGGACAGAAGGTGGATAAAGCCGGGACACTCCTAAAAATTGATTCAGAGATATTAGTCAAAAACTCGTCCTTAAAATATGTGAGCCGGGGTGGGCTTAAGCTCGAAGGCGCTCTCAAACATTTTGAAGTTGATGTGAAGGATCATATTGCGCTCGATATAGGCGCTTCTACCGGAGGTTTTACTGACTGCCTGCTGCAAAACGGGGCCTCCAAGGTTTACGCTCTTGATGTCGGCCATGGTCAGCTTGACTGGGGGCTAAGAAATGATGATCGGGTTGTAGTAATGGAAAAAGTAAACGCACGACATCTAAAAGAAGGTGACATTCCAGAAATGGTTGATATAGTGGTAATGGATGCATCATTTATATCTCTCACCATGTTAATTCTGCCATCGATAATGTTTCTGAAACCCGGGGGGATGTTAATAGCACTAATCAAGCCACAATTTGAAGTGGGCAAAGGAGAGGTTGGCAAGGGCGGCATTGTAAGAGATGAAAATAAGCACGAAGAAGTTGTTCAAAAGATAACGAATCATTTAGAAGGGATAAATTTCAATATCAAGGGAGTCATTGCTTCCCCAATTTTAGGAACACAGGGGAATAAGGAGTTTATGATTGTGGCAACTAAGGATTGAATTGGTCTCATCTCATTTGACAAAAGCCTAATTCCCTGCAAACTATAGCAAATTATCTCAAGAAGGAGCATTAATTAATGGCTGAAAGAATTAAATCCGGAATCAAGAGACATCGTCAGAGTCTTAAAAGAAACGAAAGAAATACAGTAATTAAATCTGACCTTAAGACTCAACTTAAAAAGTTTGAATCCGTGCTAGAAAGCAAAGACGTAAACTCAGCACAAGAAGTACTTAGAGAGACTGAGGCTAAACTTAGAAAGGCTGCATCAAAGGGTCTTATCAAGAAAGAAAACGCTTCAAGAAAAGTCTCAAGAATTTCTAAAAGAGTTGCTGCTCTTTCATCTTAAGATATTAACTCTGAATACTACTTATTTACTTTGACTGCATAGTTCCGTCATTAGTTTAGTTAGGTGGAAATTTCTAGGCACATAGCTTATCTTCAATTTCTTGTCACACTCTAATAACAATTCCATTATTCTTGAAATATCCTGATAGCTGTACTTCTTTAGGTCTTGGCTGAGATAGTAAAAAGCCCCTGGTGACATTTTCAGCTCTTTTAGTAAATCTGCCTTAGGCGTTTTATTATCTGTAAGTTCTTTTGCTTTCCATATTAGTCTAAAACGCCAAATCAATCTGCTAAGTACAGATAGTGGCTCTTCGCCTTGTGCTTCAAGATCTAAAAGAGCTTTCTGTGCTGCTTTTTTATTCTTTTTAGATATTGCATTTATTAATGTAAAAACATCTCCGAATTGAGCTCTTCTTGTATGTTTCTCAATGTCCTCTGTCTCAACCGTCTTTCCCTCAGAGCGGTAGAGTGAAAGCTTAACAAGCTCATTGTGAAGTTCCTTTAGGTCATCTCCAACAAGCGAGATTAACGCCTGAGTTGCTCTCGGTGATATTGTGAGCCCCAATTTCTGAGCCTCATCTCTTAGCAGCGATGCCGTATTATCTTTGCTGACGCTGAAATTGAATTTTTTAACTTTTTTTGATTTAATCTTTGGTGCTTTGCCGTCTGAGAAAATCAAAACTAAAGACGAAGAAGGCGAAGGTGATTCAAAATATGGCTCAAGTACTGTTAATTCCTTAGCTTTTAATTTATCTGCATTCCTGACAACTACTATTTTTTTGCTGCTAAACATAGGCATGGTAGAAGCATTCTCTAAAATCTCTTCCCCAGAGGCCGCTTCTCCATGGAAGATTATATAGTTCATATCTTCCTGGGCTCCCAGCACTTTGGTCTTTAACGCACTTAGTGCTTTATCTATAAGATGGGACTGATCACCAGTAAATATATAGACGGAATTTATGTCACCGTTTGTAACATTATTTATAAATTCGTCATATCCTGATTTAGAAGATTTCTTTTGGTTCATTCTATTTGTAATATATTGAGAATTGTAGCTATTGGGATTATATGCCAGTAGGTGCTTTTAAGCAAGGCAGGTTTCGTAAAGCATTTATTATTGATTAGAATATACAAAAAATGAATGATACTAAGAAAAATTCAGTTATCTATAAATACCTAAATCAAATTCGATATAAAGAAGCTCTTCAGATTCAGGAGAGTGCCATAGAAAACATTAGACAATCTAAATCTAGGGCACCGGGATACTTATATCTTCTGGAGCACTACCCTGTAATAACCAATGGGCGTTTTGGAAAGGATGACAACTATGTGCTCCCATTAAGTCAGATAACGCAGATGGGGGTAGAAGTTTTTAATACAGAGCGGGGAGGGGATCTCACCTATCATGGACCCGGGCAGCTTGTTTCCTATCCTATTATTGATCTAAGGACTTTCAAACTAGGTGCAAAAGCATATATTAACTCTTTAGAACAGGTAATCATTAACTTGCTATCTGATTTTGAAATTGATTCGTACCGGCGGGAATCCTATCCAGGAGTGTGGACAAATAACCAAAAAATAGCCTCAATTGGCGTAGCAGTAAAAAACGGCATAACTATGCATGGCTCAGCACTTAATGTGAGCACGGATCTGGACGCCTTTTCGATGATTGTTCCCTGTGGGATTAATGATGTGGTCGTGACCTCAATGGAGAAAACTCTAGGGTCTGCGGTAAATATGAAAGATGTTACTAAAAGCTTTATCAATCAGTTTAGAAATGTTTTTAACGCTCAAATAATATAGAAAACGGTTCACATCAGGACCTTCAGACATGAACCGTTCAAGTTTATATTTTAATTAATAACAACTAAGATGCGATCTCTAATGCATTGAAGAAATAACCGATTTCAAAGTCAGCGGACTCAGGAGAATCAGAGCCGTGTACTGTATTTTCTTCAATGTTTGTAGCGAAATCTTTCCTAATTGTTCCCTCAGCCGCTTCTTCAGGATTAGTTGCTCCCATAATCTCTCTGTTTTTAGCGATTGCATTCTCACCCTCTAGTACCTGTACAACAATAGGGCCTCTGGACATAAAATCTGTAAGAGATCCAAAAAACGGTCTTTCTTTATGTACTGCATAAAATCCTTCAGCATCAGATTTGGATAGCTGTATTCTCTTGAGTGCAACTACTCTGAGTCCATTTGTCTCAAATCTAGAAAGAACTTCTCCTATAACGTTTTTTTCAACTCCGTCTGGTTTAATAATAGATAATGTACGTTCCAATTTATTCCTCCGAGATAATTTTTTTCCTTAATTTTTTCCGTATTCTGGATTTTGTCAAATTAGTTTCTAATATTACATCAGATATTTTTTTAAAATTGTATAATACGCTTATATCTATCTTCCTCACATCACCCATGATACTTAATAAAACAACAAAAAATTCAGCATTTGAAGTTATATTGTGGTTAAGCAGTTTTAAATTATCAAGAATCTTGTCACTGTTAAGAATCATTGTCTACAATGAAAGAGAGATTGATAAACAATTTGTAGATTATATAAAGTTTTTAATTGATAACGAAAAAGTAGACAGACATATATAAATTGGAGTAAAATAATTAATAGAGGATAATGTATTGAATCTGACCATTTTCTGCCCGGACTACTTTAGTCGATTGTATTAAGTTGATAGATTTAAGGAATAACAAAAAACTATGATTAATCTAGATTCTAGAGAATTTGAAAAGTTAATATCTGAGGTTATTGATGCCAACGATATTAGGAGTACTGTCAAGAAATTTTCTAAAGAAAGGCAATTTCATTACTATGTCCTTAAAGATATCTCAATGGGGCGAAAAAGTCTTAACTATAAAATACTAAAAAAAGTAGCACACAAGAAAAAAGTAAGTGAAAGTTTCATAATTGAGCAGGCCAAATCAATTCTAAGCTATATGGCTCCCTATGATGAAGCAGAATTAGAAAACTATTACGAGATCTTAAATGTTTCACACGATGCCTCGGACCCAGAAATAAGAGAGCACTGGATAGAGTTGATGAAGTCACATCCTCCAGACAAGGTTGGCCAGGGAGAATTGGCAAGAAAGATAAATGAGGCATATGATGTGTTAGGCAGTGCTAGCAAGAGAGTTGATTATGATGCCAGATATGCTCCTGATGTTCCTATAGTTGTCAGAGATAAAGCGTCAAGCAGTACTTCTAGAATATTATTGTACTTAGTTCCTTTTATGCTTGTAGTTGGGGCATCTTATCTATACTTGTCGTCTTCTGGATTGATGTTTCAACCGGAAATAGAAGAAGAGAGTTTTACTAGTAATGTAGAAAATCCCGTTATACCGGATGAAGAGTTTACAACTGAGATATTAATTTCCAATAAATATAATTCAGATCCAGATAATTCTACGAAACAAGATGAGAACTCAAGTTTTATTAGATCAGCTAAAGAGAATAATGATGGAGTAAAAACAGAAAGTGAAGAAGAGAACAAATCCGAATTCGTAAAAATCATTCCAGACGAAAACAATCTACAGAACAAACCTAAGATAGAAACTATTGAGGAAGAAAAAGGATTTAGTCCTAAACCAATAGCATTAGATGCAGGCTTTGATTCTAAACTAGCTATGCCTGCAGTTGCCGTAAAGGATAGAGAATATAACAATAATGAACTGTCTCCAAATACTCCAGCTCCTGATACAAATTCATTATTTGAATTTGTATCACAGTATGTGTCGGCTTATAAAAATAGAGACTTACAAACGATTAGGACTCTATTCGCGCCTAACGCTAGAGAAAATGGAGTAAGCATCTATAAGGTGCTTGATACTTATAAGAGCAACTTTTCAACTCTAGATATTATCAGATATGATATCAACATTAAAAGATCCAGCATAGATAATTCTGCTGGTATATTAATGGGTGATTTTATAGTTACGTTTTTAAATCCTATAAATAATCTTACTAAAAGTTCTCGCGGGAGTATTACATGGCTTTTGAGATGGAGAGGCCATAAGTGGGAAATAGAAGAAATAAATTATAAAATTTACGATACTAATGTGATCGATGGATGATGGAATGTGCGGTTGAACGACAAGACCTAAGTACAGAAGAGCAATCTTGGTATGCGATATATACAATAGTAAGACACGAAAAGTCTGTTAATTCAGCTCTTATAGAAAAAAATGTAGATACTTACTTGCCTATCAAAAAAGTTGTTAATCGTTGGAAAGATAGGAAAAAAGAAGTGCATATTCCTCTTTTTCCAGGCTATTTATTTGTTAATTCATCATTAGAAAATAGACTTAAGATATTAAACACACGAGGAGTAATTAGAATAGTTGGTGTAAATGGATTCCCCACATCGGTATCAAACAAACAGATTGAGACTATTAAATCAATATTAGATACTAATTTAATTTGTGACCCTTACCCATATTTAAGTGAAGGCAAGGAAGTGATTGTTATAAGAGGTCCGTTAGAGGGCGCAATTGGTAGGATTATAGGGCGCAGAGGAGAATACAAGTTAATTCTATCCGTTGATCTAATTAAGCGTTCTGTATCTGTTGAAGTTGATATAGATGATGTAGAGCGAAATTATTGAAGTAAGAGTAGTGACAAAAACAGATATTATTACATTATATATTCACTTGTTGTAAGTGAGCTAGCGAAGCTTTAAACAATCTTAAGTCAGATACTCAAAAATGGTATTATATTTCTATATCGCTATTAAACACAGCAATTTCCTGGTAATGTCTCCATACAAAAATATATAGAAAGGAATCATTTCGATGAGCAAAACAGAAAAGAAAACTAAAGATAATGAGGATAAAGTAAAACAGGGATTTTTTAGAAGACTTTGGGAGGGATGGAAAAATATTGCCCAAAAGATTGGGGACTTTAACGCTAGAGTTATTCTTACACTTTTTTATTTCACGCTATTTTGTCCGTTTTCTATTGCGTTAAAACTATTTACAGATCCCCTTGAGATTAAGAAAAAAGAACATATTGGATGGCATAATAAAGTAAATGATACAGAATTGTCTGAACTGGAGAAAGCCACCAGGCAATCTTAGGCCTACCGCATTAGGAAATATTATTATAGAACACAAAATACAATGTTAAGTCTGAAGGAGCTTTAATATTATGTACATACTTGGTGTTTCCTGTTATTTTCACGATGCTGCTGCAACACTTATTAAGGATGGTGTTGTTATAGCTGCGGCAGAAGAAGAGAGATTTAGTCGAATAAAACATGACTTTGAGTTTCCTGAAAATGCTATCAACTTTTGTTTGAATTTAGAAGGAATAGAGGTGGAAGATCTTGAATATATAGTTTTTTTTGAAAAACCATTTGTGAAATTCGAAAGGCTTCTACTATGCACTATGCAAACATTTCCAAGATCCATGAAGCTCTTTAGAGAAGCTATGGTTACTTGGCTTGGAGATAAATTATGGATAAAAAATTTACTGCAAAACAAACTAGGGGTTGATTCTTCTAAAATTATATTCAGCGAACACCATTTATCTCATGCTGCTAGTAGCTTTTATTGTTCCCCTTTTAACGAGGCCGCAATTCTTACAGTAGATGGAGTGGGTGAGTGGACTACTGCAACACTTGGAATAGGGCGTGGCACTGATATACAGCTTATAAAAGAAATTAAATTTCCTAATTCCCTTGGACTCCTTTACAGCGCTTTTACAGCATTCTTAGGGTTTGAAGTAAATGAGGGAGAATACAAAGTAATGGGTATGGCTCCTTTTGGAGATCCTAAATATGTAGAACAAGTATATGAAGTTGTTAATGTAGATGAGCAGGGTGGATTTGAATTAGATATGGATTACTTCTCCTTCCATTATTCTGCTGATAAAACTTTTACTAAGAAATTTGAAAAACTTTTTGGTAAACCAAGAGATCCAAAAGCTGAGTTTTTCACAGATGCAAGTGGTTATCCCTCATATTTTGGTGATAAACCGGATGACTATGATGAAATTGCAAAACAGAACCAGTATTACGCTGACATAGCGGCGAGTATACAGGTCGTTACAGAGCAGATAATGGTCAAAATGGCCAATTATGCATATAAAGAAACAGGGATGAAGTATTTATGTATGGCTGGTGGAGTAGCATTAAACAGTGTGGCCAACAGAAAGATCCTGTCACAAACTCCTTTTGAAGAGATATATATTCAACCAGCAGCAGGTGACGGAGGAGCATCAACAGGTGCCGCACTCTATGGGTATCATAGCATACTCGGAAAACCAAGAAACTTTGTCATGGAACATGCTTACTGGGGAGAAGAACATAGCCCGGATGCAATACAGGAGTTCTTAAAAGAAAATAATATTCCATATGAACTCATTGATAATGAAGATAAATTATTAGAAAGAGTGGCGGATAGCATACAGAACGGCAAGGTCATAGGATGGCATCAAGGTCGGTTTGAATATGGTCCAAGAGCTTTGGGGAATAGAAGTATTCTTGCCGATCCTAGAAGTAAAGAGATGAAGGATATTGTAAATGTGAAAATTAAATTCAGAGAACCTTTCAGACCTTTTGCGCCTTCAATACTTGTAGACAGAGCAGAGGAGTATTTTGATCTTGAGGATGCTGAGAAACACTATCCAGCTCGCTTTATGTTATACGTTACAAATGTACTAGAGCACAAAAGAGATATCTTACCGGCTATTACACATGTTGATGGTACTGGGAGATTACAGACAGTAAGAAAAGACACTAACCCAAAATACTACAAGCTAATTGAAACTTTTGGTGATGCAACAGGAGTTCCCGTATTGCTGAACACCTCGTTTAATCTAAAAGGTGAACCCGTTGTTAATACTCCAGCAGAGGCTTTCAGTTCGTTTAGTGCAAGCGGTATGGATTTGCTTGTATTAGGTAATTATGTGGTAACTAAAGATAAAAGCTAGCGTTTAAATAGAACATAATTTGTTTATATCTGATTAAGTGCTAAATTATTTTTCTTTGAGATTGAGGAGGATTTAGTATGGCTTTTTTTAAAAACTTAACAAGTAGACTAGGCATTTTAGGTGAATTAATGCAGTTTTTTCTTCAAAACAAGTGGTGGTGGATTACCCCTATGCTTCTAATTTTATTTATGTTTGGTCTTCTGATCGTCTTTGCCAAGGGCTCAGCAGTGGCTCCATTTATCTATACATTATTTTAATATAGAACAACAGAAACTATTTCAGTATTAATAGTTATAAAAGTCGAAGTGTAAAGAAGCAAAACATGCTCATTTATTTAGTATGTTTTGCTTGTATCAGGAACTATAAATTTGCTGAATTTATCAAGCAAACTAACCCTAATATTAATATTCTAGAAATATACAGTAATTGAATATTTTTTGTTGAACATTCCCAAAATCTATAGATTAAGGTCAAATCTTTTATCTAAATGATAATTTAGAGTTGATTACAAAACCAAATAAGTCTAAATTGCTTATTAATTATGAACAACATTTTAATCATAGGCAGCAATGGTCAGCTTGGTACTGATTTAACGAAAGAATTTGAAAACAAGTCAGGGATTGAAGTCCTTACTTTAAATCATTCGCAAATAGAGCTAAAACATAAAGACTCAGTATTGGAATCAATTACCAGATTAAGTCCAGATATCGTTATCAACTGTGGAGCATATGTAAAGGTTGATGAATGTGAAGATAACGCAGCTCATGCTATTGAAGTAAATGCTCTAGGAGCCGGTTATGTAGCTGATGCTACTGAAAAAGTTGGAGCTGTTTGTGTTTATATCAGTACTGACTATGTTTTTGATGGGAATAAACATACTCCTTACATAGAAAATGACGCAGCATATCCTATAAATATTTATGGTGTCTCTAAACTAAGTGGTGAACACATGGTAAGGAGTTACAGCTCCAAACACTATATTGTTCGCTCCTCTGGTTTATATGGATTAGCAGTATCTAGCGGCAAAGGCGGTAACTTTGCAGAAACAATAATAGCACTCGCTAATCAGGGTAAACATCTCAAAGTAGTCCAAGACCAAATCCTTACACCTACTTTTACGAAAGACCTTTCGGCAGCAATCTCTGAACTGATTGGGAACGCAGATTATGGGACTTATCATATAACCAATAGTGGAGAGTGTTCATGGTTTTCTTTTGCGAAAGCAATTTTGAATATAGCTGGATTAAAAAATGAGCTTACTCCTACTACGACCATAGAGTATGGCGCTAAAGCTAAACGCCCTGCATATTCAGTACTTTCAAATGAAAAGGCAATAAAAGTTGGAATGACTGCTCTGAGAAAGTGGGAAGAAGCATTAGAGAATTATATGTCCCTAAGAACATAGTATCTATTTTAATATGCCAATATCAAATTAGAAGGTAGAGTTTTAAGCTTGATATTAAATTAATACTACTATCCTTTTGGTCTAAATTTGAGAGGCAAGAGGGAAAGAAATTTTGACCTTTCCGTAATATCAAATAAAATCAACACCCAAACTTACAAATACGACAATTCATAATTAATGAATTCGATAGGAGGCTTTAAATGGAAAGATTTGTAATTCCACATCAACATGAGATCACAAAGGAAGATAGACGTAGTCTAAATAAGCACGGATCTCTTATTTTATGGTTCACCGGACTTCCAAGTTCAGGGAAATCCACCATAGCCAATGAGCTAGAAAAGAAGCTTATAACAATGGGAACCAGAACATATATTCTTGACGGCGATAATATTAGAATGGGCCTTTGTAAAGACCTAGGATTTTCTGAAGAGGATAGGGGTGAGAACATAAGACGTATTGGTGAAGTATCAAAACTCTTCGTTGATAACGGCTGCATTGTGCTTTCAGCATTCGTTTCCCCTTATATTGTAGACCGCGATGGTGTTAGAGCACTTGTAGAAGAAGATGAATTCGTCGAAGTATTTGTGGATGCTCCACTTGCGGTATGCGAAGAAAGAGATGTTAAAGGGCTATACAAAAAGGCTAGAGAAGGAATTATTAAAGGCTTTACTGGTATTGATGATCCCTATGAAGCACCACTGAAACCTGAGATAACAATTGACACTAGCAAACTTTCTTTAGAAGAGTCAGTTGATGTACTTGTTGATTATCTGGAAAAAAGAGGAGTTCTTCCCTCAGCTTAATCCAGTTAATTTTGCGATTTTATTCTACGGGAAGAAATAAATGCATAAACGTATACTGGTAACCGGTGGGGCAGGTTTTATTGGCTCTCATCTATGTGAGAGACTTCTAAATGAAGGAAATGAAGTTGTTTGTGTCGATAACTTTTTTACAGGCACAAAAGATAACATAAAGCATCTTTTAACTAATCCTTATTTTGAAGTTATAAGGCACGACATATGTCAGCCGCTTTATATTGAAGTTGACGAAATATACAACCTTGCCTGCCCAGCCTCACCTATCCACTACCAGTTTGATCCTGTTCAGACTACTAAGGTAAATGTTTCAGGCTCAATAAATATGCTTGGCCTTGCCAAGAGGCTTAAAATAAGAATATTCCAAGCCTCCACAAGCGAAGTGTATGGTGACCCAGAGGTTCATCCTCAACCAGAGAGCTACTGGGGCAATGTTAATCCAATAGGCCCTAGAGCTTGTTATGACGAAGGGAAAAGGTGTGCCGAAACTCTTTTCTTTGATTACTACAGGCAACATAATATTGATATAAAAGTTCTTCGTATTTTTAACACCTACGGGCCTAGAATGCACCCGAACGACGGGCGAGTTGTTAGCAATTTTATCATTCAAGCTTTAAAAGGTGAAGATATTACAATATATGGAGAAGGTTCTCAGACCCGCTCCTTTTGCTATGTGGACGATATGGTAGATGCTTTTATACTTATGATGAACACCGAAACAGGCTTCTCAGGACCACTTAATGCCGGGAATCCTAACGAAGTTGCAATCCTAGAATTAGCAAAGAGTATTATTGATCTAACCAATTCTTCATCAAGGTTAATATTTGAAGACTTACCAGAAGACGACCCTAAACGTAGAAAACCAGATATTACACTAGCAAAAGATAAACTTTCCTGGGAACCAATTGTAGATTTAGAATCAGGTCTTTTAAACACTATCAACTATTTTAAAGAAATAATTATTTAGTAGCCCTTTCTGATAACGAATTATTGAGTATATTTATTATGCAATGAAAATGCTCTTAGTTCTCAAGCATCAGAAACAGGAAGACGCAGAATCTCCGGAATTCAGATATCTACTATCATATTGCTTATTACAGGCAAGGAGATTATTTAATGTAGAAACTATCTTTTGGAATGAAAACAATTCAGATTTAACTCTTCCAAGCTGTGATTATGTTCTTGTATTGGGCAAGGAGAATGTCTCTTTTTCTTCAGAAACACTTAAACGTATGAGCAACTCTTTAAATGTGGACACTGGTGTTGTCTTACCTAACAGATTATCTAGCTTTAAGTTGTCACACAAAACCCCTATATATTCAATCCGTGGATACGAAGCTCTTGAAAGTAATATTTTAAATGGCTTTCATAAGTCTCTTGATCCAAACAAGTCCCATCTTCCAATTTCACTTTTTTCTGCAAACGTCTTTAGAAGTATTCTGGATAATACTTCACTGAGTGAAATCTTTACAAATAAAGAACTTCTTAATAACAAGAATTTGAGTTCAAAAATAGTACATATGGGTGTTTATCATCAATTTATTGATTATTATGCGGAACCACGTGAAGATATACTAGAGTACATTCCCAAAATAGCCAAGAGTGTATTAGAGGTTGGTTGCGGCCGAGGAATTACGGGAAAGATAATGGAAGAAAAGCTTGGATGCAGGGTTACAGGTGTTGAGCTTAACCCTCTAGCGGCAAAAGATGCAAAAGAAAATATTTCAAATGTAATACTGGGAGATATTCAAGAACTAAACTTCGAAGATAAGTATGATGCTGTAATCGCGACTGAATTATTCGAGCACCTGAACTATCCTGAAGATTTTCTTATTAGAATGAAGAATGTATTAAATCCTGGGGGTTCAATTATTTTATCTACTCCCAATGTAGGTCATTACTCAATTGTAGAAGACCTTATAGCAGGAAGATGGGATTATGTGCCGATTGGACTTTTATGTTATACACATTTCCGATTTTTTACTTTCCAGACTCTTAAAGACTATATTGAAAGAGTTGGTTTTTCTTCATATGAAATCATTCCACAAAAAACTGAATTACCTCGCCGCTTCTCAAAATACTTAAACTCAAGTGATGTTGATCTTGAGAGTTTAAGTACAAAGGGTTTTTACGTTGTAATGAACATTTAACTGCTTTTTAAGTATATAATATTTAAGCACCTACTTATGAATGAAGAAAATTATACAATACGCCCTTATAAGCCCGGCGATGAAATTTATATAAACGAAAGTTTTAATGAGGTTTTTGGGACAAAAAGATCTATTGAGGAATGGTATTGGAAATTTCAGATAGACCAAAATGGATCCATTATAATGCTCGCATTGAATGAAGAGGGTAAAGTTCTCGCCCAATATGCAGGTATTAAAGTTTTATTACAAATTGATGATAAGATAGATATATATATATTGGTTGTTGATAGCTATGCATTAAAAACAAGAGAAGTATTAAGAAATAGAATATTTCTGAAAACTTATGAAAAGTATTGGGACAATTTTGCAGGATTAGAACTGGATAAATTCCCATGGCATTATGGTAGTAATGCCGGAAGAATTCAAAAATTAGCCCGCCTCAAAATGAATGCGACTGAACCAGTACCAACCAGCTATTTATTCCAAGAAACGAATATTTTAATTAGACCATTCGGTATGATATTTGGTCATATAATATGGAATTGGCACTTGAGATGCTCAAAAAACATTAATCTTGATGATGTTGATGATTTGTGGCGAAGATCATCTGAAAGATATCCTGTTGCAGTACTTAGAGACAGCAACTATATAAGAAGACGTTATTTAAGTCACCCCACTAACAAATACATGTTAATACCTGTATATGAAGAAGGGATAATGAGGGGATTAGGGATATTAATATTGAAAAACAGACTTATGAAATGGGTAGATTTAATTTGGGATGGAAAAGACTCTAAAACTATAAGGAAACTTAAAAAATTAGCATGGAATTTTAGCTTAAGCTCAGCGGCTATAAAGCTTGAAATGTGGCTTTCTAATGATGACATAGCTAAAGGAATTTTGATAGAGGAAGGGCTGATGATTGGCCAAGATCCTTATGATTTATATCTTACATCTCGTTCCTTTTCACCTCAATTAGATGGCCATGAACTTACAAGACGCCTTTATTTCACTATGGGTGATTCAGATATGTTTTAATAATCATATTTATATTAGAATAGTTAGTAATACACAGTATTTTTTTTAGAGAAAGACGTATGATAAAATCCAATTCAAATTTAATAGGACAGATTGAGTTTTTTGACAATTCGGTTGTGAAGGGGTGGGCTTTAAATCAGGCCTTGCCCGATGAACCAATAAAGATTCTTGTAGAGCAAGGTGGACAAGTTGTTTCTGAGATTACTCCTTCTATATTCAGGTGGGATTTAAAAGAAAAAGGTTATGGAAAGGGTTATCACGGATTTATGTACCGTATCTCTTCCGAATTTCAGGATGGTGGTGAATACGAGTTCAATTTTGTTTTTGAGCACACTAAAGAAACTTTAGACCAATGTCCGGTCCGGATAAATCATCTATGGGAAGAAGATTGTACTCCATTTAAAACAGTTGACCTCACCAATAATATCGTGCTTGTCTTGGCCCCTCACGCAGATGATGAATCGTTTGCTTGTGGAGGGAGTTTAGTCAACCATGTTAATCAAGACGATAAAGTTAAAGTGGTGATTCTAACTGATGGTTCAAAAGCAGATTTTACTGGAAAGTATAATAAAGAAGATTATATACAAATTAGAGAGAATGAGGCCAAAAGAGCCTGTGATATGTTAGGAGTGTCTGATGTAGAGTTCTGGAGAAATCCTGATAGAGATTTACAATCTAATGTTAAAAATATTAATCTCTTATCAGATTTAATAGATGAATATAAACCTACACTTATATATGTTCCTTCTCCTCTGGAATTTCATCCTGACCATAGAGCAGCCGCTGATATTTTGTGGAGGGCTATACAAAAATCACAACATATATGCAGTGTTGCCTTCTCGGAAATTAACACCGCTATAAGAATTAACTCTCTGGTAGACATATCATGTACAGTAGAAAAAAAGAAAGAAGCATGCGATTCCTATCAAAGTCAATTAGATAACATCCCCTATACAGATTTTGCCTTAGGTCTAAACCGCTATAGAGCCCTAACGGTAAGCTCCAAATGTTCATACGCTGAAGGGTTTTTTGTTATGGACAGCCGGGACATTATTAATAACCCCATTGAGTATTTCTCAAAACAGCAATTTTTCTCAGCTTTTACCGAAAAGAAAGAAAATCGACCACTAGTATCGATAATTGTTCGAACAAAAGATAGGCCAGTCCTTTTACGGGACACTCTTTCAAGCATAGTTATGCAGTCCTATCCCAATATAGAAATTGTTCTTGTAAATGATGGAGAACAAGATCTCACTAAAATAGTTGAGGAGTTTAAAGCTTATACAGAGATTCAATATATTAAGCTGCAGGACTCTCGCGGACGAACAGCAGCTGGCAATGAGGGGATTAGAGCATCAAGAGGCAAATATATAAACTTCTTAGATGACGATGATGTCTTTTACTTTAACCATGTTCAAAAACTTGCTGATTATTTAGAAACAACGGGTCAAAAAGTAGCTTATAGCGACTGTGAAATTGGACGATATAAATGGGTTAATGATGAATTTATCCTAAAAGGTGAGAAAGAATTTTTTAGAGGGGTCGAACACGACTTAGATCAGCTTTATGTTACAAATTATTTGCCTAATATGACTGTGATGTTTGCCAAGGAACTATGTGAAACTGCGGGTTACCCTGATGAAACACTTGAGATATATGAGGACTGGGATTTATTTCTTAGACTTAGCTTAAATTCAAATGGCTCTAGAGTGCCTGGTGCTACAGCAGAATATAGAATATTTGCAGATCATAACTATGATTTTAGTAAATGGCGTTTTAAAATATATGACAAATACAAGGATTATTTTAAAACTGAAAATTATGAACAATGGTTTTTAAAACGAATTGACGATTTATATGAAGAAAATAGATATTTAAGAAGGCGCCTTGCAAATAACGAAGAGACATTGAAATCTACTTATCCCCTAGGTTCTCATATTGACAGCAGGACTATGTGGAAAATAAAGACAGCAATAAAAAAGTATGTTCCCGAGAGATTTCTTAATTATTTACGCTCAGTAAAAAATTTATCTAGATAACCTATTACCAATTGTGAGAACAGAAATAACGGAAAGCTACATTTAAGGACATTATGAACAAAGTTGACTCTATTAATTTAAAAGAACAATATGAATTTGAGAAAGAATCGGCACTTAGGCTCTTAAATTCAAATCGAGCTGAGAGAGAAATTCTTTATGCTGAAATTTATAATGATTTTTACAATAGATACCCTCATCATAGAGATGCCGAAAGATCAGAGTCAAAGGAACTCCAATATAAATTGTTAAAACCATTTATAGATAAATCTACAACATTTCTTGAAATTGGAGGAGGGAACCTCTCTCTCTCAAAGGAAATATCTAATGTTGCTAAAAAAGTAATATCCATTGAAGCTTCAGAGCATGAAGATTCTTTACTAGAGGACTATCCAAACATAAGCATTCATGTAGCTAATATGCCACCATACGAATTAGAGGGAGGCTCTATTGATTTAGCATACAGCTGTCATTTTATAGAACATATTCATCCAGATGATGCTTTAGAGCATGCGGCAGAAATCAATCGCCTGCTTTCACCTACAGGAGCATATATATGTATTACTCCCAATCGTGTTTATGGTCCTCATGATGTTTCTCGATTTTTTGATAGAAAGCCAAGTGGATTACATCTAAAAGAGTATATTCACAGTGACCTTAAAGAGCTTTTTATAAAAAGCGGCTTCAGAGAAGTTAAGCTTATACCAGGTATAGAGAAATCCCCTGTAGAAATTATGACTCCTCCAAATATTTTGCTTGAAAAAGTAATAAATAGATTTCCGTTTGCGATCAAACGTTTAAGTCTGAAAATAATCTCAACATTAACTTCTACACAACACCCCTTCAGACCAATGGAGCAGATAGTGCTTATTGCCTATAAATAAAGATGATAACAACACTTCTCAAGAAACTTGTTAATAAGCTAACAAGAGATAGAAAAGAAAGTAATGATATTCTTACCATTGAGCCTCATAATGCCAAAAGAAAAGGCCGAATTCTATTTAGCTATCTTAAGGTTAATCCCTTAGATATTAATAACAGCTACGATTGGCACAGCAATAAATGGGAATGTGCTGAAATGATAAGAATTCTTAGAAAAATGGGTTATATCATTGATGTAATAGATTTTAAATCACATTTGCAAAGCTTTGATCACAATTATGACGTTATAATTGACGTAGATATCAATCTCCAGCTTTATGGACCATTATTTGAAAATGCTATCAAAATAATGCATATCACTACTGGTTACGGAAGATATTTAAACGCTGCAGAACTTAGTAGAGTAAAGGAGCTTGAAAAAAGGCGTGGTTTAAGATATTCACCTAAGAGACTTGTTCATTATCTAGAGCTATTTGATAGGTCTTTAGAAATTGCAGACCACTGTTCTTTAATTGGAAACTCTGTTACAAAAAGCACCTTCCCTGACTCACTACAAAAAAAAATTACACCAATTACTGTATCGGCATCTAAACTTAACTCTATTAAATCCTCCGAACAATATGTTCCTGAAGAAAGAGAATTTCTTTGGTTTTTTGGAATGGGAGCTGTAACAAAAGGGCTTGATTTATTATTAGAAATTTTCCCAAATCATCCTGAGTATACTCTAAACATTATAGGATACTTAGATGCCGAACCTGATTTTATGAAGATATACAACAAAGAATTAACACAATACAAGAATATCCGATACCATGGTTCAATGAGCCCTCTAAGTAAAGAATTTGAATCCATAGTCAGAAGATGTTTTTGCTTCATAGCTCCTACATGTAGCGAAGGACTTTCTCCCGCTGTTGCCACATTAATGCAAGTTGGTTTATACCCTATAATAAGCAAAACTTCTGGAGCTGATTTGCCTCAAAAGGCTGGGATATTTCTAAACGAGATATCAATTGAAGAAATTGACGCAAAGATTAAAGAAGTTTACAATAAAAAAGATAATGAGCTAGTAGATGAAATAAAAAATGTACAATCATTAGCAATTAAACGTTATTCTAGAGAGCAATTTTCTAAAGAAATTAATAGCTTTTTTGCTCAAGTATTATCATGATTTTCTGAAGTTCTAATTATCTTTGAATTATATTTTTTCTATAAAACAGGAGAAAAATAATGTATTTGAAGGATCCCAAGTTAGATTTAGAACAATTTGGTATGCAGAAAAGTGAAGAATATCAGACCGCTCAACCATTTCCACATATTGTGATACATGATGTGTTTAGCAATGAAGTACTGGATTCCGTATTGGACGAATTTCCAGACCTAAGGTCTTCACAAAATAAACTTTCTTACGATAGCGAACATGAGCTTAAACTCGCAAGCAGGGGAGAAGATCATTTTGGTCCTCAAACAAAGCAATTCTTACATTTTCTGAACTCTAGACCATTTATTGTTTTCTTGGAAGAAATGACAGGTATAGACGGTTTAATACCTGACCCGCATTTTTTTGGAGGAGGACTACATGAATTAAAAAATGGTGGTTTCTTAAATATCCATGCTGATTTTAACCGTCACCCCAAAATGCAGTTAGATAGGAGACTCAATCTCCTTATTTATTTAAATAAGGGTTGGAAAGCAGAAAATGGTGGGCAATTTGAGCTCTGGGACAAGGAAATGAAAGAGTGTCATGTGGATGTGGTACCTGAATATAATACAATAGCTGTATTTACTACTACAGACTATTCATATCATGGAAATCCTAACCCTATTAAATGTGAAGAGAACAATAGCAGGAAGTCAATCGCACTTTACTATTATACTAACGGAAGGCCTGAAGAAGAGATTAATCCGGGTCTTGAGGATCATAGTACACTGTTTAAAGTAAAACCAGGGCAGGTTTTAAAAGCTTCTAATCCCAAAATCTCCATTAAAGAGACCATTGCACTATTCATTCCTCCTATAGTGTTTAAGGTTAGGGATGCTATATTTAAATAAAGATATTATTTATTTATCATAGACAGGGGAAAATCTTATGACTGATGAAAATTCTACTATAAATGGACAGAACAAGACCCATATGAATTGGATAGTAGAGCCCTATCTGAACTTGCTCTGGCATAGTGTGCATAATCCTATAACCAATAGGACCACTTTTCCTAAAGATCAAGGTTACAAAGAACTAAGATCAATTGCTGAGAGGAACAAACCTATCAATTCATTGAATAATGAGATAAAGTCCCTTTTAATCAAAGAAGAATGGATAATCCCTCCACTAAGTGATGATAAGCTTGCAAAACGTTTCTTTTTAAAAATTGTTTCACTTGAAGCGCATACAGTATGCAATCAGGCATGTTATTTCTGCCCGGTTTCAATAGATCCTAGAAAAGATCATTTTATGTCCATGGAACTCTATGAAAATATTGTAAGTCAACTAGCGGAATTCAAAGATACTATAGAAAGCGTTTTTATGATCAGTTATAACGAACCAACGGTTGATAAGAACTTCATAGAACAAATCAAGATATTAAGGAAATATGGCTTAGTACCTGCTGTTAATACAAATGGAACAGGTCTAACTCCCGCAAGATCAGATGCAATGATGGAGATGGGGGGGATTGGCTTTCTATCCATCAATTTGTCTACGATGGATAGAGATAGTTATAAAACAGACCGTCAGGGAGATCACATTAAAACGGTAATGAGAAATCTAGATTATATAAAGAACAAGAAAGTTGCTGAAATAATGGATATTGCAGTTCTTGGAAAAGGTGATGAGCCTCATCACAAAGATTTCAAGGAAATCGCAGAATATTTTGCCGATAGTTATTTCAATGTTAAATACTGGGTAGTACGAGATAGGGCAGGATATTTAGAAGTTGGCAGAAAAACCAATACTCCTCATAAGAAACTAAAAGGTTGTGAGATGATTGGATCACGACCTCTTCAACACTTACACATCAACCCTAAAGGCGAGTGTTTTCTCTGCTGTGAAGACTATGAAAATACCTACATAGTAGGAGATTTAAACAAAGAGACTGTCAATGAAGTACTGGCTGGCCCAGAAATGATGAAAATGAGACGTTGGATATACGGTATTGAAGAGGCCCCTGACGATTTTATCTGCAGGCACTGTGTAAACGCGATTACTCCTGAAGAAACACCAAATCTGCTTAGTAAAAGTCTAAAAGCTCCTTTCTCTTTAATCAAAAATATTGCTCAAAGGAGCATATCTAGCTAATCTTAGTTTCGCAATCAATTTTCAAAAATGAGTGACTTCAACATATCCACTGATCCTCCCACAGTCTATTATTTCGCACCCGACTTCGATATCCCTAGCTGGGGGAATGGAGTTCTTTACAACCACGTTGATTTACTCAACAAGAACGGAATTAAAGCAGCTATTATTCATCACAAAGGCCCTTTTCGTTACACCTGGTTTGAGTCAACAACAAAGATAGTTTATTTAGATGACCCATCTCTTAGAATTAATGAGAACGACTTCCTAATTGTGCCTGAAGTGAACGTAGTAGATGAGATACCTCAGAAAATCAAATGCAGAAAGATTCTATTTATCCAAAATGTTTTTATCATTCTTACACGCTTGGACAAAGCATATAACTTCAATGATCTAGGCTATGAGAGCTCTATCGTAACGATGCCTCATATGAAAAAAGTGGTTGAGCTTAATTATGGAGTCAATGCTTCTGTAATACCTGTTGCTATAGCTCCATATTTCTTTATTGGGGAAACAGAGCTTAACAATGAGAGATCAAAATCGGTATTGCTCTTCCCTAAGAATGTCTATAAACAATTAGGACAACTAGATTACGATATTCTAACAAAAATTTTAAATCGAAGGTTTGCAAAAAATACAAAGAAACTATTAGGCGTTATTTCTCGTCAGGACAAGAGCAAGTGGCACATTGTTGAAATGAAAGACAAAACACACCATGAAGTAGCAAATCTCATGAAAACATCCTCATTTTTTGTGTGTGTTAATACTCTTGAGGGCTTTAATGTTGCAGTTCCTGAGGCAATGGCAGCTGGATGCATCCCTATTTGCTACGATGCCTACGGCGGTGCAGACTATTTAAGAAATAATGAGAATGCATATGTATTCGAGAATAACTATATATATCCATTATTAGAAAAATTGTTCTATTTAATGGACAAGTATAACGAGATAGAAGATGAATTATCCAGAATTAGAAAAAATGCTTACGAGACAGCTCTTAGTTATACAGAAAAACAAATGGAAGAATCATTGTTAAAGTTTTATACCCAAAGAATATAATACAAAATACTCAACAGGAACAATTATGAAAATTGCAGTAATACTAGTCCATTATCATACGCCAGATTTACTATTAACAGCTATAGGCTCAATCAGGGCTGATCTCAAGACAAGCGAGCTTGAAGCAGAAATAATAGTAATTGACAACGGAAGTCTCCCAGAGGATCAAGATCTACTAAATTCACTAGCTGTAAAGCTAATTAATCCAGGAGAGAATCTAGGTTATGCCAGGGGTGTAAATCTTGGAGTCTTAAATACGGATGCGGATATATTCTTTTTTATGAATCCCGATGTCGAAATTCTGCCTAATTGTATTAGATCTCTGGTAGAAGTCATTGAACAAGGGGCTGCCGCTGCAGGGCCAAGGTTTTATCTTGATAAAGATCAAAGAATATTACATCCACCTTTAATGGATCTAACCATAAGAAATGAAATATTATGGAGGACAGCTGCTTTAGGAGATCACTGGGCGAAGTCAGCACGGGATAGTTGGCGAAAGGAAGCCAAAAGGTATTGGGCATCTGAAACCCCTATTGAGAGTTATTGCCTTACAGGTGCACTTCTCGCGATTGGCAGAAAAGCATGGAATCAGATTGGTACTTTTGATGAAATCTACCAGTTATATTTTGAAGAGGTGGACTGGCTGAAAAGACTAGAAAAAAGTAACCTCAAATCCTATTATGTGCCAGAAGCCAAAGCTATTCATACTTATAACCAAAGTGCTTCAAAAGAACCACAAGCTAAAATTTGGTTTCAAGAATCTAATGAAATATTTAGAAAGCGCCATTACGGAACTCTCTTTAATTTTTTCCTAAAAAAAATCATCCCTTTTATAAGACGCGCATCAAATTTTAAAAATTCCAACCAAACATCAAATTCATTTGCTTCAACAGGCTTACCTCTTATCGATATTGGATCTTTTAGCAAAATCAGAAATTCTCCTATTTGGATTGAGATATCAGAAAATGACCTTGGGATACCCGCAGCAGCAATGCCTATTCTTGATACCAAAATGAAAGTTTGGAGATTTCCTAAGGAATTATGGGATAAACTAGAGCCAAAAATTTATCATTTCAGAACAGTAGATAACTTAGGAAATGAAATATTTCACTTCACCTATGCTCATTATCAGGCAATCTAATTTTATAATCTAAATAACCAGGTATTATTTATAAATATGCTTGACTTTAAGATAGCAGTTGTACTATCATTCTAAATGGAGCGGTGTTTTTTTAATTGATCTAAATGTCTGCAATTAATGCAAAAAATCAAATGAGTAATGAGTTATCCAATCTCCTGATAGATATAGCGAGTAAATCAAAGGCTGCATCCGCAGAGTTGTCTAGAGCGAGTTCAGGATCAAAAGACGACGCTCTTATCAAAATGGCTCAGGACCTTATTGAAAAGGCTGATTACATAATAGCCGAAAATCAAAAAGATATAGAAGAAGCAAAATCTAAAGGTCTTTCCTCTGCAATGATCGATAGACTTACCCTAACACCAGAAAGATTAGAAAAAGTGGCTCAGGGTCTTAGGGAAGTTAGAGCTCTAACCGATCCAGTTGGTGAGGTGCTTCGTATGTGGACCAGACCAAATGGTCTTAAAGTAGGGCGGATGAGAATACCCCTTGGAGTTATTGGAATAATATATGAATCTAGACCCAATGTAACGGCTGACGCTTCTGGTCTTTGTATTAAATCAGGCAATGCAGTGATATTGCGCGGAGGGTCTGAAACAATAAGATCCAATATGGCCATAGGACAAATCCTGAGAAACGCCCTATCTGAAACCGGTCTCCCTGAAGATGCAATTCAAATAATTCCGGTTACCGATAGAAACGCTATTCTTGAAATGCTCAAGCTTGATGAACTTATAGATCTAATTATTCCAAGAGGTGGGGAAGGGCTGATCAGATTTGTTGCTGAGAATTCTAGAATTCCCGTTCTTAAACATTACAAAGGTGTATGTCATGTCTTTGTTGATGAAAGTGCCAATTTTGAAATGGCAGAAGATATCTGCATAAATGCTAAGGTGCAGCGCCCTGGCGTATGTAACTCCATGGAAACAATGCTCGTGCACGAAAATATTGCTGAATCTTTTTTGCCAAAAGTTAGCAAAGCCTTTTCTGAAAACAATGTTGAATTAAGAGGTTGTGAAAGAACTATAGAAATAATCCCTGAAATTACACAAGCAAATGAAAATGATTGGTACGAAGAGTACCTAGATTTAATATTGAGCGTTAAAGTAGTAAAAGATATGAATGATGCGATAGCGCATATAGAGAAATATGGATCAATGCATACCGAGTCTATTATTACTCAAAGCTACGCCAATTCACAAGATTTTATTAATGGTGTTAATTCTTCAACTGTTATGGTTAATGCCTCAACCAGGTTTAGCGACGGTTTTGAATTAGGTCTAGGTGCTGAGATAGGAATAAGCACATCAAAGCTTCATGCTTTTGGTCCTATGGGACTTGAAGAACTAACGACAACAAAGTTTATTGTTCTAGGAGAAGGTCAGATAAGGGAATAAGTCCATCTATCAAAGGAGGATGGTAATGAGAAAAGCTAGATTAAAATCTAAGAAGCACGGTCCGACAAGTAAAGTTCAAAATAGATCAGAGCAGAGACCGAAGAACGCTGATGAAACGGTAAAAAAGCTTTTAAAGAATTCCTTAGAAGACTACTCAAAACAAGAACAAGACTTAAATGAAAACGACCTATTTAAAGAAGAAATCGAAGTACAATTATCAAACGAACTTCCTGAAAATGAAGTCGATATAAAAGAAAACCCCCCTAAAGAAGAAACATCTGAAAACGAGACACCCAAATTTACCCCTGATGAAGAGTTCAGACTTCTACAAGTTTATTTCAAAGAAATGGGCACAGAACCTCTTCTTACGCCAAAAGAAGAAGTAGAAGTATCAGCCAAGATTAAAAGATGCGAAGTTAAAGCTGCTGAAGCTAAGATGTTCATGGAAGCTATATTTGAAAAGAGTTTGAGTAAAACGATTAAAAACACTATCTCAAATGTAGAGAAGAAAACAAGATCAAGAAAACTTTCACTATCTGGCAAGAGCTATAAGAAAGTAGAGGAAGAATCCAAAATTGAAAAAGATCTTGCTAGAAAGAGTATCAAGAGATCAAATTTGCTTTCTAGAGTCTATCGCTCAAGAGCGCAGCGTTTTAAAGAAAGATTTATCAAAGCCAATCTTAGATTAGTTGTCAGCATTGCAAAAAGATATATGAACCGTGGTCTACCGCTTCCTGATCTTATTCAGGAAGGGAATGTTGGATTGATGAGAGCGGTAGAGAGATTTGATCATACAAAAGGATATAAGTTTTCCACATATGCCTCGTGGTGGATACATCAGGCTATATCAAGATCATTATTGGATCAGACAAGAACTATAAGAGTGCCGGTTTATGTCTTAGAACAAGCATCTAAAGTACATAGAATAAGCTCTATAATGAATAAAGAAATAGGAAGAAAACCTCTGCCGGAAGAAATATCAGAGAAAACAGGGATTTCCATAGAAGGAGTAAAAAGAGTCCTTGAAGCTACAAAAGAAGTAGTACAGTTGGACTCCCCTGTATTAGATGGTGAAAAAACAACATTACTTGACTTCATACCTGATGATATATCCCGCACACCTGACTATGCATTTGCAAAAGCAACTCTAACCATAAAAATTAAAGATGCTCTATCTATGCTGACGCCAAGAGAAGAGCAAATCTTGAAAATGAGATTTGGAATAGATTTTGAAACAACATTCACCTTGGACGAAATTGGCAAACACTTTGAACTCACGAGAGAGCGTATCAGACAAATAGAAAAGCGCTCACTTGAAAAACTTGAAGGGTCTGAAGTTGGTACAATATTAAAAAGCTTTCTTGAGTAGCGCTAGTGCTTTTAGGACTCACCTTAAAAAACTTTACTATAATAAAAGACCTATCCGTAGGCCTAAGTCCCGGTTTAAATATTATCACCGGAGAGACAGGTGCGGGGAAGTCTGTCATTGTTGACGCTATAAATATCATATTAGGTGATAAAGCACCCGCTGAAAATATAAAAACCGGACAGGAAGAAGCTCAGATAGAGGCGCTTTTTGATATCTCAAATGATGAGGCTATTAAACAGAGGCTCATTAATTCAGGCTTTGATATTAAGTCTGGAGAACTTCTTATAAAGCGCGTTATTTATCGTAACTCAAGAAGCCGAGTTTTTATTAACGGCAGCCTTTCCACTTTAACTCTACTTTCTTCAATTACCCAGGGGCTTGTAGATATATTCAGCCAACATGAGCATCAGAGTCTCTTAAGAGAAGAGAATCATCTGAAAATAGTAGACGATTTTGGAAAGACTGCTGACGATGCGGCACATTTAAGAGAGAAGTTTCAGAATTACCTCTTAGTTAAAAAAGAACTCGATGACCTTGAGCAGTCAAAAAAAGACAAAACAGAAAAAGAGAATTATCTCAAGTTCCAGCTAAATGAGATAAACAATGCAGAGCTTTCAATCGGGGAAGATACAAAACTTGATGAGGAGAAACTCAAACTAACTAATGCAGAACGTTTGCAAAGCTCTGCGAGCAGTGCATATGAAGAACTTTATGAAAAAGAAAATTCAGTTTTAGGAATCTTGCAAAAACTTTCTAGTGATTTTAAAGAGATCTCAAAAATCGATCCCAAGCTAAATGAGGTCGGAGAGTCAATAGAAAGGGGGATGCTGCAATTGGAAGAAGCTGCTTTTTCTATTAGAGATTATACAACAGAGCTCTCATCCGATTCTCAATCACTTGAGGTCATTGAAGATAGAATCCACCTGATTAACAGTTTTAAAAGAAAATATGGAGATTCGATAGAGCAGATAATCCAGAAACGAGATGAAATCGAGGGAGAAGTAAATAATATAGAGCACTTTGATGAACGTGTTAGAACACTAACTCAACAGTCTAGAAAATTAATGGATGAATTATTAAAGTTAGCCAATGCGCTATCTAAAAAAAGAAAACAATCATCAAAAAGATTATGCGAAATTTTAGAAGTTGAGTTAAAAGAGGTAGGTATTAAAGGAGGTAGCTTCCATATAGAATTCAATGATAAAAACATATCCTCAAGCGGCATAGACGCACTTTCATTCTTATTCTCTGCAAATCCGGGAGAAGACCCAAAGCCACTTAACAGAGTAGCATCAGGTGGGGAGTTATCACGCATCATGCTTGTACTTAAGGAAGTAATAGCAAGAGTAGAAGGCGGGTCCGTAATTATTTTTGATGAGGCTGACTCCGGTGTTGGAGGAGCAATAGCAGAAGCGGTAGGCCAAAAGATCAGAAATCTGTCCAGAACATATCAAGTTATTTGTATTACACATCTTCCGCAAGTAGCAAAATTTGCCGATTCTCACCTTACAGTTTCAAAAACTCATGATGACAATCAGACACAAGTTACCATTAAAAGTTTAGAAGGAAATGAAAGAGTTGTTGAGCTAGCAAGAATGATAGGCGGTTTTAATATAACTCAAAAAACCCTGGATACCGCTCAAGAAATGCTGAAACACTAAGATCGCTACTTACACTATCTGTAAAAAACGTTAAAATTGTCTTTAAACTATTTAAAAGGATTAATTAATGAAAGGAATTATACTAGCAGGCGGAGCAGGAACCAGACTTTATCCCATAACACGCACTATTAGTAAACAACTGCTTCCGATTTATGATAAACCTATGATCTATTTCCCTCTGTCTGTACTCATGTCAGCAGGTATAAGAGAAATACTAATTATCTCTACTCCACATGATTTGCCTAAGTTTAAGGAACTGTTTGGTGATGGCTCACAGCTTGGATTGTCATTTTCATATGCCCAGCAGCCCAATCCCGATGGATTAGCTCAAGCATTTATCATCGGTCGGAAATTTGTTGGTAATGAAACAGTTTGCCTTATTCTGGGAGACAATCTGTTTTATGGAGAGGGTTTATTAGACAGATTAGAAAGAGCATCAGACCTTAAAGAAGGTGCAAGAATCTTTGGATATCCTGTAAAAGACCCAGAGCGTTATGGTGTTGTTGATTTTGATTCAGAAGGCAGAGTTATTGGAATTGAAGAGAAGCCCTCTCATCCTAAGTCGCGCTATGCAGTAACAGGTCTCTATTTTTATGATAACGAAGTTGTCGATATTGCAGCCAACCTAACCCCATCAGAGAGGGGAGAACTAGAAATTACAGATGTAAACCTTGAGTACTTAAAAAGGGGTAAATTATCAGTCGAGTTACTAGGTAGGGGATTTTCCTGGTTAGATACTGGAACCTATGATTCTCTTCAACAGGCGGCGAGTTATGTACAGGTCATACAAGAGCGGCAGGGCCTCAAAGTAGCATGCATTGAGGAAATTGCCTATAGACAAGGTTTTATTGACAAAGCCGGGCTTGAATATCTGGCACAGGATATGTCAGGCAATGAATACGGTGAATATCTTAAAGAAATATTAAAGGAAGAAAACTAAAGCAATGCCATTAACTTTTTCCAAAACAGATATTGAAGGTGTAATAATTATAGAGTCTGATTTATTTCAAGATGAAAGGGGATTTTTCAAAGAAATCTTTCACTCAGACAAATATAAAGACCTGGCTGAGGTATTTGTACAGGACAACCATTCAAATTCAAGAAAAGGAGTTCTAAGAGGCCTTCATTATCAACTCGAGAGACCTCAGGCAAAACTCATTACCGCCATAAGGGGAGAGATATTTGATGTCGCCGTTGATATAAGAAAAGGATCCCCGACTTTTGGCAAATGGATAGGGTCTTTATTATCAGCAACCAATAAGAAGCAATTATTTATTCCTACAGGTTTTGCACATGGGTTTTGTGTGTTAAGCGAGACTGCAGATGTAATGTACAAGTGCTCTGAGTTATATTCGCCTGAGGATGAATATAGTCTTCTGTGGTCAGATCCGGAGATTAGTATAGAGTGGCCTATATCAGAGCTAATCGTATCAAAGAAAGATTCCACAGCTCCAGAGCTAAACCAAATCCCTGAGGAATTATTACCGGTGTATAAAAGATGAAAAATCTATTAGTAACAGGTGGGGCAGGATTTATAGGAGTCAACTTTATCCGCTATCTCTTGGAAGAGTCAGACTATGAGGGGAGAGTTATAAATGTAGATAAACTCACCTACGCAGGTAACCCTGAGAGCCTTTCCGATATAGAAGAGAATTATGCCGACAGATATGTTTTTGTGAAAGCTGATATTGTAGATAAAGAGGGTCTTGTTACGATCTTTGATAAATATGAGATTGATGGGATATGTCACTTTGCTGCCGAATCCCATGTTGACCGCTCTATAGCAAATCCTGATGAGTTTATAAGAACAAATATTATAGGAACATATAACCTTCTTGAACTCTCTAGACAAAGGGGAGGGCGTATTCAATTGTTTCATCATATAAGCACAGATGAAGTTTTTGGCAGTTTAGAAAAAGAAGACTACTTTACAGAAGAAACTTCATATAAACCCAACAGTCCTTATTCCGCATCAAAAGCATCTTCTGATCACCTTGTAAGATCTTACTATAAAACTTATAATCTCCCTGTAACAATTTCGAACTGTTCTAACAACTATGGTCCATTTCAGTTTCCTGAAAAACTCATTCCTCTTATGATACTCAATGCCATTGAGGATAAAGCCTTGCCTGTTTATGGAGATGGTCTAAATGTGAGAGACTGGCTCTATGTCAGGGATCACTGCACAGCAATCTGGGCTATCATGAAAAAAGGGAAGATCGGTGAAACATACAATATTGGGGGCAGAAATGAAATGGAGAATACAAAAGTTGTCGAAATGATCTGTGATTATCTCGATGTAATTGTTGGCAAGAGACCTAATAGAGAAACAAGAAGAAGCCTTATTTCATTTGTAACAGATCGCCCGGGTCATGATAAACGCTACGCAATTAACTCAAATAAAATCACGTCTCAGCTTGGATGGATGCCGCTTGAATCATTTGAAACCGGTTTGCTAAAAACCATTAAGTGGTATTTAGCCAACGAAGAGTGGGTCAAAAGCGTCCAGAGCGGTGAGTATTTAAATTGGATAAAACAGCATTACAGCTAATTCAATTCCTTTCTTAAGAATTATCCTTTCTAATCCTAACTTTATAGCTTAGCGATATGTAGCAAATACCACTGCTGCAACTACAGTAGTCCACAACCCACTTTTATCCCCTACCGCAGTTTGAGTGACATTGATCGTTTTTACGATATGGTCACTAATCTTCCATACATCCTTTTGTTCATCGTAGCTTTTATCCGGATCAAAAGGAACTCCTAGAGTAGTAGCTAGCATATATGCAGCAAGGTCCTCGGCATAATCACCAGCTACGGACTCTTTTTGTCCAAAGCTATGGTGCTCAGATATATAGCCATGCCTGGAGGTATCCTTAGGAATGGCAACGCCTGCCGTAGCTGCCATAAGACGGAAGGGTTCATTAGTGGTATTCTCACTTAACACTACGTGAAGTATTTGACCTGGGAACAAATTCTTTAGGCCCGTAGCACGCTGCACTAGTTTGCAATCAGGAGGGAAAATGCTGGATACTTTTACTAAATTAAACTCTGCAATTTTTGCATCTCTAAGAGCCATTTCAAAGCTGGTTAGTTTTTCTTTATGTCTTCCTACA
The DNA here is from genome assembly GCA_942491865.1 of uncultured Thermodesulfobacteriota bacterium. Classification (GTDB taxonomy): domain Bacteria; phylum Desulfobacterota_D; class UBA1144; order Nemesobacterales; family UBA2774; genus CR02bin9. The sequence goes on from CALOCI010000016.1 coordinate 237,844, forward strand.
CCTTTAGTTATAAAAGCAGTTTTAGGTATTAACAAGGCAATCCTCCATTAATAGGGTGAATGATTTTCTACTATATAATTGCCCTTGTCAATGGTATTTCAATTCTTGTATTTTCAACTTTAATCAAAATAGAAATCTATTCTATACGCATAGTATTTAGAAATAGATTTTTGGGGTTTTCAGATTTACTTGAAAAACTAACTTTCATGCATATTTTTAGATTATGAAGTCAAAATAAATAAAAATATTTTGAGGAAAAACTACTTAAGGAAATAGGATCTAAGAACTATTGTACCATCCATCCTCCTGGCCCCGTTGTTGCATAAGAGTTATACAACAACGGGGTTATTTATCGTTATACAATTATCCTAAATCCTAAAAGTGATTCAAAAAGAGATCTAGTTTTTTGGCGATAACAGCTCTTTAAGAGTATATTAGTAGGAATTAATTACCCACAAAGCAAATAGGAACATATTGACTATGAAAGCTATTGTTACAGGCGGCACAGGATTTATTGGAGGCAAACTTGTAGAGACTCTGGTAGAAAAGGGTTTTGAGGTGCGGTGTCTTGTTAGAAAAACTAGTAATGTATCTCACCTGAACAAACTAGGGGTAGAACTTTGTTATGGGGACTTAGGTGATCTTGAGGCATTAAGAGATCTTCCAAAAGGAGGGGATGTTGTTTTTCACCTTGCTGCACTAGTAACTGATTGGGGAGATCCTGAAACCTTTTATAAATATAATGTTCAAGCTACCAAGGAACTACTAGAATCATCAATAGCTCTGGGTGTAAAAAGATTTGTATACATGAGCTCATCAACTGTGGTGTGGAAATCTGATTTTTGGAATATACATAAACTTGTTGATATTGATGAAACTTATCCGTACACAGAGAATCCCAATGATCATTACAACGCCTCTAAAGCACAGGCAGAGAAGCTAGTTCTGAAGTATAACGACAAAGAAGGTCTTGAGACTACTGTTGTTAGACCATCTAATGTTTGGGGGGCAGGCGATACTGTCATTTTACCCCGCGTGGCGATGGCTGCTAAAAAGGGCATACTCCATCCAATGGGAAGCGGAGATAGATTTGTAACTCCTTGCCATGTAGAGAATCTAGCCAACTCTCTTTTGCTTTTAGCTGATAATAATAAAGCACCTGGAAATATATATTTCATAAACGACGGAATTAAAATCCAGTATATGGATTTTCTCACCAAACAGTTAAATGCCTCGGGAATAGATTGGAGCCCGGGGTTCTCAATTCCTTATAAATTTGCATATGCAGTTGCTGCAATTTTAGAAGTTATATTCAAATTTACCAAGTCAAAGAAACCACCGGTTCTTACAAAAATGGCTGTCGCTGCGTTGTCAGGCTCAAGGAGCTATAGTATTGAAAAAGCACGTAATGACTTAGGCTATCAGCCCTCGGTTGATATGGATGATGGCATAGAAGAGCTAAGACAATGGGTGGAACAATTAGGTGGAACTGACGAGCTTTTAAAATATGTACTAAAAGTTTAATAATAAAATATCTCCCTTATGACTAACTCACTAGAAAAACAAGAATTTGATATACAAGCTGATCAACTAAAGAAGTCTTACGGCAACTTTGACGCCCTGAGGGGAGTTAATCTAGTCGTAGGGAAGGGTGAGTTCTATACACTGTTTGGTCCTAACGGAGCCGGCAAGACTACCTTAATTAAATTACTTGCAACCCTCACTGATCCAACTTCAGGAAATTTATCAGTATTCGGTTTCGATGCTAAAAAAGATGTCCAGAAAATCAGATCTATTCTTGGAGTTATTTCACATGATCCCTATCTATATGAAACATTAACAGCTTTTGAAAATATAAAGTTTTTCGGAGAGTTATACGGCCTTACAGATATAGACAACAGAGCATGTTCAGTAATAAAACAGGTAGGACTTGAATCACGTGCTCATGATTTAGTCAGAACGTTCTCAAGAGGGATGAAACAGCGTCTCACAGTTGCAAGAGCCATAGTCCATGAACCCAAGATACTCCTATTGGATGAGCCTTATACAGGATTAGACCAGCATGGAGCTCAAATCTTTGGCGATATGCTATCAGAATTAAAGAATCAGAACCGAACAATACTTATGACTACCCATAATATAGATGAAGGCCTTGGCCTAAGTGATAGGGTAGGCATCCTAGCCAAGGGGAAAATTGTTTTTGACAGTTCTACAACTCAAATAGACCCTGCTAATTTTAAAAATCTATATATTTCCAAAGTTGAAGAATCTTAATATCCATTTCTAGTTTTATCCTACTAATATATAAATTTCAATTAACATGAAACGGAATTCTATTTTCCGCATCATATCTTATAAGTAGTAAAAAATCTAACGACACTATATAAATTTTTTATTTGTATTCCCTTCTCTTTGGGCGGTAAGTCCGCTACACTTGCCGCCCATTCTTTTCTTTAAGTTATATAATTTGTCACATTAATTGCTTAGCTTAACATACTGATATTATGCAGTTATCTTTGCATATTATTGATTAAAATACTAAATTTAACTGTATCTGTTATAATATTCGCAACTTTAGACATCTGAGAACAAATGAATAAAATTTGGGCAATAGTTAAAAAAGATATAATCACCGAGCTAAGAACTAAAGAGTTATTTACCTCTATGTTACTTTTTGCACTACTAATAATAGTGGTTTTTAATTTTGCGTTTGGGTTTTCGGTAGAAATTCTTAGTGTGGCAGCACCTGCTATGCTTTGGATTGCCTTCACATTTGCGGGCATATTGGGGCTGAGCCGTTCATTCGCATTGGAGAAAGAAGGAAATGCCATAATCGGCATGCTTCTCACCCCAACGGATAGGAGCTTAATATATGCCGGTAAGATGATAAGCAATACAATTTTTGTATTTATTGTAGGAATTCTTACCGTGTTGATGTTTATATTGTTTTTTAACTATAGCTTTTTAGCTACGCTACTTCCCCTTATCCCCATAATGCTTTTAGGAACGATCGGATTTGTATCTGTAGGCACTCTATTCTCAGCTATGGCTATAAATACCAAGCTCAGAGAAGTACTATTACCGATCCTTTTATTCCCGATAATAATTCCGGTTATAGTTAGCGCTGTGAAGTTAAGTGGGGAAGTTTTAGATGGCAATTCAGTATTTGCTGCCAGTTCATCTTTGAAACTCCTTGCATCATTCGATATAATCTTTGTGACTGCTTGCGCTGTTACATTTGAATACGTAATAGATGAATCTTAACAATTTGTCGGTAATCTAACCCCTATGATTAGACGCATACTATTTGTTCTAGCTTTTGTAGGCATAATCGCATCTATTTATGCTGCATTCATATATGCTCCTACTGAGCCTCAGATGGGTCATATTCAAAGAATATTCTATTTCCACATGGGAACGGTGTGGGTTGCCACGGTGGCATTTATTATTGTTTTTATAGCGAGCATTATGTATTTGTGGAAGGGCACACGGAAATGGGACATTTTGGCTTATTGTTCAGCTGAGTTGGGTGTATTATTTTTAACACTGACTATAATCACAGGAAGTGTTTGGGCTAAGCCAATATGGGGCACCTGGTGGACATGGGACCCTCAACTTACAACAACATTTATTCTTTGGATACTCTATATTGTCTATCTTGTTTTACGATCTTCAGCAGGAAATGATACCAAGAAAGCTAAATATGCAGCTGTTTTTGCAATAATTGCATTTATTGACTTACCTTTAGTTTATTTATCTGTCAGGGTAATGAGAGGTATTTCCCCAGTTGTATTTGGCCCTGGTGGTGGCGGGATAGCCCCTGAGATGATGAATGCGCTTCTTATTAATATGGCTTCTTGCTCATTCTTATTTATACTCCTACTCCTAGAGAGAATTGATCTTGAGCGCATGAAAGACACTATTGCACGACTAAAATTAAGCGAAAACTAGAGAAATATATAACTTCAACTAGTTATAAGAACAACATTATCAAATTAATATAAAGCACTGATATTATTGCTTCATTATTGCAATAAGCCCAATAAATACTTAAAGTCTAAATCTTAGGAAGCCTAGATTGAATCTAACACCACTAACCCTTAATCTTTTCTCAATTATTGCCGTCCTATTTGGTCTTCTTATATGCTTTTTCGGATATAGAATTCTCAGATTAGTATTAGCTGTTGCTGGATTCATCATTGGTGCATCCTTCGTAGCAGGTGTTGGTTTTACACTAACCGAAGGAAACGAGATACTTGTTATTTTAATTGCCGGTATAGCTGGCGGTATAATTGCAGCTGTAATATTGTTATTCCTTTATTCTACTGGAATTTTTCTACTAGGAGCTTTATTTGGAGTCGTAATATTTTCCGGAATCTCTGTCATTGTTGATATAAATTTAGATCCTCTTCTTTATATAGTGCCTGCAATTTTGGGAGGAATATTAGCTTTATTCCTACAAAAATTTATGATTATACTTATAACCTCTTTGATCGGAGCTTGGATAGCCGTTATAAGTACTCTTTATTTTATAGATAACAATTTTAACCCGCTTAATCCTGAATTCATTAATAACATCAGTGAAATTGAGACATATAGGATAGCGTTAAGCCTGATAGCTCTATGGGGACTGGGGTTTATCACGCAATACTTAATATTCCCCAAAAGTACAGATAAATTAGAAAGCATAGAGAGTCCCAAAAAAGAAGTCGGACAAGAAGACAAAAGTTCTACGAAGTAAAATTTTATTTAGACAATAAATCTTTGCATATGGCTTAATGGAAATTAGCATCTAAATTAATCAAAATAAGCTTTTTATGTCAAAAATGGCAGGTATGCTATACCCTGGATTTGCTTATGATAAGGACTACATATTTAATCTTATTGATATTTTCAATTTATTGTGCGCTGAGCAATAAATCTCTTGCTCAGGCAGAGACGGAGTTTGTTTTCCCTATATCAAGTGTTCAAGAGTTAATTACTCAGTCAGGAGTTGAGATAGATAGAGAAATCACTGCGGATAATAATGGATCGCTGTTAATCAATACAGATAAGCCTATTAAAGTTGAACTGTTTGAATTAGACAAAGACTTTAAAAACAAACGCTTAAAATATAAAGCTCAAATACGCTCAGAAAATCTTACTGGGACTGATGAATTAAGAGGTATTTCATTTATAGAATTAGTGGCAACATTTCCAGATGGAGAAGAGCTTATATCTCGCGGCCCAAGAGTTCCGATTTCAGGCACTACTGATTGGAGAACTGCAGAGACAGTGCTTTATGTTGATAAAGGCAATGCACCTGAAAATGTTAAGCTAAACTTAATTGTAGAAGGTCAAGGTAAAGTATGGCTTGATGCTGTTAAACTTGAAGCTATTCCCCTTAGACTGAATTATCTCTTTTGGGGACATATAGTTGTTTGGGTAGTACTAATAATTTATATTTATGATTTGTTAAGAAAAAATAGACAGTTGAAAAAAGAATTAGAATCTTTTTCGTAAATGAGGAGCAAATGCTTAAAGGAAAATTGAAATTCATAATAGCAATTGGAGTTATTGCCCTTACCGTGAGTTATCTAGTTTACGGTGGAGTCAAAGACACTATGGTCTACTACCTTACAGTTGAAGAACTAAAAGCACAGGTACCAACTGTATACGACACAAGAGTAAGGGTCTCAGGAATAGTTGTACCTGGAACAATAATAATAGACGCAAACAATGCGATTGAATTTCAAATTACTGACGGCACTCAAAACGTCAATGTAACTTACGAAGGTATAATTCCCGATATTTTCGCCGACGATGTTGAAGCAGTTGTAGAAGGGGTATACGCAAAGAATGACGTCTTTGAGGCTGATACACTTCTCGCTAAATGTCCAACAAAGTACGAGTCAACCGATTCCCTCTACGAGAATAAGGACGCTGCTTACTAAATGGTAGAAATCGGCAGTATTTCAATATTTCTAGCTTTTATAATTTCTGTTTATGTTCTTGTTGCTTCAGTTTATGGAGCAAGAACTAAAAAATGGGATTTTGTAAAAAGCGCTGAAAATGGAGCCATCGCTGTTTTAGTTCTTTTGATAATAGCAACGATCGTGCTTCTTAACTCTCTTCTCAATCTTGATTTCAGTTTGAAATATGTAGCATTAAACACCAGCACAGACCTTGCAACTATATATAGAATCACATCCTTATGGGCAGGACAAGCAGGTTCTCTTCTATTATGGTGCCTAGTGCTCTCAATTTATACCGCTATAGTAGTAATTCAAAGTAGAAACAAAGACCGAAAGCTGATGCCTTATGTTCTTGCAACGCTAGCTACAGTTTCAATCTTCTTTATAGGAATCATAGCTTTTGTTGAAAGCCCGTTTGAGAAACTCCCGTTTATACCTTTAGAGGGAAGGGGGCTTAACCCCATTTTGCAAAATGGGTATATGGCAATTCACCCGCTTACTCTTTACTTCGGATATGTCGGAGTGACAGTACCTTTTGCCTTTGGTATGGGAGCGCTACTGTCAGGACAGCTTGGAGACGCATGGATAAGGTACTCTCGTAAGTGGGCACTTTTTGCATGGACTTTCCTGAGCATAGGACTTCTCCTAGGAGCCCGCTGGGCTTATCTTGAGCTAGGCTGGGGAGGCTACTGGGCATGGGATCCGGTAGAGAATGCAGCATTTATGCCTTGGCTTGCAGCTACCGCATTCATTCACTCTGTAATGATCCAAGAAAAAAAGGGAATGCTTAAGAAATGGAATATGTCCTTAATCATAATAACGTTCTTCTTATCAATTTTTGGAACTTTTATCACCAGAAGTGGAATCATTTCATCAGTCCACTCTTTCGCTCAATCTGATATAGGCCCTTTATTTTTAGGCTTTATAGCTTTCATACTTCTTTTCTCTTTTGCAATGTTTCTATACAGAATGAAGGATCTTGAAACTGAAAACAGTTTCGATTCTATACTTTCCAGAGAAAGCGCATTTATTTTTAACAACCTGCTCTTCCTAGGGGCGGCATTCACAGTTTTCTTGGGAACTATCTTTCCTATCTTATCAGAAGCTGTAACAGGAAATAAAATCCTAGTAGGCCCACCTTATTTTAATAGGGTGAACGTTCCTATAGCACTTGTGCTTATATTTCTAATGGGAGTTGGACCGTTAATTTCATGGAGAAAAGCATCTTTTAAGAACTTAGCCAAAAACTTTGTCTACCCATTATTACTTGGAATTCTGACAGTCATTGTTCTGTTAGCTTTAGGTATGACTGATGTTGTTGCGTTAATTTCTTTTGCCCTCTGCGCTTTTGTTACAGGAACTGTATTTACAGAATTCATAAGAGGCACGAGAGTTAGAATCAAACGAGGTGAGAACTTCTTATTAGCATTTACAAAATTAGTCTCCAGAAATAAAAGACGTTACGGCGGTTATATTGTCCATATAGGTATAGTTCTAATAGTTATAGGTGTGACAGGATCATCTGTATTTGTAACAGAGAAGCAGTCCACGCTTGCTCCTGGGGAATCAATGGAGCTGAGGGATTACAGTCTAAGATTTGATGGGCTTAGGCAATATACAACTGACGCTAAAAACGCTACTATTGCAAACATTACATTATTTGAAAATGGTAAACAGGTAGACACAATAGCACCTGAAAAAAACATATATAAATATGAAGGCAACCGTGAAATAAATCAGGAAACAGAGGTAGCCCTCAGGTCTACTTTTAAAGACGACCTCTATATTATTTTAAGTGGTTTTAATGAAGACGGCAGCGCCACTATTAGGGTGATGATCAATCCGCTTGTAAATTGGATTTGGGCAGGTGGATTAGTCCTCGTAATTGGAGCTGTTGTTACTATGTGGCCAAGCAGGAGAAAGAGTCGTCAAGAATCATTTATTAGATACACTGTCAGTGAAGATGATGGGACGGTAAAAACATAATCTCTAATAATCGAAGAAGTAGGGAAACAATTTGAATATAGCAATAATAATAGTCATTACAGCAGCAGTAGCCATTTACATCGCTCTACCTTTCTTTTTCCGAAGAGACGAACAAGCGACAGAGGATGCGGTAGTTTCAACTAACAATTCAGAAGACCCAATAGGTGACAAGTTAAAATATCTTGAGAACCGAAAAGAAACACTTTACTCAGCTATTATGGATATAGAATTTGACTATGGACTTGGAAAACTTTCTAAAGAAGATTTTGGGGAGCTTGATAGTAAATATAAACTTGAAGCGGCCTCCGTATTAAAACAAATTGACGAAATAGGCAAACAAGTCAATATTCAAGAGCCGGATTTTGATCTTGAGCAGGAGATATTGTCATATAGAACAGGAGTTCCTAAGGATAAAAGTCAAAGTGAAGATGCTCAGATTGAAAAGGAAATTTCAGCATTTAGAAGCGCTAATGAATCAAATCCTAAATCAAATAGTTGTACAAAATGTGGAGCGGGATATAGCGCTGGAGATATGTTCTGTTCTAAGTGTGGAGAAAAGTTGAATTAAAAATGATAAATACAAATATAAGACCCTTCTATATATTTCTAATATTAACAATAGCTTTTCTATACTATCAATTGACAGTTCCTGAGGTTCTTGCTCAACAACAAGGACCTGCAACAACAGCCAGCCTTTCTGGTGAAGAGCTATTTATTCAGAACCGCTGCGTTCGTTGTCATACTATAGGGAGGGGTAGGTTTGTAGGCCCGGATCTATCTGGAGTTAGTGAAAAATATTCTGAGGAAGAGATTCTTAAATGGATCGAGAATCCTCAGGAGATTTATCAAGCCAGCGGTAAAATGCCTTTTAATGAAGGCTATCCCCCAATGCCCCCAATGAATATCCCACCAACTCAGGCTAAAGCTATTAAAGACTACATTATCTCAGCTAAAGTTTCTGAAGATGGAGCTCAAACTGGCCGTATTTCAGGGCAGGTTATGAATAAAACCTCTGATGGACCAGCACCCGGGGTAGAATTAACTCTTACCTCTTACATGGGTGATAGACCAACTGACGACAAAACTATAAATTCTGATAACCAAGGAAATTTTTTATTTGATAATCTTGCTTGGGACAGAAGCTACGGGATTACTGTGAATTTTAAGGGCGCGCAATATTCGACAGATAAGATGGTTTTCTTGCCAAATGAAGACACTAAAATAATGAACCTGCCTATTTTTGAACCAACTTTTGAAGAAGAAGATATAAGCGTTGTCGAATCACATATAATCGTACAATCAGATAATGGTGTGTTATCTGTTGCTGATCTGACATTATTTGACAATGAAGGTAATAAAATCTACGTAGGCGGCAAAGAATTAGAAGACGGAAGAAAGGAGTCACTTAGATTTAATACTCCAAAAGGGGCCAAGAACATTAGCTTCATACACGGTGTGAATCCGGATGACATAGTACAGACTTCATACGGGTTTGCTGATACCACAAGCATTATGCCTGGGCAAAAAAGAGTTGTTTATACTTACGACCTGCCTTCAAGCTCAAAAACTACAACATTTGAGCAGATAATAGAATATCCCACACAGAACTTCTTACTCTTAATATCTGATTTGGAAAGAACCGCCGATGTAGATGGTCTTACTGGTGGAGAATCAGTACAGATACAGGGAGAGAGTTTTCTAAAGTGGACAGGGACAGATTTGAAGCCTGGTCAACAAATAAAAGTTGAGCTTAAAGGACCGGTAGTCAAACTAGATTATATTAAGTGGGGCGCACTTGGGTTTTTAATATTAATTGTAATAGCTGGGGTCATTTATTCTTCCATTTCTAAGAACAAATCAGATGTTAATTCTACAAAGGAAGAGGGTAAGGAAGAAAATCCGAATCAAAGGCGAATAGAGCTATTGAAAGAAATCGCTTTATTGGATGATAGCTTTGAGACAGGACAAATAGAAGAGCAAAAGTACAGAAACATTAGAGAAATTAAGAAGGTAGAGCTTAAAAAACTTACACGGAGACTGTGATAGGTTCCAATCACAAATCTCCGTAGTGAAATTGAAGAACTGAAAGAACCGCTATACTTGCGGTTTCGGTTCTCAATACCCTGGGACCCAGACCCAAGGACATGAAACCCATTTTATTACCAAGGAGGACTTCATTGTCCGTAAACCCACCTTCCGGACCTACAAATAATATAATATTTTGAGGAGCTTGTAAAGAGTTTTTAATATAACTTTTTGCTGATACCTCATAATCGACATGAAGTATTATGGCTAAACCCTTCTCACCATAATACTTTGCTGCATCATCAAACTCTAAAGTATTTTCTATTATGGTAGGTTTTGTTCTACCACACTGCTTTGATGCCTCTAGAGCTATTCTATCCCACCTCTTTTTTCGGGCTCTTTCTCTTATTTGGGCTCTTTCTGTGATTATAGGCACAATCCTACTAACACCTAACTCAGTTGCTTTTTCAATTATATAGTCCATTTTGTCGCCTTTTGGGAGCCCCTGCAGCAGAGTTATCTCAATTGGAGATTCGGTATTTACTTGCTCAGTATGTTCTATATCAACAATAACGTCTCTTTTACTAATTTCTCTTATTTTGCAATAATACTGTTTTGAACTACTATCAAAAAGAGTAATTAGATCACCTGGCTTAAGCCTAAGCACCTTAACTATATGTTTATAATCAGTCCCCGAGATAAATGCTTCATTATCCTTTACTTGATTATCTTCTATTGGGAATCTAGGCATCTTATTAGTTTTTTACCTTAGGAATAGTCTACTATGAGTCTTTATTACTAAATCTACCTTAAGTTTTGCAGAGTAAAATAATTTACTATATCATTTGCAAGATCGTCAACAGTATATTTCTTAGGAATAAGAGCAGATTTATAACCTGATTCTCTTAGTGTCTGATCCGTAATTGGCCCAATACTGGCCAATAGGGGCCGATTCCTCTTTTGTTTAAAATCTGGTATTAACTCAAAGAAATTTCTGGCTGTAGATGAGCTTGTAAAAGTTATCATATCAATTTTATTCTCATTAAGAAGCTTAATTATATTTTTTGCTTTAGTTTTAGGAGGCTGCTTTGTGATATATGCAGTAACAACTTGGACCTTAGCTCCAATTTTCACTAAACTTTCAGGCAAGATATCTCTGGCTACTTTTGCTCTAGGAATAAGTATCTTTGAATCTTTGATTTTCTCTTTTTTTAATATTCTAATGAGCCCCTCAGCTTTAAAATCTTTAGGAACTACATCTACATTGATACCAATACACTCAATTTCTTTAGCTGTAACCTCACCTATAGCAGCTATTTTAGCTCGATAGAGCTCTCTTATATCTTTATTTAACTCTTTTAACCTACTGAAGAATGACTTGACCCCGTTTACGCTAGTGAAAACTATCCAATCATATTGCTCAATACTATTTATTGCCTTATCGAGGTCTTTATAACTAGTTGGCGGAGTTATTTCTATGGTAGGAAAAGGGATTACATTTGCACCTTGTCCTTCAAGAAGCTTAATAAACTCATATGCTTGATTCTTAGGTCTTGTAACAACAATAGTTTTACCAAATAGTGGTTTGGTCTCATACCAATTGATAATCTCTCTTAATTTAACAACTTCCCCAACTATTACTATGCCGGGTGAGGTTATTTCTTTATGTTGCTTTACTAAATCTGAGATATTTTCAATCGTCCCGGTTAAGGTTCTCTGCTGAGGGTAGGTACCCCAGGTTATTATAGCAACAGGTGTTTCGGGATTCTTTCCAGCTTTTACAAGCTCACCCATATTCTTTTTAAGCTTACTAACCCCCATCAGGAAAACGACAGTGCCAATTTGAGATAATGCATCCCAGGGGATATTAGATTTTTTCTTTAAAGGATCCTCATGTCCTGTAACTACCGCAAATGAAGATGTGAAGTCCCTATGTGTTAGTGATATGCCGCCATAGGTAGGAACTGCAGAAACCGAGCTAACCCCGGGGACTATTTCAAAAGGTATATTTTTGGCTTGAAGGGCTTCTGCCTCTTCACCACCCCTGCCAAAAGTAAAAGGATCTCCACCTTTTAACCTGGCTACAATATTTCCTTTGCTTGCTTTTCTAACGAGAAGGGCATTTATGCTAGCTTGTGCCATCTCCTTCTGCCCGGATTTTTTACCAACATATAAAATCTCGGCACTTTCTTTTGCATATTCCAGGAGATCAACGTTTACAAGATAGTCGTAAACAATTACATCTGCTTTCTGAAGGAGCTCTTTGCCCTTAATAGTAATTAAGTCTCTATCCCCTGGCCCAGCTCCAATTAGATATACGATTCCTTTTTTGCTCATAACTTATTTTAGAAGAAAACCGAAGCCGGCAATAATTGTCAAGCGGAACATCATTTATTGGAGACTTCTTATAACATGGTATTATAATCTCGGTATTAATGCTAAGGCTATTTTGAACTTAAGAATGTTTATAAGAAATATTGACGAAGGGGGTCTCAGAAAATGTTAGTTAAAGATTATATGACACTTAACCCTAGAACCGTAAATCCTCAGGACAACGCACAAGAAGTTGCGGAAAAGATGAAAACCCTAAATTACAGGCAATTCCCCGTAGTAGAAGATGGGAAACTAGTAGGAATTATTACCGAAACTGATTTGGCTGATGCACTAACAAAAAATGAAGACGTATCCATCAAAGACGTTATGGTTACTGAGCCTTTGACTCTAATGGAAGATGCATCTATTGAAAATGCTTCAGACATCATAAGAATTAAAAATTTCAATGCTCTCCCAGTTGTTTCTGAGAACAATGATCTCCTAGGACTTCTAACAGTAACGGACATTCTGGATGCACTAAGAACTACTTTTAGTTTTAATGCTAAGCCAATCAAATTAGAAGTGAACATGTCTGAAGAGCTTAGCCTTTTTGATGTGCTACATTTAATACAAAACAACTCTGAAAAAGTAATATCTTTCAGCTCAGCACCTATCAATAGACAGCTAAGCCATTTCTGGGTAGTTGACTGCGACCTAGGAAGGGTTGATAAGGTTTTAAGAGAACATAACTGCACGATGAGTGTTGTGCATTCCGAAGATTAATTGAATATATCACATTGATGTGCCACGTAAGGAAGTGAAGATCCATTATAAACTGGTATACTAACCCGCATACAATTTTTTTAATTGAACAGAAGATAGAAAATGCAAAGTGATAATTTAGAATACATTTTAGACCACTATAAAAACCCTAGGAACTTCGGAACCATTGAAGACGCTGATTTTTCATATGAAGAAGGTATACCCTCATGTGGCGATGTAATCAGATTAGATCTAAAAATCAGAGACAACAAACTAGAGGATATTAAGTTCTCAGGTACGGGATGCGCTATTAGCCAAGCATCGGTCTCAATACTTACCGAAAATGTATCGGGAAAGGAAATTGGAGATATTGTATTGATGACTGATCATGATATGCTGGAGGCCCTTGGGGGTCAGGTATCACCGATAAGGTTTAAATGCGCGCTTTTAGGATTAACTGTGCTAAAAAAAGCACTTACAGGAATGAATTCCGACCAATAAGTTAATAATCTTTATTTATTTCAAACTACATCAAAATGGAAAAGTTAATTAAATCTGGTGGGTCTTTTGATCCTCAACTTATAAAAGCTGATTTCCCTGTGTTTAAACGTAAAGTGCACGGGAAACCTCTAATATATTTAGATAATGCAGCTACAACTCAAAAGCCTGAGAGTGTCATAAATTGTATTGATAATTACTACCGAAATCACAACTCTAATATTCATAGAGGTGTGCACACCCTGAGCTATGAATCCACTATTATGTATGAGGATGCTCATAAAAAAGTTGCAGACCTTATTGGAGCCAAAGATTGGAAAGAGATTATTTTCACTAGAAATGCTACTGAATCGATTAATCTCCTAGCATACGGCTGGGGACTCCATAGATTAAAAGAAGGTGATGAAGTCCTAATAACTATTATGGAACATCATTCCAATATTGTTCCCTGGCAGATGCTTCGTGATTTAAAAGGTATTAAAATAAATGTTCTCGGGGTTGATAAAGGTGGCAATTTAAAACTTGATGAACTCCCCGGATTACTATCGGAAAAGACCAAACTAGTTAGCATCATTCACGCATCTAATGTTTTAGGAACTGTAAATCCTGTAAAACACATAACACAAGAGGCTAAGAAGGTTGGGGCTCTGGTATTAATTGATGCAGCCCAGTCTATTCCCCATTTGCCAATAGATGTAAACGATATAGGATGTGATTTCCTTGTGGCTTCAGGTCACAAGATGATGGGACCTACGGGTATTGGTTTCATATATGGACGCCAAGAACTATTAGAAGAGATGGAACCGTTTATGTATGGTGGCGACATGATAGAGAAAGTGACACTCGAGAAATCTACATGGAACGAGCTGCCGTGGAAATTTGAAGCGGGCACACCTAATATAGCAGGCGGTATAGGACTAGGAGCTGCAGTTGATTATTTGGAGAATATTGGTCTTCAAAATATTTACAATCACGAAGAAGAACTTTTGACCTATGCTCTTCAGAAAATGTCTGAGTTTGATTGGATTAACGTTTATGGACATAAGGGTCAAGGTGAAAGTGTTGGAGTAATATCCTTTAATGTAGACGGCGTTCACCCACACGATGTTGCAGGCATGCTGGATGAACAAGGCATAGCTGTCCGCTCAGGTCATCACTGTGCGCAGCCACTTATGCAGGATCTTTCTATGGATTACACAGCAAGAGTGAGCTTTTATCTCTATAATACTAAAGAAGAAATTGATCTTTGCATCGAAACCCTAAAGAAAGTTAAAAAACTTTTTGGATAAAGAAGTTTAATTAATCCTTGTTGAATTAAATCTCATTCTTACTTATTTTTATATGCCTTAGCTATGACAAAAAACACAACAATTGAGGCCCCCTCAATCCCAGCATTATTTCTACACTACGACAACTCATTAGATAATGTCCCTGGTGGCGTTCAACTATGTTCAAGAGAATATTTTGAGACTCTAACAGCTGCGGGATTTTCATTAAAGACTCTTAAAATTGAAAATGACAGAAGAATGTCAAATAGGGTTAAAAGGAAGCTAAAACCAGAACCTTATCAATACAATTTTAATCCAGATAAGGCAATTGCTGACATAAAAAATGCTCTTACAGAATCTGTACAATATATTTTTTTAAATCAGTACGTACTTCGTCCTCTGGCTAAAGTTATAAAACAAAATTTAGGACAAGGGATAAAAATAGTGGTTTTATCGCATGGTCTTGCAAGTGTGGACTATCTTCATGAGATCAGAGCAGTTAGAAATTTATCAAAAACAGATGTCAGCAATACGGAAGTTAATTATCTAGGACGCCAGATTGTAGAAGAAACATCTCACTCTCCTTATATAGACCATGTATTTTGTCTTGCACCTTTTGAGGTAGAGATTGAAAAGTGGTTAGGCGCTAAAGAAGCAACCCACATACCCAGAACAATTAAAGAATCCACTCTAGACTGGCATCCTATAAAGGGGAGATTGGGTTTTGTCGGTAGGCTTGATCACCCACCCAACGAAGAAGGATTCTTGATGGTTCTTGATGAATTAAAAAAAGTGAAAGGCAATACAGTTGAATTAAGAATTGTAGGATCGCCAAGAGAAGAGGGCGAGAAACTATCAGAGGCATATGAATTTGTTAATTACCTAGGCGAACTGACTGACGAGGAGTTAAGAGAAGACGCCTCCACTTGGAGTGCTTTTTTGCATCCCGTCTTTTGCTATGCAATGGGTTGTAGCACAAAACTAGCTGTAGCATTAGGTTGGGAAATTCCTATTGTGACCACCACTATGGGAATAAGAGGATATATCTGGAGTGAAGGCAATATTCCGATTGCGGATCATCCTGAACAATTTGCGAACCTTGCAATAGAATTTTCAGACCCAATAAAATCAACCCCTATAAAAGAAGAAATAACCAAAATAAAGAACTCATCTCCAATGCTTGATGATGTTGCCGCAATAATAAAACACTCTTTGCAAGAAAATGCTTAATTTGCTGTAAAACTCAGGGTTATCTTAGTACAATCCTAGTATTCAAATTAATTTGCATTAGGCATATATAAACCAAATGGGTCTTTATCGAAATATCTGACAAATTTATTCTTGTGACTAATTATCCTTATATCTTCAGTAGTAATATCGCGAGGATCCGAATGTCCCAGAATTTCGGTAAGATGCAGCATATCCTTATGAAACCCCTCAAGATAATGATGAACCCTGGTTGATTTCTCAGGAATATCAATACCATGCATCCGCCATTTACTGTTAGTTGTAATGCCCGTTGGGCACTCATTTGTATGACAATGTAGTGATTGTATGCAACCAAGTGATAACATTACACCCCTTGCAGTTTCAACAATGTCAGATCCAACGGCAAAAGCTAATGCCGCATGAGCAGGGGTAAAGAGTTTTCCTGAGCCGCTTATCTTTATATTATCTCTTATTCCAGCCTCTTTAAGTTTTTTGTCCAGATAAAAAATAGTTTCAAATGAACTTCCAAAACCAACATAATTCATAAAAATATTTTCTCCAGCTCCTGTACCTCCATCTGCGCCGTCAACCTGTATCGCATCGGGTCCTTCTCCCGTTACCTTAATGCCCTCTATTAACAGATCAATTTCATCAAGTCTCCCAACGCATAGTTTTATTCCCACAGGAAGCTCTGTTAGGTTCCGAATCTTTATTATGAATTCGAGCATTTTAAGGACAGATTCTTTAGGCGAGCCGGCAATAAATTCAGCATGCTGCTGAGGGCTCATTATTGTTTTGCCAATCGGCACTTTTCTAACTGCAGCAATCTCAGGGGTAACCTTTATTCCCGGTAGCACTCCTCCTAGTCCGGGTTTAGCGCCCTGTGAAATCTTAACTTGAATCATTCTAATGTTGTCATTGTTTCTAACCAAATCCACAAGAAGAGCTTCATCTAAAAACCGGGCAGGGGTGCCGTCATTTAATACTCCTTGTTTCCCGACTCCAAATTTGCCAGTACCAATTTGAAACACCGTATCATTTCCTGCAACTCCGTGAGGGCCGTATCCCCCCTCACCAGTATTGACGTACGCTATATCCTTTGCTCCTATACTTATACATTCTGCGGCTTTCCAATTAATAGAACCATAACTCATAGCGGATACGTTTATGGAGTTCTTGACGGTGAACGGCTTTACGCCTTCTCTTTTTTCTCCAATAACAACTTCATAACTCGCTTTCTTAACTGAGCCCGGAAAATTTCTGTGGAGAATATGAGACTGTGCTGTATTTTCAAAATCAAAATCATCAAGCTCAGTACCGAAGCTCGCAATAGGCTTAATTGATTTTGCTTTTTGATATATGTAATCCCTTACTATCCTAGGTATTGGCCTTCCGTTAGTATTAGATTCGTTAAAATATTGAAGATACTTATCGCGAAAAGTATCCTCGAACAAATACCTAATTCTGCCCAGTGGCCCATATATTCTGATAAGAGTTCTGTCGTCCTGTACAAAAAGCTCCCTAACCGAAAAAACCAGAGATGAAGCAACTATTAATAAAATAAAGTAGAGCCAGCTTTGAAAATAAATCCCTAAAACAATTGCAGCAATGATCAAGACAATAGAAGAAATATCCATAACCCGCTCTAGGGGGGAGTATAAGTATACGAGACTAGACCATTATCTTTTCCTAATCTCTTTAGTTTTTGAAGATACTGCTTGCCTTCTGAAGATTCTTTATATCCCATTTCCTATATTCTAATTAATACTTAGCCTGAATTAAAACTCAGTTTGTAATTAAGCTAAACCTCTTAATAAATAACCTACATAATAAGCAATAATTGCGGCTACACCGCCTATAAGAAGAGTTTCAAACCCCGAATACAACCAACTTGTACTAACAATACGGCCTTTAACAGAGCCGACTATAAAAAAGGCGATAGAGGTCAGAATTATAGAAAGGGTAAAGGTATTGCTTCTAAAAGAATCTGAAAAATATGAAAGTACATATGCCAGGAGTGGAATAAATCCTATTAAATTAAATGAAATAAAAGTAACGAATGCGCTTTTAAGTGGTGAAGTTTGATCTTCAAAAATACCAAACTCATCCTTCATCATAGTATCAACCCAAACATCTTGATTACTTGTTATAATCTCTACAGCATCGTCAAGCTGTCTGCCTGAAAAACCTTTTTCTGAAAATATCTCTCTAATTTCCTGAGTCTCCTCTTCAGGAATATTAGCAATAGAATCTTCTTCAGATTTCCTTATTTTATCTGCGTATTCTTTTTTAGATTTAGTGCTAAGATAGTTACCTACAGCCATTGAAAAACCGTCTGCAAATAAATTGGCAAACCCTAATATTAAAACTATGGAAGGGGATAGGGATGCACCCGTTACACCGGCAACAATTGCAAAAGTAGTTACTGAACCGTCTATCCCACCGTATACAAAATCAGGTAGATATTTTGATATAACATCTTTATTGTCTGTGTTCATCTCTTTTCAGAAACAAAGAAAAATTAATCAGGTCTAATGGCAAGCACAGAACATTTGGAATGAGAAAGCACTCTCTCTGTAACACTGCCTAACAAAAACCTACTTATTCCACTTCGGCCATGAGTATGTAAAACAACGAGATCTACTTTATTTTTTTCAGCATATCTTGATATTGTAACAGCTTCACTCATTCCGTGAATTACTTCATTAGTAAGTTTGATACTGGAATTATTCTTCTTTCTCTCAAATGCTGTTTTGATTTTAGTGACTCTCTTATTTAGTGCTTTCTCTGTCTGCTCTATAACAAGCTCTAGCGCGCCTGCGGGTAAATCTTGAGCATACATATCAAGCCTTAATATATGTATTACTTTAATTGAAGCCCCTGTGACTTCTGCCAAATTTAAGGCATAAGTAATTGCAGAATCGCTACATTCAGAAAGATCAATCGGAACTAAGATATTTTTAAACTGCACCTTGGTTTTATAGTTCTCATTCTTAACCGCTAATACAGGAATATGGGAGCTCTTTAGAACTTTGATTGTTTCACTGCCGGCAATCATATTTTCAAAAAATCCATGCCCATGCTTACCAAGAACTATTAAATCTGCATTTCTCTTCTTAGCAAACTCTCTAATTTTATCACTTGGCTTCCCTTTTAAGAGAATCCCTTCAAATTGAACCCCTGATTTCTGAAGACTTTTTGAGACCTCCTCAAATGTATCTACAACTCTACTCTCTAAATCCAGTCGCCTATTCTTTAAATGCACTTTAGAATCTTCAAGATTGTCATATAGCAATTGGACAGGAAGTGGTACTACATGAACACCAATAATTTCAGCACCAGATTTAATAGCTAAATACTTCGCATAACCCAAAGCTCTTTCAGCTTCTTTTGATCCATCTGTTGCCCAGATAATTTTTCTCATGTTCTTCCCTCCTTACTACTACTATTAAGATGTTGATAATAGAATTTTATACTAAAGCTCATCAGATAACTATACGGCAGCTAATAAGGATTATAAAATCTTTGATTTACTGCTTACAGCCATTGCCAGATTTACCAGCTCTGTAGCAACTACGACTATAAGATCATCTACTGACACAATACCAGTAAGCCTTCCGTCTTTCGTGACCGGTATCCTTCTAATAGAATATTCAGACATTGTGCTCAGTATATCCAATACATTTGTTTCCTCTTCAACATAAACTACATTTTTTGTCATAACCTCCTCTACTATTGCTTCTTCAGGATTCTTCCCTTCTGCAATAGCAGAAACAACCAAATCCCTATCAGTAACTATTCCAACTGGAAACATTTGATCATCAACAACTACCAAAGAACCTATCTCCTCTCTCATCATAAGATATGCAGCTTCAGATACTGGTGCTGTTGGTACTATTGTTACAACATCCCTGTTAAGCATATCTATCAGAGATTTAGAATATTTAATAAGATTCTTACTCATCATTACCTCCTATGAAATATTTACAAATAATATCCGAGACTATTAAGTGCAATTTGTATGCCTTTATCAACAAAAAATGTTATAACCTTTGAGGGGGGTTATGCCTAAGTAAAACAATAGAAGCTGTATTTTGTCAGATTATTGTACACAGCTTTAGGTATCGAGTTGTATAAGCTGAATCTTCAAATCCTTTTAATGTCTCTCATAGCACTAAAGTATTAACACTCTTGATCCGATATGAAGAGTGGGGATTAAATTGCATTGTTCTTATCTATTTCTGTACAATCTTTTTCTCTCTAAAAATTATTCTTCAGGCTTAACAGTAATCACAGGGCAGGGCGCTTCCTGAATAACTCTTTCTGCTACACTTCCTATAAATTCTTCTCTTCTATATTCACCGCCCCCGTATGTATTCATGAAAATAATATCTATGTCATTTTCTGATGCATAGTTAATGATTCCCTTACAAGCATTCTTTCCTGTCTTAACAACTGTATTTACTTTAATTCCAAGTTTAGCTTCTGCAACTTTTTGCGTTAGGTTGTTATAAGAATTACCTCGTAAGCGTTCAACGACCTCAGGTGGATATTTTTTATTGCCTATTTCTACAATATTTAAGCTAGTAATATTTAAATCTAAATACCCTGCCAGCCCAGCTGTAAAGAGTAAGTCTCTAGATGTAATATTAAAGAGATCCGTTGGAACAAGAATATTTTTAATTTTGATTGGGCCAACTTTTTTCCTAGCTACCATAACAGGTATGGGGGATCGCCTTATTACTTTAAGTGCAGTTGCACCAAGGAGGATTTTTTCTTTAGCACGTCCTTTCCCCAAGACTATCAAATCTGATCCTGATTCTTCGGCGGCTTTTATAATTTGAAGATGTGGAACCCCCTGTACTATCTTAGTCTTGAAACTAAGACCCTTTGCCTTAAAACCTCGAGCTATGTCGTTTAATCTATCACTTTCCTTAGACTCAGTCTCTTTAATCCACTTTGCTATAAGATCATATTCTTGCTCAGGGAACTGGTCTTTAATATCAACCTCAAAATAGTCGGGGATTACATACAACCCTAGCGTTTTAGCTTTACATTTTTGTGCAATATCTTCTACGTATGAAAGAGCGTCCAGAGAATCTTCAGAACCATCAGACGCCCATAATATTTTCTTAATCAAGTAAATAACCCTCCTTATGTAATCTAAGCTTAATATACTAATGCATAAGGCAGATTAATAAAACAATATTTTTGTGAACTGATACAAATCCTTTATATTGATATATTATTTTGAACGAGGAGGTACTGGTTTAGGAACTGGATTGTAAATAGGTTTTAGAGTAGAGAGATATGAAAAAATTGCTTTCAAGTCTTTATTACTTAGCTTGGCATAATCTTGCCAGGGCATAGGTGGCTTTATCCCTCTTTTAAGATTAACATGACGCCCAGATTTCATTAAATCTAGAAATATCTCCTCATTCCATTTACCAATTCCCGTATTAGGGTCGGGAGTCAAATTAGCTGAGAAACTCAATCCCCATTCTCCTGCCCAAACTGTAGAATCAAGCGATGACAAAAAATTCATCCATTCTTCAGAATCTATATCAACATTTGGAATCTCAGGAATTACTGAATCAGATGGATGCCCTGATAACTTTCTATTATTATCAACAAGTAAACCTTCCGGAGTTTCAATAGTAGGCGTATGACAATCATTGCATCTTCCTTCATTTACCAACTGTTCGCCTCTTTTTGCTTGTCTTTCTTTATCATCTGATTCTTTATCCATAGAATACAGAAAATCATTATGTAGACACAACAGAAAGAATATAAGTATTATTGATCTAATCATTTTTCGATTCCTAATAATTACTGTAATTTAACTATGGTTTTTCTACTAAAACAGGGCATGAGGTTTGACGAATAATTTTTTCGGCTTCACTTCCTAAAATAAGCCTTTTTATCCCAGTTCTACTGTGTGTATTCATTATCATCATATCAAATTTCATTTTTTTTGCGTACCAAGAAATAGCATGACCAGGGTTTATGCCATTGATTACCTCTGTTCTAATGTCTATATCTGAATTATTCTTTAACTTCATCCACTCATCTTTGGCAGAATTCGCAATACTGTTAAGCTTATACTTAGACTTTTGAATTAATTTCTTAAGAAGCTTTGGGGGAAGATCGTAGACTTTTTCATTAAGCCAGAATACATATAAAAAAGTAACTTCTGCATTAAAAGCTTTTGCATATTGTAGCGAGGATAACACCGCTGAACCGGATTTATCAGAGATATCTACTGGAACAAGAATTTTTGATATTTGACTGACTTCTTTTCTTCCTTTTCCTTTCACAGAAAGCACCGGGACTGGAGAATTCCTTAAAACTTTTGCTGTATTACTTCCCAAGATAGATCTTTCAAAAAATCCTAGTCCGTGTTTACCCATTACAATTAAATCACAGTTGGTTTTCTGAGCAGTTTTTATAATTCCATCACATACTTTGCCACGTACAAATATGTGTGAAAATGCTATTCCGTTTTGGCTTAGTTTTTTTGACAATCGTTTGAATTTCTTTTCAAATTTCTTTTCACTAGTTTCTGCTATGCTTAAAATGTATTCTTCTGATATTGGATAAAGTGAAGTAATTGGAAACTGAATTTCACTAACGTAAACAGCGAGTATTTCAGCTTGAAATTTATGAGCTAAAAAAACAGCATATCTTAGAGCGCTGTTTGATTCTCTTGATCCGTCAGTTGCCCAAAGTATTTTTTTTACTTTCATTAGTTATCTCCAATCGTTCTTCTTGTTATGCCCTTTAAAATGCTTTTAACTATAATTAGAGCAATAGTTATGCCAATATATAATATCATATAATTACAGCTTGTTATGGCTATTCATCGAGAAAGAAGAACTGTGTCAATCATGCACGATGTCAGAACATTGGACATCTAATACTAAAATGATTTAATCTAGAGATACGAGGACCAGATTATTATGAAAGCTATGATATTAAATGCAATCACCAATCTCAGTAAAAACAAATACCCACTTAAACTAGTTGAGATAGAAAGACCTACTCCAAAAGAAGGAGAAATATTGATTCGAGTATCAGTATGTGGAGTTTGTCACACTGAGCTTGATGAGATAGAAGGGCGGATTCACTTAACACAGTTTCCATTGATACTTGGACACCAGGTAGTAGGTGTAGTTGAAGAATTGGGATTTAAATCACAGAAATTTACAGTAGGCGATAGAGTAGGGGTGGCTTGGATATATTCATCCTGTGGTGAATGCAGGTATTGCAAAGAGGGAAATGACAACCTATGCGACACATTCAAGGCTACAGGAAGAGACAATAACGGCGGATATGCCGAGTATATGACAGTGTCAGAGAACTACGCTTATATAGTCCCAGAATGCTTCAGCGATAAGGAAGCTGCACCTTTACTATGTGCTGGAGCCATTGGTTATAGATCGCTTAAGTTGACCAATCTGAAAAATGGGCAAAAATTAGGCCTTACAGGGTTTGGAGCATCAGGACACTTAGTCCTTAAAATGGCCAAGCATATGTTTCCCAATTCAGATATCTATGTTTTTGCGAGGAGTGAAAAAGAAAGAGAATTCTCAAGAAAACTAGGAGCCCTATGGGCAGGCAAAACTGAAGACACACCTCCTCTTAAACTTGACGCTATAATAGATACCACACCCGCTTGGAAGCCTGTAGTTGAGGCTCTTAAGAATCTAAACACCCAAGGAAGGCTAATAATTAACGCAATTCGTAAAGAAGAAAGAGATAAGGACTATCTAATAAAATTAGACTACCCTAGAGATCTATGGATGGAGAAAGAAATTAAAAGTGTAGCGAATATTAGTAGAAATGATATCATGGAATTTCTGGAATTAGCGGCTGAAATTCCAATTAAATCGGTAGTTGAAGAATATGTTTTTGAAGACGCAAATAAAGCACTAATCGATTTAAAACAAGGTAGAATCAAAGGCGCAAAAGTGCTAGTAATCAATCAAAATTAACAATAACAATTTTAAGCAACTATAAGAGCTAGATTTATGCAGAAACCCTTTGACCCGCTTGTGCGACTTTCTTTTCAAGAGGAATTTCTTGTTTCTGCTTCTCTTGGGCTCTTAGTCTTTTCCTTTCCTGATCTTTCTTATAATAAGCATTCTGATCGTGGTAAATAGCTCCCTCAGGCAGCCATTCCCAAAGTGGTCCTAAATCTTTTTTCATCATATTAATGTAGAACTCAGGAACAACAGTTGTCTCACCCTCAAAGAAATCTCTAAACTGTCTATCCTCGTCTAAACGTTTTCTAATTTCTCTGTAAAATCTCATTCTTCCAAAACCTTCAGTTGATACGGCGCGAACAAAATTTAGAGCTTTTGGAAAAGTAGTTTTAGTTTCGATGAAACGGTTCCAAATTGCCGACCAGGAAAAAGAATGTTCTACCAGGCCAATTATACGGTCGTACATCTCAGGCCAACTGCTGTGTGCGGGCCTTACATTCATTGCATGGTTATTGTTTAGGAAATGAAATGGGAAGGGCAACACTCTGCCTGCTCCCTGAAACTCAAGATTAAGCGGTGCAGCTTCCCCAAATGAAGTTAAAAGAGGGAAGGCTGGAAATGCGGCAGGTGACATATCCACAAATTTCTTTGTCAGCTCAAAAGACTCTGGTCCATCGTCACAATCAAGGCCCAGCACAAAGTTAGTTTGTATATATGGCAAGTATCTTAAGATCATATTTACATGTTCTGATACAACTTCAACTTTATCCATACCTTGTTTTTTGCCTGTTTTAGACTTATTCGCCATGTCGTTCCATGATTCGATTCCCGGGAGTATTGCTTTAAATCCATTATCTCTTAGGCGTTTCAAATGTGGTTCTGATAAGAGTGATAAACTACTTTCTGCAATAAAATCTATGCTATTCATAGGTACGGCATCTTCAATAGTCTGCATATAGTCATCGAATCTGACACCAAAATTGGGATCATACCAGCTAACAACAGGGCGTTTGTATTTAGTTCT
The DNA here is from genome assembly GCA_942491865.1 of uncultured Thermodesulfobacteriota bacterium. Taxonomy (GTDB): domain Bacteria; phylum Desulfobacterota_D; class UBA1144; order Nemesobacterales; family UBA2774; genus CR02bin9. Next base: position 262,868 of record CALOCI010000016.1, read on the forward strand.
GACAAATCTTAGATCTTCTTTAATAGATTCAAACTCAAGTGGTTGGTAGGGGACATCTGCATCAATACAAAAGCTGCATGTATAAGGGCAGCCCAAGCTTCCTATCATAGGGACCATCTTTACCCAAGGAGCCTTTCTAAGAGCAAACTCAATATATTTCCAGCGCTCGCGGATTCCAGGCAGATAAGTTGGCTGCTGTGCGGCAGACAAATGCCTTCCTAACTCAGGTTGAGGGGAGCATTCTTCAAGCACTTCTCTGCAAATCTCTTTATCGGTTAGCCCTAGAACATAGTCAAAATACTTTTGAGCATCTTCAGGATAGCAACGTGCATGAGGACCGCCTAAAACGGTTATTACTCCCTGAGAACGGTATAAATTGCTTAAAGCATAAGCTTGTATTGCGGATTGTGTAAAAGCGCTAATGAAAACTATGTCAATATCTTTGGGTGTATCTGTTTTTAGTTCCTCTCCACCAGTAAAAGAAAATAATTGAACATCATGGCCCATCTCTTCACACCATACAGCAAGAACCTGAGGCATAAGACCTGCAAGGTTAGCATGCATGATGCGCGCCCAGATTGATTTGTTTGGTGATTTCGTAATAAAATCAATAATTCCTACTCTAAGTTTTCGCATATAGTCCCCTTGGGTTTGACTCGGCTACAAATAGATGGATTTCACAAGTATTGAGAGTGCGTGGCTTCATCGTGAATTTTGTTTCAATGTTATGGCACATAAGTTTTAAAGTAGAATTCTCCCTATCTCATCACAATCAATCAGAATATTTGAAGGATTAAAAGGGCATATAGAAGAGTTAAAGAATAAGACTATGTTCAGCTCTTTAACTCTAAAGGGTCTTTTTATATTGTTACCTATTCCATACCATATGATTTTTACAAGAAATACAGCTTAATATTAAACGATTTTAGCGATTAATACAATCTTAGTTGTAAGATAGTATTTTGTGGATGGGTTTATTTTTTATCAAAAGGATCATTCATTTCCGGATGCCAAAGTTTGAAATGATTCTTATGTACTTCTGTATATGCTCCCTCGTTGTAGTACTTATCATAAAAATCCAGGTCCAGATGGTGGGCTTGAAAGACTAGCCTTGCAAACATCGGGTCTAAAAAGGCAGGGAAGCGCCCATAGTTCTCGTAGATATATGTACAAAAATCCTTAACTATCTCAATCCTGACTTCATTCGGATGATATTCGTCGGCAAGCACTCCCTCGGGGTTTTGATAAGGATAGGGGTTATCCTCTTCCCAGAAGTATCCTCTCTGCTCTAAAAACTTGTCCACTGCTTCCCTCATATTATCTACATATGGAGGACATAGAGCTTCAAAAACACCGTCACGCCCAACCGGTACTGGTGGTTTAGAGCTTCTAAGTGTCTTCTCCGGATGAGTGAACCGAAACCCTAGTCCTTTATGATTTGGATGCACACCAAGCGCGTAGTGAGGTAGGAGTCCTGTGAATGCCCATCCTCCAAGCCCGAGAGTTTGGAGCGCCAGATTCATATTCTGGCATATAAAAGCCTGCTCAACATTTAATGTTGTGAGTACTCTTAATTCCAAATCAAATAGTGATAACTCTACATCCTTTCTGATATATCCCTTGTCAATCCATTTGTCTAGCCCACAGGACCTGCCGCCGTTGAGCTCATCTACAATGTTAAAAGCATATTTCTCACCAAAATATATAAACAAAAGCACCATGTATTCAATTGTTGTATTAGTTACAGGAACGAAAAATGTTGTGCCAGGCTTATTACAATTCCAAGCGTTAAAATCAAATAATCCCGGCTCTCCTTTAGGAAGATCAGCACGTCCGTCTTCAAGCTTGACTAGACTATTTCGAAATAGATGGAGTACTTTTTCTAACTTTTCTTCTTCAGATATTCCATGAAATATAGAGGTCTCACCAGCTTCAGGCATGGCGTCATGGAGCTTAACCATATAAACACCATCATCGTTTGTATAAAAAAGTTCGGTAGAATGAGAATTACATGAGCAGGGCCAGCTTCTTCCCGTCCATTGGAAAAGCCATGATATGCCTGTTCTAGGCAGGTCTCCCAAAGAAAGCCCCGTCATACCGGTGCCTGACCAAATGAGAAATGCTTCTTCAAGCTCAGTAAGTGGAACTGGTTTGTGCTCGGACTTATGCTTTAAAGTTCCATCCTTTATCTCCATCCCAAGACCAAACCGCCTTGAGCGCCGAGTAAAAATAGAATCCATAAATCCAAACTTAAGAGCTACGTCTAACCCCTCAGGGATACCCATAGAGTTCTCCTTAAACTTTTAGATCAATTAGTGATATAGGATTACACATTTCCAGGAAATTTGGAAATGTTAAAAGTTAGAAGATCCAGATTAAAATAGAGGCGAAGTTAATTACTTCTACAGCTGGTGCATACGCCACTTAGGAGTAGGGAGTATCCTTCTACTTTATATTCTCCTAAAGTTTTGTTGGAGATATCTAAGTTGTTGAGTGATTCATCATAGACATCTTCAACTTTTTTACACTCAGTGCATACAATATGGTGGTGAGGAGATAAGTTCGCGTCATAACGTGCAGCATTATATAACACATTTACAACGGAAATGAGGCCTAATTTCTCAAATGTCTCAAGAGTTCTATAAACTGTCGTGAGAGAGATATTAGGATAGTAATCCTTTATCTTTTTATAAATTATTTCAGTACTTGGATGCTGATCTGTGCTGGCAAGCTCCCTGTAAATAGCTATTCTCTGAGGAGTAACTTTAATCCCCAAGTCCTTGCTGCGGTCGATAAATTCGTTTACCCGTTCCTGAATCATTTCATTATTCATTTATAATCCTCTGACAATTATTTTACACTATAGACACAAAAAGTTCCAGCAAACATTCTGAATTACTTAATATAGACTTAACTTTTACTCTTTATACTTAAAAAACGGTAGAAAGTTAATTATTTTGAAGCCAATTCGAGAATAGGGCTTGAAACCACAAGCTTATATCTGTTAACTTAATCAAAGTGAATACATTAGAAGAGATTAAAAAGAATAAAGTAATTGCAGTTATTCGAGCCGAAACTCCTGACGTTGCTCTTGAATTTGCACGTGGCTGCATTGAGGGAGGAATAAAAGTAATAGAAATTACTTTTTCTTTCCCAAGAGTTGAGCGAATTATAGCTGAAATCTCCAAAATGGATGATGTAATAGTTGGAGCTGGAACTCTGCTCGATGCAAGAATGGCTCAAAAGGCAATTGACTCAGGAGCGAGTTTTTTGGTATCCCCACATACTGATGAAGAAATTGTTGATTTAGCTCAGACTCACAAGCTGCCAACAATTCAGGGAGCGCTTACGTCATCTGAAATAGTGAACGCGTGGAAACTGGGAGTGGATATGGTTAAAATATTTCCCGCAAGCGCCGTGGGTGGACCGCCATATATAAAAGCAATAAAAGACCCGCTGCCATTTGCAGAAATTATGACTACCGGTGGCGTGAATTACGATAACTTCCTTGACTATATAAAAGCAGGGGCTTCAGCAGTTGGTCTTTCGAGCGCCTTTCTAGCTCACGACAAAAAGATCAAATCGGAGACGATAACTGAAAATGCCAAAATGATAGTTGAACGCCTATCAACAATTCAAAAGGGGTAGTAGCTAGTGGCAACATCAACATCTAACAAAGCAAAATTAAAAATACTGTTTGTAGTATCCGAGATGGAACCATTTGCCAAAGTAGGTGGCCTGGCTGAAGTAATTGGAACCCTATCCAGAAGACTTTCAGGTTTGGATTGTGATGTAAGAGTAGTATTGCCTTATTATAAAGAAGTAAAGAAGAACCTTAGAGGTCTAAAACTAAGAGTAAAGAATTTAGATAAAAGAGTTAGCACCTCTATTGATTGGCTTGTTAAAGAAGGGAAATTATATGAGGTTAAATATAAAAATGTAACAGTTTACTTACTAGAAAACGATGAGTACTTTGGAAGAGATCAAATTTACGCAACTCCTAAAGGAGAATTTGAAGATAATGATCTTAGGTTCGGTTTTCTATCATTAGGCGCTTTAGAAACAGCAAAGGCAGTTAATTTCAAACCCGATATAATTCATTGCCACGACTGGCAGACTGCATTTATACCAATCTGTCTTAAATGGAGAAAACATCTCAAAGACGATGAGTTCTTTAGAGAATCTAAAATTGTTTTTACTATCCACAATATTTCCTATCAAGGACAGTTCGACAAGATTATAATGGACAAGTTCGGCATTCCGGGATTCCTGTTTACTGCACAGGGGCTTGAATTATACGGAAAGGCTAATCTTCTAAAAGGCGGCATTCTATACTCAGATTTAGTAACTACAGTAAGCCCTACATTTGCTGAAGAAATTAAAAAAAGAGAATATGGATACGGTCTTGATGCAGTCTTAAAGTGGGTCTCCAGAAAGTCTAACAACCTAACCGGAATTTTAAACGGTATCGATTATGAAGAATGGAACCCTGAGACAGATAAATCTATTTATAAAAACTTTAGCTCTAAAGAAACAGAGTTAAAAGCTACAAACACTTTCAATATAAAAAAGGACCTCGGTCTTAAAGAAAGTGAAGAATATCCGCTGTTGTGTTTTGTATCAAAGCTTACTGAGCAAAAAGGGCTTGATCTATTAATAGATTCCCTTCCTCAAATTTTCGACCTTGGATATGAAGTTGTAATAATAGGATCAGGCGAAGCACGTTTTGAACAAATGCTTAAACGTGCTAAGAAAAAATTTAGGACTAAACTTTCTATAGCAATAAAACCCAGCGAAGATCTTGAAAGAAAGATTTATGCTGGTTCAGATATGTTAGTTATGCCCTCACGTTTTGAACCTTGCGGACTAGGTCAAATTATAGCCCTTAGATATGGCACCATACCGGTAGTTCGAGGCACAGGTGGGCTATTGGATACAGTTAAAGATTATAACGAAGACAAGAGAAATGGTAATGGATTTATATTCCACGAGTTCTCTAAGGTAAGTCTGCTGGATGCTCTAATTAGAGCGATCTCCGTATATGAAGATAAAAAGGCTTGGTCAAAATTAATAACGAAAGCAATGAAAGAAGATTTTTCTTGGAGAAAGTCGGGAAAAACATATAAAGAAATCTACGAGAAATTACTAACCTAAAATATTTTCACAAACCTTATAAAACTTTATAAGGCGCCTCTACATATAACTTATCTATTTAACAGATCGTCTTTAAATTTCAGAGATATCATGATAGTTCAATAAATCATGAAACCATATTGCTCCGCTACAAGTTTAATATTGTAACAAGGTGATTAATCATGCTCTGTGTAAATAGCACAACTATGATTACAACACCGACAAGGAGAGAAGCAATGAAATTAAAAATAGCTGCAATAGGAATAATTTTCACAATTTTGTTCGGTATAGCTTTAACAGATCGATCCAGTGCCCAGGAAACAGTGAGCATAGATATTTTCTATCAGGAACTCTCGCCGCATGGTGGGTGGTCTCCACACCCGGAGTTTGGTGATGTCTGGCAGCCATATGATGTCGGTCCAGAGTGGAAGCCTTACACAGACGGAAGATGGGAATGGTCAAACCAAGGTTGGATATGGATATCATATGAGCCCTGGGGTTGGGCAACATATCACTACGGCAGATGGGTGTATGATGATTATCAAGGATGGTTATGGATCCCTGGAACCACATGGGCCCCCGCATGGGTAAGCTGGCAACAAAGCCCTGAATATATTGGATGGTCCCCACTTCCTCCTGACAGAGGCTTCTTTTTAGAAATCGGATTTGTTTTCAATTCTTATAAATCTCACTATTACAAACCTTACAAACATCACAAGCATCACAAAAAACATTACAAAAGACATCGCTATTACCATGATTATTATCATAACCCCCACCACTACAAGCCTCCAGCAAGACACAGTGTATTTTTGCCTCACAACAAATTTGGACATCATAAACACGCAGGCAAAGCAGCGCTTCCTCCACCTCATTACGACGTAGTTCTAAGAAATAGTAGAAACGTCACTAACATCAAGCGCGTAAACAACAAAGTTATCAACTACGGGCCCGACAAGCACTACATTGAAAAACGCTCCAACAGGAAACTGGTAAGCCACAAAATAGTAGATAGAAAAAATTACACAATTAGAGGCAAGAAGAATGTAAACATTGTGAAAGGCGGCACCTATAATGTCTACAGACCAAAGATCGAGAGAAGCAACCGAGATCCGTTTACTACAAACAGAAATCAGATTAACAAGCACAGCCCCAACAGAAAGAATATAAATAATAGATCGTCTCATCAGCAGAAACAGTTAAACAAACAAGCACCAAAGACAGATTTAAATTCTAGTTACAAATACAAGAATAGAATTTCCGAGACTTCAAGAAAGACAGGGGTTTCAAAAAGCAAAGAAATTGGAAAGAACCCAACAATAACAAATAGAAAGATAAGCAAGCCGAATCAACGGCAGAATATTAGTCAGAATAAAGTTAACACTAACTCTGAGAGATATAACAAATATAGTTACAAAAATAGAACGTCTCAGAAACCAAAACAACTACAAAAAGGATTTGAGCCTAAAACACAGAACTTTAAGGGAAATAAAATTTCCTCTCAGAAACAAAACCCCAGATATTCGACGACTAATAGATCAAATCAATATAGACAAAGTAACAGACAGAACAATAAATCTAATCAGATATCTCAAAAGAAAGTTAACAAGAAAAACTACTCGACCAAAAATAAGCAATCAGCAGGCAGAAAAAGCAAGGTATCACAAACTAGGTCTAATAAACCTAATATAAGAACAAAACAAATACCTCAAAACCCGGCATTCTCAAGACGCTAATCGCAAACAAGCAATATATCCGAGCCTTTAATTCATCAAAGGTTCGGATATCATATGTTGCAAATGAAAGAAAGTAATTACGAATCCAAAACAATACACTTATCTGAATTAGACGATTATCTGGCCTCGAGACTTCTTGAAAACTCTACCACTTTAAGATTCCAATTGTTTAAATATGATTCGCAGGGCTACATAACTATTGAGCAAGAAGAAAATGAGATAATGATAGAAGAGGGTGGGATTGATTTTGAACTCTCACCCTCAGAATATCAATCGCTTGATTCAATAAATATATTAGACTTCACAAGTCAGACGATCTATACAAGCTCTGCTTATGAGTTCTTTGACTTTATGCTAATGTATTTTTCCCACTTGGAATATCTTCTGGATTTCAATAATAGTTCGTGGAGAATAAGAATCCTAAGTTTCAAAGAAGAGAAGTAATCTATTATTCAAAACGATTAAGAACTTCGTAATAGGTATTACGCTGGGCAGGTTTAAATCCGGCGGACTTAATCATATGAACAAGTTCTTCTAGGCTTGATTTGTACTTGTTCTCAGCACAAGTGAGCACATTCTCATCAAACAAAGTTCCACCAAGATCACTAGCACCGTAGTACATTGAAATAGTCCCGACTTTGTTTCCCTGAGTAAACCATGATCCCTGTATGTGTTTAAAGTTATCAAGGTAAATTCTTGAAAGCGCTAGTACTCTTAAATATCTATCCCCCCCAACTTCTGAGGAAAGCTTTCTCTCAAGAAAAGTGTTTTTAGGCTTAAATGTCCAAGGTATAAATGCCAAAAAATTACCGGTTTCGTCCTGTAGTGCACGAATTCTTTCTAAATGTTCGATTATATCCTCATCTTCTTCAAAATGTCCGAACATCATTGTGGCCGTAGTTTTAAACCCAACAAGATGAGCTTCTCTTGTTACTTTCATCCACTCATCAGCATTAATTTTAAGAGGGCTTATTTTTTTTCTGACCCTATTTGATAGTACCTCAGCTCCGCCGCCCGGAATGGTCCTCAAACCCGCCTCCCATAGCTGCTCAAGTACTTCTTGAGTAGTAATACCAGTATATTTAGCAATAGCGCAGATTTCGGGTGCAGAAAATGCGTGTAGATGGAGCTCAGGGATCTCTTCCTTTGTTCTTCTCACCAAATCGAGATAATAGTCGAGGCCTATTTCCGGATTGTGGCCACCTTGTAGTAATACAGTTGTTGCCCCGTTGTGATAAGAAGTTCTCATGATTTCAATTACTTTATCTATGCTAAGAGTATATGAATCGGATGCATTGGGTGGTCTCCAGAAAGCGCAGAACAAGCATTCTGTATCACATACATTGGTATAGTTAGGGTTAGTATCAGCGACAAATGTAACAGTCCCGTCTGGGTGGAATTTTCTTCTTATAGAATCAGCAAGAGCCCCCATCTTGATAGTATCGGCATTTTTTAGAAGGTTAAGGGCTTCTTCTTCGGATATTCTTTCAGAATTTAGTACTTTTCCGTATATTTCTTCAACTTTCATAGCTTGTAATTGAACCCTAAATCACAATATGTGTCAATCAATCTTCTTTTTAAAAAATACCTTTGTTTAGTATATTTCCCAGCACTTTAGCAAAGTGTGTGTATTATGATACTAAAACATGCATATAGAAAGTTTAGCTTGAGTGTAATATGAAACAGATGTAGATTATTCAAACATGAGAGCATTTAAGGTTTTATCTAGCTTAATCGTGTTGTTAATAGCAATTCACTTCTTCCTTGCCCCATATTCACAAAGCCAAGAGCAAATTGATGAAGAATACTGGATGGGAATATATTCAGGAGATCAGAGGGTTGGATACTCCTATAATTCTATAAAAAAAGTGGATGAATTTACAGAAGTTAAAGAGCTTACGAACTTAAGGATAAACCTTCTTGGAAAAGATAATGATGTATATACAGAGGGGACTTACAAACTAGAGGGTTATAAAATTCTTTCATTTGAATATGAAATGAAATCTGATTCGATTAGTTTAAAGGCCGAGGGGAAGAGAGTAGGAAATAATTTAGAGATTATAATGGATACAGTCTCCGGCAAGACAGAGCGCACTTTGCCTATAGAAAAAGAACTGATTTTAGCGTCCATGATTTCAAAATTGCTGGTTGAAAACAAACTTAAGACCGGAGATAAGTTTAATCTTTCACTATTTGAACCATTATCTATACTAATGGGTATGAACGAGCCTGTTTCTACACATTTAATCGGCGAGATAGAGACCGTGGAAATACCATATGGCAAGTTTGATACTTATAAAGTTGAGTCTAACTTTATGGGATCTCAAACAACATCCTGGATAAATGAGAAGGGTGAGGTTATTAAACAAGAATTCCCGCCAGGGCTAAGGGCAATAAGAGAGTCTGAAAAAGATATATTAGGCAAAAAGAACTCAAGTTTTGATATAACAAAAAAAACTTCTATACCCGCAAATATTAAAATTAAAGACCCTGGCAAATTAAAATATCTAAAAATAAAATTAGAAGGAATAGATGCCAGTGATGGGTTCGATATAGATGACGGGTACAGACAACATTTAGACGGGCAAATTGTAGAAATCAACACACAAGACTTCAATTCTAAAGAGAGTTCATATAATCTTCCGTACAATTCACCTGAATACATACAGCTAACAGAAGCTGATTTTCTAATACAAAGTGATGATAAAGAAATAGTTTCAATAACTAATAAAGTTTTAGATGGTGAGACCGATCCAGTTAAGGCAGCTGAGAAAATTAACAACTGGATATATAAAAACCTTAAAAAATCTGCTACTGTAAGTCTTCCTAACGCAAAGGATGTCCTAAAGACAAGGGTAGGGGATTGCAATGAGCATGCGGCTTTATTCTCTGCAATGTCCAGAGCTGCCGGAATACCGACTAAGACAGTGCTTGGAACAATGTATTTTGAAGAGAGCTTTTACTATCATGCCTGGAACGAGGTCTATGTTGGCGAGTGGATAGCAATTGATTCAACCTATGGCCAATTCCCCGCTGACGTAACGCATATTAAATTAATTGAGGGGAATTTGGCAAAAAGTGGGGAGATATTAAAAGTAGTAGGTAAACTAAACATTGAGATAATTGATGCATCATAAAATAAGCAGCTCTAAAAAATTGGCCTTTGTACTATTTGCCATCTTCGGCATTACCTTGATATCTCTATCTTCGTGCGGGCATAAAAACCCATCCACTGAAATTGAAGCAAACACATTTTCAGAAAACGATCAAGAACCAAAAGACAGAGCGTATTATCACTTCACACTTTCGAGACATCACTTTCTTAATCAAAGATACGATGACTCACTGAGAGAACTTGAAGTTACAGAGAGCTATGATCCCGACTCTGCATATATAAAATATAATCTAGCCCTCTTATATATCTCCTCAGGCAGATTAAATAAAGCATTGGACAAACTTGAGAAATCAATTGAATTAGACCCTAATTTTGCCCCTTCATTTACTTTATTAGGCAAAGTATACGCGTCATCAAACGACGAAGAGCTTAAAGAAAAGTCAGTGCAAATACTCAAGAGGGCTATTGAATTAAACCCTGATGATGCAGAGTCTCTCTTATTTTTAGGAATTATAGAGACAGAGGCAGGCAATTATTCTGCAGCAGAGAAAAACTTTAAGAAGATAACAGAGCTATATCCTGATAATGAACGAGGGTTTTTCTTCTTGGCAAGGCTTTACTATGAAAAAGGTGATTTTGCCAAAGCTGAAGAGCTATACAATGAATCCCTTAGACTAAACCCTAACTTTGTATCTGCACTTATAGAACTAGCATTGGTATATGAACAACAGGGGAAATATGAGGAATCAGAAAACATATACAAATCCATTATCACTTTATACCCTGACACTCTGGACACCTATGTAAGGTACGGCAATTTTCTTTTTAGACTAAACCGAAAAGATGACGCCAGGGAACAATTTGAAAAAGCTGAAAATTTGGATTTTCAAAACCCCGATTTAAAACTCAGATTGGGTCTTTTATATATTGAAGACGGAGAATTTGATAAAGCAATTGAAGAGTTTCAGTTAATTCTCCTCGGCAATCCCAATGATCAAAAAGCTAAATACTATCTAGCATTGTCTTATATCGAGATCGGCAACTATCCAGAAGCGCTGCTTATTTTGGATTCAATCGGCAGTGATCAGGAATTTTACGGAGAAAGCCGCGTTCAGAAAGCATTCATATATGAGAAGCAGGGAGATCTTAATAAATCTCTTGAAATGATGGAACAAGTATATAGCACCGAGCCGGATAATGAAGTAATAGTAAATTATCTGGGAAGCGTTTATAGGAAATTAAACAGGGATCAAGATGCGATCAATCTGTACAATACATTTTTACAATCCAATTCCAGCAGCAAGGTAATTCTCTATTCACTTGGAGTTATCTACTATCTAAACGAACAAATAGAGGAATCAATAGCAACTATGAGAAGGCTTATTGAGATTGATCCTAATAACGCTGATGCGCTTAACTTTGTCGGATATACATATGCAGAAAGAGGGGAAAATCTGGATGAGGCCGAGCTTCTTATAAAGAAAGCTCTCACTCTCTCACCAAATAAAGGCTACATACTGGACAGCCTGGGCTGGGTTTATTATAAGCAAGGCAAGTTTGATGAAGCGATAGAACTTCTTAACAAAGCTGCTGAGCTTCAGCCTGATGACCCAGCGATTATGGAGCACTTGGGAGACGTGTACTCTGATAAAGGGGAGTTCGCAAAAGCCCTGGAATACTATCAAAGAGGAGTATATTTAATAGATCAGGATGCTGAAAATATTGATCCAAAGCTTAAAGAAAGGCTTTATGAAAAAACAAAAAATTTAAAAATAAATATTAGCGCTCAAAACTAAAAGTGAAACATATAAACCTTTTAATAATTCCCATAGTAATCTCTATCTTATTTTTAGCCTCATGTGGTGCTAAAAAAGGGGCTGTGCAAATTGAAGATGATAATTTAAGCGTAATATTAGAAAAGATTGAATTATTTGAGGGCGCAGTTAGATCTCTAAAAGGCCTTGCTAAGGTTAAAATTAAAACACCAGACAATAAAATCTCCTACACCCAAGTAACAATAGCAGAAAGACCCGATCTACTCAGATTAGAAGCATTAAACCCATTTGGGAAAACTGTTGGATTTATATCTTCAGACAGTACAAATATTTATATAATATCCCCTTCAGAAAGAGGGATTTATGATTCTAATACCAACTTTGACCTGGCATATGTTTATCCTGGGTTAAACCTGAAAATTACAGCAACTAACCTGGTCAATCTTGTTCTGGGACGCTTGCCGGATGGAGTTTATGATTTGAAGTCCGCCCCTGAAATGAGCGCTGACGGTGATCTGATTAAATTAAATTTCAACTCAGACAATTCTTCAGAATCAAATGCACTTTGGGTAAACGGCACAAATTATAGAATAGAAAGAGCTGAGTTCAGCCTGGATCAGGGAGCAACAGCAGTAGTCACGTATGAATACTTTGATAGTTTAATAGACGGCTTTTACTTTCCTAAAACCATTGACTTTGCATCAGAAGGTTTATCTATAACTATTATTTATGAGCCCGATCTTGAGCTAAACAAAAATGTAGATAAGTCCCTGTTTAAGCCTTCTAATCAAACAGCAAAATTTGAAAATTAATTTCCACAAACTTATACTAACAACCTTAAATATTGTTTTGTAAGATCTGCTTCAATAGTAAAAACATATCCAAGAAGGATAGGGGGATTTGGATTAAGTGTCGGATAAAGAATATAGCAAAGTTTTAACCATAAAAAACAAACTCGGTCTACATGCGCGTGCTGCAGCGGTTTTTGTCAGAACCTCTTCTAAATTTGCAAGCAATGTGAAGCTTATTAAAGACGGTTACGAGGTAAATGGAAAAAGCATTCTTGGAGTACTTTCATTAGCTGCTATTAAGGGCAGTGAGCTTCAAGTCGTAACAAGCGGAAGTGATGGTGAGAGCGCACTTAAAGGCATTCAAGAGCTCATAGATAGCGGTTTTGGAGAGGGTGTTGAAGAATAACTTTTCTTCTTTCATCTACAAAGTTGCTTTTACGTATGGAGCTAATGTCTGACAATCCTCGTGATATAACGATTTATAGATTTGCTATCAATATTAAATCAGGATTATGCTAATGGACGTGTCATTATTCTTTAAAGGATTTTTAGTTGGCATTATTATATCGGCTCCGATTGGACCGGTAGGAGCTTTATGTATTCAGAGGACAATGACAAAGGGACGGCTCTCTGGAATCTTATCGGGATTTGGTGCAGCGGCTGGGGATTCGGTATTCGCCATTATTGCCGTTTTTGGACTCAGTTTTATTTCTGGTATTTTAAACGAGCAAGAGGTGTGGTTTAGAATTATAGGTGGAATTATTCTACTATACTTTGGTCTGAGAGTTTATCTGTCCAAACCTGGGGATTGTTCAGATCAAGAGAATGAAGTAAATCATTTCGGCACTTTCGGCTCGGCATTTTTACTTACAATTTCAAACCCGCTCGTTATTCTATCAATCATTGCCGTGTTTGCGGTGCTTGGCATTGTTAACCCCGCCGTTCATTACCCATCCACTGCTTTACTCATACTGGGAGTTTTTTCAGGAGCAGTTTTTGTTTGGACTGTCACTTGTTATATCTTAGCAAATTATAGAAATAAAATGGGGCAGAGGGGAGTTATGCTAGCAAATAGAATCACAGGACTTTTCATACTTGCCTGCTCGGGCTACGCATTCTTAAGCCTTCTTACGATTTAAAACCTATTTATCCATAACTTCAGGTTTCTTTCCTCTAAATATTACTAGAAAAATGACGCCAGCAATTATTAACGCACCGCCCATGAGTTTTATAACCGAGGGTATTTCATCAAATATAAAATAGGATAGCAATACAACGAATAGTGATTCCAGCGGCATCACAGCTGTTGTACGGGATACATCAATCAATTTTATAGCCTGGAATTGACATGCTTTAGCGATGTAGGCCCCGGTTATTCCACCTAGAGCCATAAAGGCAATGTCAATAAGCCGTGTGGGCATTTCAAAACTATCAGTCACAATTAGAAAAATAAAAACAAATATGGATACACCAAGTGCTCTTAGATTTGCAACTGTAAGCATGTTTAAATTACCACCGATCTTTTTCACAACAAATGAAATACAAGAATATAAGAATGCCGCACCCAAAGCCGTAAATGTGCCCATTAGAAGTGTAAGATCACTTTGGTAAGCAACAATTACTCCACCAACAATAGTAATAATAATTCCGACAGTCTCACCCTTATTTAACCTTTCACCTAGAAATAACATTCCAAGAAACAGGGCGAATAATGTTTGCGCTTTCATCAGAAAGGAAGTGAGCGGTATTCCTATCGTTCGAATAGACATTATCCAAAGCGCAGCCCCAACGGAGGTAAGAATAGAGGTATATATGAACATCTTTACATAGCTCCTTAAGTGCTTAATCTCAGCTCGTTGAACAGGTACAGCCAAGACTACAAATATAGAGCAAACAAATGCTCCGAAGAACCAAAAAAATGTTGCCGTCCCAAGATCTATACTCGGATCTAAAGCTCTACCGAATACATAAGAAAGGGCTGTAAAGAATGCTGTGCCAACTAAAAAAAGATATCCGACTAGAGGAAACCTATGTTGTTGATTATTATCTATTTTTTCTGATTTACTCATAAGACTATTTTGTATTCCTTCTCCACCACCAGGCCAAAGCAGAACCTGAGATATTCATCCATACGCTGAAAATAGCGCCGGGTAGGGCGGCAAGTGCGCCAAAGTAGGTATTTGCCAAGGCAACCGCAAGACCTGAATTCTGCATACCTATCTCAAACGATACTGCTCTAGCTCGATTAACATCCATCCCGCAAAATCTAGCTACACGATATCCGATCAGAAAACCAAAGGTATTATGGATAATTGCAATCACTGCAACTAACAATCCTACCGTCGCTATGGATGCCGAATTGGCAGCTACTATAACCGCTACAATAAAAATTATCGCTGCTGAAGAAACGGATGGCAGGATTGGAAGCACATATTTTATCTTGTCTTTTATCAACATTCTTAACAGCAGACCTAACCCAACTGGGAGCAATATAATTTGCACAGTGGACAAGAACAACTTGAGAACCGGGACATCAATCCACTCTCCGGCATATGTATACATTAGAAATGGAAGCATGATTGGAGAGAGTATTGTTGATACAGAAGTCATAGTGACTGAAAAAGCAACATCCCCTCGAGCAAGATAAGTCATAACATTTGAAGATGTCCCGCCTGGACACGAGCCTACTAAAACTACTCCAGCTGCAAGAAGCGGATCGAGTCCAAAGATTTTGGCCAGAAGAAATCCAATAAACGGCATTACCGTATATTGTGTGAGAACTCCTACACCTACGTCTAAGGGTCTAAGAAAAACTCTTTTGAAATCATCCGTTGTTAATGTAACTCCCATGCCAAACATTATTATTCCAAGTGTAGGAACGATTAAGGTTCTGAGATCTGCAAAGTAAACAGGATAGAAATATGCAATAGCAGAAAAAATTATTATCCAGAAAGTAAAATAGTTTGTAATTATAGAGTTTAAGAGTGATAAGTATTTCAAAGGGGTTTCTTTCAAAGATGAAATTTAAATGATTGGGAAAGCTACATAAGATTCAATTTTGTGTCAAACGGGCAGCGCTCACTATCTAATTGGACTGAACTAATCTTAGATTCTCGCTAGTTATCTTTACCTTCTAAAGAGCCCGAAGCTTGGTCCACTGCAATTGCGAGTTTAGAAAATCCCTCTGACTTCACAATATCCATCACCTCAACCACCTGACCGTGAGGAACACTGTTATCGGCCCTTATAATAACTATAGATTCCTTATCTTCAATTTCTTGAAGTTTAGCAGACAGATCATCCATATTAATTTCTTTGTCGTTGTAATACACCAATCCAGCTTGTGTAAGATTTATAGTTACCTGTTCTGATTTCACAGGCTCAGCTGAGCTTGCCGATGGGAGTTTCACATTTATTCCCCCCGAAGTTGCAGCGAAGTTTAACGAGAGCGCAAAGAATATGAGAAGATTAAACACCACATCTACAATTGGCGTCAGATCGAGTGTTGACCCTACACCTGTTTTCTCATTCTTTCGTTTTCTAAATTTCATCCTAAAATACTCTCGTGTCGTTCGGTGTGGTTGTTTCATTCTCCTTAGCCACAACAACGTATTCCATTATTTTTCTTCCCTCTTCTTCCATAAGGGATATTAATTCATCAGCACGACCTACTACGTATTTATAGGCAATAAAAGCAGGTATCGCTACAAGAAGTCCGAATGCTGTTGTGTAGAGAGCCTCGGAGATACCGCCTGCCAGCTCAGGTGGGTTCACTATCGGTTTATCTGCAATTACACGGAATATCTTGATCATACCAGAGATAGTTCCCAATAGCCCAAGCAAAGTTGAAACGTTACTAATTGTGCCCAAACCTTCAGAATATCTCATTAGCTCAAGTGTCTCTTTTCTACCAGCTTCTTCTATCTCTTCTCTAAGCTCTTCCTTTGGCCTATCTGCATTCTCAAGCGCAACCAGAGCTACTCTTGAAATAGAGGAATTATTAGCACGGGCATATACCTCGGCCTCTCCTAATTTTCCCTGAGACAAGAAGCGATATAGTTGCTCTAGAAATACCTCTGGGATTATATTCTTTGACCGTAGCACCCACATCTTCTGCAAAAAGATAGCAAGCCCAACAATTGAGCAAAGAATTATAGGGTATACAAAGAATCCGCCTTTTTGTATTAGTTCAAAAACGCCAGTTCCAAAATCCATTTATCCCTCCGAATTAGAATCAAATAACATATTAGATGAGAATGAATACAGTCTGATTCAGCGGTTATTTTAGTTAAATAGAATAACTCGGCGTTCTGTGAGGTCAACAAATTATTCTTACCTCATTTATTTACAGTTTCACTTAATCTGGGATAATATTGCTTTTAATCGTGAAACCAGTAATTTATAGCGCTTAGGATAAGAAAATGAGATATTCAAATTACTTTATTCCAACATTAAAGGACGACCCTTCTGACGCTGAGGTAGTAAGCCACAAGCTTATGATCAGAGGCGGAATGATAAGAAAACTTGCCGCTGGTATCTACAACTACCTGCCATTGGGCTTGCGTTCAATTGGAAAGGTTGAAGCGATTGTTCGCGAGGAAATGAATAAAGCGGGTGCTGTAGAGCTCCTTATGCCAGCTGTTTTGCCTGGAGAACTATGGGAAGAGAGTGGCAGATGGGACTATTACGGGAAAGAACTTCTTCGTTTTAAAGACCGCGCAGATAGGGAATTCTGTATTGGGCCTACTCATGAAGAGATAATCACAGACATTGTAAGGCGTGATATTAGCTCATATAAGCAGCTTCCTGTAAACCTTTATCAGATACAAACAAAGTTTAGAGATGAAATTCGCCCCAGATTTGGCGTTATGCGGGCTCGTGAGTTTATTATGAAGGACGCTTACAGCTTCGACGCAACTGTAGAAGGGGCTGAAAAGTCTTATTGGTCTATGTATGAGGCATATACACGTATATTTGAGCGCTGCGGGCTTGAATTTAGAGCAGTGCTGGCAGATACGGGCAATATAGGCGGCAACTTTTCGCATGAGTTCATGGTCTTGGCCCCAACCGGCGAAGACATCATCATGAGCTGTGATAAATGTGACTATGCTGCTAATTTAGAACTTGCCGAGATAGGTGGCCAACAAGACATAGAAAACACTTCAAATGAGTCTTCAGATGATGTGAAAGAAGTACATACACCCAACTTGAGGTCTATTGAAGAAGTGGCTCAACAATTGAGCGTAAAGCCTTCTAATTTAATAAAAACAATGATAATTGATGTCGATGGAAACTTAATTGCTGCCTTAGTTAGAGGGGATCATGAGCTTAGCCTTACAAAACTAAGAAAGTCTCTTGGTGCAGAGATGGTCGAGCTTGCTACACCGGATCAAATCCTTGAAGCTACGGGTGGACCAATGGGCTTCAGCGGTCCAGTTGGTCTAAATATTAGAAAAGTCGCTGATCTCTCAGTCAAAACTATGGGTACATCTGTTACTGGTGCAAATAAAGCAGATTATCACATAGTTAACGTAAACCTTGGAAAAGACTTTGAAATAACTGAATTTTACGACACCAGAGTTGCTTCAGATGGGGATAAGTGCCCTAAATGCAACGAAGGTAGCCTAGTTTCCACTAGAGGTATCGAAGTTGGGCATGTGTTTATGCTTGGAACCAAGTACAGCGAAGCCATGAAAGCGACTTTTGTAGATTCAGATGGTAAAGAGAAACCATTTATAATGGGTTGCTACGGGATAGGAATAGGGCGCACAGTTGCAGCAGCAATTGAGCAAAATCATGACGAAAGCGGCATGATCTTCCCAAAAGCTTTGGCTCCATTCCAGGTTACAGTTCTTCCACTTAAGATAAAGGACGAGAAGATCTTGGCAGAAGCTGAGCGAATTTATTCTGAGCTCATAGAAGCCGGATATGAGGCGATCATAGACGACCGAGATGTAGGGCCTGGGTTCAAATTCAAAGATGCTGAATTAATCGGCATTCCGATAATTGTAGCAGTAGGGCCGAGGACAATCAAAGATGATGAAGCCGAAGTTAAGGTCAGAAACACAGGCGATTCACGCAATATAAAACTTAAAGTAGTAGTTAATGAAGTTAAGGAGCTATTGAACTCAATATAAAGTCATTATTCAATAAATCGGATTAAAGTAGCACTTTAGGTTATGAAAAGACCAAATCTTAAACCAGAAGAAAGAATAATACTTGCTCTCGACTTCCCTGAGCACGAAATTGCTCTAAATTGGGTCGAAAAATTAAAGAGTAAAATTAAAACCTTTAAGGTTGGACCCATACTTTTTCTAAATTCAGGCTCAGAAGGACTTAAAGAATTCTCAAATTTGGGCGCAGATATCTTTTTAGACCTTAAATTCCACGATATCCCCTCAACAGTTGAAAAAACAGCCAGACAAAGCGTCCGTTTTGGGGCAAACATGTTCACAATCCACACTCTGGGCGGATACGATATGATGAAAGCTGTTTCTGACGCTGTCAAAGAAGAGGCAGAGAAACAATCTTATCCCAAACCGCTAGTCTTAGGGGTTACAGTTTTAACAAGTCATGACAAAAATAGCTTAGAGCAAATAGGAATCAACACCTTGACTCAAGATACAGTCTTAAACCTTGCAGAGTTAGCCGAAAAAGCTAATGTTGACGGTCTAGTATGTTCAGGAGTTGAAGTAGAAGCTTTAAGGGAGGAATTTGGAGATAGATTCACTTTGGTAGTGCCTGGAATACGCCCTGGAACTGCTACACACGACCAAAAGAGGGTTACCACCCCAGCCGAAGCAGTTTCCAAAGGTGCTGACTACCTGGTTATCGGCCGAGCCATCACAGAAGCCGACAATCCCGAAGAAGTTGTAGATCAGATTGTTTCATCAATTAAGTAAAATCCCTAACAATCATGAAATGAGGACGGCTTAATACCTAAACCGCCCCCTTTATTGTTTTTATCTTCTTAATGACTTCCTGTTTCTATATAAAACAAAAATAGCAGGAATAAGCAATATACCCCAGTTAAGAAGTCCACTATCAGTTGAATCAGCAGCTAAAGCGCAACCGCCACCTCCACCACCGCCAGATCTAACTTGAACAGTTACTGTGTTAGAATTCTTCTGAACAGGATTGCCAATTTCATCGACATAATCCAATATGGCCTGATTAAGTACATCAGCACCTTCTTGGCCCGTGATACTTATAACTACCGTGAGGTCCTGACTCTCACCTGCTATCAGTGAACCAACTTCACATCCGATAGAGTTCGATGGCCCAATAAGCATTTCACATTGATCTGAGGACAAATCTTCTCTGAAAGCAGACCCAAGAGGAAGAGCATCAGTTATCTCAACATCAGTAGCCTGAGCGCCTGAATCACCTGTAGCATTAAGAGAAATCGTATATTCTATTAATACAGGACCTCCAGGATCAATTCTATTCGTATCGGCTGATTTAGTAATACTGACATCAATGTTTTGAGGAGGTTCGCTTGCGACTGTAATGGAGCCGTCCTCTGTGTCCGCAACTGGTGGGAGAATATCCCCTCCATTTATATCTGTCATACTGTTTACTGTAATATCTAGTGATGAGCTGTTTCCAACCTGTGCAGCTTCTGAAATACAAAAATTAATTGTAATTATTTCTCCGTCAGGAAGGGGATTAACTTGACCTGACCCCTGATCCAAAGAAACGGTAATTTGACTATTAGTAACAAAAGCAGAGAGATTCAAAACTGGGAGACCTATTAGATCTGGACCAGCAATAACATCAAAAAAGCCATTGCACGAGAAATCAATGACATTCGGATCAAATTCCACTGTAAAATTAATTGCTCCGACTTCCCCGTCATTGGTAAAATCTAAATTAAGCGGAGTTCTTTCTCCTATCTCACCAACAGCGTTGGGCAAAGAAAAATCAGGTGGCAATTGAGCAGATGCTCTGTCAACAGTTGAAAAGAACAAAATAGACGCTAAAACAGCAAAGCTTACAGCCATAAACGTTCTATACATTTTAAATCCCCCATAGTTTTTTATATACAATAAAATACCATGCGTTTATGTAGTAAACACTATATTTTTATTTAAATGCAATAATTTCTATTGGTCAAATTAACGAACTATCGTTTTATAATAATATATACATGTATTGCCAGATGGTTACACCGATAACCTAAGCTTTTAGATTAAGCGTTAATTTAGAAATAAATTTGCTTAGATCAAGTTATAAAACAGATAATACAAGGGGCACAAGGAGTTTCTAAAGACGCTGATTACCTTGTAATCGGCCGAGCCATCACAGATAATCCAGAAGAAGTTGTGGATGAGATTGTAGAGTCTATTTGTTAGTCAGATAAACTTAAATAACACTAGAATATCCAGCTAAATAACTAGATAAACCGAGCACTATTGCTAAACCAATAATACAAAGAGCTATGATAATAACTGCATTGGACAAATTATTAGCTTTATCAGAATATCTACGTGCTGCAATAAAATTGCCATCATCAAGCCTTAAATCAACCAAAAATGAATAAACTAGAGGAACAACTCCAGCTGGAGTAAAAAGTATCGCGGCAATAACCGATTTGGCCATATGATTATTCATCTTAACAGATTGACTAGCTGAATCTTCTGATTTTGTTTGATCTTTACCGAAGTCCATAGAAATCAATATATAAAATAGGACTATATTTGCAATATCATAATATAATTGATTACAGACATGCAAAGTGCTTAGTTACTGACCTATTATTCACAATGATTTCAAAGGTATAGCACACTTAGTTAAGATTATATTTCAGAATATTAAAATTCAGGCAACATATTTTAGCAATAACTTTAAGATACCTAGATAACCACTATTAAATATTAGAAATAAGGCGCTGTTTATCTCTAAACAAGCGCCTTTTCGGTGATTATTCGTTTGATGCTTTTTTCTTGATCTTAACTTCTTTAGTTAAGACCAGTTTGTTATTTTTATCTGTGTCGACCACTATATGATCGCCGTCTTTAAAATCGCCCTTGAGGATCTCTGTAGCAAGAGGGTCCTGAATCAGTTTTTGAATCGTCCTCTTTAGAGGTCTAGCGCCATAAACCGGGTCGTATCCGCTCTCCGCAACCATTTGCTTAGCAGAATCGGTCAAATCAAGCGTGATCTTCCTTTCTTCAAGCCTGTGAGCAAGGAGATCAATCTGAATATTGACGATTTTCTTGATGTCTTCGAGACTCAGAGGCTTAAATATGATCGTTTCATCGATCCTGTTTAAGAACTCAGGCCTAAACGAGCCTCTAACGACCTCCATAACCCTCTCAGCCATAGTTTCAGGCTTATCTACATACTCCTGAATGTACTCGCTTCCAAGATTTGAGGTCATAATGATAATTGCATTTTTAAAATCTATCGTTCTCCCTTGGCCATCGGTCAATCGGCCGTCATCTAAAATTTGAAGAAGCACATTAAATACATCAGAATGCGCCTTCTCTATCTCATCAAAAAGTATGACAGAGTAGGGCCGGCGTCTTACGGCTTCTGAAAGCTGACCGCCTTCCTCGTATCCAATGTATCCTGGAGGCGCACCGACTAATCTAGAAACAGTGTGCTTTTCCATGTACTCACTCATATCGATACGCACCATTGCGTGCTCATCGTCAAACATAAACTCAGCCAATGCTCTCGCAAGCTCAGTCTTTCCCACACCCGTAGGGCCTAGGAACAAGAACGAGCCTATGGGCCTGTTTGGATCAGACAACCCGGCACGTGAACGCCTAAGGGCATTAGAGACTGAGACAATAGGATCGTCTTGACCAATTACACGCTCATGAAGCCTGTCTTCCATATGAATAAGCTTTTCGACCTCGCCTTCAAGCAGCCTGGACACTGGAACTCCGGTCCAATTGGCTACAATGACTGCTATGTCATCAGCATCAACTTCTTCTTTCAGCATCTTTTTATCTTTCTGTATTACTGATAGCTCTTTACTTAACTCTTCGACCTTGTCGTTAAGATCAGGAAGCCTTCCGTATAAGAGCTCGGATGCTGTGGTGAGATTGCCCTCACGCTGAGCCTTCTCGGCATCAGAGCGGAGCTGGTCGATCTCTTCCTTGGCATTGCGTATCTTAGTTATATTCTCCTTCTCTCGCTTCCAGTGGGTCTTTAATGTGTCGGACTCTTCTTGAAGGTTAGCGATATTTCGATCAATAACGTTTAATTTTTCTTTAGAAGCATCGTCTTTTTCTTTTTTAAGAGCCTCGCGCTCAATCTCAAGCTGCATAATGCGCCTTTCAATCTCATCAATCTCTGTAGGCATGGAGTCAATCTCCATCTTTAGCCTTGCTGCAGCCTCGTCTATAAGATCCACCGCTTTATCAGGCAGGAACCTTCCAGTGATGTATCTGTTGGACAGAACACCAGCAGCTATAAGAGCTTCATCTTTAATTTTTACTCCGTGATGGACCTCGTACTTCTCTTTGAGTCCACGAAGGATAGAGATGGTCTCTTCTACTGTTGGCTCGTCCACAAACACTTGTTGGAAACGCCTTTCAAGCGCTGCGTCTTTTTCGATGTATTTCCTGAACTCATCAAGCGTGGTAGCACCAATACAGTGAAGCTCACCACGGGCAAGCGCTGGTTTTAGCATGTTGGACGCATCCATAGCACCCTCTGTAGCACCCGCTCCAACGACAGTGTGAATCTCATCTATAAAGAGAATTATCTGACCGTCAGAATCGGTTACTTCCTTCAGAACTGCTTTAAGGCGCTCTTCAAACTGCCCTCTGTATTTGGCCCCAGCTACAAGAGCTCCTATATCAAGAGATATGAGTTTCTTGTTTTTAAGTCCGTCCGGGACGTCGCCATTTACAATTCTCTGTGCAAGCCCTTCGGCGATTGCGGTCTTACCAACACCCGGCTCACCAATAAGAACAGGATTGTTCTTGGTTCGTCTTGATAGAACCTGGATGATGCGGCGAATCTCATCATCACGTCCGATGACAGGGTCAATTTTTCCCTGGCGCGCAAGCTCGGTGAAGTCTTTGCCATATTTATCAAGAGACTGCATCGTATCTTCAGGGGACTGTGAGGTTACATTTTGATTACCTCGAACATCCTTTAACACTTTGATGATGCTATCTCTGGTAATACCCAGTCTTTTGAGTTCGCTCTGTAGGTTGCCAGTTGAATCCTGAACCACTCCTAATAGCAAGTGCTCAGTGCTTAGATATTCGTCACCTAATGATTTAGCTTCTTTTTCAGCAGTTTTAAATGCCTTGCTAAGCTCGCGGCTTAGATAGACCTGGTCTGACTCACCCTTAACTTTGGGTAATTTGTTTACTTCTTCTTGTGCCAGACCTCGCACCACGTCTAGATTGGTCCCTAGTTTTGCTATTACCTGTCCAGGGATTCCATCTTCAGCAAGAAGAGCGATCAGGACATGCGGTATATCTACCACCTGATTGTTGCTCTCTTGTGCTAAAGATTGTGCTTCCGCTATTGCTTCTTGTGCTTTTACTGTCAATTTGTCAAATTTCATTGTTGTATACCTCCTGTTAAATCTATTAAGTTTAAAATAGTAATTCCTGGGCAGATTTCAACCCTTAACATCAAACAATTCAAGACTTTTGTAGTAATTTTAGGCTAAAAAGTTTAGTTTAATTTAGGCTTAAACGGTATTTAATTTATACTATATTATGTAAGGCAGTGGTAAACGGTATCTTGAATATAAGAAAATATTATCCTATTGCAGAAAACACTTGACTTTTTTGCTCTAAAATAATATCATCCTAGACTGTCTAGTTAGAAAAAAAACATTGAATTAGGAGGCTAATATGAGTGACCTTATTGTAGACGGTCTTCCTCAGGCAAGTGAAGTAAACCCGCTCAATACTTTTGAGTCTATCGGTTTGAGGAGATCAATTAGATGGTATGAACCAAACAAGCCTGTGGAAAAATGGAAAGTTCAGGCTATGCTTGAGGCTGCGAGGGTTGCACCTTCTGCAGGTAACTTCAATGGACAGAGAGCTATTGTTGTTTATAGAGATGAAGACCCAGAGATTTGGGAGTTTATTTCTGACTGGAGTCAGATTACAACACAGATGGCTCCAATTCTTATTTTCTGGTGCTATGAAATGTCAGCATATGACGTGCAGGGACAACAGTTGCACGATCTAATGAGAACCGGTGGTTTGGATGCTGCACATGGTTGGGAATACGAGCGTGTAAACAGACTTTTCCCACTACCAGCAATCTTACCTGATTTCGTTCTCCACAGACTTGCATGCATCGATTTAGGTAATGCTATTCAAAATGCTATTTTGACAGCAACTTCTTTAGGTCTTGGTACCTGCCTAAATGGAGCTAGTGGTGGAGCAAGAAGAAATGTTAAGGAAAAATTCAACCTAGGAGCTTCATATGTTTTCTGCTGGTTAATGACAGTAGGCTATCCTTCTGAGAATCTTAACGGTGGTGGAACTAGAGGAAGACCTCCTTTTGAAACCATGTTCTTCAAAGGTAAAGTTGGTCAACCTTTCGAAAGAGATGCTGCAACAGTTAATCTATTAAAAGAACTAAAAATGATTCAAGAGCCAGGTCCATTACCAGGAAGGCTTGAAGAGATCAACAAACTTACAATCAGATTTGGACTTGGAAAAGAAAATCTCACGAACTGGAAGTTTGCTCCATCAATGCTAGATGACCCTATTAATGCTGGTGATGAAAGACTTGAGATGCTCCCAGATGATGTAGTTGAAGCTTCAGCAGCAGGTGCTCAAGAAGGCGACTTCAAACTAGTACCGACAGTTAAGAGAGAAGTTCTTGATGACTACAGAAAACAAAAGGGTATCACAGAAAAAGACTAAGGAGGTTCTAAAATGGCAGAAGTAACAGTAAATATACCAGATCCAATTTTAGCTATTATCCAAAAAAGAGCTGAATTGACAAAATCAACACCTGAACAGCTTATAGCCGTAACAGCTATTCTGTGCTATTCAGCAGCTCATTATGATTCTTCCAAGTGGTTGAAGAATAAAGACCCAGAGAGTGGCGTCATGACAGCTCCATGGTCATAATTTGAGATAAATAGAGAATCCAGAAATTTGGATACTTAAACTTTAAAATAAGACAAAAAAATACGGGGTTGCATCGTAAGATGCTTCCCCGTTTTTTTATATTCAATTGGTTGAATTAGAAAAGATTCTTTTAGATTTAATTGAAGTTATATACCAAGCTCACGAGCTATAACAACATGCTGAATTTCTGAGGTTCCCTCAGTAATTGAAGCAAGTTTAGCGTCTCTGTAATATCTTTCTACAGGGAATTCAACTCCATATCCATATCCGCCAAGAACCTGAACAGCCTCGGTGCAAACATCTTGAACCACCTCAGCAGCGTAAAGCTTAGCCATAGAAGCTTCTTTAAGAGCATTCTTATCGTTACTATAAAGCCAAGCTGCTTTGTAGACCATAAGTCTTGCCGTCTCTATTTGTACAGCCATACGCGCGAGTTTAAAGCTAATAGCCTGGAACTTAGAAATAGTACGTCCAAAAGCTTCACGTTCTTTTGAATACTGGAGTGCAAATTCAAATGCTGACTGAGCAAGTCCAACTGATTTTGCAGCATGCGTGATACGCGCACCCAAAAGGGTATTCATAGCCCCCATAAAACCGCCCTCGCCAACTAGGAGGTTTTCTTCTGGCACCTCACAATTCTCAAACACTAGCTCTGCTGTATCTGCTGAACGGTGACCTAATTTGTGTATCTTATTTTTTTCGGTAAAGCCCGGAGCATCTGCATCAATAATAAAAAGACTGATGCCAGTTCCTTTTTTTGATTTATCAGTATATGCGGCAACAATCACATAATCACACATTGTGCCGTTTGTTATCCATGTTTTTGTTCCGTTGATTATATATTTATCACCTTTTTTCACTGCTGTTGCTCTAATGCTTCTAGCATCTGAACCAGCATCAGGCTCGGTAAGTCCCAACGCACCTATGATCTTGCCTTCTATTCCGGGTATCAAGTATTTTTCTTTTTGAGCATCGTTCCCATTTTTTAAGATTGGAATCATAGAAAGGCTTGTATGGGCATTAACACACATTGCTATACCAGCATTAATACGTCCCATCTCCTCGGCAAAAATACACTCCGTTATTTTATCTAAATCAACTCCTCCATATTCTTCAGGAAACGAGATACCTAAAAAGCCCATCTCTCCAAGTTTAGGGAAGATTTCTATCGGAAACTTTTCGTTATTTTCAGCGTCCTCTACAAGAGGCGTGATCTCATTTTCTCCGAAGTCCCTAATGGTGTCTTTGAACATTTGCTGTTCATCTGTTAGTTCAAAATCTATTGGCATTGGGTTCCTCCTGGCAATTCAAATTGCGCAATTTTTTTGGTTAATTTTTTATTCGGACATTGATTATATCATGTTTATAGATTTTGTGTAATAAAATTAAATATTCTTAGCTTGACTTTTAGATGGTGGTTTTTATTATAGTTATATTGAAATAAAAACTCTACACTAGGAGGCAACAATATGGCCGTAGCAAGAATAACAGAAATTATAGGTTCATCAGATAAATCATGGGATGATGCAGTTCAAAATGCTCTTGAAAGAGCAAACCAGACCCTAAGGGGTCTTACGGGAATTGAAGTCACAAAAATGAACGCGTCAATTGGCGAAGATGGAAAAGTTGCTGAATACAGAGCTCACCTTAGAATTACCTTTATTCTAGAAGGGTAGTATATCAATTGAGAAAAAATCTTGAGGGAGTGTAGCTCACTACATTCCCTCATTTGTAATAAAGTCCAAACTGCAAAATTACTCACTATTTTTAGCATTATTCTTAACTAAACTGTTCACCTAACAACATGAGAATAACTTTACAGCGCGTGAAAGAAGCCAGGGTAGAAGTAGACGGCAAAGTAACAGGCCGGATAGGTGAGGGGATTCTTGTACTTCTTGGAGTAGGAAAAGAAGACGAAGAGCATGACGTTGATTATCTTGTCGACAAGGTTGTGAATCTCAGAATTTTTGAGAATGAAGAGGGCAAGATGAACGACTCCGTGATAGATACCGGAGGAGAAATTCTGGTAGTTTCACAATTCACTTTATTTGGTGATTGCAGAAAGGGTAGGCGCCCATCTTATGACAGCGCTGCTCCTCCTGAACTTGCAGAAAAGTTATATGAGCTATTCGTTGAAAAAATAAGACAGCGCGGAATTAAAGTAGAGACTGGAAAGTTCAGAGCAATGATGAATGTTCATCTTATCAACTGGGGGCCAGTAACACTTAACCTGGACAGTAAGAAGTTATTTTAATCCTTTAGGAAATTATAGTTTCGGTTTTCCCAGGGCGCTAGAGCAATTCCCACATCAGGAGAGACAAACCACACTTTTTGGTAGATAAATCTAATCTGTTTTAAAGAAAGCTCCTTGCTTGTATCCCAATCTATTGTCTGTATCTTCATTATTACCCGCTCAGGACTACCCATAGCTTCAACTGCCTTATTGGTGTTCTCTTTAATTAAATCTCCAGCTTCATCCAAACTAACACCAAGCTCCTTCATCATTTGATCCTGATAAGCCATTACCGCTACATAATCAAATTTCTTGGCCAATCTTTCA
The DNA here is from genome assembly GCA_942491865.1 of uncultured Thermodesulfobacteriota bacterium. Classification (GTDB taxonomy): domain Bacteria; phylum Desulfobacterota_D; class UBA1144; order Nemesobacterales; family UBA2774; genus CR02bin9. Next base: position 291,048 of record CALOCI010000016.1, read on the forward strand.
TCATGAGCAAACCAGGCAAGCGCGTTCTTAGGTTTGTGGAAAAGTTCATAGCTCACATTAAGAGCAATCTCAATACGAGGGTTCACTCCTTTAATAGTAGTAATCAACTCATCAGCAACCACTATTAGTTGAGCATTTTTCCAATCCTGAAACTGCCAGAATTCATCTGAATATACGATTCTTTTGACTCTACCGTTTTCTTTTAGCTCAAGCTCTGTGTACATGTCTTTAGCATCAAGGAGTTTATTATATTTATTCAGATACTGGACCTTTGCTTCAGTCCCAAACCCTTCCATATGCCGCATAACAAAATCGTCTTGAATAAGAACACCGTCTATCCGATACTTTGCAAGGTCTGAATAAATTTGTTGAAGCTGCCAAATCGCCTGATCATTAAAAAGATCCAGCTTTGGCAAAGTTTTATAATCCATCTCTGAGAAAGAATAGGTGCTGTCCAGCAAATCTTCCTGAACACCAAAAATCGCATGCCTCGTAGTCATCCAGGCAAATACTTTAATCCCATGCTTATGGGCTATTTTTGTCACTTTGCCCAACACATCGTCTATAACTGGGGAATGTTTAGTTTTAAAATATACTCCGACTTTGGAGCCAGGATTTGCAAACTTATATATACGATCTCCCTCGTTACCAAACACTCTGAAGATCATTACTTTTACACCCAAGTGTTTCATGCGAACAACTTCTCTTTCAAACTCCATATAGTTATTGGCATTTGAATGAAAGACCTGAGCTGCCCTGATGGGGCTATTACTCTCTTCAGCATAAGTGCTGGCTGAGATTATTAGGAAAATTAAGATTAAAATTATGCGAGACATCCTATTGAAATTGCACTGTTTTAAATATATGTCAAGTTGATTTACCTAGGTTAATTATTATATTACCGGCATGGAGAAATTAATTTGTACCCATCCAAGGGCTAAAAGGGATTACGCTATCGAGGAAACATTTGAGGCCGGTATTGTGTTAAAAGGTTCTGAAGTCAAATCTCTCCGTGCAAATCAGGCAAGTATTAAGGAGAGCTTTGCAATGTTACGAGATGAGGAAGTTTTCCTCGTTAATAGCTATGTGGCACCTTATGTAGAGGCAAACAACTTTAACCACGACCCACGCAGGGAAAGAAAACTCCTTCTCAACAAAAGAGAGATAAGCCGTCTTATCGGAAAAACACAGATAAGAGGATTCACATTAGTTCCTACAAGAATGTATTTTAAAAATAGCCGAGCAAAAGTTGAGATTGCGCTTGCAAAAGGTAAGAAGTTTCAAGACAAGCGTGATGATATTAAGAAAAGAGAAGCTGACAGGGAAATGGAAAAAGCCCTGAAAAGGCGCTATTAGTAGTGTAGTATTAACTAGTGGATGCAAAAGTTGGCTAACTTAATTTTTGCATCTTTTAAAGATATTGTTCTTTGACATGGGGGCGTACTGGCTTCGACGGGGAATGGGATAGCTTGTGCTGCATGTCGAGCTTCTGCTAACTCGTTAAACTGGCGGAGCACACACAAGTGCCGAAAATGATTATGCACTCGCAGCCTAAATAGAGCGGCGACGGCTCCTTAAACCCCGCCCGTGGGTTTAAATGAGGCGACAACTATACGGGCTGGTCTGAAGGTGGTGCCTAAAGCGCCCGATGACGAGACTTCACTTTGGGCTGGCAGCGAAAACCCTGTCTATTGGTAACTTCGCTGCGAGACAAAATAATAGACTAAACATGTAGAGGCCTTGTGAGTCTCTTTCTCGGACCCGGGTTCGATTCCCGGCGCCTCCACCAGTCATAAACAACTTTATACCCAACTTACTATCTTATAATATTTTTTTAAACCACTGCTTATATAGCAACAAATGTTGATGTATAAATACAAATATGCGATCATAAATGTATTATGGAGCAGAGGGATTTTCTCAGAAATCATCTCCGAGTTTTAGGCGTTGTTGTTTCTATCCTGATACTCTGGAATGGCGTGTGTGACTATATTTATGCTTATTCTCCTACACTCAGCGGTCTTGAATATCTTTCTCCTGCAGCATGGGATCTGCTTAGTACTGCAAACCACCGCCCTCATTGGATGATAATGATGGCACAAACAGCAGGTTGGCTCTACCCCATTTACGCCCTGTCATATTACATCTGGTGGATTGGCATGAGAGGTGCTGGGTTTTGGCTTGCCACTGTGCCGTGTTTAATACTAGCTTACGCCTTGTTGATGATTGGGGGAATACAACATGCTGGGTTTGCATTCTTGAGCGTGTTAGCCCAGGCAAAAGCCTTAGTAGGATCTACTGATAGTTTATTTTATGAAACAGCAAATCGTCTAATAACAGACCATTTTTTCATGGGAGATTTGACGGCAGAATTGGCTTTTTATATAGGTTCAATTTGGCATGGCGTTGGAATTTTAAGTGGGCGAACATTATATCCACGCTGGTTTATTGTTCTTTCGCCTCTTGGAGTATTAGTTCTAACAATCGCTGTGGGAGCTCTGCTACCCGCTCCATTTGCAGGATTTGCAATTGGCCTATATGGAACATGGTTCATGCTTATTCCAACCGTTGCAACCACAGCGTGGCTATGGAATCGCTCAGAAGAATTTTAATAGAAATATTACAAGTTTATAATTACAACTCAAAGTGAAATTAAGGATCTTCAAACTTTACTAGATGAAATAGACAAGTAAAATTTCAGACACCCACTGAGTAATATACGTAAACAACCAATGGAGCTTATAAATAAAAACAGCAAGCAAAAATTCTCAGTATTCGAAATACCATTTAGACCCTTCTTTATATTAGCTGCAATATCATCGCTGTTTTATATGACAATCTGGACGCTTTTTTATACCTTTAAGCTCCCACTCGATTTCGAAAACATATCTCCCACAATGTGGCATGCACACGAGATGCTATTCGGCTATACAATGGCTGTTTTAGCAGGCTTTTTGCTAACAATAGAGAAGTACTGGTTAGGCAAGAACATAGACAAGAGACCAATACTTGTTGCATTAGTGATTCTCTGGATCGCCGCACGAGTCTCAATCTTTCTTACCTTAATCACCAATATCCCCTATGAAATTGGGGCAATTTTTGATTGTGTTTTCATGATTGTTCTCACTATAAGAGTGGCGTATCCGATAATAAGCGCCAGGGCGTGGGACAAGATGGGACTGGTCGCGCATATAGTGATTATAGCAGTAGCAAATATTGTTTTTTATCTCGGCCTGGTCGGTCTCGTATCAAATGGACAACACCTAGGGGTGTACTCGGCCCTGTACCTGGTCATATCGATAATTCTTCTGATGGGGCGGAGAATGATTCCTATATTTATCAGAAACGGAATAGGATTTAAATTTGATCCCAAGAATTGGCGCGTGATTGACATCCTTAGCATGGTGTTTTTTTTGGCGTTTTTCATATTAGACCTATTTTTTACAAACCCTAAAGCTATTTCAATAGTCTCAGGCATACTCGCTATAATTTATTCGATCAGACTATTCGGATGGTATTCAAATAAGATATGGAGTAGGCCGCTTCTCTGGGTCCTTTTTGTAGCCTATTCGTGGATTGCTGTCGGGTTCGGTCTCAAATTTCTCTCCCTGTTTTTTAATATCTTTGGTTTTCTGCCCCTTCACAGCTTTACTTACGGGGGAATAGGCATTATGACAATCGGCTTTATGTCCCGTGTGATTCTGGGGCATACCGGAAGAAACGTATTTGACCCTCCGAAGATACTATTTTGGATTTTCAGCATCTTATTTGCCGGGGCCATTGTAAGGGTGTTCTTTCCGCTTATAGATATAAGCAATTATCAGGTTTGGATTGCGGCCTCTCAGCTTCTCTGGATCTTGTCCTTCCTCATATTTACCGTTGTTTATCTCCCCATGCTACTAAGCCCCAGGATAGATAGCAAAACCTGACAATCCCTTTTATAAAAAGTCAAAGAATTGTTGAATAAACAGTCTGTTTTTTATAAGTTTAGATTTGAGTATATTAAGACCATGAATAATAAAATTGAATTTGATTCCCCAGTAGAAATTGGTTTTTCATTTGAACTGACTATAAAGCTATCAAAGGAAGAAATCTCCACTTTTGCAAAACTCTCAGGAGACATGAACCCGCTACACCATGACGAAGAAGTGGCAAAAGCAAGCCGCTTTGGCAGCATTATAGCAAGTGGCCCTCAAAGCAGTGCTCTATTTATGGGAACTATCGCGACAAACCTGGCCCCTGGATATATTGGACTCGGTATGGAGATCCAAGGACAATTCAAAGCTCCAATCAAACCTAAAATAGAACTACAAATTAGATGGGTAGTAACAAATGTAATACCTAAAGCAAAATTAAAAGGCTATATAGTGACATGCAAAGGTGGTATATATGACAAGGACAAAGAACTCTTTCTAGGCACAGGAACTTGTCTAATTCTCGAGGAGTAATTTATGAAACTAGGCTATACGATCCTATATGTTAATGATGTAGAAAAAACTATTGAGTTTTACGAAAAAGCTTTCGGACTGAAGAAACTTTTTTTACATGAAAGCGGTGATTATGGAGAGCTAGATACTGGAGATACGAAACTTGCTTTCGCATCCCACAGCCTAGCTGAATCAAACAATGTTGGCTTTTCTAAATCAAAATCAAATCTAGAAACTTCTACAATGGAAATTGCGCTCGTTACAGATGATGTAGATAGTGCTTTTGATATTGCTATCAAGGCAGGTGGCCTAGAAATTCAACAACCTGCTCAAAAGCCTTGGGGACAGACTGTTGCATATATTAGAGATTTAAATGGCTTTCTTATAGAACTATGCACACCAATTTAAAAAGCCATGTTTTATTTCACATAAGGCATAACTTCATTTACAAATAATTTCATAGAGTCCATTGCTTCCTTATGACTTAGCCCAGGGAATTTAAACCTGCAAATCAGAGGATCCATACGGACTGCCTCTTTATACTGATTTATTGTTTCAATGCACTCTTCAGGACTTCCGACAATAGATTGCTCAAGACAAATATCATCAATTGATGGATCCGCCGGATCTGAGATTAGATTGCCCTGTCTGTCAACAAACGAACCCCAAGAAGCATAACCTTTGGCAGTATAAGTGATATTTTCTTTAATCTTGTCCCACGCTTTCGCTCTACCATCTCTGGAAACATAAACTTCGCGTACAACTGGTTGCTCTATTGTATCAGGATTAAATCCAAAGTCTTTTAGAAAACCCCTGTGCATATCGATCAAGTATTTAACTATTGGTATTACTCCAATTGCAGCTATAAACAGCGGCGCGTTCATACTTGCAGCACGTCTAATTGCTGGTTCTGAAAAAGCACCAATCCAAATGGGAATTGGATGTTGGACAGGCTTAGGTGTCACATTTATCTCATCATAGTTGTAATAACGCCCACTGAAGCTAAACGGTCCCTCTGACCAGGACTTGTTTAATATCTCAATACTTTCTTCTATCCTGCCTTTTCTCTGTGTTAAGGATTTGTCAAATACATCGAATTCTTCCTGCCTATAACCAAGCCCGAGTCCTAAGATTAATCTCCCATTTGAGATAAGATCCACCACAGCTGCATCTTCTGCTGTACTAATTGGATCGTGAAGCGGCATTAAATAGATACCGGTACCAATTCTAACTTTCTTAGTCCTAGCGGCTATTGCTGATGCGGTTACCAAGAGTGAAGGGCAGTAGCCGTCTTCAAGCAAGTGGTGCTCAGTAAGCCAAGCTGATTCAAAACCCATGTCCTCTGCGGCTACAATCTCCTCAAGCATTTCAGAATATAAATCCTTGTGCTCTCTTGGATTATGAGGCGGGGATTGTAGGCTGTAATATCCTATTCCAAATTTCATTTAACTTTTCCTCCAGTTATTTATCCAATGACATTAAAAAGATAATAATACCGGCCCCACATTATAGGGGCCAGTATTCTTTGAAGATTATTTTTTAGCTGTAGTTTTTGTCTCGTGAATTACTTGATACTGGGGATAAACAAAACTGCCTTTTATCCAAACAGCCCAATCAACTTTCTTAGGTTTTAGTTTGTATAAAGGATTATCCTTTGGCATTTCAAATGTGACTGTAGGGTTTTCTGTGACGACCGGATAGCCAATCAAGGGAATAGTATATTTAACAACTTGATTTGAATCTCCAGTTTCCAGGAGTCCAAAGTAGTTTAAATGACCGCCAACAACTCATTGAAATTCTGTTCCAACATCTGCGGTGAAACAATAAAGGGCTTCCCATCTACTTCTAAAGTCGCTGTAAGTTTCCCATCTTTAACTGTTGTAGTTGTAAGACCTGTTGTAGCTGGTATTCCGGCGACTTTAGCAAACTTTCTCATTATAGAATATTTTCAGAAAGAATTGAGAGAAATATTTAGGTACTAAGTTGTCAGATGGACTAATTAATAGAGTATCTATTCCTGTAACTCTAATGTGTGCTGGCCAACACTATTGGGCGCGCCAAGCTGTTCAACACCAGACTCTCCGGTCCCCAGGTTTTGTGAGTAGTTTAGAGCTTGAGGTAATGGTTGAAGCAGGCTTGCTCCCCATGCTAACGAGCTTGGTTCTTCCTCAAGTTTTGAAGAATCAACTAAGCTTTGAATGCTGACTAAAAAATTAATAGCCTGGCCACTTCCCATATTTTCCTTAAACTCTTTATAACTCTTAGTAACCAAATAGCCGTTCTTATCAAATATGAGCAAGAGGGATTGTCTTTGTGCATCCCCTTTGGCGTATGAGAATTTAAGCCATCTGAAAATATTATAGTCTAAATTCAAACCTATCTGTCTTTCTTTTATGTCTATTGATTCATATAAGAATACTAGTCCTTCATTGTACTTACTAAGCTTGGCAGGTGGGCCGATTGAATTTATTACATCCCTGAAATGGGTTTTGGAAAGTTCAAAGGTGCTTTTATCAAGCTCTATATCTGTGTTGATATCTTTAGATATCACAGTGCAGGAACCTAGTGTTACGATAAGCAGTAATGAAAGTAGGGATAAAATTGGAATTGGCAGATTATTTCCTTTCAATATTCTCCACACTAAACCCGTAGTCCGTTAAAATCCCCTCGCTATCAAAGAAAAAGATTGCCCTGTCATAACTCACTTTTTCATTTTTGAAGTTAAAGAGGAGAAGAAACATACCTTTACCCTTTTTTTCCTGTAATAAATAATAAAATACAGATCCGCTATCCAAATCTATTATTTGTGAGGGCGGGCCAAATAGTTTAATAACCTCATTCTGAGTTGTCTTGCCTTCTTCAATGTTCTCGACCTTTGATTCTTCCCTCCATAAATTATCGACCCCTTGCTGATCAGATAATGAAAAACAGGCCGTACTGAAAACATAGAGACTGAAGGCCAACAACAGCAAAAAATTGAGCTTCGTAAATATCGTTTTCCTCATAATATATAAATCTAACATAAAAACCAGAACTCCTTTTTATATACTTTTAAGGTAGGGTAATAATCAGGCGTTTTCTTATTCTACGTTATTTGCGTCAGGTCTTTTGCAACTTATAAGTAGGAGTCCGCCTAAAATTGTTATTACTCCAAAAGTAAGTATCGGCAGTGGAACAAAGATAGCGGCAAGAAACCCCCCGGCCGCAGCACCAATTGATTCCGCTCCGACTTGGAGCCCCAAATTATTGCCCAAAACCCTGCCCTGGCGTTCCTGAGTTACCAAGGTAGAGATGTAAGCACCGCATGCCGAAATTGCCCAAATCACAATAAAGAAGGCCGGAATGGATGTAAACCAAATAGAAAGCTCTGCTTTAGGAATCACTATAATTAACATCAGTACTCCGCCAATAATTGATGTCCATATAGTTATTGCTTTGAGGCTAAAACGTTTTGATAAAGGGGCAAAAAAGAACATATTTGATATCGCACAGAATCCAGATAGGACTGCAATATAGAGAGTTACTTTGTCTATGCTAAAATTCCACTCATCAACTAGATAAATCTGTATTACTCTTGCTAGTCCGAATACTCCTAGATATATAAGAAAATTAACCAGATAAATCCTTCTAATTGGAAGATCAGTAAAAACTGTAGAAAGATTTGTGAATGTCTTAAAATAACTTATCACTTTATTTTTATCAGGAATAAAAGGATCATGGAAACTTACCCAAACCCATATATATACAAATACAAGCAATATAGAGACTAGCCAGAAAGGAGTTGAGAGGCCAAAATGCACAGCTAATTGTCCTCCCATAAGAGGGCCCGCAAAATACCCGAGACTCATAGATGCGTATAAATATGAAAAGAGCCTCCCACGGTCTTCCTCAGTGCTTATATCAGCTATAGCGCTTTGACAGATAGCCACATTTGATTCTGTAAGTCCAGCAAAAAAGCATGCTACCATTAAGAGCCAAAGAAATTTTATATCAATAGAATATGCGATCACCACATATAAGAAGATAGTGAATACTAGAGAAATAGTGAGCACTCGTTTTCTGCCAAACTTATCTGCAAACGAGCCTATAATAGGGGACCCTATAAATTGACCCAGGGGATATAATGCCAAGAGTATTCCTCCATAAATCCCTCTAGCAGAAGAGGAAACCGATTCATCAAAAAAACCAGTGTCATGCATTAGCATTGGTATAAAGATCGCGACCATAAGGCCATAACCGGCAAAAGCAACTAATATGACAAGGTACAGGGGTAAAATGGGATTTAAATCAGTTTTATTGGGCTGTATACCTGCAGGTATCACTACTTAATCCCTCCAGAGATATTTAACATCGACCTTTTTAAGCCAGTATAACCCAGAAGTATCAAAAACCATATTATTTAATATGATCTATGTTAAGATGTTTGAATAGTCTTATATTTGCGAATAGAGGAGGATGAAAATAATGAAAGTATTTAAACTATTTTTACTAACCAGTTTCTTAGCTATTGCCGGACTGAACACATCAGAAGCGGTTGTTACTTTTGTAGAGCAGGAAGCTAATCAATTTGCTGACGCTGACGACCCATTTACTCAGGGGCTTATTGATCCCATAGACGCAAGTGAAGGAGATTTCGAGATTTTGGTTTGTGGAACTTCTGATAATGGAACAAACTCCTTTAACGTTCCAGCAGGTAACTGGACCGAAATAGACCAGGAAGCTTGTGGAAGCTCAAATTGCTTGATTGGTCTTTTTTACAAATTTACTCCAGAGCCAAATAACATATCGACTTCATGTAGCTGGACTCTACCAACTATAACCTTTGCTGGCGGCATACTTGCATACACAGGGGTTGATACAGATAATCCTATAATCACCCATAGCTGCAACTCAGGTACGAGCCCAACTATAGTTTTCCCATCTATCAATACAGAGTCGGGATCTATGGTTGTGCGCTACACTATTAACGATTTAGTCATTGCGAGCTCTTTTGAGAACTTGCCTGGTTCAATAGAATTTGGAAAATTTTTAGCTGGTGCTGAAATTGGTATCCCGTTTGCAATCACCGAACTATTTGGTTATGGTGAGCCATTTGAAAATGCAGGAATTGCGCCAGAAGTGATGATACCGTTAGTAGACACAGCAGATTGGGTAGCCTGTACAATAGGTGTTAGGATGGCAGGTTCTTCACCCTTTAGACCAGTTCCGACTCTTAACGAGTGGGGGCTTATTGTATTTGCATTAGCAGTTGGACTCTGCGGAGTATGGTTTATTAGAAGAAAGTCAATAACCGCATAATTAGTAAAAATATCACATAAAGTTTTTCCAAAATTTTAATCAAAGCCTGGTCGAGAAATTGATCGGGCTTTTTTTTCAAACTATTTTTTCAACTGTGGTATTATTTCGTGATTATTTTATAAAGGGGTAACACATGGCTACAAAGAAGAGAAAATGGGATCAACTAAGACCGGTAAAAATAACACGCGGATTTATGAAGAATGCCGAAGGCTCAGCGCTTATAGAAATGGGTGAGACAAAAGTAATATGCACTGCGACAGTTGAAGAAAGCGTGCCTCCTTTCTTAAGGGATACCGGAACAGGCTGGGTTACCACTGAATACTCTATGCTACCAAGATCTACACAAGAGCGCATTAGAAGAGACAGTGTCAGGGGAAAGATCGGCGGAAGGTCTCATGAAATCCAGAGAATTATAGGACGTGTACTAAGAGCAGTAATTGACTTTGATAAATTAGGTGAGAGATCGATAACAATAGATTGTGATGTTATGCAAGCTGACGGCGGAACTAGAACAGCTTCTATTACAGGTGGCTTTGTAGCCTTATCCGAAGCTTGTTCTTATCTTGTAAAGCAAGGACTTGTAAAGGAAAATCCTTTAAATGACTATATAGCAGCAGTAAGTGTTGGAATTGTTAACGACAAACTAGTGCTTGATCTTGATTATGAACAGGATTCCTCAGCCGAGGTAGATATGAACATCGCAATGACAGGGGCAGGGCTACTTGTTGAAGTTCAAGGCACAGCGGAAGAAAAGCCTTTTAGCAAAAACAGGCTGACGGAGCTAGTGAAACTGGCAGACAAGGGTATAAAAGAGCTTATTAAGAAACAAAAAGAAGCACTGTCTAAATAAACTATGATAAAAGAAGTCGTATTGGCCACTGGGAACCAGGGAAAGGTTAGAGAATTCTCAAAATTGCTTAAGGGAGTCTTCGAGAATGTTATATCTCTAAAGCAATTAGACTCACCACCTGAAGTTATTGAAGACGGTATAACCTTTCGTGATAATGCACTTAAAAAAGCGAGAGAAATTGCTGAGTATTCAGGCAAGTTAAGCCTTGCTGATGATTCCGGGCTTGAAGTCGAGGCTTTAGATGGACGCCCCGGTGTTTATTCTGCTAGATATTCCGGACCAGGAGCTACAGATAAGACAAATATAGAAAAATTACTGGCTGAGCTTGGAGATAACACCCACAGAAAAGCGAGATTTGTATGTGTTTTAGCTCTAGTTGATCCAAATGGCGAAGAAATTGTTGTTGAGGGATTTTGTGAAGGAGAAATTCTAACAAGACCAAGAGGTGAGGGTGGTTTTGGTTATGATCCAGTGTTTTACTTGCCTGAATTTAAAAAAACCATGGCAGAAATAGATCCTGAGTTGAAAAATGATATCAGCCACAGATCAGAGGCACTCAGCAAGCTAAAATTGGAGTTGCAGAGAAAGTAATTTTTCTTTTCTAAAAAAATACCTTCTTTTGGTATTGCCAGACTGCCCGCTTTTGAATATATTAATAAAGACCGAAACGGTCCCGCCTTAAAACTCTTTAAATTCTGAGGTTTTTGATAGTTGGAAAAGACAAAATTCATATTTGTAACTGGTGGTGTTATGTCGTCCCTAGGAAAAGGGCTGGCTGCCGCTTCTGTTGGTGCTCTACTTGAGAGTAGGGGATTAAAAGTAACTCTTCAAAAATTAGACCCATACATTAACGTTGACCCTGGAACAATGAATCCTCTTCAGCACGGCGAGGTATACGTAACTGATGATGGTGCCGAGACAGATCTAGACCTTGGTCACTATGCTCGTTTTACTCACGCTAATTTGTCTCAGAAGAACAACTTTACCAGCGGCAGAATTTATAACTCTGTCATATCAAAAGAGAGGGAAGGTAAGTATCTGGGAAAAACCGTTCAGGTTATCCCTCATATTACTGACGAAATTAAAGCACGTGTGCTAGCAGTAGCAGACGATAACGATGTAGTAATAGTAGAAATCGGCGGTACGGTGGGAGATATTGAGAGCCTTCCATTCCTTGAAGCTGTAAGACAATTGAGAACTGATCTGGGAAAGGAAAACACACTGTTTGTTCATCTTACCTATGTTCCTTTCTTAGCTGCTGCAGGAGAGCTCAAATCAAAACCCACTCAACACAGTGTAAAAGAACTTCTTCAGATTGGTATTCAACCAGACATATTGCTATGTAGAACAGAAAGAAATCTTCCTAAGGACATCAAACAAAAAATTGCACTTTTTTGCAATGTTAAAAATGAAGCAGTAATTACGGCTATCGATGTAGGAACCATTTATGAAGTGCCTATTTACCTGCATGAAGAAAAACTTGATCAAATCATAATAGATTATCTAAATATGTGGACCAAGAAACCCGATATCACTAATTGGGAAACTATTGCTGAAAAATTTAAGAATCCTAAAACAGATGTAACAATAGGTGTGGTCGGCAAATATGTGAGCTTGCAAGATTCATATAAAAGCCTCCATGAAGCCCTGGACCACGGAGGGTTGGCGAATGATTCTAAGGTTGAGATTAAATACGTAGATTCTGAAGATATTGAGTCCCAGGGGGTGGAATCACTCCTAAATGACGTACACGGAATACTCGTGCCAGGTGGATTTGGCAAACGGGGGTTTGAAGGAAAGATAGAAGCCATAAGATATGCCAGAGAACACAAAGTTCCGTTCTTTGGAATATGCCTAGGAATGCAGATGGCGGTTGTAGAATTTGCAAGAAATATTTGTGGTATTAAGGATGCTCATTCAATAGAATTTTCAGAAGATGTTGTAAGCCCTGTGATCAATCTCATGAAAAACCAGATAGATATAAATGATTTAGGCGGAACAATGAGATTAGGAGCTTATCCTTGTCTTTTAGAGAATAATACACTTGCTCAATCTGCATATGGAGCAGATCAAATCTCAGAACGTCACAGACATAGATACGAAGTAAATAATTCTTATCGACAAACCTTATCAAACAATGGACTTATATTTAGTGGACTATCCCCGGATGAAGAACTGGTAGAGATGATTGAGCTTGACAACCATCCATGGTTTGTAGGATGTCAGTTCCATCCTGAGTTTAAATCCACCCCGCTTGAGCCACACCCTCTTTTCAGAGACTTCGTAAAAGTTGCCATGGAATATAAGTCTTCCCTATCTACTTAAAAACTGCTTGATATCTAATAGCTGCAACTGAATACTAATACATATGACTAAATTACTAGCTATATTCATCCTGATTTTTGCCGCATACTTATCTCTAGAAACAGTAATCTCCCATGCCGATGTAGCCGAATCTCAAAAGCCAGAAGTAGAACATTTACTTCAATTTGTAGAAACATCAAATTGTGTGTTTGAAAGGAACGGCAAAAAGTATGATTCTAAAAAAGCCGCTAAACATATAAGAAGAAAGTACAAGCATTTTAGAGACCAAATTACAACTACCGAAGAGTTCATTGAATACTCCGGAACTAAAAGTACAAGAAGCGGCGAGGATTATATAATCTACTGTAGTAATAACGCGCCAATAAAATCTAGTGTCTGGTTATTGGAAGAATTAAAACTACATAGACAAACCAATCTTGATTAATTGATCAATATAATAACGCCTTATGAACTTGTAGTTCCCTTCCCTTAATTCAAATAATTGCAACGATTTTTACCAATACTTCTATTTAACAAAATAGTTGACAAGTGTTATCATATTTCTTTAAGTTAGGGATTAACAAGAAATATGACTAATAAAGCAGATCAGAAGTACTGGGATAAATATTACTCCGGTTTTGAGTTTCAAATTGCTCCAGAAATACATCCAATTAGACAATTAATTGAACAGTACATTCCCGAAACTAATTGCAAGACTTGCATAGAAATAGGCTGCTACCCAGGAGCACTATTAGCAGTATTTGGTGAGTTAGGTTATAAATTGTATGGAATTGATCTCTATGAAAAGATAGACATCCTCCCTAAATGGCTAGAAAGTCAAAATTATAATGTTGGCGAATTTTGGAAAGATGATTTTCTCAAATTTAATCCCGGGCATAAGTTTGCTGTAGTATCTTCATTCGGATTCCTTGAACATTTCACAAATTGGGAAGAAATACTACTTAAACATCTTGAATTAGTAGAGGACGGGGGACATATCATAATTGAAGCTCCAAATTTTATAGGAGCTTTTCAACATTTCCTCCATAAAAACTTTGACAAAAAGAACTATGATCACCATCATATCCCTGCAATGAATATTGACAATTGGTCAGAAATTTTAAAAGACAATGGATTTGAAGTAAAATACAAAGGATATTTTGGGCCTTTTTACTTTTGGGTAGACGTTGATCATTCTAGAAAATTCATAGAATGGCAAATTCTGAGAACGTTAATAAAGCTAAGACCCTTTTTAACAAAGGTCCTTCCACAAAATAAAAAAGCTTACTCACCCTACGGCGGTGTAATTGCACAAAAAATGGTGTAATTTTTCTAGAAAAGAAATTTATTGCATCTAGTTACAAATCCCGTATTATTCTTACCCTAATCTATAGATCTATAATCACAATTAAATCCAATGACAGTAAAAATTCCCTCAAAGAACGAGCTAATACTCTTCAGAAAACGAAAAGAACCCTCCTTTGCGCTATTTAATGAAACAACTGGGGATAAAGCAAGCATTTTTTCTGAAGAAGGAAAAGATATTACCGTAGATATTGAGAAAATTACATACAACTCGGGAATAATAATTGAAGGGAATTTCACACATCCAGAAAAGAAACTTAAGTTGAGAGAAGTTAGAAAAAATCTTGAAGAAGCAAAAGACAAATTAGATCTGGAAACCTTATGGGCATGTGTGGGGAATGAAGATTATGAGATCACATTTAACGATATTGCTGATTTCTACTTTGGAGACTCAGACAAGTCAAACGAGGACTCTTTAGCCTTATTCTGGGCTGTAGATAAAAATGATATCTACTTTAAGAGGGGAGAAGCTGGATACATAGCAAGAGAAGGTTCTGAAGTCAAAGAACTAATTGCCAAAAAAGAAGCAGAGATAAGAAGAGAAGAAGAACGTAGACATGCTCTTTTGTGGGCAAAACAGATAATCTCAGGAAAGAGTTATGACCAAATAGAAGATTTTGATCCCACAGGATACATTGACCTTATTAAAAACTACATAATTCATCTAGACAAATACAACAGGGCACCTGAATCTAAATCATTTTTATCGGAGATAGGAATAAAAGATGCAGAAGGGGCAATTGAATTTTTAATCAAAACCGGCGCGTGGCATGAAGATGAAGACCCGCTTTTAAAAAGATTTTCCATAACGCAAGACTTCCCTAAAAAAGTTGTTGAAGAAGTTGGGCAAATACTTGAAGAGTCTTTCTATGATGACAACCTTGAAGATCTTACACATTTAGAAGTATTTTCCGTTGATGATGAGAACACAAAGGATATTGATGATGCGATCTCTATTGAAGAATCAGATGACGGCATCACCATGGGCATACATATAGCAAACGTAGCCCAATATGTACCCAAGTGGAGTGCATTGGATCAAGAGGCAATTAGAAGGGGTGAGACAGTTTATCTACCAGAGCACCATATACATATGTTCCCCAATGAATTGATACAGCAAAGACTAAGTTTAGTAGCAGGAACCCAGCGTAAAGCTCTTTCTTTGCTTGTTAATTTTGATGACAACTTTAATATTAAGGATTACAGGTTTACCAACTCTAAGGTATTTGTTAGACAGAATATAAGCTATGAGAAAGCATCGGAGTATTTTGATTTAGATCCTGTGGGCAACAAAATAAAGCAAATAACAGAGAGTTTAAGAGCTAAGAGATTAGAAGCAGGGGCATTAATAATACAACTCCCACAGCTTAAGATTAGCATAGGTAAAGACTCTAATATTACAATTAGGAAGAACTATATGAATTCTGTTGCACATAGAGTAATTTCAGAATTCATGATACTTATGAACCGTATGGCAGGCAAGTTTCTAAAAGACAACAAGGTTCCGGGGATATTTAGATCCCAGCCTGAGCCGATTTCAGAAGACGCAAGATCACATGATGAAAACGATCCCTTGTTTGCTTTGCATATTGTTAAATACTTAAGGGCCCCCAGAGTCGGCCTTGATCCCGCACCTCACTTATCCCTAGGAATAGATGTGTACGCCCAAGCAACTTCCCCAATAAGGCGCTACGTAGACCTGATAATTCAAAGACAGATTGTTTCATCACTGGAAAACGGTGAGCCATCATATACCGAGGACGAGCTTGAGAATCTTTATCCTAAAATAGAAATAGGTGTTCGAGACAAAAAGATGGTTGAAAGAAATAGAGATAAGTACTGGGTTTATAAGCATCTGAAAAATTTAGAAGGAACTGAAATAAAAGGGATTATAAGTTCAATCAACAATGCAAGAGCAAGCGTTTATTTGCCGGACTATTTATTTGAGGCTCCAGTATTACTAGGCTCAAACTTTAACTTAGATGAGAGCAGGGATATTAAGCTAATTGTTCAAAGTGTAGACCCTTTGAGAAGGAAGCTATCTCTAACTCCAAAAATTGGATCCTAAGCAAATTTCCTGCTTTTAATTAGCCGCCATTTTTCTTTACCGCATCCAGCATATCATCAATACTTGTATATTTTACGCGAGGACGACCTTGCTCTTCACCCTTTAAGATTTCAAGCTCATTAAGCTTGAGCCAATCTTCATATGAAAAGTGCTGAGGCTGGCGTTCGTTCATTAGATCTGATATGTGCCCGGGTTCTGAAGTTTCGGGAGACAATAGATTACCCGCCACTATGTCCTCTATAATACATTCCACAGTTTCACCCGAGTCCAGCTTGTTGGTTCCTATAACTCCGGTGGGGCCTCGTTTGATCCATCCGGTGGAATAAACGCCGTGAACATGCAAATTCGTTTCAGGGTCGATGACACGTCCTTTTTCATTATGTATTACACCCCACTTTTCATGAAAAGGTACATCTGGAAGCGGCACTCCATGATATCCGATAGAGCGGAATACCAAACCTACTTCAAGCTCTTCTGTTTCATTAGTAGCTCTAGGCCTTAAAGTTCCATCATCAGTCTTATAGAGTTCATTTTTCACAAGCTTAATCGCTTTCACTCTACCTTCTTGGTCTCCTATTATTTCAAGAGGCGAAACTAAGAAACGTATATGAAGCTTTTTTGATTTTTGAAACTCAATCTCTTCAGAGTATGCATTTAGTATTTCAATTTTCTTAACCAGTGAACGGTCTTCTTTGCTTTCCAACAATTCCTTCGTGAATTCATCAAGCTCCACTTCTTCTATACGAGTTATTGCGTGAGCGTCGTCTAAATTGCCAAGCTCTTTGACCTCAGGATTTGTAAAAGCTGCCTGAGCGGGCCCGCGTCGCCCTAACAAGTAAACTTCCTTTACATTACTATTTTTAAGGGCTTCAAGCGCATAATCGGCAATATCCGTCTGCATAAGCTCTTCTTCCGTACGGCAGAGTATTCTAGCTACATCCACAGCTACATTACCAACACCTACAATTGCAACCTTTTCTTGAGTAAGGTCAAATTGATAGTCTTTATAATCAGGATGGCCGTTATACCAGGCAACAAATTCAGTAGCTGTATGGCTGCCGTCTAAATCCTCTCCGGGGATGTTCATTTTTCTGTCAGTTTGAGCACCTGTTGCAAAAATAACTATGTGATAGTGTCTTTTTAAGTCATCAATAGTAATGTGCTTTCCATATTCTACCAAGCCGAAGAATCTGAAGTTCTCATTTGAAGCAATTTTATCGTATACCCTGGTTACTGACTTAATTTTCTGATGATCTGGAGCCACTCCGGAACGAACTAAGCCGTGTGGGGTAGGGAGCTTATCAAACATATCAATAGAGAAATTATGCTCCTGTCTTTTAAACAAGTGCTCACAAGCATAGAAGCCCGCTGGTCCCGATCCAATTACGGCAACTCTGTATTGTTTGTTATTTTCATTCTGAGACATATTTAATTATCCTTTTAGTTTTTAAGTTCTATCCGATAGGTAAAAAATCAATATTTTAAGTGCGATACTTTATGAAATAATAAGAAATCTTACCATCAGATCTTAAATTGTATAGAACTGTTAACGAATATTTAATTATCGCTATTAGCCAATATCCGGTAATATATCCAGAGTTAAATGAGTGGCTAAAATAATCAGCGATAGTCATTTTATTGTTATAAGGGTCTAGGTAAATATTCTAATATGAGTAGTGGCAATTTAATAAATAGAGCGGATTTTCATCTGAAAATCGTCCAAGAAATTAGTGATCTTGTTAATAAATCAACTGGCTTAAATACTATATTGAAGAAGGTTGTTAATAAGATAGGAGTCTCACTTCATTTCGACGTTGTATCGGTATACATATGGGACGAAACAGAGAAACATCTGTATTTGAGATCAACTAAAGGATTGTCTGTTAATCCTTTAAAAGACCCTATTACTCTTAAGCCAAATGAAGGATTAACCGGGCTTGTTTTTGAAACTTCACGCCCTCTTACGGTAATGCCCGCTTCACAGCACTCACGCTACAAATATTTCCCCGAAATAGGCGAAGAAGAGTATGAAAGCTATATTGGAGTGCCCATTTTACTTCAAAACCGCTGCATAGGGGTTTTAGTCGGGCAGACCAAAGACAAAAGAGCAATCAACCCTGCCGAAGAAATGCTTTTTGAGATTATAGCTTCCCGTCTCGCTGGACTCCTAGAAGTAGCTGATAGACTTGAAAGATTAAAAACCCCTTCAATTGTAAAACATGAAACCAGGACATATCAGGGGAAGGGTGTATCTATAGGAATAGCGATAGGGAACGTATTTCTTTTCCGTGGTCTTTTTCAACAAATAAGCAGTGAAGAGTCAGAAAAATCAAACCCTAAAGTTGAGAAGAAGAGAGTTCTAAAAGCCTTGTCCGACGTAGAGGCTGATTTAGAGAAACTCATACAAACACTGAATAAAGAGAAACTGCTATCTAAAGCTGAGATAGAAATATTTCGAGCTCATCTTCTAGTAATACAGGGCAAAACTCTTCGCAATACCATGTTTGAAAAACTTGATCAAAAAAATATTTCTGCAGAATTAGCAGTTGTTGAAGCGGTTGAAGATATAGCTGAGCAATTTGAAAGTCTCACAGATAGGTATTTAAGAGAAAAGGCCCAGGATTTTCGTGATATTGGCGAGAGAATTCTCCATGAACTTCTGAAGCTCAAGAAAGGGCACTCTCATGCAGCTGAGCCCGAGGAAGGCTCAATACTTGTGGCAAATGATATTGGCCCATCATTTATATCAATGTTATTTAAGAATACGGTTTCCGCAGTAGTAATAGAAAAAGGTGGCGAGACTTCACATGCAGTAATCATAGCAAAGTCACTAGGTATACCGGCAGTAGTAGGCATAGATAACATTTGCAATCTAATCAGACCTGGTGAAAAGCTTATTGTAGACGGAAAAACAGGTTTTATATTCTCAAATCCGGATGAAACACTTATATCGGAATACAAAAACTCCTATGCAAATATTATCAAAGTAAGAGAAGTTATTGATAGGGAAGGAAATCAGAACGCAGGTGAAAAAGCTCTAGGGGTAAAGCTAACCGCAAATATCGGCTTTCCGATAGATATTCAGGCAGCAAAACTATATGGAATAAACGATGTGGGTTTATTTCGAACCGAGTTTGCATTTACCCAATACACCAAATGGCCCAAGGTAAGAGAGCAATTAAGGATTTATAAAAATTTAGCTAAGAACTTTGAGGGCTATATAACAGTTAGAACACTTGATATAGGGGCTGACAAGCTACTACCTTATTTCGACTTCCCCAAAGAAGAAAATCCGTTGCTTGGTTTAAGAGCGATCAGATTCTCAATGGAATACCTCGACTTATTCAAAGACCAGATAAAAGCTATTCTGCTTGCTACAAAAAAAGGCTTTAAATTTAAGATTATGCTTCCCATGGTCACAAATTTATGGGAAGTAGAAACAGCTAAGGAAATCATAGAAGATCTTGCTAAGGAAATTGGTATCGCCTCTGTGGATTTACCCAAACTCGGCGTGATGATGGAAGTTCCGTCAATGATTTATCAACTTGATGACTATAATGATTTAATTGATTTTATGTCAATTGGGACAAATGACCTGATTCAATATTTGCTTGCAGTAGATAGGAATTCAAACATGGTTGGTCATTTATATTCTGCATACCATCCTGCAGTGCTAAGATTGTTAAACGAGGTGAATCTGAAGTCACATTATCTGGGAATGGACGTCTCTGTATGCGGAGAGTTGGCTGGTACACCATCTGGAGCTTTGAGCTTATTATCTTTGGGATATAATCAGCTGAGTGTATCGCCCTCAAATGTGCCCACTATCCGTTATCTATGCAATCGAATAGACAAGGACCTGCTTAACGATGTGCGGCATAAGATTTTAAATATTCGGAAGAAATCTGAAATTGAAAGATATATGATAGAAACCCTTGAGTCGATCGATCCGGCTCTAATAGAGATAGAATAATTTAAGGCCTTTCATGAAAGGCTTTCCTTTTAATAGTATTTAGGTATTTTTTACACCCTGCCGATGAAACTGACTAAAATCCATATAATTCTATTTCTACTCACCGTAGCCACAACTTTCATTACAGGGCTTTCTTTTGGTGGTGATATTCTAAGTGCCGTATCGTTTTCAGTAGCCTTACTCTTCATCTTAGGATCACATGAAATGGGTCACTATTACTATGGGAAAAAATACGGAGTTGATATCACACCACCATATTTTATACCGGCGCCTCCAATTATCTCTCCAATCGGTACATTCGGCGCCTTTATTAAAATTAAATCCCCTATATCTACAAAAAGAGCTCTCTTTGATATAGGTATTGCCGGTCCTCTTGCCGGAATCATCGCCACTGTGCCTGTTTTAATAATTGGTATAAAGCTATCTACTATTGTAAAAATGTCAGATCATATTGAAGAGGGCGGTCTAGTATTAGGCACTCCTATTATTATGAGTATTTTCTCAAATATTTTTTATGGACCTATGCCTGAAGGATATGATCTTTTTGTCCACCCAGTTGCATTTGCAGGTTGGGTGGGGCTATTTGTTACTGCCCTTAATCTAATACCATCTGGACAGTTAGACGGTGGACATATTACATATGCGTTGTTTTCTAGGAAAATTCATCGTTACATATCCCTTGCCATGATTGTCCTACTTATAATCTTTGGCATAGGAACTGAATTGATATTAGAAATTGGCAATGATTTTTTAGGAAGCGGATTTAGCTGGTTCTCAGAGAGCGTTCCAATTTTTGAAGGGTGGCCGGGGTGGATTCTGTGGGCGGTGCTCCTTATATTCATGGGAACAAAACACCCTCCGACAATGTATGAAGAGACAGATTTAAGTTTGAAGAGAAAAATTTTGGGATTAGTATCACTACTTATATTTATTGGCTGCTTTACACCTGTTCCTATCAAAATTGTCTAGATCAAAATTGTCATCATAAAATAATATGTATAATGATTTGTAGTAGCAAAAAAAATTAAACAAAAAGTTTTCCCAAATATTTGAAAAAACTGAAAACTTGGGTACCTTTTTGTGGTTCGAAATTTCTAATTGGGGTTTTTTCGGACCTTAATCCTAAAATAAAGTTTATAAAATAAAGCAAACTCAATATAATTGCAGTAGGTTAACTGTAAGAAGGAGGAAATATCGTGGCTAAGTCTAAGGCTAATAACACCTTAAGCATTACAGATAATAGAACAGGGAAACAGTACGATCTCCCTATAGAGAACGACACAATCAAAGCAATGGATCTAAGGCAGATCAAAGTTAAGAAAGACGACTTTGGAATGATGAGTTATGATCCGGCGTACAGCAATACAGCTTCTTGTACTAGTAGGGTTACATTTATTGACGGAGACAAAGGAGAGCTAATGTACCGCGGCTACCCTATAGATGTTCTTGCTAAGAAAAGCAACTTCCTTGAAGTTTCATACTTGTTACTAAATGGAAAGCTTCCTAACAAGAAAGAGTTCAACACCTTTGAATCCAACATCATGAACCACACAATGATTCATGAGAACATCAAAGAATTCATGGACGGCTTCAGATACGATGCTCATCCAATGGGAATGTTGATGAGTACTGTTGCAGCACTATCGACATTTTATCCTGAGTCAAAAGATATTTTCAATAAAGATATTAGAGACATACAGATTCACAGACTTATAGCCAAGATGCCAACTTTAGCAGCTTTCGCCTATAGGTACTCACTTGGTATGCCTTATTCATATCCTGATAACGACTTAAGCTACGCAGGTAATTTCCTTAACATGCTTTATAAAATGACTGAGCTTAAATATAAGCCAGACCCAGTTATGGAAAAAGCAATCGACGTGCTACTTATTCTGCACGCTGATCATGAGCAGAACTGCAGCACAAGCGCAATGCGTAATGTAGGAAGTTCACATCCAGATCCATATTCAGCAACAGCAGCAAGTATTGCAGCTCTTTATGGACCACTTCACGGTGGAGCCAACGAAGGTGTTCTTCAGATGTTAGCTGAGATTGGACATAAAGATAATATTCCAAAAGCAATCAAAGCAGCCAAAAACGGCGAATTTAGACTAATGGGATTTGGACATAGAGTTTATAAATCCTATGACCCAAGAGCGACAATAATCAAAGATATTGCTCACGATGTATTTGAAGTAACTGGCAAAAATCCATACTTGGATATTGCTCTTGAGCTTGAAAGAATTGCACTTGAAGATGAGTACTTCGTAAAACGTAAGCTTTATCCAAACGTAGATTTCTATTCAGGACTCATTTATCAGAGCATGGGAATCCCAACAGAAATGTTCACAGTTCTATTCGCAATTGGTCGTACTCCAGGCTGGCTCGCACAGTGGAAAGAACTTCTTCTAGATCCAGAAAGAAGAATTGCTCGCCCAAGGCAGGTTTATCTTGGCGATAAGAACTTAAAGTATGTTCCAATGAGTAAAAGAAAATAATAATTGGTTGGTTAAGAACTTGAGAAGTGCTTGCCGATCACATTATTATAATAATAATTAATCAAATGTTCTAAAGAGGCGATAAAAATCTTTATCGCCTCTTTTTTTATGTCTTCATTAACGGAAAGGGTAGTATTCTCGATATATTCCTGCAAGGGATCGATGAGATCCTTTTTATCTTCTCTTAAGATTGCTTCTATTAGGCCTTGATCCTGAAGATCATATTTTTTGGCCTCGATGCCTATTCTTAAAAGATCTAAAACATCATCTGCCTTAAGTTCGGGAGATTCAGAGACAACCTTTTCAAAAACTTCTATTAAATCATCTATATACATTTATTATTCCTCAAAAAAGCTAGTTTTCTTGATATCGGACAAATAACAATCTAGTTATTTTGTTTTTCCCTTATTTGAGATATCAGTATGACTGCATATTTGCTGTTTAAATACCAATCGGGGTAAAAAGATGGTTTCTTTTCGTTTACTAAATCTATAAGAACCTCAACAGCTTCATCATATTTCTTCTGCTTCATTAAGTTTCTCGCCAAGTAAAGTCTTGAAGATGACATATGAGGATCCAGACGAAGAGCTCTTCTTATATATATGTCAGCTATGTGCGTGTCTCCACCAAGAATACCCGGCAGATAAGAATACAGAGCTCCGTTCATAGCAAGAGCATAAGTATGATTAGGATCAAGCTCTAGTATTAACTCAAGCTCACGTCTAATTTCCGGGAGCAGAAAAAGAGAGTTAAATACACCCTTTGCATCTCCCAACGAGGCAAGATTCGCAACATAGAAGAAATGCGTATCCGGATTATCAGGGGCAATTTTAAGACCCTTTTTTGCTGTCTCTACACCATTTCCAAAAGCGTATATCATGTCTTCTTTTGTTCTGGCTTTAGCATAACCATAGGTTAGCCAGACTCTTGACAAGAAATTCAGCGCTTCAATATTATCAGGCTGCGCTTTGATTATGGCTTCTAAAATTTCAATAGAATCATCAATACACTTAGAATCTTTATGATAATTAATTAGCGCACTTCTAGCATCATCCAGATCAGGAGTATTTAAATTAGCAGTAATTATTGTACCGGGACGAACCTCTGATTTGCTAACATCAGAGAGAAAGAAAAAACATAGAATTAAAAACAATGAAAGTGCTGAAGCTTTTTTTAGCATATTAAAGGCTTTTTTGAATATCGCTACTTTTTACATCTTAAAATCCTTTATGCCTTCTATAATATGGTAAATGAGTTTTATAGTATCTTCAATATCAGATTTATATGCTATAGAGCTTGGGCTATGAAGATATCGCGTTGGAACTGATACAACAGCAGCTCGGCTTCCCTTTCCAGTAACCTGCATAGCTGTGGCATTGGTGCTGCCGGCATTTTTAACGGTAACTTGATATGGTATTTTCTTTTTCTTTGCCATATCCATAATAAAATAGCTAAACGGTCTGTGTGCTACTAGAAATCTGTCTAGAAGTCTTATCTCTGGACCTTTTTCTACATTAGCAAGCGTCTTATTTTCTGCAATCCCCGGCAAGTCCATAGCAACAGTACCCTCAAGAGCTAATACAAAATCAGGCTCAATCACCGGAACTATAATACGGGCTCCTCTTAACCCTGCTTCCTCTTGCACAGTGGCTGTAAGATATAGATCGCAATTAAGCTTAGGTTTTTTTCTGAGCGCCTCTAACATTACGAATAACCCAACTCTGTTATCAATCGCTTTTGAAATTATAGCGTCCTCAGTCTCTTCAAAAGGTGGGTAAAACGACACAACATCCCCAATGCTAACAAGTTTATGAACTTTTTCAGCCTTAAGTCCTAAATCCACCACACAATCCTCTATCTCTGGGACTTCCTTGTTATTACCGCTCTTACTTATATGAGGCGGTATAGCGCCAACCATACCAACAAGAGGTTTCTTACCGTAGATTACTAATCTCTGACCGTAAAACACTCTTGGATCCATTCCCCCAAGCGGGGTAACTCTTACGAACCCTCTTTTATCTACGTGGTTGACCATAAAGCCCACTTCATCCGTATGAGCGTCAATAACTACTTTAGGTCCTTTTCCAGGGATATGGGCAATGATGTTCCCCATAACGTCTTCTGATACTTCTTTGGTAAGTTTTTCAAACTCTTTCTTTATTATTTTTTTGACCGGTTCTTCCGCACCTGGCATCCCCGGGGTTTCGCAAAGTAGTTTTAGTAGTTTTATGTTCATAGTGGAGATTCAGTATAACTAAGACATGAATAATTTGCCAACTAAGTCAACATCTAAGATCCTATTACAATCCCCAGCCGCCGCTAAGAATTATGTTTGATCCATTCACATACGATGCCTCTTCTGATAGTAGATATAGCGCGGCGTCTACTGCGTCCTTAGGGCTTCCGATATAACCAGCCGGGATTTTACTCAGCATTGCATTAAGTTCGTCCTTTGGGGCGCTTCCGGAATCAATAAACCCTGGAGATATTGCGTTTACAGTAATCCCATGAGTCGCCAACTGCCGGGCAAAAGCGCGCGTAAGCATTAGCACCCCAGCCTTGGCAATGTAGTGTGCTGTCACTTCAGTTTGCGCCATCATTTTGTCAGCGTTTGCCATGCTGAAGTTAATAATCCGCCCTGATTCACGCTCTATCATTCCTTCAGATACAGCCTGGGTCAGATAAAACACCGGATGGAGGTTGTTATCAAACATAGCGTTCCAGCCTTGAGCGGTTTCTTTTAGAATATTAATCCTATGATAAGGTCCGGCGCAGTTAATCAAAGCGTCAATTCTTCCATACTTTTTCTCAACATCTTTAACAAGCCCTTTGGCGGCCTCAGGGTCTGAGACATCAGCTTTGAGAGAATATCCTTGTGTTCCAATCTCTTTTATTATTCCAACAGTTTCTTCTGCGTCACTTTGGCTGGTCCTGTAGCAGATTGCCACATTCCAATCTTTTCTAGCCAGCGTTAGTGCGATCTTTTTTCCAATTCCTCTGGCTCCCCCTGTAATAAGAGCTACTTTCTGACTCATTAGTTCTCTCCTTTATAAATGTCCGTGTGAATATTCGCTACTATGGTGTAAATTATTATACCTATGCCTGAGACACCTTGGATATCACCTTATAAAATTGAGCCTGAGCCCGAAAAAGACTATATCACCGTGGTGACTTATCTCCCGCTTACAAGTTACTTAAGCTTCCCAAATTTTTTTAAGCATATGCAGCTAATCCAAAAACAGCTTCAGCAATCCCATGGTGTAATTGGGTTTAGAATGAGGGCTGATATTTTATCTAAAAGGAATTACACAATCTCTGTTTGGGAAGATGCCAAGTCGCTTAAAAATTTCATAACTTCAGGTGCGCATGGAGAGACTATGGCAGAAGTTCCTGATTACCTTGGAGAGGACAGAAAATTCGTCACAGTCTTTATCAAGGGTAAGGAATTCCCTCCATCATGGGACTGGGCTATGCAAAAATTAAAGGAAAATTAATTCTCTAGATATTCTGAATGGGAATTAAAGGATGTCGGGTGGAAATCAAATTTCAGATGGCGGTAAGAAATTAAGGAGCCTCATATATCAGTTCCATTACGAGAATGAAATATTGTTCCGTCGAACAATCAGATATAGGAGGGTTTCTCAGAAACTCCACCCGACAATAATATGATACATAATGTTTTTAATTTCTCAATATAATTTTTTCAGATTATTACAACACCTTTGGCGGGCGGGAGTTGTTAGCCGCCACACGTGAGCCCCATTCAAGAAGTTCTTTACTGCAGTCGTCACGATCTAACATCACTTCAATAAAACTAGGGCCGCCTTTGTGAGCAAGGGCAGTCTTAATAGCGCTCTGAAGCTCGCCCTCAGTCTTAACCCTGGTAGACCAGCCGTTTCCTCCGCCTTTGTTAAACACATCGACAAGCCCCGCGTAATCCCAATTTTGAATGTTGTTATAAGGGCCGTCGTGAATCTCGACCTCAATCGTGTAGCCGCCGTTATTGAGCAAAAAGATAATTGGATCGAGCTCGTAGCGGATAATTGTCGAAACCTCCTGCGCCGTGAGCTGAAACGAGCCGTCACCGACAAATGTTATCAGCCGACGTTTATCCTTGGACGCAAGCGCATAACCAAGTGTTGCTCCGACAGACCAGCCGATTGAGCCATACTGCATCTGAATCTCAAATTTAGCTCCCTCAGGAAGCTTGAGCTTAATGCCGTTAAACCAAGAGTCGCCTGTCTCAACCAGCACAGTTGTTTGTTCATCCAACATTTCCTGCACCTGCGTGAAGAGCCTTCGAGTTGTAAGTATCTCGTCCTTCTTGACCGGAGGCTCAGGGGCAAATTCCTGCTTTATTCGCTCATACGAAATAAGTGAGGCGTTGTTGGGCTTAATCGCCTTGGCTAGTTCTTCGAGAAAATCTTTTAGCATAACGTGGTTGTAAGTTACATTGGGAAGCCTTACAAAATCAGGGCCGGCATAAATGGTTTTATCGTGGTTAATGAGCATTGTGAAACCGCAGGTCGTGTAGTCGGTAAACCTTGGACCGGCAAAAAGATACATATTGGCCGATTCCACTATCTCAGCCGTACCCGGGCTCGACACAGGGCCCCAGTATGTGCCTATGTAGTTAGGATGATTTTCAGAAATCAAACCTTTCCCCTGCGGCATAGAGGCATATGCGTAATCCGATGCTTCTACCAAATCGTTAAATGCTCCAATCGCGCCCGCGGCTTTCAAATCAGTGCCGGCAACAAGAACAGGCCTAGCAGCAGCGCCTAGTAATTCGACAGTTGATAGAACCGCCTGTTTTAATGACAGCTCATCGCTAGTCAATCCACGGGAGAAATTTCTCTCATGGGGATGAGAAATGAGCAGCCCGGCCAAGTTGCAGGGAACCTCGAGATAGACGGGTTTATGTTTGAGCAAACATAGCCTAATGGCCTCATCAATCTGAGACGGGGCATCTTCTATGTGTTTTATTATTTCAGCATACACTGTGGCTTTTGAGAA
This sequence comes from uncultured Thermodesulfobacteriota bacterium, assembly GCA_942491865.1. Lineage (GTDB taxonomy): Bacteria > Desulfobacterota_D > UBA1144 > Nemesobacterales > UBA2774 > CR02bin9. Next base: position 318,847 of record CALOCI010000016.1, read on the forward strand.
TATATCCCTCTGATATCCGTACGAGACGCTGCCAATGGTGTGATGAAGTCTCTGGTTTTCAACCTCTGAATTGGTATTAGGACCACCGCTTACAAATACAATTGGCAAGTTCTCTGCATACGCTCCGACAATTGCGTTAAACGCGCTTAACCCGCCAACCGAGAACGTCGTGACTAATGCACCGATTCCGTTAGACCTGGCATATCCATCTGCGGCGTAGCCTGCGTTAAGCTCGTTGCAGCACCCTATCATCTGTAGATTCTTGTTTTTAAGAAGCTCGTCCAATAGAATCAGATTGTAATCACCCGGAACTGTGAAATAGTGCTCCACTCCAATTTCATAGAGTCTTTTAGCTATATATTCACCTATTGTGACTTTGTCTTGCTCGCTCATTAATTGATCCTCGCTGAATTAAGTTGTATTTATTAACAAGAAGTGGCCGCTATGTCTATTTATATAGAACCATAAAATATAATAATCTGAAATAATAAAAATTGGTACCTAAAATCTAAATAATCCTCGTTCTAACACTAATTCATTATGAATCATGATCTGCTCAAACCCATCCAATATAGTGATGAGTTTAAAGATATTACAAAACAAGACTTTCTTTAAAGATTGGGTATTTAAAGTCTGGCTCTGGGACGCAAAGTTTAAAATTGAGCGCATTCAGGAATACCTATCAACTAAAGATAGAATTTTAGACATTGGAACTGGGCCCGGGAGTGTTTGTTTTTTAATGCGGAGGGAAGGGTACGAGATTACCCCTGCTGATGTTATAGATCAGACATTATCTCCGGAGATAGAACCTGAGATTTATGACGGCAAAAAGCTGCCTTACAACTACTCATCTTTTGATACCGCTCTATTACTTACCGTGCTGCATCACACCACAAATCCGGAAGAAGTTTTATCAGAAGCCAAGAGGGTGTCTAATAAAATAATCATCATCGAAGACATATACTCAAACCCCGTTCAGAAGTATCTGACCTTCTTTGTGGACTCGATTGTGAATATGGAATTCTGGGGCCATCCGCATTCAAACAAAAGCGATAGTGAATGGAAAAGTACTTTCAAGGAACTTGGGCTTAAATTAAAATCCACTAAATATGACAGGTTCCTATTTTTCTTTAAACAAGCTACCTACTTCCTTGAGAAATAAAGCCTATCTATTATTTTTTCGCACTAGAAATTTCAATTTGAACTTAACGACCTTAAGTGTAATAATACTTCCCTAATTATGATCGTAATCAACATAGCCGATATACATGGAAACGCCACTCCAATCTCTGAGATGGGTGAAGTGTTGTCATCCGCTGATCTTATCTTATTAAGTGGAGATATAACCCACTTTGGCGGACGAAAGGAAGCGGCTCAAATTATTAATCAAATTAGAAGATATAATTCAAACATACTGGCTGTAACAGGTAATTGTGATACAGAAGAAGTTGATACTTTCTTAGAAAAAGAGAATATGCATATACACGGCCGCTCTATAGATATGGAGGATGTAACCATATTTGGCGCAGGGGGCTCCCTCCCATGTCCAAATCCCACTCCAAATATCTACACAGAGGAAGAATATGCTGGAATTCTTGGTAGCGCAGTTCAGGGAATGGAAGAAAACACGCCCAAGATTATGGTCTCACACAATCCTCCAATCAACACGCTGAACGATACTCTCGGAACGGGTGGTCATGTTGGCGGCAAAGTAGTCAGAGAGGTCATTGAAACTGTTGAGCCTTTAGTCTGCTTTACCGGACATATACATGAAGCCGCTGGTATTGACGAAATCGGTGTTACAAAGATTGTAAATCCCGGCCCGCTTGGTACCAGACACTACGCATATCTAGATATAACTGATAAAGTTAACGCTCTAGAAATCAGGAAAATCTAACAAACTTTAATTCATTAGATTAAACAACATCGAATACTATGGTTTTTAAATTATTTCCTCCAGAACATTGGAGAGAATATTACTAGAACTGTGAATATCTCGAGCCTGCCTAAAAGCATTAACCCACAGAGCCATAATTTAGAAAAACCAGTTAAAAAATGATAGTTATGAGTTGCACCTACTTCATTAAATCCAGGCCCTACATTACCTATAGTAGCCGCGCAGGCCGATAAAGCTCCCATCAATGAAATATCTTCAACCGCCAGTATCACGAGAACTGAAATAACAAAAATAAGGACGTAAAGAAGGAAAAAGCTAGTAACGTTTGCGATTACTATTTCAGAAACAGATCTATTATTAACTTTTACCAACAAAACAGCATTAGGTTTAATTAGGTGATTTATTTCTCTAACAAATATGCTTTTTATTAATATCAAGATCCTAAGAATCTTCACAGAACCCGAAGTAGAACCTGAACAAGCACCAATAAACATCATTACAAACAATAAAAACATTGAGAACTCGGTCCAGACGTTGAAATCTACAGAGTTAAATCCTGTAGTAGTGAGGATTGAGACTACTTGAAAAGCTGAGTGTCTGAGAGCCTCAAAGTAATGCTTATAATGACTGTGCCATAAATCAACACTAACAATTAAGATAAACAATACCGTTAATAGAGCATAAAATTTGAGCTCAGAGTTCTTGGCTATTTTTGAAAATTTGCCGGTAAAAATGTAATAGTGAACAAGGAAGCTGGTTCCACCAAGAAACATAAAGACAGTAATAATAAACTCAATTAGAGAGCTATTATAACTTTCGATACTTGAGTTTCTTACTGAAAACCCTCCGGTAGAGAGCGTGCTGAATGCAGTGGTAATAGAATCAAAGATAGGCATGTCAGAGAGCATAAGTAGAACAATTAACAGCACTGATAGTGTTATATATACGAACCAAAGTTTCTTGGCGGTTTCAGCAATTTTTGGAGTTATCTTCTCCATTGTAGGCCCTGGAGCCTCACTGCCCATAAGCTGAACCCCTCCGACCGATAACTTCGGCAGGATTGCTATACCCAGAACGATTATACCCATGCCTCCCAACCACTGAGTAAAGCTTCTATAGAATAATATTCCATGTGGAATGCTCTCTATATCTGTAAGTATAGTTGCACCCGTTGTGGTGTATCCTGATACTGACTCAAATAGGGCATCAATAGGGCTTGAAAAAACTGGCATCATAAAATATGGAATTGCACCAAAGACACTGGCCACAATCCAGCAGAGCAGCGCTATTAGAAATGCTTCCTTTCTATTTAATTCTTTTACTTCATCAGACTCTTTACATAGGTATTCCAATAAAAGACCTGACACCACAGTACCAATAGCAGTGACTATAAAAATGTATAAATCACCGTCTCTATAAATAAGAGAGAATATTGCCGGTATAAATAGCAATAAACCAAAAAACTTCAAAAAAGTTCCGACAATATGAAAAGTCAATTTGAAATTCATTTTAATATGCCCCGTTTAAGTACCAAAAAATGATTAAATAGAATAAGTAGAGAATCTCTATTCAATAACTAGTTAAAGAAAACAGCATACAGATAAAAATGTTGGGGATTAAACTGGTGGGGATCTTGAATGGAGCTGGCAGTTAATATAATTACTTGGTAATTTGAAGTTGAATGAAAGTAATCTTGAATCGTTGAGACTCAAGAAATTCGATGTATTAGAAGACAAATCAATATCTTTTTCTTCCATATCTTCAATGTAAAGTACTGAAGATTGAGATGAAGCATCGTTAATTCTTTCTAACGCACGATGGTTATTATCTGGACCCAAAGTTAAGACAAACCCGAGCACGAATAATTGTAGGATTAATATTATAGGGAGCATATATCTGCTGACCGATAATATCTTGGATTTAGTAATTTGACTCATGTCCAATTTCATTTAAGTCGTCCTGATTTCGGAATTATAGATCAATACTAACAAAATTCAACTATCGCTTTACCAGATTACTGAATATGATTAATATCTTTCTTAACAGAGAGTTATTATGTTCTTTAAAGAACCTTTCAGAAAAGATTGACTTTCCTTATGAAGAACAGATAAGATGGTAGTCAAATACCCTTAGTAATATAAGTTTACTAATCTTTGAATTCATAAAATATTATGGATCAAATATGCGCAAATTAAGAGGATAGAGAAGTAATCTTAAGGCTCAATCAAATGAAAATTAGAATCTAACAAAAACCCAGGGGGCATTACTATGAAATTATTCTTAGGAACGTTTATGATCTTTTCCTGTACGCTACTTTTATTTACTACAAGTGGAAATGCAGAGCAGAAGATGCACGAGCTTGAAAATTATTATGTTGTTTATGATATAAGTGGAAACACAACAGGCACCAAAAAGCACGCTTCCCAGGATTATGGAAGAAAACAATGCTGGATTGAAGTATCAGACATGAATATTATGGGTAATTCAGTAAAAAAGAATGAAAAGGTCATAACAATGATAGAGAATGGTGATCAGTGGATAATCACAATTAATCTCGATGATAATACCGGCACAAAAATGAAAAACCCCATGTATAAAGGACTAACAGCCGGTATGGAAGGTAAGAGCCCAAAAGAGTTCAGTGAGCAATTTATGAAGCAGATGGGTGGTCAACAAAAAGGGCAGAAAACTGTTAACGGTGAGAAATGTACAGAATGGACTCTTATGGGGGGAGCAAAAACTTGTGTTACTGAAGATCTGATAGCAGTTGAATCAGGTGCTGATATGGCAGGTATAAACATACTAGAAGTTGCTACTGAGGTTAAACGTAACGACCCAGGTCCTAAGGGCATTTGTGATATCGGTGATGCAAAAATAAAAGAAATAGATTTAGGCCAAATGATGGGACAGTAAAGTACTCAAAAAATTCAAACATAAGCATGGAGGAATATTGATGTTAAAACAATTTGTTTACACTAGAGGATTTAAAATACTAAATCTAACAATTTTAGCTATGGTATTAGTAACATTTGTAATATCATGCTCACAGGAGAAAAAAAAAGAAGAGCCTGGACAAGTATTTGATGAGGCTAAAGATTATACGATTAAATATAAATTAGAGGGTGCCAATGAAGAAGAAAGACTGGTCTATTCTCAAGATTGGGGAAAGTGTGTTATGGAGATAGTGGGTAATCAAAAGATTATCGCTTCAATGGAAAACGGACAACAATTTGTAACTTCAATAGATATGGATAGCAATACAGGCACAAAAATGGCAAATCCGATCTATCAGAGCTTATTAGAATCTCTAAACGCTAAAACACCTAAAGAATTTAACTTTGCGATTCTTGAAAAAATGGGGGGCAAAGTTGTTGGAGAGAAAACAATTCTTGGAAACAAATGCGAAGTATGGGAAATGGGAGAAGGGGTGCAAACAACTTGTCTCACTGAAGACGGGATAATTCTAGAATCAGAATCTAGTGTAAGTGGTACAGAGCGCAGACAGATTGCAACTGAAGTCATACGAGGTTCAACTGAAGGAGTTGATGCCTGTAGTCCGGGCGATGCCAAGATAGAAGTTAAAAACATGAACCAAATGCAAAAAGAACTAACAATTGAAGCACCTCAAACAAATGAAGAAGAAATAGAAAGCAAAACAGAAGAAGTCAAACCGGAAGAAAATAAAACAGAAGAAGTTCAAAAAGAAGTTCACCAGAAACTGAGAAATAGCTATAAACAAGAAGGCTAGTCTTTATAGACCAGCCTTCTTTCCCTTTAAAATTATTAGCTTTTTTCACGAATACCTTGTATTTCCAAAGTAATCTTAATTTCATCACCCACAACAACACCGCCAAGTTCAAGAGCTTTATTCCATGTCATACCAAAGTCTTTTCTATTTATCTTTCCGTTAGCTACAAAAGCAGTACGCTCATTGCCCCGGGGATCAGTTGCAAGATGGCCTTCATACGTAGCATCCAGAGTTACTTCCTTTGTAACTCCATGAATACTCAGATCACCTATAATCTGGAAGTTACCATCACTGCCTTTTTTTATTGCTGTACTATTAAAAGTAATATTAGGATACTTCTCTACATCTAAAAAATCTTTAGATTTAAGATGATCATCCCTGTCCTGCTCATTTGTATTTATACTTGATGCTACAATTTTAGTCTGCACGCTTGAATTATCTATATTCTCGTCATCAAAATTATATGTGCCTTCAAATAGATCAAATCTTCCCGTAACATTACTGATAGCCAAATGCTTAACTTTAAAAATAATTTGGCTGTGTGCGGGGTCTATCATATATTCCCCGTCTTGTGCAAAAGTAGAGCTGGAGACAGAAAAAGACATTGCAAGAACAAAAGCCGCAAACAGATAACTTCTTAGATTTTTCATTGGTAAAACCTCCCGTGATATTTGGTATAAGAACATTTTATCTTTTTGATGAAGATAGGTAGTCTTAGATTCAAAATACCATACAATTTTTTCCTTACCATAAATATTTGATATTCTTAACTTAAATTTCATATAAGGAGTTATTATGGCAGAGCTACAAATAAGACTAGCCAAAACAGATGATGCAGAGAGCATGGCGGAGATACTAAGGGAGATTGGTTGGTCAGAGAAACGTAACAATATGCCTCTTGAAGAGGTTGCAAATCCGATTAAACAGCTTATAACCCATTGCGTTGAGGACCCCGAAGGACACACAATAATTGTAGCACTAGATCAGGGTTCTAAGGTTATAGGATTCACAACCGTGCACTGGGTACCATTTGTAATGCTTGGGAGTTGGGAGGGATATATATCTGACGTATTTGTTAGTCCTCAAGCTAGCGGAAAGGGAGCTGGCAGTGCTTTAGTAAAACACGTTATGGAACTAGGGAAGAAGAGGGGATGCATGAGGTTAATGCTGACTAACGGCAAGGAAAAACCTTCTTATAAGACCGGTTTTTATAAAAAGCTGGGATGGACAGAAAGACCTAAAGTGGCTAATTTTGTTTATTATTACAAAGAGCCCTGGTCTTAAAATTAATTTGTAGCAGAGTTCTAAATGGGTACAATTATTAAAATATGGCACAGAAAACTTTAATTTTAATAAGACATGCTAAATCTAGTTGGAAAGACGCAACTTTAAATGACATACAAAGACCTCTAAATAAAAGAGGGACTAAAGATGCTTCAAAAATGGGCAAGCATCTAGCACAGCAAGGCATTATTCCTGACGTAATTTTTTCCAGCCCTGGACTACGTGCTCTAACTACAGCGAGATTAATCTCGGTTGAACTAGGCACGCAACCCACAGAAATCAGGGTTAAAGAGGGTCTTTACACATTCAATCCTAATGATTTATTAACAGCAATTAAATCACTGAAGGATAAATACAACAAAGTTATGATAGTATGTCACAATCCGGCGATTACTGATATTACGAATTACTTATCGAAGTCTAGAATCGACAATGTGCCTACTTGCGGAGTCGTCGTATTAAAATTCGGTACAGATTCCTGGGATAAAGTAAGTAAAGGTAAAGCTAAGCTCAGCAGCTTTGATTATCCCAAGAAAATGTAGTATAGAATCTCCCTACAACTACCTACAACATGTAATCATAAATGCCTGGCAGTATATAAATCAGGAGTATGTATAATGAATATATCAACACCCGACTTGTGCGACTCAAACCCAGACTTAGTAAGAATTGTCGACCCGGTTTTTAGAAACTATGGTGGCAAACCCTCTTTTGGAGGAGAAATTGTAACTATCAAATGTTTTGAGGATAACTCAAGGGTTAAAGAATTGGCGAATACCAAGGGTGAGAAAAAGGTGATGGTCGTTGATGGAGGAGGATCATTAAATAAGGCACTACTGGGAGACTTGATAGCTGAAGCTGCACTTAAAAACGGATGGGCAGGATTTATTATCTATGGCTGTATACGAGATGTTGAAGCAATAGGTGATATGAAAATTGGAGTTAAGGCTCTAAATTCAATACCGCTTAAAACTGAGCGAAAAGGGCTAGGGGAAAAGGATATTCCTATCAGCTTTGCAGGGGTTACCATTAACCCTGGGGAATTCGTCTACTCAGATGAAACAGGAATTATCGTATCTAGTGAGCGATTAGTTAAAGCAGAAGATTAGTTAGAACTTAGAAATATACTCATACATGAGCCAAAAATGCATTGCACTTCCAATCATAACAAAGATATGAAATACTTCGTGAAATCCAAAAAATCCAGGCAATGGATCGGGCCTCTTAAGAGCATAAATAACTGCAGCTACAGTATAAGAACCTCCCCCAATAAATAACCACAACGAAGCCGTCGTCCCGAGTATTTTTATTATAGGTACAAGATAAACAAGTGCAATCCAGCCTGAAACCAAGTAAATAACTGCAGAAAACCACCTTGGAGCGTGTATCCAGAATAATTTGATCAGAATCCCAATTATGGCTAACGCCCAGATAGTGATTAGTAAACTCACACCTATAAAACCTTTAAGGGCAATGAGACAGATAGGGGTGTATGTAGATGCGATAAAAACAAAAATCATCATATGGTCTAGCTTTTTGAGTCTCTTTATTCCATCATCTGACAAATAAAGTGTGTGGTAAATTGTGCTTGCAGCATATACCAACATCATTCCAAAACCAAATACAGAAAAAGTAACGATATGAAGGGGTTTAACCACTGGATAAATAGAAATGTAAAGGAGTACTATTAAACCAAAGAAAGCCCCTATAAACCCAATAAAATGCGTCAGTGCGCTCATAGGCTCTCTGGCTATTCTTAGAAATATTTCAGGATTTTTTACTGTCATTTCCGCCAAATATAATGAGTATTTACTGCCCTCATCACTAACTTCATAGATGATATTTCTTACTACTTACTAATTTAACAAGAAGATACGCTAGTCTATATTCATAAGATTATACTATCAAGTTATTACATACATAAAGTGTATTGATTATAAGAATAAAATAATCTAGAATCAGTATATAGAGTACAAAGTCTTTAAGTTATGGGGTGAACATGAAATTATTATTAATAAACCCGAGATTTCCCGAAAGTTTTTGGAGCTTCAAATGGGCCGTAGACAATATCATGCCAAATGATATCCGGACCATTAACCCACCTCTCGGTTTGGCAACACTAGCTGCCTTATCTCCACAGGACTGGGATATTGAAATTGTCGATGAGAATATTGAATCAATCCCTCTAAAACCCGATGCAGATATTATAGGCATATGTGGGATGGGCGTTCAGTATAAACGGCAGAGTGAGCTTTTAACGTTCTACAGAAACCAGGGATATTTTGTAGTTGCGGGAGGCAGTTATGCATCACTTTGTCCGGAATACTACGAGACCCTGGCCAATACAGTAATAGCAGGTGAGGCAGAGTATATATGGAAAGAATTCTGTACTGACTTCATATCAAATAAACAAAGAGCTCTTTATCAAGAAAAGGGTGAGGTTTCACTTGAAGACTCCCCGACGCCACGCTTTGACTTACTAAAAATAGAAAAATATCAGGCAGTTAGCTTACAATTTTCCAGAGGCTGCCCTTATCGCTGCGAATTCTGCGATATTATTGTTATGTTTGGTCGGAAACCCAGAATCAAATCACTCGAACAAGTAGGTAAAGAACTCGACGAACTGCGCAAGTTAAATGTAACAAATGTATTTTATGTAGATGATAATTTGATAGGGAACAAACCCCAGGCAAAGAAGTTAATGGCATATTTGAGAGATTATCAATTGGAGCACAATTATGAATTCTTATTTGGTACTGAGGCTTCGCTAAATATAGCTCAAGATGATGAGCTGCTAGACTTATTCACACAAGCCAATTTTGGTTGGGTTTTTATAGGCATAGAATCCCCAGATGAGGAGAGTCTGAAGGAAACGCTCAAGTTTCAGAACACTCGCTCGGACATTCTATCCTCAATTCATCACGTTTACTCATACGGTATCGAAGTACTTGCAGGATTTATAATTGGTTTTGATAACGACACACTCAAGACTTTTGATTTGCAGTACAATTTTATTCAAAACTCAGGCATACAAGCCGCAATGATTGGCCTTTTAACAGCCGTGCCTAAAACACCATTATACGAAAGATTGGAAAAAGACGGTCGCCTGATAAAAGAAGCAAGCGGTACCGACAACACCAAACTTGGAACCAATTTGATTCCCAAACAAATGGCATACGACGAGATGGTTGAAGGCTACCGCGACCTATACTACAAACTTTTAGATGATAAGACTATTGCTGACAGAATTAACAATAAAATGGATCATCTGAAGAATCCAATATTTAAAAGTACTTATTCATTAAAAGACCAAGTCAGTGCATTTAGCAAGTTCATGAGTAAGGGCATATTTAGCGGCGGCCCAAGCAGGGTTTATCATTTCCTTAGAACTATCCCACTAACCAATCCCAAACAGATTCCTATTGTAATACAGGACTGGACAGTTGGAATTGCTATGAAAGATTATGTTGAACGTCATTTTATTAAAGAGTTCGATGCGAACAATGTTCTTGCAGAGTCTTATTCTGAATCAATAGAAAGATCTTTTCAGCCTTATATGAAGAAGGGGGCTCTTGAAGTATCGCTTGGTGGTGTGAAGAACACCGCCGCCAATCTATCTATATCCATAAAAGGAATTATTGACCATGATTTCTTTGAACGCGTGGCTCCACACTTAGAAAATGTTCTGCAGAACACTTCTTCATCTATCACACTCAACATAGAGCATTTCCATGAAACTCAGCGTCAGCAGATGAATCAACTGTTTAAGAGACTATCGCGTTATGGAGACAGGATTTATATTGCAGTTCATGAAAAATGGCGTGACAAAGTAAATATAGATTCTTCTGTTTTTAATCTAGTATTAGAAGACTAGAACTATTTTTAATAAAGTAATACTATTTTTGGCGGGTTAGTATTATAAAAATCTATAGCCGGGATGATCAAAAATGGAAACTATTAGAAGAAATACGTCTAAGTCTGATTCTGTTGTTTTACTCCAGAGTTTATTGATTAAGGCTGGATACGACATTTCAGCAGATGGAGCATTTGGACCTATGACCGAGGCGGCCGTGATGGATTTTCAAAAAGAGAATAAGCTTGTAGTAGACGGCATAGTCGGTCAAAAAACTTGGCGCACATTACTAAGCCAAGAACCCGAAAATCCTGTTGAATTAAAATCTCGTTTTCTTTCAGAGGCTGATTTAAACTCAGTGGCAAAAGATTTGGGAGTTGAACTCGCTGTTATCAAAGCAGTTAATGAAGTGGAATCAAGCGGGCAGGGGTTCTCGGGAGATAAGCCCAAGATACTATTTGAAGGTCACATATTTTGGCGCCAACTTAAGAAACACGGTTTAGACCCAAATACTCTGACTGAGGGTAATGAAAATATTTTGTATAGCCGTTGGACCAGGGAGCACTACTTTGGCGGCGAAAGAGAACACGATAGGCTTGATATGGCAAAAAAGATTCACGATAATGCGGCACTGGAATCAGCATCCTGGGGTCTTTTTCAGATAATGGGGTACCACTGGGAAAACTTAGGATATAAAAGTGTAAAAGATTTTGTAAGGCTTATGCATAAGAGTGAGGGAGAGCACATAAAAGCTTTTGGCCGCTTCATACTCTCTAATAATCTGACAAAGTATTTGAAGAATAAGGACTGGGCAGGTTTTGCCAGACGCTACAACGGACCTGGATATAAAACGAATAAATATGATGAAAAGCTGGCCCGTGCTTATAATAAGTATAAGTAATCTATTTATTTAGCGGAACTTGCTCTTCTATTCCATCAGGCCAGATAAAGCTAGAATCTACGTCTCGTAACTAGGTGATAACTAATAAATCCTTGAACAACGTTTTTGAGATTATATAGACTGGACTCATTACTCTTACAAATATTAAATAAAAAAGCTTTAAAAGGGGTGCAATCGTAAAAAATTTGGGTATAATGAATGCTTAATTAATAATCCTAAGAAAATTTATTAAGAATATTACCAAAAGATTTGACAACTCCCTACAAATAATGGAATAATGTTGGTGGTTTAGTCAATTGGGAGGAATTTTATAATGCATGCAGTTATCAAAACAGGCGGGAAACAATACACTGTTAACCCCGGTGATATTATTGATGTTGAACTATTATCAGGAGATCCTGGTGATGCTATAGAGTTCAATGAAGTGCTTATGGTTTCAAATGATAATGGAGATGTAGTTGTTGGCTCTCCGATGGTGGAAAATGCTGTTGTTAAAGCCAAAATTATTAAAGAGAAAAAAGGCAAAAAAATCATTGTCTTTAAATTTAAAAGAAGAAAAGATTACCGTAACAAAAACGGTCATCGTCAACGTTACACAACAGTAGAAATAACTGATATCTTGAATTAGGAGGTAAACTAAATTGTCAACAAAAAAAGGCGGCGGAAGTAGTAGAAACGGAAGAGATTCAGACGGGAAAAGACTAGGTGTGAAAAAATTTGGCGGCGAAGAGGTAATTGCTGGAAATATCCTCGCAAGGCAAAGAGGCACTAGGTTTCATCCTGGAAATAATGTTGGAATGGGTAGGGATCACACATTGTTTGCACTTATTGACGGCACAGTTGAATTTCAAAAGTTTGCAAATAACAAAACCAAAATAAATATCCAACCTTTATCCAGTTAGACTATTAAAAGCTGATTGATTTTCTTAAGACACCTTAGGTGCTCTTAATCAGAAATTCTATAGTGGGAAGTTTAACAAACAATTAGTTATTTTGTATATGTGTATGTATTGTTTTAGTACTAATAAACACTTTTACATAATTTTTCTTTACTAGCTTGGATTCAATTAGTATTATAGAAATTATGAAGTTTGATTATGCCAATACAAAATTTCATAAATCTGACAATATATTTGGAGCACAATAAGTATGGGACTAGGCGCAAATATGACTAAGCCCGGAACTGGAATTTCTATAGTATTCGTTGCAATCTTTATCCTATTATCAATCATAGTATCATTATTCAGTTCATATTTTTTCACTTCATCTATCAATGAGCAAAAATCACAACAGCTTATTAAACTCTTTAGCCAATCAGAGGCTAATTTTCAGGAAACAGCTGAAGAGATATTAAATTCGAGACAAGATATTTATTACATTAAACTTCTTGATTCAGAAGGTGTGCTCCAGGAAAGTTTGGGTACTGAGAATGGAGACAATCTGGAAATCCTTCCCATTTCAACATCAAGTAACTCTACAATACTAGTAGGGCTTGAAGGTTCAGCTTTTAAGAGCCTTGCAATATCAACAGCAATTTGGAGCGGTCTAATTGGGCTCGTTGCATCTATTATAGTCCTGGTATTACTTTCCTTTCTTTCCGGTGGAAATTCTGACACAATCGAAAAACTTATTGCGGGAATGAAAAGAGTTTCAAGAGGTGATTTGGCTACAAAACTTGAGTCAAGTGAGGCAGGGGAAGATGTAACAATGATTAGAGCATTTGAAACTTATAATCAAATGCTTGACCTACTGAAACGAAAGAAAGAAATAGAGCCCCCCGATGAGCCCGCATTTCAGCCAACTCTAATTGAGGCTGAAGATATAGATGGCGAAGAGGAAGAGGAAGAAACTAAAAACAGAAGAGTCACAGTAGTTGTAGCTAAAATTGCCGACTTCCAAGAGTTATCTTCATCGCTTGATTCATCTGAGTTCAATGCATTTCTTGCTGATTACAGGAAATCTGCTTCTTCAATAATATCAAATTACGGTGGAGTTATCGAAGCACTTATGAAAGATGAAATTGTAGCATTTTTCAATGCACCGGAAGAGCAAACTAACCCCGAATTAAGAGCGATCTGTTCAGCCGTTGAGGTACTACAACACCTTGCGACTATTACAAGAGAAAGAAAACTCGAAGGCAAAGTGGCTATAAGCGGCAAAATTGGTATTGGCTCTAAGACTCTAAACGTTTATGGAGATCAGGGCATGCCTCAGGGAATCAAAGCTGTAACCGACTCTGCAAGAGGAACATGTGATCTGGCACCTATTTGGAGAGTTATAGTAAGCTCTGATATGTACTATTCGGTCAGTGAGTATGTCGAGGCCAGAGAGCTCATATTAGGCGGAGAATCTTACTACTCAATTATTGGTGTTGAAGAAGGTTTAGTTTAAACAACACTTGTCCATCAATCTTCGAAAAACCCGCATTTTCAAAAACAAAATAAAGTTGTCTCACATATAGGGCTTAGGTAACCTCTTACTTAACTATGGGAAAGAAAAGAATAGTTGTAGCGATGAGCGGAGGAGTGGACAGCACAACTGTGGCTGCAATCCTTAAACAAGAAGGCCATGAGGTCATTGGTATAACCATGCAGCTTTTGGATTATAAAGATGCTGAAGGCGGATGCTGCTCACTTGATCATGTAATAGATGCTAGAAGAGTAGCCCAGGAACTGGACATACCTCACTACGTAGTAAATTTTATGGATTCATTTAAAGAACTCGTCCTCAAAGACTACGTCACAAAATATGAATCAGGAAAAACACCAATACCGTGCGTTCTATGTAACCAGTATGTTAAATTTGATCTGCTCCTTAAACGAGCCCTTGAGCTTGGAGCGGATTATTTAGCAACCGGGCATTATGCAAAGATCACAAATGGAGACGGCGCCTATTCTTTAAACAAAGCCGACGATGAAAATAAAGACCAGACTTACTTTCTATACACCTTAAAACAAAAAGAATTAAGCAAACTCATGTTTCCACTGGGTTCATTAAAGAAAGATGAAGTTAGAGACTTGGCTCGTAGTTTAAATTTAAAGCTAGCAGAGAAACCTGACAGCACAGGTGTTTGTTTTGTGCCTTCTGATAATTACAGAGATTATCTTCTTAGACAATCAGCATTTACTGAAAAAGAAGGGGAGATAGTCAATACGGAAGGAGACGTAATGGGCAAACATGACGGAATATACTCATTTACTATTGGCCAAAGAAGAGGGCTTGGAATTGCAACAGGAAAACCGATGTACGTAGTCGGCATAGACCCTAAGGAAAACCGTGTTGTAATAGGGGCAGAGGACAAAATTTATAGCAGCAAACTCCTTGCTGAAAATATCTCATGGGTTGATGAACACAATTCAAGTCAGAACTCAGCAATCAGCTTTGACAGCAGTTTTGAAGTAAAAGCTAAAATCAGGAATAGACACCGCGAGGATGATGCTATAGTTACAATGAAGTCAGATACAGATGCAGAGATTGAATTTAAAAATCCACAGCGCGCAATTACACCAGGACAAGCAGTAGTCTTTTATAAAGACAAGAGAGTCCTAGGTGGCGGCTGGATAAATAGGGTGTTATAAATATGAAGAGTATTTCGATTGTAACATTAGGCTGCAAAGTAAACCAATACGATACAGCTGTCATACTTAACCAACTGCCAAAAAGTAAATACAAGAAAGTCCCGTTTTCTGATAAAGCGGATGTATATGTAATTGATACTTGCACGGTTACTCACAGAGCTGATGCTGAGGCAAGGAACTATATCAACCGTGCCAAACGTGCTAACCCCGATGGATTGGTTGTTGTAACGGGTTGTTATGCGCAAGTGTCTCCAGAAGAGCTTAAAGAAGTAAAAGGGGTCGATTACGTCATAGGGAATTCTCATAAGTTCTCATCCCTTTTAAAAATAATCAGAGAAGGCATACCGCAAGAAGAACCCAAGGTATTTATATCAGACATTTTCAAAGAAAAGAAGAAAGGTTTTGAGTCTCCCGATATAGAGATATTCCCTGGTAGAACTAGGGCATTTCTCAAAGTACAGGACGGCTGCAACTATGCTTGTACTTTTTGTATTATCCCCCGAGCAAGAGGGCGTTCACGTAGTCTTGAAATTGCAGAAATTCTAAATCGCATGGAGAAGCTAGCTCAGTCAGGGTACAAAGAAATAGTACTAACAGGGGTTCATATTGCTAGTTATGGAAGAGAGATAGGAACCAATTTTTTTGAACTTTTAAAGGAGATAGAGAAGGAAAAGATAGTAAACCGCGTCAGGCTGACATCACTAGATCCCGCAGATACTGAATTAGACCTTATAGATTTCATAGCAGATTCAGAAACAATATGCCCTCAGTTTCATATTGCTCTTCAAAGCGGTGATCAAGATGTATTAAAAAGAATGAGAAGACGGTACGGTCCTGAAAAGTTTCTTGATCTTACAAACCAGATAAGACAAAGAATGCCTGATGCTGCAATAGGATCAGATATTATGGTTGGATTCCCAGGGGAGACCGAAGAAGAGTTTCTCAATACTTATGAGATCGCAAGAGATTCTGCGCTTACATATTTTCATGTTTTCCCTTATTCAAAAAGGAAAATGACCCCAGCTGCAGTAATGGCAGAGCAAATTAACCCTAGTGAGATTAAAGATAGAAGCAAAATATTGAGAGAACTTGGCAGCAAGAAGAAAACTGAATTTTTCAAACAGTTCATAGGAAGAAAATTCCCTGTCTTAATAGAAAAAGGATCTAAAGGTACAACCCCTAACTACATACCGGTCAGGTTCGACACAGACGGCTTCAACGTTGGTGATGAAGTGCTGGTTAGAATAAATGATGTGGTAAAGGAAGAAGCAATTGGGGTTCTAGAAACAGCCAACGCTTAAGCTTTTCAAGTTAATATGCCAACCATTTTAAAACTACTCTTATTACTATTAGTTCTTGGACAAACTTCGTGCTATATAGGCTACACATCAGGAGATGAGTATTCAGAGGCTAACTGGTTTAATTCTGAAAACACATTAACTGTGTGGGCGCTTGCAGATATTCAGCCAACCAACAGAGGGCACGAAGAGGCCTTTGAAATTGCAATTACAGATATGAATGACAATGTTCCTAATATAGACATGGCTCTTGTTGCTGGTGATATAGTAAACGAGACAACGGAAGAATCTTTTGATTGGTATGTTCGTACTAGAAACAACTCATATATAAAAGAATGGTTTGAGATAATAGGCAACCACGATTTAAAAACAGATATGGGAAAACTATTTAGAGACAAGCTAAGAGAGGAGGTCAATTACTCAATTGTGAAAGGAAATATCTTGTTCATTTTCATGTCTGATTCCGAAAGAGGAAAAGCAACTGAAATATCAGATGAAACTTTTGAGTGGTGGAAAGATCTTGTTATAAATAACCAGGACAAAATTATTGTTATCACAACTCATGCGCCGCTTGAAGATAGTGGAATTCCATTCTCGTCATTTACCGATAGACAGGTTATAAATTCTGAACGATTCACAGAGGTATTAAAAAACTACCAAGTTGATATGTGGTTCTCAGGACACCTACACATACCACACGCAGTGATGAATAACATTGTAGAGAAAGAGAAATTTCACGGCACAATATTTGTGCATATATCCTCAATTCGTCCTGAATTACTAGGACTTAAAGAATCAGAATCACGTGTTATTACATTCGCATGTGGCTCAGACAAAGTTCTGATGCAAGTCAGAAATCATGGAGAGGGCAGTTTTCTCCCAAATCACGACCGCGTATTCCAACTTTCAAAGAAATATAATTGCCATCCTGAACCTTCTATGAATTAGAAGCATCCAATACCCTATAACCATAATTAAGCGTAATTACTTATAGCTTAAAATAGTTACCCACTATTTTTTGGCATTGAGAGGGGAAAATGGACATTGGGTTTATTAAAAAGCTAATAAATATTATTGTAGCCAATGACGATGAACAAGTTGCAGGTATATCTGATGATGAACTCATAAGAAGGTATGTAGAAACTCGTGATGAGGCTTCATTTGATGAAATTGTTAGCAGGTATTCGGATAGAATTTACGGTTTTGCCCTTAGGATTACCAGAAACCCAAGTGATGCTGAAGAAGTATTTCAAGAAGTTTTTTTAACTTTGGCTAAAAAATTAGACACCTTTCGTGGTGAATCCAAATTCTCAAGTTGGCTTTACAGAGTAACGGTAAATGCGAGTTACATGTACTTGCGCTCACAAAAAAAACATGAAAACAATATCAGCCTTGAGAACTATTCCCCATATGATGAAAAAGGAACACTTATGGGTAGAATTATGTATAAGGACTGGAGCTCCAGACCTGACATTATAATTTTCAATAAGGAGGCGCTTGTTATAATAGAGAAGACTATTAATGAATTGCCTGAGTCTTACAGAACAGTTTTTCATCTAAGAGATATAGAAGGTCTTTCAAATGAAGAAGTGTCAGAGGTTCTAGAGATATCAATACCCGCAGTTAAATCAAGGCTTCACAGAGCTCGGCTTTTTTTACGTGACAAACTATCAGACTATTTCCACGAATGGAGAAAATAAAATGTTTATGTGCAAAGACGTAGTAGAAAACATCATGGATTATATTGACAGCGAACTAGATCTAGAGACTCTAAAGGAGCTTGAAAAACATACGGGGGACTGTCCGGAATGCATGGCGTTTGTAAATACATACAAAAGAATGCTAGAAATTACAGGCAAACTTAAAGATAAATCTTTCGTCACTCCCGAAATAAGAAATAGACTAAGAATACTTTTAGAATCAAAACTAAAACCCGTTTAAGACCCAAAGAAGTATTTCAAACAACCCTACTTCTCATTTAATCACTTTAATTCTTATCCTATAATATCAAGAATGAAGCAAAAATATTACATTTAGTTAGAAGGCGGAAGCTTATGTTATTGGCCGGGATTTATAGCTGTCTGACTCTGAGACATTTGATCATAGATGGACTTTGCCCGATCCATATCTCCAAGCTTTTCATATGATAAAGCTGTGTGTAACTTTGCCTGTCTTTCATATGGACTTGTTGGATCTGTTATCTTGGAGAAATAGTCTATAGCCTTTTGCCATTCATTCTGATTAAAATATGCAATACCCTGTGTAAGAATTGCTGATTGAACCAGCATAGGATCATTTGCTTGATTAGACTCAAAACGGTTTAATAAATTGACAGATTCATCATAATTGCCGTTATTAAAATTAATAATGGCAGCATAATATAAAGCTATGTTAGATATTCCTTGATCAGGGTATTGCTCAACAGTAGCTAGAAAACCCTTAAGAGCACCTTCATTATCTCCAGCCTCAAACATAGAGAATGCAGCATCAAAAGAGTTGTTTGCTTCAAAGCTTTTTTCTTGCGAACTCGAATTAACAAGGAAAGCGCCCACTAGCAAAGCTATGACAACAGCAATAGCTATTAAGATCTTTTTTCCGTGATCCGCAGTAAAATCAATTGCCCGAGCAACAAACTTATTAAATTCATCGGGTTGTTTAAGTTCTTTTTCAGTATATTTAATTTCAGTAGCCATAGGGGGAAATTATAATCAGAGCTTAAAGAATTACAAGATCTTGTTGAGTAATTACTTGAATACGAAAACATATAAGACAATTGATAATGCTTGCGGATTGTCCGGGGGAAAGCTAAACTTCTCTTGGGGTCATAATAATGCTAAGAATACTATCAGTTTTATTAATTATATCTTCATTGCTGAGCTTTTATATAAGCTACGCAGATACTAATAACAAAAATCAAGTAACGCCTCCCACAACGAAACAAAGCATAGATAATACAGAACAAGAGTTATCAAGAAACGAGATAGTAGTAATAGAAATAAATGGAAGTATTAACCCTGCAACCCTAGACTACATAAGCGCTGGTCTTCAAGAGGCTGAATTAATTTCAGCTGAGGCTCTATTTATCCTTTTAGACACCCCCGGCGGTCTGCTTTCTTCAACTAAGGAAATTGTAAAACTTCTGCTCAACTCCCCGATACCCACTATTGTTTATGTATCTCCAAGCGGAGCTTCTGCTACATCGGCAGGAGTGTTTATCACCCTAGCTGCAAATGTTGCAGCAATGGCTCCCGGAACAAGCATTGGAGCAGCCCATCCCGTATCTCTGGCACCTGGTGGAAAACAACCGGAAAAGAAAGAACAGGATCCCATAAAAAAGATTACAGAGAAAGACGGCAATGAAAATGACAAAAAAGCCCAAGAAAATTCAGAGCAAGATATTAAGTCTGATCAAGAAATCATGGGTGAAAAAATAGAGAACTATGCCTCGTCTTTTATAGAAAGTATTGCAGAGCACAGAGGCCGCAACGTAGAGTGGGCAATTGACGCAGTAAGAAACAGCGATTCTATCACGGCAACTGAAGCTTTAGAGATAAACGTAATTGATCTAATATCTCCAAGCTTAAGCGACCTACAAACACAAGTTAACGGAATGAAAGTAAAGGTTCCTAAAGGAGAGATAACCCTTCAAACTGAGGGAGCTAAAATAATAAAGGTTGAAATGAGCCTTAAACAAAAGTTAATAGATATACTTAGCACGCCAGATATAGCTTTTTTATTATTATCTTTAGGATCATTGGGACTATTACTGGAGTTCTACAACCCGGGTCTAATTTTCCCTGGAGCAGCTGGCGTTATATGCTTGATGATGGGCTTTGTATCATTTCAAATCTTACCGTTCAACTATGCAGGAGTTGTGTTACTCCTTTTAGCTTTAGCACTATTTATAACAGAGGTATACGTCACTAGCTTTGGGTTATTGAGTGTTGGTGGTGCAATCAGCTTTGCATTGGGAGCATTACTTCTTTTTGATACACCTGATTCAGATATCAGGGTAGGGTATGGGGTTGTATTTGCATCAACTGCAGCAATTGCTCTTTTCTTTGGATATGTACTCTTTTATTTAATAAAAGCTCAAAACTTAAAACCGCTAGTCGGCATGGAAGATATTGTAGGACAAACGGGAGAGGCAGTATCGGATATTGGTGAAAAGGGTAAAGTATTTATCCAGGGTGAATACTGGGATGCCCTAAGTGATAATCCTATTAATGAAGGCGATAAAATAAAAGTTGTAGAATCTAAAAAGGGATTCAAACTAAAAGTAGAAAAAGTATAAACTTAGACTATCGGGAGGTAGCAAAATGTTTTCACCTGTAATCATATTTGTAGGAATTATTGCTCTTTTCATTTTATCCGGAATAAAAATATTAAATGAGTATGAGAGGGGTGTAGTTTTTAGGCTAGGAAGAATCGTAGGACTTAAAGGCCCCGGGTTTAAATGGATAATTCCTATGGTCGATAAAATGACCAAAATGAGTCTGCGTCTTATTACAATGGACGTACCGCCTCAGGATGTAATTACGAGAGACAATGTCTCTGTAAAGGTAAATGCGGTTGTCTATTTCCGTGTAGTAGACCCGATTAAAGCAGTGATACAGGTAGAGAACTTTCTCTATGCAACATCTCAATTAGCTCAAACGACCCTAAGGAGTGTTTTAGGACAAGTTGAGCTTGATGAACTCCTGGCTGAGAGAGAGAAGCTAAACATTAAACTTCAGGATGTTTTAGATAGACAGACAGATGCATGGGGTATAAAAGTTACTTTGGTTGAACTCAAGTATGTTGACCTTCCAGATGATATGAAGCAGATCATGGCGCGACAGGCAGAAGCTGAAAGAGAAAGGCGAGCAAAAATCATTAGCGCTGAAGGAGAATTCCAGGCAGCGGCAAAATTGACCGAAGCCGCTGAAGTACTAGGACAGAGCCCAATGGCGCTCCAGCTAAGATTCCTTCAGACACTAACTGAGATGTCCGGCAATCAAAGCTCAACAATAGTATTCCCATTACCTCTTGATCTCTTAAGACCATTTTACGAAAAGGCGCTTCCTAAGATTGTAAAGAAAATTGCTGAAGATGCGTCTAACGATAACAGTGGAGATTAAAGCGGACGATAAATATCTGAGAAGATAACTAAGGAGAGAACAGTGTTAAGACTTATAATTATAACCATTGTAAATATTGCTATATTGTCGACGCTAATTGCATGCAGCTCTGGAGATGATGTTTCTCAAAGCACAGAAGAAACAAAACAAGAACAATCATCTATATCAACTTCCTCCGCTTCCGAGCCGGTTGACGGCGATTGGCTGATTTATCACTTAAGCGCAGAGCCTGCAACATTAAATCCTATCACAGCGACAGATGCCTATGAAGGAACAGTCAATAACAAGAAAATTTATGAAACATTAATTGAAAGAAACAACGAGACACTTGAATTAGAGCCGCTGCTTGCAGAATCTTGGGAGATTTCAGAGGACAAACTAAAATATACTTTCAAAATCAGAGAAGGTATCAAATGGCATGACGGCACCCCATTTACATCTGAAGATATTGTGTTTTCCTACAAAACAATAATGAATCCCAAAGTAGATACCCCTCAGCTAAGAAGTTATTTTCAGGAAATAAGAGATGTAAAAGCGATTGATGATCTTACTGTTGAATTCACATACGCAAGGCCGTACTTCCTCGCGCTTGAGTTCTGCGGTGGGATGCCGATAGTGCCAAAGCATATATTTGACGAAGGAGATTTTAATACCAACCCCGCAGGTAGAGCCCCAATTGGAACTGGCCCCTATAAGTTTGTAAAATGGACTACAGGAAGAGATATAGTTCTCAAGAAAAATCCTGACTACTGGGGAGAAAAACCAAAACTAAATAAAATTGTTTTCAAGATAATAACGGACCAGACAGTCGCCTTTCAGGTATTAAAACGTAAGGATCTGGACGTATCAGGACTAACCCCAATTCAGTGGGAAAGACAAACCAGCTCCCCCGCATTTGAAGAGAGCTTTGATAAATTAAGCTATTTCACGCCTAACTACAGCTATATAGGATGGAACTCTAAACGGCCTTTCTTTGCCGACAAACAGGTGAGAACCGCAATGACCCATCTTGTGAACAGACAACTAATTCTTGATAAAATTCTCTATAATCTTGGCACTATAGTAACAAACCCATTTTACATAAATAGCCCAGAATATGATAAATCTATCAAATCCCTAGACTATAATCCGGCAAAAGCCGAAGAGCTTTTAGAAGAAGCCGGCTGGATAGATCATGATGGTGACGGAATAAGAGATAAAGATGGAGTGAAATTTGCATTTGAATTCCTTATCCCCGGAGGCTCAGAAACAGGCGAAAAGATTGCAACCATATTGAAAGAAGAACTGGACAATACGGGTATCCAGATGGATATCAGAAAAACAGAATGGGCAGTATTTACAACCAGATTAACCGAAAGAAATTTTGACGCTGTTACGCTTGCATGGTCAATGGGAGTAGAGTCAGACCCTTATCAAATATGGAGTTCAACTCAAGCCGAAAGCGGCTCTAATTTTATAGGTTTTAAGAATGAAGAGGCTGACAAATTAATCGAAGAAGCCAGAACCGAGTTTGACCGAGAGAAGAGGAAAGAGCTCTATACAAGGTTTGCAGAGATTGTTCATGAGGAGCAGCCTTATACATTTCTTTTTTGTAGAAAATCTACGGTAGCAGTTAATAAAAGATTTGAAAATGTAGTAGTTTATCCATTGGGCATAGATCCTGTTGAGTGGCACGTTCCGCAACCTCTTCAAGTTTATAGCGAATAATAGTTATATATTAAGCTTTTAAGAGTTGGGGCTATTTTTCTTATCTATTTTCACAAACGCAACTTTTTGGGTATAAAACTAGTCTTATTATTTCAATAAGCCTATAATATAGTTCCAGCTATGAGAGATTATATATTTAAAAGATTGCTTTTACTTATTCCAACACTTTTTGGAATAACTCTCATTACGTTCTTTATTATACAACTGGCTCCTGGAAACCCGGTTGAAAGGAAGCTCCAGCTAGACCAGGGCATTCAAGCTGAGGCGATAACACAGCAGATTGTAGAAGAAACAAAAAAACTCTACGGCCTGGATAAACCTATATACGTAAGATATGGAATATGGCTAAAACAGATAGTAACTCTAGACTTTGGCAATTCGTACAAAGATCACCGTCCTGTTATAAATAAAATTGCAGAAAGAATTCCAATCACTCTCACACTTAATATAATTTCAATCATCATCATATATTTAATCGCAATACCAATAGGAGTATATTCAGCAGTGTCGCATGGAAGGTTCTCTGAACGTGTGAGCACTTTTTTCTTATTTATTCTATATTCCATACCGAGCTTCTGGATGGCAATGATATTAATCTTCTTCCTAGGGGGAGGTGATTACTGGGACTTATTCCCGGTGTATGGGATACTCTCGCCAGGGGCGGAGAACTATCCGTTTTTTAAGAAGGCTATTAACTTTCTATGGCACATAGCGCTTCCTGTGTTTTGTTTGACATACGGAAGTCTTGCCTATCTTTCAAGATTCCAAAAAGGCAGCCTCTTAGAAGTTCTAAGAGAGGATTTTGTCAGAACAGCTACTGCAAAAGGATTACCAAGACATAAAGTACTCCTAAAACACGCTCTCAGAAATGCACTAATTCCGATAATTACAATTCTTGCAGGCATCCTCCCGGCCATGATAGGGGGCAGTGTGATAATAGAAAGCATTTTCTCAATTCCAGGTATCGGACAGTTGGGTTTTGAGGCAGTACTTTCCCGCGACTATCCGGTAATTATGGCAATTGCCACCATCTCTGCGGTGCTTACGTTAATTGGAATCCTGATCGCTGATCTTGTATATGTACTAGTTGATCCCAGAATTAGTTTCGAGGCCAAAAAGTGACCGAGACCAAGAGCGTAGGATATTGGGGAAGTGTTTGGCAGAAATTAAAAAAAGACAAGCTCGCTATGACCGCGCTAATAATAGTCCTACTACTTTTTGGAATTGCAATATTCCAAGACTTCTTAGCCGGCAATAAGCCTATAATTCTCAAATATCAAAATGAATATTATTTTCCGGTTCTATTTAGATATAACGAGTTTTTTGGAACAGACTTCAAAGATCTGGACAAAGAATTAACCAAGGGAGATTTTGCGGTCTTCCCTCCAGTCAGATATAGCCCTACAGAAAATGATCTATTGTCAGTACTCACGCCGCCTTCTAAAGAACACCTGTTTGGAACAGACGACAGGGGCAGGGATGTGCTTAGCCGAATGATTCACGGCGCCAGGATTTCTTTATCAATTGGATTTGTTGCAGTAGGAATTGCCGCATTCATAGGAATTATATTGGGAGGTATAGCCGGATATTATGGAGGCTCAATAGATTTTATTGTATCAAGACTTTTTGAGGTAATGATGACCTTCCCTGTCTTCTTCTTAATTCTAACGATATTAGCCTTCAGAGACCCGAGCATTTACAACATTATGATAGTAATAGGAGCAACCAGTTGGACAGGTATAGCTCGTTTAATAAGAGGACAGTTCTTACAGCTTAGAAAACTTGATTATGTAGATGCAGCTGTGGCGCTTGGAGGAAACGATTGGAGAGTAATGATGAAGCATATGCTCCCCAACTCACTTGCTCCTGTTCTGGTTGATATTTCGTTTGGAATAGCAGGGGCAATATTAGTAGAGTCAGGGCTAAGCTTCTTGGGTTTTGGAGTACCTCCGCCTGAGCCTAGCTGGGGAGACATACTCTCTCAATCACAGAGGTACGTAGATTTTGCATGGTGGCTTGTCCTATTTCCCGGTGCGGCTATATTTGTAACTGTTACCTCATTTAACCTTCTGGGAGAAGGGTTTAGAAACGCAATTGACCCCAAATTTTTGGGAAGTGAATAAACCTATATGAATAACGCATTAGAAATAAAAGACCTAAGTATCTCATTTGCTTCTGACGGAAAGAGAGTAGAAGTAGTAAGTGGAGTATCGATTAATGTTCCTAAAGGCAAAATCATTGGTGTGGTAGGTGAGAGTGGATGCGGCAAAACAGTTACAGCTCTATCCACTATGAGACTAATACCTGAGCCTCCCGGAAAAATTGATAGTGGAGAGATATTATTTGACGGCGCTGATTTACTTCACTATTCAGAGCGTGATATGCGCTCGATTAGAGGAAACAGAATATCTATGATCTTCCAAGAACCTATTAGTTCACTTAATCCTGTTTTTACAGTGGGCAATCAAATAGGGGAGGCCATATCGACTCACTTAGACCTAACAAAACAAGAACAGAAAGAAAGGGTATTGGAGCTGCTGACACTAGTTGGCATTCCAGCTCCGGAAAGTAGAATTAATAACTACCCGCATGAAATGAGCGGTGGCATGTCCCAAAGGGTTATGATTGCTATGGCCCTTGCTTGCAATCCCGAAGTGTTAATAGCAGATGAGCCAACAACAGCGCTCGATGTAACGATACAGGCTGGAATATTAGAGCTTATAAATGATTTGAGAGTTAAAATGGGAATGGCGGTTCTGCTAATTACTCACGATCTTGGGATAATAGCAGAAGTAGCAGATGAAGTATATGTAATGTATGCGGGGAAAGTTGTCGAGCATGGAGATACTGAGGACATATTCAGAGAACCTCATCATCCATATACAGTTGGCCTGCTAAACTCGGTCCCTGATCTTCATGAAAATAAAGAAATGTTAAACCCGATTCCTGGAGTAGTACCAAGTCCTGACAATTTTCCCGACGGATGCAGGTTCCAGGACCGCTGTCCACTGGTAATCGATAAATGCAGAACCGATGAACCTCTTTTAGATCGAGTAGGTAATAATCACTCAGCCGCTTGCTGGAGAAGTGCGGAAGTAAAGAAGATAGAGAAATGATATGTCTGTAAAAGAACTAATTAAAATTGAAAACTTAAAGAAATACTTCCCTATTAAGTCAGGGATAATTTCCAGGATCTCAAACTACGTCAAAGCTGTAGACGGCATCGACCTTTCTATTCCAGTTGGTCAAACAATTGGACTTGTTGGGGAAAGTGGATGTGGTAAAACAACTCTCGGAAAAACCATAATTAAATTGCTAGAGCCCACAAGTGGAGAGATCATATTTGAAAACAATAATCTAACTCACTTGAACGCATCTAACATGAGACCATATAGGAGAGAAATGCAAATTGTATTTCAAGACCCATACGGCTCTCTTAATCCGAGAATGAAAGTAGAGAGCATAGTGTCAGAAGGCCTTGCTATACACAACATACTATCGGGAAACGAAAGAAAGGACTTTATTAGAGAGTTAATGAATACTGTGGGGTTAAGAGAAGATGCTCTCTCGCGTTATCCTCATGAGTTTAGTGGTGGGCAGAGACAGAGAATAGCTATAGCAAGGGCACTTGCACTTAAGCCCAAGTTTATTGTATGTGATGAACCGATTTCAGCCCTTGATGTATCCGTTCAAGCACAAATCATTAATTTATTCATCGAACTCCAAGAGAAATTCGAACTAACATATCTATTTATATCCCATGATCTTAGAGTTGTAAGGCATATTAGTGATAAAGTAGCAGTTATGTATTTAGGCAAAATAGTTGAAATATCACCCAGCAAGGAACTATACAAGAATCCACTACATCCATATACCCAAATATTGATCTCATCTGTTCCTATAGCTGATCCGAGCAGGAAAAGGGTAAAAACAGTATTGAAAGGGGATGTACCAAGCCCAATCAACCCGCCTTCCGGTTGCAGTTTCCATCCCAGATGTCCCATTGCAGTTGAGAAATGTAAAACAGTTGAACCAGAGCTTCGTGATGTTGGCAGTGATCATCTTGTTTCATGCCACATGGTCTAAAATAACTATATGACTTGCAAATGAGCAATCTTGTATTATTATTAAGCCCAATAATTTTTTAGAGTCAGATGATATCAACAACAGCTATGGTACTACGTGTATCCGATCTTCCAGAAGATGGTGTACATATTGAAACATTAGAACAACCTGAGTGGCTGGAGAATCTGCCTGAGCTTTGGTCTGAAGATAGTGGTATAAAGCTTATATCAAAAGTAGGGATAGATTTAGAACTAAAGAAAGTGCTTAAAGAAGTAAGTGTAATAGGGAATGTTAAACTTTCAGTCCAGTCTCCATGTTCAAGATGTGTAGAACCTGTTAAAATAGAGCTTAATCCTCAAATTAGCCTTGTACTTTCACCTGGCAATAAGATTGGCGAGGAAGATATCAACCTTGAGCATGAAACGTATCAAGGTGATGAAATAGATTTAAGTAATTACATTAGAGAACAAGTGGCAATTTCTTTACCTGTAAAAGTAGTTTGCACCGAAGACTGTAAAGGTTTATGTACAACATGCGGAGTAAATCTAAATAACGATTGTTGTGAATGTGATAAGGATCAGATTGATCCTCGATTCGCAATATTAAAAGATCTAAAAATATGAAAACAATTTTAAACACAATATAGGGAGATTTATAAAATGGCACTTCCCAAAAGAAAACATTCCAGATCCAGAACTAGAAAAGGCAGGACTCATTACAAGTTAAGCAAACCAGGCTTATCTTTATGCCAGAGCTGTGGGGAACACAAACCACCACATAGAGCATGTCCTAGTTGCGGCTTCTACAAAGGCAGAACCTTCATTAAAGAACAAGAAGTTGTAGAGTCATAATAAATTTTCAATAGATTCAAGGATAAATTAATATGATTGCTTTCGTATTCCCCGGTCAAGGTTCCCAATATGTGGGAATGGGAAAAGAGCTTTGTGATGAATTTGTAATTGCAAGAAACACTTTTGAAGAAGCTAATGATTCATTGGGATTTAACCTCTCAGGATTATGCTTCGAAGGTGAACAGAGCGAATTGTCACTAACAGCCAATGCCCAACCTGCATTGTTAACAACAAGCATTGCCTGTTTAAGAGTCCTGCAAAGTGAAACATCTTTAAACCCTGATTACGTAGCAGGACATAGTTTAGGTGAATATACAGCATTAGTGGCCAATGGCGCTTTCAAACTAACTGACGCGGTTAAAGTGGTAAGAAAACGTGGAGAATTTATGCAGGAAGCAGTTCCAGTAGGAGTTGGGGCTATGGCTGCAGTATTGGGATTAGAGAAGGAAAAAGTTGAAGAGATATGTAACCAAGTGTCACAAAACGGATTAATTGCAAGCCCTGCAAATCTAAATGCTCCAGGCCAAACTGTTATATCAGGAAACACAGAAGCTATAGCAGAAGCATCCACAATAGCCAAAGAAGAAGGAGCAAAACGTGTTGTTCCTCTTGATGTTAGTGCCCCGTTTCACTGTGCACTAATGAAGCCGGCTGCGGATAGGTTGTCAGGGGTTTTGAATGAAGTTAATATTGCTCAAATGAGCTCACCTCTTGTTGCAAATTGTACAGCATCAGTTACAAATGATTCTAGTATGGTAAAAGAACTATTAGTAAGTCAGGTGACAAGCCCGGTAAGATGGTACGAATCTGTAGAAGTACTAAAAAATCAGGGCTGTACCAATTTCATAGAAATTGGACCTAAAAATGTTCTATCTGGACTTATAAAGAGAACCTTATCTAATGTTTCGGTCAGTAATTTTGAGAAGATGTCACAACTGGAGTTGATAAAAAATGGATAAACTGAACGGGAAAATCGCACTTATTACCGGCGGTTCAAGAGGAATAGGGAAATCTATTGCAAAAAGGCTTGCATTTGAAGGAGCAACAGTCGTTATTAATTACACTCAGAACGAAACTGCCGCAGAAAATACAAAAAAAGAAATTGAAGAATCAGGCGGGACAGTAATTACATCTAAATTCGATGTTGCAGATTTTGATACAGTACATGAGGAAGTTGATAAAATTATTGAAAAGTTAGGAGGTCTCCATATACTAATTAATAATGCGGGGATCACGAAAGATACATTGCTTATGAGAATGAAAGAAGAAGATTGGGATAACGTTATTTCAATTAACTTAAAAGGAATATTTAACTGCACAAAAGCTGTTACTCGTAATATGTTCAAACAACGTGAGGGAAGAATAGTCAATTTAACATCAGTTGTTGGCGAGATGGGCAATGCAGGTCAAACTAACTATGCTGCATCAAAAGCGGGGATTATTGGCTTTACCAAAGCATGCGCACGAGAAATGGCCTCAAGAGGGATAACAGTAAACGCTATTAGCCCAGGATTTATAAAAACAGATATAACTGACGAATTAACAGAAGAGTTAAGAAAAGATTATATTTCTAGAATACCGCTTAACAGATTCGGAACACCTGAAGATATAGCAGGAGCTGTTGCTTTTCTGGTATCTGAGGATGCCGGCTACATCACAGGAGAAGTATTTAGAATCAATGGCGGTATATACACTTAAAATTAAAGGAGGTATTTAATTATGGCTCAGGATCAAGAAATTCTAGGCAAAGTAAGAGAGATGGTTGCAAGCCAACTAGGAAAATCAGAGGACGAAATTACTCCGGAATCTTCATTTATCGAAGACTTAGGAGCTGATTCATTAGACTTAGTAGAGCTCATTATGTCTATGGAAGATGAGTTTGGTTTGGAAATCTCTGATGAAGATGCAGAATCAATTATTACAGTACAGGACGCAATAAACTTTATCGTGGAGCGCAAAAAGTAATGAGTAGAAGGGTAGCGGTTACCGGCATTGGTCTCATTACTCCAGTAGGTATAGGGAATAAAGAGACCTGGGAAGCAATATGCAATGGTCATTCCGGCATTAAAACAATTGAAAGGTTTGACATCACCGAACACAAAACAAAAATAGGTGGTGAAATAACCAATTTTAATGCTGAAGAATTTATGAATCCTAAAGAAGCAAGAAAAACTGACAGGTTCATTCAATACGCTGTAGCAAGTACCAAGCTTGCTCTTGATGATGCAGGGCTAGAAATAACGGAGGAGTTATCACCTAGAGTGGGAACTATAATTGGTTCAGGTATTGGGGGCATGGACACCTTCAGAAACACAGTACTAATATTGGAAGAAAAGGGCCCCAGCCGTATGTCGCCATTTTTTATACCTAATATCATCACCAATCTTGCGGCAGGTCATGTATCGATTACTTTCAACGCAAAAGGACCGAACTGTTCTACAACAACAGCATGCGCTGCTAGCGCTCATTCTATTGGTTATGGAATGATAGCTATTCAGAGGGGAGAGGCTGATGTTATGATAGCTGGAGGAACCGAGGCCCCTATAAATCCCTTAAGCTTAGGTGGATTTAATGCAATGCGTGCCTTGTCTACAAATAATGATGACCCCCAAGGTGCTTCACGTCCGTTCGATTTAAATAGAGACGGATTCATCATAGCAGAAGGTTCTGGAATGTTAATTCTAGAAGAGATGGAATTCGCAAAAAAACGCGGAGCCAGAATATATGCAGAATTAATCGGTTTTGGTATGAGCAGTGACGCAAGCCATATTACTGCACCTTCACTAGATGGCCCAACCAGATGTATGCAGGCAGCTATCAAAGAAGCACAAATTAACCCCGAAGAGATTGACTATGTAAATGCTCATGGGACTTCAACTCAATTAAATGACGCCAATGAAACCAACGCGATAAAAGAGGTAATAGGTGACAAAGCTTACAAGATCCCGGTAAGTTCTACTAAGTCTATGACCGGTCATCTTCTAGGAGCTGCTGGTGGTATTGAGGCAGCGTTTAGTGTATTAGCAATAGACAAGGGAATAATCCCGCCTACTATGAATTACCACACACCAGATCCTGAATGTGATTTGGATTATGTACCTAACGAAGCTAGGGACGCGAAAATTACAACAGTACTAAGCAACTCATTTGGATTTGGTGGGACCAACGGCACCTTAATTTTTAGAAAAGTTGACTAGTAGTCTGTAGGTTTTGATTCATTAATCTGAGAAATATTATCAGAGTTAAGGCTTGAAGATATTAAGATATATGGCTTCAAACTCAAAGTTTATCCTTTAATTATCAGAAATACGCATATATTGAAACTTTATCTTCACTAAAACACCTTATTTCCTTGATTTGTGCTGATTTAATTGTAGAATTACGGGGATTCGGGATTCCTTCCGTTTTATCTGCAAATTAATTTAAGGAGATTTTTTTATGAGTCAGATTAACAACAAATTAAATGCACTTTCTACGCTTAATATACCCTCAGGTGAGGTGAAATATTATTCATTAAAAACTATTGAAGAGAGTTTTGGCGGTGATTTATCCAAGCTACCTGTATCAATTAGAATTTTGCTTGAAAACGTGGTCAGAAATTATGATGGGACTATCGTAAATGACATCCATGTAAAAGCACTAGCAAACTGGAGCCCTAAGGGAAATGGCAATCAAGAAATTCCTTACAATCCTGCAAGGGTCATTCTTCAAGATTTCACAGGCGTCCCTTGTGTTGTTGATTTGGCAGCCATGAGATCTGTTGTAAACAGACTTGGCGGAGATCCTGATAAAATTAACCCCATAGTGCCTGTAGACTTAGTAATTGACCACTCAGTTCAAGTTGATTATTTTGGAAATGATAAAGCTTTCACTATGAACGTAGACCGCGAATATGAAAGAAACGGCGAAAGATATGCATTTTTAAGATGGGCCCAAAAGGCTTTTGATAATTTTAGAGTTGTTCCACCTGGAACAGGTATTGTCCATCAGGTCAATCTTGAATGCCTGGCTGATGTAGTATCAACACGTGATGTAGGTGGGGAAAAAGTAGTATTCCCTGACACACTTGTTGGAACAGACTCTCACACTACTATGATAAATGGACTCAGCGTTCTTGGTTGGGGAGTAGGTGGTATTGAAGCTGAAGCAGCCATGTTGGGGCAACCCCTATACATGTTAATTCCAGATGTTATTGGATTTAAGCTACATGGGGAGCTTGAGCAAGGCGTTACAGCAACAGACCTCGTTCTAACAGTCACAGAAATGCTAAGGAAAAAAGGTGTTGTAGGTAAGTTTGTAGAATTTTATGGACCTGGTCTTAGTAAACTGGCCTTATCTGACAAAGCAACTATCGCTAATATGGCACCTGAATATGGAGCAACTATGGGATTTTTCCCAGTAGATGCTGAAACACTAAACTATCTAAGAATCACAGCAAGAGAAGATGTAGTAGACTTAGTTGAATCTTATACAAAGGCACAAGGTATTTTTAGAACAGACGACACTCCTGATCCTAACTATACAGACACACTAGAGCTTGATATTTCTACGGTTGAACCTTCAATGGCAGGACCTAGCCGTCCTCAAGATAGGGTCTCATTAAAAAATCTGAAAAATTCTTATCAGAATTCACTAAAAGAGAAAGCTGAAAATGGAGCTGATCTTAACAAAAGGGCCATCGTACAATTAAACGGCGACTCTTCAGAAATGGGTAACGGATCGGTTGCAATTGCAGCCATAACAAGTTGCACAAACACTTCAAATCCATCAGTTATGGTAGCTTCAGGACTTGTAGCTAAAAAAGCTGTAGAGAAAGGTCTTACAATTAACCCTACTGTTAAAACAAGCTTGGCCCCAGGCTCAAGAGTTGTTACCGATTACTTAGATGCTGCAGGACTAACACCATACTTAGATAAACTTGGGTTTGACCTCGTAGGATATGGCTGTACTACATGTATCGGGAACAGTGGCCCACTAGCAGCCCCTATAGAAGAAGCAATTAAAGAGAATGATTTAACTGTATCCGCCGTATTAAGCGGTAACAGAAACTTTGAAGGCCGTGTACATCCTTTTGTTAAATTCTCCTACCTCGCATCCCCTCCACTAGTAGTCGCTTTTGCACTAGCAGGAACAGTGGACATCGACATTTATAATGAGCCTATTGGAACAGGATCAGATGGTGAAGCTGTATTTTTGAAAGATATATGGCCAACTCAAGAGGAAGTGAAAACAACAGTTCAAAACGTTGTAAATCCAGAAATATTCAAAGCACAATACTCACAAGTATTTGAAGGCGATGATACTTGGAAGAGCCTTGACACACCAGAGGGCAATCTATACGATTGGAGTGATGATTCAACTTACATTAGAGAGCCGAACTTTTTTGACGATCTTACATTAGATCTACCTGAAACAGGAGACATAAAAGGTGCACATGCACTAGCAGTATTAGGCCACTCTATAACAACCGACCATATATCACCTGCAGGCTCTATACCAACAGATGGCCCGGCAGGTAAATATTTAATAGAAAAGGGAGTTGAACAAAGAGAATTCAACAGCTTTGGATCTAGAAGAGGTAACCATGAAGTAATGGTTAGGGGTTCTTTTGCAAACATTCGCATTAAAAACCTTATGGTTGAAGGCTCAGAGGGTGGGGTAACAAAACATGTCCCTACCAATGAAGAACTAGCAATTTATGATGCTTCGATAAGATACCAAGAAGAAGGCGTTCCGCTAATTGTTATAGGCGGAAAAGAATACGGAACTGGAAGCTCAAGAGACTGGGCAGCAAAAGGAACTCTGCTATTGGGTGTCAGCGCTGTAATTTCAGAGAGCTTTGAAAGAATTCACAGGAGCAACCTTGTTGGAATGGGAGTTCTTCCACTTCAGTTTAAAGAAGGGGACAGCGCAGAATCATTAGGAATTACAGGATATGAAAAATTTGATATCGAAGGCATAGAAGACGGCTTGGCACCTGGAAAAGACATTTTAGTAAGAGTGATGCCACCAGAAGGTCAAGATTTTACATTTAACGCTATATGCCGTCTAGATAGCCCAGTAGAGGTTGATTATTACAGAAATGGAGGCATTTTGCAGACTGTGCTCAGACAAATGATGCAGGGCTAATATGTTAATTAGCTGGTACTTGAATTTAATCTAAATCATTAAAAACCTGATAAAAAAAAGCACAGATAGCTAAAATTGCCGCAATGATTTGAAATTTGTTTTATTTTGTTTATATTTTCAGACGAAAAAAATAGAGAAAAATATAGAGGAGTTAAATAATGTCATCCGAAAAACCCCAAGTGGGGAGTAAGATCCAAATTGATAAGGAAAACGACTGCTTAATTGTTCCAAATGATCCAATTATACCTTTCATCGAAGGTGATGGTATAGGGCCTGATATTTGGCACGCATCACAAATCGTATTTGATGCAGCAGTTGAGAAAGCATTCAGCGGTCAAAAAAAGATCCATTGGCGCGAAGTATTAACAGGAGAAAAGGCGTTTGAAGAAACTGGAGAATGGTTGCCAGATAAAACAGTAGAAGATCTTAAAGAATATGTTGTTTCAATAAAGGGCCCACTTACTACTCCTATCGGAGGCGGTATCAGAAGCTTAAATGTAGCTTTAAGACAGATCCTTGATCTATATGCATGTGTACGCCCTGTAAAATATATAAACGGTACACCTTCACCAGTTAAAAGACCTGAAGATATGGACATGATCATATTCAGGGAAAACACAGAAGACGTTTACTCTGGCATAGAATGGCAGAGCGGCACCAAAGAAGCTTATGAAATCAGAACATACCTTGTAGAAAAGTATGGTGTGTTTATTAGAGAGCACTCTGGAATTGGCATAAAACCAATTAGCCCTTTAGGAACAAAAAGACTTGTTAAAAAAGCAATCAAACATGCAATGAAGAAAGGACTTGAAAGTGTAACCTTGGTACACAAGGGAAATATCATGAAATACACGGAAGGCGCTTTTAGAGACTGGGGCTATGATCTAGCAAAAGAAGAGTTCACAGATAGCACAATTACTGAAGATCAGCTTTGGGATGATTATGACGGCAAGGCACCTGAGGGAAAAGTTATTATAAAAGATAGAATTGCCGACAATATGCTTCAGCAGATATTAACAAGAACTAAAGATTATCAAGTTATAGCAACACCAAATTTAAACGGTGATTACTTATCAGACGCATGTGCTGCTCAAGTTGGCGGATTAGGTATGGCTCCTGGAGGTAATATAGGAGACTATCTAGCACTTTTTGAAGCCACTCACGGCACAGCGCCAAAATACGCAGGTCTAGATAAAGTTAATCCTAGCTCCGTAATCCTTTCGGGAGTTATGATGTTTGAGTACCTTGGCTGGGATGAAGCAGGGGACTTAATATTAAAAGCTATGGAAAAAACTATTTTAGATAAAACAGTCACATACGATCTAGAACGTCAGCTCGATGGCGCCAAACTACTTAAGTGCTCAGAGTTTGGAGAAGCAATAGCTGAAAATATGGATAAAGTATAAAAAAAACAAGACAATAAATGGGTTTTGATCCCAATATTTTTAGAAAGAAAAAACAAAGGAGCAATTAAATGGCTAGACCAAAAATATCAGTAATTGGCGCAGGGAATGTAGGCGCATCAACAGCATTAATGCTATCTCAGATGGAGTTAGGCGATATTGTATTAGTAGATATCGTAGAAGGCATGCCTCAGGGTAAGGCACTTGACATGATGGAAATGAACCCAGTTTATGGCTACGATTCAAACATTACAGGAACTAATAGTTATGATGAAACAGAAGGGTCAGATATTGTAGTAATAACTTCTGGTATTCCTCGTAAACCGGGAATGAGCAGAGACGACCTTATTTCAACAAACACAAATGTGGTTAAGCAGGTTACAGAGAACGTTGCAGCGAAATCACCAAACGCAATTTTAATCCTTGTTACAAATCCACTAGACGCAATGGTTTATGTAGCCCATAAAGTAAGCGGATTCCCAAGAGAAAGAGTAATGGGAATGGCTGGAGTTCTAGACTCAGCAAGATTCAGGGCTTTTATCGGAATGGAACTAGGTGTTTCAGTTGAGAACATTAACGCGTTTGTTCTTGGCGGACATGGAGACGACATGGTCCCACTAGGAAGATTTACTACAGTTGCTGGTGTTCCGGTTACCGAACTCATTCCTCAGCCGAGATTAGAAGAAATCATACAGAGAACGCGCGGTGGAGGCGGAGAGATCGTAAAACTACTCAAAACCGGCAGCGCTTTCTATGCTCCAGCCATGTCAGCAGTTGAAATGGTAGAAGCAATTCTAAAAGACAAAAAGAAGATTCTTCCATGCTGTGTACTAGCTGAGGGAGAATATGGAGTCGAAAACACATTTGTTGGTCTTCCGGTTAAATTAGGAAGAACAGGTGTTGAAGAAATTTTTGAAATTGCTCTCAGTGATTCAGAGACCGAAGAGCTTCACGAGTCAGCAAGTCACGTAAAAGAATTATGCGAGCACATTGAGGGATTGGGCATAATTTAATTTTTAGAGAAGCTTAAAAAGTAACATAAACTTGGTGACAAACTATATTAAAAAGTTTTATTAAGTTAACGGAGGATTTGATATGGCAAACGGCACTGCACAAGATTCAATTACACTAAGGAATGACACTTGGTGGGTTCTACCGCTAGTAACGGCGATAGTACTTGCTTCTTTTGGTGCTTATTCTACGTGGAGAGCTTTTTCTAATGTGGATTTCCTAGTTCAGCCTTATCTCTCTCCTTTTTATTCCCCTTATATCCTTGCATCTTGGTGGCCGTTTTCTCCAGCCTTACTAATACTCTGGGCCCCTCTAGGAT
The DNA here is from genome assembly GCA_942491865.1 of uncultured Thermodesulfobacteriota bacterium. GTDB lineage: Bacteria > Desulfobacterota_D > UBA1144 > Nemesobacterales > UBA2774 > CR02bin9. The sequence continues at coordinate 356,011 of CALOCI010000016.1, forward strand.
TTAGGGCAACATGTTACTACTACAGAAAAGCATATTACAGATCATTCTTTATGGCCCCTCCGGGATGCGCCGTACAACCTATGGCCAAACCTGGAAACTATGATGGTGAATCAAAGTTTCCTTTTATAATCCAGAACATACATCGTTACTTCTTCTATGCGGCTGCTGTCATTTTATTCTTTTTGTGGGTAGACGCTTTTCACGCCTTATGGTTTGAAGATGGATTTGGAATAGGGGTAGGAACAATTGTTTTATTTGTTAACGTGATACTGCTCTCTATGTATTCACTTTCCTGTCATTCATTAAGACACTTAATAGGTGGAAGATTTGATGTATTTTCCAAATGTCCCACACGTTTTAGACTTTGGGAAAAGGTAAGCGGATGGAATGAAAATCACGCCATGTGGGCATGGCTCAGTTTGTTCAGTGTTGCACTTGCTGATCTTTACATATTCTTGCTAGCAAAGGGTGTTATTACAGACCTGAGGATAATATAATGGAAAAATACGAGACACACACACATGATGTAATAGTTATTGGGGCTGGCGGCGCTGGTCTAAGGGCTGCGATAGAAGCCTCAGCTCAAGGAGCCTCAGTTGGGCTTGTATGCAAGTCACTTCTTGGGAAGGCACATACGGTTATGGCAGAGGGAGGCGTTGCAGCAGCACTTGCCAACGTCGACTCCAAAGATGATTGGAAAACCCATTTTCATGACACCATGCACGGCGGCAAACTACTTAACAACTGGCGCATGGCTCAACTCCACGCACAGGAAGCTCCAGAGCGCGTAAGAGAGCTTGAACACTGGGGAGCACTGTTTGACCGCACTAAAGAAGGAAACATCAACCAGAGAGCCTTTGGAGGACACACATGGAAACGTCTTGCCCATGTTGGTGACCGCACGGGACTAGAAATGATACGAACACTCCAGGACAGGGGTATTCACACTGGTGTTGACGTATACATGGAAGCCACTATTACACACATACTTAAAGACGGAGACCGTGTTTCAGGAGCATTTGGATATTGGAGAGAAAGCGGCAGATTTGTTCTTTTTAATGCCAAAGCAATTATCCTTGCAACCGGCGGTATAGGAAAATCTTATAAAGTTACTTCAAACTCCTGGGAATACACCGGGGACGGACACGCACTTGCTTATGAAGCAGGGGCTGATCTTATAGACATGGAATTTATACAGTTTCACCCAACAGGCATGGTATGGCCGCCAAGTGTAAAAGGAATCCTTGTTACAGAAGCTGTAAGAGGAGAGGGCGGAATACTTACCAACAACAAGGGCGAAAGATTTATGGAAAAATACGATCCCGAAAGAATGGAGCTATCCACAAGAGATGTTGTAGCAAGATCCATATACACTGAAGTTCAAGAGGGACGTGGTTCCCCACATGGAGGAGCGTTCCTAGACATTTCCCACAGGGGAGCTGAGTATGTTAAAAAGAAACTCCCTAGTATGTACCATCAGTTTAAGGAGTTTGCCGAGATAGATATAACAAAAGAGCCAATGGAAGTTTACCCAACCACACACTATGTGATGGGTGGAGTAAGAGTTGATCCGGAAACAGCTCAAAGCACGGTAAACGGACTATTTGCCTGCGGAGAAGTTGCCGGAGGCATGCATGGTGCCAACAGACTTGGAGGAAACTCACTGTCTGACTTATTAGTGTTTGGTAAGAGAGCAGGTGCTGGGGCTGCTGAGTATGCAAGCAAAATTAACGATGACGTTAAAATTCATGATGAAGAATTAAATAATGCTGTTAAAGAGATGTTAATTCCATTTGAAAATGCCGAAGGTGAAAACCCATACACTGTGCATCAAGATCTTCAAGATGCTATGGGTGATTTTGTTGGGGTATTTAGAACAAAAGATAAGCTTCACGAAGGAATAGAAGAAGTCAATATACTCAAAGAAAGAGCATCACAACTCAAGATAGAAGGTTCAAGAATGTTTAATCCTGGCTGGCACCTTTGCAAAGACCTAAAATCTATGCTCATAGTGTCTGAGGCAATTGCAAGATGTGCGCATCAGCGTGAAGAGAGTAGAGGAGCTCATAGTCGTGTTGACTTCCCTAAATACAATGATGAAGTGTGGGGGACAGTTAATTCCGTTATTACCAAGAATAGTGACGGCAGCATGGATCTTGGCACATCACCTCTTCCTCAAATGCCCGAAGAACTAAAGAAGATTGTAGAGGGAGGATATAAATAATGGCTGTTGCTAAACTAAGAATATACCGCGGTGATGCAGATGGTGGGCAGGAAGTTGAATACGATGTACCTGTCGAAGAAGGGATGGTTGTATTAGACGCCATTCACTTTATTCAAGCTAACTATGACGGTGATCTGGCCGTAAGATGGAACTGTAAGGCAGCTAAATGCGGCTCATGTAGCGCCGAGATTAATGGAATGCCGAAACTTACTTGTAAAACTAGATTGGACACACTTCCACTTGATAAGCCTATTTCAGTACATCCTCTTAAGACGTTCCCAATAATGAAAGATCTTGTAACAGATGTATCCTGGAATTATGAAGTTCGAAAGAAAATTCCGCCATTTAAATATGCAGAGGATACTGACTGGAAAATGCAGCAGGTTGATGTGGAAAGGAGCCAGGAATTTCGTAAATGCATAGAATGCTTCTTATGCCAAGATGTCTGCCATGTATTAAGAAACCATAACAAAAAGAATGAATTTTTCGGCCCGCGTATGATGATTAAAATTGCCGAGCTCGAAATGCATCCACTCGATATAGAGGACAGAAAAGAATTGCTCAGGGAAGCTGCAGGCGTAAGCTACTGCAATATCACAAAATGCTGCACTGAAGTATGCCCCGAGGAAATTCATATTACGGACAACGCAATTATTCCTCTAAAAGAAAGAGTTGCAGACACTTATTTTGATCCTCTACAGTGGGTTATGAGTAAGATAAAAGGAAATTAAAAGAACTTGAATTTGATAATAAGTATAAGGAGAGAATTAAATTGAATATTCACGAGTATCAGGCTAAAGAACTACTTTCAAAATATGGAGTTGCTGTCCCGATGGGGAAAGTGGCTTCTCACGAAGACGAAGCTGAGCAAATTGCAAAAGACCTTAGCGTTGAAAAAGTCGTAGTAAAAGCCCAGATACACGCTGGCGGCAGAGGAAAGGGCGGCGGTGTTAAAGTTGCCAATATGCTTGAAGAGGTAAAACGTATAGCCTCAGAGATACTCGGAATGAACCTTGTTACACACCAGACTGGACCTGAAGGAAAACTTGTAACCAAAGTACTCGTAGAAGAAGCTTCAGATATCGCTACAGAACTCTATCTAGGAATGGTAATAGACAGAGCCACCGAACAAATTGTTATTATGGCAAGCCAGGAAGGCGGGATGGAAATTGAGGAAGTTGCGCGAACTAACCCAGAAAAGATATTAAAAGAATACGTAGACCCTACAGTAGGGCTTCTGCCGTATCAGTGCAGAAAAATAGCATATTTCCTTGGATTAAAAGGTAAAACAGTGAATAAGGCGGTAAAGTTTATTCTAGGTCTATACCAAGCGTTTACAGAAAAAGATTGCTCACTTGCAGAAATTAACCCTTTAATTGTTACTAATGATGGTGATGTATTTGCATTGGACGGAAAAATGAATTTTGATGACAATGCACTTTTCAGACATCCTGACATAGAGAAATTACACGACCCCAACGAAGAAGACCCCACAGAGCTTGAAGCAAAGAAATGGGGAATTAGCTACGTTAAGCTAGACGGCAATATAGGTTGCCTAGTTAATGGAGCTGGTCTTGCTATGTCTACCATGGACATTATCAAGCATCACGGCGGGGAGCCAGCTAACTTTTTAGACGTTGGAGGAGGCGCTACAGCAGATCAAGTATTGCAGGCACTTAAAATGATACTTAGCGATCCTAACGTAAAAGCTATCTTTATTAATATCTTCGGTGGTATCATGAAATGCGATACTATTGCAGAGGGTGTTATCAGCGCGGCTAAAGAGGTTGGCATAGAAGTACCTCTAATAGTTAGACTTGAAGGCACAAATGTAGAGCTTGGCCGTAAGCTGCTCTCTGAATCTGGTTTAAATATCATTACTGGTTCAGACATGAGAGAAGCTGCAGCAAAAGCTGTTGATGCCGCAAAGTAACCGAGATTAAGCCAAAAACAGACTTAATATCAAAATCTTTACCAAGATATTGCAGTATAGCTGTAACCAACTGAAATAATTGCATAAATTGATTACAACTTTACCATTTCACACCCTTGACATTGCTCCGATGATGATTACTTTGTCATAAGGAGGCATAGAACAACATGAATGCAATAGCATTAAGAGAGCCATTAAATATATTTCTTAAGGAAATTGAAAAATATCCTGTTCTTAGTAAAGAAGAGGAATACAAGCTTGCTCTAAGTTATTATGAAGACAAAGACTTAGAAGCGGCAAATACTCTTGTTGTATCTAACCTCAGGTTTGTTGTTAAGATTGCAAGGGAGTATTTATCATACGGTTTTCCTCTATCAGACCTTGTACAGGAAGGCACAATAGGTCTTATGAATGCGGTCAAGAAATTCGATCCTTACAAAGGATACAGACTAATTTCATACGCAGTATGGTGGATAAGAGCTGGTATTCAGAATCATATTATGAAATTCTGGAGCCAGGTTAAAATCGGTACAACTCAAGCACAAAGAAAACTTTTCCATAAAATAGGAAAAGCCAAAAAAGAATTGAACATTGAAAACAATGAAATGACAGAACAAGAAGTAAGCAAAGTAGCAGAGTTATTTGGAGTAAAAGACAAAGATGTATTAGATATGGAATTTAGAATGGCATCAAGGGATTATTCCTTAGACGCGACAAACTCTACAGAAGACAACACAGTAACTTTTTTAGATATTCTGTCGGATGGTAAAGCGACTCAGGAAGAAGTTATAGAATCCATTGAAACAAATGAGTTAGCGAACCAAGGGATAAAAAGTGGTTTTGAAAAGCTATCCCCAAGGGAACAGAAAGTAATTGAAAGCAGGTATCTCAAGAATCCTCCTGAAAAACTAAGAGAGCTTGGAGAAGAGCTTGGTATTTCTAAGGAGAGAGTACGTCAGATTGAGGTACATGCATTAAAAAAATTAAAAGGTGCAGTTGAAACTGTTATCTCAAATGGTACTTAAGTAATTTCGTACACAAACGGTAAGCACCATCATAAAAATGAATATAATTAGGAGGCTTTAAAAATGGCTAGCACTGGAAAAATAATCGGAATCGACCTCGGAACCACAAACTCAGTGGTTGCTATAGTTGAGGGCGGTGAGCCGAAAGTAATTATCAATGAAGAAGGCGCAAGGGTAACCCCCTCTGTTGTCGCATTCTCCAAAGAGGGAGAAATCCTAGTTGGTGGACCGGCAAAGAGGCAAGGGGTAGTTAACCCTGAGAATACAATTTTCTCAGTAAAGAGACTTATGGGAATGCGTTATGATGAGTTTCAAGAAGAAGCATCTCATTTGCCTTATAAAGTTGTTAAATCAAAAAATGATGACGCCTGGATTGAAGTAAACGGAAAAGAATATTCACCTCCGGAGATTTCTTCACACGTATTAATGAAACTTAAAAAAGCTGCTGAAGACTATGTTGGTGGAGAAGTAACAGAGGCTGTAATAACTGTTCCAGCTTACTTTAACGACTCCCAAAGACAGGCAACTAAAGACGCAGGGAAAATCGCCGGGCTTGAAGTTAAAAGAATCATCAATGAGCCCACGGCTGCTGCTCTTTCATATGGGTTTGATAAAAAGACCGAGGGCATAATTGCTGTATATGACTTGGGTGGTGGTACTTTTGATATTTCGATTCTTGAAGTTGGCGATAATGTAATCGAAGTTAAATCAACCAACGGTGATACTCACCTTGGTGGTGACGACTTTGATAGATTAGTTATGGAATACATTATCGAAGAGTTCAAAAAAGAGTCAGGTATTGATTTAAGCAAGGACAAGATGGCACTGCAGCGTCTAAGACAAGAGGGAGAGAAAGCCAAAATAGAGCTTTCTAATACACTTGAAACAGAAATCAATCTCCCATTTATAACTGCTGATGCTTCAGGACCTAAGCATCTTGTAATGAAAATAACCCGTTCAAAATTTGAACAATTAGTTGAAGACAGGATTAAAGGAACATTAGGACCATGCCAACAGGCACTAAAAGACGCTGGGCTAAAAGCCGGGGATATAAATGAAGTAATTCTCGTTGGCGGATCTTCTAGAATCCCAATGGTTCAGAAAGTTGTTACAGACTTCTTTGGCAGAGAGCCTCATAAGGGCATAAACCCAGATGAAGTAGTAGCCATGGGGGCGGCAATTCAAGGAGCTGTATTAGGTGGAGAAGTAAGAGATGTTCTACTTCTCGATGTTACACCGCTGTCCCTTGGTATCGAAACACTTGGCGGAGTTATGACCAAAGTTATAGAGAGAAACACAACTATACCAACAAAGAAAAGTCAGGTGTTTACCACAGCTGAGGATAATCAAACATCTGTAGAGATTCACGTTCTTCAAGGTGAACGCCAAATGGCAGGTGACAGTAGAACTCTGGCTAGATTTATTCTAGACGGAATTCCACCTTCTGCGCGGGGTATTCCTCAAGTAGAAGTAACATTTGATATTGATGCAGATGGGATTCTTCATGTATCAGCCAAAGATATGGCAACTCAGAAAGAACAGAAAGTTAGAGTTGAAGCTTCAAGCGGACTTAATAAGGACGAGATTGACCAAATGGTGAAGGACGCCGAAGATAAATCAGATGAAGATCAGAAACGCCATGAGCTTGTCGAAAGCAGAAATAAACTAGACGAGCTTATCTACAGAACAGATAAGAGTTTTAAAGAATTTGAAGATAAACTTTCAGATGACGAGAAAAAAGAGCTTGAAGAAGCATTAGAAGAAGGAAGAAATGCTGTTAAGGGCGAAGAACCTGAAGTTATTCAGGCAGCTACAGAAAAGATCACACAAGCTTCACACAAACTTGCGGAGCTTATGTATAAGCAACAAGCTGAAAGTGCTGCTGGAGAAGGTGCCCCTGAGCAGCCGGACGCATCTGGAGAACCTGAAACTGACACCTCTTCTGAAGAAAGTGACAATGATAGTAAAGACGGCGATGATGTAATAGACGCTGAATTTACAGAAAAGTAATTGATAGAGAACAAACTTTTGTAATGAAAAATTGAACCAATAATAAGGCGGCCAAGTGTCGCCTTATTATTTCCATAAAGTTTAAGTACGCGATCTATACAAAAACTATTGCTGATTTAGGAAATTAATGTTAATTTATTATGAATTGTTGGGGTTAAACTGATAATAAAAAGTCAGCGATTTTAATCTATTAACAATATTAATATAACAAAAAGGCTAGATATTTGGAGGCAAGTAAAATGAAAGAAGGAATTCACCCTGAATACAAAGAAGTAACTGTAAGCTGTTCTTGTGGAGCTTCATATAAAACCAAATCAACAAGAATCGGAGACTTCACAGTTGAGGTATGCGCCAACTGTCATACTTTCTATACAGGTAAAGAAAGAGCGGCTGAAGCCAAAGGTAGAGTTGAAAGATTTAGAAGAAAATATAAATCAAATTAATTTTCACTCTATAGTATTTGAGACAATGCGCAAAGACATGAATATAATTTTTTCCATTGAGGACAAAATGTAAGTACTTCAAACAAAAAAGAATGCAGAGGTGACCTGCGATGGCAGAATTTAGTAGAGATAGCATCAGAAATATCGCTCTAATAGCTCCCCATGGTGCCGGAAAGACTTCACTTGCAGAGGCCATGCTGTTTATGCATGGTGCCACAGACAAACTAGGAAAGGTTGATGACGGTTCTTCTACTCTTGATTATGAGTCGGAAGAAAAAAACCGTAAGATGTCAATTAACTCCCACGTAGCATTCTTTGAAACCAAAAACCACTTCATAAACGTTGTAGACACCCCAGGATTTTTAAATTTCCTTTACGAAACAGATAGTGCAATAAAAACTTCAGACGGCGCAGTAGTCCTTGTAGAAGCTGTACAGGGGGAATCCCCAGTGCAGATAAGAAAGTACTGGGAAATGGCTGGGGACATTCCAAGATTAATTTTTGTAAATAAGCTTGATAGAGAAAACACCTCGCTTGAAGATACAGTGAACAGCATATCAAAGGAGCTTGGAGTTAAAGCGCTCCTATTTACTCTTCCAATTGGGGAAGAGGGCAATTTCAATGCTGTAATAGATTACGTCAAGATGAAAGCATATACTTACGACAGTGATGGTAACACTCAAGGAATACCTATCCCGGAAGACATGATTGAGAAAGCAAAAGCCGAAAGAGAAAAGATTGTCGAGGCAGTAGCTGAACTTGATGACGAGTTACTTGTAAAATACTTGGATGGCCAAGAAATTGATGAAGATCTGATGATTAAAATGCTTCATCAAGGCATATTAGATGCAAAAATTTACCCCGTATTTGCAGGTTCAGCTACCAATTTATTAGGGATTAAAGCTCTTGTAGTAGGTATTTGCAGGTATCTCCCATCCCCAATTGAAAGAAAAGCAATTACTGCTAACGACCAACACGGTGAAGAGACTCAGATAGCCCCTGAGGAAAATGGTCCTGCGGCTGGGTATATTTTCAAAACTATTTCAGACCCTTATGCAGGCAAAATAAGCATATTCAGAGTCTTTTCAGGTTCGATAAAATCTGATTCTACCATTTACAATTCATCCAAGGGTGCTAAAGAAAAGTTAGGCCATCTTCATAGATTGATCGGGAAAAAAGAATTTCCAGTAGATGTGGCAGAATGCGGAGATATAGTAGCAGTAAATAAGCTTAAAGAGGCTCATACAGGTGACACTCTATGTGAAGAATCTAATCCAAGAATAATACCCCCAGCAGAGCTCCCTTCTGCTGTATTATCATTTGCAATTGAACCAAAATCTCGAAATGATGAAGACAAATTAAACCCCTCTCTAGCCAAAATTCACGAAGAAGACCCAACTTTTGACTACCATATGGATGATGAAACAAACGAATTTCTCCTATCTGGAACAGGACAGTCACATGTTGAGGTTATTGTAAAGAAATTACAGGATATATACGGGGTTAATGTTGAACTTCATACCCCAACAGTTCCTTATAAAGAAACTATTCGCGGGAAATCCACAACTGAGGCCAAATACGTTAAGCAGACTGGTGGAAAGGGTCAGTACGGAGTGGTATCTATTATGATTGAACCATTGAAGAGAGGTGAAAACTTCGAATTTGTAAACAAGATTGTAGGTGGAGCGATACCTAAAAACTATATTCCTTCTGTAGAAAAAGGGATCATAGATGCTATGAAAAGCGGTGCTATAGCAGGATACCCAGTAATTGATATTAAAGTTACTTTATTTGATGGCAAATTCCATGCAGTAGATTCTTCTGATATGGCCTTTCAAATAGCGGGATCAATGGGGCTCAGGCAAGCAATGAAAGATGCAAAACCTATACTCCTAGAACCAGTAATGAAGATGGAAATTACAATTCCAGAAGACTCTATGGGGGATGTAATAGGGGATGTGAATTCAAGAAGAGGGAAGGTTTCCGGGGTAGATTCACTGGCAGGTACGCACCTTATTAATGCATTAATCCCAATGTCTGAGGTACTTACTTATGCCCCTGAGCTAAGATCAATTACAAGTGGTAGGGGTACCTTTACTATGGATTTCTCGCATTACGATGAGGTTCCTCATCAACAAGCAGAGAAAATCATTGCAGAGTCCTCTAAAAGTGATGAATCTGAAGAATGACATATTTAGTTAGTTAATACCGACTTTTAATCGAAAGATGCATCACTAGACATATATAATATTACCCAAGATTTAACTTGAACTATTAGATGTAACTACTCTAGTTTACTATCAATAAAGGATTACAATTGCGCACTGCATCCATCGACATTGGCACAAATACTATTAGGCTACTAATATGCGAGAATACACCTAAAGGCTCAATAGAGAAGCTATATATAAACAGAGTAATTACAAGACTTGGAGAGGGATTTTCTGATGAGAAACGCCTGCTAAATCCAAATGCTGTAAATAGATCTATCGCTGCTTTATACAACTTTTCTCAGGTTATTAAGAGATATAATGTTAATAAGTTAAGAGCCGTTGCGACAAGTGTAGTAAGAGAGTCAGAAAATGGCTCAGATTTTGCAAAACAAGTTGCCGATAGAACTGGTCTTACCGTCGAAGTAATTTCTGGAGAGGAAGAAGCGAAACTAACTGTCCTGGGAGTCCTAAACTCGGTATCAGTCAAAGCAGGGGAATATATAATATTTGATATCGGGGGTGGTAGCACAGAATATGTACATATAAATGACTCAAATATAGTTAACCTGGTTAGTACAAAGTTAGGAGTAGTTCACCTTACGGAAGAATTTCTAAGAAGCGAAATAGAAACCGAGCACGAATTAGCGCAATTATCTATTATTATTCAAAAAATCTTACAACAGAACTTAGAAAACTTTGAGATCATGAACAAAAAAGATCTAATTTTGATTGGAACCGCGGGCACTCCTACTACACTTGCCGCAATAGAACTTAAGCTAAAAGAGTATAAACCTGAGCTCGTAAACAACTTCATTCTTACTGAAGAAATGGTCAACTTAACAATTAAGAAGTTAATAGGAATACCCAAGAAAGATAGAGCTAAAATTATAGGCCTTGAGAAAGGTAGAGAGGACATATTAATTGCAGGAGCATTAATATTAATTGAAACTTTAAGAAAATACACTCAAAACAGCGTAATCGTTAGTGATGGAGGAGTATTAGAAGGTATTGCTTGTAGCCAATATAATGCAGAGCAGTAAGATATCCAACTTATTATTATTTCTTACGTTGACAATCTGAGCTTAATTATTATATTTTGAGAGATACTTTTCAAGGCAGGATTGCTATATTTCTAATAAATGCAACATTTTAGATCAAACTGCCTGCAATTAAAAGATTTTTTGAGAACACTCGTTAGTATAGTAGGGGGTTAATATGAACACTGAAGATAGAGATGACATTAACGAATCAGAAGTTGAAAAAATTGAAGATATTGAAGATATAGTTAAAGACATTGAAGAGACAGAAGCCGAAATAGAAAATGAACTTGAAGAGCTTAATCAACAATATCTAAGGCTTGCTGCTGATTTTGAAAATTATAAGAGAAGAATGACAAAAGAAAGAGCAGATAGTGTTGCTTACGGAAATGAAGAACTTATCAAGGAAATGTTAAATGTTCTCGACAACCTGCAAAGAGCTCTAGAACACACAGAACATCAGGATGATGCAAAGCCTGTAATAGATGGAGTAAAACTAGTTCAAAAACAATTTGTTAGTACTTTAGAGAAATTCGGAGTTAAGCCAATTGATGCTTCAAAGGGCAAGGAGTTTGATCCTATGCTTCATCAGGCAATAGAGCATGTAGAGTCTGATGAAATAGCACCAGGTCTAGTGCTTTCTGAAATGCTTACAGGATATAAGCTAAAAGACCGCTTGTTGAGACCCGCGCTAGTTGTTGTTGCCAAAGGCTCTGAATAAATAACATTTAAATTAGGTATTACTAATGACATCAGTTGATTATTATGAAGTCCTAGAGATAGAAAGAAGCGCAAACCATGAAGAGATAAAGAGATCTTATAAAAGACTTGCGTTCGAATACCATCCTGATAGAAATCCTGACAACACCCAGGCCGAAGATAAATTCAAAGAGATAAATGAAGCCTATCAGATATTAAGCGATCCAGATAAGAGAGCACGTTATGATAGCTTTGGGCACATTTCTTCTGACGGAATGTTTTCCGATCAAGACTTTGGTGGGGGTGGCTTCAATGATATTTTTGGAAATTTGTTTGAAGAGGTTTTTAATGCAGGCAGAACTAGAGCACAAAAAGGCAGAGATTTAAGATATGGCCTTGAAATCACATTTGAAGAATCCATAGAGGGATCTGAAAAAGAATTAAAAATACCTAAACATACGTTATGCCCTGATTGTGATGGAAGCGGAGCAGCGCCGGGTGGTGAAACGGTATGCATAGACTGTGGCGGCCGAGGAGAACTAACATACTCCCAGGGATTTCTCGCTATAAAGAGAGCTTGTCCTAGTTGCTCAGGCACAGGGAAACAAATTACTAAGCGATGCCCAAATTGCAGGGGTGAGAAATTAATCAAAACTGAGCACAATGTTAAAGTAAAAATCCCAGCAGGTATTACAGATGAATCAAGATTAAGGATAAGAGGGGAAGGGGAGATTGGCTTCTACGGCGGCCCTGAAGGCGACCTGTATATCGAGATAAATGTTCAGGAACATCCATTATTCAAGCGTGATCGTGAAGACCTTTATTGCGAAATACCGATCAGCTTTGTTAAAGCTGCTCTTGGGGATGAGATTGAAATACCTACACCAAAAGGAAAAAGCACTATTCAAATTCCAGCGGGAACTCAGTCTGGTCAGACTTTCAGATTAAAAGGTAAAGGCGCACCCAGGCTTAACGGAAGGGGTGTAGGGGACTTGTATATAGAAACAAATGTAGAAATCCCCGTGAAGCTTAACAAAAAGCAGAAGCAAATATTAGAAGAGTTCTCACAAGCCTGCGAAGAAGAAAATGACCCGCTTTCAAAAAGGTTTTTTGATAAACTTAATCAACTATTTGGCAAACAATCCGAGAACAGTTAGCAAGATAATATTGCTGGATCTAGAAACCGCCGGCTATTGCAGGAATTATTGAAACTATATCTGCGTCATTTAGAGCAGTTTCTTTTCCATTTAGAAACCTAATATCTTCGTTGTTAACATATAGGTTAATAAACCTTCTCACTTCCCCAGACTCATCACAAAGTCTTGCTTTAATTCCTGGGTATTGATTCTCAAGTTCTTCTATTAGTACAGATATGTTTGAGGCACTAACATTCACCTCATCCTGATCTGCTGTTAATTTTCTAAGCGGTGTTGGTATGCGTACTGATGGCATCTTCTAACCCTCCTTGATTTCGTTATTTAATCTTTCATAAAGCGCTTCAAATTCCTCAAGGTTGGCGTCTATTATATGAGGCTCGGAAACATCATTTGTAATAGCTTCTTGAGTTTTAAGACCATTGCCGGTTATAGCAACTACTATGGACTCATCCTTGGGAAGAACTCCCTGTTCAATAAGTTTCTTAGTTACTGCTATTGTCACACCACCTGCTGTTTCTGTAAAGATACCTTCAGTTTCTGCAAGTAGTTTAATTCCATCTATTACTTCTTGATCTGTAACATCCTCACCCCATCCACCGCTTTCATTCATCACATTCATAGCATAAAATCCGTCAGCAGGGGTGCCTATAGCAAGGGATTTTGCAATGGTGTTAGGTTTTACAGGTTTGAATATTTCCCATTTGTTTTTAAGAGCTGTGGTTATAGGTGAACAACCTTTAGCCTGTGCTCCGTATATTTTGGTATCGTTTTTTTCAACTAAACCTATCATTTCAAATTCTTTAATCGCCTTCCATACCTTTGTAAGCAGTGAACCACTAGCCATCGGCACTACAAAGTGCTTAGGAGAACGCCAACCAAGCTGCTCCATTACTTCAAAAGCTAATGATTTGGAGCCTTCAGCATAATAAGGTCTCATGTTAATATTGACAAATGCCCAGCCAAACTTGCCCGCAACTTCGCTACAGAGCCTATTCACATCGTCATATGCCCCATTAATACCTATCAGATTTGCTCCATATACTGTAGTTCCAACAATCTTTGCCTGCTCGAGATCATATGGAATAAATATATAATTTTTAAGATTTGCTGCTCTCGAAAGTGCTGCAACAGAATTGGCTAGATTACCAGTAGATGCACATGCCGCGGTATCGTATCCGAACTCTACTGCTTTAGACAGCGCAACAGAAACAACCCTGTCTTTAAATGATAGAGTAGGAAAGCAAACACCGTCATTTTTGATATAAATCTCACTCACACCCAAGGCCTTACCAAGATTATTGGCTCGTATTAATGGCGTGTGCCCAACTTTAAGCCCAACAGTAGGTTCCTTATCAATTGGAAGCAATTCTTTATAACGCCAAATATTATGGTCTCTGCTCTCTATTACTTCTCTTGTGAGAGCACCTTTTATCCCTTCATAGTCGTATGCAGCCTCCAAAGGTCCAAAGCACATATCACAAACGTGAAGCGCCTCTTTGGGATACATTTCGCCGCATTCTTTACATTTTAATCCTTTTACAAAACTCATAAATCCCCTCTTTAACTGCTTAAATAAACCCTAGAAAATACCCATTTTCTCTTGTCTTGTCAAAGCTTGTGGCCCTTATTTATAGGGTTTACCACTCGTTTCTTTTCTCGATTTCTTTGTCTATATCCTTTTCATCTTTATCTTCAAAATCAACTTTCTCAAATTGTCTAGCCTCTATTTCATTTGGGTTCTTTCTGTATATTCCACCAACAATTAAGTAATCATTGTCAGCAATTTCCCATTGACCGGGTATCCGTATAGTAATGTATGCTCCCTTTGTATCGAAAAGCTCAAAAGTAGCTTCATAATCATCATCACTACCTGACCCCGTTTCTTTTTCCTCGGAATAATCCCGAACAGTACCTTCGATTACAACAATAGCACCATCATAAGCCACTGGGGATAAAAGAATCCTAAAAATCGGCTCTCTAATACCTTGAATCCCTGCACCAGGAATATATTCAGGTTCCTTGTTACACCCAACAAATACGAATATCAGCAACATAGGCATGATAATTATTAGTTTTCTAATATAAGCATTAATATTGTTCATATTACGATTTTTCTCTTGATTATTTAGCATGGGTATATATTTTACCTGCAAAGACTGAATAATCTTAATATTTTATGGCATACTAACTAACTTAATTTAATAAGGACTCTGAGGAGACAAGAAATGGATATCTACAACGGCCCCGGATATGGAATAGCACGAATTCTCATAGAAGACAGTGATAGCAACTATAATTATATCGTTTGGTGTACTGAGACAAAAGAATGCACAGTCATAGACCCTATTGATCCTATTATTCTTCTAAATTTTATACGAGACAACGGGCTAATGGTTAGATACGTAATAAACACGCATTGCCATCCTGACCATATAAGTGGAAATGATCCGATCCTTAAAGTTAGTCTTACGATAATCTCAAAAGCATTAATACACCCGCTTGGTGAAGAGCTAATTGGAACCAGATACGGATTTGTTAATGAAGGGGATGTTATTAAAGTTGGAAATCTGGACATTAAAGTGATACATACTCCTGGCCACTGCCCAGAGCATCTCTCTTTGATATTAGATAATAACGTGTTTGTAGGTGACACAGTGTTTCTAAGTGGATGTGGAAACACAAAACATCGTGGAGTTGTTGAAGACCTCTATAAAAGTGTCGCAAGAATAAGAGAACTTCCAGATGACTACAGAATGTTTGTGGGACACGATTATGCGCTGGATAATCTTGAATTTGCATTGGATTTAGAACCTGGAAATAAAAGTGCTCAAAGGAAATTAGAAGAAGTTGAAACTGCAATATCTGAAAACATTGAAGTTCCTCCTTCAACTATTGGAGAGGAAAAATTATATAACCCATTTATGCGCTACGACGTAGATGAAGTAGTGGAAGAAGTAAAAAAGAGAGTTCCTGATTTAGACACTAACGATCCCGGAGCAGTCTTTAAAGCTATTCGAGAGCTCAGAAATGAGTGGACTTCTTAATTCTTAAATATCCACAAATCAACAATATCAAACCACAGTCTGGTAAAATACAGTGATGAACAAACTTGAGTCAAAATCTTATACTCTTTTAAACAATCTTCTTAAAGAGAGGATTCTCTTTCTAGACGGTGCTATGGGAACTATGATCCAGCGCTATAAACTGGAAGAAGAAGACTTTCGTGGTGAGCATTTCAAAGATCACAATATTGACCTTAAAGGTAACAACGATCTATTATGCATGACCCGACCCGAAATAATCATTGAGATCCACAAGAATTATCTGCAAGCTGGGGCGGATATCATTGAAACCAACACATTCAATGCAAACCGTTTATCTCAGTCAGATTATGAACTGGCACATATAATCCCAGAACTAAATAAAGCAGCCGCACTTGTAGCTCGTCAAGCTGTAGATAGTTTCATGGCTGAGAATCCGGATAGAAAATGCTTTGTAGCCGGCGCACTCGGGCCAACGAATAAGACAGCTTCAATCTCACCTGATGTAAACGACCCTGCATATAGAGGTGTCACTTTTGATGAGCTTGTTGAGACATACTATGAGCAAGTAAAAGCATTAGTCGAGAATGGGGTGGATATAATTTTAGTTGAAACCACTTTTGACACATTGAACCTTAAAGCAGCTATTTATGGTATTAACAACTTTCTAGAAGAACATCATGAACAAATACCCCTTATGCTTTCAGTAACGATCACAGACGCTTCAGGACGTACACTTTCGGGGCAGACCATTGAAGCATTTTGGAATTCCGTGAGACATGCAAAACCTCTTAGTGTTGGTATAAACTGTGCGCTTGGAGCTCAGGAGATGCGCCCTTATATTCAGGAGCTCTCTAAGATTGCTGATTGTTATATGAGCTGTTATCCAAACGCCGGGCTACCTAATCCCCTAAGTGAAACTGGTTATGATGAGGCCCCAGAGGATACTTCAGGCTTCTTAGAAGAATTTGCCGAAAGCGGATTTATAAACATAGTTGGGGGGTGTTGCGGAACTACACCTGATCACATAGCCGCTCTAGTAAAAGAGGTTGAAGAAATAACACTCAGAGCTATTCCAGAAATATCTGAAGCGACTAGATTAAGCGGGCTTGAAGCTCTGAACATTGGAGAGGACTCACCATTTATCATGGTAGGTGAGCGTACTAATGTTACGGGATCGCCCAGATTTGCCCGGTTAATAAAAGAAGATGATTTTGACACCGCCCTAAGCGTAGCAAAACAACAAGTAGAAAATGGCGCTAACATAATTGACATCAACTTTGATGAAGCCCTTTTAGACGGCGAAGCATGTATGAGAAGGTTTTTAAATTTAGTAGGTTCTGAGCCCGATATTTCAAAAGTCCCTATAATGATAGACAGCTCCAAATTCACTGTCATAGAAGAGGGGCTCAAATGCATACAAGGTAAGGGCATCGTGAACTCTATAAGTTTAAAAGAGGGTGAGGAAAAATTCCTCGAACAAGCTCAGAAAGTAGTTAATTATGGAGCTGCTGCAGTAGTGATGGCTTTTGATGAAGAAGGGCAAGCTGCCACTAAAGACGAGAAAATACGTATTTGCAAAAGAGCTTACAAACTTCTGACTGAAGAAGTTGGAATGGACCCAAATGACATAATTTTTGACCCTAACGTCTTGACCGTAGCCACCGGAATTGAAGAACACAATAACTACGCTGTGGATTTTATAGAAGCAGTTCGCGAAATCAAAAAACAATGCCCCGGAGCAAAAACTAGCGGCGGCATAAGTAATATCTCCTTCTCATTTAGAGGAAACAATGTCGTTAGAGAAGCAATGCATAGCGCCTTTTTATATCACGCCATAAGAGCTGGCCTCGACATGGCGATTGTGAATGCAGGAATGCTCGAAGTATACGAGAACATAGATAAGGAACTCCTTATAAAAGTAGAGGATGTACTTCTCAATAGAAATCCGGAAGCAACTGAAGCTCTGATAGATTATGCCGAGCAAGTTAAGGGAACAGGAAAAACTAAAGAAAAAGATACTCAGATATGGCGCGAAGGCAGCGTGGAAGAAAGACTTTCTCATGCGCTTGTCAAAGGAATCGTAGACTTTATTGATGATGACACTGAAGAAGCGCGTCAGAAATATGACAAACCCCTTGAAGTAATTGAAGGGCCTCTCATGGGCGGCATGAAAGTAGTGGGCAAGCTCTTTGGAGAAGGCAAGATGTTTTTACCTCAGGTGGTTAAAAGCGCCCGTGTTATGAAAAAAGCTGTTGCAATCCTTGAGCCCTACATGGAAGCTGAGAAAGCTCGCTCTGGTGTAGGTCAGGTTAAGGGGAAATTTGTAATTGCTACTGTGAAAGGTGACGTACATGATATTGGAAAAAATATTGTAGGCGTAGTACTTGGCTGTAATGGCTACGATGTCGTAGACATGGGCGTTATGGTTGCGTGCGACAACATTCTAAAAAAAGCAAAAGATTTAGATGCAAATATAATAGGACTTAGCGGCTTAATAACTCCATCTCTAGATGAAATGATCTTTAATGCATCCGAGATGGAAAGACAGGGATTTAAAACTCCACTTCTAATTGGCGGCGCTACAACAAGCAAAGCCCACACTGCTATTAAGATAGCACCTGCCTACAGTGGCGTAGTAAGCCATGTACAAGACGCCTCACTAGTAGTAAACGTCTGTAATGACCTCTTAAACCCTGAGAAATACGAAAAGATTGCAACGGATCTTCAAGAAAAACATGAAGAGCTGCGCCAGTTACACGCTTCCACACAACAAAAAACAAACTACATATCAATTGAAAAAGCCCGTTCAAAAGGGTTCCAGAGTGACTGGGAGAAAACTAGAATAGATGTTCCGGAACAACTAGGAACTGAAATAATTGAAGTGCCAGTTGAAGAAATCATTCCCTACATAGACTGGTCTCCATTATTCTGGGTATGGGAACTCAAGGGTTCGTATCCCAATATATTAGAGCACAAGAAATGGGGAGAACAGGCAAGAACTATTTTTGAAGATGCTCAAAAACTACTTACACAAATCGTAGATGAGAAAAGATTTAGACCCAGAGCTGTAATATCATTTTGGCCGGCAAATAGTAATGGCGATGATATAGAAATTTACTCTGACAACTCTAGGACTGAAGTTATTTCAAAATTTCACACACTGCGTCAGCAAAAAGAAAAAGGGGAGCAGGAAACATATTTAGCACTTTCAGATTTCGTTGCCCCTAAGCAATCTGACCGAGAGGATTATATCGGGGGATTTGTTGTAACCTCTGGAGAAGAAGTCGAAGAATTTTCAGACACTTTTAAAAATAACAATGATGATTATTCAGCCATAATGGTACAAGCAATAGGGGACCGTATTGCCGAAGCACTGGCCGAAATGATGCATAAGAGAGTCAGAGACAAATGGGGATTTGGAGCTGAAGAAGATTTGTTGCCTGAGGATTTAATAAAAGAAAAATACAGAGGGATCAGGCCCGCCCCAGGTTATCCAGCCTCTCCAGATCATACCGAGAAAGGAACCCTTTGGAAATTGCTCGATGCCGAAAAGAAGATAGGAGTTGAACTTACAGAAAACTATGCGATATACCCCCCAAGCTCAGTAGCCGGCCTATACTTTGGTCACCCTGAATCAAAATACTTCCACCTAGGGCTAATTGATAGAGACCAGGTAGAGGATTTTGCCAAACGTAAGGGTATTTCCATTGACGAAGCAGAGAGATGGCTCAGACCTAATTTGGGTTATGACTCATCGCCCAGTAAGCAAGCAGTTTAAGATAGACGGACAAGCAAGTTAATATCAATTAATATTTTCTAAAATTGAAACCAACTCTCTTACAAATCTAGACCTTGGCATAACAATATCAGCCCCTGAATTGATAGCTTCTTTCTTTAATTTTTCCTCTACATGAGGGAGATAACCTAGGGTCGAAATATTCTTTAGTTCTTGGCAAGATTTAAGTTCCTGTATAAGTTCAAGCGGTTTCAACTTTTTTGAGTTCAGATCTAATATTATTAGAGTAGGTGGATCAATTTTTATATCTTCAATGAATCCATCTGAATTCTTAACGAAGTCCAATTTAACACCGGTTGATTTTGCGGCTTCTTTTATCTTAGATGCAAAAAATATATCATCCACAACTGCAACAACCCTTGTCTGTCTAGCCTGACTCATTTAATATACTCCTTCTAAATGAAGTCTATATTAAATCATTCCCGTCTACAAAGAGGACCAGATCATGGAAAACACTAACACTATATTTTTTGATGCAGCAGATACACTTTTCTATATTAAAGAAGGTTTGGGCAAAACGTACGCTTCTGTGGCAAAGAAGCATGGGGCAAATCCAGACCCTAACCACCTGAGAAAAGCTTTCTCCAAAGCTTTTTCATCAGCTCCTCCTCTAGCATTTGGAGGTGTTTCTGATGAGGAAAGAAGAGTGCTCGAAAAAAATTACTGGAGAGATATTGTAGACAATGTATATCAAGAAGTAGGAATGTTTGAGGGGTTTGACGCCCATTTTGATGAGCTCTTTGAAGTCTTTAGAAGTGATGCTTGGGCCATATTCCCAGAAACTAAAGATATTTTAGAAACCCTAAAAGAAAAAAATTATAGACTAGGAATAATTTCTAATTTTGACTCAAGAGTCTACGATGTAATGAACAACTTGGAAATACGTGAGTACTTTGACACCTTTGTTATTTCAAGCGAAGCGGGACATGCAAAACCCAACCCCAATATATACCACTTAGCTCTGAGGCAGATTGGAGCAGATCCCAAGGAGTGTATTCATATTGGAGACAACATTCAGAATGATTTTCATGGACCACGCGCTTTGGGTATTCAGGCCCTATTGTTGGATAGAGAAAATGAACATGAATCAATCGGGGATCAGCATAAAATAACAAACTTAGGAGATATAAGGAAATTCTTAGATTTGGGTTAGTTTATTTCTTGGATAAAACTTTTGCGGCATCTTTTGCAAAATAAGTCAGTATCAAATCCGCTCCGGCTCTTTTAATACTTATTAGTGTTTCCATCATGACAAGCTCCTCATCTATCCAGCCGAGCTTACCTGCGGCTTTTACCATCGAATACTCTCCGCTAACCTGATAAGCAGCTATAGGATGATCAAATTCTTCTCTAGCAGCCCGTATAACATCTAAATAAGGGAGAGCAGGCTTTACCATCACAATATCGGCTCCTTCCTCTATATCAAGCTTTATTTCCCTCATAGCTTCTCTTATATTCGGTGGGGCCATCTGATAACTACGCCTGTCTCCAAATTGCGGTGGCGACTCGGCGGCCTCTCTGAAAGGACCATAAAATGCAGATGCGTATTTTGCCGCATAAGACATAATTGCTACATTTTGATACCCACTGTTATCAAGCTCATCTCTGATGACTCCAACACGACCATCCATCATATCAGAAGGCGCTACTATATCAGCTCCGGCCTCTACATGTGACAATGACATTTTGGCTAGATATTCCAGAGTTTCATCATTATCCACATCACCGTCCTTTATAATTCCACAGTGACCATGGCTCGTATATTCACACATACAGACATCCGTAATAACAAGAATATCTTTTACTTTCTTTTTTACTTCCCTAACGGCTTGTTGAATTATGCCGTGTTCATGATACCCCTCTGTTCCCATCTCATCTTTACTCTCAGGAATCCCAAAAAGGAGTATTGCTTTGATACCGAGTTTCTTAGCTTCTCTGATTTCTTTAATAATGTTATCTATGGATTGCTTATAAATACCGGGCATTGACTTAACAGCAACTCGTTTATTCTTTCCAGGCATTACGAACATTGGATAGATTAAATCATCAACACTGAGCTTTGTCTCTGACACAAGCTCTCTTATATTAGAGTTCTTTCTAAGTCTTCTTGGGCGATATATTGGGAAATACATGGTTCCTAAGTTTAATTGCTTATATCACAGTAAGCAATATTACTCTCCATATTCTTGAGCTTCATTACGTTGATGTTTGTGTGCAATAGTATAATATTAATTTCCGCTCATTTGGAGATAATTATGGAACAAGAGAACAATAATAAAAGTCTGGATTTTATAAGAACGATCATCACAGAAGACATAGCTAACAATAAAAACGAGGGTAGGGTAGCAACAAGATTCCCCCCTGAGCCAAATGGATATTTACATATTGGTCATGCCAAATCTATCTGCCTCAATTTTGGAGCAGCCGAGGAATTTGGAGGCACCTGCAATCTCAGATTTGATGATACTAATCCGACGAAAGAGGATACTGAGTACGTTGATTCTATAATGGAAGATGTTAAGTGGCTCGGATTCAATTGGGACGGGCTATATTATGCATCAGACTATTTCCCTAACTTGTATGAGTTTGCAGTCAAGCTTATCAAAGATGGTAAAGCATATGTTGACAGCTCAACCTCTGAAGAGATAAGACAGTATCGTGGAACACTGAGTGAGCCTGGAACAGAAAGCCCGTTCCGGGAAAGACCGGTTGAGGAAAACTTAGAACTTTTCGAGAAAATGAAAAACGGAGAGTTTGACGAGGGTTCTCATGTGTTACGCGCTAAAGTTGATATGACCTCAGGGAATTTAAATATGCGTGATCCGATTATGTACCGCATACTTAAACAGCCCCACCATAGAACCGGTGATGCTTGGTCAATCTATCCTATGTACGACTTTGCACATGGACAGTCTGACTCAATAGAAAAAATTACCCACTCTCTTTGCACGCTCGAATTTGAAGCCCATAGACCACTTTATAATTGGTTCATTGAAGAATTGGAAATCTATCCGCCGAGACAGATCGAATTTGCAAGATTAAATTTGTCCTATACTGTGCTCAGCAAAAGAAAGCTCATGCAGCTTGTCCGGGACAATCATGTGTTAGGTTGGGACGACCCAAGGATGCCTACAATATCAGGGCTGAGAAGACGGGGTTATACAGCTGCGGCAATTAAAAGTTTCTGTGAAAAAATCGGCGTAACAAAACATGACAGCATTACAGATGTAGCGCTCCTAGAGCACAGTTTAAGAGATGATCTAAATAAATCTGCGCTCAGAGTTATGGGAGTTTTAAACCCTCTTAAAATTGTTATCACAAATTATCCTGAAGATTCATCTGAAGAACTTGATGCAGTTAATAACCCTGAAGATGAAAGCGCAGGAAAAAGAAAAGTTCCATTTTCTAGAGAACTTTATATTGAGCGCGACGACTTTATGGAAGATCCTGCTAAGAAATTCTACCGCCTATCACCTGGTAGAGAAGTAAGATTTAGATATGCCTATTTTATAACCTGTAACGATGTTATAAAAAATGATGATGGCGAAGTTATCGAGCTCCACTGCACCTATGATCCAGAAACAAAAGGGGGCAATGCTCCTGACGGAAGAAAGGTTAAAGCAACCATCCACTGGGTCTCAGCCAAACATGCATTAAAAAGAGAAGTCAGATTATACGACAGATTATTCACGGAACCAGATCCTGATCATAATAAAGAAGGAAAAGACTTTTTAGAGTTATTGAATCCTGAATCTCTCAAGGTCCTTGAGACCTGCTATCTCGAACCTAGCCTTAGAGAAGCGAAGCCGGGAGTTAATTACCAGTTCGAAAGATTGGGATACTTCATAGTTGATCCAATAAATTCATCTGATGGAAATCCGGTATTTAACAGAACTTTAACACTCAGGGATGCCTGGTCCAAAGTAAAAGGAAGATAGTGCTAATTCAACCTCCAAACTGAAGTCCTGCCTTATCTAATTTAACGCCTTCTAAATATAGATTATCTTCTGCGTCCACACCCAAACATCCTTTGGCAATCAAATTATGAACTGCGTAAGGAAAGATGTTCCATTCTCCCTCTTGCCTGATCTTTTCGTTAACAAGAGCTTTATCATTTTCCGTAAAACCTGCAATTGAAATAGGTTGTGATTGCACAATGGCCGAGCCAAATCGCTCATTATCTCTTTCCATGTAGACACTGCATTTAAGTGAATCTTCCCCGGCCGTTAGTGCCTGAACCCAAGCTTCTACACCACGCACTAAATATTCTTTAGTGATGTCACCGGGATATAGATTAATAATTCTATTCTTATATCTCTTTAGAAACTTGCCGCTCAGTTTTCTTCTATAACCTGCAAGGACAATAAGATCAGGCTCACATAATTCTTCTATCGTAGTTATAACAGCCGCATCATAAGAATCCCTCGCCTCTTCATTATCAGGGTGTTTTTCTAGTATTTCAAAAAATTTCTTAGAACTGAGATTAGCAACAGGAATCCCATATTCTTGTGCTAGTTGAGCTCCATAACAGTTGGGAACATTTGTGAAAACTAGATCGACCCTTCCGTAATTTTTCTCGCCACTCTTTTGAAGCCTTTTTTGCTCTTCATAAATAGCAATAAAATTTGTACCGGAGCCCGACAAGAATATAGCCGTGCTCATTGGCCCATCGACTGGATTATGAATTGACTCTATTTTGCTCTTACTCATAAACGTATCTCTCAGTAATTACTTGCAATATCAAGCAGGTCAGGGAAATTATATCTACAATAATACCATGAGCAACTCACTACAACGACTTCTGACTGCTATTATTGCAGTCCCCATACTTTATATAATATTTTTGCTGGGCGGAGTTATATACCTCCTATTTTTCCTAGTTTTAATACTAGTAGGGCAAGTGGAATATCAGAAACTGCTGGAATCAAAGAATCTCCCAAACGAAAAAATACTCGGCATAATATCGTCACTTTTAATGGGACTATCTGCTTACCTTGGCTATTTTTATTTCACTTTCTGTTTCACTGCCGTCGTGTTAGTAATTCTAATATTAGACCTGAGAAAGGGCGACTTCAGCCAAACTGTCACAAATATTGGCGCAACTCTTTTTGGGGTTATATATCTGGGTTGGCTTCTTGGTCATGCAATTCTCCTAAGAAATATTGATCAATATGAGAACATACGGATATATGCTGAAAACAACCAAGGCATATCAGATTTGGGGTTTTTCCTTGTAGTATTTGCAGTTGCTTGCACATTTCTAAACGACACCGGTGCATATTACACCGGAACATTGATCGGAAGACACAAACTTGCCCCGAAAATCAGCCCAGGGAAAACAATAGAGGGCACCATTGGAGGGATCGTAGTTTGCATAATAGCAGGGCTCATAGTTAATTTTCTCTTTGGAGATCCGCTTAGCTCAGACTGGACTATAGCTTTTGCTCTGTTAGTTGCTATAGCAGCCATCTTAGGCGACTTAGTTGAATCCTCTATAAAAAGAGGGGCGGGGATTAAGGATTCTGGTGATATTGTGCCGGGGCATGGCGGAGTGTTAGACAGGTTTGATAGTCTAATTTTCGTATTCCCAGTCTCTTATTATTTCATTATAGTTTACTACAGCCTTCGCGGCGCAATTTAAGCGGAATCAGCTTTACCTAACTCACCCTGTATCATCAACCTGAGCGCTATCAAAATCAAGATATTAACGCTAAGCCCCGCTAAGGCTGCAAACTGTTCTTTGTAGAAGATAAAGACATAAGTAAGAAGTATTGAAACCAGAACAGAACGCTCAAACATCTGATATGAAACAAGCCTCGACTTCCTAAGATAATAAACTCCTAGGAAAACAAAAACCCCCGAAAGCAGCGAAGAGAAGATTTGAGCTCTATCTATAAAACTCAAATTCACAGTTTTTTCAGCTATTCTATCCAATATTTTAAAATCTAAAATACTGTCCCAGCCAAGCCCAACAAAAAATGTATATACCGTAATATAAGCTAATGTGAAGAGCAATTGTCCTACAAAAAAGATCACAATCGCGGACCGAAAATATTTATAACTTACAATTTTTGCATAAATATTTCTAAAACTAATTTTGGCTTTTGAATACCAACCTGGCTCCGTTGTAGCCACCAACTTTGAACTACTCACTAAATCCCTGACTGATTTAGCAAGTGGATTCCCAGGATCACTCTTATCCAAATATTGCAAAACCCTGGCTTTTTCATCCTGATCAAGATCCTGAAGAGCTAACTCTTC
This sequence comes from uncultured Thermodesulfobacteriota bacterium, assembly GCA_942491865.1. Classification (GTDB taxonomy): domain Bacteria; phylum Desulfobacterota_D; class UBA1144; order Nemesobacterales; family UBA2774; genus CR02bin9. Next base: position 381,853 of record CALOCI010000016.1, read on the forward strand.
AAGGCCCCTCAAAGCATTTACCAAGTATTCTTTTTTAGTATATGTCCATCCAGTTCTTATCATATGGATTGAAAGTATTATCAGAATAAAGATGATATACATAATTGAAATAGAAGGCTCGAAGAAGTAATCATTATCACTCGTTACAAACTTCCCCACCTCATCAATGAAAGTTCCAAATCCTATGCCTCCTAGAATTGCTGCCCAAAGTTCAATGCGCTTTCCAATAAATGAAAAGAGCATTATTATTGAAATCAACATAAGCAGACCGCCCCATAACATGTGGGCTATATGAAGGGTGCTGTTTCCAATTTGCGGATAACCCGTCAAATGAAGGAAGAGTCTTATTATAAGCACTGATGCAACAGCACAGACTATAAATACTTCTAGATGAAAAAGTGCATCTAAGTTTCTGACAATTGGTGTATTTCTTTTCATAATTGACTCTGTTTAATATTCTATGTTAACCTCACATCTAAATCCACAAAGAGGACAAACATTTCTAAGAGAATAAGTAACTTAGCACATACATAATGACAAAACCTCACTCAACCACTTCACCGCCTTCTCTAGAAACTGTCATTGAGAATAATAATACACTCAAGCTAAAGATTACAGGTTCTCTGAACGCTTATACAACATCTAAAGTTTGGAAGGATTCTCTTCTCGCACTAAAAACTTCTAAAGCTAAGGAATTAATTCTTGACGGAAGCAGTATTGATTACTGTGACACCGCTGGAATTGCCCTGTTTACTAATCTCCAGATACGCCAAGAACAATCGGGCGGCAGCTTAAAAGTTGAAGGGTTATCTGATGAAATAAATAAATTATATAAACTCTTTGACGCTGAGCAATTAAAAGAACCAGAGGTCCCATTATCAACTCATTCTGAGAACAAGATTGAAACCGCCGGAAGGTGGGGGTATCAGGCTTGGGAAGAATTCCAGGTAAACATCATCTTTACTGGGCGTGTTACGGTAGCTCTGATTAAAGCCATGCTTCGTCCCGATAAAATCAGATGGCGCGACGTATTAATAACTTGTGAAAAATTTGGAGCCAATGCTCTATTTATTATTGCGCTGGTTAATTTCCTCGTTGGACTAGTAATTGCATTTCAATCCGCAGTACCAATGCAACAGTATGGGGCTCAGATATTCGTAGCTGATTTGCTTGTAATTGCGTACTTCAAAGAGCTAGGACCATTGATGACTGCATTTGTGGTGAACGGCAGAAGCGGCTCTGCATTCGCAGCAGAGTTAGGTACAATGAAGGTAAACGAAGAACTTGATGCGCTAGATACTATGGGTCTTGATCCAGTACCTTTTCTGGTAGTTCCAAAAGTGATAGCTTCATTATTAATGCTGCCGTTGTTAACCGTATTCGGCAATTTATTTGGACTACTGGGTGGATTAGTTGTTATGTTCTCGCTTGGTTTTACACTAGAAACATATCTCAACCAGCTTACTATTGCAGCCACTTATGGAATGCTTTTGTCAGGTTTATTTAAAACGTTATTTTTTGCTGTTATCATCGCTGGTGTTGGTTGTTTGGCAGGCATGAGAGCAGCGAAAGGACCATCAGCTGTGGGAGATGCGGCAACAAAGGCTGTGGTTGTGGGAATAATTCTGATGATACTAGTGGACGGCATATTCGGAGTGATATACTACATTTTGGGAATTTAATATGGCAGATACGATAATAAACGTTAAAGATTTCACTGCAGCATACGGCGATAATGTAATCATCGACAACATTTCTTTTGATGTAATTAAAGGGGAAAAATTTGTCATACTCGGCGGTTCGGGTTGTGGAAAATCCACATTATTAAAACACATGATAGGGCTTTATCGCCCGGCACATGGAAGCATCTTAATTGAGGGCGATGATATTGCAAAAGCCGAGGGTCAGGATAGAATCGAAATATTAAAAAATATAGGTGTAGCATATCAACTTGGGGCATTGTTTGGATCAATGACTGTATTAGAAAACGTTATGCTTCCTCTAGAGCAATACACGGACCTCAATAAAGAAGCGATAGATCTGATTGCTCGAATGAAGCTTAGCATAGTTGGTCTCACAGGGTCTGAGGACAAAAGCCCCTCAGAACTTAGTGGAGGCATGATTAAACGTGCGGCCCTTGCAAGAGCTATGGCACTTGACCCTGACATTTTATTCCTTGATGAGCCCTCTGCAGGTCTTGACCCGATTACTTCTGCAGAACTAGATCAGCTTATAAACCAGCTTGCCAAGAGCCTGGGAGTAACTTTTGTAATTGTTACACATGAGCTAAATAGTATTTACAATATCGCTGATAGAGTTATTATGCTAGATAAGGATACGAAAGGAATCATAGCGAGCGGAGATCCTAAATATCTTAGAGACAATTCGGATATCCCAATAGTACAGAAGTTTTTTAAGAGACAGACAGATGAACAACTCGACAGTTAAGATATAGTAAAAACAGATAAGACTATGAATAATCAACCTAACTTCTTTAAAATCGGCCTTTTCGTCATACTCGGTACAGTGATCCTTGCAGGAGCTATAATATTCTTTGGCGCTGGTAAGTTTTTTGAAAAAAAATATGTAGTTGAAACCTATTTCGACCAATCCGTTCAAGGACTCAGTGTAGGTGCCGCACTTACATTTCAGGGAGTGCAAGTTGGGAATATAAGTGAAATAGGATTCGTCTTTCAAGAATATGATACGGATTTACAGTATGTATTAGTTAGGGCTCAGATATATCCCAATAAAGGTAGCAATAAAGATAAGCCGAAACTCTTCATAGACGATAACGACAGAGAACGTGGCCTTCAAAAAATGATAGAAAAAGGGCTTAGATTACAATTGGCTTCGCAGGGAGTCACAGGGTTAGCTGTTCTAAATGCTGTATATTTAGAACCGGGGACCTACCCGGCTTTAAATATAGATTGGAAACCTGAGTATCCTTATATACCATCAGCTCCGGGGACCATTCAACAAATAACTCAAACAATTGAAAAGCTTACAGAAACTATACAGAGCATAGATTTTAAAGAAATCTCAGATGACGTAGAACAACTCGTAGTTACTCTAAACACGGCTGTACAACTAGCTGACATACCTCAGGTAAGCAAAGACCTTCAAAGTCTACTGGTTAGCCTTGACAAAACAGTTACGAATACAGACAAACTAATTAATAGTAATGACACAAAAGAAACACTAGCCAACATAGCTGAAACAACACAGGAACTTAAAAGAACTTTAAAAAGGACCGATCGGCTTATACAAAATAGAGAACACAACATAGAAGCAATACTTCAGAATGTTGAACGAGTCTCACAAGACTTAGGCGAATTTATGATAACAGTGAGGAGATATCCATCCTGGGTTCTTTTTGGAGAACCGCCGCCTCATTTTGGACATGAGAATAAAGAGGAGGATAAGAAAGAATGAGAAACGCACATAAACTATCTTTCTGTTTGTTTTTAATATTGGCTGTATTTTTTGTAGGATGCCCAAGCGTTAACAAACCTTATCCAGAAAGAACATACTTCCTATTTGAGGTTCCTAGTCCTTCTCAGACTCTAACAAATATGCCGGGCACAATGCTAGATGTTAACCGGTTCAGCATTTCTCCGAGGAGTGAAGGTAGGGAATTTATTTACAGAACAACAGACTTAGAATATAAAACAGATTTTTATAACCAGTTCTTTAGACCTCCTACTACAATCATGACTGAAACGGTCAGGCAGTGGCTAAACCAGTCTGGACTCTTTGAAGATGTATTAAACCCAGCTAGCCAAGCAGTAGCTAATTATACAATTGAAGGAAACATTGTAGAATTGTATGGAGACTATAGAAACCTGACCTCGGCTAATGCCGTTATGAGTATCCAACTATTCCTGCTTCAAATATCAGAGGACGGCAGTGATCCGACGATCTTACTTAGCAAAACTTACACTTCTGAGCAGCCAATAGGTCAAGCATCACCTCAAAACTTGATGAATGGTTGGAATATTGCGCTTGAAGATATTTTAGGTGAATTCCTTAGCGACTTAAGCTATCATTTAAAAAAAGCTCAGCAATCGTCAAATAACCAGTCTTCGAACAACTAACTAATACAAGTTATTAGTTTCATCTAAAGAGAGAAGCCATATGAGAGTAATATTAATAATTATTTTTATTCTACTGATAGCTATATTAGTTCCACCGTATTGGTTTGGAATGAAAGCTGAAGACGAATACAACGAGTTGATAGAAACAGTATCTAAGTTTGAAAATTTGGAGATTGTTAGCAAAAGCTATAAAAGGGGATGGTTATCATCATTATCAGAAACTACTTATTCCCTAAAGAATGAAGATCTAGAATCTCTACAAATTATAGGAAAAGACACTATTTATCATGGCCCGATACCAGTTGGGTTATTATCTAAAGGAAAGTTTATGTTTAAACCTGTGATGGCAATCATTGAAACTAAGGTAGATATTAATACTGAGGTGGAAGAAGAGTATTCTGCGCTAATCAATACATTAACTCCTATAAATATCGATACCACATTATCGCTAGACGGATATGGCACCTCAGAATTATCTATACCAAGTGTAGAACACAAATTGAAGGATGGCAAAAACCTGAAATGGTCAGGATTAGATGGGTTTGTAAATTTCACCCCTGAACTTTATACAGTTTACTCAGTGATAAATTCAGGAGAATTGGAAATAGAAGATGAAACTTTCCAAGTTAAATTAAAAGGGATTAATATAGAATCCAATCTGGACTACCCTGCTTCAAATTATAATAACCCCTTAGGAGATTTATACCTTCAAATTGATGAATTTAGCTCCGAAGGTAAAGACGGGGATGAACTTAATAAAGTAAAACTAACGAACATTGAATTTGACGGTTCTACAAACCAAAAGGGAAATCTCCTAAATCATACTCAGAGCCTAGGGTTTGAAACTCTCATGGTAGGCGGCAATAAATATGGACCTGGCATATATGAGCTACAAATAAGAAATATCGACAAAAAGACATTCGAGGAAATTCAAAAATCTCTTGAGCAAAATCAAAACTTAGAAGGATCAACCGCAAAAGATTTACTGACTTCTGAATTGATGAAAGCTTTGCCAAGCCTATTTAAAGACTCCCCTGAGATTGAGCTTACAGAACTTTCCATCAAAACCGGTCAAGGCGAGATTTTAGGACACGCTATCATCTCTGTAGATGGAACCAACTTAGATAATCCGGAAATGGCAACAAATCCCATCTTTTTATTAACCTCAGTAAGAGCAGAAATGAAGCTATCAATTTCACAAAAACTTATGAACAATTTATTAAAAGACTATAAGATAGAAGAAATTACTGATGAAATAACAAGCAAGGGTGAACAGCTCCCCTCTGAAGAAGAGCTTCAAAAGCTAGGCGCTGCTAGAGCACAGTCAGAGATTAAAAACATGATGGATCAAAACATCTTAGTAATTAATAAAGGGAAATATCAAATAGAAGCTAATTATGGTGTAGGACGGGTAACTTTAAATGGTCAACCTTTAGACCTGGGATCACTTTTGGGATTATAAACTTATTGATTAGTCAACTTTAAACTTAGATTCTAACTCTCTGTACTTTTCAGTATGAATGACCTCTTCAAAATCCTTAAACTTGAGCATGTCTTCATATCCATCACTTGTCCCATATTGCTTCAAATGTGCGAAACAAGATTCAATAGCTTTAGTTGCCGAGAATAAACCCGCTAGAGGATAAACAACTATTTTATAACCTAAGCTCTCTAATTCCTTGGCGCTTAAAAATGGGGTTTTACCTCCCTCAACCATATTGGCAAATAGTGGAATGTTTTTGGTGAACGCTCCTGCAATTTCTTTAAGCTCTTCTACACTTTGTGGAGCCTCAATAAAAACTATATCGGCTCCTGCTTCATAGTAGGCCTTTCCTCTATTGATAGCCTCATCAATACCATTTGAAGCCCTTGAGTCAGTGCGCCCGATTATTACAAGCTCACTGTCCCCACGTGCTTCTACGGCAGCATGTATCTTCTCAACATGCTCCCTCATTGTAATCACCTGCTTCCCATCAAAGTGTCCGCACTTTTTAGGCCACTGCTGGTCTTCAAGAATAATTCCCGCCCCCCCAATCCTTACAACTTCCTCCACTGTTTGTATAACATTTAGAGGGTTCCCATATCCAGTATCAATATCTACCACAACAGGGATGTCGACTGAATTAATAATTCTGCTTACACTCCAAAGCATCTCTGTCGCTGTTAGGAAACCAAAATCCGGGCGGCCCAGCATTGTTGCCGATATGCCAAATCCACTCGTAAATGCCACTTCAAAGCCTGCCTTTTGGGATAACTTAGCGCTTACGCAATCATGCACGCCCGGCAAAACTAAAATCCCTGGATCTGATAAAATTTTTCTTAATTTCTGACCATTAGTCATTACTATTTCTCCTCCATTCAGTAACTAGAAAAATAGATAGTGAGCCGTGCTCTGTCAAGAATGATTGAACTGGCAGATTGTTTATGATAGCTTTGAGACTATGGAATCAGGCTATATCTCAGGAAACACCAGTGAACCGGAAAAAGAAGAACAGCATAAACCCAAAGGTATAACTATAAAGAAAGTGGAGAGTGGGCTTAAGAGTATTGATATCATTCATCTCATAGAAGCTCTTGAGGGAATAAAACTAGATTTTGATCATCTCTATTATTATGAGCACACCGATCTGGTAGTACCGAGTTTGAAGAAATCACAGGGAAGGGGGGTCCCCAAACTTTACTCTACAAAAGATTTTATTATCATCAGATGGCTCGTCTCTCTTCAAAAAAACGGAATACATGTAAACCGGTTTCGGGACATAATTCAGTTCATAAAAGAGAAAATGCCTGATGTCTTAGAGACGCCTCAGAACTGGAATCTTATCACAGACGGCAAATCAATTAAGTTTATTAACAAAATCTCTTCAAAGACTTTTGAGATATCCAAAGATACAAACCAGTATCTTTTCTCTTTCTCAAAAGACTAAATTCACTAATAAAATTTAAGCTTAAACATTCTATACTGAATTTTCTATTTCTGCCCTGAGAAATGAATGCGTTCTGACTTTGTACCTTCAGCAACTACATCGGGAATAGAAGTAAAGGCAATGCGAAGTGGGGCCGATTCTGAAGCGTCGTGCATCGATCCAAAATAGATACTGTTCATCCCGTACCGCTCATTGATCTTATCAAGAACACTCTCTAGCTTATCCTGCTTAAATTCATTTGAAAAAAGAGAGTAACTTGTCTCATTAATCGGTGATAGCTCGGACAAAACCACAGCCACACTAAGAGGTGTAAGCCCGCGTGGTCTCTCCTGCCAGATATCAGAAAAAGCCCTAATTAGACTCTGTGTGTCATGACGCTTCCCAATTTTAAGCGTTCTTTTCCAGCTACTTTTGTTATTAAAATATCTAACCTTAATACTCATATTGCCTGCCATATATTTTAACCTTCTAAGCCTAAAAGCAGCTTTGTGTATTAGCCTTATAAGCACAGCACGCGAGCGCTCTGGAGTCCTCATTTCAGGAGCCATCACATGTGAATGACTCACCGTTCTCCTTTTGGTTTCCTGCTCAGCTACCTCCTCGCCATTTAATAGGTAACTAAGGCGCTTACCTCCTATATTTTGCCAGATATCTAAAAACCTATCTCCAGATAAAGAATAAAGATCCTCTACATTATGAACATTATGCTTTTTAAGACGGGCACTCATACTGCGACCTATACCGGGAATATTTCTAAGTGGGAGGGGATAGAGAATTTGAGGTAAATCGTCCTTGGTTATTAGAGTAAACCCATCGGGCTTTTTCATGCCGCTTGCCACTTTTGCAATAAAGCGGTTGGGCGCAAGACCGACAGAGCAGCGCAGATACTCCCCGACGCACTCTTTAATCGCTCTCTTAACCTGATGAGCCAAAGTGACGGCATTATCATAATCCCTGTGTCTTCCCATTAACTGACACGACATCTCATCAATCGAATGAACTTTATCTATCGGCAACACACTGCCTACGGCAGAGACAATCTGCTTATGATATTTGATATATAGAGTGGGTCTTGATTCAACAATATTTAAAGTACCACAAAGCCTCTTTGCCATCCCAACCTTGGTACCCGTTTTTATGCCGTATTTCTTAGCCTCATAACTTGCGGCTATGCAGCATGTACTGTCAGCCATTACAGGCACGACAACAGTGGGCTTGCCCCTTAATTCAGGCCTTAGCTCCTGCTCTACAGACGCAAAGTATGAGTTCATATCCAAAAAAAGCCAGTCCAGCTTTCTATTCAAATTATTATCCATAATAAGAAGTTATTTGTGCTGTCTTTTGACAGCTGGCATGAAATAAAATTATTAATTTGGGAAACCCTATGAATAAGTATGGACCCTTTATTAATTAATGCCAAGGGGGTTTATTCATAGTCTAATATATATCAAGGTATGCATATAAACGGCAGGCTTATAACTCTATTTTTATTATATCCCCATCAACATTTACTTTGTATGTATTTACGCCTTCTTCGGCTGGTGGAGATAGAGCTTCCCCGGATTTGAGATCAAATTCTCCCCCGTGCCAGGGGCATATTACCTTATCACCATCTAGTTCTCCATCACAGAGCGGGCCGCCTATATGAGTGCACTCATTATCAATTGCATAATACTCACCATCACAGTTAAAGAGGGCTATTTCTTTCCCCTCAATCTCAACCATTTTTCCTTGTCCAGGTTCAAGCTCATCAATTTTGGCAGCTTCAAAAAGATCTCCCATTTTGTACATCCTCCTTCAACAATTAAGCACTTAGTGATATTTATTCATCAAGAAACTCTATAGATTCCTCAAACTCCTCAGCCATACTAGGGTGTCCATGACGGTTCGCAGCTTCAATGCCCTTTGCATATGATTCTTTTGCATTCTCAATATTCCCCGTTCTCATATAACATTCAGCCAGCATACGGTAAACTGCTCCTTCGTCATCTTTAAGCTGTAAATACTCTTCTATTTCTTCAATGGCATCTTTATACATCTCAGATTTAAAGTACTCATTTGCAAGACCATATCGTCCCAAAGGATTATTAGGATCTTTCTCTATTAATGCTCTTAATTGTGCTATCCTCGCGTTAGGCATATTCCATTTATCTCCCTCGGAACTGTAATTATAGAAATTTTAGCATAAGATTACCCGGCAACAAGGTTTTAAAGCGCAAATATTGATTGTTTACATTTATCCTGCATACTCATATGCAAACTAAACTACAGACAAATTATTATGTATAAAAAAATCATAGATTTCCTATTCCAAGCACTTGCTGTCAAACAGTACTTAATATTCACAGGCATGCTTTTCGTGCTCACAGCTCTAGTTATGTATATTCTAGATGCACAGCTAAGACCTCCAAGTTGCCCTGATCTGATCTCCCTTGAATTAATCTTTAGCAAAACAGGGTTGAATCAAATTATTGGCCAATGCGGGGAAGATGGAATACGCTCACATTTGATTATGTTATGGGTTGATTACCTCTTCATATTTGCATATGTAGGATTTCTAGCTAATTTGCTGGGTTCTCTACTTAGGGATATTGATTATGATAAAGCACTTAACCTCTTCTCTATTCCTATAATTGCGGGAGTCTTAGATTTTATAGAGAACACTATTTTCTTATTTCAACTCCAGAATACAGAAAGTCTAAGCGGACTGCTAATATTCATAGCTTCAAGTGCAGCTTTGATTAAGTTCATTTTAATAGGAATAACGATTATCTTAATCTTGTATTTCCTATATGAAAAGTGGCCAAAATCTAAAGTTGCCTAGAAAGGTATAACACGGGCCCCCCAAGCTCTAAGCTATCCCATTTCTCATTGAGAATTTCACAAGATCAACAAGGTTATGTATCTCAAGTTTTTTCATTATATTTGCCCTATGCGTCTCTACAGTCTTTACGCTAATAGTCAGCTCTTTTGCAATACCACTGTTACTCAGACCGTTAATAATTAATTCCAACACTTTCTTCTCTTTACCACTTAATGCTTTAAATGTTTCAGTTTCTTTTTCTAAATCTTTGATTATTGCTTCGGGATCTAAATATAGCGGACTCTGATATACAATGTTCTTTTCAACTAGGGTAGGGTGTGTTTTCAATACTGAGATAAGATCTTTAGAGCTTATCCTATCAACATTAAACTGATTCATTAATATTATTGGATTTTCCAGACATATCTTATCTAAATATGCTCTTATCCAAAGTCTCTCAGTGTTTGTAAAATAGTAGAAATTATCACTATGAACCATTAAGACTCTAATTGGTCCTTGGTCTTCATTAAGAAAAACTTCTATCTTACTTCGGACCTTGTTTATAAATGATTGAGCTTTTTTTGATTCCTTTATAGGATTATTAATCAATATCTCTTCAAATGCTTTTTTATTACTACTTTTAAACTTTGAAATTCCGTGTCCGCTTAACCTGGAGAGCAAACCTAAAGGTGCAGGACGATCAGACATATATACACATTTGTTATTAGATTCTAAACCATGGAGCAGGAAATTGGTCGCAATTTCATAACACTCAGAATCATCATAATAAAGGTGGCAAATATGCTCATGCTCATTTAGTGAATTGAAACATGTAAAGACTGAATTTTCCATTTATTACCTAGAGCTTCTCAATTGTTTCTTTAATGACCAGGGCTGCGTTTCTTATAGATTCGATTCTGCGAAGTATTTTCTCATCATATTCTGGGTTACAGTCTTCAAGCAGCACTTCTGTGCTGCCAATTATTGCCGCAAGGGCGTTCTCTGTTTCTTCAACTAATCTTCGTTCAATCCCATGTTTATAAATTGCTATTTCAATAGAAGTATAAAGATCCGTTTCCTGAAAAGGTTTTAATATATATCCATAAGGTTTTGCAGTCTTAGCACGCTCTAGAGTCTTTTCATTCGAATATGCAGTAAGAAAAATTACAGGAGTTGAAAATTGAGTATGAATCTTCTCAGCAGCCTCTATACCATCTACTTCTCCCTGAAGCATTATATCCATAATCACAATATCTGGCTTATAGGTCTCTACATGGCTAACTGCATCTTCCCCACTAGAGACAATTCCAGACACTAAGTAACCTAGATTCAACAAAGTAGCTTCGATATCTTTAGCTATTATCCGCTCATCTTCTACAATCAATATGTTGATACTTTTCATAGTTGTCCTATTTAAGCTTTATGGTCTGAACTCAAGTTGAAATTTGGTTATATTCTCTCTTTCCAATGATAATGAGCCTTTTAGCTGCTTAGATAGAGACGATACTAATTCCAACCCCAGTGTAGTAGAGTTTTCAATATCCAACTCTGAAGGGAATTTAATCCCGTTGTTACTTACTTCCAAAACGAACTTATCACCCATTTTATTAAAGATTACGCTTATTTCTCCACTATGACGATCAGGGAAACCATGCTTGATCGCGTTTGAGACTAGTTCATTTACAATTAACCCACATGGTATAGCTGTATTGATATCAAGATATATCTGCTCTGAATTTATACTGATTTTGATTGTATTGTTTGGCACACAATAAGAATGAAGCAGGTTGTTTGTCATATTACGAATATAGGTAGTGAAATTTATTCTAGAGAGATCCTTTGAGCGGTAAAGCTGTTCATGCAATGTAGCTATTGAGCGAATCCTGTTGTTACTTTCATTAAAAGAACTTCTTGCACTACTATCTTGTAAATTTCTAGACTGCAAATTTAATAGACTCGATATAATTTGTAGATTGTTTTTTATTCTGTGGTGTATTTCCTTTAAAAGGACATCTTTTTCGGCCAATGATTGCTTTAAACCACTCTCTGCAAATCTACGTTCTAATATCTCTTTGATAAGAAGTGTGTTGGACAATTCTATTTCAGATGTCCGTTCTTGAACTCTTTGTTCAAGTTGGCTGTATGCTTGTTTAAGAGCTTCTTCTGAACTCCTGAGCGCCTCAGTTTGCTTTGCATTATTGATAGCTGTTTCAATCTGATTGGCGACGATCTGTAGAAGTTCTAACTCCTCATTATCAAAAGCATCTTTTATAGTTGAATTTATATTTATACAGCCAATAGCTTTGCCCATATAACAAATAGGCATTGAAACATAACTCTTAGTTCCTAGTTCTTTTCCCTTTAATCCTATATACCTATCACTATCTACATCAGGACAATAAAGGGGTTTACAACTTATAATTGTTTGCCACGTAAAACCTTTAGGCTTAGGAATCTTAGCTAAACCTCTTATTAATTTGTCAGGGTACCCTCTATAAGATTTCAAGACAGCATCATTACCCTCAACCATAAAAATTGATACATTCTCTGCAGCTTCTATGTGTTTACTCATTGAATCTACTGCATTCTCTATGACCTCTCCCAGATCTAAAGACCTATGCACACTATCCGTAACAAATCGAAAAATCTTCTCATATCGATTTTTCTTTGCAAAGTACTTTAGCGTGTTGTAAAAGAATTCTTCCTGTGACTTAGAAGAGAGAATATTCTCATAAAGAGAACTCGGTATATCCGATAATATTAGACTGTTTTCATCAAAACCAAACTCTATCTCCCTACACCTTATTTGTTCATTATATGGTTTATTATCGGCGTTTGCTTTTTCCGGACTGGAAAACTTTTCTTCTGTTTCTGTAACTTCTTTATAAAAAGCACTATTTTCTGGCATTGGTTTTAAAGTTTTATACATTTTGATCATAGCTTAATACTTTTTTAATTATGGATACCCCGTTTAATCCAAAAATGAGTAACACATTCTAACATAGGTATTCTAGCATATCATAAACTTGAATTTCTAGTAGTTTAAATAAAGTAATTAAAGACTTATCTACCTTAATTATTACAGTCAATCAACTGATATCATTGCAAATAACAACATGATTATACATTATCACCCTATATAAAATGGGTTATTGCCCTATTGAATTAAAGTGAATTACAAGTAATTGAGTTAGTTGATAATGGTTATAAGAATAAATAAATTGGCGAACAGTTATTCATAAGCAAAAAGACAGCAAAACACCACTTAGAACATATATATTAAAAAACTCAATATAGACAAGAGGGCAAAGATTAATGGTTTTTTATGAAAATGATTAGCTTAATAGAGGATTAATAGCCTAAATATTAGCACTTTAACTAGAGAGAGAAAAAACTTTAACATTGAATTATAAATACCTCTAGGAATTAAGTATTATTACACCTTGGACTCAATTTATTTTAAACCAACACTATTAATTAGGAAATACCCTATTTTCTTGATTTGAAGTCACTTTATATATTATTCCACCCATATCGTCTGTAATATACAACTCCCCTATATCTCCAACCAGCACATCCACGGGTCTTCCAAACTTATTTGTCGCAGTCATCCAACCATAAGCAAAGTCTTCTATGTTGCCGGGCTTTCCATCTTCGATCTTAACCCTTACAACTTTATAACCAGTTGGTATTGAGCGATTCCATGAGCCGTGAAAAGCTATGAACAGATCACCTCGATATTCTGCAGGAAACATTTTACCGTCATAGAATGTCAATCCTAAAGGTGCGGAATGGGCTTGGAGCTCTATAATAGGCATAATAGTGTCCTTACATTTTTTAGAATCGTTAAAATCAGGGTCAGGGATATTATTTCCATAACAATAGGGCCATCCGTAATCCTTATTTTCTTTTATTATGTTTACTTCATCAGGCGGAAGGTTATCCCCAAGCCAATCCCTAGCATTATCAGTAGCCCAGAGCTCTTTAGTCTCTGAATTCCATGTAAGCCCAACAGAGTTTCTAAGCCCTGTGGCAAAAATCTCTCCTTCAGTACCGTCTGGATTAAACCGCAGGATGGTGGCGCGCCGTTTATCCTCTTCAATACAAATATTGCACTCAGAACCAACTGAAACATACATCTTCCCATCAGGACCAAAAGAGACTGTCCTTGTAAAGTGCCCTTTGGTAGGAAGATTTGGCACAATGATCTCTTTTTCACCAGGCTCTTTGCCAAAACCATTATATTTATACCTAACAACCTGATTAGTTTCTCCAATATAGAGGTAGCCGTCGTTAAAAGCTATCCCGTGAGGCCTCTTAAGCCCCTTTACAAATGTCATGGATTCATCAGATTTACCATCTTTATTGCGATCGGGTAGGGCGACAACAGTTCCATCCCCTATTATTGTGACAAAAAGGACATTATCCGGGCTCATCGCCATAAACCTAGGACTACCTAATCCCGACGCGTATTCCTCAATTTGAAAACCTTTGGGAACAGTGATTTTATCCACTGAACCAAAAACCCCAATAGGAGCTAAAAGAACTATAATGAACAAAGTGATTTGTAAGAATTGGTGGGAAATCATAAAAATAGTTTAGCTTGAAAAAACAAGGATTTATATTGTTATTATAATGTCAATGAAATTATATTAGCAGGTCTTTATCAGTATCCGGATTTGATTTAGGATTAACAAGTAGCTCATTCTCTAATAAGTTCTCAGTAACGAAATCAAAGCTAGCCAAGACTTTAGCATTATCAAATCCAAAAGTTTTAAGGAATTCCTTTATGACAGCATCTTCAACATCTTCCAATGGAACCTCATCCTTCATCCCCAACCACCCTGCAACAGAGGTCATTTTAACATCGGGAATACCGCAAGGAACGATAAGATCAAAATAAGATAAATCAGTATTCACGTTAAGTGCAAATCCATGATAAGTAATCCATCTCTTTACCCCTACACCGATAGAAGCAATTTTATGTCCCTCTACCCACACGCCAGTTAGCCCCTCAATCCTATTAGCTTCAATGTCAAAGTTCTTAAGAACTGATACAATAAATTCTTCAAGGCCCCTTAAGTACTTGTGCACATCTTTGCCCTTAGCGTTGAGATCTATAATTGGATAACCAACCAACTGTCCCGGTCCGTGAAAAGTTATATCACCACCTCTACTAATTTCCTCAAAATGTATTCCTCGCTCAGATAAGTATTTCTCATTTATAAGCAAATGCCCCTTATCACCTTTTCGACCGATGGTAAAAGTAGGGGGGTGTTCTAGCAATAAAAGCGTATCACCAATCTCTCCATTTTTTCTTTTTTCAAGAAGCTTCATCTGAAGATCAAGCGCAGTCTTATAAGGAACTAAGCCAATTTTATATACGTTTAGAGTGTTGATATTTAACCTTCCCCAATAATTATGTGATTACGAATTTCTAGCCCTTCCCATTGCAGCCAAAGCAGCTTCCATAACTGCTTCTGACAATGTTGGATGAGCATGAGAAGTCATAGCTATCTCAAGTGGTGTTGACTCCAATGTCCTCGCTACACCAATCTCAGCAATTAACTCTGTAGCTCCATGACCAATAATATGAGTCCCCAATATCTCTCCCGTGCTTTTATCAGAAAGAATTTTTACAAACCCATCAGTCTCACCAGTTCCGACAGCTTTCCCCACTGCACGGAATGGAAATTTGCCAACATTGTAATCATATCCCTGATTTTGGATCTGTTCTTCTGTTAAGCCAATTGTAGCAACCTCCGGCTGACAATAGACACATCCGGGGATATTGTTGTAGTGAACTTTACTATTTAAACCAGACATAATCTCAACCGCTGCAACGCCTTCCTCTGAAGCTTTATGAGCCAACAGTGGCGGCCCTATAATATCTCCAATAGCATAAACGTTCTGGCAGGTGGTCATATAGTTGTCATCTGTTTTGATAAAACCTCTTTCATCAATCTCTATTTTTAAATCGCTGAGGCCAATATCTCCTCCTTTTTTATAAAAGCTAAGAGAAGTAGGGGCATCGTTAGAAACAGGCCTTCTTCCTACGGCTACAAGCACCATAGAAGCGGTTATTTTGGTCTCTGTCTGGTTTGAAACATTCTCAAGTATTACATCAACTGTCTTCTTTTTCTTATTGATATCTTTAAATTTTGTACCTGTAAGTATTGTCATACCATTTTTCTTAAATAA
The DNA here is from genome assembly GCA_942491865.1 of uncultured Thermodesulfobacteriota bacterium. GTDB lineage: Bacteria > Desulfobacterota_D > UBA1144 > Nemesobacterales > UBA2774 > CR02bin9. Next base: position 397,881 of record CALOCI010000016.1, read on the forward strand.
CCTTTGTAGCTCGTCTGCGACTTCTTTGTCTGCACCAGGGATAATGTTGTCCATCATCTCTACAATAGTGACCTTGCTACCAAAAGAGTTATAAACGTAGGCAAATTCAGCCCCAATATATCCTCCTCCAATAACAACTACAGAATCAGGCACTTCTCTGTGAAAAATAGCTTCATCACTTGTCATTACCAACTTCCCGTCTATTTCAAGTCCTGGAAGGGTTACAGGAACAGACCCTGTTGCAATCATAATCTTATCAGTATCTATTTCTATTTGGTCTTTTTCTCCGATCACGCCGACTTTGTTATTTGTTATTAATTTTCCGACCCCATTAAAAAGAGTGATCTTATTCTTCTTTAATAAGTATTCAACCCCCTTATTTAGAGTTGAAGAGGCTTTTCTGCTCTTATCAATAACTTTAGAGAAATCATAAGAAAGACCTTGATGTTGTATTCCAAAGTCCTCTGAATGATTGAAATATTCATAGACTTCAGCGCACTTTAAGATTGACTTTGAAGGTACACACCCCCAATTTAAACATACACCTCCTGCTTTGTCTCTTTCTATTACTGCTACCTTCATTCCAAGCTGTGCCGCTCTAATAGCACCTACATAACCCCCGGGCCCCGATCCGATAACTGTTAAGTCAAATTTTTCCATAGTGAGGATATTATATATTCAATACTACTATGGTCAATCCTTTCATCTTTAAAATTCTCTATCCTTGAACTTAGAAAAATATTGAGAATCTATTTCTCTGATGTAATATCAAAATAGTGTAGTATGTATAATATGTTAAGAAAGTTGACCAAATACCCTAGGATACTGTAAAATTTGAATACCCTATGAAAAAAGATCCAAAGAAGAATCTTAAAAATGTAAAAGAAGAAGAGATAGAAACAAGAGAATGGATTGAATCGCTCGATTATGTATTAGAACATAGTGGAGATGAGCGCGCGGCAAAGCTTATAAAGCAACTCCAGATACATGCACAGAAAAAAGGAATAAAACTACCTTTTACTGCAAATACTCCCTACATAAATACAATTCCGGCTACAAAGCAGCATAACTATCCTGGGGATCCCGAGATTGAATGGAAGATTAGAAGCCTAATTCGTTGGAATGCAATGGCAATGGTTGTCCGGGCCAACAGACTTGAAGAAGGCATTGGCGGCCATATATCCACTTACGCTTCAGCAGCAGCCTTATATGAAGTAGCCTTTAATCATTTCTTCCGAGGGAGGAACGAACATCACGAAGGAGATATAGTCTATTTCCAGGGCCATGCAGCTCCCGGAATATATGCAAGGGCTTTTCTTGAAGGAAGAATCTCTATCGAAGACTTGCAAAACTTTAGAAGGGACTTACAACCAGGGGGTGGTTTAACTTCATACCCGCACCCATGGCTGATGCCACACTTCTGGCAGTTCCCAACTGTGTCCATGGGCCTTAGCCCAATTATGGCTATCTACCAAGCAAGATTTAATCGCTATTTAGAGGATAGGGGGCTTAAGAAACCCTCCGATTCTAGAGTATGGGCTTTTTTAGGAGACGGCGAGACAGATGAACCTGAAACCCTAGGCGCAATAACACTAGCGTCAAGAGAACACCTGGACAATCTAATCTTCGTTGTAAATTGCAATCTTCAACGTCTCGACGGTCCGGTAAGAGGTAACGGAAAGATAATACAAGAGCTTGAAGCCATTTTTAGAGGTGCCGGCTGGAATGTGATTAAACTTGTATGGGGGAGCAATTGGGACCCGCTACTTGAAAAAGACCATGATGGGATATTGGCGAAAAGAATGACCCAGGCTTTGGATGGTGATTATCAGAAATACTCCGTAGCTTCAGGTGAATATATTAGAGAGCACTTTTTTGGAACCGATCCTCGGCTAAAGGAAATGGTGAAGGATCTTTCTGACACTGATCTTCAAAAACTTAGAAGAGGGGGACATGATCCAGAGAAGATTTTCTCAGCTTATAAATCAGCAATTGATAACGTTGGGTCTCCTACAGTGATTCTTGCAAAAACTATAAAAGGTTATGGACTAGGTGAAGCAGGAGAAGGCAGAAATATTACCCATCAACAGAAAAAGTTAAACGAAGATGAGCTTAAACTTTTTAAGAAACGTTTTGACATACCAATCTCAGAAGAGGATATATCAAGAGCGCCTTTTTATAGACCATCTGAGAATAGTCCGGAAATTAAATATATAAAAGAAAGAAGAAAACAGCTAGGCGGTTTTGTTCCTAAACGTGAAGTAATATGCGATCCGATAAAAGCCCCTTCTGAGAAAATTTTTGAAGAGTTTTATAAAGGATCAGGTGACAGAGAGGTCGCAACAACAATGGCAATTGTTAGAATGCTAACAAAGATGCTGAAAGATAAAAATATTGGGAAATTAATCGTCCCAATTGTGCCTGATGAAGCCCGCACATTTGGAATGGAAGCTCTCTTCAGACAAGTAGGAATTTATTCACATGTAGGACAACTATACGACCCAGTTGATTCTGAAACACTGCTTTATTATAAAGAAGCCGTTGATGGACAAATACTTGAAGAAGGTATCACTGAAGCTGGCTCTATGTCTTCATTTATTGCTGCAGGCACAGCCTACGCAACCCATGGTATTAATACGATACCGTTCTTCATTTACTATTCCATGTTTGGATTTCAGAGAATTGGTGATCTCGTCTGGGCTGCGGCCGACATGCGGTGTAAGGGTTTTATGGTAGGCGGCACAGCAGGCAGAACAACATTAGCCGGGGAGGGCCTACAACATCAGGACGGTCATAGCCATTTGCTCGCTTACCCGGTACCAAATCTCAAAACATATGATCCTGCATTCGCATATGAAATAGCTGTTATTCTACAAGAGGGTATACGTCGTATGTATGTAGAACAGGAAGACCTCTTTTACTACATAACAGTAATGAACGAAACCTATCTTCAACCACCGATGCCTGAAGGGGCCAAAGAAGGCATTTTAAAAGGCATGTACAAATTTAAAGACTCAGAGTACAAAGATGCTAAACTCCACGCCCAATTATTCGGAAGCGGGACTATACTAAACGAAGTACTTAAAGCGCAAGAAGTGCTAGGTGAGAAATACGGCATAGCGGCAGATGTGTGGAGTGTAACTAGTTATAAAGAACTATATAGAGACGGACTTGATAAAGAACGGTGGAACATGCTTCACCCATCTGAAATAAAAAGAACGCCTTATATAACAGAGTGCGTAAAAGATGCTCCGGGAGTATTCGTTGCAGCCTCGGATTATGTAATGGCTCTGCCCGATTCCATTTCTCAATGGCTCCCCCGTCCACTTGTTTCATTGGGAACGGACGGTTTTGGAAGAAGCGCCAGCCGGAAAGATCTTAGAAACTTTTTCGAAGTAGACTGGAGATACATAACACTCGCTGTACTTGCGTCACTAACTTGGCAAAAAGAGATTGATCCGGGAATAGTAGAAAAAGCTATAAAGGAAATGGGCATAAACCCTAGCAAAGCAAATCCATTGATTTCATGAGTTGCAGAGTGTTATTTCAACTTAAGTTAATCAAGATACAAGCTATAATTATGATAGAAACAAATTCAAGAGGTAAGACCTAATGACTATTGAATATAAACTGCCCGATCTTGGAGAAGACATCGAAACAGGTGATGTAATAGGTGTGTTTGTATCTGCTGGCGATACGGTAGTTGAAGACCAAGCACTTCTGGAGATTGAAACAGATAAAGCTGCAATTGAGATTCCTGCACCGTCTGCAGGAACTATAAAAGAGGTGCATATAAAAGAAGGCGACACAATCAAAGTTGGCCAAATACTGGTAACGATAGATGATGGAAAAGGAAAGGCTAAAGACTCTCAAGTAAAAGAAGTTATTAAGACTAAAACACAAGACGAAGTTGTTGAAGAAATTGCAGAGAAAGAAGTTGAAGAAGAAATGAATGCCGACCCCGAACCGGAACCTGAAATAGCTGAAGAGGTGGACAAAAAAGATATTGAATCAGAATCAGAAATCGTTCAGGAATCAAAAGACAACTCAGAAGAAGCAGAAGTCTCAAATACCCAAGAATCATTAATTAAAAAGACTGCTCCGGCTTCACCTACCATAAGAAGAATGGCTAGGGAACAGGGAATTGATATAACCCTTGTTGAAGGCACTGGCCCGGGTGGGAGAATATCAGAAGAGGATCTAGAAAATCATGCAAGAGGCGAAAAACCAAAATCAAAAGCTAAACCGCAAGCTCCAGAACCACCGGTAATAAAAGTTAAAGAGTCAGAAGGCAAAGCTGGCTCTGATAAATGGGGTGACATAGACCGCACTCCGATGTCCAAAGTTAGGAAACTCACAGCAGAGCGCTTAACCGCTGCATGGACTGCTCCTCATGTAACACAATATGACAAAGCCGACATAACAGAGCTTGAGAAACTCAGAAAAGAATTTGGAGAGAGCGTTGCGAAAGCAGGCGGCAAATTAACTATGACCTCAATCATACTTAAAGTGATTGCGTCTGCACTAAAAGCTTTCCCTCAGTTCAATGCTAGCGTGGATATGGAAAATGGGGAGATCATCTACAAGAATTACTACAACGTTGGAGTTGCTGTAGATACAGACAGAGGACTTCTTGTTCCTGTAATTAAAAATGCAAACAAAAAGAACATCACAAAATTATCCGTCGAGCTGAGTGAACTATCAGAAAAAGCCAGGACTAAGAAAATCTCAGTTGATGAGCTCCAAGGCGGCACCTTTACGATTAGTAATTTGGGTGGCATAGGCGGCACATATTTTTCCCCAGTACTAAACGCCCCTGAAGTTGCTATCCTAGGAATTTCTCGCTCAGTAATTGAGCCCGTCTACATAGACGGGGGTTTCCTACCGAGACTGATGCTCCCTTTATCTCTTTCATACGATCATAGGCTAATAGACGGGGCCGATGCAATAAGATTTTTACGCTGGGTGATAGAAGCTCTAGAAGAACCGTTCAAAATAACGCTAGAGGGTTAAGAAAATTAATACATAAAGATAAATATGAGTAATAAAGAGAACAAAACACAAGTTGCAATCATTGGCGCAGGACCGGGCGGATACCCTGCAGCATTCCTAGCAGCAGATCTAGGGCTCGAAGTCACATTGATTGACCCTGAAGACAATCCCGGCGGCGTTTGCCTGTATAGAGGCTGTATACCATCAAAGGCCTTACTCCACAGTGCTAAAGTGATTTCAGAAGCAGAACATTTAAAAAATTTAGGTATTACATTTAACAAACCTAAAATAGATCTGGATAAATTAAGAGATTGGAAAAACAGTGTTGTAGAAAAACTAGTAGGTGGTCTTGGTCAATTATCCAAGCAGCGAAAGATTACATATATACAGGGTAGGGCGACCTTTTTAGATTCAAACACATTAGAAATAACAAGGGTCAATGAAACTATAGAAAAGTTAGAATTTGAATATGCGGTTATAGCTACAGGCTCAAGGCCTGCTCAGATTCCTAGTTTTCCAAACGATTCTCCAAATCTGCTAAATTCAACTTCAGCGCTAGAGCTGCCAGAAATCCCAAAAACTATGCTTGTTGTTGGAGGGGGATATATTGGGCTTGAACTCGGAACAGTATATGTAGCTTTGGGAACAAAAGTATCCGTCGTAGAAATGACATCAGGGCTTATGCAGGGGGCTGATAGAGACTTGGTAAGGGTTCTTCAAAAAAGCTCTGAGCCAATTTATGAATCAATCATGCTGAACACCAAAGTTGTTGAAATGAAAGAATCATCTAAAGGAATTAAGGTTACTCTTGAAGCTGAAAATTTGGAAGAAACAGAGCTAACCTTTGATAAAGTTTTAGTATCTGTTGGACGAACACCCAACTCTGAGAACTTAGGCTTAGAAAACACAAATGTTCAGATCAACGAAAAAGGCTTTATTAAGATTGATGCACAAAGAAGAACTTCGAATCGAAATATATTTGCCATAGGTGACGTTGCCGGAGAGCCAATGCTTGCACACAAAGCCACTCACGAGGGACGAATTGTGGCTGAGGTAATAGCAGGAAGAGATGTCGCATTTGAACCAAGCGCCATTCCTGCAGTAGTATTTACTGATCCTGAAATTGCCTGGTGTGGACTCACTGAAACGGAAGCCAAAGAAAGGGGCATAAAAATAAAAGTAGCCAGGTTCCCATGGGGCGCTTCAGGTAGAGCCACAACATTAGATAGGAATGATGGTGTAACAAAACTCATAGTCGATCCAGACACAGATAGAATACTTGGGATGGGAATAGTAGGTCCTGGTGCTGGAGAACTTATAGCAGAAGGGGTTCTAGCAATAGAAATGGGAGCCCTGGCATCAGATCTTGAACTAACAATTCACGCACATCCAACTTTATCGGAAACAGTCATGGAATCAGCTGAAGTTTACTACGGACTCAGCACCCATATGTACAAACCTAAAAGAGATAGATAGAATTTCACACATGAGCAACGACTCTACTCAGACTCAAGACAACTCACATGAAGTTCAAATAGCGCACCTTACAATTCTGCCCGAAGAAAGATATTTGAGCGCAATAGTGGATGTAGTAAGTGATCTGGCAAATGCAAATGGCATTAGCAAAAAAGACACTACCCATCTAGATAAAATATTGGTTGAAATTTTCAATAACATTGTAAAGTACGGATTTCAGGAAGACATAAGTAAGTCTATAGAAATTTCCATATTCAAACGTCTACATACTTTTGTAATCTCGCTTGAAGATAAAGGGCTACCGTTTGATTATGAAAATCTTGAATTAGGTGAAGACAAAAGGTTCAAATCATATCTATCCAGAGGATATGCCGATCAAGTCAATTTTTATTGCCTTGGGACACTCGGAAACAAAACCGAGATCGTAAAAAATTTACCTGCTTCTGACATCAGAGATGAGATGGATATTTCTGAACATCGTAAGCATTTAGAAATTGAACCTGTGGGGCCTGGAGCAGAAATAAAAATAGATCATTTTCAACCTGATAAGGTTCACGAGCTGGTGAGATTAGTTTATAAATGCTACGGCTATACTTATGCTAACGAATTTATGTACTACCCAGAACAAATTGAATCTAGGCTGCACTCAAAATTAATGTCATCCTGCGGGGCCTATAATAAAAACAACGAGTTAGTTGGACACCTAGCATTTATATTCAGCAACCCCAATGCAACAGTAGGAGAATCAGGTGAAGCGGTAGTCGATCCGAGATACCGTGGTAATGGGATTTTCCCAAAAATGAAAAGTTTTTTAACTAACCATGCGGTCGAACAGGAACTAATTGGGGTATATGGCGAAGCGGTAACTATTCATCCATATAGTCAGAAAGGCAGCCTTGAATTAGGATCAACAGAAACCGGTTTCTTACTGGGCTATAGCCCTGGAACTGTCTCGTTCCAAAATATATCTGAGGATGAAAAACCTAGAAGACAATCTATAGCGCTTATGTTCACACCGGTAACAAAAAGTAAACCTGCAAAAATTTATGTGCCGGAAAAGTATCTAGAAATAATAAAAACTATCTATGACAGAATGGGGTACGAGAGAGAATTAGTAACAGAAAATCGAGAATCAGTTTATCCACATACCAACCCCGGTCATGTATCAGTAAATATACGATCAGACCACAATCAGGGAATAATCACCGTATCAAAGTTTGGGAACAATACTCTAAACGAAATACGTTTTCATCTAAAACAATTATGTCTACAAAGGACCGACTGCATATATGTTGACCTGCCCTTAAATCAATCGGGGTCTGGATACAAAGCATCCAAGTTACGAGAGCTTGGGTTCTTTTATGGTTATCTAATCCCTGAATACTCAGACTCAGATGTACTGAGGCTGCAGTATCTAAACAACGTTGAGATCTCAAGAGATGATATCAAAACCGCTTCAGACTTTGGAGAGGAACTTTTGGGTTTCATAATTAAAGATTGGTCCAATGAAGACATATAGGTTTTAAGCCTTTCCATAAACCGGCAAAATTGCCCCGCTGATTTTATCAGCTTTCCTAGAACATAGAAAAGCTATTACTTCTGCGATTTCTTCTGGCTTGACCCATTTTTTAAAATCAGCCTTTGGCATATCCTTTCTGTTTCTTGGAGTATCCATAGTTCCGGGAATAATCGCATTTACGTTTATGTTGTAGTCTGATAATTCATCAGACAAAGATTGGGTTAAATTGATTACACCTGCTTTTGAAGCTCCGTAAGCAGACATATTCTTGACACCACATAGGGCAGGGCGGGCACCAATATTGATTATACGTCCGTACTTTTGTTTAATCATCTGAGGAAGGACAGCTTTAGAGGAAACAAATACTGAATTGAGATTCATATCCATCATTTTATTCCAAAGGGCTTCATCTGTTTCAATCAAACTCGCCATACCAAAGCCACCCACAATATTAATTAAACAATCTACACGCCCGAACTTGTTGATTACTCTCTCGACTACTTTTGACATATCTCTTGCTTTTGTCACATCTGCCTTGCCGAGTAAAAGCAACCCATCATAATTTTCTTTAAGATCAGAGATACTATCAAGGTGATTTTTGTCGCTATATGTTGTATATACCGATGCACCTTGTCTTAAAAAAGCAGACACAACTTCCTTGCCCAATCCACCTGTCCCTCCAGTTATAATGGCAATTCTATTTTTTAGACTATTCATCATTACCACTTATCCTATCCAAAGTATTTTATATCATTATACTTATATTTGGTATACTTTGATTATAAGAAATATCATCTTGACACAAGAGCCTAAAAAGTCTTAAAATAGATTTAACTCACAAAGGATAGAGGATATGGACCTATTAATTTCTATGCAGGCTGAAATCCTGAATAAGGGCATATACTTTGAGTCATGCACCGTCATGCAAATGCCTACAGCTAGAACAGAAGAAGTCTTTGTTGCTGAATTCAGAGAAGGGGATACGGTGAAGTTAAAACTCCTTAAAAGATATGTTGAAATTTTAGAGAATAAATTGACCAAAGACCACGGCTTTAAAATAGAAAACACAAACTATGGTTTTAAATTGCTAAGGCCTGTAGACCAAAACAAAGACTATATGGAAGACTGGGAAGAATGGGTTGTTTTCACCAGACAAATCTTAATTGAATTAAAGCATGTAGTAGGAGAAGAGATTCAAGAAGAAACTTAGTACCTAAAACAATTTGCATTTCATCCCATCTAAGCTAATATTTTCCCTCAACTCAGAATCAAATATTCACTTTCTATCTTATTAATCTAATTGAATAAAGTTTTGCATAGTATAATTTTTATGAATAATTTAGGAGATTAATTAGAACTAAATGTCAGAGTCAACAAAAATAAATTATAAAGATACCCTCAACCTTCCGAAGACGAGTTTTCCGATGAAGGCCAATCTCAATCAGAAAGAACCAGAGATTCAAAAAAGATGGGATAAAATAAATCTTTACGAAAGAATAAGAGAAAACTCTCAGGGGAAAGATAAATTTGTTTTTCACGATGGGCCGCCGTACGCAAACGGTCCAATCCATTTAGGGCATCTACTTAACAAAGTACTAAAAGATATAGTTGTCAGATCAAAAACCATGCTCGGTTATGATGTTGATTTTGTACCGGGATGGGACTGTCATGGGCTTCCTATTGAGCACAAAGTCTTAAAAGATCTCGGAGATAAAGCCAAAGATTTAACCAAGCTGCAAATAAGATATAAATGCCAAGCAGATGCTGAGAAATACGTAAAATTGCAATCTAAACAAATGCAGAAACTTGGAACAATTGGTAATTATAACAACCCCTATCTAACAATGACCCCAGGCTATGAAGCTGGCGTTCTCGAAGTATTTTCTAAGCTCGTAGAAAGAGGTCTTATATACAGAGACCTTAAACCCGTGCATTGGTCTATTGATAATCAAACTGCTCTAGCTGATGCAGAGCTTGAATATCACGACCGTAAGGACACGAGCATATATGTATTATTTGAAATAGAGAATTCGGACTCACTTCCAAAAGAAATGAACTTGCCTGAGGGGATTACTCCATCTCTCATGATCTGGACAACAACTCCCTGGACACTACCTGCAAACCTTGCAGTAGCAGCTTCCCCTGATGGAGATTACGGCTTATATAAAGTTACCAAAGATGGAAATGAGTACTACACAATTTTAGTAGACGCGCTCGCTGAAAAAGTTTATGACAAGGCAGGCACTGATAGCTTTGAAAAATTAGGTGGATGTAAGGGCAAAGATTTAGCTGATGCCGATATTACATATAAACATCCTTTTGCAGATCGCACAAGCAAACTTGTGACAGCTGAATATGTAACATTTGAAGATGGAACCGGCTTGGTACACACTGCGCCCGGGCATGGCGTAGACGACTATCAAACAGGTCTTAAAGAAGGACTAGACATATATTGCCCAGTTTTAGGAAACGGCATATTTGATGAATCAGTACCCGAATGGATAGCAGGTGTTAATGTCTGGAAAGGTAACGGGATAATTATTGAGCATTTAAGAGAGTCTGGCCACCTGTTCCATGATGAGGAGTATTTACACAGCTACCCTCATGACTGGAGAAGTAAAACACCTACAATATTTAGAGCAACGGAACAGTGGTTTGTAGGGGTCGACAAAACCACACCAGAATTTGGAAAAAGCCTAAGAGAACTAGGTCTTGATGCTACAGAAAACACTATTGCATTCTATCCTGATTGGGGAAGAAACCGTCTTAGAGGAATGCTCGAATCAAGACCCGATTGGTGCATCAGCCGACAGCGTGCCTGGGGGTTACCAATTCCCGCATTTATAAACGAAAATGATGAAATTCTATTAACACCTGATTCTGTAAAAATTGTAATAGATAAGATCAGAAAAGATGGAGCAAATACCTGGTTTAAATCTACCCCTGAGGAAATTATCGAGGGTTACGATCCAAAGAATGATGATCAAGCTCCAGAGTGGGCAAAAGAAGATGGAGCTCTCGACAATCTAAAACTTGGCATGGATATATTTGACGTCTGGTTTGAGTCAGGATCATCCTGGCACGCTGTATTAGAACAACGAGAAATTGGATATCCGGCTGATCTTTACCTAGAAGGATCAGATCAGCATAGAGGATGGTTTCAACTTTCACTTCTTCCTGCTTTAGGCGCAACAGGAATTCCTCCATTTAAAGCGCTTCTAACACATGGATTTATGGTCGATGCACAAGGCAAAAAGATGAGCAAGTCAGGCGGGAATGCTCTTGAAGTTGAGGAGCTTTTAAAAACTAATGGGGCAGATATATGCCGCTGGTGGGTTAGCTCTCTTAAGTATACAAATGATATCAAAGTTGATCTTGAGTTTTTTAAAGTAGCTGGAGATGAATATCGTAAAGTTAGAAACACAATCAGGTTCTTACTGGGCAATATAAACGATTTTGACCCGGCAAAAGATGCCGTTGAGTTTACAGACGAAGATAGATATTCGCTAGATGCTTGGGCAATGTCTGAGCTGTCAAAGTTTGTAAAAGAAACTAAAAATGCTTACGAGAACCTCGACTATAAAAAAGCAAATGAGCTGATATTCCACTTCTGTTATGAAACTCTAAGCGCTGTATACCTAGCTGCAATAAAAGACAGACTATATTGCGAGAAAGATAACGGCAGAAAAAGAAGAAGGTCTCAGACTGCCATGTATCACATTGTAGAAGCTCTTATAAAACTTCTATCTCCAATTCTAGTGCACACATCTGATGAAGCATATAGAAGTCTAACAAACGAAGACCAAGAAACTGTTGACTGTGTTCATCTTTTGGAAATGCCTGAGACAATCGAAATGTACGCTGATCCTAATTGGGATAAGGTGATGGAATTAAGGGGCAAAGCTCTGAAAGTACTCGAAGATGCTAAAGCCGCTGACGGTATCAGTAATCCCTTAGATACAGGAATAATAGCTAATATTGATCATAAAGCGTTTATAGCCTTAAAACCGTTTGAATTTGAACTAGCCGATTTGTGTGGCGTCAGCAGATTTACTGTGAACGAATCAGAGACTTCTGCAATTTCTGTAAATGATTTGTCACAAGAGCCGAGATGTGAGCGCTCGTGGAAAAGAGATGGCACTGTTAAAGAACGCTCAAATGGAGCATTTCTTTCCGACCGAGATGCTGAAGCATTAGGAATAGATTAAAGAAAAGTAGTTGTCGTGATCTACCCTGGGGGCCAGGTCATCTGTCTTCCGCCTAAAAGATGTATGTGTAAGTGATGCACTTCCTGCCCGCCTTCGTTATTAGTATTAGCAACAAGCCGATAACCTGAGTCTGAAATACCCTGTTCTTTAGCTACTTGAGACGCAATTACTAAGAGATGGCCTAATAATCCCTGATCATCTTGAGAAACCTCTGCCATAGACGGAATTTCTTTCTTAGGAATTATGAGTATATGAACAGGCGCCTTAGGATCAATATCATTAAAGGCAAGACATAGATCATCTTCATAAACTATATCCGCAGGTATTTCCTTATCTATGATTTTCTTAAAAATAGTGCTCATTGCTAACTCTCCATTCAAATTTGATAACTGACATTCAATATAACAAGACTAATTCAATCAAGCAATGTAGAAATTGACATTATAGAAACTAGTTGTGATACTCAAATGGTTAGAATATCTAGGATAGAAATAAGATAAACAAGATGACTAATCCTAAACGTCCAATCAAAGCATATATATTCATAACCTGTCTTGTAGACACTTTTTTCCCTGAAGTAGGGGAGAGTTTGGTCAAAGTCCTTAATGATCTAGGAGTAGAAGTAGATTTCATTGAGGAGCAGACATGCTGTGGTCAGCCTGCGTTTAATAGCGGCTACCAAAAAGACGCTAGAGTTGTGGCTGAAAGATTCCTCTCAATTTTTGAAAAAGCACTTAATAATGATCCTAATAAGGATATTTATATAGTATGTCCCTCTGGTTCATGCACATCAATGGTTAAAGTATTTTATGAAGAATTGTTCAAAAACTCACCTGAAACATTGAAGAAAGTTGCTCATGTAAAGGAAAACACCTACGAATTTTCTGAATTTTTGGTCAAAGTTCTTAATACGGTTGATGTTGGGGCAGAATATAACGGCAAAGTCACATATCACGCTTCCTGTCATTTGCTCAGAGAGCTTAGAGTTAAAGACGGCCCAAGAGAACTAATAAACTCAGTGAAAGGTGTGGAATTTAAAGAAATGGAAATGCATGATGCATGCTGCGGGTTTGGCGGCACATTTTCTATCAAATTCCCAAATGTTTCAGTCTCAATGTTGGATGAAAAAATAGAATGCATAGTCAAAAGCGGGGCCGACACGGTTGTATCAGCAGATATGGGTTGTTTGATGAATATAGAAGGAGCATTAAGCAGAAAGAAAATTCCGATTAAGGTAATGCATTTAGCTCAGCTGCTGGCTAGCAAAGGATAAAACATGGGATTCCAAGAAGTTAGATTCGAAAAAGATTCAGAAAAAGCTATCCAAAACAAACCGCTTCAAAAAGCGCTTGTGAATGTTACCGATCGTTTCCGCACCGCTAGAAATAAGGCTAGTACAGAACTACCAAATTGGGAAGAATTAAGATCTGAAGCCAGAGAGATCAAAAAGAAAACGATAGAGAACTTAGACAAATACCTGATCATGCTTGAGGAGAATGTACTTAAAGCAGGAGGGAAAGTTCATTGGGCTAAAGACGCTGATGAGGCATCTCATATAGTAGTCAAAATTGCACAGGATAGAAATGTGAAATCAGTAGTCAAAAGTAAATCAATGGCTACTGAGGAGATAGAGCTTAACAGCAGTTTTGAAGATGCCGGAATAAAAGTAGTTGAGACTGATCTCGGAGAATATATTATCCAATTAGCTGGTGAGCATCCTTCTCATATCATAGCACCTGCCATTCATAAAACTAAAGACGATATCTCTAAACTATTTTCTGAGAAATTAGGGATCCCATACTATGAAAAACCAGAAGAACTAACAAAAGTGGCAAGGGAGAGGCTAAGGAGTGAATTCTTAAATGCTGATATGGGTGTCTCGGGAGCTAATTTTGCCGTTGCAGAAACCGGGACAATAGCAATCGTTGAAAACGAAGGAAATGCGAGGCTTACAACCACTGTCCCCAAAATACATGTAGCGCTTGTTGGTATCGAAAAACTTATTCCTAAATTTGAAAACCTTTCGCTTTTTTTAAGCATTCTAGCAAGGAGTGCCACAGGGCAAAAATCTTCGACTTATGTCTCTTTCATTACAGGACCAAAAAGGGCAGCCGATATAGATGGACCCGAAGAGTTTCATCTTGTGCTTTTGGATAACGGGCGCTCTGGAATTTTAGCATCAGAAGAGACAAGAGAATCTCTCTATTGTATTAGATGCGGAGCTTGTCTTAATATTTGTCCTGTCTACAGACATGTCGGCGGACACTCATATGGAGGGGCCTATTCAGGACCAATTGGGGCAATAATCACTCCACAATTACTGGGGATCAACAAAGCTCCAGAGCTGCCATTTGCCTCATCGCTTTGTGGAGCTTGCCACGATGTTTGTCCTGTCAAAATCGATTTCCCAAAAGTGCTTCTAGAACTTAGAAAAAATGTTGTTGAATCAAAGAAGTTTGGAATGAAGAGTGGGAAAGATCTCATCGAGAAACTAGGAATCAGGTTTTGGCGATTCACAGTTGAACATGAATCGATCTATAAAATTACAAACAAGCTATCGTATTTTTTACAAACACCTTGGAAACGGAGTAATGGAAAATTAGACTCACTACCATTCCCATTTTCAAGATGGACGGATCAAAGAGATTTCCCATCTGTAGCCAAGAAAACTTTTCGGGAAAGATGGAAAGAAACTAAAAGTGAGATGGGGTAGGGGGCCTATTTTTGAATTGATTAGCATATGAGTAATTCTAGAGAAGAAATTCTACATATAATTAGAAAAGGTCTAAAGGGAGTGAATTCTAAAGAAACCACTGTACAGAGAAACTTTCTAAGTGAAGCTGAAGAGATTCAGGAGTTAACAAAAGGATTACGAGACAACTTAAGAGCCAAATTTATAGATGAGCTTACAAATGTAAACACCCATATTCTAGAAGCCAATGACAACAAAAATATCAAAGATTTGATATTCAACCTAATTAAAGAAAAAGAACTAAAATCTTTTTCAATTTGGGAATCAGAATACTTAAAAGAGATAAATCTTAAACAAGATCTTAAAAACGCCGGATTAAAATTAGTCACAGCTAAGAATAAAGATAGAATAGCAAATTCTGAAATTGGAATTACGGATGTTGATTATGCTATTGCTGATACTGGGACTCTGGTATTGCTGACCAATAAGAACCAACCACGGAGTATTTCACTTCTACCACCTATACATTTGGCTATTGTAAGAAAAGAAAATTTGGTTAGAAATATAAAAGACCTATTCATAATTCTAAAAAGTAAGCTTAAAGACGTTGAAGACATAACAACCTGTATGACCTTCGTCACCGGACCAAGTCGCACAGCTGATATCGAGCTCAACCTGACCCTAGGCGTCCATGGGCCGAAAGAGTTGTTTGTAGTAATTCCTTGATTGAAATTTGAGTATAATTCATTTACCGATCCAGTCGCGGGCGGTAAATTCCTGGCCGTTAATTTCTAAAGATTCGTCTGAAGCCAAGTAAACAAAAACCGGTGAAATATCAAGCGGGGTAGGGAGAGTATTTGGATCTTCATCAGGATAAGCGCCAGCTCTCATATCGGTCCTAGTACCACCGGGGTTAACGGAATTAACTCTGACATTTGTCTCTTCCATTTCATCTGCTAGCACCTGAGTCAGGGCTTCAACTCCAAACTTAGACGCTGAATAAGCCCCCCAATGTCCTTTACCTTTTCTACCAACACTAGAGCTTACATTAATTATCGAAGCGTTATCAGACTTGAGCAATAGAGGGAGTAGGGCTTTAGTAACAAAGAACTGAGCGTTTAAGTTGACGTGAATTACTTCTTCCCAAATATCTTCGGGATATGTCATGATCGGAGATCTGGCTCCTAAAATACTTGCGTTATTGACCAGAATATCTAGTCTTTCCTTTACAGCATCAATTTGTCCGGCGAGCTTTTTTACGTCTGCCAACTTGATTATATCACACACTACATAATTAATTTGGCCAAATTCTTTAAGCTCATCACCGGCAGCTTGAAGATTAGTTTCATCTCGTCCACAGATTATAACTTCAGCGCCTTGTTTTAAATAAGCCTCGGCAATTCCTTTTCCAATTCCTTTACTGCCACCAGTTATAAGTGCAATTTTCCCGTTGAGTTTCATCATGGTTACGAAGTTTACCAGAGCATGTAAATATTGATAAGACTTAATTTAATTATGTTGATGTTGTATAATAGTCCACAGATATATTCTCAGCACTAGTTAACCCAATATGGCAGTTAGAGCGGATAATAAATACTGAAAATCCAGTAAGAATATATTAATAAACAAAAGGAGAGTTAATATGTCAACCATAGGTAACACGCAGATTACCATCACATTTATATGTCCCGCAGATCAAGTAGCTGAGGGAGAGAGGATTTTTGAAAGCCATGCTAAGTGGATGAAAGAAACTCATCACAGATCCGGCGAATTAGAACTGCTTCGCTATCATATCATTAAAGGGCCTGAGCTAGAGAACCCTCTAGATCCTACATCAGCTCCAACTGGAAACACCATGTTCGTATTAGACGAGATGTATGTATCTCAGGCTGGTCTTGATGATCATTGGAGAAGAGCTCCTCAAGATTGGGCGGACATTGGCGCATTGGTGGAATGGTCGGGCAAGTGCAAAGTAATCACTGCTCATAATGGAGTAGCTATACAAGGACTTTGGGACTAATAAATAACACTCAGCGCGCTTTGATTCTTTGAGATTCAGAGCGCGCTGTATAATTTTCAGCCGCCACAAAAACGAAGCCAAGTCCGAAATCACTATATAGACACAAGACAACCCCAGACAGATCACAGAATTGAGAACCTTACAATTAAATATATATACTACATATGAGACATATATCTTACCAATAATTACCCTTTGAGAACTTTAAAAGGATGCTAAACTTTAATTATCTCTAAATAAGGAGTTTCGATATATCTAACAGTAACCCTATAGATAATAAATATTTAGATCCTAGCGATCCATACGCGCGGTTGCCTCAAACTTTCCCAACCTTCAACGACGGTCAGATAGATCGAATCAAGTCATTCGGCGTAGTTGAAAAACTAAGTCAAGGCACTGTCGTATTTGAGAGAGGAGAGAAAACTGTAGATTTTTTCGTTGTTTTAAGTGGTAATATCGAGATTTATGAACACCAGCGGGACGGGATAAGAGTCTTTACCGTTCATGAAGCGAAGCAGTTCACAGGGGAGGTCGACCTGTTTAATGACCGCAAGATACTGGTTGGCGGCAGGATGGGAGGAGGGGGCGAGGTTCTTCGTGTTAACCGAGCAAACTTCCGGAAGATGATAATAGCAGAGCCTGATATTGGTGAAATTGTTATGCGGGCATTTATTCTACGCCGTGTTGGCTTAATTTCACACGAGCAAGGATCGGTAACTCTAATCGGATCGCGTGATTCGAGAGAGACTATTAGGATTGAGCGTTTTTTAAGACGTAACGGATATCCGGTCATCTTACTAAGTGACCTTGAAAGCGAAGAATGCAAAAATATTATTAGTACTTACGAATTGCAAAGAAGTGATCTTCCCTCGGTACTACTACATAACGAAGAAATAATACTGAAAAACCCTACAACATTTGAGGTTGCTGAGGAACTTGGATTATTTGAAGAAATCGACCAAGAAGATCCCTATGATGTTGCCATAGTCGGCGGCGGACCAGGAGGACTCTCTGCAGCTTTAAATGCTGCTTCTGAGGGATTAAAAACTATAGTGCTTGAAGCTGAAGCACCGGGCGGACAAGCCGGGACAAGCTCAAAAATTGAAAATTATTTGGGTTTCCCAACGGGAATATCAGGACAGGCCCTTGCAGGCAGGGCTCAAATACAAGCTCAGAAATTTGGGACAAAAATTGCATTACCCAGAAGAGTGAAAAAAATAACATCAACAAACAACCAATTCTCTATAAACATTGAGAGCGGAGAAAAGATTAAGTCCAGAGCAATAGTAATTGCATCCGGAGCCACTTACAGAAACCTCGGTCTTGAAGAGGAAAAGAACTTTGAGAATGCAGGGCTTTATTATGCTGCTACGGCAATGGAAGCAAGCCTTTGTGAGAGGGAGGAGATTATTATTGTAGGTGGTGGCAATTCCGCGGGTCAAGCAGCTGTGTTTTTGTCTAAATTCGCAAGCCATGTGCATATTCTAGTAAGAAGCGAGGGTCTCGCTGCTAGTATGTCAGAGTATCTAATAGAAAGAATCAATTCTTCTGATTTTATTACCCTTCATACTCACACTGAGATAATTGAGCTTAGAGGTGAGAAAAACCTAAAGCAAGTTGTATGGAAAAATAGAAAGAGCGGGGACACGAGAGAGATTGACGTAGGTTATGTGTTTCTGATGATAGGCGCTGTACCTAATACCGGGTGGCTCAAAGATACTGAAGTAAATATGGATGAAAACGGTTTTGTATGCACGGGTATAGATGTTATTAACAATAATTACTGGCCTTTAGAAAACAGACCCCCCTTGATGTTAGAAACAAGCGTCCCTGGCATATTTGCCGTTGGAGATGTTCGAGCAAACTCTGTGAAACGAGTTACATCAGCGGTAGGAGAGGGCGGGATGGCCATAAACAGCGTTCATAGATATTTGAGCGATTTAGAAGAGGGATAATCTTACATTCAGCTTATGGAATAAGAGTTGATTGAAAACCTTCATCTCATGCTAGTAAATATATAAACAATTGTTTCTACCACATGTATTTGTATAATTTAGAGTCAAGTCATTAATAGGGGAGAATAACTATGAAAATAGCCTTAATAACAGGTGCTAGCCGAGGCCTTGGTAAGAGCATGGCTCTTAATTTAGCAAAAAAAGAAACAGACATAATTTTGACTTATAATAGCAATCAAGGTGAAGCTGAAAAAGTTGTTAACGAAATTGAGGGAATTGGCAGAAAAGCTATTGCTCTACATCTCGATGTTTCGCAGCATAGTTCCTTTGATACTTTCACTACGGACATTGGCAATGTTCTTAAAAGTAAATGGGGGCGAGAAAATTTTGATTTTCTAATTAACAATGCAGGGATTGGTATTCATGCCGGTTTCATGGAAACCAGCGAAGAGCAATTTGACCAAGTAATGAACATAAACTTAAAAGGCCCATTTTTCCTTAACCAAAAACTTATCAGATTAATAAAAGACGGCGGGCATATATTGAATGTTTCATCCGGCTTGGCGCGTTTTTCCTTACCAGGATTTGCTGCATACGCGAGCATGAAAGGGGGAATGGAAGTGCTTACTCGTTACATGGCTAAAGAGCTTGGGCCAAGGGGAATTTCAGTAAACATAATTGCTCCCGGGGCAATTGAGACTGATTTTGGTGGTGGTGCCGTACGAGATAATAAGGATATGAATAAATTCATTGCTTCACAGACTGCAAAGGGTAGAGCTGGATTGCCAGATGACATTGGCAGTGCAGTGGCTACTATTCTATGTGGCGATTGCATGTGGATAACCGGTCAGCGTATTGAGATTTCAGGCGGCATGTTTCTATAATGGCCACAAACAGCGTTAATAGATATTTGAACGGCTTAGACGAACAAACCACAGATCGAGACTGAGGAGATTTGACTCAAAATTCATTCTCTTCATGGACTCACAATCGAGCAGCTGATATTCTTGTTTTATGGATCTTGTAGTATCACCTTATTTCAATTTACGCAAATTCGTAGTCGGACAGGATGAAAATTATCTTTTCCAGGCGCTTGAGGATCCCAGAGTAGTCAAGCATATGGCGAGCAAAGGGATTACATTTAAAGACTGTGAATCCATCGTCTCTGATTCTCTTGAACACTGGAAGGAGCATGGAATTGGTTCTTGGGGAGTTGAGAAAAAAGGGCACATAGTGGGATGGGCTGGGTTTAAACATTGGAAAGATCAAGAGTTCGAGGCATTGATAGTGCTGTCTCCATCGCATTGGGGATTAGGAAAAGCGATTTTTGATAAATTAGTGGAGTTGGCTGTACAAGAGTTCGAACTAAGTCATATATACGTACTACTTCCAGAAACGCGTAAATCCTTTGGATATGTGAGGCGCATTGGTTTTGAATTTGTTAGCGAGGAAACTCATAATGGCGAAGCGTTCAAGAAGTTTATTTTGAACTTAGCTCGCAACCATTAGTTCTAAACTATGCAGATTATATAAATAGAGAAGGGCGGGGTAAGCGGCCTTATGTCCTATTAGCTACGCTTGCTATAAGCTTTATTGGCATCCTTGTGCATAGTCATCAGTTTTGGGAGGCCTAAAGTAAAATCCCAAAGTGAATTGAGTCCCGCTCGTATTAAGACCCTGAATGCCAATGGGATAGATGGCGCGCCTGGCTCGAAATGGTCCCGCTTGTGGATTTCGTCTCTGCCTTGTAAAAGCACCTCTTTAACATTGGAAGCTATAGTCCAATCGCTTCTGAAAACAACAGTTCCTTCAGGGTTGATAATATAAACCGCGTCCGGATAAGAGCCGTAGAGTTTATGCGCATTCCCGTCAAGAGTATCTACAATAATTGTTCTTTCTTCATTCTCTTCGCCGGGCAATCTTTTCGCGTGATCTAATTTTTCCTCAATTGATTTGTGTGGAGGGACGCTCGAGCCGGGATGGGCTTCCCTAATATATAGAACCAGGAACCGGACATCTGGAAATTCCTTAGCTACCTGATTCATCTTTTGGATATTCCCCACATACATCGGACACGAGAAACTGCCGGTTTCAAGGACCAACCAAGTGCCAAAATAATCTGAGAGTTTTACTTTCTCTCCGTCTAGTCCGAATGCATTGAAATCAAGAGCTTTTTCTCCTGGCTTTGGTCCCTGAAATTCCGAAAAATTGTAGTATTCTGCTTTGAAATTGCAGTAGTTGTAATCTGTAATTTCTTTTGTTGTGGTATCGGTCATTTATCTAATCCCCCGGTCCTGAATGTTTGTCTAAGATTACACATATATATATAAATCAGCAAAACAAACCCGGTTTGCGGTTGAGGAAATTGGAGCAAACTCTGTGGAACTATTTACATCCGTAGTAGAAGAGGGCGGTACAGCGTTGATAGGTATTTGAGTGGTTTGGATGCAGCAGGTGCCTAGTTATTTCAATCTATGATATAAGAAGAATTCTTTGAAATGCTTGAACCCAGATACAGTGTATTAATCAAACTTACACCTGTCTGATTTTCGTACACCACACACCTAAATCAACTATATTACTGAGCTAACACATAAAGAACACTGAATATTGTCTATGGCATACTGCTTGCAATAATCTATACGTGTCCAAAAAAGCTGTAAATATAATATAAGGAGTGTGAGAGAAACTTCATGATACGTTTTAAAAACATACTTTTAGTATTAAATGGCAAGAATAATGAAGAAGCTATCAGAAGGGCTTTTGGACGGGCCAAAAACAATAAAGCCAAATTAACCATAGTTGATGTAATGGAAGAACTGCCTGACAGAATAAAAGACTATCTTGACATTGTTTCGGCTGAAGAACTTGAGAAAATAGTCTCGGAGGAAAGAACCGAAGAAATACAAGCCCTTATTAAATCAATTGAAACCAGCACGGGGATTAAAGCTGTGGTTAAAACCTTAGTAGGAAAACCTCATATTGAGATAATAAAGGAGGTACTCAGAAATAAGCATGACTTGGTTATGAAAGCTCCAGAAGGAACAGGAGGAACAAAAGAAGCCTTGTTTGGTAGTACTGATCTTAATCTAATGCGTAAGTGCCCGTGTGCAGTTGGGATGGTTAAACCTAGTAAATCTAATAAATTCTCACGTATCATGGCTGCTGTGGATCCTGATCCCAGTAATGAAGTTAGCAACGAGCTTAATAATAAAATTATGGAACTTGCCATATCTATTGCGGAATTAGAGAATAGTGAACTTCATATAGTCCATGTATGGAGTCTATTTGGAGAGAAAGCTCTAAGAGGAAGCCGGTTTAGGAAAAAAGAAAATGAAATTAACAAATTGATTAAAGATGAAGAAAATCATCATAGAAAATTGATGGATGAACTATTGAAGAAATTCCCGTTAAATAAAATCAAATACAAGATTCACTTGCCCAAAGGAGATCCAGCTGTACTGATTCCCGAAGTTGCAAAAAAAGAAAATATCGATCTTATTGTAATGGGAACTGTTTGCAGAACTGGGCTCCCGGGATTTATCATAGGAAACACAGCTGAATCTATATTGTATAAAGTGGACTGCTCAGTCTTAAGCATAAAGCCGCAGGGATTCATTTCTCCGATTTTGCCTTAATATTATTGATTCATAAGAAAATATGCATAATGTCCGATAAGGTATATTATGTCAACTAATATATATAATGATTTTGAGAGGCTCATATGTCATCTATAACATACTTGCCGGTTAAGTCCCCTTTTTTCTGTAATCTGACGTCAGCATACCATTATAACCCCAGTTGTCCTCATCGATCTCCTCTATGACTATGTGTATGTGCTCAGGTTTCTTTCCTAGAACTTCAACAAGTGTTGTTGTTATTTGTTCTACGATAGTTTTTTTCTGCTCACGAGTTGCACCTGTGGTTATTTGCAAATTGATGTATGGCATTTTTTCTCCCTGTAAATGAAATAATAGTATGATGTTAAATTTATAATATGAAACAAGAACTTAAAGCTGGATCAACTTATTTTGGGATTGTATTCGCTGTGGGTTTTGTTTTAGGCACTATTCGAGTCTTGGTGCTCGTTCCACGGTTTGGCGAATTAACCAGCGGACTTATAGAGCTACCAATTATTTTGACAGCATCATGGATAATCTGCAGCTGGTTAGTTATCCGATTCTCAGTTCCTGCAATTTGGCAATCCCGTCTTACTATGGGTGTCGTAGCTTTTATGCTTCTTATGATTGCAGAACTGTTTTTATCTGTATTACTTTTTGGCAACTCTATCAACGAACACTTTAATTCTTATTCTTCCCTCAACGTTACCCTGGGGCTTGCCGGTCAATTGATCTTCGCAGCCTTCCCTCTAATTCAAATTTACACATCAGGTGTAAAAGAACGGGCATAAATATGTTTATTGTGTATGCTTAAATAAGAAGCTTTACCATATAACAAATTTTTTCATCAGGAGGCAACAAATGTTGAAGGTTAATTGGGCAGAATCAAAATGTATACATAGTGGTAATTGCGTTAAAGGGTTCCCACAGGTGTTTAAAATTGAAAACGATCAATTTGTGATTGATGAATCGGGCGGAACAGAAGCTGATTTAAGAGCTGCTGTAGCAGCTTGCCCATCTGGGGCACTTAGCATTGAAGAAATTTAGTAAGTCTATTTAAAAGAAATAGTCATTTATTCATAAGCTATTTCTGAGCTTCTTGTCTTTAGAACACTGGTATAGATTGTAAAAAAATATGCCTAACGGAAAGTTTTAAATCTATTAATTATTCAAGCTATAAAGTTTATTTGTATCTCATCTTCCTGTGGTTTATGATCAGAACAATGGGGAGAATTAATAGACGTAGTTTTATTAAAAACTCGACTTTAGCTTTAGGAGCTATGGCGCTCCCGGGATGCTCGGGAGATAATGAGATGAATGTCTACAATGAAACTGCGGAGCAAACACGAGCAGCGCTGGCAAAAGATGCCGACTTAAGAGAGATGATCCGCTACGCAACACTCGCGGCAAACGGACATAATACTCAACCCTGGAAATTTCGCATTAATAAATCAACCGCAACAATATTGCCCGACTTTAGCCGACAAACTCCCGTAGTCGACCCGGATGATCATCACCTTTTTGCAAGCCTTGGATGCGCGAGTGAGAACTTCGCATTTACTGCCGAGGCACGCGGCAGACCAGCTGAAATAATATTTAACTCTCAAGATCATGGAGAGATATTAATTGATCTCGGAAATGGGAATAGCAATGAAAGCGAGCTTTTCAAAGCCATCCCATATCGTCAATGTACGCGGTCTGAATATAATGGAAGCAAAGTGAGTGTGTCTGATCTGAAACTTTTAGAAAAGGCTGCACAAGTTGAGGGGATCAGTTTAATCTTGATTACCGAAAAAGAACCTATGGAGAGAGTTCTTGAATATGTAGTTGCGGGCAATTCAGCTCAAATTGATGACACCGCTTTCGTTGAAGAGTTAAAAGAATGGATAAGATTCAATCCGCCTCAAGCACTCAAGACGCGAGACGGTTTATTTAGTGGCTGCTCCGGAAACCCAACTATGCCAACATGGGTTGGGAATTTAATTTTTCGTTTTGTTTTCACTAAAGATTCATCCAATGATGGCTATTCCAAACAAATTAGATCCTCTGCAGGTATAGCGGTTTTTGTCTCTGATAAAAACGATAAACAACACTGGGTAAATGCCGGAAGGAGTTATCAACGGTTTGCCCTCCAGGCAACTGCGCTTGGCATGCGTCACTCATTTATTAATCAGCCAGTTGAAGTTGCAGAAATACGCCCGGATTTTGCAAAGTGGCTGGGCGTCGGAGACAAAAGACCAGATCTAGTCGTTAGATTTGGTTATGCCCCTGCCCTTCCAATGTCTCTTAGACGTCCGGTCGAAGACGTCCTAGTTGAATCCTAAACCTATATTCATATTAGAAAAACTAATTTCACTTTTATCTTTTTTGCTCCGCCGTTTTTTTGCCTTTGTGCCAATGCTCACCGATTTCCTCCAGGCTGAGGCCCTTTGTCTCAGGCATGTAGAAATATACGTAGACGAAAGATACAATACACATTGCCGCATAGAGCCAGAAAGTGTCCGGTCTACCTAAATAGTCAATTAAACTAAGAAAGGTCAATGTGACAACTAGGTAAGTAGCCCAGATAACCGCAGTTACAGCGCTCATAGCAACTGCCCTTACGCTAAGTGGGAATATCTCGGAGATCACTAGCTGAACCACAGTTCCGGGTCCGATAGTCCACGCGGCGACAAAAAAGATAAGACTCCCCACAGATAGATAGCCCAAGAGCCCTCCCCCACTTTTTTGAAAATAAAAGGCTATTCCCAGAACGATTAGTCCAATGAACATTCCAGCCAATCCGAAAAGCATGGTTGGCCTCCTGCCAAGCCTATCCATAAGATTCATAGCAACAATGGACATAACAACAAACACTACACCCATTCCAACGGTCTGGAGTATGGCAGTAGATGCCGAATGAAATCCGGCTAACTCAAAGATAGTAGGTGCATAGAAAGTAGCTAGGGAAAGGCCTGTAAGCTGCCTTATCATAGCGAGCCCCAAACCGAGCACCAGTGCTGGTCTTATCACAGGAGCGATCAATTCGCGCCAGTTGGGCTTAGACTGTTTTAGAGTATCCTTAACGCTGGACAATTCGTTGTCGACCTCATTTGTACCTCTAATACGCGCAAGGATATTTCTGGCTTTATCATCATAGCCATGCTTGATAAGCCACCTTGGGCTTTCCGGCAGGAAAAACATCCCTACAAACAATAACAATGCAGGCACAAGACCCACGGCGAACATAAGACGCCACTGACTATAAGCCGAGAAGTAATAATCCACGAGATAGGAGATCAGCACCCCGCTTAAAATGGCAAAGACAAAAATGGATACAAGCTTGCCTCGGTTTGTCGGAGAGGACATTTCGGAGATATATAGCGGTACTGCGAAAGAAAGCACACCGAAAGCGGCGCCGACCACTATTCTTGCAATTATCAACAATAAAATGCTGTGAGCCAATACCGTGCCCAGGACTCCAATGAATGAAATCACGGCGCATATGATCAGAATCTTACGACGCCCGAGTCTGTCGGTGAGTTTGCCTCCAAGCGCGGCTCCTATCATTGCGCCAAAGAGAACAGAGCTCAGTACGAGCTCTTGGGAGAAGGGGGAGAGGCTAAATTCTTTCTTAATAAATAGAATCGCCCCCGCAATGCCGGCTAGGTCGTAGCCATAAATCAGCCCGCCTAGGGAGGCAACGGATACAGCTATGTATAAGAACAGAGTAGTGCTGCGTTTTGGAATATCTTTTCCTTCAGCCTCAGACATTTTTTCAGGTTAACTCCTTTCTAGACGGAAAACAATTATATCGTGTACTGATCCCCTTTTTATTAATACACTCTGAAGTTGGACTTATGAATGGAATGAATCACCCACAAAAAAGTTAGCAGGCCTCAATTTTAAGTATGAGTAGAAACTGCAGTTTGAGTTTTTTTATTGCTCAGGTCTCAACAACTTTGACAACAGAAGCGTTGACTTTTTTCCATTTCCTGTTCCCGGCATATTTCAGGTAGTTTTTTCCTGCTGGAGCTTTTGAACTTCTGACCCTTCTCCATTTTCTATTGCCTAGGTATGCGAGAAAAACTTTTTTTGCTGCCACTGTTCACGCCTCTATATAAAGTATAAATCATTCTCGTGTATTATGCACCCCTAGTTAGTCCGTCTTCTCAAGCCCCTTCTAATTAAAATAAATGCTGGGATTAGCAAATATAGAGGAAAAGATGGAGATGTTCCTGGTGCCGCGAGCGTACAACTTGAACTCCCACCGTTAGATTCGTCTTCCAGATGATCAGGCACTCCGTTAGAGTTCAGATCCAGTATAGGCAGCGGTGTGCCTGTATCAGGATGACACGAGTCTGCTAATCCATCCCGGTTTAAATCCTCAAGTTCGTCATGTATACCGTCTCCGTCCTCGTCCAGGCCGCCTGCTTCCTCAGCGTCAGTCCTGCCGTCATTATCAGAGTCACGGTCTAGGAAATCAGGAATCCCATCTTTATCCGTGTCCGGTACAGCTAGAATATTTCCGATCTGATCAGGGTCGTGTTCGTTGTGAAGTCCGTCCATATCTACATCTACGAAATTATCTGAACGCCCATCTTTGTCAGCGTCGTTTCCGCCGCCTGCCTCAAAATGGTCAGGTATGCAGTCACCGTCGGAATCAAGATCACGTAGGTTGGCTATACCGTCCCCATCGGAGTCCTTTGGATCTTCATTTCGTAGAGCAATAGTGCTTGTCATTGCTGCGCTATCTCCAGTTGTTTCATCATTATTAGTAATACCGTCATTGTCTGAGTCGGTGTCGGATTTATTTGATACTCCGTCCGCATCCGTATCTGGAGTCATTGCAAGAGCTACCGGAAATTTACCAGTATCGTAAGTTTCAGTCACACTATAAAATCCAATGTCCGCCTGTAACTGTGACATTGTATTGGAACCACTGTTGACAACAAATACCTCTGCACCCTTCGGGGTTGCCACAATACCGACAGGAGCCTGACCAACAGTCGTAGTTCCAATCGTCTTCAACTGGAATACGTTGACTATAGATACTGTATTGGAATCCCCATTTGCGACAAATGCAGCAAGACCAAAAGCACTGCCTGTATTGGCTCCTGCAACACCGCCAGGGCTTTCACCAACAGGCGCAACATCGGTATCCGGGTTAAAGGAAATCGGGCCAAAGGGGGGCTTGGCTGATATCACACTCATGTTGTTGGAACCAGAGTTTGTGACAAATACAGTAGGTATAAAACTCGTTGTTGCCGGATTTGTCGTAACACCGGAGGGAGCTTCACCAACGGGTACAGTCATAATATTCGTGTTGTTCGAGGTTTGTATTACAGATACGTTGGCACTTCCGATGTTGGCGACAAAAACATAATCACCATCCGTGCTCACTGCAATACCTATGGGACTATTACCTACACCCACAGTAGCAACCACCTTATTGTCTGAGGCTTGTATTACAGATACGTTGCCATTACCGGAGTTTGAGACATATATATGAGATCCGTCTGGGGCTACAGCGATACCTGCAGGGAAAGGGCCAACATCCACTGTATCAACCACTGTATTGTCCGAGGCTCGTATTACAGCTACCTTGCCGGTAGGTTTACTCGGACCAACAACATATACAAAATCACCATCTGGGCTTACTGCGATAGCATCAGGAACAAGATCAACATCCACAGTAATTGTAGAACCATCTGTAGTATCAAAGAATATACTGACGGAATCATCATCACCGTTTGCAACATAAACCTGGGCCAACGCAGTGCCTGTATAAAGCACAGACAATATTAAGAAAGCAAGAATTATTCTCATTTATTTATTCCTCCACATGAGTAAAGCAAGATCAGACTTAATAATAGTATAACCACGATTATGAAAGCAAGTTGTATTTAGGTAAACCCTATTGATACCCATCCATAAAATCATTCAGGCTGGTTTTTAAATCGTACTGTAGCCGATTGGCCATCAGGGTTTCTCAGCATTGAAGAAGTTTAGTTAAAGATTATCAGCAAAGGGAAACAGTTTGAAATTATTAGCAACAAGCGAGCCGATCTAGTAGTAAGATTTGGATATGCCCCTGTCCTCTCGATGTTGCCAAGACTTCTCGTCAACGAAGTGCTGATTTAACGAGCAAAAAGAATTGCTCAGGGAAATCCTACGATTTTAACTGGTTCATTATTCCCATCATATCCCAATTGACCCACACATTGGAAATCTTGCCGGATGTAATTTGATAGATCACAGTTCCCGTCCAGGTTATCTTATAATTTGTAGGTTCGACTCCCCAAAATTTGCCTTTATGCGTAGCTCTAGACTCATAACGCAAAGCCACTTTATCTCCTTCAGCAATTTGATCGTGAATAACGGCATGATGATCAGGGAATGCTTCCAGAAGCTCCCGCGCAAATTTCTTAAAAATCTCAGAGCCCTTCATTGGAATATTATCATCCGGATGGTGATGCTGTTTATCAACAAAATCCAGGTTGTATATTTCATCGACAATATCGAGGTTCCCATTATTCCATACTTCCTCAAACGCCCGTTTTGTTAGAACCTTATTTTCTTGTAGATTCATATAATTTTTTCTCCTAAAACACTTAAAATTAACTAATCGATAGGAAACCAGTAGAGATTATCATTCACCAGCTATAATTGGATCAAAGAAAGCGAATTCTGCACCGGTGGGGTCTTTAAGTATAGCAAAACGGCCTTCATTTGGTACGTCAGTCACTTCTATTTGCACCTTCGCACCTAGAGCTATTGCCTTTGCAAAACTCTCATCTATTTCCTTAGTGGAGAAATATGGAACCCAGGCAGCAGGTCTCCCTATGGCGAACGAGTGATGCATTGCTCCAGCAATCGAATCAACATCGTCAGCTGATTTGAAGACAGTGTAGCCCTTCATTTGCTCTACATTACCGTCTTTTGCCTTCCATCCAAATAGTTTAGTGTAAAAGATTACTGAAGCGGCTACGTCGTCGGTGATTAGTTCATTCCAGAGAAATGTACCGCTCGGAGGGGGCAAATTGTGTGTAGGCATAAATGGACAGATGATTGCGCCTTGCGGATCCCTTATAACTGCGCTTCTGCCAACTCCCGGGACATCGAAGGGGTTGCGGCTGATCGTTGCACCAAGTGTCTTTGCATTAGCAGTGACGGCATCTACATTCTCAACTTCTACATAGGCAACCCAGTGAGACGGGAGGTCCTTCTTTATTTCAACCAAACCCCCGTGTGCCTCTCCGTTGGCGAATATCAAGGGATAGTCCCCCTCCCCTGATTTCCAGACAAAATCAGAAGAGTGCTCTACCTGATACGTCCATCCAAACAATTCTGCATAGAAGTGCATGGCCTTAGGGACATCATATGTCATAAGATCGTGCCAGACTACTCGGCCAACATTGGTTTTGAGAGTCATATTTTCTCCTACCTACTTTGATAGATTCTCACTTAATTTTAGATCTCATTCAAAATAATAGCACAACAAATAATACAGTGTGAATCTAAAAATATAGTTGCATTTAACAAGGAAGAATCAGCAATCAATCTATATTTACCGCCGGAAACCTTGAATTATTAATGCAAATCATTATATTAAATGTAATTTTCAGAAACACTTGCAGGACTTGAGGTAGAAAAATATGCCGATATACGAATATGAATGTAAAAACTGTGGAATGACTTTAGAGGAGCTTCAGAGCTTCTCAGACCCACCACTCAAAAAATGCCCCAGTTGCAAAAAGAATAAACTAGAAAAACTAATATCACTTTCATCCTTCCAGTTAACTGGCACTGGCTGGTATGCAACAGACTATGCAAATGGACCTGGAATTCCAGGACGTATAAAAGATCAACAAGATGCGGCCGCAGAAGAGAGCACCAGCGACTCCACAAGTTCATCAGATAGCACAGCAACTGTTACCGAAACCGGCCCATCATCAGCTGCAGATAAATTCAAATCGATAGAGAAAGAGACCAAGAAAGCTAAGTCTGAGAAAAAGAAATAGTAGATTTTAAAACATCCGCCCTACTCTTTTAATATTTCAATATTTATTCAACCCTTCTTAGCGAGATAAGTAATGGATCTAGGACTTAAAGACAGAGTAGCAATTGTAGCAGCGTCAAGCAAAGGTCTTGGCAGAGCTACAGCTCTTGGCCTGGCAAAGGAGGGGGTTAAACTGACCATATGCGCAAGAGATAGGGACACTCTTTTCAAAACTGCTGATAATATAATTGCCGAAACTTCTGCAGACGTACTTCCAATAATATGTGATGTATCTAAAACAGATGAGATCAAAAATGTAGTCAAAGAAACTATCAAGAAATATGATACGGTTGATATCCTTATTAATAATGCAGGTGGCCCACCTACGGGAAATTTCTTGGATTTTTCTCTTGAAGACTGGCAGAGAGCAATCGAACTCAACCTATTTAGCACTATAACTTTTTGCAACGAAGTAATTCCCCATATGAAAGAAAACAAGTGGGGACGTATTGTGAATATCACTTCGTACGCAGTTAAACAACCTGTCGCAGGTCTACTATTATCAAACACTGTGAGGGCTGGAATTATCGGCCTTGCAAAGACTCTATCAAACGAATTTGGCTCCTACAACATTCTTGTGAATAACATTTGCCCTGGAAGGATATTTACTGACCGTATAACCTTTCTGGCTAACGACAGGGCAGAGAAAGAAGGGAAGAGTTTTGATGAAATAATTAACACAATGGGATCAGACGTGCCCGTGGGAAGAATTGGACGCCCGGAAGAGCTTGCGGACTTAGCTGTCTTTCTAGCTTCTGAGAGAGCAAGTTATATCACCGGCACAACAATTCAGGTAGACGGCGGCCTTACAAAAGGGCTTCTCTAAACCTAACTAACCCAATGAAGATTTTAGAAAGAAACTCAGCTTCAAGAAATAGTAACTCGGTACTTTATCTTGCCCTACTCTGCTTACTTTATCTTCTCGTTACTTCAAATTATTTGCCACCTTCTTTTAGCTCAAAAAACTCAGACACGACAGACGACAAAATTTTCATAGAAATATCAAAAGACGGCATTGCTTCAGTAAAGAGTTTTGAAAATACTCAAGAACTTCTGGAGCTCAAATCAAAATATGGATTACAACAAGATTTAATATCTGGTGACAGAATCACAATTAATGGCAACGAAGTGCGAGTAAGCAAATTAAGCGCACGAAAGAGAATTTCACTCGGAGTTCCTATAGGAATTAATTCAGCCACCGCTGAAGATTTGACAGCTATTCAAGGAATAGGCCAGGAATTGGCCAAACGGATTATTGACTATAGAAAAAGTATTGGAGAATTTCAGAATATTGACGAGCTAGATAACATAGAAGGTATAGGCAAAAAGAAATTGGCTATTATAAAAACATTTGGGAACCTTAATTAGCGGTTGAGAATAAAATCTATCTCAGTTTCAGAATCGTTACTATTCTGTCCGTAATCATTTTGGTAATAATCTGAAGGCATTTCACTCTCTCTACCATCTATCATTACATTATCCCTGAGTGAATCAAGAACATTTTTTCTAAGAGAATCGACACTATAAGGAATATCTCCATAAGGTGTGCTAACAACCCTTAGACTTGAAGGTTTCCTAAAAGATCCTCCCGGATAACTTGCGAGTGCCTCTTCCATAAAGTCTACCCATATTGGGAGCGCTGCTTTTGATCCGGCCTCTTTCTTCCCAAGACTCTTATGATCATCTCTCCCTACCCATACCGCTGTTGTTAATTTTGGGCTAAACCCCACAAACCACGCATCGGTATAATCATTTGTAGTCCCTGTCTTGCCGCCTATAGGAGCTAAGTTGTTAAGCTTTGCGGCCCTTGCACCTGTACCCTCTGTTACTACAGCCTGGAGCAAATCAGCCATTATAAATGCTGTCTCAGGGCTAATAGTTTGCTTAGCCATTTCAGAAGAACTGAAATCAACCGGACCCTCTCTAATGAGTTCTAAAAATTCATTTGGAGTTAAGAATCCATATTCGCTATCTCCAAAGAAATCATTAGTATCAATCAAGATATCTTCTTTTAATGACTCAAGGTCAGAAGTAGTTTCCCTGCCCTGTTCTTTAGCAAGCTGTTTGATAATATCTAGTCTCTTCTTTTCTCTATCAACTTTAAGATTTTCTTCCTGTGAAACAAATGTGCCGCCAGTATTATCTTCAATAAGTCGTCCGTTT
This sequence comes from uncultured Thermodesulfobacteriota bacterium, assembly GCA_942491865.1. GTDB lineage: Bacteria > Desulfobacterota_D > UBA1144 > Nemesobacterales > UBA2774 > CR02bin9. The sequence continues at coordinate 430,567 of CALOCI010000016.1, forward strand.
CTATCATATATTCTAAGAATAAATTGGGGCTCAACGAGCTTTCCGCCTGAAGCAAAAACATTATACGCTTTGACCATTTCTATCATCTTGAGGTCAGTGCCGCCTAATGCCAAGGAAGGATATGGCTTTAGGTTCGAAGTAAATCCAAAATTCTTTGAATAGTCCACAACATATTCTGGGCCTATATCTAACATTATTCTCACGGTAGCTAAGTTTCTTGATTTTGCAAGGGCCTGCCTTAGTACAATTGCACCTTTGTAATCTCCATCGTAGTTCTGAGGAGCCCAGTCTTTTATCACAACAGGCATATCGTAGAGGACAGAAGTCTCTGAGTAGCCCTTATCTAGAGCTGCGGAATATACTATCGGCTTAAAAGCTGAGCCTGGCTGCCTTAGTGATTGGGTAGCTCTATTAAACTGAGAGTTTTCAAATTCATAGCCGCCTGCCATGGCAAGTATGTGGCCGTTGGTATCAATTGAAACGAGTGCAGCTTGAGCAACCGGGTTAATATAGAGCGAAAATTCTTTCTTATCACCTTTGCTGCTTTTAGCTTTGACACTTATTACGTCACCAACTTGAAAGCTTCTTGGCGATAAACTTACATTTTTTAGATTTTCATCACCTGACTTATAAATCCCTTTACCAAATGGGGAACTGACAGCATATATCAAAGTTCCACTGACATCCCCTACCCCAATTTGTGCAATGTAAACTTGCAGGTCGTTGTCATTTAATTTTTTTACTTCTTCTATTTTGGTTATTACTCCATCATATATACTTCCTGGCTCCACATCCTGCACTTTTTGATTATCTCTGAATTTATTTATCTGATTTTCACTAGTTAGATTTTTTGATACGAGTCTCCGCCCATGCCGGGACTCAATATCCAGCACACCTCTTTTTACAGCCCAGTCGGCTTCATCATTGAGTTCAAGATTAACTGTAGTGAAGACCTTATAACCACCATTTAAGAATGCTTCGGTTCCAACTTTATTTTCTAGGTATTTTCTGACATGCTCTACAAAATAGGGAGCAATCTCATAGTTAATTCTTTTTCTTGGAACTATTTCTATTTCAAAGGCTGCAGCCTCTGCTCTCTCGTCTTCAGTTATGTAGCCGCTTTCAACCATTTTTCTGAGTACAAGTTTTTGTCTTTCTAATGCTCTGCGTATGTGTTTACGAGGGGAGAAGTATTCGGGTTTTTTTGGAAGTCCTGCCAATAGAGCTGCCTCTGCAATATTTATATCTTTAGCAGATTTACCAAAATAATTCTGGCTTGCCATTTCAACACCATATGTGCCGTCTGCAAGATAGATATGGTTTAAATAAAGGAATAGTATTTCTTCTTTTGATAAATTGTTTTCTATTTTATGGGCAAGAATGGCTTCTTTAATTTTTCTAGAGAGGGTTCTTTCCGGAGTTAGAATTACATTTTTTATTACCTGCTGAGTTATAGTGCTTGCTCCCCTAACCCATGAGCCCTCTTGAATATTCTCAGTCATAGCTCCAATTATGCTTTTTAAATCCACACCCTCATGCTCAAAAAAGCGCTTATCTTCAATTGAAATAAATGCGTTTCGAATATGAGGCGGAATATTTTCATAACGAACTATCTTACGGCGTTCAAAAGCAAACTCCCCTATCATTGTTCCATCAGAAGAGTAGACCTCTGTAACAAGTTTTGGTTTATATCCGGTTACAACTGATAAATCGGGCAGGTCCTTAGAATAATATTCATAGCCTGCATATAAAGCTAAAACACCAGCTCCCAGCAAGAAAAGGCAAAACAAGAAAAAATAAAGCAGGAATTTGCTTTTCTTGGGTTTTGTTTTAAGTTTTTTGATCGGTTTTTTCGCCATTAAATCTAATATTGTCCGTTAAAAGAGTATGGGTTAAGTCTTATAATTTTAGAATAACTATACCTGAGAGAATACTATTAAATAAACAAAAAAATCGGCTATCATTATTATCATGGAGAGCACATTGGAAATAGAAACCCTAGACACCTATATTCGTAAGGTAGAAAACCAGGAAATTAAAGGTATTCTCCTTAAACTCAAGAACGAGATGCGGAAACCTGATGTAACATGGGAATCAGTTAAAACAATCTTGGTTTCTGTGGAAGAAAAAGACCCAATTATATTAAAGGAAATCTTCTCGCTGCTAATTAAGGAATCAGAATAGTTCGTTCCTAACTGAACTCAAGCAACAGCATGGAATCAGATTGAAGACTTTATAGATTAAGAGGTCACAAAAAATAACATGAACTTAGAGACCCCCCAAAGTAATGTAGTTGACAGTATTTTAGATCTAATTGGAAATACTCCTGTCATCAAACTACACAATCTTATCCACCCTGAATCTGCTTCCATATGGGCTAAACTTGAGAATTTAAACCCTGCGGGAAGTGTTAAAGAAAGAATCTGCCTTAGCATGATTGAGGCAGCAGAAAAAGAGGGATCAATTAACCCGGAATCAACCGTAATAATTGATGCTACCAGTGGTAATACCGGCATTGGGCTTGCGCTCGTATGTGCAAGAAAGGGCTACAAATTAATTCTGACAATGCCAGATGACAAAAGTATGGAGAGGAGATTGCTTCTAGCAGCATACGGCGCAGAAGTAGTTTTGACACCTGCGGAAGAGCTAATGGAAGGCGCTATCAATAAAGCGCTTGAGATCGCAAACTCAACTCCAGATTCGTTTATGCTAAACCAATTTAGCAATAAAGTGAACGCAGCCACACATAAACTCACAACAGGCATAGAGATAATAGAGCAAATACCAGGAGAAATAGACGCATTTGTAGCAGGTGTTGGAACCGGAGGCACAATTACAGGAGCCGGTGAAGCGTTAAAGGAACACTATCCAAACATAAAGTTAATTGCAGTTGAACCCAAAGAGTGTGCAGTTCTTTCCGGCGGAGAGGCTCATGTTCACGAAATGCAGGGAATTGGCCCGGGTTTTATACCTGAGATACTTAGCATGAATATATTTGATGAGATCATGGCTGTATCTACAGAAGAAGCCCGACTTTTTACCAGAGAACTCGCCCTCAAAGAAGGAATTCTAGTCGGTATATCTGCAGGAGCTGCGGGTTTTGCAGCTTCCCAAGTTGCAAAAAAGTTAGGAAAAGGGAAAAATGTAGTAACCATTTTTTGTGATACCGGAGAAAGGTACTTAAGCACGGGTCTTTTCGATTAAGTAAGCGACAGTATTATCCTAGTCTAATTATCCTTTATGATTAAGGAATCTAAGTTGAAAACCCCCTTTAACTATGCTATCATTTTGTTTGGTTTAAGAGTCTTTAATTTCATATTAATTAAGAGGGAACATTGAACAGTCAGCTATTTAAAAATTTAGTACTATGGTTAGTAATATTTGTAGCGATTATTGCACTTTACCAACTGGTGCAAACCCCAAGGACTGGGTATGAAGAAATCCCATATAGTGAATTCCTAGCTAATCTAGACAGTGGTGATATTAAAGACCTTGAATTTAAAGGCGAAGAGATCAGAGGTCAATATATAGGATCTACAGAGGATGATGTAAGGAGTTTTAAAACTATTGGGCCCGCCAATGACCAGCTAATTAAGACGCTTGAAGAAAAAGGCGTTACATTTAAGTTCGATTCAGACAAAGAAGGGTCACTCACCAGCATTCTGTTAAATTGGGCGCCGCTTCTGTTGCTAGTTGTAATTATGGTCTTCTTCATGAGGCAACTGCAAGCCGGCGGAAGCAAGGCAATGTCTTTTGGAAAGAACAAAGCTCGTATGCTCAGTGAAAATCAGAATAAGACTACATTTAAAGATGTAGCTGGAATTGATGAAGCAAAAGAAGAAGTACAGGAAATAGTAGATTTTCTAAGAAGTCCTAAGAAATTCACTAAATTAGGTGGGAGAATACCAAAGGGAATACTCCTTGTTGGTTCACCCGGAACCGGTAAAACACTTCTAGCAAAAGCAATTGCTGGGGAAGCTGGGGTTCCTTTTTTCATAATTAGCGGAAGTGATTTCGTAGAAATGTTTGTAGGCGTAGGAGCATCCAGAGTAAGGGATCTATTTGTACAGGCCAAACGCCATTCTCCATGCATTATATTCGTAGATGAATTAGATGCCGTTGGGCGTCATCGCGGAGCTGGACTCGGCGGTGGACATGATGAGAGAGAACAAACCCTAAATCAGCTGTTGGTAGAAATGGACGGCTTTGAATCACATGAGGGAATAATTTTGATGGCTGCTACCAACCGTCCTGACGTACTTGACCCCGCACTACTTAGACCGGGCAGGTTCGACAGGCAAGTTGTAGTCCCAAGACCGGATGTTAGAGGTAGAGAAGAAATACTGAAAGTTCATTCGAGAAACACTCCTTTAGATGACGACGTACTACTTCAAGTAATTGCACGTTCAACCCCAGGATTTTCAGGGGCAGATCTTGAGAACCTTGTAAATGAATCTGCTCTTCATGCTGCAAGATTCAATAGAATGAAAATTACTATGGCCGACTTTGAATATGCAAAAGACAAAGTGATCATGGGAGCTGAAAGGAAAAGTCTTATTATTAGCGACTCAGAGAAAAAAATTACAGCATATCATGAAGCAGGACACGCTTTAGTCGCAAGGCTCACACCTGGGACTGACCCAATACACAAAGTGACAATTATTCCAAGAGGAATGGCTCTAGGTGTTACACAACAATTGCCGGTCGAGGATCGCTACACTTTATCCAGAACCAACCTTAATGCCACCATAATGGTACTACTAGGCGGAAGGGCTGCCGAAGAACTTGTGTTTGGAGAGAGGACCAGCGGAGCAGGCAATGACCTTGAGAGGGTTACCGATATAGCCCGTAGAATGGTATGTGAATGGGGAATGAGTGAAAAAGTAGGACCTATCACATTTGGAAAAGGCGAAGAACAAGTATTTTTAGGAAAAGATATTTCAAAGCAAAAAGATTATAGTGAAGAAACTGCAATTGACATAGACAATGAAAAGAAATCGATAGTAACAATAAACTATGAAAAGGCCAAAACTTTATTGGAGGATAACATTGACCTACTCCATAAAGTTGCAGAAGTACTCTTAGACCAAGAAGTAATAGACGGCAAGGAATTGGACGAATTAATTAAAAACAATAAACCTGAACAGCACCCGTCACCATGGCAGAACCCGATTAGCCCAGAAGGTTCAATGGCCTTTAGACAAAGTAATATAAAAGACACGTGATCTTATTAAGGCATTTTTTATAATTAATTCCGCAAATTCGGCAGTTTCTAATACTATTTTAGTTTTTAGAGCACTTGTTTAGAATTAGCCATAATAAGATGAAAATGAGAATCCAGGGCCAAATATTCCAGGAAAGTGAAATCAATCTATCCAATAAGGTGAGAACTATAATCTCACAAGACTCAAATCAAGAAAGAACTCTATTTAAATGCAGAGATAAAGAACTAGAAATAGGAACCAGAACTTATATTATGGGGGTTCTTAATCTCACACCTGATTCATTTTATGACGGCGGAAAATACTCATCTTTAGATAAAGCCCTAAAACACGTAGAGCAAATGATAGATGAAGGTGCTGATATCATTGATGTTGGCGGGGAATCTACAAGACCTGGCTCATTAGCTATCAGCTTAGAAGAAGAATGCCAAAGGGTTATTCCGATAATAAAGGAAATCAATAAGAGCTTTGATACTATTATCTCTATAGATACTACGAAGTCCGGGGTTGCTTATGAAGCTCTTAAAGAAGGCGCTTCAATCGTCAACGACATAAGTGGTCTTAAGTTTGACGATAAGATTGCGGATGTTGCCAGGGAGTTTGATGCAGCTTTAGTACTTACCCATACATCATCTCGTCCAGAAGATATGCAAGACCATACAGACTATAGATCCTTAATAGATGAGATATTGGATGCTCTAAAGACTTCAATAGAAATAGCAGAAAAAAAAGGAATTGATAACCAAAGCATTTTAATAGATCCTGGTTTTGGATTTGGAAAAACAGCCCAACAAAATCTCATGCTTCTTAAAAATTTAAGTAGATTGCTAGAACTTGGGAAACCAATATTAATAGGAACTTCTAACAAATCATTTATAGGTCAAACTCTAGATGCAGAAATAGATCAGAGAACTCAAGGGACAGCAGCGACAGTTGCAATTGGGATATTAAATGGAGCTTCAATCGTAAGAGTTCATGATATAAGTTATATGAAACAGGTAAGTAAAATGGTTGATGCAGTTCTCAATGTTAACTAAAATTATGAGAGGATACTTCAAATAGAAACCATGTTTGATACGATACTGAATTTTAGATATATATGGGACACTTTAGACATAGTGCTTGTGGCCTTTATTATCTATTACGCACTGACGATGATTGAAGGTACCCGTGCACTTCAGGTGCTGTTCGGTTTGGTATTGTTATTTGTTCTTTTTTATCTATCTCAAGGCGGCTTATTTACCCTAAACTGGATACTAGGACAGTTCCTGGGATCAATAATTTTAATCGTAGTAATATTGTTTCAACATGATATTAGAAGAGGACTTGCGGCAATCGGAAGGCGGCCTTTCCTTTTAAGAATATCACCTGGAAAAACACAAGAATCGTATGTTGAAGAAATAGTTAAGGCATCCAGCTATCTTGCTAATAGGCAGATAGGGGCGCTAATAGCTATAGAGAGAAACAACAGCCTTGCAGATTTTATTGAAATTGGGATGAGGATAGATGCTCTATTATCTAGAGAATTGATAATAAGTATTTTCAATCCATCCTCCCCACTACATGACGGCGGAATCATTATTGTAAGGGACAGAATTGCCTCTGCGGGGTCTTTCTTCCCCTTAGCAACAGATCCTGATCTAGAAAGAGATTTAGGAACAAGGCACAGAGCCGCAATTGGGCTTTCTGCGGAAAGTGATGCGGTAGTGGTTATGGTATCCGAAGAAACAGGAACTATTTCTATGGCCATGGGTGGTGAGATATCAAGAAGTCTAGATGCAACTTCGCTAAACAATGCTCTTTTAGATGCACTAGGTATGAAGAAATCAAAAAAAGCAGCGCCAAGTTCAACTGTTAAAACTGATGAGAGGGAACAACTTAATACATAGAGAATTTTCATGGTAAACTGGCTAAAACATCCATTTCAATCTGATTATAACCAAGAGAACAAAAAGAACCCGCTTCTTAACAATATCGGGAAGAAGGTTCTTGCCATTGTCATTGCTATATCTCTTTGGCTGGTTGCAAATCTTCAACATGATATAGAGAAAAATGTTGCCATAGATGTTAACTATGCCAACTTGCCTCCTGGGCTTGTGGTAGTAAACAATCCACCTGAGAAGCTAAATTTAAGAGTACGCGGACCACGAAGCCAGCTCTCATCTATAACAGCAAAGAATATGTTGTTCACTATTGATCTATCTAATATAGCTGGCGGCATGTCCAAATTTGAAATCGGCACTGATCAGATCACACCGCCGAGAGACGTACAAGTTACAGGAATAAGCCCGGCTGAAATAAAGATTGAAGCTGACACACTGGCGGAGAAGAAAGTTGAAGTAGAGCCAAGCATCGGTCCCGCTGAAGTTGGCTATGAAATTATAGGCACGCCTCAAGTAAGTCCATCCACAGCTAGAATTGAAGGACCTAAAAACCTGCTTTCTAAAATAAATAGCATTACAACTGATCCGGTATCAGTGAAAGGGGAAAAATCAAAATTTACAATTGAAGTTCCACTCCGATCGCCCTACTCTACTGTAAATATCATTGGCGATAATACAGTTAAAGTAACTATAGATATCAAAGAAAAAACACTAGAGAAAGAGTTTAATGATCTTAATATTAGCTATATCAATTTTGATGATTTCAATTTTGAAACAAACGGGAACACTGCTACAGAACTTGCTTTTGAAGGTCCTTTTAGCATTATAAACAACCTTAACAGTAACGACATAGAGCTATATGTTGACGGAAGTGATATAAACAAAACTAATGAAAACAAAAAACATACTCTAAAGGTTGGGGTTAACTACCCATATAAAGATATTCTAAAACTAACCAAACAAACACCCAAAACGATTGAAATCAAGTTTAATTAAACTGGAGAATACTGGTGAATAATAAAGGAAGGCGTCTCTTTGGAACAGACGGTATTAGGGGTCTAGCAAACCACGACCCTATGACTCCTGAGATGAGCTTAAAGCTTGGAAAAGCCCTAACATATACCTTAAGACAAGATAAAAATTCTACCAAGAAACCAACAATTGTTATAGGCAAGGATACTAGACTATCCGGCTACATATTTGAACAAGCATTATCTTCAGGTATTGCATCAATGGGAGCAGATGTCTTTCTAGTTGGTCCACTCCCCACTCCCGCAATTGCCTTTATTACTGTTAGCATGAGAGCTGATGCGGGAATAGTGATTTCTGCTTCTCACAACCCATATGAAGATAATGGAATTAAAATATTTGACCGATACGGCTATAAGCTTCCTGACGAGAAAGAGATTGAGATTGAAAACTTAATCTGGAATGGTGATGAGAAATTAATGAATTCGATACCAGAAGAAATTGGGAAAGCCTTCAGAATAGACGACGCTCCGGGAAGATATGTAGTATTTGCGAAAAACTCATTCCCTAATCATTTAACTTTAAATGGAATTAAGATTGTGCTGGACTGCGCAAACGGTGCCGCCTACAAAGTTGCTCCACTTATTTTTCAAGAACTTGGCGCAGAAGTTATAACTATTGGCGTGAACCCAAATGGGAAAAACATTAACACCGATTGCGGATCTTTGAACCCTGCCCTTCTTAGAGAAAAGGTTTTAGAGACAGGGGCGGATTTGGGTATAGCGCTTGATGGGGATGCAGACAGAGTAATCTTTTGTGATGGGAAAGGGGAACTCGTAGACGGAGATAAAATAATAGCAATCTGTGCCCGTGAAATGATAGAGAAAGGAACATTAAAAGGTAACGCAGTTATTACAACACTTATGAGCAATATGGCGCTTGAAAGATATGTTAAAGACCAGGGTATTGAATTTGTCAGGACTCAAGTTGGCGACAGATACGTAGTTGAAGAAATGAGGGCTCGGAAAGCTAATCTTGGCGGAGAGCAGTCAGGGCATATAATTTTTCTTGACCATACAACAACAGGTGACGGAACACTTGCCGCACTTCAGGTGCTCGGCATAATGAGAGAAAAAGAAAAAACCCTTTCAGAACTTGCTACTATTATAGATCTTTACCCTCAAGTTTTATTAAACGTTAGAGTTAATAAAAGAAAAGAAATTAGTGATATGCCAGAGCTAGAAAAACAGATTAAAAATAACGAGAGCAGACTTAACGGAAAAGGACGTATAAACATTAGATACTCCGGCACTGAGCCGATCTCCAGAGTTATGGTTGAAGGTGAAGACGACGCTTTAATAAACGAGATAGCTTCTGAGCTTGCTCATACTATAGAAAAAGAATTAGGAGTTAACAACTAATGCCAAAATTAAACGTAAACATAGACCACGTAGCAACCGTGAGGCAAGCAAGGGGTACCAACGAGCCAGATCCGGTATTGGCAGCTTATTTGGCAGAACTTGTCGGAGCGCACGGAGTCGTGGTTCATCTCCGTGAAGACAGAAGACACATTCAAGATAGAGATCTTTATATTCTAAGAGAAACGGTGAAGACTAAGCTAAATATGGAGATGGCTGCGACAAGCGAGATGGTTCGGATAGCAACTGACGTCATGCCGGACATGGTCACACTAGTACCTGAGAAACGTGAAGAGCTTACAACCGAAGGCGGTTTGGATGTGATCGGCAACAAAAAGTCTGTTTCCAAAGCGGTCGATAAACTTAAAGATAAAGGACTATTTGTAAGTCTTTTTATCGATCCTGATGAGAAACAAATAAAAGCGTCAAAAGAAATTGGGGCTGATATGGTAGAGATTCACACAGGGTCTTACGCAGAAGCTGATAATGAGAAGAAGATAGAGAAAGAGCTTAAGAAAATTGAATTGTCAGTTGGCATTGCGCTTGACCAAGAACTCAGAGTAGCTGCCGGTCATGGACTTGATTACCAAAATATTGAGCCAATTGTATGGATTGAGGAAATTGAAGAGTTAAATATAGGACATAGTATTATTTCAAGAGCAGTAATTGTAGGAATTGAAGAAGCGGTAAGTGAAATGCTTATCTTATGTAACTAAAACGCAAAGAACAAAAGAGCCCCCTAACCTTCTATACAGTTAGAGCATTTGCCATATATCTCAAGCTTATGGTTTGCAACATCAAACTGGTTGAGTTTGGCAATTTGAAGCAGACATGATTCAATCTGCATATTAGCAAACTCCATTATTTGTCCGCACTCTGTGCATATCATATGATGGTGATGCTCAGTTTCAGACCTGATTGGCTCGTATCTAGCCTTTCCATCGCCAAAATTTCTCTCTGACGCAATACCTGACTCTTTGAACAACTTTAGGGTTCTATAAACAGTGGCAAAGCCGATTGATGGATGATTCTGCTTAATATCTTCGTAAAGCTCTTCTACCGTTACATGTTTGCCCATGTAGTTGTTAAAAAACTCGTTGAAGATAGTATCTCTTTGTTTAGTGGATTTAAGCTGTTTTTTAGCTATATAATCGTTAAATGTTTTTCTTCTTTCCATCTTTCTTTTTGCCACAGGAGTCATTGTTAAGCCCCTTTACGATTTTGATATTTAATATCAATAATAAACTAAAGTGGAAAGAATATCAATAGGTGAAAACTACTAAATGGAAATAATTACCATATAAGTTTAGATAAGGTTATAGATATTTATAGCAACCTTTTATATGATAATTCTATTCAGTAAGCAAAATTAAGAAGAGTCTTTAGACAAGCTGTAACTTGTTCATCACTTCCTTGCCATTATCAACCACGTACTTGAAGGGAGATATATGCCGTCAGATCTTTCAAACTTTTCAAATGAACTCTTCATATCCTTACGAACTATAGAGAGTTTTTCCTGTCCAAGCTCTGCAGCTTCCCGCACTATTTCCCCGGAAGGACCAACTAATAATTGAAAATCAATAGCTTCCTCCATACTGGTACCAATAGGTATATCTGCATCATTCCTCTTAAAGAGCTCAACATTCTCAAATCCCGCCGCATTCATCATTGCTCTCGTAGTTTCTTCATGGGCTAGAGCAAACGGGCCCGGACCACAGGTTTGTGCATTCGCACTCGGAGCTGGTAGATGTTTCAATGCAATTTCTTTTCCCATTCCCCAGCAAGGATTATCATCAATAGTTCGCCAGACAATCATGCACAGCTTACCCCCGGGTTTTAGGGTTTTATGAGCATTCTTAAGTGCGTAAACAATATTTTGAAAGAACATTACACCAAAGCGTGAATAAACGACGTCATAGTAATTTTCAGGAAGATCATATGTTTGCGCATCGCCTAGTACAAACTTTACATTATCAAGACCGGCTTCATCTCTTTCCTTATTCGCTATATCTAAAAATGCTTCAGTGCAATCAAGCCCTAAGACTTCTCCCTCGGGGCCAACTATTCTGCCGATCTCAAGGCATGTTTCACCATATCCACACCCTATATCTAAAACTTTGTCCCCCGGTTGAATCTGGAAGTGATCATAAGCCATTTCACTATGCACAGCCCCGTTTCCAGACAGTATATGACGAAACCTGTTCCATTTCGGAACCAATATTTCACTCCAGCACCTAATAAACTCATTATTACTATCCACCATTCCTTTCTCCTTTAATCATTATAAATATATATAAATATAAAGCTTCCTCTTTGTCAATCTCAGTTTCAGAATGCTAGGCAAGATTCTCCAGCTTCATTTCAGAGAGATAAAAAGTATTTATACATAGAGGGAAAAGGTAAGATTCTGATATAATACAAATTCGGTTAATATTTATTGTAATTATGGACAATGGGCTTACATATCTTAATTCACTAGGTCTGCACAAGGTAAAACCGGGGCTGGAACGCATAAAGAGTTTGCTTAATGTGCTGGGCAACCCTCAAGACAAAGTTCCCGGGATTATTATTGCGGGCACAAATGGTAAAGGCTCAGTAGCTGCAGCTATTGCATCAATCTTGTCAGCCCAAGGGTATAAAGTTGGGCTCTATACCTCTCCTCACCTAATCAGCATTACAGAAAGAATCAAAATAAACGACGTGCAAATTTCAGAGTCTGATCTAAATTCAATACTAGTAGAGTTAAAAGAAGCTGCAGAAAAAGCACAGATAGAACCAAGTTATTTTGAAATTATAACAGCTGCAGCATTTCTATATTTCGCAAGAGAGAAAGTAGATTTCAATGTACTAGAAGTCGGCCTTGGCGGTAGATGGGACGCAACCAATGTGATCACCCCCCTACTCTCTGTTATTACAAATATCACTCTCGAGCATACAGAATATTTAGGTGACACAATCGCTGCAATCTCAGCTGAAAAAGCCTGCATAATAAAACCGTCAATTCCGATAGTAACAGCAGTTGAAGGTGAGGCATTTAATGTTATTGAACAACAGAGTATCGAAAACGCCTCCCCTCTTCTTCGTTATGGTAGTGATTTTTTCATTAATAGTGACAGCTCAGATAGTTTTCACTATAAAGGAATTTTAAGAGATTTCAGGAACCTTAAATCAAATTTAAAGGGTAGTTACCAAACAAAAAATTTAGCACTTGCAATAGCGGCAATAGAGATCCTTAAGAAAAATCGACAGATATCGATTTCTGAGCAATCAATTCGAGACGGGTTATCCACTATAAGCTGGGAAGGCAGATTTGAGGTACTTAGAGATAACCCTCCGCTCATTTTAGACAGCGCCCACAATCCGGGGGCAGCAAAATCACTCGTAGAATCACTAGTGGACACCTACCCTAATACAAAGTTCTCTTTTCTTATCGGCATGCTTGACGATAAGGGCCATAGCAATTTCCTAAAAGAGATTTCATCGATCACGGAAAAACTCATCATAACTAGAGTTCCCTCTGAACGAACTGCATATACTCAAGAACTTAAGACACTCGCTCAGGAACATATTGATGACATAGAAATAATAGAGGATTATGAAGCCGCCTATTCGACAGTTCTAAATTTGAACAGGCCTTCATGTATCACGGGATCACTATATCTAGTGGGCGCAATTAAGAATCTAATACAAAATCCTTAACATCAAATCAAATAGGTTATATATTATTGCGGAGGAGATAATACAAATGGCTAAAGTCGGAATAGTACTAGATAAATTATACGTTGATCACGATAACGGTCAGGGGCATCCTGAAACCTTCGAAAGAATTCTAGCTATAGTAGACATGCTGAATTACACAAAGATGATGGATGAAGTAGTTAGGATCGTACCCAGAGACGCTACAAAAGAAGAAATAACTCTTGTTCATACTCCTGAACATTATGACAAAATAGCTGCCACGAAAGGAAAGCATAGAGTATTTTTAGATGCCGACACCACTACTTGCGCAGTTTCTTTTGACGCTGCACTAAGAGCTGCCGGTGGGACTATAGCTGCAATAGATAGCGTCTTAAGCGGAGAAGTAGACAGGGCTTTTCCTATTGTACGTCCTCCCGGGCATCACGCGGAAGCAGACAAACCTATGGGATTTTGCTTATTTAATAACGTCGCAGTTGGCGCTGCATATTTAACAGAGGTGAAGGGTTTGGAGCGCGTGCTGATTATTGATTGGGATGTACACCATGGAAACGGCACTCAGCATATTTTTGAAGACTCCTCTAAGGTTCTCTATTTCTCAAGCCATCAGTTTCCATTTTATCCGGGCACCGGGGCGGCCGAAGAAGTGGGCACTGGCGAGGGCAAGGGATATACGGTTAATGTGCCGCTAGAGCCCGGAATGGGGGACAATGAGTTTATAAAGATTTTTGATGAAATATTAAAACCGGTCATTGAACAATACAAGCCCGAGTTTATTTTAGTGTCTGCAGGGTTTGATATTTTTTTTGACGACCCACTGGGAGGAATGAAAGTTTCTCCTGAGGGCTTTGCAAAACTGACAAGGCAACTTACAGATCAAGCGGATAAAGTGTGTAACGGGAATATAATCTTTCTTCTCGAAGGTGGTTACAATCTGGATGGTCTTTGGATTTCTACAAAAGAAATGTTGGAAGAACTGCTCGACAAAAAACGCTCAGATTATGATATTGGAGACACTAAAACTAAGGCTGATGATTTGATTGAGAATATTAAAAAGGTTTATTCTGACTATTGGGATTTTTGAGCTTTCTTATGCTCTTTTCTAAAATCTCTGCCTTCTAAATAGAGGAACTCACACATTTCATAAAGCCTTGATGCTATTCGATCCCCTATCCTCACTTCAAGAATCTCATGCTTATCACCAATTTCTTTGGCTATGTCAGATGTGACGTAATTAGTTGTAATCAATGTCTTTTTTGATGCGTTATAACGCTTAGAGATGAGTTGATCCAAGATGTTTAATTCCCATTCATTACTTCTTCCTTTGCCAAGTTCATCTATAACCAAAACATCGGCTTCTATAAGAGGCAGGATTACATCATTCTCAGGAGTCCCCGAAGAATAGGCCTGCTTAAGCTCTGAAAGCAGATAAAAGAAGTCCTTAAACATACATTTCACGCCGTGCTTGAGTGTGAGCTCGGATATCGTGCCCACTGCCAGGTGAGTCTTACCCAAGCCAGATGGGCCCATGAGTAAAAAACCGTCTTTGGTAGGATATTTCTTAACAAACTCCTGCTTGGCGTACTTGAGTGCTTTTTGAAGTGCTGTGTTCATTCTTCTGGGATCGAGCCCTGCGTCCACCTGCAAGACATGGGAGTACTTAGAAGGAACACCCGCTATATTGTAAAGTTTTACATTTCTCCTAATCACTCCACAGTGCTGACAGAGCGCAAGATAGGAGTATCCATTTTCATTCTCTGAGAGAATGTTTCCTGATCCACCGCACTGTTCACAGTTCTCTATACACTCACAGAGAAGCGCCCTTGCGTTGATAGCGGTATCATCTATGACAAAACCCGTCCAGTGGCAATTATCACAACCTATTTTATTAGAAGGTTTAGTCAACGTTGTCCTCGGAAAGAGATGAGATGGTTTTAAGACCATATTTATTAGAAATTATTTCGTTACGGAAAGAAACCATACTTTCTTCAAGCGCCTGTTCGGTCATACGGCGCACCCTATCTCCTAGAATACTTTTAGCTTCTTGAAAAATTTGCTCTCTTTCTTGCTCAGGTAATTTCATATACAATCTTTCTAAAGATTCTTCTTCAATCTTAGAACAAAAGCTTAATATATTGGGACTATTCTTATCCACCGATCTTAAAAGATGTTCTTTAATATCGAGATAATAGTTTTTAATAATCCCTTCCTTTTCAGATTCTATATATTTATTTAGTCGATTAACAATATTACCAAATGCATCCCCAGTTTCCTGAGAATAGTCCTTATCTACACTTTTTCCGATTATAGGCCTGAATTCCTCAATTGAACTATTTATATGTTCCACACACTGCTTTAGGTTTCTTATCGAGCTGCCATCCTTGCCATGAACTTTTTTGCTATTTTCAAATGCGCGGTTTATTCCTTTTAATATAACTTCCTTAGGGATCTCCTTGTTTCTCCATTCAAGAATGAGACTATAGTCCATTGAAGACAGCATTATCCCCTTTCCTGCTAAGGAATGAAAGTATTTCTCAATATCTTTTAAGTAATCAGAGTTATTCCCCATAGGGATTAATCATTCTAAACCAATTTTAGCAAATTCCCAAAAGCGTCAATAACAACGAATGCCCCATATAAAATTATGAGCCAATCTGGTCTCTCATTTTTGAGATTGTCTCTGTATAATCGGGAGTTCCAAAAATAGCAGAGCCTGACACAATAGAATCAGCACCTGCATCAGCTACAAATTTTATATTATCAAGCTTGATCCCGCCGTCTACTTGGATAAGTGGTTTATTATCCATACCATCTATTATTTCTCTTAACCTGGAAACCTTCTCGGCCATTGAGGCAATAAATTTCTGCCCAGGAAATCCCGGCTCCACACTCATAATCAGTATCATATCAACATAATCCATAACTTCTTCCAAAACATATATAGGAGTCATAGGGCTAATAGCAACCCCCGCTTTAACGCCTCTAGCCCTTATCCTTGACAAACTGCCGTGAAGAAGAGTGCAGGTTTCATACTGAAGAGTAATTCCTAAGATAGAATCACCTGCTGCATCAATGAATTTATCAGAAAAGCTCTCAGGCTTGTCTATTTGCAGGTGTATATCAAGCGGTGGTGGATTGGTTCTGGCAAGAGCCTCAACAATCGGTATTCCCAAAGTTAGATTGTGCACAAAGTGCCCATCCATAACATCTACATGTATCCAGTCTGCTCCAGCACTTTTGATTGCCTCTACTTCTTCGCCTAATTTTGTAAAATCTGCGGATAGAATAGAGGGAGCTATTAGTTTCTTCATTTACACATCCTTATAATAAAAACTTTTAATTTGTTCTGATCTTGTGGCTACCGATTATACCACTAAAAAATATCCTCAGGAAATTAATCAAATAAAATTTTGTTTAATAGATTTTGAGGTATATTAGGTTTCTCTACGCAGTTGCGAAGCTTGACAGCAACAAGAAAACAATTTACCATAGACGACTTTATTAAATAACTCTATCATTAGGGAAGGACTAATATTATGTCTCTTAAAAACTTTATTTTTACGTCTGAATCTGTAACTGAAGGTCATCCTGATAAGATGGCAGACGGGATTTCTGATGCTATTTTAGACGCCATGTTAGCGCAGGACCTTCATAGCAGAGTAGCTTGTGAAACCCTTATCACAACCGGGTTAACGGTGGTTGCAGGGGAGATAACATCAAACGCAACCGTAGATATAACAGGCATTGTGAGAAGCAAAATTGCAGAAATAGGATATACACACAGCGACATGGGTTATGATGCCAATACTTGCGGTGTGCTGGTTGCAATTGATAAACAGTCAGGCGATATAGCCATGGGTGTAAATTCAGGAGAGACCAAAGAGCAAGGCGCAGGTGACCAAGGACTTATGTTCGGCTATGCAACAGATGAAACACCTGAGCTTATGCCAACACCAATTATACTAGCTCACAAACTGACAAAGAGACTATCAGAAGTAAGAAGAGAAGGCATCATGCCTTATCTTAGACCAGATGGAAAATCGCAGGTAACTGTCAGGTATGAAAACAATGTTCCAGTTGCGATTGATGCTATAGTCGTTTCCTCTCAGCATTCAGAAGATGTGGACACCGCAACAATAAGAAATGACGCTATTGAACATGTAATTAAACCTTGCATAAACGAGGAATTAATAACAAGTGATACAAAGATCCATGTAAACCCTACCGGGCGTTTCGTAACAGGCGGACCGCAGGGAGATGCCGGTCTTACGGGTAGAAAGATCATTGTTGATACATACGGCGGATGGGCAAGACACGGCGGAGGAGCGTTCTCTGGGAAAGACCCTTCTAAAGTAGACAGAAGTGCTGCATACATGGCCCGCTATGTTGCTAAAAACATTGTAGCAGCTGGGCTAGCAAAAGAATGCGAAGTACAGCTAGCATATGCTATAGGAGTTGCTGAGCCGGTTTCCGTATTAGTAGAAACTTATGGAACAAACAATGTTGACGAAGAGAAGATAGCATCTGCAGTAAAAGAAGTATTTAACCTAACCCCTGCCGGGATTATTAGTTCACTTGAACTTTTGAAACCTATTTACCAGCCAACTGCTGCTTACGGTCATTTTGGAAGAAGTGGAGACGGCTTTACATGGGAAAGAACAGACAGGATTAACGACCTTAAGAAAGCAATTGGATAACAACAAAATCAATCTTATTTTTTGACAAGATACGGAGGCAATAATGAAATACGATGTAAAAGATTTAGCATTAGCAAAAGAAGGAAAATTAAGGGTAGAATGGGCGACACAGGAAATGCCTGTGCTTGGTCTCATTAAGGAAAGATTCAAAAAGCAAAAACCTTTAAAAGGAATAACAGTTGCAGCATGTCTTCACGTAACGACCGAGACAGCTCAGCTTGCAATAACACTAAAAGAAGGCGGCGCTACTGTTGCACTTTGCGCTTCAAACCCTCTCAGCACTCAAGATGATGTTGCAGCTTATCTTGTAAAAGACCACAAGATTTCGGTTTTTGCTATTAAAGGTGAAAACAACAAGACCTATTACAGTCACATAAACAGCGCAATTGATATGTCACCACAGATTACAATGGACGACGGCGCTGATGTGGTATCAATTCTACATAAAAGCAGGAAAGAAAAGATTGCCGGTCTATTAGGCGGAACCGAGGAAACAACAACTGGTGTTATCCGTTTAAGAGCTATGGCTGAAGATGGAGTGTTGGAGTATCCCATAGTTGCAGTCAACGACGCTAATACCAAGCATTTCTTTGACAACAGATATGGAACAGGACAGAGCACACTAGACGGAATAATCAGAGCTACTAACAGATTAATCTCTGGAACTACCTTTGTAGTATGCGGGTATGGATGGTGCGGAAAGGGACTTGCTATGAGAGCAAGCGGGATGGGAGCAAATGTTGTAGTAACTGAGGTTGACGACCTTGCAGCACTTGAAGCAGTAATGGATGGATTTAGGGTTATGCCGATTGCCGAGGCTGCAAAGATTGGAGATTTCTTCTGCACAGTTACCGGAAACATAAGCGTAATCAGAAAAGAACATTTCAAAAACATGAAGGATGGAGCAATTGTTTGTAACTCAGGTCACTTCAATGTTGAGCTTGATCTAGAAGGTCTAAAAACAATTTCATCAAAGAAACGTCAGATAAGAGAATATGTTGAGGAATACACACTAAAGAACGGAAAGAAAATAAACATTCTAGGCGACGGCAGGCTCATAAACCTTGCTGCTGCTGAAGGACATCCATCAAGTGTTATGGATATGAGTTTTGCTAACCAGGCTCTATGCGCTGAATACGTTGTTAAGAACGCTAAGAAGCTTGAGAAAAGAGTTTATAACGTACCTGTAGTAGTAGATCAGACAGTTGCTAAAATGAAGCTCAAAGCTAAAGGTATCAACATAGACAAACTTACCCCTGAGCAGAAAAAGTACTTAAGCTCTTGGGAATTCGGAACTTAATATAAACAAAAATCAAAGGTCATGTATCATAGGTACATGACCTTCTTTTTTCACTTACCATGACAGTGCTTGTATTTTTTCCCACTCCCACAAGGACATTTCTTGTTTCGTGGATTTTTTGGTAGTGAAACAATAGCCGGTTCTGGATATTCTCTTAGTTTAGAATTTCTATATTTAGCTGCTTTTAAGATTTCAAATTTTTCCTGAAGTTCCTTAGCTTCTTCTTCAAGTTTCGCATCCCAATATCTGGCATCTAAGTAAACAGCATCTTCACTCGGCCTAGAATTATCAATTCCAACTTCTGTTGCAATCCCAACAATATCTTCAGCATCTGGATATTTCAACTTTACAACCATACAACAGGCTTGCAAAAATTTAAGACGAGCTGATCTATAAGCCTCATACGAAATAGACTCATTTGTAGGAAACAGAAGGAATACATAATAGTGAGTTCTAGTCAGTAAAGGAGGGAGTACCGCTAATCTACGATGATCGTTTGGGGTTGTTTGTAATAGCTCCATCATTATTTGGGAATAAGACCTCCTGGTGAATCTTGATTCACTTGCCATAAACCTTAGTATCTTTTCTGTATCCTTGATACCGCCCTCAGAAACAAAGAATTGCTTGCCTTCTAGCGCATAATGATTGAATTTTTCGATTAAAGAATCCCACATATAACTAATTTTATCTTCTTCGACTTGAGCAATTCTCTGTGGATTCTTCTCAAATTCATCCCAAAAACCTTCCTCAATCAATATGCTATCTGGGCTTTCTGTATCATCATTATCAAAAACAAAATCATGTTCATTCTCTCTGTTTAGATCTTTTAAATAAATCGCTAATAATTCTTCCTCTCCTGGTGCAAAAATTGCTTTACTGCTTCTCAATAGCAATTCTCTTTTTTCTAAATAACTAACGAAGTCATAAATAGTATCTCTGGTTCTCATCAAGATATTCAAAGAATGATCATCTAAAATATGTACAAATGTTTTCGTTGGGTCTAGATCTCCAACTGAAAAAGGTTTTTGATGATTGGCGAAACCTTCAATAGTAGAATCAAGCATCAAACTCCCACTTCCACCATATAATTCTTCGATATGTTCTGACACTCCATGTGCTACTACAATTAAATGGAACTTCGCATTTTGGATTTCTGGAAAACCTATAGGAATTGGAGTTTTACACTCATGATCAAGATAGACTCGAGAAGGAAACTGTTTAACCCACCTTTCTGCTCCCCAAACTTGTTGTGCCGATTTCTGAATAGCACGTTTAAACCAACGTTTCCAGTCTATTAAAATATCATCAGATTTTCGAAAGGAACAATCTTTATCAGAAAAAATTAGTATATGTTCTCCGAATACTACGAGTAGATCACATACTTCCTTTCCGTGCCCTTTATCACCAGACTTGCCTTTATCTTGATAAACTCCCGGATAACTCCAAAGCGAAAGAAATGTTTTATTACATAATTTTCCTAAATATTTTTCAGAGTCAGTCACTCCAATATTTTTAATAATGGGGGGATTCTTTGGAGGGTCTTTCTTATCCATGTTAGAATTTTACTATAAAATATAGTAATAGTCCCAATAACATCTATCGAAAATACCGAGTATATTAATCTTTATGAATAATATGGACCAACTTCTAGATTCTTTTCTAACTTATCTAACAATTGAAAAGGGTCTATCTAAAAATACGCTAGAGTCTTATGGAAGGGATGTCAGGAAGTTTCTCACTTTTCTTGAAGAGGGACAAATAAGAACTGTTCAAGATATTAAGTACGAGAACATTCTTGACTTCCTTTCCAATTTTAAAAAGCAGGACTTTAGTGACACTACCACTGTTAGAACCATCGTTTCTATAAAACAGTTCTTTAAATATCTTCTCCTAGAGAAAATTATAAAAGAGGATCCAACCTCACAAATTCATACACCCAAGATGAAAAAGAGCATTCCCGGAGTCATCTCTCTTGAGGATGTTGAGAAAGTACTAGCCTCGCCTGATGAATCCACACTTGAGGGAATCAGAGACTTAGCGATGCTAGAAGTTTTATATGCGACTGGTATAAGGGTATCTGAGTTAATCAGCCTTAAACTCAATGATGTTAACTCTGAGATGGGGTTTGTTATTGTTTACGGCAAAGGATCAAAGGAAAGAATCGTCCCAATGGGCGGGCAAGCACAGGAGAAATTAAAAACCTATATGGCTGAGTCAAGGCTAAAGCTTCTGAAAGGAAGAGAGGTTAAGGAGCTATTTGTCACGAGAAGGGGCAAGGGAATGACAAGACAGGGGTTTTGGAAACTTATAAAGACCTACGCACTTAAAACCGGTATAACTAAAAATATTAGCCCACACACTCTAAGACACTCATTTGCAACTCACCTTCTTGAGAGAGGAGCTGATCTGAGAACCATTCAGATCATGCTTGGCCACTCAGATATATCTACTACCCAGATTTACACACATGTGGAGAATGAGCGTCTTAAAGAAATCCATAAGAAATATCACCCAAGATCGTAATCTCTAATATATCGAGTATATTATGTTCCTAAATAAATTTGTTCTACTAACCGCATGAATTTCGATTTCCTAAACAACATAAATTTTGGCTTAATTCTAATACAGGCGCCTGTGATACTTTTGTCGCTTACTATTCATGAATACTTTCATGGATGGACAGCAAACAAATTGGGAGACCCCACAGCTGCACTAAAAGGCCGACTCACACTTAACCCAATTGCTCATCTTGACGTACTAGGAACTATTCTAATGTTTGTTGTAGGATTTGGATGGGCCAAGCCGGTACCAATTAACGCCATGAATTTTAAGGACCCAAAGAAAGGCACTTTACTTGTGGCAATTGCCGGGCCGCTTTCAAATTTGGCCACCGCTGTAGTTGCTGGAATTATTTTGCGACCAATGATACCAAAGGTTTTAACAGGAGAGATTGCCCCTGGGAGCATAGATTCGATAATTGTCATTATCTTAGTTCTAGCCCTTGTTTATGGTATTGCGCTAGCGGTATTTAACATGATACCTATTCCACCTTTAGACGGCTCCCGGGTCATGTATGCAGTACTGCCTGATAAATATCTGTACCCATATAGCAGATTTGAACCTTACGGTGTAATATTCTTATTTGGATTGTTTATATTTGGTGGAGGAATATTCAGATATTTGCTATATCCACTCTCCTATATTTCAGTACTGTTTTCCGGATATGAGTTTGGTACTCTATGGGGTATTGTTTACCATCTAATACAATGACTGAGCTAAATAAACAGCAAGAACAATTTCAAAACCCTGAACCATGCTTGGTAAAGGTTCAGCTATTTGAGGGGCCTCTGGACCTGCTGCTTCATTTAATCAAAAAAAATGATTTAGATATTTACGACATTCCGATTGCAAAAATCACAGAACAGTACATTGAATACCTGGAATTTATGAAAGTATTAAACCTTCAATTTGCAGGAGAATATCTTGTTATTGCAGCTGAGCTAAGTTTAATTAAGTCAAAAATGCTCCTTCCAAAACCCGTTATAGAAGAAGAGGAAGAAGACCCGAGGGCAGAGCTGGTCAGACGATTAATAGAATATCAGGTATACAAAGACGCAGCAGCAGATTTAGTAGGAAGGGACGTTCTTGGGAGAGATGTATTCAAGAGAGAGTATATTGATAATTCTTTTGAACAAAGTGAAGAAGTTGAGCTGATTCCGGTTGACCTATGGTCACTAATTGAGGCGTTCAGAGAGTTTTATAAACGAAGAAGTTATCTTTGGGCAGAAGAGATTTCCTATGAAGCGGAATCAATGTCTATTGAGGATAAAATAGAGCAAGTAATATTTCGTTTGCAAGACCGGAGGCAATTAAGATTTGAAGAACTTTTTGATGACTGCTCGTCAAAATTTGATCTTGTGATAACATTCTTAGCATTACTTGAGTTGGCGCGTACAGATAACGTGGATGTTGTTCAGGATTCGCCAGAATCTCCAATTCTAATAACTTACTCAGGAGAAGCCGAAAGTGGATCTTTCTGATATCAAAAAAGCGATAGAAAGTATTATCTTCATATCAGATCAGCCTGTATCAGTTGATAAGCTCTCTCTAGCGTTTCCTAATGTCGAACGCGCCCAGTTGAGAAAGTGTTTAAAAGAGCTGGTTGAAGAATGGGAAGCCTTCAACCGCGGATTTTTATTATCAGAAATAGCAGGTGGTTTTCAATTTAGGACCGATCCCCGATATAGTGAAGATATCTCTAATTACAATAAGAAGATTAAAAAATTCCGTCTCAGCAGAGCTGCTCTAGAAGTAACCGCCATAATTGCCTATAAACAACCAGTCACAAAAGTTGAAATAGAAGCTATTAGAGGTGTAGATTCTTCCGGTGTTGTTAATGTTCTGATGGAAAGAAGAGTTATAGAGATTAAAGGTAGGAAAGAAGTTATTGGTAAACCTTTTCTTTATGGAACGACATCTGAATTCTTAGAAGTGTTTGGCCTTAAAACTTTAAACGACCTACCAACATTAAAAGAGCTTGACGAAATAACTCAAAATCTAGAACCAGCTATTACACCTGTGCCTGAAAATAATGAAAGCACATTGTAATTTGAACATTAACCTAACTCTATGGACTCAGAGACAATCTTAGCAGAACTAAGAAGCTATTTCCTGCAATCAGGGTTCAACTTAACTCTCGCAATTAACGCATCTAAATACAACTCAAATAGCTCCGGGTCTAAGAAATTAGACCCCTTATTTCCCAACGCTAGATCTATAATACTTGTTGGTTTCGGAGGAAAACAGTTCTGGAGCATTTTTCAAGACTATCTTCAAAAGAACCCTGAATTTAAAACAAACAATATTGATCTGATAGATAACTACTCAATATATAAATTTAAAGAAGCATCTGAGATTCTCAATTCTAATAAGATCTCTTATGAAATAGCCTATCCTTTTGGCAAAGAGGCCCTTAAATTAAATTTTATGACGCTTGGAGAGCTTGGAGGAGCGGGTGTGCCTAGTCTGCTTGGAATATTGCTACACCCCATTTATGGACCTTGGATATCACTAAGGGGAGCCTTTATAACTAACATGGAGCTAAGTGAATACAATGAGCCTCTATCGGATTTCTCGCCCTGCCCTTCGTGCAATAAACCCTGCATTTCTGCATGCCCGATCAATACAATTTCAGAATCAGGATGGGACTGGGAATCATGTATGAAATTCAGGATTAGCAATGAGACATGTTCCAGTTCATGCGCATCAAGACGAGCCTGCCCATATGGACAAGAGGAGCAATACTCAGAAGAGCAGCTTCATTACCATCACAAATTTGTGCTAAAGAGTGTTAAAGAATACTTCAAGAAAAACCCCGGATCTTAGAAAATATTTTTGGTTAGTCTTGACTCTTAACTACAATCTCAATCATAATGAATAAATATCATATTTACACTCGTGGAGGAATTACAATGAATAAGGTAAAAAGTTTAAAGTTTATGATTATCTCAAGTGTTTTGGTATTATTAGGTTCACTCTTCATTAGCGCTGATACTCTAGCCCAGCAATACCCGCCAGGGAACTATAAAAATTCATGTACTGATTTACTGAAGGTTGGACATATGCTTGAAGCGAAATGCAGAAAAGAAGACGGCACCTGGCAGAGTACGGTTTTGTTTTATGGCCGCTGCAATGGGCCAATTCACAATAACAACGGACAGTTAACATGTAACCAGAGAGGCGGTGGTGGTGGCAACTGGCTGCCCCCTGGCAATTATCAGAATAGCTGCAGAAACATGAATGTAAATGGAGACATACTGCAAGCCCAGTGTCAGAGACGCGACGGCACCTGGCGATTTACGAGTATTGATTATGACGAGTGCTATGATGACATATCTAACAGGAACGGACGACTAGTGTGCGGCCAGCGGCATCACCACAATATGCTTCCAAGAGGCAGTTATAAACAGAGCTGCCAAGACTATAGCGTCAATGGCGACGAACTCCAGGCACAGTGTCAAAAAAGAAACGGAGAATGGAGATGGTCATCCATAGATTTTGGTGATTGCTACGGTGATATTGCAAATCATAATGGTAGACTTGTATGTGAATAGTCTTTAGAAGTTGACTTTTCCATTTTTAAGATTTTACTACATAAGTAATACGAGCTATGCAATAGCGGCATTAGAACTGCCCTCTTACGAGATTGATTCTATTATCCGACTAGCATGTTTCTATGTAAATGTAAAAAATGAGCGAATCAACAATTCAAAACAAACCATTGGTAGCAATAGTTGGACGTCCTAACGTAGGTAAGTCGACACTTTTTAATAGGCTTGTAAGCCAGAGAAAAGCTATTGTCGAAGATGTGCCTGGCGTCACTCGGGACAGGCTATACGGTGAGACACAGTGGGACGGCAAAGAATTCAGTATTGTCGACACCGGGGGATTTGATCCTGAAGGGGATGAAATATATCCATCTCTAATTAAAGACCAAATCGATATTGCACTTGATGAAGCCGATCTGATTCTATGCATCTTAGATGGAAAAGAAGGTGTAATGCCCCACGATCTTGATGTCATAGAACTACTCAGAAGGGTTAAGAAGCCGGTGCTTTTTGCAGTCAACAAAATTGATCACAAGAAACATGAGGAGATCGCATTAGAATTTCACCGTCTTGGCATAACAGAATATATAGTTATTTCAGCTATGCAGGGCAGAAATGTAAACGACCTTCTCGATAAGGTTATTGAACTTCTTCCGGAACACGAGCCGATTGAAGAAATAGAAGAAGACATAATAAAAGTAGCAGTGCTTGGAAAACCCAATGTCGGGAAATCCACATTAATAAATAAAATTCTCGGAGAAGAAAGACTTATAACAAGTCCGGTTGCCGGGACAACTAGAGATACAATTGATACTTATGTAACCAGAGAAGAGAAAAAATATTTACTTATTGATACGGCAGGCATTAGAAGAAAATCTAGAATAACATTCTCAGTTGAGAAGCATAGTGTATATAGAGCTGTTAGAGCAATGGAGAGAGCAGATATTGCATTATTGATGATAGATGCGGAAGAAGGACCTACTCACCAGGACGCAAGGCTTGCACGACTGATAGCAGACAAGGGAAGAGGCTGTATTATCTTACTTAACAAATGGGATTTAGTTCCTGCCAAACTTGCAGAGACAACCACCGGGCTTGACGAAGTACTTAGAGAAGAGCTAATGGCAGTTGACTACGCCCCAGTGCGGATAATTTCTGCTATGACCGGCAGAGGGGTCGACAAAATTTTTGATGACATCGACAAAGTCTATGCAAACTTCTCTCAAAGAATTTCCACCAAAAGACTTAATACTTTTCTAAAGATTATAGTCACAAAAACCCCGCCACCTATTTTTAAAGGAAAAGAGATTAAATTTTACTACATCTCTCAGCCACTCACTGAACAGCCAACGTTTGTAATTTTCACCAATCGTATAAAAGGCGTGCCGGAGAATTACAAAAGATTCTTAGAAAACAGATTTAGAGAAGAATTTGATCTTGAAGGTACTCCAATAAAACTAGTCTTTAGATCCGAAAGAACAGATAGTTAATTACGAAGATATTCCGAGCACTTCTAATATATTTCTTTGAATGTCCTTTGTGCGGTCAATTGCAAGAAAGTTGTCCTTAACTCTTTTTCGCCCAGCTAGTCCCATTTTCTTTCTTAAATCAGGGTCTCTAACCAACTCAAGAACATAACCACCTAATTGCCCAATATCTCCCGGGTCACACAAGAACCCTGTAACGCCGTCATCAATTGATTCCACAATTCCACCTGCCCCCTTAAAACCTATTGATGGGAGCTCAAAAGCCATAGCCTCAATAACAGAGCGCGGGAAAGGATCAGGGTAATTGGAAGGGATAACAAAGATATCAAAATCTTTAAGATACTCCTTCACCTCTTTCTTGTACCCTGTAAAAATGAAATATTCATCTAGAGCGTTTTGGGTAACAAGTTTTTTTAAATATCCAAGATGATCGTCCTGAAAGAAATAAGGTGTGTCCCCCACAATAACAAACTTAATATCCTTGCCCTTTTCATCCAATTGATCAATTACGATTTTGGCTGATTTTATAAATAGGTCATATCCCTTTCTGGGAACAATTCTTCCGGTGCTGCCGACAACAATAGTTTCATTAGATAAATTGTATTTTGAGCGCAACTCACCCTCTATAGTGGCTGGATTATAATTGTCTATATCAACACCATTATAAATCACTCTAACTTTCTCTTTTACCTCTTCAAAAGGTTTAGCTGTTGCACTTGAAACGCATATTATTCTCTTAACAGGAGATAGTTTCGAAAGAGTGTTTATAATAAAACCAAGCAATTTGGTCTGCTGAATGTTTCGAACGTGCCATATAACTGGACACCCTGTGACCAAACCTATCAGAGCTCCTACGACCTTGGCCTGAGTGCCGTTACAGTAAACCACATCTAATTTATATTTTTTCAGCCAAAATGGGGAGGTAACGATTAAGGAGAGCATATCAAAAATATTAAGCAAAATGGAAAGGAACTTCATCATAACATCTAAAAAACCAAGTTTATCCCCCTCTTTTTGGAAAGCCATACCTAGACGAGGTCTTTTTAAGTTCTCGGGAAATCTTTTATCAAGGATAATATTTTCATATATCCCCTCTGCTTTGAGGCGTTCAGAGAAAACTTCATCTTTAGGTATTAATACATAGGGCGTAATCTGAGTTCTATCCAGATATTTTAGTATATAAAAGAGACTCTTTCCGGGCCCGCCGTCCCTGATTGAATGATTGATGAATAGTACGCGTGGTAATGAATTCATTTAATATGCCTATGTAAGATTTGGATTATGCAATTTACCATGACATTAGAAAATAGGCGAATCTATAATATTTAATGAAAATCCGAGACTGGTAGGTATAATATATATAATATCCACAAGTTATTGCCTCCGGAGGAAGAATGATCCCTATAAATACTAGAAATATGCTAAGGATGACCATATCTATATGTTTTATAGCAATTTTATCTATTGGAGGCTGTGATATAGATTTTGGCGGCACCGGTGAAAGCAGCGGCAACGGAAGTATTACCGGGGATATTGTTATTGAAGGTGTGATTGTGAATTTTGCTGAGATTGGTGAGGTTACTATTACTGCTACTGAGAACAACTTTCGTCTGGATCGAACTACCACAGATGAAACGGGAAATTTTAAGCTGCAGTTTAGGTCGTCATCGAGCGATGCAGTTACTTTAGAATTTGAGGCTGACTCTTTTGATGCCGAAAGGCCTAATATTAGAGTCGTAGGAAACAGCACAACAATATTGGATATTACTTTGCAAGTAAGCCCTACACTAATAACTATAGACCGTTGGCAAGTATTTCAAGATACCATTTCTCTTCTTAATGATACAACTTTAGACTTCGTTGAAAGCTTAGTGGAGTTTAATATAGAAGGAAACGGTGGAAACTGCATATTTGCCAGTGGAACTAGCTCTATAAACTATCAGGTGAAAAGCATAAACATAACTGATTGCAGAGAAGGCATAAGGACACAAACCGATGCTTCTATTATCCTACAAGCAGATGAGAGCATAGTCTTATCAAGCAATCAAGATGCAATTATAACTCTGGATGCTTCATCGGTAGAAATAGGTCAGACCACTAATCCTATTAACAACACCGTTACAATTGAGTCGGCAAACCAATTTGGAATAAACGCAGGGGGCACTTCTGTTGTGAATATCATCCCTGAAAATGAATGCTCCATAAGCGGCGGGAGAGAGGCTGTAAATGACTTTGGTAGCGGCAGTGTTAATACCTCTAACTGCACACTCTCACTTTGAAGCTAAAGGGTACAAAGATACTTATAAAACGATAGGCATTATAAATTGCAAGTATCAAACCTAATTGAAATAATCTTGAGAATTTTATAGCTGTACTAATAGAAATTACTTATCTTCATCTAGCGAATTAACTTTATTTTCAAGTTCCTTCATCTTTTTCATCAACAGCTCTACATCACTAGCCTTTAGATTAGCACTATCCATGTAACCTTCTCCGCTTTTCAAGTTTTCTTCTACGTCTATATTCCCAATATCCTTAGATTTAGAATTGACTTCAAACTCCTTAGGTATATTCAACTCTTCAGGATACCAGCCCATTTGCTGCCACATGTGTATATTTTTTTTATAATTATCTTTTAGATAATTATATGGTTGAAACATCATTAGGAAATAATTCTCAAAGAAGTCTTTTGCTACTTGGTTCCCATATTTAATTAACATGTGCAAAAAAGATACTGGGAGTATATCTTCACGATTCTTTTCACTCTCTAAAATAACCTGTATTAAAATTACCTTTGTGATATTTTCTCCTGATTGTGAATCAAGAACCTTTATTTCGCTCCCTTCACGAATCAGCGTGGCAATATCTTCAAGAGTAACATAACGTTTGTTTGTAGAGTCATATAATCTTCTATTACTGTACTTTTTAATTGTTATTTGATCGTTAATTTGTCTTTGTTCAATCGGCATTAGTATAATTATTCAAAGAAACCATGCCGAGTCAAGAAATAATCACCCAATACTTGACAAGTCCTAATAAACAAAGGATTATTTTATATTCTAAGTATAATTTATCTTATAGAATAGGAGTTCTGTGGATGGAAAATTCACACTACAAAATATGGTTTAACGGCAAGTTTGTTCCGTGGGATGAAGCCAATGTCCATAGCCTTACCCACACACTTCACTACGGACTATCCGTATTTGAAGGGATAAGAGCATATAAATGTAATGAGGAGAAATCTGCAGTATTCAGACTAAAAGAACACGTAGATCGTCTTTATGCTTCCGCACATATAGCTGGTATAAAAATCCCATTTACTAAAGAGCAAACAACTGAAGCCATATTGGAGCTTCTTTCTATAAATGAGCTAGACGCCGCATATATCAGACCTATTGCATATATTGGCGGCGGCAAAATAGGACTGCACCCTGGAGATAATCCTATTGAGCTAGTAATAGCAGCATATCCATGGGGAACCTATTTGGGTGAAGGCGCTTTATCCAAAGGTATAACTACAAAAATATCCTCCCTTACAAGAATGGGTGTTAATTCATTCATGACCAAAGCTAAAATTAGCGGTAATTATGCAAACTCCGTAATGGCTAAGGTTGAGGCTACATCTTTAGGGTTCGACGAAGCAATCTTATTGGACAATGAAGGTTATGTTGCAGAGGGGAGCGGAGAGAATATTTTCATAGTAAGAAATGGTATTCTAAAAACCCCACCTCTCACATCAGTCTTAGAAGGTATTACCCGAGACGCTGTAATTCAGATAGCTAAAGATGAGGGTATCGAGTTTACTAGCGACAGGTTTACCAGAGATGAATTATACATCTCAGATGAGGCCTTCTTTACAGGCACAGCAGCTGAAATAACTCCTATAAGAGAAGTTGATAAGAGAATGATAGGAGAAGGCAAGCCAGGACCGATAACCAAGAAACTGCAATCAAGGTTCTTTGATATTGTTCAAGGCCGAGACCCACAATTCATGAACTGGTTAGAAATGTTTTTTACCACCCCCCCGCTTAAAGTAAAGAATGAGTCTTTATAAAGGACACATAGCTGGCGGCGCCTTTGCTTTTATACTCTACATTCTGATTCTTGTTGTTTTCTTCGCATTCAAACCTACTTATGAAGTCCTAATCTGGTTTGGTCTCTGTATCTTGGGATCAATTTGGCCAGATATTGATACCAACAGCCATGCACAAAAATTATTTTATGGATTTTTTATCATATTAGATGGAATTTTTCTTCTCTCGGGGCAATACAAAGAAGCTGCGTTACTTGGGTTTTTTGCACTGCTGCCAATTATCGGAAAGCACAGAGGCTGGACGCATTCTATCACGGCAGCGTTTATAGTACCCTCCCCTCTTATAATACTTCCTCTAATTAAACCTGAGCTTGGAATTGGCGGCCTTGAGTACTATACCCCTGTCGTAATAGGATATCTGAGCCACCTTATTTTAGACAAACAGTTTAAGCTATATTGAGTTCACTTAGGATTAATATCAAAAGGCATAATAGTTAAAACTTGTTCTCGTTCTAATGAAGAGATATTATCTAAAATCTGTGCAAATTGATTAATGAGTGAAGAGTTTCTAAGCATAGAAGAAAACTGAAGTCCTCTTGGTTCTGAATAATATTTAACAACACAACTCCTATCATCGGTTATTCCAGCTTGGTCTTTGGCAATTTGAACAGCAGTGTTTATGCCGCCAACCTCATCTATCAACCCAAGATCTTTGGCCTGCTTTCCGGTCCAGACGCGGCCGCGTGAAACTTCCTCAGCTTTTTCAAATTCCATCTTCCTTGAAATAGAGACCCTTCCAACAAACCGTTCATAATAAAATTCCATTATCTCAAGAAGCTTCTTCTCTTCATCTTTAGAAAATCCCTTACCAGGTGAATACATCAATGCATTTTTAGCTTGCAGCACATATTGTTTAGAAATTCCCAACTTTTTATATAAGCCACTTAGATCAAATTTGCCAGACACAACACCAATGGAACCTGTAATGGTCATTGAATCGGCAACAATCTTATGAGCTCCCAAAGATATCAAATACCCTCCTGAGGCAGCTACATCTGACATGGAAATTATTACCGGCATTTTTTGAGAGATATCTTCTAATTTTTTACAAATCAAATCAGACGCTAGAGCTGAGCCACCGGGACTTAAAACCCTTAGAATGATCCCTTTTATATTCCTATTTGAGGAGACACGATCAAGTAACTTAATTAAAGATTCTGACCCCATGCTCTTAACAGGACCACTACCCTTGCTATTGCCCAGTGTGATCATTCCTGAATCAGCAATAATAGCTAGATGAGGATAGTGACTATTAAACTTGCCAGCGACTGAGCGCAGTTTGTCTTTAATATTTAACCTTCTTAGAAAATTTCCACCTGGAATTACATTTAATTTTATACCTGAGAACTTTGAAGCTTCTTCCTCTATATCCGATTCATATATGATACCGTCAACAAGAGAAGCTTCCTTAGCTTTTTCGGGTAAATATGGCCCGTTATTTATTAGATTTTTAACTTCGTCAGATTTGATGCCCCTTCCCTCTGAAATGCAGTGTTCGAGTTGTTCTTCAAGATCCCCGATTATAGAGTTAATCATCTCATTGTGAGGTTTAGACATAGAATTGCGAGTAAAGGTCTCAGAGGCGCTTTTAAACTCTCCAAAGCCTTTCATATGAGCCATAACACCAATTTTATCCAGAGTGTCTTTATAAAAAGTAATTTCAGCTTTTAAACCTATTAGATTTATCGTGGCCCAAGGCGGTGTATAAATCATATCTGCAGCAGAGGCAATAAGGTATTCAATATTCCCGCCGCTTTCCAAATATACTAAAATCTTTTTACCTCCTGCTCTAAGCTCGGAGAGTCTAGCTCTAATTAAATTTGCTCGAGCAAAGCCTACTTTTAGATCGCGGATTTTAACTACTACACCCTTCACTCTGGGACTTCTTTCAATACCGCTAAAGATTTTTTCAATATCCCAAAGAGTAAGTTTCTTCTTGGCCCCGATTGTAGGAAGTAAAGATTTCTCTTCCTCTTCTGATATCTCTCCACTTAAATGAATCTCTACAAAATTAGCTTTCTCAAACGTACCAAATAAATTATCAATAAAATCCATTAATAAAAACCCTCTCTATGATCTTAAGAACTTTTTATTTTCCTGACAGATATTTAATTATTGTTCTCACTCCAAACCCTGTGCCGCCTATCGGGTTGTATAAGCTATCTTTTTCCATAAAAGCAGGTCCCGCAATGTCGATATGAGCCCATGGAACATCACCAACAAAGTGTTCCAAAAACATGGCAGCCGTAATGGCTCCCCCCATTCTGCTCCCTGCGTTTTTTATGTCGGCAACACTGCTCTTTATCTCAGCCCTAAGTTCATCATCCATAGGTAGCTGCCAAGTTTTTTCGCCAACAGAATCTGAAGCATTTCTAATTTTATCTATCAGTTTTTGATCATTACCCATGACACCCGCAGTGTAGCTCCCAAGCCCTACCATACAAGCCCCTGTAAGGGTTGCAAGATCGACGATTTCATCTACTTTAAGCTCCACAGCATAGGAGAGAGCATCTGAAAGCACTACACGTCCTTCAGCATCAGTATTGATGACCTCAATTGTTTTTCCGTTATATGCATTTATAACATCGTCTGGTTTATATGCCTTCCCGCCTGTCATATTCTCACTTGACGCAATTAATCCATGTACCATCACAGAGGGTTTTAGGACAGCTATAGCTTTCATGACTCCAAGAACGACTGCTGAACCACCCATGTCCATTTTCATGGTTAGCATGCTACCAGCCGGCTTTAAGCAAAGCCCCCCAGAATCAAAAGTAATCCCCTTCCCTACAACTGCTATACTTTTTCTTGTCTTTTTAGTTGGCTCATAGGTAAGGTGTATGAACCTTGGCGGCTCTTCACTACCGCTTGATACTGCCATAAGACCATTCATGCCTCTCTTTTCTATTTCGGCGTAATCAAAAATTTCGCATTTTAGACCACCCTCTTTAGCAACCTGAGAAGCAACCTCTGCAAGCTTGGTAGGAGTTAAATAGACAGGAGGTTCGTTTACTAAGTCACGGGCCAAATTTGTAGAATCTGCTATGAGTCTCGCAAATTCAATCTCTTCAGAAAAGTTAGCTGCTTTTATTTTCTTTGAGGAGAAGGTTATCTTTTCGATTTTACTTTTATCACTATGGTCTGACTTATATTTACTAAATTCATAGCTACCCAACAATAAACCTTCAGAGATGGAAGAAATATCACCTGTGCTATTTGAAAATTCAGAACCGAAAACTGCAGAGGTAGAAATATCTTTAATTTTTTTTATGACTAGAATGCCGGCTTTTCTAAGTATGTTATGAGTGAACTTATCCTTCTCACCTAATCCTACCAACAAAACTCTTTTTGAAGCAATTTTCCCAAAAGTGCTGCTGAGCATAAGAGATTTTCCCAGATCACCATCAAACCCCTCTTCTTCTGAAAGATTCTTAAGAGCACCCTTTAGGACATCGTTTAGACTTTTTATAACACCTGAATATTTCTGTCCTTTATAAATTCCCAAGACTAAAATATCAGCCTTTATCTTTAATGCAGATTCAGTACTTAGTTTGAATTCCAATTGGTCGCACCCCCGCTGATGTTTTTTAAGTTGTTAAGAATATGGAAGTTAGGATACCATTTGAACAATATAACGGAAATTAACAGAATCTCAGATTTAAATCCTTGAGTGCTTTGCTACTATCATTTTTAATTAATATGAGATATGATGCATTGATATGAAACGAATTATTTAAAAAACTGAAATCGAATAAAAAGTACTAGAAGTTCTATGTGGAATTAGTTAAACTAAATATTGAAGAAAAAATCTTTGTATATAGGAGGGAATTAACAATGGGTTGCCCATATAAAGCCATTGCAGATGATACCAGAAGAAAAATTCTGGAATTTTTAAGCCAAGGTGAAATTGCTGCTGGTGATATTGCCAGCAAGTTTGATATATCTAAACCAGCTATTTCTAATCACCTTAAGATATTAAAAGAAGCTGACATTGTAAAAGAGCGTAAGGTCAGACAAAACCGCCTTTACTCTCTTAACAGTGAAGAGATCGATGGTATGAAGTATTTTCTTGACACTTTAGTGGTCAAAGAAAAAAGTGCTTTAAGAGCTCAATAAGTATTTAGAGCTTTTACTACACTTAATATCGATCGCAGCAAATATTTAGTATTAATAAATTTCAGTTAAAAATAAAAAGCCGCTAATGCCAAGAACGGTATGAGTGGCTTTTTATTTTTTTAGAGTATTTTCGATACACTCAGCTACACTTACTATATTAAATTAACTTCTACGGCGGGGAAAAATGTCTCGAGTAGTTTCTATAGGCACAGCAGATATTCCATATACTTTCACCCAATTGGAAGTGAAAGAGTTTGCGAATGAACTTTTTACTGAGAACAAACACTATATCAATCGAATGCTTGGTGTATTTGATAATTCTTTAATAGAAACCCGCCATTTTGTGCATCCCCGGCAGTGGTTTGATACGCCTAAAGACTTTGTACAAAGATCAGAGTCATTTTTAAAGAACTCTCTTTTGCTATCAACATCAGCAATAAAAAACTGTTTGGAAAAAGCTGATGCTGATTTAAAAGATATTGACCACATTATGTTTGTTACAAGCACAGGAATAGCGACTCCTTCGATTGATGCGCATTTAATAAATGAGCTTAAACTTGATAATCATATTAAAAGGACGCCAATATGGGGACTGGGATGTGTAGGTGGGGCCGTGGGGCTAACACGCGCAATGGAATACACCAAGGCGTTCCCAGAGAGTGCGGTATTGGTTATCGCACTTGAAATATGTAGTTTAGCTTTTCATAGAGAAGATTATTCTAAAAGTAACATAGTTTCTCTTGCACTATTTTCAGACGGTGCTGCTGCTGTGTTAGTATCAGGCAAAGAGCATAGACTCTCTAAACTATCTCGCATAAGCCTCATAAACTCGTTATCAACCACTTACTATGATTCTCTTGGGGTTATGGGATGGGAAGTAGTTAATGACGGGTTTAAAGCTATCTTTAGCAAGGACATACCGACTATTGTCAGAAAGGAAGTTAAGTCTAACATTGAAGAATTACTCACCAAGAATAATTTATCTATCTCCGACTTGAATCAATTTGCAGTTCATCCGGGAGGAGCAAAAGTACTTCTGGAATACGAAGGCTCGCTTGGGATGGCCGAAGGCACATTTAAGCATTCCAGGAAAGTATTAAAAGAACATGGAAACATGTCTTCTCCAACTGTTTTATATGTACTCAAAGAAATTATGGATGAGAATGATTTTAAAGAGGGCGAATATGGCATAATCTCGGCATTAGGCCCCGGATTCAGCTCTGAAATCATCTTATTTGAAACAGTATGAACCTATTTTGGATTATAATAGCTATATTAGCAATTCAACGTCTCATTGAGCTTCTTATCGCTAGAAGAAACGAGAGAATTGTCAAATCTAACGGTGCCCGTGAGTATGACCAAAAGGGGTACAAGCTAATAGTTTTAATGCATATAGCATTTTTTATCTCACTAATTTCAGAATATGTATTCTTTGGTAAAACTCTAAATCACTATTGGATTCCGCTTGTAATTTTATTCTTATTAGCACAGGCTCTTAGATACTGGGCAATAACGTCTTTAGGATATTACTGGAATACTAAAATTTTGGTAACTCCAAATACAAGTCCAATCAGTAGAGGTCCTTACAAATATATAAGACACCCTAATTATCTAGCTGTAATAGTTGAAATAGCTGTTATACCTTTAATATTCTCTTGCTACTTAACCTCAATTATTTTCACTATATTAAATTTGATAGTGCTTAGAAGGAGAATCCAGATCGAAGAACAGGCACTTTCCACCTTAGATTCAAATTAGAACTAAAAACTTTTCATAATTTCTATTAAACATATTGTATATAGATATTCCAGTTAGAAATCACTTTTAGACAAAATTTTCTATGCATAATTAAACAGCCTTGATTATAGAGCTAATTTTGAGATAGAATGGAATAGTTAATTAAATTTGAAAGCGGAGGAATTAATAATGGGATCGTTACTACATACTGAAGATGATTTCGGCTTATTTATTGCCAGAATCACTCTGGGCATTGTTATCTTGCCCCATGGGCTACAAAAACTATTAGGATTATTTGGAGGGGCTGGTTTTTCCGGGACAGTAGATTTCTTTGTAGGCAGTGGGATTCCTTCAGCAGTTGCAATATTGATAATAATTGCTGAATCCTTCGGAGCAGTTGGACTAATATTGGGATTCTTAAGCAGGTTGGCCGCTTTTGGCTTAACTTTAATTATGCTCGGAGCAATCTTCATGGTTCACCTACAATACGGCTTTTTTATGAACTGGTTTGGAAACCAAGCTGGGGAAGGCTTTGAATACCACCTGCTTGCTCTAGGCTTAAGCTTGGTTGTACTCATCAAAGGTGGAGGGAAGTGGTCAGTGGATAGAGCAATAGTAAACTAAATGAACCTGCAAGTTGTTATTGTGAGCAATATTTGGTGCTATATTTCTAACAACTCAGGTATTCTTAAGAGATATGAAGACAGATAAAGTTGCAGTAATTTTAGGTACAGGTCCAGGCCTAGGACGTGCTTTAGCCCAGAAATTTAGCAATGAAGGGTATAAAATAGCCATAGTTTCTAGAACAAAAAAGAAGCTTGAGAATATTCAAAGAGAGATAGAAAGCTCAGGTGGAGAAACATTTATTGCAACTGCAGATGTAACAAATGAGCAAGAACTTAAAGGAGCCTTTAATAAAATCTTTCAAAAGTTTGGGAAGAATATAGATGTTTTAGTATACAATGCAGGAGACTTTAAAAAACAAAGTATATTAAAAATCAAACCTGATGATTTTAAAAACTCGTGGAAGATTAATTGCTTTGGCGCTTTTCTGAGTTCAAAACTAGCACTTCCATCAATGTTAAAAAAGAAAAAAGGAACCATAATCTTTACCGGTGCAACCGCTTCTATACGAGGGAGCGCAGAATTTTCTCTATTAGCTGTAGGCAAATTCGGCCTGAGGGCGCTTGCTCAGTCTATTGCGAGAGAATTTGGGCCTAAAGGAATTCATGTTGCTCATGTGATTATTGATGGACAAATTGCAGAACCCAATTCTTCTAGTGATAAACCTACGCTAGATACCAAGAATTATTTATCACCTGAGGCAATAGCAGAACAATATTGGCAAATTCACAACCAAACACCGACCTCATGGACACTTGAAATGGACCTTCGTCCAGCCACAGAGCATTTCTAATACTTGATTCTATTAAATATATTTTGATTTTCTAAGCGTTATCCTATATAATCTATTTACATAATTAGCTAAGTATTCGTTCAACTTGGAGGTTCAAAAAATGGGGTGTTCCTTTAAAGCCATAAGTGATGAGAGAAGAAGGAAGATTTTATCTATTTTAGGCAAAGATGAAGCAAATGCCGGAGAAATAGCTCGTAAATTTAAAATTTCTCAACCTACCGTCTCAAATCATTTAAAGATATTAAAAGAAGCAGGTTTAATCAAAGAAAGAAAAGTGAAGCAGAATAGAATCTATTCACTAAATAAACCAAAGCTTCAAAAAGTTATAGAAACCTTGCAAGAAATATCTGATTGAGATAAAGAATAAAGCTTCTTTATTACTAATTTCTGGTCTGATTTTAATAGATGATTAGACCATCACATTTCTATATAAAGCCGTATAAGTTATACTTTCAATATTAAAAAATTGATGGATCAGGACAGTTATATTGTTCTGCAAGTCAGAATAAAATATGGAGAGTTTTTATGATTAATAAAGAAAGAATGACAGAACATGTAATGGATATTATAAAAATTGATAGTCTGTCAAAAAAAGAAAAAGATGTTGCTACAAGATTACAAAAAGACATGGAAGAAATAGGTGCTGAATGTTTTTACGATGATGCTGGCGAGAAAGTTGATGGCAATGTTGGAAATTTAATTGTAAAACTAGAGGGCAATAAACCCGACGCCCCACCCTTTTTCCTCTCGGCCCATATGGACACTGTTGGACCAGGCGAGGGAATTAAACCAAGAATTGAGAACGGTATTATAAAAAGTGACGGCACAACAATTCTTGGAAGTGATGATAAGAGCGGTATTGCCGTAATAGTAGAAACAATAAGGGCTATAAAAGAAAACGGTGTGCCCCACGGCGATATAGAAATCGCATTTACTATCTGTGAAGAGATTGGCCTCCAGGGATCAAAGCACATTGACATGTCTAAATTTAGAGCAAAACACGGCATTGTACTTGATAGCAGCACACCTGATAGATTGGTCTTGAGATGCCCTTCAGCTGAGCACCTGGAGTTTACAGTTCACGGGCTTGAGGCCCATGCCGGGCTGTGCCCTGAGAACGGATTAAGCGCTATACAAATTACGAGTGAAGCGATTTCAAAAATGACACTGGGAAGGATTGACGACTTAACTACAGCGAATATTGGAATTATTGGTGGTGGAAGAGCAACCAATATTATACCAAACAAGGTAAAAGTTGTTGGAGAAGCCAGAAGTCATGACGAAGATATATTGAGGGAGCAAGTAAATCATATGAGAGAGTGCTTTCATAACGCTGTTTCAAAGTATGAAGTTACACTTCATGATGATATCTCTCCAGAGGGAAAGACATATGTGGCCAAGCTTGATGAACACATAGAAAGGAGCTATGACAGAATGGACGTGGATATTAAATCGTTGCCAGTCATTCTAGTTGAAGCAGCTGTGAAAAACCTTGGTTTTACAATTAAGCGCCACACTAGCGGGGGAGGATGCGACGCAAATTATTTCAATAAATTTGGAATTGAATGCGCAAATCTAGGAACTGGTATGTATGAGCTGCACACAGTTAATGAATATCTAGTGTTAGATGAATTTTATAGATCAGCTGAGATTATGCTTGAAGCAATTAGACTGAATACTAAAATACCTTCCTAACAGCTATACTCATTTAATCTTAAAAAATACGACTGGTGAGAATGAAGAAAAAAGCTTTAATAATTGTGGATCACGGAAGCAAGCTAAACGAAGCAAATGAGATGCTTATAGATATTGCCGATCTGATCAAGAACAAAAACAATTCTGAATTTGAAATTATCGCCTACTGCCATATGGAGCTGGCTGAGCCTACAATCTCACAAGCTTTTGATGATTGCGTATCAAGAGGAGCGGATCATATTGTAGTGCACCCCTACTTTTTAGCTCCAGGAAGGCATTCAACCCAGGATATACCTAGGATGGTTATGGATGCTGCAGCAAATCATCCCGAAGTTTCTTATAAAGTTACCGAGCCACTTGGTATACATGACAATATTATAGAAGTAATTTTAGAGAGGTCACGTATATAAGTATTAGCTAAT
Source organism: uncultured Thermodesulfobacteriota bacterium (assembly GCA_942491865.1). Classification (GTDB taxonomy): domain Bacteria; phylum Desulfobacterota_D; class UBA1144; order Nemesobacterales; family UBA2774; genus CR02bin9. The sequence goes on from CALOCI010000016.1 coordinate 470,826, forward strand.
CTCTCCTCGTTTTACCAGTTAATGAGAATATCTAATGAAAAAATATAGCACTATAATTTTTGATTTGTTTGATACAATTGTAAATTTTAATTTCAATCATTTACCCGAAATTGAGCTTAAAGGATTAAGGTCAAGAACTACAAGTACACAAGTATATGAAGTTTTCAGAAAGTATTATCCTGAGATTAAGTTTGAAGAGTTTTATGATCCGTTTATCGAGAGCTACCATGAATTTTTAGAAATGAAGTCCATAGAGTTTAAAGAATTTCCAAATCGTGACAGATATATTTTAATGCTCAATAAAATGAACTTAAAACCTGTCGACCAAAAAGATTTACTTATAGACAAAATGGTTTTAGCTCATATGAATGGACTTGCCAGCTGTGTGGAATTGTCTGAGGAAAACAGAAGAACTCTAGAGTATATAAAAACTCAAGGATACAGAACGGCAATTGTTTCCAACTTTGACTACGCTCCTACCGCTTATATGCTGCTTAACAAATTTGAGATAACTAATTTGTTTGAAGAAATAATCATCTCCGAGGAAGTGGGCTGGAGAAAACCAAATCACATAATATTTGAGACCGCACTTAAAAAATTAGAGGTACTACCCGTTGACGCTCTGTTCGTTGGAGATAACTACGATGCTGATGTGGTAGGTTCAAAAGCAGTAGGGATAGATGCAGTCTGGATAAATAGAAAGAATGAACCGGAAGCCGAGCTGGACCCTAAACCGGACTATGTAATTAATCAGCTATCAGAACTAAATAATATTATCTAACTTCAAAGCAGTCTAAAATATTCTGACAATTGTTATATAATAGTACTTTCATGTCCGAATCTATTCTGAACAAATAATTTGATGAGCAAATACACTAAACCAAAAGGTAGCATACCTACATTCAAGAAACCTCTGCCGTTTGAGACCATGTCTGAAATGATAGAGCTCACTGTTAGCAATAATGCAGACAATATTGCATTTTTAACTCCTAGAGAAGGCAATATCTATCAACTAACTTATTCTCAAGTTCTGGAGCGCATAAAAAAACTGGCTCGGAAGCTTAGAGATTTGGGTATAGCAAAGGGAGATCATGTTGCAATTTTAGGGGAAAACCGCCCTGAATGGGGAATTTCTTTTTTTGCCGTATCATGGATTGGAGCAGTGGCAATCCCTCTTGATGCTAGAGCATCGCTCACCGATTACAAATTTATAATGGACTTCTCTTCAACTAAAGCATTAATTCTTTCCGGATCATTTCACAAAGGTATAAAATCGATTTCAGAGGAATTAAAAAGCCTAAAACATTTGATCTTAATGGATGATATAGAAGAGATAACAAAAAAATATTCCAAGGGCTCAGAAAAAGAGAATATAGGTCCTGATGATTTATTAGAAATACTTTTTACTTCCGGCACAACGGGTGATCCAAAAGGCGTTATGCTGAGCCACGGCAATATAATGTCTAATGTATCAGATATCAATAGAATAATTGACTACAACCAAACTGATAGAGCGTTTTCAATCTTGCCTATACATCACTGCTATGAATGTACCGCAGGATTGATTTCTCCCTTTAGTAGTGGAATGAGCATATTTTATGCAAGAGGACTCAAACCAAGAGAACTTCTTGAAGACCTAAAAACCGCAAAACCAACAATATGGCTGAACACCCCCCTTCTATTGGAAAAACTATATTTAAAAATCGAGAAAGAACTAGCCAGCCAAAAAGGATTTAAGAGACTAATAACTAAAGCGCTTCCAAATTCGATTATAGGCAGGAAAATAAAACAAAACTTGGGCCTTGAAAGAAGCAGGTTAATTGTTTCAGGTGGAGCAGCCCTACCCGCCTGGATATCCAGTGGTTTTGAGAAATATGGGATTAAAGTAATACAGGGTTATGGTCTATCTGAAGCGTCTCCACTGATATCTGCAAATCCTCCCGGCAATTCAAAACCCGGCAGCATTGGGATGATAATTCCTAGTGTAGAGGTAGAAATAAGAGATATAGATTCAGAGGGGCATGGAGAAATTGTTGCCAGAGGCCCAAACATAATGAAAGGATATTATAATAATCAAGCCGCTAGTGATGAGACGATGACAGATGACGGGTGGCTATTAACCGGTGATATAGGATATTTTGATGAAGACGGATACTTATTTATCACCGGGAGAAAGAAATTTGTAATAGTAACTAAGGGAGGTAAAAATGTATTTCCCGAGGAGATTGAGGAGAAATTAACAAAGTCTATCTATATTGAGGAAGCACTGGTTTTTAGCCCTAATGATGTGGATATACATGCTCTTATTTATCCTAATATGGATGAGTTAATTAACGAATTCGAGAGTTTGGGGAATCAACTAACAGAGGGGAATATTAAAGAGTTCATGAAAGCTGAAGTTAGAAATACCAATCAAACACTCCAAGCATATAAAAAAATTAGAGACTTTGCACTTAGAGAAGAAGAGTTTCCAAAAACTACTACGCGTAAAATAAAACGCTTTTTATTTAAAGGTCTTAAAATAAATAGCGAAACTAACACAACTTGATTACATTATAAGAAATATGCAATATATGATAGCCTTTATATTGATTTCATATTATAATAAATAAAGGCGGGGCAATAAATACTTGGGTTATGAACAATGCATTTGTTTAGTATTATGATTATACGAAGCAAACTAGCATTATTCTGCGTGTCATTTAGACTTATTTAGTGTCTTATTATTTGGTGTCTCGTATTGCAGAATACATATTTTTAATAAGGGTTATTATGAGATTATTAAATTTTACTAGTCAGAAAATTTATTTTTGTATAGCCGTATTTATGGTGACAGGGATGCTCGTCTTGGGGTGTGCTGCGCCAAAACAAGAAAATTTGATAAAAGAATCGGAATCCCCGGCTCAAAACCAAAAATTCTCAAGCCAGACAGTTAGCACTTTAACAAGGCAGAAGATACAAACAACCGGCTATGTTCCGAGTATACAAATACAAACTAAAAATATAAAAACACGTAAAGGTCTTCCGAAACTTTATGAAGAGAATAATTATTCTCTATTTTGGATCAAACCCAACGGGCCTTCACCGGCGGCCTATGAAATGGTCGAAATTATTAGAGATAGTGATAACGAGGCTCTTAATCCACAAGACTATAATATAGAAGAGATCGAGAACACTCTTACAAGAATCGAGAGCGATAAGAAATCTGGAAATTCATATGATGAGGAAGATCTCGCGGAGTTGGAGCTCCTGCTCTCAAATGCATTTCTAACTTATGGACATGATTTACATTATGGGCGAGTTAGAGCTGAGCAAATAAACCTTGAATTACTTTCGGGGGAAAAACCTGTAAACATAACTCAAATGCTTGTGCAGGCTACGACTACTGAAGATGTAAAAGGTACTTTAGATACTTTAATGCCCAAATATCCTATGTACGGCAAACTTAAAGTTTCATTGAAAGAGTATAAAGAAATAGCTGCAAATGGTGGGTGGCAACCTTATCCTTATGGAGAAAAATTTAAAAAAGGTGCTAGAGGAAATAGAGTAATAGCCCTAAGAGAAAGACTCAAAGCCACGGGAGAATTGGACCCATCAACACCTAATAGCGAAGTATTTGATGAGACACTTGATATAGCTGTTAAAAAATATCAGGAAAGAAATGGGTTATACGTTGACGGTGTAGTTGGTAAATCAACTAAAGAAGCTCTTAATGTTCCCGTAGATGTTCGCATATCTCAGATAGAGCTTACAATGGAGCGTTGGCGCTTGTTGCCTCAATATTTAGGAAGCCGCTACATCTTAGTCAATATAGCAAACTACCACTTATACGGAATAGATAATAATAACGACGCTATTACTATGCGTATTGTTGTAGGAAAACCTGAATGGAATACTCCAATGTTTAGTGAGGAAATGACACATATAGTAATGAACCCTTATTGGAATATTCCTCCTAGTATTTTTAAGGATGATATAGCTCCCAGGATTAGACAAGATTCTGAATATCTTTCTAAAAGAGGCATCGATGCAGTAGGACTAAGCACACCTAAAAAAGTGGTTGTTGAAGAGTCAGAAGAAATAGAGGTTGTAGAGAATGTGGAAGCGACCTCAGACAATGAGAATGGTGAAAGTAGTGAACAGCCGTTATCGGAAGCAGAAATACAAAACAAAAAAGCCCAGGAAGAATATATAGGAAAAGTTCTATCCGGAAACTATAGGTTACGTCAAAACCCGGGCCCGGGTAATCCGCTGGGACAGATCAAATTCTTATTCCCTAACAAACATGCAGTCTATCTTCATGACACCCCTAATCGTGGATTCTTCAAGAGAGCACAGCGCAATTTTAGTCATGGATGCATTAGAGTAGAAAATCCTATGGAACTTGCTGAGTTTGTTTTGGCTTCAAATGGCAATTGGGATCAGGGCAAAATTAAATCCAGTATTAACTCGAGAAGAACAAAAACTGTGCACTTAGACCAAGCAATTCCTGTATACATTCTCTACTTTACCAGCTGGGTCGATGATCAGGGAAACGTGAATTTCCATAAAGACATATATGGATTGGATCAAACTCTATTAAACGCACTAAGATCCACTCGCCCCAATATAGACATGGCAACAACAATCCAATAACAGTTTCTTTCTTTTAATACTTCATAGTTATGAATTAGAATTATTTAACCAGGTCTTGAAAATCTGAACCTGTTGGATCCTGATAGACTCTAAGATCGAATTCAGGGATAACAGCTAGTATGTGATCAAAGATATCCGCCTGTATAGACTCATAATTTGACCAGTCTTGATCACTGCTAAATACATAAATTTCAATTGGGAGCCCAGTGGGTCCCGGATCTAGTTGTCTGACGATAAGTGTAAGATCTTTGTGAATTTTAGGATGGTCTTTTAGGTATGAGACAAGATAAGCCCGGAAAGTTCCGAGGTTAGTCATTCTTCTACCATTTACTAATACTGTATTATCAATTTTGTTAGCTGCATTAAAATCTGATAGTTCTTTTTTCTTATCTAAAACATAATTACTTAAATATTGGATATTACTAAACTTCTCAATCATTTCCTGAGTACAGAATTTAACACTTGTCATATCTATAAATACCGAGCGTTTTATTCTTCTTCCACCAGATTCAGACATACCACGCCAATTTTTGACGCCATCACTAACCAGGGCAAATGTTGGAATTGTTACGATGGTTTTATCAAAGTTCTGTATCTTTACTGTCGTAAGTGATATATCAACAACATCTCCATCAGCCCCATATTTGGGCATCTCGATCCAATCCCCTACCCTTACCATTTTATTTGCCGACAGCTGTATACCCGCAGCTAGGCCAAGAATCGGGTCCTTAAAAATCAACATAAGAACTGCAGCCATAGCTCCTAAACCACCAATAAAAAATGCCGGTGATTGTCCAATGACAGTAGATAGGATAATAATTCCTATAATTGTAAATAGGAGAATTTTTGCTACTTGAGCAATGATTCTTACTGGGAATTTGCCTGAAGTATCATAGTTATGATATATATCAACAACTGAAGATAAGAAGGAATCTATTGTGAAGATTGCAACAAATAACATATATATCTCTGCAATTCTTCTGGTTATAAATATCGCCGTATCATTCTTAAAGAAAACTGATGACATTAGGTAAATGACTAATGCTGGAGCGAAATGAGATAGTCGTCTGAAGAATTTTCTTTTAACTAGGACATCATCCCACTCTGTTTTACTTCTCGCAGCAAAATGTTCAACTATTTTCAAAATAACGCGCTTGGCAATGTAGTTTGCTATGACAGCCAAAACAATTAAGATAGCTAATATGATTAGGTCGACTAAAATTGGGGTTACTTGATGTAGACCCATTTCAGCACTAAACCATGATTCGAATTTTTCTAATAATGTGTTCATATTAAGTGTGAAGAATATTCACAGAATGTAGCTAATCTTTAAGGACTTCAGTCTGGTTGTTCATTATAACGTTATGAATTTCAGTTGTTCTGCCGTCTATAAATTTTACTCTATAGGATTTACCAACCATTTTAGCTATAGAGCTAACAATCTCACCCTCAAGACCTGGCTCAAAGACCTGATCTCCAGCTTGAATCTTAAGTACTACTTTAAACTTCGTTCCCGGGATATACATTAAACCGCTTTGGCAAAATTAAGCTTCTAAATTTTTACAACTATTATCTAATTGAACATTTTCAAATTGATTCATAGAGCAATCAACATCCTGATGCTCAAAATATACAAAGGATGACACTGGGAATAACCCGCCTAGAACTAGACCTAAAACAACTGACATTGTTATTATAACTTTTCTCATTTGAATCTCCTTTCCATACTCTATAGAAAATATATGGATGCAGTGGTCAGAATTCAAGAGTTTAATTTCAAATTATAAAATAAGCTCTTGATCCCTATACATAACTACGATTCATCTAGACAAAAAGGATTATATTTCTGAATAACTCAGCCTATGAGTCAGATCAAATCTTTATGATATGTTTTCTTGTATTCTCTCGCACTCAGAATAAAGATCCTTGGCAACTTCAAGCATCTCAACAGCAAGCTCTTCTGAAGGTTCCTGATCTACCATGTCTTTTAGAACACCTGAAATATCAAGCCATTTTTCATCAGAATCGCCTGTTCTAACAAGCAAGTTTTCAAACTCCCACATTGTCTGCTCTGATGTAAAAGGGTCCACTAGTTTAGTGTAGAGAGGAACATGGGCACTGGCTGCACAGGAATGAAAAGCTTCCATTATAGAAGTTCCATATTCTCCGTGTTTAAGAAGCGCCTCAGCTTGTTGTATGCGTTTCTGAGCATCAGAGAAAGTAGGAACCTTCTCTTCTACTGTAGCACCAGCACACTCCCCCTTTACACCTTTTTGGAGCTCAAATTTCTCCTCTTCATGTCCCCAGTCCTGATAAAAAGAGGGGTCCTCTTCAAAAGTCGGTATTTGAAGGAACTCAGTTATTTCTTCTTTGATTCTATCTCTTCCAATTCTCTCCATAACTGAATCGAAGTGCTCGCCTTCACTCCTCTCTTCTCTGTAAACATCCAAGAGCTTCTTAACAACCTTTGGTGCGTTTCTTGTGGGAACTTTTATAATAGAAGTTGCAAGTCTGGAGTCGTCTCCGTAAAGCCCACCGCCAACATATACTTGCTCAGCCGGAACATTTCTTCCAGCCTTAGCAAGCGAGGCTCCTTGAAAACCAATACTGGCAGACACGTGTTGTGCACATGAATTCGGGCAGCCTGAGATCTTAATGTTAAGCCCTTTTGCTAGTTCTTTATATTCACCTAAGCCGTTTTTCATTCCCTCTGTCAGTTTATCCGCTAACCCTTTCGCAGAAGTGATGCCCAAACGACAGGTATCTGCACCAGGGCAGGCTGTTATATCCTCAAACGTTTCTGCACCTGGATTAGCCAGATCTATTTGATAAAGTGCAGCATATAAGGCGGGAAGCCCTTCCGTAGGCACCCATCTTAGAATTAGATTCTGTGAAATACTAATTCTTATATCCCCGGCAGAAAATGTATCAGTTATATCAGCCAATGCTCTAGCTGTATCAGAGGTGATATCACCATTATGAACTTTTATATTCACCATATTTAAACCTTCATGGCCGTGTGGCAGAACATTTGTTTCCTTCCAAGCTATATATAAAGGATCATTTTCAATACTTTCAGGTACTGAGGGTAGATTCAGATTTATCTGAGGTGGCGTTTCGTCTATATTATTTAAAAAGTCATTCCAGCTTGGATCAACTTTGAGGTTAGCTCTCTCCTCTTCAACTAGTTTACGGAACTCTTCCATTCCCAGTTTTCTGATGAGAAATTTCATGCGTGCTTTCATACGCACTTTTCTTTCACCGTAACGGTCAAAAATACGTATCACTGAAGCTGAGAAAGGAATCATTTCTTCAACTGGTAGAAATTCTGACCATAGATGTCCAAGTGAAGGTGATGCTCCTAAGCCCCCACCAACATATACTTGGAATCCACGTTTTAGCTCGCCGCCCTCTTCTCTTACTCTAGCGCGGAATCCTAAATCATGAATCATAATCCCAGCGTGATCTTTATCGTGGCAACCTTCAAAACATACTTTAAATTTTCTGCCCATATTCTGACAGATAGGATTTCTTAGCATAAAATTCTTAAATGCTTCTGCATAAGGAGTAACATCAAATGTATCTGTGGGCGATGAGCCGGCCTGGTGACAAGCTGTTACATTTCTAACAGTATTTCCACAAGCTTCTCTGGTTGTGATACCAACATCTGCAAGCTCACGCATCATGTTGGGTTCATCTGCTAATTGTATATAGTAAAGCTGGACGTCTTGTCTTGTTGTTAAATGGAGGAAGTTGCTTGCATATCTATCCGAACAGTCTGCTAAACGTCTTAGCTGAGTAGAATTAAGACCGCCGAAAGGTATCTTAATTCGATGCATTTGAACACCCTCTTGGCGCTGGGCATAAATACCTAATTGTAGACGGATTTTTTGAAATTTGATTTCGCCAGTCATGCCATTCTGATAGTCCTTGATTTGGCGCTCAAAAAGGTCAAGCTCCTCACGAACTAAATCAGGCAAACCGTCTATGATTTCCTGCATAGATTTCTCTTTAACCTGTACTTCCATAACTTCTCCCTTTAATGCTTATTCTTTAGTGAATTTTATACTAATAATGTTCAATTATTCTATATCCAGATATGTATTATATCAAATTTTCAAGCTCCCAAGAGAGCCTTAACCTCTATAAATACATATATATTACTTTGAGATGTTTTCAAGTTAAACAAGATTCAGAAAGGATAAGAAATAACTTTTCAAACTAAAGCTAATTATAATTTTACACCACAGTATTTACAGTGTTTAGCGTCTGAGTCATGCCCCTCAGAGCTGCAATCCTGGCAAGACCTAGTTGAAATATTCTCTTTAAATGCCTGTGCCATTTCTACAGTCACTATACCCGTTGGAACAGCAATTATGCTGTAACCCATTATCATTACTATAACTGCCATAGCCTGCCCCAAGCTGGTGTGGGGAGCTACGTCCCCGTAACCTACGGTGGTTAGTGTAACTATTGCCCAGTAAATACTCTTTGGTATGCTTGTAAATCCATGCTCCGCACCCTCAATGATATACATCATTGAGCCTAACACAACTACTATAGTTATCACAAAGAAGAGAAATATTGTGATCTTCCTACTGCTGGCTTTTATTGCTCTTATCAGCAAATTTGCCTCTCCTACATATTTTGCTAACTTGAGTATCCTGAAGATTCTAAGCACCCTAAGTATTCTAATTACAAGCAGGAATCTTGTTCCCGGTAGCAGGAGATCCAGATATGTTGGGATCACTGTGAGGAAGTCCACTATTCCAAAGAAACTTGTTGCATACTTAGCAGGACTCTTAACGCTGATTAACCTAAGGATATATTCTATAGTAAAGATGACAGTAAAAAACCATTCTAAGGCATAAAGCAATCCTTCATGATCTTCTCTAATCCACGTCACGCTATCGAGCATCACTACAAGAACACTAGCTAAAATACATACTATTAATATTTCATCGAAGAGCTTGCCGAGTGGAGTATCAGCTTCAAAGATAATCTCGTGAATTTTATCTTGCCAATTACCCTTTTGTGGATGTTCAGACATTGGTGCTCCTCCTAACACTATTTATTAGATTATTAGACAGAAATAATTATGCACTTTTTATAAGAATTATTAATCAAAGTACACGATCTAGGGAAATTTTCATTTACATTAAAGCTGATTTGTACTAGGCTGATTATATAGACAATATTAAGGAGGCGTTAACTATGGCTAGTCTGACAAAAGTTGAGGGTATAGGGAAAAAATATCAGAAGCAGCTACAAAAAGCTGGAATCTCAACCACTGATGCACTTTTGAAAATCTGCTGCACCAGAAAAGGACGCAACCAGATTGAAAGAGAATCAGGAATTTCAGCAAAGCTGATATTAGAATGGGTCAATCATGCTGACCTCTTCAGAATAAAAGGAGTTGGAGCACAGTATGCAGATCTCTTAGAAGCAAGTGGGGTCGATACAGTGGTAGAACTCGGAAAGAGAGTTCCAGAGAATCTTCATGCAAAGATGGCAGAAGTAAACTCTAAGCGAAAGAAAAAGCTTGTCAGGCAACTACCGGCAATCAATCAGGTTAAAGCGTGGGTAAAACAGGCTAAGAAATTAAAGAAGGTTGTCGCTCACTAAAAACTAACTTCATTAGAACACACCCTACCCCCCTCTAGCTCTTATCACAGCTCCCAATCATACTCAAACTCATAATTAGAAAAGCCTTAGTAGAAGATGGCTTGAAAGGGATTGTTATATATTTTGGAATGAATATATAAAGAGAGTTGACTAAAATGTTTTGCAGTAAGCAGAAGTTGAACCTGCACACCCTAAGACATCACCCACCTCTTCAAGGCTGCATGCCTGCCAATATTAGCAAAATTCAATTAGAATCATCAGTCTTGACATAAAAACAACATATAAGTAAGTTAAAGAAATTGTTGATTCAAAAGAGCTTTACACAAAGAACAATCTAAATTCAGACATATGTATAGTCTGGTGATCTAAATATTGAAAATTCTTAGTTCCGGCAATCTACTGAACGACTTCACTTCCAAGATATTATCATTTATTGAAATAATAATAATTTCAGCAACTTACACCTTTGTATTCTTCGGGGTGTCGGGATATGCATTATCTCTACTTATTGACAACTTCAATATTACTTTGTGGAGTATGTTATTAATTTTGATATTCATCTTAGTTACTTCGTATATTTTAATTAATAAGAGAAGTTTCCCTATTCATCAAAACAAGAATGCTTCTATAAAAAACTCGCTTCTAATGTTTCTACCATACATAATCTTTATTCCCGGCGTAATTGCAAGTTTTATACTCGTAGACATGCAGATGAGACCTCACGGGGGCTATCATATAGCCTACGTCTATCAAATTCTTAAAAGCTTTATACCTCCTGAGAACGTTGTATTGCCTGGCTACGGAGCAAATATATATTGGCTCTATCATGCTTTATTAGCAACTTTTGTAAATATATCAAACCTTTCAGCTCCACAAGTATCATCAATATTGAATCTATTCACGCTTATTAGTTCGTTTTACTGGATAAATAGAATTTTAAAAGCTTTGAATATTAAACAGAAGAAACCATTCATTATTAGCTGCTACGCTATTTTTATATTATTAGGACTTAATCTTTTCGCACCATTACACATACTAATAAATTTAGATTTCTACAAGATATTATTTATAGATATTGACAAGGAGTATCTCTTCTATATAAACCCAACAATTGTCGGTGACAAAAGAATAACGAATTTGTATGTAAAATATTTAGTTTTCAACGGCGCTCCAATTGGCATCATGTACTTTCTGACTTCATTATATTATGCCCTAATGATTGTAAGAGAGAAATTAACTCTAAATTATATTTTGTTTCTAATGATTTCAGTTGCAGGAGCATTAATCTTCCATGCAACAACTGGGCTCTTTATCCTAGGAACTATTCCCCTTGCATTAATCGCGACCATTTTTTACTTTAGAGAAAAGGATCTTAAAGATGTATTTCAAGCAATAAAACCTTTTGAATGGATTATACTCTTTATAGTATCTATAGTCCTATTTGTCCCGATTCTTCACTACATATATTTAGCTGCAAGTACTTTGCCATCTAATACAGCAAATGAATATAGACCTTTGATGTCAATATTATTCAACATATATCCGTTAGCGATATTATTGCTAATAGCTTTATACTTGAGATCTATAAAGATAACCAATATAAATCTTTTTTTAGTTTTAGTAAGCGTTATAGGGTATATACTGACAATCTTAGTAGATCTACCTGGTAATAATCAATATAAGTTTATATTCTTATCTACTATAAGTTTTTGCACATTAATAGTTATCTTGCTTGATAAATCTTATTACTATTCTGTAGGTAAAATCAAATTAGCCCTTAAAGCGCTATTCTTAATAATAGCAATATTAATATCTATATCTGTATTAGTTGCCAGTACAATAAAGATTTATAACCCTATGGGTGCAAAAATTTTTAAGAACTATTATTATAAAGACACTCAGATACATCTAAGAAATGGCGCCCCATTTAAAAACGCTTATGATTGGATACGTGAAAATACTCAAGAAAATACTATAGTTATATTGCCATTAGAATCAAAAAACCACAGTAAAATATATACAATTGCAGAAAGGCTAACCTATGTCACCTGTGCGAGTTTGTTTGGAGATGGAATCGAGGAATACCATAAACGCATAGAAAATGCTATGCAATTTTATGGCGAAACTATGCCACCCGATGATCACCCATGCTACAAGCTTCCTGAAGTGGAGTTCTTAGAAAAAACCTCAACTAAGAGATCAGAAATATTGAATGAGTTTAAGAATTTTAGCTCTGAGAGATCTACAGTACTTTTAATACCTAAAGATAAATTAGACGATGTAGTGCTGGAGGATAAAATATTGGAAGTTGTATATAGTGACGAAGATGCAAATATATACAGGTTTAAGAACTAATCAGTAAAGTGTCTGAGCAAAAGTAGTGTTGACAATCAGGGGACAACGCATACCTGAAGGCTTAGATTCACAAGACTTCTTAATCTGAAATATAAACAAGATTCAATCATATGTCTGAGAATTGACCTAAATATTAAAAATTATGAGTTCTAATAACCTACTAAACAACATTATTTCTAAGATATTATCATTTCTTGAATTAATAATAATTTCATTGACTTACACCTTTGTACTCTTCGGGGTGTCAGGATATCTATTATCTCTATTTATTAGCAACTTCAATATTACTATGTGGAGCATGTTATTAATTTTGATATTCATCTTAGTTACTTCGTATATTTTAATTAACAAGAAAATTTGTCCTATTCATCAAAACAAAAATGCTTCTATAAAAGACTTGATCCTAATGTCTCTACCTTATCTGATCTTCGTTCCTGTTGTGATAGCAAGTTTTATCTACACTAAAGTGCAAATAGGGTCTCACGGTGGCTTCCATGTAGGATATGTCTATCAAATACTTCAAGGAATAATACCTCCTGAGAATGTCGTACTACCTGGGTACGAAGCTAACATTTATTGGCTCTATCATGCTTTAATAGCAGCAATTGTAAACATATCAAATATTTCAGCTCCATTAGTATCCACAATATTAAACTTATTTGCACTTATTGGTTCTTTCTACTGGATAAATAAGACTTTAATCGTTTTAGAAATTAGAACTAAGAACCAGACAATAATAAGTTGCTATGCCATTTTTATCCTATTAGGGCTTAATTTATTTGCACCGCTACATTTTCTTATGACTAAATTTACTCTAGGGGTTCTAATGCCTGATAATTTCATGGACTTCTTTATTAAACATGCAAATATAATACTTGCAGGTGATACAAGGTTAACAAACATACTTATGAAATATTTTGATTTTAACTCCACGACGTTAGGGATCATGTACTTTCTGGGTTCATTTTACTATGCTTTGATCATTCTAAAAGACAAATTAACACTAAAATATATTTTATTTCTAATGCTTTTATTCACAGGTGCATTAATTTTCCATGCTACAACAGCACTTTTTATACTAATAACCTTTCCACTTGCAATGATTACAACAATTTTCTACTTTCATAAAAACAATCTTAAGGATCTATTTCAGGCTATCAAAGCTTATGAATGGATAATATTATTTGTAGCAGCTATAGTTTTATTAGTCCCAATTCTTCACTATGTATATCTAGCTGCAATAGCTATGCCGCCTAATTCTGATAGCTCGTACACACCACTAATATCAATATTAGCATCAACATATCCACTGATAGCATTGTTGTTAATAGCCTTATATCTTAAAACTATAAGGATAAACAAAATACATCTCTTTTTAATCTTAGTAAGCTTGCTGGGATACATATATACATTTCTTGTATATCTACCAGATAACAATCAATATAAGTTTATATTCTTATCTGCGATTCCTCTTTGTACATTAATTATTATCTCACTCGAAAACGCCTATCATTCTTCGGGAAGCAGAATCAGATTAATACTTAAAGGGGTATTTTCAATACTGGTAATAACTTTATCTATAACCGTACTACTTATTGGAATACATTATCTTACAGTCCCCTTCTTCAGCAAAGATAAAAGTTATTATTATGAAGGCAGCCACATAAATCTACAAAGCGGTTTTAAATATAGAAACAAATACAAAGATTTGTACAAAGACGTCTATGATTGGATTCGTAAAAACACTGAAGAGAATACTATTGTAATACTGCCTTTAGAAGCAAAGGACCGCAGTAATATATATTTAATTACGGAAAGACTGCCTTATGTTGTCTGTGGACATATGTTTGCAGAAGGGATTGAGGAATTTCATAATAGAGTGGAGAATGTCATGCAATTCTACGGCGACAAACCCCCACCTAATGAACTCTCGTGCAGGAATCTTCCAGAAGTAGAAATAGTAGAAAGAGATTCAATTAAAAAATCTGAGATATTAAATGAGTTTAAGGAATTTAACTCAAAGAGACCTTCTGTGCTTTTTATACCAAAAAACAAATTGGATGATATTGTAGTGGATGATGAGATATTGAAACTTTTATACAGAGGAAAAGACGCTAATGTCTACGGATTCAAAAAATAAACCAATCATTCTGATCCAGTATATTACCAAAATCTATAGTGCTGTTTGACAAAAAGAGTGGTGCTGAAGTCGGGAGTCGAATCGTACATCCGAAGGCGCAGATGCTTAAGACTTAGTCTACCCTCAATGCATACTCTACTAACGAGATATCCTCTCAATCTGCCTCAAACTAACACTCTTTGCATGATCCCGTTTCACCGGAACTAGAGCTTTGATATACACAACGCGCTGCCCAGAACGCCATGATGGACAAAGATATTACTGCGCCAAAATTATATACTGCAGGTGTTTCAATTATCCAAGTGGAGAGAACAATACCGGCTCCTACAATTAAACCTAAAGCTGGAAGAAAACTCCTTTGACGAGTTGCGCAAAGGGTAAGCCAAAGTACTGAGACCAGCATTATCACACTCAGAGCAATCCTTATTCCATAGAGCATAGAAGCATTGACTCCTATTGCAGTGAATAAAGTTGAATAAGCAGCTAGACAGATAGGGCACTTTGGGATTATGACTAAGAGGAGGGAGGAAATAGCGGAGCTGCTTAACCCTGCTCTCGACTGTATTTTGTTAGTCAACATTTTTAAAGTCAGCTTTGATAGTCTATCAAATCAATCTTCATACTGATCATGCCTTCGGATCCATGCCATCGTGAATGGTAATGCATCTTCATCACGTCCCTTAGGCGTGAGATCGATATAATTATATGTGCCTATTAAAAGATCTAAGCCGCGTGCGTAACTCGAATAAGCATGAAAAATTTCGCCTTCTTCATCTTTTACAAAAACACTAACACCTGGGCCCTCATCGGCAAGGAAGCCTGCAGTTTCAAAATTATAGTGCCTAGACTCATTAGGTTCATCAGATTTAAAAGAAACGTTATAATCAAAATTAAAATCAGAGCCAAATGACGATACCCATTTAAAATCCCATCCCATTCGTTTTTTATAAGCTTGCAGCTTATCCAGCTTAGCTCTTGAGACAACGATTAGGTTAATATCTCGGTGATTCAAATGTATTCGTGTACCATCTATGCTGTCAGAAAGAAAGGAACAACTTGGACAGCCCTGCTCCCAATCCGGGCCGAACATAAAGTGATAGATAATTAGCTGGCTTTTCCCCTTAAATAAATCAGATAGAGATTCTTTGCCCTGAGTAGTTTCAAAAACATAATTCTTTTCAACTTTTACCCAAGGAAGTTGACGGCGTTCTTGTGAGAGCTGATCACGAAGTTTGCTGAACTCTTTTTCTTTTGTTAACAATTCTTTTCTTGCTTTAAGCCATTCTTCTTTTGAAACTATATTTTGCTTATTCATATTTTATTCTCCTTAATATTTATTCACAAGGACCCGAAGTGATACAACGATCATCAGTACTACCACCCTCGGCAACTAATTTTAATAGAGGGAATGCTCGATTTGGCCAACCATGACCAAAACTGTCGGCCATTTCCTGAGTCGGAACGTTATAATGACGTAACGATAATTGCGTTCCGTTATCCTGTTCCTTGAGAGTGATTTCAACAGTGGTCGCGCCTGGTTCTAGACCATGAACTCCACCCCAGGTAAAAACAACTTTTTCATAGGGCACAGTTTCTAAATATTCACCTTGTACTGCAAATTCCTCACTCTCTGCACATTTAAAAATACCCCCTGGTCTTGCGTCGACTTCTACTATTGCAGCAAACCATTCAGCGACTTTTTCCTGCTCAGTTAGATAGGCATAAACAGTCTCTCGGTTTTGCTTCGATAAATACATCACGTTTTAGTTCTAGATTCATTTTCCTTCTCCTTTCTTTCTACTACATTTTTGAGTTTTAGTAAACGGGAATCCCAAAATTGGTCTAAAAATTCTTGTATATCTTTAATCCCCTCACTTCGGATACTATATAGACGTTTAGTTCCTTCTCTTCTTTCTGAAAGCAGTCCTTTGTCTTTTAAAACTCTAAGATGCTGTGATACCGCCGGGCGTGTCATGGACTTAAAGTGTGTTGCAATCTCCCCTGCCGGTAATTCATCATCTTTTACTAGCTGTAGGATTGCAAACCTTGTCGGATCGCTTATTGCTTGTATTTTTTCTAACACGCAATCTATGTTAGCATATACTTACGTAAGTGTCAACTTACATTTACTTGCTTGACATAGGTGATGAAACTTTAGTAGAATCGTACTGTAGTAAATAATCTGGCGATAGGAGGGAATTATGAGACACTTAGTATTTTCAAGCATATTTGTTCTCGTGTTTGCAGTATGTTTATCAATTATCAGCTCTACCCCGAATTATGCAGTGGCTGATGACTCACTGGACGGAAAGACTTTCTCAGTCAAAATTACGGAGCACGGCAAAGACGGCGAGGCAAGGGATGATGAGATAATTTTTAAGGATGGAACCTTTTTCTCAACAGACTGCGAGCAGTACGGTTTTGGCTCAGCGCCATATGAATACAGGACAAAAGATGGGACAACATTGTTTATAACCTCTGCTACAAGTGAGAAGGAAGGCGAAATTCAATGGGAAGGCAAAGTAGAGGGCGATCAAATTTCCGGAACTTCCATATGGTCAAAAGCTGGTCAAGATCCTATTATTTATAAGTACAAAGGCAGTTTAAAGAAATAGACTGGATATTCATCATATTATCAATTTGAATCAGAATATAAAAAGGGAGCTCAGGCTCCCTTTTTTCGTTTAGTTGATGGTACCGAAGGCGGGAGTCGAACCCGCACATCCAAAGGCGCATCCCCCTTAAAACTGTGTGTCTGATTATACTGACAGAACTCAATTAAAAGTGTAAGGTTTGATATTAAAGTAGCTGATAAGTATGTTAAAAAAATTGCTGAATTTATAGAGATTCGTAAAGAGAAGATAGCACTTGCAGAAATATTGTAGTCTAGTGAGTTAAATATTGATAAACTTGAGTACCTACAATTTAGTAACCACCTTAATTTCTAAGATATTACAGCTTATCAGAATAATTATACAATCATTAACTTTTACCTTCGTAATATCTGCAGTATTAGGCTACTCACTATCACTGCTCTTCCATAACTTTAATTTAGAACTTTGGAACATAGTGTTTATTGGAATATTTATTCTTAGCTTCTTAGTTATAGTTCTTAGAAACAAAGAGTATTTAAAACTCAGTTACAGAGACAAGAATGTTTCTGCAAAATCTTTGTTCTTGAAATACCTACCATACCTAGTATTTCTACCCCCAATAATTTTGATTCTACACAGCACCGGAATACAGATGTCACTTCACGGGGGATTTCACATAGGATATGTCAACCAACTTCTTAGAAGCGTTATACCTCCTGAGAATGTTGTATTACCTGGTTACGAAGCTAACATTTACTGGCTTTATCACGCCTTACTGGCAACTATTGTAAAGATATTCAATATTGCAGCTCCGTTGGCATCCACCATTCTCAATATATTTGCACTAATAGGCTCTCTTTATTGGATAAATAGGATTTTAGATCAATTGGATCTTAAGTATAAAAACACTTTTATAATAAGTTGCTACGCAATTTTTATTTTGCTGGGACTTAACCTATTCAGCCCTATACACCTCTTAATGCATTATTTTGAAAAGGGAAACATATTTCCTGATAATTTTTTGTCTTCAATCAACCGCTGGAGCACGGTACTTATGGGAGACATCAGATTATCAAATTTACTTCGTAAATTTTTAAATTTTAGTGGTTTTCCAATAGGAGTGATGTACTACATAGCCGCACTATACTATGCTATATCAATATTAAAAGAGAAATTAACCCTCAATAAGATCCTATTATTAATGGTTTCAGTAGCAGGAACGCTAGTTTTTCACGCGACAACAGGACTTTTTACAATAACAACTGTACTATTTGCCCTCATAATTACTATTCTCTTTTTTAAGATAAGTGACCTTAAGGAATCATTTCAAACATTAAAAGCCTTTGAATGGTTTGTATTAATAGCAACTTTCTTATTTTTATTGCCGATTTTCTATTATTTATACCTAGGATCAAAAGCTATGCCTACTAGCCCCGTTATAACTACTGATTTCATTTATTCACTGAGATCGATTGTATCAAGCGCGTACCCATTAGCAATTTTGGCTTTATTAGGTTTTTATTTTAGCAAAACGAGGATAAACGAATTATTACTCTTTCTGGTCATTGTAATATTCTTAGGATATTCACTATCTCTTCTAGTAGATATGCCTGATAATAACCAGTATAAATATATGCTCCTATCACCAATTCCTCTCTGTATTCTAATCGTGATCTTGCTTGATAACAGTTGTTTCTATTCCAGTGCACGAATGAAAGTAGCTTGGAAAGTTTTATTCACAATTGTAACAATATTTCTTTTTCTAAAAGTCATGATAATAGGAATAAATTATCGCAGTTCAAGATTGTTTAGTAATCAAAGTTATTATTACAACAATAAACACATTTCTTTAAAAAGTGGAACTCCTTACAAAGACGCTTATGAGTGGATTCGTGAAAACACGCCAGAACAAACTATTGTGATATTACCTTTAGAACCAAAGGACCCAGGCAAAATATTTTCAATTACAGATAGGCTGCCATATGTTGTCTGTGGACATTTCTTTGCCCTAGGCATCAATGAATATTACAAAAGGGCAGAAAATGTCATGCAATTCTATGGCGATAAGACACCGCCTCGTAATTTTGCATGCAAAGGGCTTTCAGAAATAGAAACTACAGAAAAAGATTCCATCATCAAATCAAATATATTAAATGAGTTTAAAAAGTTCAATTCTGAGAGACCATCCGTGCTCTTCATACCTAAAAACAAATTGGATAATATTTTAGTGGATGAAAAAATATTGGAGATGATCTACAGCGACAAAGAGGCAAATATTTACCGGTTTAAAGATTAGTCAATAATGCTATTTGATGAAAAGTGGTGCCGAAGGCGGGAGTCGAACCCGCACGCCCGAAGGCACAGCCCCCTCAAGACTGCGTGTCTGCCAATTCCACCACTTCGGCACAGATATACACTCTTTAGGAAAAGAGCGTTGAGGTTTAAAACAAAACCTTAGTCTTAGAAGTTATTTCAAACTACCAAGATTGGCAGTAAGGCCTGTATAAATTAGCATAAGAGGAGCTAATTTCAAGATAGTAACTCAAGAATTTACGCTCCATACTTTTGAAGTCTGTCTGCATGGGCAAGAACAAGAGTCATCAAATCGGAGGCTCTAAAAGTTCCAAGTTCACCTTTAAGACAACCTGTTTCACCAAAGCCGTCAATTCCTCCAGCCCTTACATTCTTGGCATTTATGAGTATAGGCACAGGGTGCCAGCTATGAGCTTTCATGGTCGAAGGGGTTGAATGGTCACCTGTAACGACGATCACATCAGGCTCTAACTCTAGAATATCCGGCACGAAACTGTCAAACTCTTCGATTACTCCGACTTTGCCGTCAAAGTTGCCGTCTTCTCCATAACTGTCAGTCTTTTTAACGTGGAAATAGAAAAAGTCATGCTTATCGAAATCTCTTTTTAAAGTATCTATTTCAGCTTTTATAGAATAGTCCTCAACTTCGAGCACTTCCATGCCGACAAGTTTTGCCACACCACGGTACATAGGATAAGTAGCAATGCAGGCTGCATTTAGCCCATAAGCTTCTTCGTATGAAGCGAGATTGGGATGCGTCGCTATACCTCTTAACAAGAGATAGTTAGCCTTTTCTTCGTCTTTAATTATTTCAGCAACTTGATTTACCAGCTTATCAATGACCTTTGCCACCCTATCAGATTCAGGATTACCACCTGTTGCAACAATAGGGCTTTTCCCCTCTTGCTGAGGATCGGTGTCATGAATATCATCTCCACCTTCGCCTATAGGTTCAGGGAAAGTGAGGACTATAGCAGAGCGGTGCTCCATTCCGGAAGTAATATTTACTTTTACACCATCTATTTCTTTAATTTTCTCAGTAATTTTTGAGACTATCCTTATATTCTCTTGAGTGGGTATGCGCCCTGCTCTTCTGTCTGTAACAATAGGAGTGCCGTCTTCGTATTGAACAGTTGCGAAGTTGCCTCTGATAGCAACATCATTAGGTGTGAGGTGCAAACCAAGACCAAGCGCCTCAAGAACACCACGGCCTATTTCGTATTTAAGCGGATCGTAACCAAACAAGCCCAAATGTGCAGCACCGCTGCCCGGAGTTATTCCGTAAGCGACAGGCAGATGTTGACCGCAAGCACCCTTTTGTGCTAGCGCATCGAGATTGGGAGTCTTCGCAGCTTCAAGCTCCGTCTTCCCATCCTTGGGTAGCCCGCCTACTCCGTCTAGGACTACAAAAACAATTTTAGTGTCATTTTTTTGTAATAGTTTTTTTATAACTTCTTGCATTATCTCACCTCTATAAGTTGTAAAGAATTAAAGTGTCCCCGTAGTCTTGACCCGAATCAAGTTATGATTGATCCAACTCTACTTTCATACCATCAAAAGCCGGGACAATTTTATCTGGCAGCTCACTCAAAAGAGTATCATAATCAACCTCATGACCCATATGAGTGAAAACTGTAAGCGTCGGATTTAAGACTTGAGCCATTTCAACAGCCTGGTCAATGTTAAAATGTGCTGGGTGTTCTCTATATCTGAGGGCGCTTATTATTAGCAGATCTAATCCCCGTAATTTTTCCATGGATTCTGATGAAATACCGCTGCAATCAGTTAGATAAGCAAAATTGCCGATCCTATATCCCAAAATTTTCCACTTGTAATGACTTATTTCAACAGGGGTTATATTGATCTCATCAAAGCGGAAATCAGTCTCTACTACATTTAGTTCTAATTTAGGCTTACCGCCTGCTGAATGAACGCCATCAAAAATGTACCCAAAGTTATTTTTTAGATTGTTAACAGTTAGTTCATTCCCATAGCATGGAATTACCATATTATTAATAAAATTAAATGTTCTGAGATCGTCTATTCCGTGAGTGTGGTCCGCATGTGAATGCGTATACAAAACGGCATCAAGTCTCGTAATACCTTCTCTGAGTGCTTGAAATCTTAGATCAGTTGAACTATCAATTAGTATATTCTTGCCGTTGGATTCGATAAAAACTGAACACCGGGTCCGTTTATTCTTGGGATTATCTGAAGTACAGACCGAGCATGGGCAACCAATTATTGGAACCCCTGTAGATGTGGCACAACCAAGTACTGTTACCTTCATTTAGACAAATTTAGCATTAAGTTATTAGCATTTCAAAAAATAATATCCGATTTGGTAAAGTTTGTGGCTCAAAAGGTTAAAGTAGATTATAAAATAATGTTTACAAATTACTACCAGAATAGTATAATTATATTACTAAGGTGACTAAAAGAACTTTATCTTTCTTACTTATTTTGTCTCTAATAGCACTATTTCCCTCTATTAACACCGCATTTGGTGAGGATAGAGGTGAAACACTCTACGTCCAAACCTTTGATCTTTACAAAAGTCTTGCGGTAAACAAAGACAAATCACAAAACAAAGAAATTTGGGAAACAATTGCACGCGCATTTTTTAGCATAGATAAGGATTATCCTAATAGCCCCAAGGCTCCTAATTCGCTATTTCTTTCAGGAAAAATGTATGAAGAGATGGGAGAGAGATTTAATTCTCAAAAAGATTTTGATATGTCTGTGGGAATATCCAGAAAGTTTGTGAGGAAATATCCTGATAGCAATCTTGCTGACGATGCTCAGTTAAGAATAGCAAGAATAGTTGAGAGGCAGAGCAAATCAGATGCTTATTTAGAATATGACAAACTTTTAACAGAATTTCCAAATGGGGACATGCGGACAGTTGCCCAGAACAAAAAACAAGAGCTAGCTCCATTTAAACCTGCAACCAAACCAGTCTACAAAGCTAAAGAGGATAGCAAAGTTGATTCTTCAACACTAGGACTCACAAAGGTAAGCCAGATACGCCACTGGTCTACTGATGATTACACAAGGGTAGTAATACATTTGGCCAAAGATGCAAAATATACATCACGTCTCTTAAAGGCTGACCCCGCAAACGGTAAGCCCCCAAGACTGTTTGTAGATATTGAGGGAGCAACCGTAGACAAGAACTTATATGTAGAACCGGTAAAGAAAGGTCTGCTTGAACAAATTAAGTTTGGCAGAAATACCAAGGATACTGTAAGGGTTGTCCTATATATAAACAGTTTTGATGACTACAAAGTCTTTAAGTTAAAGGATCCTAATAGGATTGTTATGGATATTGAGGGAAGCGGGAAGAAATCTGGCGGATACTATGCCGGAGATAAAACAACTGAACCATACGAATATAAATCCGGGATGCCAGAAGACAATGTAGCATCTCTCTCTGAAGCACTTGGATTGAAAATACGTACAGTAGTTATAGACGCCGGACATGGTGGACACGACCCTGGGGCTATTGGCCCTACTGGGCTTAAAGAAAAAGATGTAAATCTTAGAATCGCAAAAGCACTCAAGGAAAAGCTAGATAAAGATGGTAAAAAGTTTGGTATAACCAAAGTTTATTTAACCAGAAGTACCGATAAGTTTATACCTCTAGAAGAAAGAACGGCTATTGCAAAAAAACAAGGTGCCGACCTGTTTATATCTATTCACTGCAATGCAGCGCGTAACAAGCAAGCTTATGGAATTGAAACGTATATTCTGAGTTTAACCAACGACAAGGCTTCGCTAGCAGTTGCGGCAAGAGAAAACGCGAGTACAAGCATATCCAGAAGTGAGATGGACAAAGTGCTTAAGCAGTATTTACTTGGCGCAAAGATTGAGGAATCCCAGCGTTTAGCAGGCCATGTTCAAACTTCGGTAGTAAGTAGTGTCTCTGCTAAGTATCCGCCTGTAAAAAACAAAGGTGTTAAGAAGGCGCCGTTTATTGTATTGATCGGAGCTGATATACCCAGCATTCTTGTAGAAACTTCATTTATCACGAACCCAAGGGATGAAAAAAGATTAAAGAGCAATGACTATATAAATAAAATTGCTGATGGGATTTTTGCTGGTGTTAAAAGATTCTCAGGTGAAATGCAAACAGCATCGGTTCAGTAGGCATTTTTCCCACCCAAACTTTATATTAATCTATATATAATTTTGACACTGTTTTTTCTTGTTCTAAAAATTGCTATACTAAACGTATTATAATTTCCTCTAATTAATAGACGATTAATTGTCACGGAGAATTCTAACTAGATGAGTAAGAATGCTGAGATAGCAGAAATATTTGAACAGATGGCAAAAATGTTGAGCATTCTGGACGAGAACCAGTTTAAGATTAGGGCCTATAAGAAAGCTGCCTTAAATATATTAGAGCTCAATGAAAATATAGAGGACAGAGTAAGCAAAGATGATGTGACCGATATTCCGGGGGTGGGAAAAGACCTTGCAAGCAAAGTAAAAGAGTATGTTGAGACAGGAGAAATTAAGGAATTCGACAAACTCCAGGAAAAAGTTCCTCTTGAAATGACTGAGCTTCTGGGAATATTAGGTCTTGGCCCAAAAACTTTAGCTCTACTATATAGAGAACTAAATGTACGGGGACTTGAAGACTTAGAAAAAGTCTTAGACGGTGATGAAGTTCTAACATTCAAAGGACTTGGGCAGAAGAAGGTTGATGAAATAAAAAAAGGT
Source organism: uncultured Thermodesulfobacteriota bacterium (assembly GCA_942491865.1). Lineage (GTDB taxonomy): Bacteria > Desulfobacterota_D > UBA1144 > Nemesobacterales > UBA2774 > CR02bin9. The sequence continues at coordinate 495,216 of CALOCI010000016.1, forward strand.
GTCCCACTTCTTAAACAAAAAAGAGACAGAACTCGCCTCGGTATTGCTCTGCCACTAGCTGAAAAAATAAGGAAAGAAGTAGAAGCAATAAAGGGCACAGAAGGAACTATAATTGCAGGCTCTATCAGAAGGATGAGGGAAACAATTAAGGATATAGATATACTTACGATTTCTGATGACACAGAGAGAACGGTAAAAGAGTTTACAGAGCTTCCGTTTGTAAAAGATGTGCTCGCTTCAGGAAGCACAAAAGGAAGTGTGATCACTAAAGACGGGATACAAGTTGATTTACGTGTTGTGGGACCTGAATCCTATGGAGGGGCTCTTCAGTATTTCTCAGGTTCTCAGGCACATAATATTAGGCTCAGAAGTATCGCACAAAAAAATGGACTTCGAATAAATGAATACGGTATTTTTAAAGGTGAGGAAAAAGTAGCTGGAGAGACGGAGAAGGAAATGTACAGCACTCTTAACCTTCCATTTATACCGCCTGAACTGAGAGAAGACAGGGGTGAGATAGAAGCAGCGATTGAGGGGAATCTCCCCGATCTTATAGAGCTTGAAGATATAAAGGGCGATCTCCATATGCATACAACCTGGAGTGACGGCAAGGCATCAATTCAAGAAATGGCCGAGAGCGCTATCGAGTTAGGATATGAATACATAGCTATTACAGACCATTCCCCTTCTTCTACAATTGCAAACGGGCTATCAATAGAGAGACTTAAAGAAAAACAAAAAGAATTAATAGCGGTCAATAAAAAAATGAAGGGCATTAGTATACTCATGGGCTCAGAAGTAGATATAACAACCGACGGGACTCTTGATTACCCTGATGAAGTATTAAAAGAATTAGACGTAGTCATTGCATCTGTTCATAGCGGATTTAAAATGGACAGGGACACAATTACAAAGAGAATCTTAACGGCACTTGAGAATCCTTATGTTCACGCTCTTGGGCACCCAACAGGAAGGTTAATAAACCAACGGGACCCATATGATGTTGATATAGACCTATTAATAGAAGCGGCTCTTAAGCATGACAAAGCCCTTGAAGTTAATTCATCTTATCAAAGACTCGATCTAAAAGACCTGCATGTAAAAAAGGCGGTTGAAGCTGGAGTAAAAATTATTATCTCAACTGATGCTCATAGACCTGAGGGGTTGCTTCAGATGCGCTATGGAATTGGTACAGCCAGAAGAGGATGGGTTCAGAAAAAAGATGTCTTAAACGCTTTAGAGTTTGATGAGCTAAATGAATGGTTAAAAAGTAAGAAATAGAAATTAATTCATACAATTCAGGAATAATTATTGATGTCTTCCGATAACAAGCAAATTTCAAAATCTCAGGCGACCAAACGAGTTCAGGAACTTTCAAAGGAGCTTGAGCACCATAATCACCTTTACTATATACAGAACAGCCCTGAAATCTCCGACTCTGAATTCGACACTTTATTAAAGGAGCTTAAGCAGATTGAAGCACTATACCCAGAGCTGGTTAAACCAGACTCGCCGACACAGCGCGTGGGTGGTACGGTAGCAGAGGGTTTTAGCTCTGTCCCCCATAGAGTGGCGATGATGAGCATCGATAATATTTCAGATGAAGAAGGCGCTTACGATTTTGATGGGCGGGTAAAACGGGTACTCGAAATTACAGATGACGTTGAGTATATAGCAGAGCCTAAATTTGACGGAGTATCAGCTTCTATAACATATGAGAATGGTTTGCTTACTCAAGGCGCAACACGAGGTAACGGGAAAATGGGTGAGGATGTTACTGCAAATCTTAAAACTATTAAGACCATTCCTCTGAAACTAAAAGGCAAAAAGAATATCCCCCAATTAATAGAAATTAGAGGCGAGGTTTTATATCCACTTAAGTCATTCAAAGCTCTCAACAAAGAACTCTCTGAACAAGGCGAGCCTGTCTTTGCAAACCCAAGAAACGCTGCTTCGGGAGCGGTGAGACAACTTGATTCCTCAATCACAGCAAACCGCCCTCTAGATTTCTACGCATGGGGCGTTGGTGAGGTAGTTGGGTTTGACATCAAATTTGAAGAAGAGATTGTCGAATCTCTCAGATCATGGGGTTTTAAAGTTGAAGATCATATTATGAAGTGTGCAAAGATTGAAGAGGCCATTTCATATCAAAAAGAAATTGAATCAGCAAGGGACAACCTCCCTTATGAAGCTGACGGAATAGTGCTAAAAGTAAATAGAAAAGATTATCAAAGAGAGCTTGGAGCAACAGCAAAACACCCGAGATGGAATATTGCATATAAGTTCAAACCGAGACAGACAACTACAATAATTAACGATATTACTGTGCAAGTTGGCAGAGTCGGCCTCCTTACCCCAGTTGCCGAGCTTGAACCTGTTAAGATCTCAGGAATCACGATTAAACGTGCATCCCTGCATACTGATGACATTATAAAAGATCGGGATATAAGAATTGGAGACACTGTGCTCATCCAAAGAGCAGGAGATGTAATACCAGAAGTGGTAATGCCGATCATTGAAAAAAGAACAGGTAATGAAAAAATATTCACAATGCCCGTGAAATGTCCGTCGTGCGAAACAACAGTAGAGAGAGAGGGATCTTATTATTACTGTCCCAATCTATCATGCTCTGCCCAGTTAAAAGGCCGTATAAAACATCTAGCCTCAAGAAAGGCTTTTGACATAGAGGGGCTTGGAGAGAAAATAGTAGAACAGCTAATGGAAGTAGGACTAATCAAAGATATGGCTGACATATTCTACTTAAAAAAGGGAGATTTTATCCCCCTTGAAAGATTTGCAGAGAAATCAGCAGCTAATCTTGAAGATGAAATAACGAAGAGCAAACAAGTCACTTTTGATCGTTTTATAAATGCCCTTAGCATACGCCATGTAGGAGAACGTGTAGCTCAAATTCTGGCTGAGAACTTCTCAAATATAGATGAGCTTATGAACGTTAATGAAGAATCGTTAATTAACATTCACACTATCGGGGATGAAATTGCCAAGAGCATAACTCACTTTTTTGACTTGGTTAGCAATCAAGAGTTAGTTAAAAAAATGCTCGACTCCGGAATAGAAATAGAACAGAACGAGAAAAAAGAGATAAGTGATAAATTTGCAGGGCAAAGTTTTGTTTTCACGGGAGCTTTACAGAATATGACAAGAGATGAGGCGCAACAACTAGCACAAAGCCATGGGGGGCGTGCAACTTCATCTGTGACCAAGAAAACGAGTTATCTTGTTGTGGGAAAAGATCCCGGGTCGAAATATGATAAGGCAATTTCTCTAGATGTAGAAGTGTTGACTGAAGATGAATTCTTAAATCTGGTTAATTCTGATTAACCGGTATTTCTCTGCCTGATTATCTCGTACATCAAGACCCCTGCCGCGACAGAGGCATTAAGAGAAGAAACCTTGCCGCTCTGAGGAATAGAGACCAGGAAATCACATTCACTTTTTATATTTTGAGCCAAGCCCTTCCCTTCGTTTCCAATAACCAGAGCTATATCAAGATTCTTAAGATCTTGTTGGTTAACAGGCATTGACGAAGAAGAATCTGCTCCAACTATCCAGACCCCTTCTTTTTTTAAGTCTCTTATTACCTTGGCCAGATTTACTACTCTTGCTATTGGCATATGGCTAACAGCACCAGCTGAAGCCTTAACAACCGCAGGAGTAACGGACGCCGCCCTATCCTTTGGGATTACAACTCCATGAGCACCTAATACGTCGGCAGTTCTAATTATAGCCCCTAAGTTTTGTGGGTCTTCAAGATGATCCAAAATTATTAAAAGGAGCTCTTCCCCTTTTTGTTTAGTCCTAGAAATAATGTTAGCCAGATTGTGATATTCGTAGTCTTTGATAAGAGCCGCTATCCCCTGATGAGAATGAGTGTCACACAATTCAGAGAGACTTTCTTTAGTAAGGCTTGAAGTTCTTATCCCCCTACTCTTAGCACTCTTTAAAATTTCTGAAGCTTCAAGGCTCTTATCGTTTCTTGAGACATATAACTCTTCTATCTCCGAAGAAGGATTTGAAAGTAGTTCGATGACTGGGTTTTTACCGTATATGATCAATTCAGATTCTCTCTATTAATTGTTATGACTTCATGCTCTAATTTTGTGACTCATTTTCAGGTGTTTCCGTATTAAATTCTCCACTTGCCTGGTTTATCTTCAAGAGAACGTTATCCTTGATCCACTTCTTATCCCACCACTCAACAGGCCTAACAGCTACACCGTTTACATATATTCCGTAATGCAGATGATCCCCTGCTGCAAGTCCAGTTTCCCCTGTTCTGCCGATGATATGATTTTTAGCCACATGATCGCCAACTTCTACATCTATAGTGCTCATATGACCATAGAGTGTAAGAAGACCCATACCATGATCTATCATTACAGTGTTGCCGTAAATACCCAATGCGTCGGCATAGACAACTATACCGTTGTTAGCAGCCTCTATTGGGTAGCGTTTAGTTACAGCTAGGTCATAGCCAAGGTGATACTGTTGATCTATAGGTTCTTCATTAAGGATATAAGTCCTTTCATCGGCAAAGTTGGCTTCAACTTTTGAATTGGACAACTGTTTAAAAGCGCCGTTCCAAAGGATTTCACCTTCAGACTTAGAGCCCACTTTTTTGATAGTTGCGTCATTTTTCTTTCGCATTTCATTGTTTACCTTGAGAAAGATCTCTTTATGACTCGATCCGGAGCTATCTTCGTCCATTAAAGGGACCATGATATTTTCTACAAAATTTTCACTTATATTAATATTACTTTTTCTGTAGTTTATATCTCGCAACCTATAAGAAAGTCCTGCAGTTCTCTCATTACCAGCTTGATCCTGGGCAATTAAAGTTATATTAGTTTCGGGTTCTACATCATGGGGATAGGCAAAAAATGCCAGATGCACATCTTCGTCTTTAAAACCGGCTTTATAACCAGGAAAGAAATAACCACCAATGGAAACTCCGCTATTTACGGTATCGGGAGATACTTTATAAACGACAAGCCCAGATCCACCGTGATTGATGTATTGATCCGTACTTATAATATCAAGCTTAGGGGGAACGAGATCCAAATTCACTTTTTTACTAATCTTGGTTTTATTGCCAGAGAAGATTTTGAGTCTGGATCTGTCCTCAGCGCTGACCTTGAGCTCTGCAGCTCCGCCTTTTACTCCTAGTTTTTTGGGATCAAGCTTGATTGTAATTTTGTCGCCTTTTATACCTTCAGGATAGTTTTTATTAACTAATATGGACTCTCCATGATCGCCGACTAGAGTAACAGTTACATTCTTAAGTCCCTTCCCATCATCAACAATATCAATATCAAAGGGGCGCGTGCCGATATTATCAGACTTGAGCTTTATATCTACCTCAGGAGAAGACCACTCAATCTCAGGATAGGCAAAAACAAATCCACCGACTATCAGAATTAGTAAAACTATATAGATAAATTTTTTCATATTATTTTGTTCTCTCCTTATTGTCTAGTAACTGCCGGCTTCTTAGAAGTAACTTATTATATCTCTTCCGTATTCAGGGAAATACCGTGAGATAACCGAAACGTTAAAACTACTTAGTATGGATTCTTTAGGTTCTCTCTCAAGTAAGAACTCAAATGAGCATTGTATAAACTCTTCCGGAGAAACTTTACCATCTGTGAGACTCTGATAGTCATCCTTATTTAATTCCACATTATGAGAAGTTCGGGTATCCCCTTCAATCACTTCCACTCTAAAAACATACAGCTCATTATCTGAATCAAGACTCTGAACAACGATATTTGCCATTATTGACCAACTTTGCTTGTTATTTGGAAATATTATAACCTAGAATAAGTAACCAGAAACAAGTTTTTATTGAAGACAGATGGAAATTAAAAAATTCGACCGAAAAATTGATGATATTAGTATTGTAGCCGAACTAATTATAAGAGCATATAGTGACAGCGGGCAAAATATCTCTTATGATAAAAAATCGATAAAAACAGTGCAGGATTTTGTTGAGACGGGGAACAATTTCATAGGTTATGAGAATATTCATTTATGTCTCACTGACAAGAATATTGCAGGCCTAGTGATAGGATATACTGGTAAGTCTTATAGTAAAATCAAAACGCTTCTAGACTTGCTACTCAAATTAAAACTAACTCAATTTTGTAATTACCTCATAATTAGCTCTCAGTTATTCGACACTGCATATACGCCGTACTTAGAAGAAGATGATTTTTATATTAGTGTAATATTTGTAGATGGAAAATATAGAAACAGAGGAATCGGCACTTTGTTGCTTAACCATGCAGTAGAGATTGCGAAAGAAAAAGGATGTAAGAAAATAGTTCTGGAAGTTGATAGAGATAACGAGGGTGCACAATCACTTTATAAGAAATTTGGCTTTATTTCACTCGAAGAAGAGCCTCAGAAAAAAATTAGCCCTGACAAAGAGAATCTTCACACTATGCAGTACAACTTAAAGGGGCTAGCTAATGGCTGATTTTAGAAATGAATTTAGTTGGTCCTACTCCAGAGACAACCTCTTTAAAGAATGCAAAAGAGAGTACTACTATAATTACTATGGCTCTTGGGGTGGATGGGAGAAAAACAAAGCTGATGATATTACAAGAACGCTTTATGTTCTTAAGAATCTTCAGAACCGCTGGCAGTGGAAGGGTTCAGCAGTGCATGATGAAATTGAGAGGATACTAAAGGAATTAGTTAGTACTGGGAAAGCACCGACGCTTGATAAATCTAAGGCCAGAGTAACCGAGATCATGAGAAACGATTTTAGATCCTCTCGTGATGGTTTGTACTGGAACAAAAATGGCAGCCTGAGAAATGAGCCCGGGCTTTATGAACATGAATATAAACCAGAAATACCTGATCAGATATGGAAGAGAAATTATGATGAGGTGATCTTATGCCTGGAGAATTTTTATGAATCATCGGTAATAGAAGAAATCTCGGGATTACCCAAAGAAGTCGTGTGTTCAATTGAAAGCATGACAGGGGCATACTTTTCTTTTAATACAGCTCTATATTACGTCAAGCTAGATCTGGCATACAGCATAGAAGACACAATCAAAATTTATGATTGGAAGACCGGATCAGGGGAAGCAGATGATCTACAGTTTTTGATATATGCACTATACGCGCTTGAGGAACTGGACTTTGATCTGGATAAAATTAGTGTTACAGAGCTTAATCTGTTTGAGAATTATACAAAAATTCATACATTTACTCCTGAACAAGTTGATTATGCCACCAATTACATTAATAAAAGTATTGAAAGCATGAAGGGTTATCTTAATAACGCTGAAGAAAACGAAGCACTAATGAGCGATTTCTCACGAACTGAAGATAGAAAGATTTGCGAATTATGCAAATTTCAGAAAATTTGCTTCGATCTTGAATAATCGATCTTCACCGATCTAGGCTATAATTTGTATTAAAAACAGACAATTATTGTAAAAATCATTACTTGGAAACATTTGACTATGAAAATTATCTGAATTACAGTAAGGAATATCACAGTAAAGCAATACATTACATAGTTAGCGTAAAATGGCAGAACTAATAAAAAAAGTAAATGATTTCCTCACCAAAGACCTGTGGCACCTGGACACTGGGTCCTTAAACAAATTTAGGGCTTGGCTCGTATATTTGCTTAAGCTTATATATTCGACAGTAAAGGGATTTGGTGAAAATGAGCTGACTCTAAGGGCAATGAGCCTTGTTTATACGACTCTCTTATCAATTGTTCCATTATTAGCCTTCAGTGTTTCAATACTCAAAGCTTTTGGAGTTGTAGATAATCAGCTCGAGCCATTCCTAACAAACTTCATGGAACCCCTAGGGGAAAAAGGGGCAGAAATCACTGGGCAAATAATAGGTTTTATCGAAAATATCAATTTCGGCGTGTTAGGAATTGTAGGTCTTGTCATGTTGATATACACCTCTATCTCGCTGATCATGAAGATAGAAGACTCTCTTAATCATATATGGAAAGTGAGAAAAGGAAGAAGCATGGTCAGGAGATTTAGTGATTATATAACGATATTGCTTATAGGCCCTGTACTCATGTTTGCAGCAATTGGTTTAACGGCTTCGTTTGAAAGCAATGCATTTGTTCAAAAGATATTGGCGATACAACCACTGGGCATGTTGGTTTTGTTAGGCGCAAAGCTGATTCCATACCTGTTCGTCTTTCTTGTCTTCACATTCATTTATATTGTTATTCCTAATACGAAAGTTAAGTTTAACTCTGCATTTATTGGAGGAGCAATAGCAGGTATAGCTTGGCAAACCACAGGCTGGGTCTTCGCATTTTCTGTAGCAAAGTCTACCAAATACGCCGCTATTTATTCAAGCTTAGCAGTATTAATACTCTTTATGATATGGCTCTACGTTAATTGGCTAATATTACTAATCGGTGCACAGATTGCCTACTGTCATCAAAACTTAAAAACACTTGATTTGGGCCAAACTATCTTTCAACTTAGCAGTAAAGTTAAAGAAAAACTGGCTTTTCTTGTTATGTATCTAATCGGCTACAACTTTTATCATAACAAAGACAAATGGACCTATGATGACCTGGTAAATCATTTAGGTCTCCCACATGAATCAGTTGATACCACTCTTAATGAGCTTAAGGACAAGAATTTAATACTAGAGGTTGGAGATGACCCGATATTTTATCTCCCTGCTAAGGATATTGAAGTCATAACTTTAGCAGAAATTATCGATGCAGCACGAGTTAATAAAGAAACTCCACTTTTAGAGAACAGATATCTTGCAGAGCCCGAGATTGATCAAATCACTGAGCATATAGATGATGCAATACACAACGCGCTTGGGGAAATGACGCTTAAAGATCTTGTTCTAAACAAAACTGATCTAGGTCCTGAAAGTAAATAGCAGTATCAAAAAGATGCTAATTACATCTTAGCCTTCCATTATCATTCCAAATACCATTGCTGCAGTTTTTATATTTAATGCTTGAGTGCTTCCATTTACCATTATCATTTTTACAATCTGCTTCTAACCTGCCCCCCTCTTTATAAAGGTTCTTGCATGATTTTTTATAACTGCCTTTTGGGAAGTTTGAGTTATTACCGCCCCCACAGGTAAGTTTACCGTTATCATTTTTAATATCTTTATTACAGTTTTTATAATTCATAGAAGTCTTATTCCAACCACCATTATTTTTCTTACAATTTGAATAAAGTTGGTTGCCTTCGACATATGAATTTTTACAAGTGTCTCTATAACTACCCTTTGGTATTTTTGATCCTCCCCCGCCCCCACCGCAGCGAAGCTCTCCATTATTGTTGGAGATATCACCATTACAATTTTTATACTTGATACTTGTGCTATTCCAATTACCATTTTTCTTTTCGCATTTAGCTTTTAATTGTTTCCCATCAACCCTTATGTTCTTGCATGAGTTCTTATAACTCCCGTTTGGAGGCTGTTTGCCGGGCTTTTGTTTGCATGATAATTTCCCGTTATTATTTGATATATCCCCATCGCAATTTGCAAATCTTAATGTTGACTTCTCATATTTGCCATCTGTCGTCTCGCATTGCGCCCACAAAGTACTACCCGGCATCACTTGGATGTCTTTACAAGAATTCTTATAACTACCGCCTGGGACTCCGATCTGCGCACTAACTGGATTAACATTAGTTAATATTAGGGAAAAAAGTGCCAATACAGGGACAATCAACAAAAGATATTTAGATTTGGTATTCATATTCTATCCTCCTTAGAATGGGTAAATCAGATTAATCAGAAACATATGACAACTTGAATTAATATGCGGCACTTGTTCAGACTCATTTGTAACTGTAATAAGATCATCCTTTCCAAATGAGAAGGAAGTATTGATTAGCATTATCGTTTTTATTAATAAACAATAGACTCTTAAGACCTTTGCCACCTTGTTTAATTAAAACTCACCAAGGACATGGGAATCAATTTGTTCTACTTGTCGTACAATCCGCCTTCGCTGGTAGGGTCTTCAGACTTTCCTTTCATCTGTCTTAATGAATCATCATATGAATCTTTATATGCATCACATTTAAGCTGGTTATCCGGATAATCTATCAAGCATTGCTCATATGCTGATTTACTGGCTTGTTTTTCTTTCAATGGGCGCTTCCAGGTCATATTACAGGAGGCGATTAATAATATAGGAACAAGTAACAAAATCCATCTGTACATTTCAAACTCCTTTAATCTCTAAGATAATCTATTTCTAAAAGCGGGGACATCAAGTAGAGGAACTGGCCCCCTACGAAAACCCTGCTCAGTGGCGCGTCCTCAGACTGAAACTAAGAATCCCAAGCTTGCCATCACAAATAAGTCGGGACGATTCTCATCCACTATTTTAAGTATCATATCAACTACAATACCACGACGGGCTGTCGTTTTCCATTGCCAGCCATTTTCGTTTTTGGTATCTAAAACTAATATAGACAATTCATGAAAGATATTCTTTAGATATCCTGTTTATGTTCTAGTAGATGTTGTTTGAGAAGTCGGTCCTTTGTTAGGAACAGCTTTGACTTAAAAAGCCAAGATAATCCTTGAGAATTATCTTGGCTTCGTTAATTTTTGTTAATTTTTTCTAGCTCTTATTTTGAATTATCTACTAATTTAAAACGTTGTAGCCTCTGCCAACCATACAGTTGCGGTATATTTGTTCATAACCTTTTTCACTGTCGTATACACCTTTGGCTCCACCTGCTACACCGCCAATAACAGCACCATACGCAAGACCTTTAACAGCGTCACCCGCAATTGCACCGATTAATGCACCTGTACCGGTTCCTACAGCACCACCAACAACAGTGTCTTTAGCTGTGTCTTTCCAACCTGGAGCACCCTGCTTGGCTATAGCCTTACATTCAGCCTGATCCCTGTAATATCTATCACTATTCTGAACGCTTCCTGGATCCACAACAGCCGTATAGCTCTGACATCCAAGAACCGCAACTATCGAAAACATAGGTATTAGTAATAATAGTTTTTTCAATTTATATAACCTCCATATTTAAATTTGATTCATTCATACATTTCGAAAATCATATAATAATAGTTTATGGTGCGACTTGTTCTTCTGCAACTATAACATGATCGGTTCCTATTGGATCGCCAAGGGTATATCCTTTAAGGGCAGTATATTCACCTAGCTTATAGTCGCGAATAGTTAAGACACATTTACTCTTAGCGTTTTCTGGATAACATGAATAAGAGATATTGGAGGCTGCGATTTCATCACTATCACCTTCTACATGAACTGAGGGGATTAGGCCAAAATTGTGGACATCAAATCCACCCTTGTCGTTTTTAGATGCGATGAACTGACCAAGGAACTCAGAGTCTCTAGTTGTAAGGGGTTCTGAACCTGCATTTTCAACAGTTAGGCTCCTTGACTCCTCGTAAATAAAGACAGAATTTCCAAGAGTGTTTATTCTATCTACAATCTGAAGTGTCTTTTTCTGAACCATTTCTCCATTCTTAGTTAAGGTAATAACTCTTGTTACCGGAATATCGAAATCACCTTCACCTAAATCCATAGCCTGACCATATTGCCACTCTGAAGTAACAGTGACCCCATCTTTCTCAGCTTGTGTGCTTAGAGTCTTTCCAGCCAATAGACTGTCATACATCTGCCTAAATTCTGCCGTGGATAACTTTTCGGCGTGCAAATTAATTCCGCCCACAAACAGAAACAAAATTAGGGCTAATGTCATTATTACTTTACTCATAACTACCTCCTTTGTTGTTAGTTTCAAATCCGCCTTACTTAAAACCATTCTAACTATAAAGCATAACCATTTCAAGAAAACTCTGATCTATTTTTCATGGCAGAACAGTTTATGTATAATGAGATTAATGGAACAGGAACCAACTCCGAACACAAAGAGCAATCCTGACGACGAAAGAAGAAGATTTATACTGCAGGTTGTTCAGCCGGGACTGGCTGGGTTGATGGATGGTACAGTTTCGTCATTAGCACCACTATTCGCAGCGGCTCTGGCTACTCAGAATAGTAAAACTGCATTTCTCGTTGGGCTCGCAACTGCTTTAGGCGCCGGAATCAGCATGGCATTCTCAGAGGCTTTATCGGATGACGGTAAGATAAGCGGCAGAGGAAGCCCATGGATGAGGGGGCTTGTAGAAGGGGCAATGACATTTGTGGGAGCTATTGGTCATGCCTTACCGTTCTTAATATCAGATTTCAGAACTGCTTTTATTGTTGCAAGTATTGTAGTCGGAATAGAACTAGTAGCAATTGCTTATATTAGAAACAAGTATATGGATACGCCTTTCTTACGTGCGGCTTTTCAAATAATAGTAGGTGGAGCAATTGTTCTAGCAGTTGGAATATTTATAGGGAAATCATAAGCATAATTAAGAAACTTTACTTTCATGATGTTCGTGAAACTTTTCCAGTACAAAATTAATCATTTTATCTCGTCTTATATAACCCTTTATATATAAATTGCTGAGATTGTCTACAACGGGTAGCCACTTTAAGTTGTGATCTCTCATTGTTGCGGCAACTATCGTGCAAGAATCAGATTCGGTTGCTACAATTGGAGACTCTGTCATAAAGTCTGATACTTTAGTAAAAGGAGTAGCTCCTGATTCAACAGCTCTGAAGATATCAGTCCGCGTCATTATTCCTTTAAGTTTATTTGAACTATCTATTACACAACAGAAATCAAGCTCTTCTCCACTTAATGTTTTCACTGCTGTTTCAAAGCTTTCATCAGGGCTAAGACTAATCTCAACAGGCTTGATAAAAGTAGAGAGTGGTTGGTTCTCAAGTATCTCAAAAACCACAGGCAATTTTTGCCACATGTTACCGCTTCGCCGCTTCACCGCATCTGCTAGAAAATCCCTAAAGGGCCTTAGTGCGCCAGATATCTGTTCAAAAACCTTTTTGCCCATAACGGTAACTTCAAGCTCTGTTCTTGCGCGAACTGCCGAAGTTCTTACCCTATTATCAAGTAGTGCCATTTCTCCAAAAAAGTCTCCTGCACCCAATATAGCCAAAACTTTTTCATCTTCCTTCCCGGCATTACGCACAATATCTACTTCACCGGATTCTATAATATAAAAATTATTTGAAGGATCGCCCTCAGTAAACACATAGTCGCCAGGCTGAAAATGTGATTTGCATACCCTCTCTGTTAGGTCTGCTTTTGGGTGAGCAAGGTCACGGGAATAAAAGATCTCCCAAGCCCAGTCAAAGCCAACTTTTAATTGATGTGAAAAGCTCGGCAGTTTAAATAAATACACCGATCGCCATAGAAACCAGGCTACAAATCCTGAGATATGAAAACCCAGAAATTCAGCCACTGCATTGTGTCCGCCAATTGCGCATAGCTGGCCAAGGGGTTTAAACTTAAAGGGCTTAGTCTCCTTACCTTTTATAACACGTACTATGTTCTCTGCAGCTTGTCGGCCCTGACGCTCTGCAAACTGACCCGTGGGGGGGCTAGGTGTATTATCATAAGAATTATTAATAAGTGCACAATCTCCAATTGCCCATACGTTTTGGTGGCCTGAAACTCTCATATCCGGATCTGTAACAAGCCTTCCCTTTTCTTTAGCGGCATCCAGCTTTTGTATGATTGGAGAAGTAGCATTACCTACGGTGCATACAATTGTTGCGCCGTCAATAGTTTGTCCTTCCCCAAAACCTACCCCTTCCTGAGTCACGTAAGACACTCGCTTATTTAGTACAACATTAATGCCAGCCTGCTCCATTTTTACACGAGTAAAGTCTCTGAGTTTTGAACTAACTTCAGGTAGCAGTTGGTCTCTTGAATGAACAAGAGTAACTTTGATTTCTTCTTTTGGTATGTTTCTAAAAAACTTTCTGGTATCACGCACTAGATCATTGATTTCGCCCGCAACCTCAACTCCACTGAACCCGCCACCTACAATAACAAAGGACAGATGCCAGCGTCGTCTGTAAACATCTTCACAAATCTCAGCATTTTCCATCTGCTGCATCACATGGTACCTAAGAGCCACAGCATCACCCACTGTCTTAAGCGGATAGGCATGGTCCGCCATACCAGGAATTAATCCTAAATTAACAGAAGAGCCACAAGCAATAATCAGATGGTCATAGACCATTTGACCTTTTTTCCCCGAATCTCCAAAGTACTCAACAATGTTATTATCTACATCAATCTTCGTTATATCTTCAGTTCTGCAGTAAACTCCGGGAAGCATTTGACGAAGAGGGACAGCAACTGGCTCAGGACTTATAGAAGCCCCTACGACTTCAGCCAATAGCGGTTGAAAGACTAAATAATTCTCACTGTTGTAAAGAATTATGTCGGCCTGTTCTCTGGAAAGTTTTTTGCGTAAGGTTAAAGCGCATTTAACCCCTGCAAAGCCGCCGCCGATAATTTTAATTTTCTTTCTAACGCCCATAGTTATTAAGTTCCATAATTCAGGATACTATACCGATATTAATATATTATGAAGCATGAATAAAAGCATATACTGGTTATTTTGTATAGTATTTAGCTATTCTTCGCTAAACAATTTTTGAACCGTCCAGTTCCCAGGGCCCACCAATGCAATAAATAAAAAGGAAATCATATAGAGCACTGCGAGCTCAAACTTAGAAAACGGATCACCAAATATAGTCATATGTATAACAAATGCTGCAACTAACATATTAAAACCAGCTATAAAAGCTGAAATTCTTGTAAATAGTCCAAAGATTATAAGAAGTGGGAATATGGTCTCAGCGGATATTGCAAGATAAGCCATAATATTGGGCATAGGAAGGCCCATTTTAGCAATATTGGCTATAAACGGATCTGGATTTAATAACTTTCCTAACCCATGTCCAAAAATCATAATAGCACTTACTGAAACTCTGAATAATAATAAGCCCAAGTTATTAATAGTCATAATATACGTCCTTTTAATATAGATTAAGAATTACCCTTTATTTAAGTATCATTAAAATCAATCTTCATTTCAACTGCGGAGAGTTTCCCCTCGGTATCTGAATAGACAATTAACCCATCTAAAAGATTTTCAGATAAGACTGCTCCGTCTTGCGGCGTCACTTCAAAGCTAATTTTTGTTACTTTATAATCGTCAGATTTGATAGATTTAATATTCTGAACCACAAGAGAATCACCTGGGTTTGGATAGAACTCTATGTTTTTATTTGGCAGACTGGATTTCAATATTAATTCAACATTGATTAGCCCTTGAGCTGAGTCTGTTTTCCGCACCTCAATCTGAAAGGGATTTTTACTATCATTCAAAGTAATCGGCAACAAGTCAGACCAATCTTGAAAAAGAACCTCGGCTGAAGAGCTTTTACTGTTGCCCAGTTTCGGAGAAAAGTTAAGCTCTGTCTTTCCAGGTATGCAAATCTCCTTACAGCTTACCCAGGATATTCGAACCCCAATTTCTGCACTATCTTCATTTTTAATACTTGAGGGACCCTGAATATCTGCCCAAAGCAAAACAGAATTCTCATATCCGAAATCCATGCCACCATCAGTCTTTTTGAAGGCTTTGGGAATGGGCCACATCACTTCTCCGGCTTGGTAACCATTAGAAAGATTGAACTTAACCTTGGTTGGTAACCCCGTTTCTCCTGGGTACTTCCAATAAATGTGCCAGCCTGGATCTATATCAAAAAGCACCCCTAACTTAAAGGAATCCCCTGGTTTTATAGCTTCTATGTTAGATACTAATTTAGCCTTAACTGGGGCAGGAATTTCTTGAGCAAAAGAAGTAGATATGAGTCCGGTAATACAGAAAATCACTAGTACAGAAAGAAATTTCATTAATTTTCCCCTGGAGCTTATAACAACTTAAGGATACAGATCTATTTATCGAACCAATTCTCAGGAGGAACCTTAACTGCGAGGACCTCAGCGCTTACACATTTCTCCTCACCCGAAAAAAGTTTGCAGACAACAAAGAGCTTCCTTCCTTCCCTCATAGTAACTTTAGCTTTTAACCGCACTACCTTATCTATCGGAATTGGCTTGTGGTAATCAATTTTTATCGAAGCGGTAACATACCAAATGATAGGCTTGGTATCGAGCTCCCTATTCTCTTGTTTATATCCATCGGCAATAGCCGTACAAATTGAGTGACAATCAATTATTGTGGCAATCACTCCGCCATTGAGATATCCGGTAGGCCCAGCCTTATGACTTTCATTCGGCTTCCATTCACATATTGATTTATCCTCAGACCAGTAGCTCTTAATATTTAAGCCGTGCTCATTATTACATCCACAACCCCAACATTCATTATGTTGCCAATTATCCTGGAAAGCCTTTTCACTCATTTATATCTCCAAAAAGTAGAGTATGAACATCATAAATAAACTATACATTATATAAGTATACTGACGTAGGGAGAAATCAAGTTAGTATATCTTTTTGCCGAACTTTTCTATCTTTTATATGGAAACCTCTAATCTGACCTTTATATAAGATTTCTTTCATGCTGGTTGTTGTGATAAAAATCTGCCCGGTAAAATCTTGAAGGAGTTTGAACAAAAACTTTTTCCTATTGCTGTCAAGCTCGCTAGTTATATCATCTAATAGTAATATGGGTGTTCTTCCCAGAAATTGATTTATCATCTCAATCTCTGAAACTTTCAATGCAAGCGCTAAGTTTTTAGCTTCTCCTTGAGAAGAATATATTGAAGCATCTTTCTCAGAGAGAGAGAAACTTAACTTATCACGGTGGGGTCCCACTGTTGTATGAAAACGTCTTTTGTCCTGTTCAAACTTGAGTTTGAGTTCATTCTTAAAAGACTCTTCTATATTGCTCTCTAAATCAATTGAGCTTTGATAATGAATCCCTATCTCTTGATCAAGCCCAGAAGTCTGTTTGTAAATTTTATTGAGCACTGGCCCAAGTCTATTCACAAAAGAAAGCCTTCTTGAAATCACCTGACTGCCAATCTCAGCTAGCTGCTCGTCCCAAACTTCAATCCTATCAAGCGTTAATGAGGAAGACTTGACTAAAATTGCATTTCTCTGACTAAGAGCTCTTTGATATAGCTTTAAATCCCTTAGATGAGCCATGTCAACAGAGCAGATTATTGCATCCAGGTATCTTCTTCGAACCTGAGGAGACCCCTTAACTAGATCGATATCTGTAGGAAGAAATGTAACGACATTGTATCTGCCTGAAACTTTAGACGTCTTATATACAACTTTATTGTTGAGCTTAAGAGTTTTATGGTTTTCATCAAGAAGTATGTTGATCTCATCAAAACCTGCATGAGATTGAATTTCTCCTTTGAGCCGACACTCAGTGCTTCCAAAACTCACAACTTCCTCAGATCTTAGTTGTTTAAAAGGCTTAAAGGCTAGCAAAAAGTGTATAGCCTCAAGCAAGTTGGTCTTACCCTGCGCATTTTCACCGATTATAAGATTAAATCTATCGTGAAAGCTGAATGTTTCAGCAGAGTAGGATTTAAAGTTTTTTAGAGTAAGGGATTTAAGTATCACAGGTACGCTGCGTATTTCTTTGTTAGAAAGAGTATAATAAATATAAGAGTTTTATTCAATTGTTTGGACCTCAAACTGTACTAGGCCTAAATACTCCTTGACCCTAATCCTCTTAGCGGTATTATTTTTTCTAGGGACAACTATGATTGCACTTAAGATATGTAAGATTGAAAAGAAAGATGCTGGTAAGGGTTTTGCAAGACTCAACGCTGCTGACATGCGTGAAATGGGTGTTGAAGCATGGGACCTTGTCGAGATCGGGGGAAAGAGAAAAACTGTCACCCGCGTTATGCCCCTTGATAAATCTAAGACTAAGAAATCTGTTATAGAGCTAGATGAAGTAACCATTGACAATGCCCGTGTAAAACTAAATGAGCATGTTTTTATTAAAAAAGTAGATTCAAAATCAGCAACAAAAGTGGTGCTCGCCCCTAGAAATAACGCAGTATTATATAACGGCAATGAAAACAAATACCTACAAGACCGACTAGACGGCTACCCAATAACTGTTGGAGATAAATTAAGGGTAAACCTACCCAATAAAAAAAACGAAGAGTTTCATGTTGTAGGCATTATGCCCTCTAATTCTGTAATAATACGGTCATCAACCAAATTAGATGTAAAGAAGAAACCAAAAGAAAAATTCGATAGTTCTAAAGTTAGTTATTCAGACATAGGCGGCGTCAGTGAGCAATTAAAAAAGATTCGAGAAATAGTGGAATTGCCTCTTAAGTACCCAAAGCTATTCAATAGAATGGGAATAGATCCTCCAAGGGGGATTCTACTGGTTGGGCCTCCGGGTAGCGGAAAAACGCTACTGGCGAAAGCGGTCGCGCACGAAACAAATGCTAATTTTCAAGTAATTAACGGCCCTGAGATAATGCACAAGTTTTACGGAGAAAGTGAAGCCCGTTTAAGAGATATCTTTGAAATTGCAACACGCAACCAGCCCTCAATAATCTTTCTTGATGAACTAGATGCAATCGCGCCTAAAAGAGATAAAGTCTCGGGTGATGTCGAAAAAAGGATCGTCGCACAATTACTTTCCCTGATGGATGGGTTAAAAGACCGTGGGAATATTGTAGTCCTTGGTGCAACTAATCTTCCTTCAGCACTTGACCCTGCCTTAAGAAGGCCGGGCAGGTTTGACAGAGAAGTAAGCATGGACGCTCCAGACAGAAACGGGAGGCTCCAGATTTTAGGAGTTCATTCTCGAGGAATGCCTCTTGATGAGGACATAGACCTAGAGCGGCTAGCAGACTTAACACACGGATTTGTAGGTGCTGATATTGAGAATCTTTGCAGAGAAGCTGCAATGAAAGCGTTAAGAAGAACACTTCCCGAATTTGATGAGGATCATGGCAGCGAGAACGGAAATTTGGATATTCAACCAATCACAGTCGATATGGCTGATTTCTTGGAAGCCTTAAAGGAAGTTGAGCCCTCCGCTATTAGAGAAATATTCGTTGAAATATCAAAAGTTACTTGGGAAGATATTGGTGGACTTAAGGACATAAAAGAAAAACTGGTAGAGGCTGTGATCTGGCCATTTACTCACAAAGATTTGTTTGAGTTAACGGACGCTACGGCGCCTAAAGGAATATTACTATGCGGACCTCCTGGAACTGGGAAAACCCTTATAGCTAAAGCACTAGCCAATCAAAGCGGTGCTAACTTTATATCAGTAAAAGGTGCAGAACTACTTTCAAAATTTGTGGGCGAATCAGAGCACGCAGTAAGGGATGTGTTTAAAAAAGCTAAGCAAGTAGCTCCTTGTATAATATTTTTTGATGAAATAGATGCACTAGCCCCATGCAGAAGAGAATCTGATGGAACCAGGGTTTCTGAAAGAGTTGTTAGTCAGCTGCTCACAGAGATAGACGGGGTTGAAGATTTACGAGAAGTTCTTGTTCTTGCAGCTACCAACAGGCCCGATATAGTAGACCCTGCGCTCCTTCGAGCCGGCAGGTTTGATATTATTTTGGATTTTCCTTATCCTGAAAAAAATGAACTATATGAAATACTAAAGATTCATACCCGGGGTAAACCAATTGCAAGAAACGCAAAATTAAAAGAAGTTGCTAGTAAGGCTGTCGGTTTTTCAGGAGCAGATATCGAACTTTTATGCCAACGGGCATCAATTATTGCTATCAGAGAACATATTAAAAACCGCAAAAAAAGTCTGTCTATAACCCATAGTCATTTTATTGAAGCACTGAAAGAAATACAGCAGAAATTGTCTGCTTATTCCAAGCAAACCCCTAAAGGTCTTTCGGATTAATCCAGTGGATGGCCCAGAAATCTTTACTTACATCCTATCTTTTATCTTTGGAACTATTATAGGAAGTTTTTTAAATGTATGCATTTACAGACTCCCTAGGGAAGAATCCATAGCCTATCCGGGATCGCACTGTATTTCATGTAATGAGCCTATCAGCTTCTATAACAACATCCCTATTTTGAGCTACCTTTTCCTAAAGGGAAAGTGTTCCAAATGTAATTCAGAAATTTCATTGAGGTACCCACTTGTAGAGGTAATTACAGGACTCTTATTTGTGGCGACAGTCTGGAGTTTTGGGCTCAGCATTCAAACTCTATTTTACTTAATATTTATATCATCACTCATTGCAATCACCTTTATAGACTTTAAGCATATGATAATTCCAAATGTAATAACCTATCCCGGCATAATAGTCGGAATACTCTACAATACGCTTAGAACAGATTGGAATTATAGTCTCGAACTAATTGGCAATTTCAACTTAGGTATGCAGAATTTCTTTTCATTGCTAAGTGAAGTGCCGCTCCTGGACTCAATATTTGGAGTGGTTTTAGGCGGTGGACTATTACTTTTGGTTGCCTATTCTTATGAGGTCATCAAAAAAAGACAGGGAATGGGTATGGGAGATGTTAAACTCCTGGCAATGATAGGAGCTTTTTTCGGTTGGGAAGGAGTTTTGTTTGTCATATTTCTAGCCTCCATCTTAGGCTCAGTAATTGGGATATCAATTATCATAGCAAAAAAGGGCGACTTAAAATACGCCCTTCCCTTCGGACCATTTCTTTCAATAGCTGCTGTAATTTATATCTTCACTGGTGGATTTAAACTTTTCCTTTAGACTAATTGTTGAGCTAACTTCAAGTAATTACTTCTCCCCAATTCCAATCAAGTTTCATTACAATCAGAGCCATATAGCTTTATAACTTTATGATCTATGGTTTAATAACCATATGGCAAAAAGGATTGTAGTTATCGGGGGAGGAATTACGGGACTAAGCACAGCACACCGTCTGACTGAATTGCAGAGTGAAAAAAATCTGGATATTGAAGTAATTCTAATTGAAAAAAGTGATAAATTAGGCGGCGCAGTAACAACTGTTAAAAAAGATGGTTTCCTGATAGAACTCGGGCCTGATATGTTTTTCACTAAAAGACCGTGGGCTCTTAATCTGTCAAAACGGCTCGGACTAGAAAATGAGTTAATCGAAACCAATGAAAGTAAACGCGGCACATACGTTCTTTGGAAAAATAAGTTAGTGCCCGTTCCAGAAGGTTTTTTAATGTTAGCTCCTTCAAAGATAATTCCTTTCTTAAAGACTCCACTCTTTTCATGGAGTGGAAAATTAAGAATGTTAGCCGATCTTGTTATTTCAAAAAAAGCAGCAAACGATGAGAGTTTGGCTTCATTTGTAAGAAGGCGGTTTGGTAATGAGGCGCTTGAACGAATTGCACAACCCATGATTGGCGGAATTTATACAGCCGACCCTGAGAAGCTTAGTCTAAAGGCTACAATGCCACAGTTTATTGAAATGGAGCAAAAATATGGAAGCGTTATCAAAGGAATGCTCTACAATAAGAAAGAGAGCGATAAAGATTCAGGGGCTCGCTATAGCCAATTCCTATCTTTTACGAATGGTATGCAGACATTAGTAAATGCTCTTGAAAAGAGTTTGCCGGAACAGTCAATCTTTCTAGAGGAGTCAGTTAATCATATCGGCAGAAATAATGGCAATTGGGAAATACAAACTGAAAAAAGAAAACTCACTGTGTCAGGAGTAATCGTCACGACTCCTTCATATCATGCGGCCTCTCTGATGGAAAGTATAGATCCAGCATTAGCAACAGAACTATCATCTATAGAATACGCCTCCTCTGCTGTTGTAATTTGTGCTTATAAAATAGAGCACATATCCCAGAATATAAATGGTTTTGGTTTCGTCGTTCCGAATGTTGAAAAAAGTGACTTGATTGCCTGTTCATTTAGCAGTATTAAGTTTGATGGACGTGCTCCTGAGGGCTACATATTAATTCGTGCTTTCGTGGGTGGTGCTTTAAACCCTGGGATTCTGGAACTAAAAGACGATCAAATTATAGATAGAGCTAAAAGTGAGTTAAAAAAGATCTTAGGAATTAAAGATGATCCGGAATTCATATTAATACAGAGATACCGCCAGGCTATGCCGCAATATTATTTAGATCACATAGAGAAAGTGGAGTCTATTTTTGGGAAGTTAACAAAGTATAAAGGCCTGGAATTAGCTGGAAATGCTTACAGTGGTGTCGGCATACCAGAGTGTGTGCGTTCAGGAGAACTTGCAGCAGAGTCTATAATCAAAAAATTATTCTAATTATTTAGAAAGACCTCATTCATTTTGTGTCTGTAATTTATTTCTTCTAGAAAGCCATCCATAAATTTTTCTAGATGCGAAAAAGATAATCACAACTACAGCAATGACTGCAACAATAGGTAGAGTGATAGCCAGTATTGACATAACAACTGAGCCGCCTGCTTCGACAGTTGATACAACGGGATTCCCCATGCCCCCAGTAGTTGCTGTGGAAGCAATTCTTGTTATGCTGGTAAAACCTTGAACTGTGCCCGCAACGCCTCCTCCCACAATTATAGCAACAGCCCATTGTAAAAATGGGCTCATATCAGAAACAGCGGACGCCATAACAATTGTTCCTGCAACAGTGGCAGCCGGTACAGCTATAGCATCCAGGAGGTTATCAACCCAAGGAATGTAGTATGCAGCTACTTCAAATAAGGTGGCAATACTAAATGCAGCCAAAGCAGGATATGTGGCAATCCACTCAAACTCTGGCGAAAGACTAAGCTGTCCTGTTAGAGCGGCAATGCTCATTACCAAAAAGGGAACAAAAATCCTAAACCCGCAAGCAGCAGCTAGCCCTACCCCTAAAAATATGCTTAACATAGTTTCCATAGTGTTTACCTCTATATAAAAGTATAGGAAGCATTATTTCTATTATCAAGTAGAAATTCTTAACCTGTCGTTGGTTTACTGAGTATCATTTCTTTTGAATATGAACAATCTTTACTGAATAAGTTAATGTTTCTCCAGCAAGTGGGTGATTGTAGCTTATTTCAACCATGTCATCATTAATTTCAGTTACATGACAATTCCCGTAAGATGTTTGGATAACCATTCCAACCTCAGGGGTTATATCTGTTTCTTTCAGCATCAGAGGATCAACTTCCTGGATTAAGTCCAGATTGATTTCACCATAACCTTCCGCAGGAGATACTTTAAACTCTTTTTCCCCACCCTGCTCCATTCCTATAATGCCATTTTCAAGTCCCGGAACCAACTGTTTGGAACCCATCTCAACGGCAACAGGACCATCTTCATGAAGATGGAAAGTAGAATCATCTCCAATTTTTCCTTCATATGTAAATGTAACTGTATCACCAATTTCAATAGCATCACTCATAATTTTTCTCCTTCAGTATTCGGTATTAAAAGTGCATAAATCTGATAATAATCCATTTAAGATAACATGATTTCGCAAAATTCCTTAATAGGATATGCAATTAATGCTTACAATAATTGTCTTTCTTGATTAAGATATACCAATACTTTATAATTTCTTTTTAACAATTATTCAAGGAGACAATTTCAGATGAAACTAAAAGATAAAGTTGCTCTAATTACTGGTGGAAGTCTTGGTTTAGGAAAAGCTGCTGCTTTTCTTTTTGCAAAAGAAGGCGCAAAAGTAATCATTACAGGAAGAACAGAGAGCTCTCTTCAAAATACAGTGGATGAAGGTAAGCAGCAAGGACTTGAAATTGATCATATGGTTGGAGATGTCTCTGATGAACAGAGAACTATTGAAACTGTTCAGCATATCATAGATAAATACGGCAAGATCGACATTCTATTTAATAATGCGGGTGTGCTCTTCCTAGGAACGACACACGAGACGGACACGGAAATATGGGATAAGACCTTTGCTATAAACGTTAAAGGCACATATTTAATGTCTAAACATGTAATACCTCATATGCTGGAAAAAGGTTATGGATGCATTATAAATAACTCATCTATATTAGGATTAAAAGCAGTGCCTGGAGTTGCTGCTTATAACGCAACCAAAGGGGCTGTTACTCAGCTAACCAGGAGTATGGCTCTTGAGTACGCCCAACAAGGAATACGAGTTAATGCTATTTGCCCGGGAACTATTGAAACCCCTATGGTCGACGGCTTACTGGATGCTATGCCGGATAGAGACGGGGCAGAGGAGCTGTTCAAATCATTCCACCCGATGGGACGTTTCGGAACGGCTGAGGAAATAGCTCATGCAGTGCTGTTCTTATGTGATGATAATGTAGGGTTTATGACAGGAACCATGTTATCTGTTGACGGCGGATGGGTAGCCAGGTAAAACTTTTCCCTGACACTTTATTAAGTGTTTAGGAACGGTTAATATATAGTAATTAAAGGAGGATGTGAGCAATGAAATATATAAAAGTTCTAACATTGGTAGCGGTAATTTCTTTTGGGTTATTTACGATTGAGAGTTATGCAAAGAACTATTATCCCTTAACAGCTTCCCAGAAACATTTCACAGCTATTATTAGTCAGCTCAGAAACTTTAGAAGCGTAGAGTGGGTATCACCAGTATCAATGTGGGTTCAAATTCCATCTAGCCAAAAATCAAGAGCACCTGAATTAGCTAATACGATTGAAGATAGAGCGCGTGATGCACTAAAACAGCCTGTCTGTGTTCATATATATGTTAAGAAAGGTCAGTCACTTTCTAGATCCTGCGTATATTAAAGGCTAGCATCTTCCTATTGTTAAGCGCCTTAATTGTAATTAGCATGGATTAAGGCCTCTCTTTTTTGAATTCCAACAGAATTTGTTTATTCTAAAGGTAGTTCTATATTGAAATTATCGTAAATCAGCCGACGTAGCTCAGCGGTAGAGCAGCTCTCTCGTAAAGAGCAGGTCGGAGGTTCAAATCCTCTCGTCGGCTCTGGTTATATTTAGTAGTCACATCAAGATTAGTTATAAACCAAGTCGATCTTGTATCTGTAAAAGAGCTACTAGGTCATAGTAGCATATTGACGACTAAGATCTACTCTCATATGTCTGAGGATTATAAAGGAAAGACAGTAGATAGGTTGCCTAGATCGAATACTCCTAATCCTGATACGTATAAAAAAAAGGGAGCCGAAGCTCCCCTTAGTATTTGTATATCTTTATATATTATGTTTTAAGCAGTTACCTTCCTTCTTCTGATAACCATAAATCCTACTATTCCCAATATACCTGCCATAGCTAGGAGACCCCATTCGGATAGTGTTGGGATATTTGCAGATGGTGGTACTACACATTCTCCTGCTTGCTTATCACAAACCTGACCTGGGATAAAAACACTAAAAAACCCATCTTCACATTGACTGATAGCAATCGGATCAACTAACGTAGCACATCCACCCTGCTGTAATTCCTGGCAACATCCTGATTCAATGTCTTGCGTGTACCCATCTTGAGGTAAAGCTAGAAAGAAAAAACCAATAATAAGAAAAATAGCTACATATAATGAAACCCTATTATTAATCATAATAATAAATCCTCCTATTCCTTAGATAAAAGCATTATAGCATGATACATGTTTGTTTTTCAATAGTGCCGAATTTGAGACAGCTTTATGTGCTGTAACTCCTGTAAATTATAAAACTGATCAGCTTATTTTCGCTACTATAGAAGAATATGTGGATTTAGAAATTCTTCCTGAAGAAATTGATAGTATCATTTTAGGGTGCAGGACATCTGAAGAAGATAAAGAAGAAATATTGGAATTATTAAAGAAAAAGGACCATAAACATACTAAAGTACTGCAGGTTAGAAAACATGATTCTCGATTTGCTTTAGACTTTGATGAAATAGGCAAATAACTTTTCTATTCATTGTCGGCTCTGGTTATCATTAGTTGGTGGATTGGATTCTGAGGTTTTAGAGCGATTTAATCTGTTATCTTAGACCTTTGCTCATTGATAATGCTTGGGGGCAAGGTGATAAGACCGGCTTCCATAACTGCCTGCTGTCCGCTTTTGCTCAAGACATATTTTAGAAACTCTCTTGTTGTTTTCTTCATAGCTTCTGGATCCTCTTTAAGATACAAATAAAAATCTCTGGTCAGTGGATATTGCTTGGACGTGGCATGTTTGGGCTCAGGAAGATAGCAGTTATCCTTTGATTCGCCTATGGCAACTGTCTTAACGCCGGGCGCTAGCAATCCTGCCCCACTGTATCCTATCGAAGAAGTATCTCGTGAAACAAAATCAACAATGTCCCTTGGGCTTGCAAGCTCGGTAATGCTTTTTTTGTAAGTCCCGTTACATAGAGCTATCTTTTGGAAAACATCATATGTGCCTGATGAAGGTGTTCTCCCATATACATTAATTGGGGTAGTTGCCCATTCACCCTCTAAGCTTAAATCTCCCCATATCGTGACTTTAGTCGAACCTTGGCAGGAGTTAGTGCTTGAATATATTCCGTCTAATTGATCTGTAGTTATGCAATTTACAGGATTTTCTCTATTAACCAAAACAGCAATCATATCGTGTGCTACTTTAATCTCAACTGGTTCGTGTCCATATATATTCTTAAAACTTTGCTTATCGGCATTTGACATAGGTTCCGACATAGCCCCTAAGTCAAAGCTACCCTTTTCTAAATCTTGTGGAGCTGTATCAGAGCCAAAGCTTGCGACCATGCAATTGGTATTATGATAGATATCAGAAAAACCTTTACACCAAAGAGAGATTAAATTGCTCATAGTTGATGAGCCTGAGATCCTTATTGTCCCAGATATATCGTTCCTGCTAGACTTGCAACCAATAGAAGTCATTGATATAAGAATGATGCTAAATAAGACCAAGTAGGTTCTAAACAAAGCTGATTGTCTTTTTGAATTACTCATATATCTGTTCCCACTATACCTAAAGCATGAATTTAATACGCTCATCTAATTAAATTTACTATTTGGAGATCTTTATTCATAAAGATAGAATAAATCAAAATCCATACTGCAATCATCACTATTGGCGCCGCGAATCTGGCTATTCTGTTTCCTAACACCCACACCCTCTCTCTCCCTGTTTCTTTAAACAATTCAAAAGCAATCACTGCTACAATTATAGCGCCGCCCATAAAATACCCTGCTGTAATTATAGTATTCAACATTGTCATATAGGGCACGCTAGGAAGATAATTGAGCACTAAAAAATTAAATGCCACTGAAGTAAGCATAAATGTGGCGGTAACAGCAACTCGTCTGTCTACAGACACCCAATATATCCAAAAAACAGAGGTTGCCATAAGAATGAAGAAACAAAACGGTATGATAATTTGCAATATGTAAAACTGAGATCTCCGTTCAAGTTTCATTTCATATAGTATGTAAGCACGGTCCTGTGTCTCATATCCAAAAGCCCTTTTAACTCCTGTATATACTGACATAGGGAAAGCAATCCAATCATCACTCCTAAACAAACTGCCAATACCCATATATTGTTCCGAGGCAATAAACACCAATTGATCAGAATTATATGTGAATGATTGCAGCTCCATTCTCAACTCCTGATCGTCAAAAGGAAATCTTGTATAATCAAACTCTGTAAGAATATCTACAGAGAATATGTATCTATACTTAACTGACCCATCAGGGAAAATTGTGAGATTACTTTTCTGAACACTTGGTTTACTTGCTTGATTAACAATCTCGGGGTCGGGGTACCACATTGTTGCGAGAACCTTATCCGCTTCTGCGCCGGAATAACTTTTGGGAGCACCATCATTGCTCTGAAATGCCAGCCTGTCATCCTCCCATAGCATAGTAATTTCAAAGAGCCCGCTTAAGATTTGATTCGGCTGATCAATCTTTATGATATGCATTAAGTATAAACCGGTGTTAACTTCAAAAGGTTGTTCTACTGAAGAAGGAGGTGTTTTTGTGTCAGGCAGGCCTTGTGCATAGGAGTAAGTACCCATAGAACAAAACAATAGAATGAAGACAGTAATGAGTTGAAAATATCGCATGGCTATATTTTGATTGCTACGAATAGAACTATACTATGAAGACTAAATTTTGACTAGGATCATAAGTAACAAAGTTCTTTCTCCTCTTCGGCTCAGTATTATTTCTGTTAGTAATGCCTAACTATAACTAAATAATTGTGAGTATTTATCTTAATCGGTCTGTATAATAGTCTTTAGTTTAAAGAAAATTTACTGTAAATAGCCCAACGCTTTTAACTTCTCAATGTCTTCTTTTCCCAGGATTAATTTATCAACTTCAGTTTGTTGCAAGTTCTCATGATTCGACAACTTTGCTCCTAGTAAATCTCTAAGCTCGACTATGTCCAAACTATTTGAATTAAATTGATTATTTCGTTCAAGGGGGTCTTGTTTTAAGTTATAAAGTTCATATGAATTTGGCTCTTTGTCTGTAAGTAATTTCCATTCATTTAAGTAAATTGACTTTTTTTGTGCTAATAATTCACTGTATACAATTCCATTAAAAAAGTTTTTATTATCATATTCATATAAGTTATAGCCA
The DNA here is from genome assembly GCA_942491865.1 of uncultured Thermodesulfobacteriota bacterium. Classification (GTDB taxonomy): domain Bacteria; phylum Desulfobacterota_D; class UBA1144; order Nemesobacterales; family UBA2774; genus CR02bin9. The sequence goes on from CALOCI010000016.1 coordinate 523,626, forward strand.
TCTACAGAAACACTGTTGGTATTCGTTAGATCTAAAATTGTCTTTGCTATATATCTGACTTCCACATTATTTGTAACCCTTTTCCCATATAATTTTGGTTCTAACGGGTTATAAACAATAAGAGGGACTCTAATTACTTCCTGATAAAGTGTAGTGCCGTGGCCAAAACGATCTCTTTCCATTAACTCCTCACCATGATCGGAAGTAAGTATGATAATTGTATTATCATCAATTTCTAAATCGTTCAACGAATCTAGGAGTTTGCCAATATATTTATCAGTATAGGATATTTCCTCATCATATAGATTGTTTACATAATCTAGATCATCCGTGCTAAGAGTGTCTTTGTTTCTATTTAAATATACGGTGCTAACCTTGCTAGGTATTGTGCCCTGATAAGTTGAGGCATAATTAAACTCCTCATGGTCAAGATAGTCTCCATGTGGATCCATATAATGAATCCAAACAAAAAAACTATTATTCTTATTCTTCTCAATATATTCTATAGCTTTCTCTGTAGTAATTTTTGAAGTAGTAACATCCGCCTTAGAAGTATAAGTATCTTCGAATTTATCAAAACCTTGTCCAAATCCAAATATTTCACTAGCGACTATATTTGAAACTACGGCAAAAGTAGCGTAGAAATTATTTTTTAAGTGCTCTGCAATTGTTAAGGATTTATCGCTAATACGATTTTCGAATTTCATTAAACCAAAGTGGACAGGATATAGAGCAGTATGCATAGAAGCCATGGAAGGATATGTCCATGAAGATTGAGAATAGGCATTTTCAAACAAAATCCCTTTTTCTGCAAGACTATCTATGTTTGGACTTGTATTTCTTTGGTAACCATAACTACTCAAACGATCAGCCCTTAAAGTATCAATTGTAATTAGAATAACATTCGGAGTGTCTGGTCTATTAATAGCACTATAAGAAAACATTACAAGATTAAACAAAATTAACATCACCAGGACAGAGCCCCCAGCAATTTTGGTTAACCGAAAAGACATAAAGTTTGATAGCTTCTCATTTGTCACAGTAATAAGTTTAAACCTTGAACAAAGATAAGTGATGAAAATCAATAAAAAGACTGAACTTATCATATAAACTGAGATTAATATCCTAAATACCGTTATTGGATTGGAAGAAATAAATTTAAACAAATCATTCACTGCCAGAATTTTTATAGAAAGCAATATATCAAAAACAAAAATAGAACAAATTATTGCATAAAGAAATGATAAATGTAGAAGGAAAATAATAGCTTTTGATCTTTTAGTATCATGTAGAAATGAATTAAAGAGCTTTATTTCAGATATTCTGCTAATAACTCTAAAAAACAGATAGGCAATTACCGCTATTAAAGCAAACACCAAGCTGTATCTTGTTATATTAGACTGAAACACAAAAAGACTAATATTGTAAAATTTGTTATTAAGATAATCATGACTATTGATATAATATATTGAAACTACTAAACCGTAGAATAGTCCAATAATTAAACCAATACTAATAAGCCCAAATATCTTGGATAGTTTCTTGCGTTGGCCAGCATACATTTTAAACACCTACCGACATAATTATACCCTGCATCTGCATATTTCTATATACCGGCATGTCTAAATATTATTTAAAAACTCGAAGAATGTTGGGACCAAATGTGGTTCTCTATATATAGTTATTAAGTCTCAGATTATTGGCAATTTTTTTAACAGTTTTAACATAAAAGATATAAAACATTCTATTTCTTACAGTATTTCTTCAGATAATCATCAGCTAGAACAAACCCCATTTCACCAGCTTTAGTCATATCTTTACAACCTGCGTCCGTTTTTCCAAGTTTAAACTCCGCAATGGCTCTATTCCTATATCCCATAGCGGATTGTGGATCTAGTTCTATATTTATGCTGTAATCCTGGATAGCCCTTTCGTAATCGCCCAGTATGGTTTTAGCGTCACCTCTTGCCAGAAATCCGAAGAAAGATTTTGGATCGTGCTTTAGATAGATGTCTAAATCACTGATCTCCTTTTTATATTCTCTCAGTTTACCGTAAGCAAGGGCCCGGCCATAATAAGCAGTGTATAATTTCGGATCTAGTTTGATCACAACAGTGTAATCATCAATAACCCCTTTGTAGTTCTCTGTTATATTCCTTGCAAATGCCCGGTTCATATAGGCTGGTATATAGTTCGGATCCAATTCAATGGCCTTTGAATAATCTGCTATTGCGCCCTGCCAATCACTCTGACTACTACTTTTTGCAACACCCCATTCATTGTACTGCTCAGTTGTTTGGGCATAACTAAAGTCTAGAGAGATGAGGCATGCAAAAACCGAACATATCATGAAATATCTTAAAAATGTGACAATATTCATGACTGAAATTATAGAAGACATAATATCCTATATCAAGGAATAAGAATTATGTGCAATTTTTCCTGATTTGCATTAGAGTTATGAGCAATGGCATATGACGAGAAAGTAGCAGAGCGGTTGAGCAAGGTCTTCAGCGAGCATAAGTGTATTGTGGAAAAAAAGATGTTTGGTGGGATTGCATATATGTATAGAGACCACATGTGTGTTGGAGTTATAGACGACATGATGATGGTTAGGGTTGGCCCAGAGCAATATGAAAAAGCACTTTCAGAAAAACCTGTGAAACCAATGGATTTTACAGGGAGACCGATGAAAGGCTATGTATATGTCGAGTCCGCAGGGTTTAAAACTGAGAAGAGTTTAAAGAAATGGGTTGATAAAGGAATTAGTTTCGTAAAAACACTGCCACCTAAAAAACCGAGAAAGTAGGGATTACTTTCCAACAATACTTAAATCATAGCTCAACAAATCAGGATGCTCAGATCAGAAATGTTAATCCAATGGTCTAAGAATCACAATGGGTATTCTTCTATCCCCTGCCCTTTGCTGATATTTTTCATACCCTGAATAGATTTCGAGCGCTTTTTGCCATAATCTATCTTGCTCTTGTCCTTCTGCATCGGAGGCTATATATCGAGAATCCACACCATCAATAAAGACCTCTGCCTCAGGATTAGCCATGAGGTTCAGATACCAGGAAGGATGTTTTAAATTACCGCCTTTAGAAGCAATTAATATTAGGTTGTTACCGTCCTCTAAATATACTAAAGCAACCGTTCGTTCTAAGCCAGTTTTAGCCCCCTTTGTAGTGAGTAAGAGACATGGCCAAGCAAAGGTGGAATTGAAGCTTCCATTTGTAAATTTGATAAGCCATCTATCAACTCTCGTGCCGATATTTATTATTGTCCATGCGCCTGCTCTTGTAGACCCAAACCAGGAGAGGAAGTCTTTTAATACATTATCTTGTCGCAATTTGTTATCCATAGATCGCTATTTCCAGAATGGTTAAATTAATATACACTATAATTGTATTAGGTATGGAACTTAAGGGAACGAATTCGCGGGGATGGATTAGGTAGATCCATAGTGTAAACCCGCTTTAATATCAAACCTCAATAACGCTAATTATTGATAGTAATGGCGTATCCAGGGTTATATTAAAAATTCCCCTAATGTGATAAAATTATTAATCAAATACGGCTTAGTACTTTTTAACAGTAGAAGTTTATTATTTGTTAAATTTTATTACGAATCAAATCAGCAAGTTAATAATCTATACAGCTTAATGGCTTAATTGTATGCAAAAAAAGGCATTCATAATATTATTGATGTCACTTATGGTGTCCTCATGTGCTAACATGGGGCATTTTAAATATATTATGAAACCCGAAGTAGTAACCAAAAATGATTTTACAGGCCAATCCTATGAAGTATCCCGAGAATACAAATTTAAAGTAGCTACTGTAGAAGAACTTTCAGATAAAAAATCAGAGATAGCAGTACAAGTTGATGTGTTATTTGCAGAATATAGTAGCTGCATGAATGTCGAAGACAACGGAGATGCCGTTCGAAAATTCCTTATCGCCGTAGTCAACAGCACCTTTACTTGTAACTATCATTACGGCATGTGTAACGGTGAATATGACCCGCAAAACAATCTAATAATCGTTAGTTATAAGGCATTTAAGAGAAGAGGGACATTGCCCCTTCTACAACATGAGTGGGCTCATGCGTACGGTGCATTAAGAGCAGATCATAGTAATTTGGATTCAATAATAGAGTGTATCAAGTATTAGGAATTTAGATTTATAAGCTAGACCGTATTAGATTTAGAGTTTTTTTTAGAAGTTAAGCCGTTAAGCATTAAGTTGTAGCTGATTAGATTTGCAAATTAGGCCATTGAGTATTAGGTTCTTGGTGCTTAGATTAAAAAACTAGGCCATAGAACTAAGGGATTGGTTTATTGTGTGCCATATTTGTCGTCATAAAAAGTGGGCTTGCTATAATCTCCATCGAGAAACATTTGTGTAGCCGGATCAGTTTTAATAGTACCTCTTTTATAATCAAGCTCGTCTTCAAATTTAGCCTGATGACCGGGTTTGTATTTGTACTCAACTTTAACTGTATTGTTTTTGCTATTTGTATGTAGTATCAACATTATGTCAGGGATATGCCATGTAGTTGTAGTGAAGTACATCATGCTATCTCTCTCTACAGGGTCGCCATATTCAGCAGTAAAATGTTTATCAAAATCCGTTTCAAGCTCAGTTCTCTCGACTTCATCTGTAGCAGCAAATACTAAGGATGTTGATAGCAACTTTTTATTATAGAATTCAAGCTCAGTCATAACATCCTTACCGGATTCATCAATGGGGAGATTCACAATCACACCCTGCATTAAAATCACCCTCATATCTTTATGATCTTTCTGGTCTTCTACGATTCTCTTGCCCCTTGAGTCTATAACCTTCATAGCGTCTCCTTTATCTATACCAAACTTAAATCCTAATGGAGACAAATCGGATTGTTGAGCAATAGAAGCTCCTGGAAAAGCAAAGATGATTAAAGCTATTAAAAGTAAGCACGTTTTTATTAGTCTCATATTCTTTCTCCAAATTCGATATAACTAACTTATATAAAGTATAAAAGCTTAGTCCAAAAATCAAGCACTTATCCTAGCCAAGTCTTTTGTATAAGATAGCTGACCAAGATTATCAAAAAAAAGTATACAACCAGAAAAATATATCTCCACTTCCAATTTGAATTTGTTTCTGCTTGATATGACAAATCAGGAGGCACAGTTTTAAGTGATGGAGATAGCAAGCTCCAGAGATAAGCAATTATTATTGCGGACAAGCATCCTGTTGCATTCCACCATAACCAAGATATGCCGGGGAAGCCAATCCATAAAACAAAATTAATTGCTACACCTAAAACAACTCCGAGCTTTACTGCTGTCGCTGTAGTTTTTTTAAAAACGATACCAAGCACAAATGCAGCTAATATAGGTCCGTAAAAAAGTGACCCAACTTTGTTAATTGCCTCAATGACCGTGTCGGAAATACTACCAACCAAAAAAGCAAACCCAGTACAAACAACTCCCCAGAATATTGTCAATATTCTAGACATCATGAAGTTATGTTTATCATCACCGTCAGGCTTTATGTAGCGCTGATAAATATCTCTCATGGTAGCTGCGCTTATTGAATTGATTGCAGAATCAAGACTCGACATGAATGCTGCAATAAGAGCGACAACAATGAAGCCTATAAGTCCATGAGGAAGATAGTTAAGCACAAACAAAGGAACCATATAGTCGACTTTATCTTTTGGAATTAGACTCATAAAGGATTCAGATTGTAAGGCGAATGCTCCAATTAGAAGTCCCATAGTAAGATAGGCTGATACAATTAGAACTCGGGCAAACCCATTTAGCATTAGGGATTTTTTAGCTTCTTCTAAGTTCTTTGCGCTCATTTCCCTCTGTATCTGACTCTGATCACAACCGTAATAGGCAACATAGAGAAAAAATCCTCCAATAACAAGTGCCCAGAAACTAAAGCTTTCCCCATCCCCAAAGCCATGAGAATCCAGGTCTACAATAACCAGCCGCTCTTTATCAAAACCTGCAAGTAAATTGTCTGCACCACCTATGAGATAATACGCTGCAACTCCGCACATTATGATGCCGACTGTAAGGACAAACATCTGAACAACATCAGTATAAATAACTGCTTTAATACCACCCAGTACATCATAAATTATGGTAACAAAACCTATGACTAAAATGGTTGGGACAAGCGGGACTTTTAATATTGCAGAAAGCACTATACCAATTGCATAGATGCCAACGCCTGTTGCAAGAGCCCGGCTAATTTGGAAAATGATGCTAACGATAGATCTGGTGGATGCATCAAAGCGTTTCTCAAGATATTCATACAAGCTTATTCCACCTGATCGATGAATAACAGGAATAATAAAGATCATAATAAAGACCATTGCAATGGGAACTGCAAACTCAAACCCAAGCCACTTAAGCCCTCCACCTGGCTTGAGTGCTACAAAAGCAGGAGCAGAGATAAAACTAATTGCTCCTAGTTGAGTGGCCATTGTTGAGACGCCTATCGCCCACCAGGGAATAGTCCTACCGCCAAGGTAATAATCCTCCATATTCCTTTGTCTTCTGCTCAAATAGGCACTGAGTCCAATCAAGAACCCTATGTAAACTGCAATTACAATCCAATCTAAATAATTCATATTTAAGACTAACCTCGAGACTTATAAGCTATTCTTGTATTTGTAGTAAGGCTAAACTAATATAAAAGACCGGGACTAAATTAACAATGAATTTAAGCAAGCAACATATAATAGGTGTTATAGGTACTGGAGATGCTTCTGAGGTAGACTGCGACTTAGCCCAAGTGGTTGGTGAGGAAATTGCAAGACTAGGGTTTACACTCTTATGCGGCGCTATGGGTGGAGTAATGGAAGCTGCGTGCATGGGGGCAAAATCACTTAACGGAACGACTATCGGAATACTGCCTGGCACCTCTAAAGCCGAGTGCAATCCATATATCGATTATCCTATCGTTACTGGGATGGGTCACGGCAGAAATATTATTGTCGCCGGATCAAGTGATGCTATAATTGCAATAGGAGGAAGCTACGGTACATTATCCGAAATAGCCTTCGCATTAAGACTAAAAATACCAATAATAGGGATTAATACCTGGGATGTATCACCGGATATTAAAAAAGCACAAACACCAGAAATGGCAGTTCGTATGGCTATTGAGCTCATTAATTCTAGTTCTTAACGCCGGATGCGGAAAAAGTGTGCCACCAGCTCAGCCAAGTTCACCCCCAACAGATAAAGAAGTGCAAAAATGTCTGCCCGCTGATTTTTCATCAACCTCTACCTACTCCTATCATGTGCTTGAACAAGGAGAGACGCTATATCGAGTATCCAAGATGTATAATACTACTGTGAATGACTTAATAGAAGCAAACGGTATTTCAGATCATACAGACATTCCGGTTGGAACTAGACTCAGAATCCCCGGCACTGTGGTAAGCGGTTCGGGATTAATATGGCCGCTTCCCGGGAAGATTTCATCACCTTTTGGAATGCGCTGGGGCCGGCCGCATCAAGGTATAGATATTCCTGCCCCACGCGGTACTCCAATAAGGGCTGCTGCAAACGGCTTGATTGTAGCAAGCTCGGGAAACCTTAAAGGATATTCAGGTTATGGTAGAGTGATAATCATTGACCACGGAAAAGGCATCAGCACTATGTATGCACATAACAGTAAAAACAGAGTAAACTCAGGAAGCTGTATCAGATCAGGAGAAATCATTGGTGAGGTCGGCGCAACAGGAAATGCTACCGGCAATCATCTTCACTTTGAAGTTAGAAAAAACGGAAGACCTGTCAACCCGTTAAACTATCTACCCTAAATAGAATAAGGAGATTTTTTCACATGGAAGATTTAAAAAAATATATTAGAGACATACCGGGTTTCCCTAAGGAAGGTATCATTTTTCATGACATTACGCCGCTTCTTCAAAATGCAAAAGCATTTGAAGCTGCTGTAAATGAGATGGCGAAAATTCTTGAGGGCAAGGAAATTGACTATTTAGTCGGTATAGAGGCAAGAGGATTTATTTTTGCATCCGCTCTGGCCCTAAAACTTGGCACGGGGCTTGTAGTTGTAAGAAAGCCTGGAAAGCTGCCCTATGTAACAATTAACGCTTCCTACGATCTTGAGTACGGCACTGACTCACTTGAAGTACATAGAGATGCCATTCACGAAGGGAGTAAGGTGGTACTTGTAGATGACCTTCTCGCTACAGGGGGCACAGCTGAGGCGGCTGGTAAACTTATAGAGCAGCTGGGTGGAGAAGTGCTCGGACACTGCTTTTTAGTTGAACTTACTGAACTAGAGGGATATAAAAAAGTAGAACCACACCCTGTATGGTCGGTTGTAAAATATTCTGTATGAAATCAATAGGAATCATTCTCAATCCGTCTGCCAGAATAAACAAGAAAACGCCTTCAAATATTATTGACGAACTAAAGATAATATTCGGCGATACAGCAATGATATGTCCAACCAGTAGTAAGGAAGAAACGGCAGAAGTAATCAAAGATTTCAATAAAGAAGAGCTTAAGTTTTTGCTCATCAGCGGTGGAGACGGGACTATTTGTAATGTCCTTACTTCGTATATTAACCTCTGGGGAAAAAAGAATTTGCCTATCATAGTGCCCTTGATGGGCGGTACAATTAATATGATAGGAGCCGATGTTGGACTTAGGGAGAATCAGCTCTCAGTCTGCAGGAAATTAAATAGCCTGATCAAAAACAAACAAATGATACCGGTTACAGAGAGAGGACTTTTAGAAATAAGCGACAGCAATCTTTCTCAAACCAATTATGGGTTTACCTGGATTGACGGGCTGCTCTATAAATTCATGCTCGATTATTATACTCAAGGTGCTGGGGTTCAAGTGGCCTCTATGCTAGCGATAAAGACGATACTGATGTCTATTGCAGACTCAGAAAACGGGATATTTAGTCCCATAGATTCGACTGTTTACATAGATAAGAAAGAACTTCCTAAGAAAGGACACGTCTTTGTTATTTCATCTTGCCTTAAAAAATTTGTATTCGGTTTTAATATTTTTCATGATCAACCTGAGCCTGGGGTTTCTTTCAATACGGTATATATGAGGGAGCCCTATTTAAAAAAATCAAAACATAAAATCCCCCTTGGTTTGTATAAAGGACTTGAATCAGATGATTCTGGAGATTTCATAAATCAATCAGTTTCAAACTTGCGAATACAAAGAAATAAGGGATATATAATTGATGGTGAGATTTATGAGCATGACATTGAAACTGAAATTATTATTAAGTCTGGACCGAAGGTAAATATATTTTCCCCAAAGGGAGAAAAGGAACTATCAATACTAGGAACTTAACATGGAAGATATAAGAGTAAATTTAAAAAAAACCGAAGATAAATCATACAGCATCATATTAGAGGATGGAGTTCTAAAAGACATTCCGGAAAGAATAAAAGAGGCTGGGCTTGGTCATAAATTTGCAATCATCACTGACTCAAATGTAGAAACTCTCTACTCTGGAGATCTAGCTGATGGGTTTAGGAAAAATGATTTAGAAAATAAGATTATTTCCTTCCCTGCCGGTGAGCAGAATAAAAGTAGAGACATTAAAGCCTGGATCGAAGACCAGATGCTTGAGAACAAGTTTGGGCGCGACTCTGTAGTAATTGCGCTTGGCGGTGGAGTCGTTGGAGATATCGCGGGTTATGTGGCTGCGAGCTACACGCGCGGCCTCCCGTATGTACAAATACCTACAACATTGGTTGCATGCGTAGACAGCTCAATTGGCGGAAAGACAGCCGTGGACACCCCTCACGGGAAGAACTTAATAGGAGCATTTCACCAACCCTGGGCTGTGTTTATTGATGTAAGCACTCTTTTGACTTTAAGTGAAAAAGAAGTGCGGGAAGGTCTTGCAGAAGTAATCAAATATGGGGTCATAAGCGACAGCGCCCTATTCTCTTACCTTGAGGAAAATTTGGATCAAATTTTCTCTTACGACAAAAAAGCTCTAACACATATTATAAAACGAGGCTGTGAGATAAAAGCAGAAGTAGTCGAAAAAGATGAAAGGGAATCAAACCTCAGAAAGATTTTAAACTTTGGCCATACTATTGGACACGCGGTTGAGAATCTTTCTAACTATCAAATTTCTCATGGAGAAGCAATATCAATAGGAATGGTAGCAGAAGGCAAGCTGGCAGTAGAGATGGGTTTATGGCTGGAATCTGATTTGGGCAAGTTGATTAACCTTATCAACAAAGCTGGTCTACCAACCGATATTCCTGAGTATATGAAATCAGATCAAATCATAGACGCTATGAAGCTAGACAAAAAATCCAGAAGCGGACAAATCGAAATGGTGCTACCTAATAAAATTGGTGATATGAACCAAGTTGATGGCAGTTACGGAATCAAAATAGAAGATCCTATTATAGAAAAAGTGCTTTAACCAAACCCACTTAATATATAATTACAAACAAATGACTAAAGTGAACTCGAGTAGAACAGGACTTGATATATCAGACTATTATATACCTCTGAATTTGGAGGAAATATTTGGGAATGAAAAGGAAATAGCACTAGAAATTGGCTTTGGTGACGGCGATTTTTTAATTGAAATGGCCCATAGACACCCTGAGAAGAATTTCCTGGGAATGGAGATTAAAACTAAAAGATTCAAAATTGCCACTAAGGCTGCCAAATACGAAAAGAATGGAAATCTGAAATTTCTTCACATGAATGCTAATATAGCAGCAGAGCAACTTTTTCAAGAAGATGTCTTTTCTTTAGTCTATATTAATTTCCCTGACCCTTGGCCTAAAGACAGACACCGAAAACATAGAATTGTAAACCCTGAATTTTTAGAAGCACTATCCAAGATCATGAAAAAAGACGCAGTGTTAGAGATTGCAAGTGATGACAAAGACTATATCTCACACTGCTTTGATGTTTTTAAGAACATTTCATTTTTCAAATCCCAATATCCAGCTCCGGGCTATTTGCATAATCTGCCAAACAGGCCCCATACCAAATATGAGCGGGAGTTTAGAAAAGAGGGTAAAGAAATATTCTATTTAATGTTTACAAACAATAAATGATTCAAGATAATAATCTTTGTAGAACATTGTCAGGTAAAATAAAAGCCTATTAGGTATTGAGTTTGAAGCAAATATAATTATCAAAATCAGGAGGACACAATGAGAAAAGCATTATTAGCAATAGCAATCATATTCATGGGATTAAATATTACTGGCTGTGCCGGCGGTGGATCCGGACCGGGTTATTTATTTCAGCTTATATTCATTGTAGTTCCTCTAGCTGGATTGGGCATACTACTCCTTAAGAGAACAGAAAGCGCTAACGACTCTCTATATATTTTAGAAGGCCAGATTAAAAGACTGTCCGCCAAGATAGACAGCATTGAGGAAAAACTAGCGGAATCAAGCACAAAGACGACAAAGAGAACCACAAAAAAATAAGTCTTGGGAAATCTAAATATTAGATTCTTTGTATAAGGAATACCAATAAAACGCAGCTACAACAAGGGAATGTGTTATCTTGCCTTGAGAGACTAATTTTGATATTTCAGTTTGTGGCTTTGTATAAGTAAAAATGTCTTCAGTTGTATCAAAGTTTGTCTCACTCACTTTCTTACAATTAGTGGCCAAAAAAGTAAAACATCTATTGCTTTGTATTGAAGGGTTTGGAAAAACCTCACCTATCTGGACCCAATCTTCTCCTGCAAATCCAGTCTCCTCAAGAAGCTCTCTTTTTGCTGCTTCTAGCGGCTCTTCTCCAGGATCAATCATGCCCCCCGGGATTTCTATAGTTACCGACTTATTGCCTTGTCTGTACTGCTCAATTAAAACAATTTCATCATCCTTAGTTATTGCAACTACATTTATCCAATCAGGGGCTTCAATTACAAAGAAATCATGTTCGTCTCCCGTAACTGGTGAGACACTTCTATCCTTCCTTACAGAAAATACTTTGTTCGAATCTACCTGTTCGGAATAGACGAGATTCCATTTCTTGATCATAAAGCTCCCCACCTGTTAATTCAGTAATATTGTTATTCTCTGATTTCTATTTTTTTAAGATTCTCGCGAGTATCTTGAGAGTACCAGATATCTACAAATTCTGAAATTGTCTCCCGCTCCCTGCTTTCAATTCTGTTTAGAGTCTCTTGTTTGAGCATCTTTTTTATACTGGCAAATGCGGTTTTATCTTTTCCAGCAAAATCTTGAGCTACTTCTGAAACTAATTGGGAGAATTGATCCTCATTTGCTATTTGATCAATTAAACCTAAAGAAAGTGCTTCTTGGGCAGAATGCATTTTGCCTGAATAAACAATTTTCTCCGAATTCTTATTCCCCACTGCATATTGCAGAGTCTCTGTAACACATGAAAATAAGGATGAGCCAAACGTCATCTCATTTAATGCAATCTTGGCCTTGGGTGAGACCATAACCCTATAGTCACAAGCCAACGCAAGAACACATCCACCGGCAATAGCATGCCCATTTAAAGCCGCAATAACCGGTTTAGGGAACATAAATATTTCCTTTATAAGCTCAGAATAATTGATCACATATGATTCAAATGAACTTTTCGGGTACGACACAAACTCAGGAACATCAAAACCAAAAGAGAAGAAACTCCCCTCCCCTGTTAAGATAACCGCATTAATATAGTCATTTGACTGGGCATTTTGAAAAGCTGCCCTAAGCTCAACTATCAGCCGATCATTTAAAGCGTTCACTTTTGGTCTATTGATAGTAATTATTGCTGTTTTATTCTCAAACTTTGAATTTACAGAACTCACCTAAAACACCTCCAAATTATTTTTCACGCTAGCACGTAATTATCACATCCGCGCCATATTTCTGCAAGAATATTCACTATACAAACTGGATATTACAGTTAGAATATGTAGTGAAAATAATTCAAAGTACGGAGGCTCTAAAATGAAAAAACTTTTTTCAACAATTATTTGTTCTATAGCTCTTATAGGTTTATTTTCAACAGCTAGTTTTGCTGAAGATAAAGGCAATGCAGCTGAAGGAAAAACACAGTATGACAATATATGTGCAGCTTGTCATGGACCAGGAGGTAAAGGGGACGGAGTAGCATCTGCAGCACTAGACCCTAAACCTAGAGACCTAAGTGATGCTGCATATGTTTCAACACTAAGCAATGAACATCTATATAAAGTTATCAGCGAAGGCGGAGCTGCTGTTGGATTATCTCCAATGATGGCAGCATGGAGTGGCGTTCTTTCTGAGCAGCAAATATGGGATGTCATAGCTTATATTCACACAGACTTATGCAAATGTGAAGCTAAGTAAATAATATTATTTACGGATAGGAAATAATGATAAGAAGAACACAAAATTATCTAAAAATATTAGGGTTGCTTATTGTTTTAACTGCATCTTTTTCAACAGGATGCTCTTGGCTTAGCCCAGGATCTGCAGAGGATCCGGGAGAAGCAGTAGGAGCACCTACTATGCCTGAAAACATAAGGGATGCTTATGAAGAAGGCGCACAGTACCCTGAAGAAAGTATGTAGAAATTTTGATTTTATCTCTAAACCGCTTTAGTATGGGACAATTTCAGGATTCCCCTTTTGAACATTTACTCGTAAATGTTACAATCTTTTTCTATTCTACAGAATAAATTAGGAGAGGTGGCCGAGTGGCTGAAGGTGCTCGCCTGGAAAGCGTGTAGGGGGTTAACGCTCCCTCGAGGGTTCGAATCCCTCCCTCTCCGCCATAATGAATATAGAGCTTAAGCGTTTGTTGTAGAGTATCTTATAGCATATTGTATAATATTTGGTGAAGTTATATTACGAAATAAATTTCCGGTTAGTCAGGCCCGTACGACAGAAGATTGTGAAATCCGCCAGGCCTGGAAGGGAGCAACGGTAGCAAACCCTCCTGTGCGTTGCGGATACCTGGCTAACTGGTTTTAAGGTGATAAATGTCCTACGTAGTTCTAGCTAGAAAGTGGCGACCTAAAACTTTTGACGACCTAATAGGCCAGGACTATATCACCCAAACCCTAAAGAACGCCATTACCACAGGCAAAATTGCTCACGCATTTATACTTTCAGGTCCAAGAGGTGTTGGAAAAACTTCCACCGCAAGAATAGTTGCAAAGGCACTAAATTGTATCAACGGTCCTACATCTGATCCTTGTTCAGAATGCTCATTTTGCACTGAAATTTCTGAGGGCAAATCCTTAGACGTAATGGAAATAGATGCCGCTTCTCATACCGGCGTAAATGATGTTAGGGAAATAATTGAGAATATTAAATACCTCCCGACCTCAGGCAAAAACAAGATATATATCATTGATGAAGTTCATATGCTTTCTCAATCTGCATTTAATGCTCTATTAAAGACCTTAGAAGAGCCCCCTCCCAATGTGCTGTTTATTTTAGCTACGACAGAAGTTCACAAAATACCGGTAACAATTCTATCCAGATGTCAAAGATATGATTTCAAGAAAGTATCAGTAGACAAAATAAAGGAACAGCTAGCCTCTATTACATCAAAGGAAAAGATAAAAATCCAGGATGAGACTCTTTATGTTATAGCTCAAGAAGCTGATGGAAGCCTAAGAGATTCATTAAGCTTAATGGATCAGCTAATAGCCACATTTGGAAGCGACATTAAACATGAAGAGGCCCTATCCGTATTGGGGATACTCGACCGAACACTGGTTAAATCATCTCTTGAAGGAATAATAACAAAGGACCCTAAGTTTTGTATTGAAGTACTAAATCAGGCAGTAGAAAAGGGAATAAGTCCTAAAAGATTTGCCGAAGATTTGTTAAGAACACTCAGATATGCTCTTTTGATTAGAACTTGTGGGAAGGAGTCGATAACAGATCTTTCAGAAGAAGATAAGACATCTCTTTCAGAATTGTTAAAAGATATAAGTCTAGAAACAGTGGAATCTCTTTTTAATCTAATGTTGGAAGGGGCTGAGAATATTCAGAGATCTTTTTACCCTCAAATGGCCCTTGAATTAATTCTGATCAAGCTTTCCACTCTAGAAAACGTAGTCCCTGTTCAGGACATAATAAAGAAACTAGATACTTTGAGCAAAAGTATGGGCTCTTCAAAACAAACATCAGTGCGGGTTGATGAACCGAAACAAACTTACAGGTCCGCTCCGCCCCCTAGACAAGCTCCTAAATTGGCCGAGAAAACAGTTGAGACAAGCACTGACATCAAAGAAGCTGAGCCGGCTCAAGCAAAAACTAATTTATCAGATAGTAAATCGAGAGAGGGCTTCATTCAATTTGTAAAAACAACAAAACCTATTATAGGAACGAGACTCGAACAGGTAAATGAAATTATTATTGAAGGCTCAATTGTAAAAATAATTTGCGACACTGGTTCAACGCAGTCAGATTATTTGAAAAGAAAAGAATCCCAGATTGCGCTGGAAATTCTTATTAAAGAATTTTTCTCTGATGATACAAAATTACACATTGAAGAAGTTAGCCTTAAAAATACAGGAAACAGAAAAACCAAAGTAGAACAAAAAGCAGAAAAAAAAGAGAAGATCAAAAATGACCCTGTCTTAAAAGAAGCAATAGACATCTTAGGCGGCAGAGTTATAAGTATAAAACCCAATAATAAGGAGTAGAGCTATGAAATTTGGTGGTGGTGGTGGAAATATCAAGAATTTGATGAAACAGGCTAATCAAATGAAGGAAAAGATGGAAAAACTTCAGGCTGAGGCTGGAGAAAAATCTGTTGAAGCAACATCAGGTGGAGGAATGGTAACAGTGGTGGCAAAAGCCAAGGGCGAAGTTTTATCAATAAAAATAGAGCCCGAATTATTGCAGGACAATGATATTGAAATGCTACAGGACTTAATCACTGCAGCTGTAAACGAGGCACTAAATCGTGGGCAGGACATAATGAAGGAAGAGGTTTCAAAAGCAGCAGGCGGCATGGGTATTCCTCCTGGATTACTATAAGAAATGAGACAATCAGGGCTTCCAGAATCCATTTCTAGACTTATTGGGGAATTGGCAAAACTGCCTGGCATTGGAGAGAAGAATGCCACAAGGCTTGCGTTTCATATATTCAGGTCACCCAAAATTTATTCTGAAAATCTAGCCAAGGCTATAATTGATACGAAGACAAAAGTAATCCTATGCAATAACTGCTACAACTTTGCCTCTGAATCACCTTGCAATATTTGCAGCGATACAGAAAGAAATAATTTCTCAATCTGTGTTGTAGAGGAACCCCTGGATCAGTTAGCAATAGAAAGAAGTAGAGAATTTAAGGGCAAGTACCATGTCCTGCACGGAGTGATATCCCCAATTGAAGGTGTTGGCCCTGAAGATCTGAGGATCAAAGAATTACTCTCAAGACTTGAAAAAGAACAAGTGAAAGAGGTTATTGTTGCTACCAATCCAAGTGTTGAAGGTGAGGCAACAGCCTTGTATCTCTCCAAGCTGATTAAACCTCTCGAAATTGAAGTAAGCCGTATTGCTCATGGTATACCAATGGGCGGAGACATAGAATACATAGATGAAATAACACTTGGTAAAGCAATAAGAGATAGAAAATTTATTTAAGTTTGGAGGTTATTATGCCAAGAATCGGTAGAGCATTTAATGAGCTTAAAGTAGGTGATATCTTATCAGAGAAAATGACGATAACGGAGACTCATGTCGTCAGAGCTGCAGGACTGTTTAATGATTACAATGCTCTACATACAAACGCATTGGATATGGAAAATGCTAGATTTGGTCAAAGAATTGTCCACGGAGCGCTTACTTTTAGCCTGATGGTCGGTGTTTATAGTAAGGCTTTTCATGATACTGATATATCAACTGTTGAAGCTTCAATTAAGTTCACCGCCCCTGTATATATTAACGATACGATAACTATGGAATGGACTGTCACTGAATTAGATGAAAAACCTAAACTTAATGGCGGTCTTGTCGCGCTTTCTGGAGAAATAAGAAATACTGAATGCACATTGCAAGCAAAACTTGAGGCAAAAATCCTTGTAGGTAACGAAACAATTTTTTAGTAGAGATAAATCCAAAGTTACAGCTACTCATCGAATCCAAACTAGAAACTTTGACATCAAAAGAAGGCAATGCTAGTTTATGAATTAGGAATTCCAGAGAAGAATTGCAGGAGGCATTAATGCGCTTTTTACACACAATGATAAGAGTTGGGGACTTAGAGAAATCAATAAAATTCTACACTGAGGTTCTAGGGCTAAAGTTTCATAGGCAAACAGAATATCCAGATGGAGAATTTACTCTAGCATTTTTAGGCAACGGCGGTGATACTGAGCCATTTTTGGAATTAACATATAACTGGGGAACTGATAGTTACGACCTCGGAAATGCTTACGGACATATGGCTTTTGGTGTTGAGGATATTTACGCTACATGTGAAAAGATTGAGGAAACGGGCGGAAAAGTTATACGTCCTCCTGGACCAATGAAACATGGAACCACAGTGATTGCATTTGTTGAAGACCCGGACTCATATAAAGTGGAGCTAATTGAAAGAAAAGATTAGTTAGTCGTTCTTCTGACGCTTCTTCCATTTTCGATCTAGATATTTTTTAAGTGCGACTTCTCTTCCAATTTCTGTAGGCTCATAGTAGATACTGTTCTTAATTTCCTCGGGAAGAAAATCCTGCTCTATAAAGTGCTCATCGTAATCGTGGGAATATTTGTAGTGCTTACCGTAGCCGATGTCCTTCATAAGCTGTGTTGGAGCCGGACGCAAATGAAAGGGGATTTTTAGATTGGGCTGTTTTCTAACTTCTGAAGTCGCTTCTCCTATGGCTTTGTACGAAGCGTTACTTTTAGGACAACTAGCAAGATAGGTAGCGGCTTGGGCTAGGATAATGCTCGCTTCAGGCATACCGACATAATCTACAGCCGTAAAGGCAGCAGTTGCCAAACTTAAAGAATAAGGCTCAGCGTTACCGATATCTTCTGAAGCTAAAACAATTAACCTTCGGGCAATAAATTTTGGATCTTCCCCAGCTTCTAACATGCGGGCGAGATAATATACTGCAGCATCAGGATCGCTTCCCCTTACACTTTTTATAAAAGCGGATATGGTATTGTAGTGCTCCTCCCCTGCCCTGTCATATCTATAATTATGGGTCTGATAAGCCTCACGGATAGTATCCCGATCAATCAAAGACTCTCTTTCATCCGATATATCTACTGCTACTTCAAGCGCGTTCAACATTATTCGAGCGTCCCCGCCGCTTTGCCTGATTAATTCTTCCCTAGCTTCAGGAGTTATTGACGCTTCACCTATTAAATCATCTTCATTAAGCGCTTTGTCCAATATTTTCTCAAGATCTTCGTCAGTTAGAGATTCAAGAACATAAACACGGCATCTGGATAAAAGGGGGGATATAACTTCAAAAGAAGGGTTCTCTGTAGTTGCACCAACAAGCACTAGAGTTCCGCTTTCAACACTCTTAAGAAGAGCAGCTTGCTGGGATTTGTTAAACCTATGAATCTCATCGATAAAGAGAACAGTGCGTTTCCCCATATTTAAAGTGTCTTCCGCTTCTGAAATAATCTCCCTTAGCTCTTTAACACCTGAGGAAATAGCGTTTATTTGTATAAATTGAGCATCGATCTTAGTAGCAAGAAGTCGTGCTAGTGTGGTTTTCCCCGTCCCTGGGGGTCCCCAGTAGATCATAGAGCGTATATTCTTACCGCTTAGCATCTTGCGGATTACTCCGTCTTCGCCTAGTAAGTGGTTCTGTCCGACAAAATCATCAAATGTTTTAGGACGCATTCTCTCCGCGAGAGGCGCTGCATCGTCAGGGGGTCTAAAAAGTGATGGCTCTTTTGCTCTATCCATATGTATAGAGATTAGAGGGTTAAAGGAGATAAATCAATACTGATATATCTCCTTATCCATTGTTACAAAGTAATTCTTTGAGAAACAAACAATTATGCAAGTTAAGCTTTATGGCTTATTTCTTAAGTGCATAATTTTAAGCAGTATTTTCTACGTCCTTTAGTGCAAAGGAGAACATTATTAGCGAAAAGCCATTAATTAGGAAATATATTCCAACTAGTAATCCTATAACAAAAGCGCTGCTTTGTGGGAACTCTGCCCATATCATAACAGCTAATATGACTGAAGCTATACCGCTTATAAGTATCCACACCCAATTTGCAGCAGTCTTGATTTGAAAGGCGTGTATTATCTTGAAAATTCCCTCTACTAAGAGAAATGCCGCTAGTAAGAGGGTAAGAGTGATGATCCCCTCTTTCATATTTGTGACAAGGAAAAATCCGACAAATAAATACAAAATACCACTTAATAATATTAGAATTAAATTCTTCCAATTACCGGAGAAAAATGCCCCTATTACAGCAATGATTCCACCAGCTAATAATAAATAGCCTAGCAACATTTCAATAGCTATTGTAGCTGCCATCGGATAGCCAATGGCCACCCAGCCCAGTATTACATAGGCAATCCCTAATACCAAGAGCCATCCCCTGTTTGCTTTTAGACTTTGTACTATTGATGTTCCGTCCATATCTACTAAACCCTCCTTGAAATTGTCAGAATTGCAGCAACGAATACCACTCGCCATCCTAGAGACATAGTATCTAAGTAATAACTTTTTACAATTTATGAAGCTCTCTCTGATTCGAATTGACGCATAATGAGCAAAATAGCAAGCGAAGAAAGAATTGCGGATATTGCATAGAAATAAAGACCCCATTCAGCAGTAAACTTAAAGTTAAACCCTTTTGCCTTAAACATGACTATAATTACTGCAACTATAAATACATCAGCCATAGACCATTTGGAGACATAACCAATAGCTCTTATTATTTTGTCTTTAGCGTCCTTTTGTTGAGAATGTATTAAAGCTATAGCGCAAAGTACGATTTTTAATACTGGAAATACTACAGAAAAGAGAAAGATAATTATCCCCAAGAAAAAGGAGCCTTCTTCAAAGAGTGACTTAATAATGCCTAGCAGATATTGATATCCTACAGGTATCTTCCCTTTTTTTACAATCCACTCTTCAAGCTCTTTATGAAGGCTGAACCAATTGGGTATCCAGTCGGGAAATTCGACACTAAAAGTAGATTTGATAAAAGGATAGTAAAACGCGCCGATCAGTAATATAGCAGAACAAATTATCGCCACAAGGGCAATTATGTGACTATTACGTTTGTTATATAAAAGTCTAAGCATAGTTTTTTATATAAGACCAAATTAAAAAAAGTATATATAATCAGATTCCAATTATGGATTTTATTTTAGGGAAATCCTTACTCTCGGCAAGAAATAATAATTTATCGCCTGCTTCTAGAACCGTACTACCACGTGGAACAATTGAATTATTTTCTCTTTTTATTAGAATGATTATAGCACTTTTTGGAAGTCCTAACTCAACAATTTGTTCTCCTACTGCAACTGAACCCTTCGGAATCACCAATTCTGTCTTCTGACTATTATTGTCATAACTGAATTCAAATTCTACGTGGTCAGTCTTGGTTTTAGAATCCGGTGCATCAACACCTAACCATTTTGCAGCAAGAGGGATAGTTGTACCCTGAATGAGAACAGAAGTTACTACAATAAAAAATACTACGTTAAAAAGTATGTCTGCTTGTGGTACTCCTGCCAGTAGCGGGAAGGTTGCTAAGATAATTGGAACTGCGCCTCGCAACCCAACCCAGGAAATAAAGGTTTTTTCCTTCAAACTAGTCTTTCCAAAAGGTAGTGATAAAAACACTCCAACTGGACGCGCTATGAAGATGAGGAAGAGAGAAATTAATATGCCAGAGAGCATTATCGGAACTACCTGTGAAGGGAAAACGAGTAGTCCGAGTATTAAGAACATTATAATTTGCATGAGCCATGCGAGACCATCATGAAACCTGGTAAGACTCTGCTTGTGGACAAAATCACTTCCTCCCAGAATCAGTCCCGCTATATATACCGCCAAGAACCCACTTCCGCCAACTGATGCTGTAAGTCCATAAGTAAAGATCACAAGCGCTAATGTAAGTACTGGATAGAGCCCCTCATAATCCAACCTGAGTCTATTTACCTTAAACACAATGGCTTTACCCATAACAAATCCTATTATGACTCCAAGGGCCATCTGTTGAATTAAGAGGAATACCATGCTCCAGATTGAGGCTTCTGGATTAGTTATTAAATGGATAAACCCCAGTGTTAAAATAACAGCCATCGGGTCGTTACTTGCAGATTCAAACTCTAGCAAATCTTTTAGGCTGCCTTTTAATTTGGTACCGCTTGAGCTCATTACGGAAAAAACGGCAGCAGCATCTGTAGAGGAGACAATGGCGCCAAGTAATAAAGCAGTCAGAATTGAGAAATCCAGTAGGGAGTAAACAAATAGACCTACCAAGATAGCAGTTAGGAAAACTCCTATGGTTGATAAGGAAATACCTGTCCAGAGAACAGGAGAAACACTTTTCCAGCTCGAGTGAAGACCACCTGAAAAGATAATAAAAGCAAGCGCTATCACACCTAATAATTGTGCTGCCCAGGCGTCGTCAAACTCTATCCCACCTGGCCCTTCAGAGCCCGCAATCATTCCTATCAAGATGAAAATAATCAGGGCCGGAACACGGATTATAGAAGCAACTTTGCTAGCAACTATGCTCAGGAGCAGTAATACAGATGCACCCAACAGTATATATTCAATGGGATAGTTCAATTCGGTATCTCTTCTTCCTTATATTGTTTTAAAGTATGATCGTAAAAAGATTTTATTACAATCTCAAATTAATCCAAGACAGTTTATCTCTTTACGATTGCAAGGGATAAATAAAAGTAGTTTAATAGTACTTTGATTCAATTCAACTCATATATTTTAGTTGCTATCTCACCCAAGTCGTTACTGACTTCAAAAACCTCTGATATATCTGAAAGGAGAGCATTATTAACAAACACTGCAAAAATTAACCTTCTGTCACTTGCAGAATCAATGTAACCACCAAGGGACTTAGCTTTTACTATAAATTGCTGCGTGTCAGGATCAAACCCTATAGATGTTCCTGTCTTTCCACGTACTCTGCCAGTGGCTGGACTCCCTACATCTACAAATTTAAGTGAGCCCTCCTCACCCAACAATGGAAATGAATCGAAATATTTATCAAATACATCAGTTTCTTTCATGCTATTGAGTAAAGTAGTTACTGCGCGGGGTGATGCTTCGCTGTCGGGGCTTCCGCTTCCGTTAGTCGGGAAGTTAAACCCATCCCCTGGGACATTAAAATTATTGACTAGTGTCATTCTTTCTACATCTAATGAACCATCAACTGTTCTTTCTCCTTTTGCGAGGCCAAAGAGTACCAGGCTCAAATTTGCGCCATAGTTATGACTTACTTTTAAAACAAGTTTTGTCATTTCTGAAAAAGGAGGAGATACATATTCAGCTATAAGAGTGTCTGGGCTATAAGTATTTGGAGGTCGGAGTTCCGTGACAGGGTTTGGTCCGACTAAATTAGTGTTTACTGTTACTCCTGCCTTATTAAGCGCTTCAATAAATGTGGTTCGAGCATATGCAGAGGGATTTTCGATTTGAAATGTTTGCACAAGAGTCTCCACTTCAGGCAAATCAGGTTTAAAACCAGCGGGTATAACTCCTTGAACAACTCCAGTACATGCTTGTGATTCAAAACATGACGAGTCTGGTTCAGAGAGTTCGATGTCGAGTTCCTCACCCTGCCCTACTGTCATTACATTTGCATTAATTTCAAAAGCAGCGCTCTTTGGTCGCCAGTCAACAATAGCTGGCTGGCCGGGTTCTGTTGGGACAATCGTAACATCAATTAAATTTTCATTTACAATAATTGGAGAAATCAGCCTGTTTCTATTTGGAACTACAAATTCATCGAAAAGCCGAGCGTCGACAATGACATCACCATTTATCTCTTTAATCCCTGAATCTGCAACTTGCTGAGCTAAATTATTCAAACCTGTAAGAGGGTCTTGGGGAGTCAACACTGCGCTGCCTAAGGCGTTAGCATCAACATGGTCAAAGTCTGTGAACTGTATAGTTTCCTCTGGAGTTACTCGACCACCTAGGGTTAAATCTCCATCTGCAACTAATATAAGATTGCCTTGCAAAACACCTTCCCCATCAACGTTGCCCTGACGATGTACCGGGGTTTTAAATCTATGGTCAACACCTAACTCATCAAGTGACAATCCTGATGAAAAGGCTTTTCTAAGTGAGCCTGTAAGGAGAACCAAATTAGGCTCTAAGTTATAGATCAACTCTCCAGTATCAAGGTCAACAACCCTCAAGCTCCAGACAGCATCCAAATATCTGGGCTTATTCATAATTTCTAAAATCTCATCCGGTATCGCTTGGGAATTGTTGCTATTTTTATTGCAACCGCCAACAGATAGTACTGAAAGGAATAAGATGAAAGTAATAATATATTTATTCATATTAAGCCTCCTAAAACTAATTATCCCGCCAGATGATTGCAGAGATTGTGCCCTGATCCTGAGATACGGTAAATAAACCCTGAATGTCCTGACCTATCGGCACATTATTGACTATCATACCAAACATCAACCGTCTTCCGCTTTTTGTATCTATATATCCTGAGAGCGCCCTACCTCTGATTACTATTCCAGTCTCATCTCCTTCGGCAAACGTACCCGTTTTAGCAAAAACATTTGCTTTTGCACCAGCAAGTGTTGGATCCGCTTCAAAATCAGTTACAAATGAAAGGGTTCCATCTACGCCGAGTATTGGCAGTAATTGAAGATAGTTTGGAAAGAAAGGTTGCTTTTTGATATATTCGAGAATCTGAATAAGTGCTTTAGCAGTTGCCTGAGTCTCTCCTCCGCCGCTACCATCAACAAAGGAAAAATCCTCACCCGGTATTCCTATATTTTGAATAAGATTATTTCTTTCGGCTAAAAGCGTATCATCCATATTATCAACTCCCTGAGTAAGCCCCCAGAGAAGCAGACTAGTTTCAGAGCCAATGTTATAGCTTACTTTTAAAACAAGTTTTTGATATTGAGAAAAAGGAAGAGATACCAACTCTGCCAAGATAGTATCAGCAGTATAAGAATTTTGGAGAGGAAGAAGCTGTGAAGGGTTTTTTCCAATTACAGGGGCATCGACTTGGACCCCTTCTTCTATTAAAGCTTCAATTAATACACTACGGGCATAAGAAGATGGGTCAGTGATTCTAAAAGTCTGTACTATTGGGAACTCTTGAGTTAATGGAGGAATTACATCAGGAGATATCTCTCCTAAAACTTCCCCCTTACAACCTTCCATACCAAAACACTCTGGCAATAAAGGGGCAACCTCTACCGTATTTACCATGCCTGAGGCCAAAGTCTCAACGGAAGACTCCACATCAAATGCAGCAGACTTAGGTCTCCAGTCTACAATTGCAGGCTCACCAGGCTCACCTGGATCTATAATAACATCAACAACATCGTCGTTTACAAAGATTGATCTGATATCATATTGTCCTCTAAAGAAATAAGGCTCAAATAATCTGTCATCAATAATAATCTCGCCTGTAATTCTTTTTACACCACTACCAGCAATTTGTTTAGCAAGGTTCTTATATCCCTGAAGCGGGTTGGGTGTTGTAAGCTCAGCATTTCCAAAAATATCTGCTTCATTATGGTCAAAATCAACAATATCCATTGTGTTGTTAGGAAGCCTGCGACCTCCCATAGTAAAATCACCAGTCGCTAAAAGAATAAGATCGCCATTAAGCACACCTTGGGTGTCTATGGAGCCTTGTCTATGAATCGGGGTTCTAAACATATGACCTTGCCCAAGAGCATCAAGTGCTTGAGCTGTTGTGAAAACTTTTCTAACAGAAGCAATAAAGAGTTTGTCATCTGAGCGTTGATTATAAACAACTTCGCCTGTTTCCACATCTACTACACGAAGAGCCCAAATTGCCCCGTCGTATAATGGTTTCTTAAAGATTGCTCTTATTTCATCAGGAATGGGCTGACCTTCAGAGCCCATATTATTGCAGCCGCCAACAGATAATACTGAAAGCAATAAGATCAGAGAAATAAAATATTTACTCATATTTACTCCTAAAAACTAATTATCACGCCAAATGATGGCTGTTATTGTTCCCTGATCTTGAAACACTTGTTGCACATTTGTAATATCAAAGCCTAATGGAATATTATTTACCGCTAAATGAAACATAAGACGTTTCCCACTCTTGGTATCTATATATCCACCCAGTGCCTGACCATCAAGAAATAAGCCATCAGGGCTTCCTGTAATCTTGGTCCCAGTCTTGGCATATACATTTCCCTTTGCGCCAGCTAATGATGGATCAGATTCAAAATCTGTCACAAATGCTAATGAGCCATCTACAGCCAGTATTGGTAATAACCCTAGATAGTCAGGGAAAAACGACTGTCTACTAATATACTCAAGCATTTGAATAACAGCTTTATTTGTTGCAACGGTATCAAAACCACCGCTTCCGTCAAAAAACTCAAATTCATCACCTGGGATGCCGATATTGTTTATCAGGTTGTCCCTTTCTATTGCAAGCGTATCATTCATATTGTCACTTTCATGTCTAAGTCCCCAGAGAAGAAGACTAGTATCAGAACCAATGTTATAACTAACTTTGAGTACAAGCTTACCGTACTCAGACAAAGGCAGTGATTTGTATTCAGCTAGAATAGTCTCAGGAGTATATGAGTTTTTAGGTGGTAGAAGCTGAGAAGGGTTCTTTGCTACAACCGGAGCATCTACAACAACCCCCTCTTCTATAAGAGCTTCAATTAAAACTGTACGTGCATATGACGAAGGATCGGCGATTCTAAATATTTGTATTATAGGAAATGTATCAGTTAAGGGAGGAACTAGATCCGTTGATATTTCACCTGAAACCAACCCCGAACAATCAAGCATACCAAAGCACTCAGGCACAAACGGATCAATATCAATATCATTAACTTCCCCAGTCGCCAAAGTTTGAAGTGTTGACTCTAGACTAAAAGCAGCTGATTTTGGCCTGTACTCGACAATAGCTGGACCACCTGGAGTGCCGGGATCCACGATAACGTCAACTACATCATCATTTACAAAAATAGGCTTTACATCAAACTCATTTCTAAAGAAATAGGGCTGAAACAATCTATCATCTATGATTATTTCACCTGTAATTTTTGTAACTCCGGAATCTGCGATCTGCTTTGCAAGGTCTTTATAACCCTGTAAAGGATCAGGAGTGCTTAGAATAGCATTACCAAGATTGTTTGCGTCGTTGTGGTCAAAATTAGTCACTGCCATTGTGTTGTTAGGCAATCTGCGGCCGCCCATGGTTAAATCCCCTGAAGCCACAACAATCAAATCTCCTTGCAACACTCCCTCTTCTGTTATCGGACCTTGTCTGTGAAGCGGAGTACGGAACATGAAGTCTTGACCATATTCTTCTAACAATTCTCCAATTGTAAAAACTTTTCTGACAGAGCCTATAAAAATATTATCATCTGAGCGCTGGTTATAGATTACTTCACCGCTTTCCAAGTCCACAACCCGAAGAGCCCAGAACCCTCCATCATACAATGCACTATTAAAGATAGATCTAATTTCATCAGGAATAGGCTGTCCTTCAGAATTATTATTATTGCAACCGCCTATAGATAGGATAGAAATAAATGCTATAAGCATAAATGCTGTAAGAAACTTTGTAGACCTCTTCATCTCGCTTTCTCCTTATAGTTATTAATATTTCAATATTAATACCGCTAAAATAATTATAACCGAAGTTGCTGAGCGGATGAAAAGATGACGAGACAGGTAGAATCTTAATCTGCTTTAGTCAGGGTAATGGAACTAGCTCCTTCAGCGGCTTTGCCGTCTTGATATGGAGTCCAGCTCTGTGTCATAGTGTTATCATCTATAAAGGTAAAAATAGCTGAGTGCATATGCATATCTTTTGATGGATCCATATTTGTACCGTCAATAAGATCAAATTCAATTGTGTTTTCAGAAGAATTCTTAACACCTAGTACAGGCTGATTTTTCAACATACAGAAATGTTTCATAACTAGTTTGCCGTCTTCTTCATAATAAACTGAAACCATTTCCATAGGTGTTCCAGGAGAGAGTGTTTCAATGACAGCACTACCTCCTGCTGTAGTTTTATATTCGACTGTCATAGGAACTTCCTGTCCCTGCATCATGCCCATTCCTGTCCAAGTACCTGACAGAGATTTCATCTTCTCGAGTTCAGCTGAACCCGTATATGGTTTCATATGGTCCATATTATGTTCTTTGCTAGGATCGGCAATAACAAAACTAAACGCTGTAAATATCAAACAGATTGTTAAGATAGAAAACCTTAAAGACTGATACATATGAGACCTCCTGGATATAAAGTTTTAGTACAATCTAATCCATTGCTCTAAGAAGGCATATTGCCTTCTAACCTATTAAGGACGCTAGCCCATCCAGCTTTGTGACGCTCAACTTCTTCTTCTGTAGGCAACAATTCATGAGTAAGTGTGATTTCTGTCCCCGAATCTAATTCAATAAACTCAATAGTAACTACTGTATTTTGAACTAATGCAGAATTCCATGTAAAAACTAGCTTTTCAGGAGGAACGATCTCTCTATATTCCCCCTCATGTATAAAGACATCATCATCTTTGTTGTGAATTCTCAAGACATACTCACCACCAACTTGAAACGTATTACTAACTTCAACCCACATATCATCGTAGGGATAAAACCATTTACTCATAATTTCAGGATTAGAAAATGCCTCAAATAAATCCTCTCTACTTGTATCAATAACCTTTTTAACAATTGCAATACTATTAATCATCTTTTGTTAGTCCTCTTTCTTTTTGCGATTTTCAAAGTATTCATCGAGTGCTTCGAGTCGTTTGTCCCAGAAGTCTGTATAACGATCAAGCAATTCAGAAATAGTGTGGAAATGGTCTTGATTGAATTTGCAGTATTTAGTTCTACCTTCTTTTCTCTGCGAAACCAAACCTGCAGAAACTAATACATGTATGTGTTTCGAAACACCTTGAAGAGTCATATCATACTTTTCCGCAATTTGGTTTACAGTTAAATCATTTTTAGTGAGCTGAAGTAAAATATTTCTTCGTGTAGTGTTGGATAGAGCGTAAAAGATTTTATCCATCAAATCATCGTTATTATAAGCCATTATTTTCATAGTAACCTAGATTTTTGGTTAACTCAAACAAATTGCATATTCAACTATTTAGTTGGCTGATTGTTAATAAAAATATAGAAAGGGTCTTGGATTCAGGACTGTAAGTGATAAGATATTTGATTATTATGAGGCTATTATTCTATATTTTTGGATCTATAATTTTAATCTCCATTGCTTCCGCCAACAATATACAAGCAGCCGAAACTACTATTTCCTCAGAATCAATTGGATCATACACAGCGGGATGTATAAGAAGCTCTGGGGAACTTAGCTTAAACGGGAATGGCTTTCAGGTAATAAGACCGAGCAGAGGACGTTTTTTTGGCAATCCTGAAACAATTTCTTATATTGAGTCCTTAGGCCAAAAAGTAAATTCACAATTAAACGGCATATTATTGATTGCAGATATATCACAAAAGACCGGGGGCCCCATATTGGATGACCACAGCAGCCACCAGATAGGTCTTGATGCAGATATTCTTTTGTGGCAGCACCCAATTGCTAGAAATCGTACTCTGACAACTACCGAAAGAGAGCATATACACCCTCAATCAGTGCTCACAGACGATGAACTGGAAGTGGATGAATTTAAGTGGGACGAAATCCATGGCAAAATCCTAAAAATAGCGGCGGCCGATATTAGAGTAGACAGAATTTTTATTAATCCGGTAATAAAGAGAAAACTCTGCGCTGAATATCCGGGAGAGATCTGGCTTGCAAAACTCCGCCCTTGGTATGGACATGACGGACATTTCCATGTCAGGCTTAAGTGCCCTCAAGGAAACTCTCTATGTAAACCTCAAGCCCCTATTGAAGTGTCAGGAAATGGATGTGGTTCAGATTTAAGCTCTTGGTTTAGAGCAGATGGGGGAATTAAAAAGAAGAAAAAAAGCGGCTACAGCCAGCAAAAAGAGCTGCCGGCTGAATGTGCTCTAATAATGAATGGAATAAATTACTAAGAGTCTGTATTAAGTTTGAACCTCTCTCCTAATTTCGGGATCTCTACATTCTTAAAACCTTCTCCCCTTAAACCTTCGCTAAACTTTTCCTGACGTTCTATATCTCCATGAACTAGAAAAATATTCTTAAGCTTATTTCTATCTAAATTTGAAAGATAATCCAGCATTTCATTTTGATCCCCATGTGCGCTATAAGAATCCATAATCTTAACTTTAGCATTCACTTTCCTTTCTACACCGAATATCCGCACTTTCTTATCACCGCGTCTGATTTTGGCTCCAAGTGTATGTGGCGCACAGAAACCTACAATTAATATGGTGTTATTAGGATCACCAATGTGATTAATAAGATGATGAATAATCCTGCCTCCGGTCATCATTCCTGAGGCGCTGATAATAATTGCGGGGCCGTCTAGAAAATTTAACTTTTTAGAATCTTCCGTTTTTCTAATATATTTAAGGTCATTAAATCTAAAAGGGTTTGGATCTTCAATCATATATTCAAGGATTTCTGAATCGAAACACTCGGGGTGAAGCCTAAACACTTCTGTAGCATTAACTGCCATCGGGCTGTCTACAAAAACCGGTATTTTTGGCAGGCGTCCTGCGGTTTCAAGTTTATCTAAGGTGTGAACAATCTCCTGTGTTCTACCAACACTAAATGCCGGAATTATGAGCTTACCCTTATTTTTAACACAGGTTTCTTGGATTATAGCTAAAAGATCCTCTACATCTTCTGGCAGTTGGTTGTGCTTCTTACCACCATAAGTCGACTCGCAAATGAGGTAGTCCAAATTCTCCATAGGAATAGGGTCTTTTAAAATTGGACGGTCAGGTCTACCAATATCACCGCTAAACCCGAAATAAACAGGTGGCTTTCCGTTCTGAGCAATTTTTAGGGTAACACTCGCACTCCCAAAAATGTGACCACTGTCTCTAAACTGAACCCATATATCAGATCTAATTTTATGCCATTTATCATAACTAATTCCGACAAATCCCTCTAAAGCATCATAAGCATCTTCGTGAGTGTAGAGAGGCTTTGCATCAGGCTCGCGACCTTGTTTCTTGAGTCTTTTATTTGTGTAATAAGCATCACTTTCTTGAATCTTTGCACTATCAATAAGCATAACGGCGGATAAATCTCTGGTTGCACTGGTGCAGATAATCTCACCTTTAAATCCGTCTTTAACTAGCTTGGGAATTCGGCCGCTGTGATCAATATGAGCATGGGATAGGATCATACAATCAATATCTGAAGGATCAAATATCCAATTAGCATTAAAATCTTCAAACTCTTCGTCCCTTCCCTGATATAACCCGCAATCTAGAAGTATTTGATACCCATCGTCGAGCTTCAGAAGATGACAGCTACCTGTGACAGTTTGTGCAGCTCCGCAAAATTGTATTTCCATATCCACCCTCTTTAAGTAGTAATTGAGAATATAATCAATTAAGGTGCTTTTTCTAAATTGATTTTGACGTCGATATATTTATTATGATATATATTAACATCAAATTCTATAATAAGGTGTTTGCGGAATACACTTAGTAATATAAACTGTTCAAGTAATAGCCGATGAGTACTATAGAACAACCTAAAAACATATGGATCAAGGACCCCGCCTTTGACCTTATATATCTTAGCTTTGGGTGGATAGCCATATATCTGGCATTTATAATATTCGAGAATTATTTTGCAACGATTTTAATCATAGTGGCGGCAACAAGCTTTGTGCATAGACACTACACTTTTGCCCTAGTCTACGGCCAGAAAGAAGAGTTTAATAGGCGAAAATGGTCATACATTCTGCTTCCAATCGCTTTTTTAGTAATAGCGGTCACATTGTACAAGCTTAATCTTTTTTCTATTCTGCTAGCTGCCTCGATAATATGGCTTATGTTCCACACTCTAGCCCAAAAGTACGGGCTTACTAGAATATATTCGAGGAAAGCAGGCTATGGTCTAGCGTGGCTTGACAAGGGAATAATATATTCCTGGTTTGGTTATCTGTTCTTTGCACTAGGGGAAAGAAACAAGGGGCTCATGAGTGAGTATCATGAAGGACGGACCCTTATTCATTATCTGGGAGATTATTTCCAGATATTCACAATGATATCCTATATTGCCCTTGCAGTAGCCATCGCATTTACCGCCGTTTATATATATGTGGAACTTAAGAACTGGGACAAAATCAGTCTGCCGAAAAACATTTTTGTATTCTCGATATTACTCCTCTACGCAATATTCTTTCAAAACCTGGTTATAGGGTTTTTGGTGTTCGGATTCTCACACGCAATCGAATATATTGCATTTGTGAACCTGTTCGTTAACTCAAAGTATAAGAAAAAGCCGGATACAGGGAGCTTCTTCTCAAGAGTAACAAAAAAGCAGTGGCTGTACGCAGGCATATTCACGGTACTTCTGGCTGGAATCAGCGTTGCGGGTCTTAATTATAATGAATATGTTCTTGGGCTTTATATTACAGGGTCTTCATTCTTACATTTCATCTATGATGGATGGATATGGAAAGTGAGCAAGCCCGAAGTTGGAAAACCTCTTGATATTAATTATGCACAAGCTTCTAATTAGAGAAAAAAAATGGCATAATAATATTAGTAGGTTAACAGTTGTTGACCGAGAATTCAAAAAAGGGTAAAGTGTAAATAATCATGGGTAGACCATACGAATTTGATAGACAAGAAACACTTTCAAAGGCCATGGAGGTCTTTTGGGAGAAAGGGTACAAGGCTACAAGTATCCAGGATCTTGTTGATCGAATGGGGATCAAGAGAGGGAGCATTTACAATACTTTCGGTGACAAACACTCTTTATTTATTGAAGCTGTGAAGTATTATGCTGAGGAAGTTACTTCCAAAACCATTAAGGTCCTTGAATCTGACGGGTCTCCAATTGAAAACATTAGGCTCTTTTTTGAAACAATTGTAAACACTCCACCCAACAGAAAAACCAGAGGATGTTTAATAAGTAATACTGTTGTTGAGCTTGCGCCGCACGATGAAAAAGTAGCAGATACGGTCAGAATAATTCTGGAAAGAATACAAACTACTTTTCTTAACTGCTTAGATAGAGCCGTTGAGCTAGGTGAATTACCAAAAGATACCGATACTAAGGTGCTCTCACACTTTCTAGCGACAAGTACACATGGATTAATAGTTACAGGAAAATCAGCTCGAAACCCCAAAGAAGTTAAAGACGTAGTAGATGTAATTTTATCTACTTTACACTAGAAAAAAAATTTTGCTTGATTGTTGAACAATCATTCAAATATAAAACTGTATAGGAGGTATTACCGGTATGGCTAGAATTGGATATGTAGAAAAAGAGAATGCTCCAGAGAATGTAAAAGCCGTTTATGAGCAGCTGGAGAAAATGTTTGGGATAGTACCAAATGTGTTAAAGGGTATGGCAAACAGTACAGAATTATTTATGGGTTTTATGCCGTTTCTGGGAGCAGCACTAGGACCAAGCAAGGTAGATAATGCGACTAAAGAGTTAGCCATTCTTACTACCACAAAGCTCAATAACTGCACTTATTGCACGGCTCATCATACTGGAGCAGGCAAAAGAGCGGGACTTACCGATGAGCAGATAGAAGCTACACCGGATGAGAACAGCTCAGCTTTAGATGATAGACAAAAAGCTGTGGTTAGATTTTCCAAGGAATTGGCTCAGAATGTTGCAGCTAGTCAAGAATCTCTAGATGAACTCAGAAAGTACTTTGATGAGGCTCAAATTGCTGAGCTTAATATGGTAAATGGTGCTTTTCATGTGTTAACAAGATTCGCAGACACATTTAAAGTAGAACTTGAAAAATAAGAGATAAGTCGCTCTTAATAAAGATGATTATGGGAGGCTTGGTTTGAACCAATTAATTACCTCTTCCAACCCAACTTAAATTCAAACCAAGCCCTAATGATTTGAATCAATGAAATTATTCGCTTAATTTCTACATGATTCAAGCGAGTTTTTTAACTTTTTTATACTATCTGCTTGATCTTGGGTAATGGCTTGTACTAAATTCGCAAAATCTTCTTTTGAATATTCGCTAGAAAGTTTTTCAGCAGCACATTTACACTCTGTATCACAAATTTCAGAAGCAGAGGTTTCTATTACACACTCTCTTATGCAATAGGAAGTAAGCTCCTGGTTAGGATCATTACCGGAACTACAAGAGATAACTACCAACATTAAACAAACTATGGGCACTATTTTATTAAAAGAACCTAGGGAGTATTGTTTAGTCAAGACTAATTACCTCCACTTTCTTACGGTACTGAGATTTTCCTAAGACAAGGTTGTTGTTTATTAACTCTATAGAACCTATATCACGATCACCCCTAACTATTTGACCGATACATTTCATAATAAGCCTTTGTTCAATATTGAGCTTCTCTTCTTCATCAAAAGACCGATAATTTTCAAGCCCAAACCTTGTTAGAAAAACAGTCATAGCAACCATAGTACCGCCGCCGCTGGCCCTGGTATCAAGAATGTGGATTCCGCCCTTAACTTTACCTATAACCTTATATCCGAAATAGCTCTTTTCCCCGGAATCTTCATATTCATAACCTATATACCCATCTTCTGAAATCTTATAACTCATAGAAAATTCATTGCTTGAAACACAAGACTCAACATCAACCGCTCTAACTATTGGAGGTCCTGAATCCGCTAGATTCACCATGAACTGCTTTACACAACCAGGATGTATAGCTTTGCCTTTATAAGTAAAACTCTTATTAGCTTCTTTTAATACCTCTTTAATAGACGTGGCTTCTTGCGGCTCTGAAACATCCGTTTCCGACAATGAGTCTGTACAAATAGCACTTACTGTAAATAAAAACAAGATTGTGAATGTCCATAATATCTTCATTTTTCTCTCCTTCTAAAAAATACCCATTACAACCTTACCTCACAGCAATCCGAGCTACAATCACTATATTCAACGGAATAAGTGTATTTGCTTCAGCAACCTATACAAGACTTGTGAAATTTACCTAATCTAAATACAATTTAGTTTCTATATCACATCATAATCTCATCCAGGTTAAATGTAAAACATGATTATTGATCTAGCCATAATACTCACATACTTCGCCGTAATAATGATTATAGGCATATGGAGCAGAGCGAAATCCGATGTTGGTGTAGAAGAATATTTTCTAAGCTCAAGGTCACTTAAGTGGCCGTATATAGCAGTTTCTACAATTGCAACAAATGTACAAGCCAATCACTTCATTGCAATGGCAGGCTCCGCATATGTATTCGGACTTGCTCAGGCAAATCTTGAGATAAATGCGATCTTTGGCATTCTTGTCGCAGCGTTTGTGTTTGTGCCCATATATCTCAGGATGAAGGTCATCACTATAACTCAGTTTTTTGAGGCTCGCCTAGGCCCTAGAGTCGCCCTAGCCTACTCAATATTTATGATAATTCTCTACTCCTTTATGTATCTCGGGACTGCACTTTTCTGGGCAGCTTACGCAGCAAATGGAGTTTTTGGAGAGTTATTTAATTTCACAAACCTGAGTACTCCACTAAGGCTCGGGATCTTAATAATTTTTACTGGCGCATTCTCGGCTGCCTACACATATATGGGCGGCTTAAGAGCTGTGGTGAGAACAGATGTTGTACAGTTCTGTCTATTAGTAATAGGCGGATTCGTAATCTTATTTGTAGCTATTCATCATTTGGGAGGCTGGGGAGAGCTCTGGAACACTACCGGGGATTTAATGCACCTACACCTCCCAAGCGATCATGACACCCTACCCTGGATTGGGATTTTTGGGATGCTGCTCTTGAATCTGAATTACTGGGGAGCAAACCAGGTTATTTTACAAAGAGCACTTGCAGCGCAAGATTTGAAACAGGCACAGATTGGGCTTTTGGTTGGAGGGGTGCTCAAGTATGTGATGGCCCTTATAATCATTGTCCCGGGAATCGCACTTGCAGGCATACTAAGGGATAACCCTCTTGAAGATCCTGATCTAACCTATCTAACACTTGTGAACGATTTCCTTCCTGTTGGCGTAAGCGGGATAATACTTACCGGACTCTTCGCTTCCCTTATGAGTACACTTGATTCAATATACAACTCCGTATCAACCTTATGGTCAATTGACATATACAAGAGATACCTAAACCCCGAAGCATCAGAAACTCAAATGGTAAAAGCAGGCAGGTATTCAATAATGGCTTCATTTATTACGGGAGCAATTTTTGCTTTTATTGTTGTTTACGTAAAGTTTGGAAATCCGGAGTTTCCACTCACACACTGGTTTAATGCGATGTCTTATTACATTAAAATCAGTTTTGTAATAATAATAATGTCGGCAATGTTTCTTTATACACCTAATAGGAAGCTAGTGCTCTTTACAATGCTTTTCAGTGTTGTTCTAACTTACATTTTCCAAATTGGACGGCCTGAGCTAAATTATTTTGTGAGAACTTCTTGGGTAATAGTTATTTGCTTCGCCATTATAGCTGTACCTACGTTGATCAAAAATGGTTTTAGACTTCCCAATGATAGATTCATTGAAGTCTCTCATAGAAGTGTACTGCATTTCGGAATTATATTAGCACTTTCGTTAATAGGCGCCCATATCCTTTTTCATTAAAGCTATTATACAGGTACGCATTTAGCTACTTAGAAAAATCGACGTTCAGCTTGGAAGTTTCCTGAGGCTTAATCTCAACTTCTGAAGTTTTCTCAGGCTTACCCTCAACCTTGAGAGCCTTAACCGTCACTTTATATGAGCCAGGAATTAATATAAACGATTTAGGCTTGTCATATGTGCGACCTGAGGCTATTTTCTCCCCTGTGGTTAAATTAGAAATAGAGATCATGGAGTCGGCAAAAGATTCCCCATCCCTAACACTTAGCTCTACAACTCCACTTGAGAACTGCGCTGTTTCCTCAACTGTCTCAGCGGGTTTAATCTCAATAGAATCAAATTTCTTTATGGGATGCCCAATAATAGCAAGAGATTTGACCTCTATATCATATACACCAGGTGAAAGCTCAAAAGTCTTCGGATTTGAGTTTGAACTTTGATAAGTGCGACCCTGAGCAATCTTTTCTCCCGTCTTTGAATCCGTGACTGAAACTACTGCATCCACAAATTTTTCTCCCTCTAATGCACCCACCTTTATTGCTCCGCTTGAGAACTGTGCTATCTGTTCGACAGTCTCAGAGGCTACTATTTCCAGAGCCTCAAATATCTCAGTGGGCTTTCCGACAATTCCAAGAGCCGAAACCTCAACATCATAAACCCCCGGAGTAAGTTCAAAAGTTTTAGGATTGGATTTAGAGCTTTTGTATGTACGGCTTTGTGTTACGGCATCACCTGTTTCGGCGTCTTTAATTATTACCACAGCGTCTACAAACTTCTCGCCCTGTAACGCTCCTATTTTCAATGTGCCGCTAGAAAAATCTATTGTGTTCTCAAGTTTTTCTCCACTAAGTATTTCAACGGCTTCAATTGTTTGTGATGGATTGGGTTTAATTTCAAGAGCAGTTACTAAAACATCATATATTCCGGGTTCAAGTTTGATTACCTTAGGATTTGAATTTTCTGATGTGTAGGTGCGTGACTCTGCTGTAACCTCTTCCGTATTTACTTTATAAACCTTAACAGTCGCGTCCGATAGTTTCCCATTACGAATAACTTTTATCGACAGCTCTCCAAAACCGAAGTTTACTTCCTTCTCTACGACCTCTCCTTCCTTTATCTCAATAGAAGAAATAGTTTGGCTATCAACACCTTTCATGCCCATAGGTTTTATTTCCAGATCATAGGTACCGTCGGGAAGTGATATAACTCTCGGATTGGTTTTGTCGCTTGAATATGTCCTTTGTCCCTTGAGATCTTCTCCAGTAGCAGTATTTGTCAATATTAGCATGGAGTCCTGGAGTTTCCCTTCAGCAGTCACTTTTACAGACAACTTACCCACAGGAAGCTCTGCTGGAATTTCAATCGCAGTTTCAAGTGCTTCTGAAAGCTCGCCCGCATTTTGAGCACTCAGGTAAAGTCCACCTCCTGCTTGGGCCGCACATTCAAGCTCTGAAACGTCAACATCGCCAACGTCAAATCCCACGACATGCATTATAAAATTAATGCCTGCGTCTTTGGCGTCTTGTACAGCCTTACAAGGATCACCCCCACAAGTTTCGATTCCATCGCTCACAAGAACCACTGTTGTTGCATTCTCACTGGCCTTCACAAGATCAAATGCCATTAAGACAGAATCTGTGATTGGGGTTTTTCCCTTAGGATTAAGATCATCAATTTTTTGTTTGACCAACGCTTTATCCAAAGGACCGGGTTCAACTATAGTCTCTATATCTTTACAATCACCCTTTTCCCTGTGTCCATAGGCTATTAGTCCCACTTCGGTATTATCTGGAAGGTTATCGACAAGTTTATTAAGAACTGTTTTAGCGATTGTAATTTTATTCTGCCCTTCTATTTGACCCCACATTGAGCCTGAAGCATCAAGAATAAAAAGTATTTGTGACGCATCTTTTTGATCACTTGGCTGCGCATTGGAATTGTAGATCGAGACTTCTAGTATGAAACAGCTTAAGATTAATAGAAATAAGATACGAAAGTTCAGATTTTTCATTGCAATTCTTCTCCTGATCCTGAAATGAGTTTGAAAATATTCACCACAAGAATCTTACACAGTTGAAGAGGGTTTTGACAAGAGAAACTTATCGAATTAACTGATTGACAAACATTAAGTTACCTAGTTTCAATTGTGATGAACACCTTTCAGTCGTTTAAGATCTGATTCCTATCTTCACCTGGAGCTAGAAGAGAACTGATAGTAGCTTTTGAAATTTGCTGTAAGCTCCGTACGCGAGAGATCCATGTATCCGGTTGTATAAAACAGATCGATTAGACTTAGGAAAGGGACTTGTGGTGTTGCACAAATGTATACGGGTTTCCATGTGGGATTAAATTTATTCTTAAAATTGAAAAGACCTTTGTAGTTAAAGGCGTATCTTAAAACATGACCCGATTTATATAATAGGTATTCTTGCAAAGACCTTTTCATAGAGGATTCTAAATAGTTTTCTTTCATATTTTCAGTGCTCACAAACGGAACTTCACCAAGACTGAAAGACTTATAACCTTCGCCCTTTAGAATATCCATGACAGAAACAAATAATGACTCCATGGTACCAACCGGAGCTTTCTTATTTCTCAATATCATCTCTGTATGACAAGAGTTTTGACCAGACACAGAAACTGTAATTACGCCAAGCCAATCATTTTGAAATGAGTTCATTACAAAACACCTGGTATTAGAGTCAAAATTGTTATTGAATAAATATTGGAGATGTGGTTTATATCCATAAGGTGTATGCTCGATAAAACTTGATACTCTTTGGCGATTTGCATCAGTTAACGCAATCTCTTTAACTTGACCAAATCTACTCCCCCTGGTTGCAAGTTCAAATAAAGACTTTGATACTTTATCTATATTATCTAAATTAAGTACCCCTTCAGCTCCGGTTCTAATGATTTCATAATTCTTTTTCTGTAAATAAGAAGCTATTTCAGAACTGCATCCTCTTAATAACAAACCTTTAGAGAATTGTGTTTCAAGTTGGTTAACCAATTTTTCAATTCCGTAATTTGCCGGCACCTCAGCAGTGTAAATCCAGGGGAGCGCTGACAGTGGGAGATTTACAGAATGAAATTGTGGTGATTCTATATCTTTATAGGACCAGCTTAGAGGTATATTTCCTTTCAAATTATTACCATTCGCTTATTTAATAGAGAGAAATCATACATTATGCACTAGAGCGTGCAAATAACTTAATCATTCTATATAATTTAATTAGCATGCCTGCAGGAGGGAAGCATATGAATACTAAATACCTATTGTTATCATTACCTATTTTGATATTAGGTCTATTTGTTTTGTCATGTAATCAAAAGGAGGAGAAACAAGGGACATATACCAATCCCTTTGAATACTGTAAAGCGGCAGAAAATATCGACTCCCCCAATTCAGAATATGATGGACCAAAATTACCTGATGTCATTGCCGAAAAACTAAGAAAAGATATGGGTGTATCAGATACGATGCCTGAGGATATGTTTAATGATGGAACTTCTTGGCGCTGTATGGATGGAAAGGTTTATGCCTGTAATGTAGGGGCCAACCTTCCCTGCCAGGAAAGAGCGAATGTAAACAAGGAGCCAAATGACGGCATGCTGAATTACTGTGGTGAGAACCCGGACGCGGAATTTATTCCAATGTTTGCCACTGGGCATACTACAGTTTATGAATGGAAATGTGATAACGGTACACCGGAGATAGTAAAACAAATTGCAGAGACAGATAAAGCTGGTTACATAAAAGATATATGGTATGAAATAACACCTTAATTATAGTCTTTAAAGTTTAGGGATAAATTAGGATAATAAGTACTATTTACGCTTGAGAACTTTCTTCACAGCTTTGATTATGCCTGTTGAATCGAGACCAAACTTGTGCATAAGCTCATTGGGCTCGCCTGATTCTCCAAAGCGGTCCATAAGAGCAACATATTCCATAGGCACAGGAGAATTTGCCGCAACAACTTCTGCCACGGCACTACCTAATCCGCCGTGAACTTGATGCTCTTCTGCAGTAACTATTGCCCCTGTTTCTTTAGCAGCTTTGATAATGGCTTTTTCATCAATCGGCTTAACAGTATGACAATTTACAACCCTTACATGTATTCCATCACCACTAAGGTTCTCTGCAGCAACAAGTGCTTCGTAGACTAGAGAGCCACACGCTATGACAGTTACATCATTGCCGTCTCTGTACGTATCAGCTCTACCGATTTCAAATGGAGTCTTCTCTGTAGTAACTACCGGAATTTTTTCTCTACCAAAACGCATATATACGGGGCTTTCAATACGGGCGATTTCTATTGCCGCTTTTTTAGTCTCAAAATAATCGCACGGAACTATTACAGTTAGATTTGGAAGGCACCGAGTGATGGCTATATCTTCCATAGCTTGATGAGTAGCGCCGTCAGGTCCTACCGATATTCCGGCGTGGGCACCCATGATTTTAACATTGGCCATGCTGTAGCAGATGCTGACTCGAATCTGATCCCAGTTTCTGCCTGGGCTGAAAGTTGCGTAGGATGAGATATAGGGAATTTTGCCTGAGAAAGCCATACCAGCAGCAAGTCCTGCCATATTTTGCTCAGCAATCCCAACCTCTACAAATCTATTAGGAAAGGTTTCTTTAAACTTTGCGTTACGTGTGGATTCTGTTAAATCACAGCACAATACGACAACATTCTTATCAGCCTCACCTGCTTCAACGACACCTTCGCCGTAGCCATTTCTAGCAGGCACCTGATCAGGGCCGTCAAAAATATTTTCAGCCAAAAGAAATTTAGTATTTAGATTTTTACTCATGTTCGCAGGTTATTTTACCGCCTAGTGATCTTAAAGCCTCAAGCTCCTCTATAGCCTTATCCGCTTCTTCCTTATTAGGCGGCTTCCCGTGCCATTCCGGTTTAAATTCCATAAAGTCTACACCTTTACCCGGAATGGTGTGTGCCAAGAGCACCTTGGGCTTCTCAAATATCGTCTCTTCAAAAGCTTCAATTAAGGTCCGAATATTATGGCCATCTACTTCAATTACATGAAAACCAAATGACATTAATTTGTCTTTTAGAGGCTCAAGCGGCATTACGTCCTCTGTGAATCCGTCGATCTGTATATTATTTCTATCCACAATAAGTGTGAAATTATGAAGGCGGTTTTTGCCTATAAACATCAAAGCTTCCCAGATCTGCCCCTCATTCATTTCTCCGTCCCCAACCATGCAATATACTTTTGTTCTCTTATCATCCATCTTCCCGGCCATAGCCATTCCAGCTGCAATTGATAGCCCCTGAGCAAGTGGACCACCTGATGCTTCCAACCCTGGCAATGCCCCTCTATGCGGATGACCTTGTAATCTGGACCCAAGTTTTCTAAGAGTGTGTATTTCCTTTTTAGGATAATAGCCCGCCTCAGCAAGAGTTGCATATAGAACAGGGCAAATGTGGGCATTACTTAAAACGAACTTGTCCCTATCTTCCCAATCAGGATTTTTAGGGTCGTGCTTCATTATGTGAAAATATAGGGTGGAGAAAATATCAGCTGTACCAAGAGAGCCTGCAGAGTGCCCGGAGCCTGCTTGCTCTAGCATAATGATTACATCCTCACGTATGTGAGTTGCCATATCTTCAAGGTATTCTATTTGAGTGTCTGTAACCGCCAATATTGCACGCCCCTCAAGATGTTTCCTTCTTTTTTAATATAATCGATACTGTATTAGAATTCCACACTCAGAAAAAGTTGCTATCTATATTGGGATTATCTAAATTGTGATTGATTTGAGTAATAATGGAAAGAAGTTATTCCAATTCATTTGCGCAGTTAATACAATGGTTGGTGTAAGGCAGGACTTCTAGACGTTCAGGTCTTATGAGGCCATCACAACTTTCACAAACTCCGAATTGGTTGTTCTCGAGCCGTGACAGAGCATCGTGAATTTGAGTTAATTCTATACGGGCACTCTCTTCAAGTTGTTCAACAACCTCTTCGTTCTCACGCTCCTGTGCTTGTTCGCTCCAATCCTTGGCATGGGTTTTCCTCAAAGAGTTCTCAACTTTATCAAGACGCTCTTCTAGCTCTTGTTTTCTTAAGTTAAGTTTTTGAATGACATCTTTATATTCACTCATTAGTAGCCCCCGTTATCGATTATAAGCACCTACAATAGAAGACTAACATATTTCATAGCATTAATAAGAGCAAGCTTTTGTTAAAGTACTTCTAAAATGGTCTGTTTAAAAATCGGGTTGAGCTTGTCCATATCTGTATCTCTGATCATCCAGCAGTCGACTTTTCCGGTGTCTTTTGTAAGAACGAGATTAAAACCGTTTTCCTTACCCCAGAACATTTGCTCCTGAAGTGAGGTGTAATCCTGCTTTTCTGTATCATCAAGATCTTCCATAGGTTTGTTAAGAGTTGTTCTCTTAAGCTCGCCGATGTATATGTGGCGTGAATTTTTTGCCTTATAATTTTCTATATTTTCAGTATGTAACATGATTTTAACTTCTCCCTTTTTATGTTTAAAAACCCATTTTCCTAACGCACTGATATGATAAGCACAAAACACCCCATTTCAAGAGGTAATTTGCGAAAAATTGAAAATTAACCCGGTATTAAGATGGAATTAATGAAAAAAAACCCCAGTCGAACTAGTTATCTTAAGTGGCTAACAAGGCTTACTTTTTTTACAGGATTCGACGCAGTTGTCGTCTACTTTATCCCTGCAGCACTGGTTACCATTATCAATATTTAGACAGCAGCACTGATTCTTTGTACAAGTTTCACTACCGCAAGTATTTTGAGCTATTTCAATCCCTGAATCAGGAAAAGCATTGAAATCTACATCCAAAAAAGTAACAAGCTGTGGTTGAGCAGATTCGGCCTGCACATTATTTACATATACAAATCCGCCTGCCAGAATTACTATTAGAACCGCGTTTAATAATAGTGCTTTCATTAAGTTTGTCATATTATTTCCTCCTATTAATGAGTATAAGTACTAAATGTTTGGAGTCAATGATATTTTCATCATACGTATTTAACACTATTCTATTATAATCAGAACCAAATATAATCAGAACCAAACTTCTATGAAATGCAATCTAATAAGTTAAACACTAATTATCAGATATACTATAAGGCTTTCTGAAGTAAGGAGATTACGTGCAGTCCATAATTTCAGTACAAAATCTGAGTAAAACTTATGCTTCCGGGCTTAAAGCGCTTAGCAATATAAACCTCGACATCCATGAGGGCGAGATTTTTGCGCTCCTAGGACCAAATGGTGCCGGCAAAACCACATTGATAGGAATTATATGCGGCATAGTGAACCCTACTGAGGGTACTGTGCTGGCAGATGGACATGACATTATTTC
Organism: uncultured Thermodesulfobacteriota bacterium; assembly: GCA_942491865.1. Taxonomy (GTDB): domain Bacteria; phylum Desulfobacterota_D; class UBA1144; order Nemesobacterales; family UBA2774; genus CR02bin9. Next base: position 566,863 of record CALOCI010000016.1, read on the forward strand.
TGATTATAGGGCAGCAAGGACAAAAATTGGTCTAGTGCCTCAGGAATTAACCACGGATGTTTTTGAAACAGTAGAAGCTACTATGAATTTCAGCCGAGGCTTGTTTGGAAAACCACCTGACCCTGAGTATATAGAAAAAGTTCTTCGCGATCTATCACTCTGGGATAAAAAAGACTCTAAAATTATTACATTATCGGGCGGAATGAAACGCCGCGTGTTAATAGCAAAAGCGCTTTCACATGAACCAAAGATACTGTTTCTTGACGAACCATCAGCCGGAGTAGATGTAGAATTAAGACGTGATATGTGGGAGATGGTTAGAAAGCTAAGAGAAGATGGCGTCACAATAATTCTCACTACACATTATATTGAAGAGGCTGAGGAAATGGCAGACCGTGTTGGGGTAATTAATCATGGTGAGATAATTCTGGTTGAGGACAAAGCTCAGTTAATGCAGAAACTAGGTAAGAAACAAATAAGGCTAGAGCTCCTTGATTCTCTAGATTCCATTCCTAAAACGCTTTCAGAACATTCACTCGAGCTATCATCAGATGGAAATGAGCTAGTCTACACATACGACACACGCAGCGAACAAACTGGAATAACGGTACTACTTAGAAACCTGACCGAGCATGGAATAGACTTTAAGGACCTGCATACTAGAGAGAGCACACTCGAAGAAATATTCGTCAGCCTGGTGACTAAAAAGAAATGAACATATACGCGATAAAGGCAATTTATAAATTTGAGATGGCTCGCACATGGCGAACATTGATGCAAAGCATAGCATCTCCTATAATCTCCACTTCGCTCTATTTTATCGTCTTTGGTGCAGCGATTGGTTCGCGCATGGGAGACATTGAAGGGGTTAATTATGGGGCTTTCATTATCCCTGGTTTGATAATGCTCTCTCTCATGACTGAGAGTATTTCAAATGCATCTTTCGGTATTTATTTGCCTAAATTCTCGGGAACTATATTTGAAGTCCTGTCTGCCCCAGTTTCTTATATAGAAATTTTAATTGGATATGTTGGGGCTGCCGCTACCAAATCTGTAATTTTGGGAATTCTGATACTAGTTACAGCAAGGTTGTTTGTTCCTTATGAGATACAACACCCTTTTTGGATGATAGGATTTCTTATATTGACCGCCGTTACTTTCAGCTTATTTGGATTTATTATTGGAATTTGGGCGGATGGTTTTGAGAAACTACAGATCATCCCTCTTATGATTGTAACACCACTTACCTTTCTTGGCGGTACTTTCTATTCAATAAAAATGCTCCCTCCAATATGGCAGACTATCACACTTTTTAATCCTGTTGTTTACCTTGTGAGCTGTTTCAGATGGAGCTTCTATGGTGTGGCAGATGTAGATGTTGTAGTTAGCTTTGGAATGACAGTCCTATTTTTAGTACTCTGCATCGTAACAGTCTGGTGGATTTTTAAGACGGGATATAAACTCAAAACTTAGAAATCTCTAAATCACTCAAAGGTGAACTAGAATGGCATTCACCTTAAGCAGATACTTTTTCACACATCTAATATCAGTTTAATTATAAACCTGAATTTCGTTATATAGAGCATCTCTTTCTACAGGGATAAATCCTGCATTTTTAATCATGTTAATCATGAAGTCGCGAGTGTGGCCAAGCTCTGAAGGAGCGCCTGCGTCATGAATGATCTTCTCTTTCATAATTGTGCCGTCCGCATCACTGCATCCATAGTGAAGAGCTACTTGAGCCATTTTCTCACCAAGTGTAATCCAGTAGGATTTGATGTGCGGGAAGTTATCAAGAAAAAGTCTAGCAAGTGCATGTACTTTAAGATCGTATGAGCCTGCAAAGAATTTCACTTCTTTTTTCATGCTAGTGTTTTCGGGTTGAAAAAGCACAGGTATAAAAGCAAAAAATCCCGGGAATTCATCTTCAACATTTCTTAACCTTTGTAGATGATCTACAACGTGAAATGGTTCTTCAATATGTCCATAGAGTATTGTTGCGTTAGTTGGAATACCAAGACGATGTGCAATACCATGAATCTCTTCCCATCTTGTTGCAACAGTTTTAGGAGCGCAAATTTTCTTGCGAATATCCGGATGGAGAATCTCAGCCCCGCCTCCGGTTAAAGCATCAAGCCCATTTTCTCTAAGTGTTTCGAGTACGTACTCAATGTTTTTGCCGGTAAGTTCTGTGAACCAGTCAATCTCAACAGCAGTGAAAGCTTTTACATGAGTTTCGGGATAATTATCTTTTACGAGTTTTATAATATCTAAGTAGTTCTGAAAGCTCCAATCAGGATGTAGGCCGCCTACTATGTGCACTTCTCTAATGTCGTCACTGAGCATGGCTAAAATTTGCTCATGTGAAAGTTCATACGCACTGGCAGATTTTTTGGTCACTCCAAAAGCACAAAATCTACAGGAGATGGCACAAATATTAGATGGATTGACGTGGCGGTTTACAACAAAATAGACCTTGTCCCCTATCCTTTGGCGTTTAACATAATCAGCAAGCATGCCAACTGTATTTAAATCCTCAGTTCCCATTATGGTCATGCCGTCTTCAAATGTGAGACGCTCACCTTTTTCAACCTTACTTATTATTGGGAAAAGTTCTTTATCAAAACAAAGTTTTTCTACTTCTGCCAGTATTCTTTCCATCTATTATCTACCGTCTCCTTGATATCCTCAGACATTTCGATCACCTTAGGATACCAGCTTTTTGTTGTTGCATCTATCCCCATCCTTCCACCGTAAACCACTGCTGAGCCTTTTAGCTCTGTATGCTCAAAAATCACATCTAGATAAGGATCGAAGCGTGTAAATATACCCCATATAATCTCAGTAGTATTGCGAACATCAATATCAGGGCTAACAATTGCTATAATCCTGACATCTTCATAGCCCGGGGTCTTAAAGAGTTTCTGAAGCATTTCTTTTGGTTTCTTAGCAAGCTTGATAACCAGAATACCTCCTGGGAGAAGATTCCAGTCTATAATATCTTTATGCTTCGCTCTAGGATCGGGAAGTTTTGTTGGGACTGGTTTTTTCTTTCTTCCGTTACTAGGCTTTCTTACGGCATTAATACCCATCTTGCTTCCGACGTTGAATTTGCCGCTTGTGAAATCTAGAGTATCGAGGGGAGCCCAAGGGATCATAAGAAAATCCTCATTAGGTTCAAAGTTATCTCCAATCTCTCTGAGCACAGCGTCCCAGTCTCTTGGATTGACATCGCTTGAGACAATTATCATTACTTTTGTTAATACTAGCTGCCCGGTGCCCCAAAGAGCCAGCATAGCTTTAATACCGTTTTTAGGATAGCGCTCATCAACTGAAACTACTAGCAAGTTGTGAAATCCCGCCTCAGGATAAGCCCACATATTTCTGACTTCAGGATGAATAATTCTGGTTAAAGGTGAAAACATATCCCCTGCTGCCATACCTAAGAAAACATCTTCCATTGGCGGCTTGCCTACAATAGTTGCTGGGAAGATAGGATTAATTCGATGAGTGACACGGCTTAAGTTAAATATAGGAAAATCTGCTTCCATTGAGTAATGGCCAAAGTGATCCCCAAAAGGACCTTCTTCTCTAAGAACATTCTGAGGGACAGTGCCCTCGAGAATAAACTCAGCGTTACCGGGAACGGTTAAGTCTATACTTTTACCCTTAACCATAGGGATAGGTTTGCCCCTTAAAAAACTGGCAAATGCTAGCTCGTCCATACCTTCAGGTAGTGGTGCAATAGCTGAGAAAATCATTTTAGGATCGCCGCCGAGAACCACTGCAACCTCTAAATCTTTGCCAAGCTTTGCAGCCTCGTGGTAATGAGCTGCACCGCCTTTATGAGCATGCCAGTGCATACCTGTTGTTTTCTCATCATATACCTGCATTCGGTATATGCCCAAGTTTCGTTTATTTGTAACAGGATCTTGTGTGAGAACCAAACCTAGTGTGACAAAACGGCCGCCGTCTAGGGGCCAGCATTTTATTATAGGCAATTTAGTTAAGTTAGGTTGTTCCTCTATCTCTTGAGAAAAGCCCCACTTGGCCTTTTTAGTCCTCATATTTATTAGATCATATGCCCTTGGAAGTACTGAGAAGAAATTCTTCAAAGAAGGAGGATTTAATTTATGGAATAAGTCTACTAATTCTTCACCTACATCCCTTGGTTTTCTTCCAAGTGCTAATTCAACCCTTTCTTCAGTGCCAAAGAGATTTATAGCTAGTGGATAGGAAGCGCCTTTCACATTTTCAAAAATAAGCGCAGGCCCGCCCTCCTTAACCGTTCTATCTGCAATCTCTGCAATCTCTAAATCAGGGTCCACTTCGACTTTGATATGCTTAACATCACCTATTCTTTCTAGGTAAGTTATAAATTCTCTTAGATCGTAAAACTGCTTTTTTCCCATTATTTATTCCCTATTGTTAAGCGCGATTTCAGGAGCGGTTTGCGGTAAATGTTAGAATTACTGAACTTCAGTTCAAAGTGATAAGGATTTTAAGATGATAATTCTATGAGACATTACTCCAACTCATCATGTCTCCAACCGTTTCCGGTATCAACCCCAACCAGATTTAACAATTTATCTCCATATCCCTCAATTATCTGCTCTACACTATCGGCGCCCATATAATGAGGTGGGCAGACAGGAGCTATAATAACACCTTCTTTTGAGAGTTTGAGAGCATTTTCTAATGCTACAGAACTCAGAGGAGTTTCCCTTAGAGCTATAACAAGCCTTCTTCTTTCTTTTAGTGCAACCTGTGCAATTCTTGTTATGAGAGTATCTGCAATCCCATTTGCGATCTTCGCCAGCGTAGATACCGAACAAGGAACAATTACAAGAGTATCGAAATGATTGCTTCCTGAAGAAAAAGGTGCCCCTAAGTCGTTATCACTATAGATATCGTTGACCCAAGGACGTAGTTCTTCAGCTTTGATGCCTAATTCATCATTAAGCACCCTCTTACCCCATTTGCTGGCAACTAAATACTTGTCTCCTGGGCATCTGCGCAGAAAATCCACACCATATGCAACCCCTGAAGCCCCTGTAAAACCTACGATTGTTCTCATAACTAAGGTAAGTATATCCCAGAGATCACAAAAAGGAAGATAGCAAATCCTACTAATATGTTTATTTTGAAAAATGCCAGATCAACATTCTCCGATTTCCTATGTTCTAAGAATAAGAGTGCCCCTATAAGGACTAGAAATAAACCAGCAACTATTGATTTGAACATCAAGAAATATAGAAATGCTATAAAGAAAAATGCGCTCTGGTGAAGTGCGCTTGAAACTATTAGTGCGGTATTTCTGCCATATACGGATACCATAGAATAGATTCCAGCTTTCTTGTCAAACTCTTCATCCAGTGTTGCGTAAATAATATCAAACCCCGAGACCCAGCAAAGAGTAAACAGCGATAGCACAAGAGCAGGCAATATCCCCTCAAGAGAACAAGTCACCGCGACCCATCCCCCAAGTGGGGCCAAAGCTAAACCCAACCCTACTCCAAAATGACAAACTGGGGTAAATCTTTTCATGAGCGGATATACAATAAATACAGCAAGCGGTATAGGAGATAAATAGAGAACCAAATCACAGATTAAATAGGCGGAGATAAAATATAGGATAAGGCCTAATACGGTAATAAGATAAGCCTTAGTTAAAGTTATTTTCCCCGACGGCAGCTCTCTATCTTCTGTTCTGGGATTAAGTGCATCGATCTTGCGGTCTAGTATCCTATTTATGGCGAGAGCAGAGGTCCTTGCTCCTGTTCCGGCAAGAACAATCAGAACTAACAACTTCCAAGGAGGAAGACCATTTGCGGCTAGAAATGTTCCTGCAAAAATAAGCGGCAATGAAAACAGAGTGTGCTCAAATTTTATAAAATTCGCGTAATTTTTTAATTTGCTCATAGGAACTAATGGATATTACCCAAATATTGAGTATTTTGCTTTACTTTTACTCTTACTTCTATAGAATAACCAACAATCTTACTTGGGGTACTTAGTAATGGCTACACCTGAACTTGCTAGAAGGATTTCCGAAGATTTAAGCCAAGGCAATATGGAAAGTATCAGGGAAGCTTTATCAAATGTCCACCCTGCAGAAATAGCTCATATACTTCAAACCTTCGATCCACAAGATCACCCAAAAATCCTAGAAGCTTTAGATAACGAAACAGCGTCAGAAGTAATATTAGAGCTGGATCCGGAGCAAAGGGAAGATATTCTTGAGGATTTCGATGCTGACAAGATTGCAGATATAGCAGATGAAATGGATTCTGACGATGCTGCCGACTTACTTGGAGAGCTTCCTGAACAAACTGCTAAGACGGTTCTCGACAAGATGGACCCAGAGGAAGCAAAGGATGTAAAACCGCTCCTCCAATATCCAGATGATACCGCAGGTGGTATCATGCAGACTGAGCTTGTTAAGGTCAACGAACACTTTACAGTTCGGGATACTATTAATTGGATTAGATTGATAGCAGATGAGGTTGAAGATTTTCAATTAGTATTTGTAACAGATGACAATGACAAGCTGCTAGGGCAGATATCCCTAAGCAGATTAATCCTTGCAACACCAAGCACCATAGTAATAGATGAGATGGAGCATGTGGAAGTGACAACCACTCCTTATGTTGACCAGGAAGAAGTTGCAAAGATATTTCAAAAATATGATGTTTTATCATTGCCGGTCATTGATAGCAGAGGAGTGCTCTTAGGAAGAATTACCGCAGATGATGTTCTTGATGTAATTAGTGAGGAAGCATCTGAAGATATGCTGCAAATGGCAGGTGTTGGCGATAGCCTGCATCCTTTATATACACCTACTGCAACCAGAATTAAACTACGAACCCCATGGCTCTTACTTACTCTAATTGGTGAACTCTTTATAGCTTTTATTATTGTTTATGCTTTCCAACCTACATTAGAAAAAGTTGCGATATTGGCTGCGTTTATGCCCGCAATTATGGCTACAGGCGGAAATGTTGGGCTACAAACTACAACTATTATAATAAGAAGTCTTGGAATGGGGACAATTAATGTAAAGCAGATGTTTAAGCTAGTAATTTCTGAAATGAAAGTGGGGCTCGCACTGGGGCTAATTTGCGGCCTCATAGCTGCATTGATAGGCGCCCTAATAAGCTATAACCAGCCCGATGTAGCAAGACTTGCCTTAGCAGTATTCATAGCAATGGTCTCGGCAACTCTAGCTACATCATTTATTGGAGTTGCGGCACCGCTCGTTCTTGATAAATTTGATTTTGACCCTGCTGCTGCTTCAGGACCTTTCCTTACTATGTTTAACGATATCTTCGGCTCAGTGTTCTACCTCTTTATAGCAATGCTTATTCTATAACTCTCTTTTCCTTTCAATATAGTAATTAGGCTTGATTCATGTTTATAATATTTAAATGAAGAAAGTCCGAATCCGTCCTCGCTATGCTTTTTCAGTCCCTATTAAGAAAGAAGAAGTTTTAACTAAGTTGAGGGATGCTATAAAAAGCATGCCTTCTGGTCTTGAAGGAAAGTTTGTAAAACCCTTGGTGGTACTATCTATCAATGAAGAAAATAGCCACTTCTGGTCGCCCGAGTTAAGTCTGGATATTGAACGAAAAGAGGACGGCACAGAAATCAGATGCACCCTGGGGCCACGTTCCGAGCTTTGGACAATGTTCGCAGCATTTTACGGATTCGCAGTTCTACTTGGGATTGCCGGCTTAGTACTCGGGCTTTGTCAGTGGTGGCTTGAACTCAATCCTTACGGATTCTGGCTTGTTCCTATCTCCGTTATTCTTTTAGCGTCCGCATACGGAATCGCATTGACCGGTCAGAAACTCGCATACGAGCAGATGCTTGAGCTCAGAAATTTTGTAAAAAGCACTTTAAAAAAAGAGCATTCCACAGAACAATGATTTGTAGCTAAAGTTTTACTTTTAAGTAATAATATCAATTCTATGGATTCTACTGAAGCTCTTTTGCTACGCAAAACTCCTTATCGCGATTCTGACTATATTCTGAGTTTATTTACCAAGGAACTCGGGAAAATAAGCGGTATTGCAAGAAACGCAAAAAATAGTATGAAACGCTTTGGAGCACGGTTAGAGCCTTTTGTACATATTAGCGTAAATCTCAAGGAGACAGGCCGAGAATTCAAATTAATCCAGGACACAGACACAATACAAGTTTTCTCAAGCTTTACTGAAGATATAGAACTTTTCACTTTTGGCAGCTTACTGCTTGAAACTACCGATGTGCTTATACCAAGAGAGTCCCCAAATGAAGAGATGTTTGAACTGCTAATCAATGCGCTTGAGAATATGAATTTTAAAGAAAGCCCTTTGCCAATAGTTCTACAATTTCAACTCCAAGCACTATCAATATCGGGTTATGAGCCCAATTTATACACTTGCGCCAAGTGTCAAGAACCGATCGAGAGAGATTCATATTTCAGCATTAATGGGGGTGGAGCAGTTTGCTTTAAATGCGCAGGGGATAAAAAGAATGGTCTTATTTTTAGTAAAGATTTTTTATTAGACAGAGAATTAATGGAATCAAACCTTGAAAAAGTTCTAAAATATATAAAACTCTTTATAAAATTTACTGAGCATCATACAGAAAAAGAACTCAAGTCTGGCAAATTCATAGAGGAGCTCAAATTATGATAAAGATTCCGGGGTTTTTGGGAAGCGCCGTATCATCGGGAATTAAGAAGAGTGGCAAGTTAGACCTTGCCTTAATCTACTCTGAAGTTCCTGCTAGAGCTGCCGCTGTATTTACTACCAATATAGTAAAAGCACCTCCTCTGTTATTAGGAATGGAAAGAATCAAAAGCGGTTATTGTCAGGCTGTACTTGTAAACAGTGGAGTAGCTAACGCTTTTACTGGAAAACAAGGGTTGCAAGATTCTATTGTTACTTCTAAACATGCAGCTCTCGAACTAGGAATAGATGAGAATTTACTTATACCTTCATCCACAGGCGTCATAGGCGACCGCCTTCCGATAGATAAGATGAAAAAAGCCATGCCAAAACTGGTACAAGAACTTCGTGAAGATGGGTTCCAAGATTTTGCAGATGGAATCAAAACTACAGATGCTTTTCCAAAGTATGCGGTAAAGCAAATATCTATAGGAAGAAAAAAAGGCACTATTGCCGTTATAGGAAAAGGCGCTGGCATGATAGCTCCCAATATGGCGACTATGCTGGCTTATATTCTTACAGATTTCAATGTTGGGAAAAGAGCTTTATCTAAAGCGCTAAAAAGCGCTGTTAAGAACTCATTTAATAAAATTATAGTAGATGGTGACACATCGACCAATGATACGGTATTAATATTAGCTAACGGAAAACTTGGCAATCAATTGATCAAGGAAAGCGGGGCTGAATACAGAAAATTTGAGAATGCCGTTTTAGAAGTTGCTTCTGAGGTTGCAGAAATGATTGTTCAGGATGGAGAAGGAGCAACTAAAGTTGTTAAGATTATTGTCAAAGGTGCTAAAACAGAAAAAGACGCAGAGAAAATAGCTCGTACTCTAGGGACTTCCCTTCTTGTAAAAACTGCATTTTTTGGCGAAGACCCAAACTGGGGCAGGATCGTAGCTGCTGCAGGCCGGGCGGGAGTAAACTTTGATCCCAGCAAAATAGATTTATTCTTCGGGGATCAGAAAATACTAAGCAACTCAAAAAAAGTAATGAATGAGAAAAAAGCGCAAACTGTTCTTAAAAAACCCAAGTTTGAAGTAACGCTTAATATAAAAAGCGGAAAGGCAAGCTCATTTGTAATCGCAAGTGATATAACATTTGAGTATGTTAAGATAAACTCCTACTATAGAACCTAAGATATTCAGCAAAAGCGCAGGTCTCTTGTGCTTCAAAAGTGTATCAAAATCAGATATCTGACACCAACTCAAAAGAATTTCCTAATTATGCAAGAACCTTAATATTGGCATAAAATTTGCACTATATGATTAAGGTAGAAAGGTATTTGAGGCTCGGAAGTTTCAAGCTTCTAATCCAAATACTATATCTTTTTAAGGAGATCTCTCATGAAGAATAAACATGTAATTATATTTGAAGCCAGAGGGGGCACTGACAAAGGACCATATGGTTATCGTGAAGATTCAAGACCAATAGCAGAATCACTTAAAAAGAGAGGATGGACTGCTGAAATCATCTTTTACTCTGATGAGGATAGAGGAGAAATATACAAATATACTGTAGAGAATGCATGTGCATATATAAGCAGGGTAAATCCTGGTTTCCTTAAAGATGAAACCGGTTATTTTCAGATGCTCAATGAGCTTGTTAAGCGAGGCATAAAAGGGCTTCCCCACCCCCATGTAATGATTTATTATGGGGCCAAAAATGCAATTGAGAAGTTAAAAGGTACCGCTCTTGTACCTAAGGATGTATACACATATTACGATTTTGAAGAATTCAAGAGTAGTTTCCCAAAAACCTTAGCAACAAAAACAAGAATCTTGAAGCAAAACAGGGGTTCAACCGGAGAGGGGATTTGGAGGGTGGAATTACAATCAGACAAAAAAAACACCCGAAAGTCTGACGAACCCATATCATACGAAACCAAGGTCAAGTGCACCGAGGCAAAGGATAACCACGTCGAGATTATGAAGCTTGGTGAATTCATTGATTTTTGTGTTCAGTACTTAGATGGTGATAGCGGAATGCTTCTGGACATGCCTTACCTGGAGAGAATTAAAGAGGGTGAGATAAGGGTTTTTATGTTAAGAAATAAAGTTGTCAATATTGTTCACAAAAAGCCGGTTGATCGTCCAGATGCTTTTTCAGCTACTTTGTTTTCCGGAGCGACATACACTTATGATAGTCCCGATAATTGGCCTGAACTTGTAGAACTTATCGAAAAAAATATAAATGTAATTATTGAACGTCTAGGAAACTATGACATGCCTTTAATATGGACTGCCGACTTTATACTGGATACGGATGAAGATGGCAATGACATTTATGTCTTAGGCGAAATCAACGCTTCTTGTGTTGGATTCAGCACACACCTGGAATTAGGAGAGCAGGTAGCAGATGAAATAATTATGCTAATGGAAGCAGAAGATATTGTTCACCATAGCTTTATGCCTTTTAAAAGTTAGCCACCATAGAGCGGAGAAAATAATTAAAAGCAAGTTCATCGCTAATAGCAAGCGATATGACATGTGAGTAGGGAAAGATAAATGCCCGTAATAGGGTGTAGGGAATTAATTGCTGGAATCAATACCGACAATATCATTTATTGAAGATAGACCTTCTTGGTCAAGATAAGCTGCAATTCCTCGGTTTATCTTTCCGGCAACACCAGGGCCCTCTCCTCTTATTGCTGTAACAAGCTGAAGTGCTTTAGCGCCGGCTTTAATTTTCTCAAGGGCAGACTCGGCGTTGTTAATTCCACCTACGCCAATTATATCAAGTTTATCACCAGCCTGTTTATAAATATGAGAAATTATATCTGTCGTCATTTTTTGATATTCTTCATCGTCTCCACTTAAACCGCCAGGGCTGTTTTTCCACCTTGCGCCGTATTTACCTTTGAGATCTGTATTTATAGTTGTATTTGAAGCTATGATTCCAGTAACAGAGCAATCTATACAAACTTGTATCAATTCATCTATAGCATCATATGTAAGATCAGGAGCTATCTTAACAAAGAGCGGCTTTCTCTCGCCACAGTCATTCATTGCCTGATTTACAGACTCTATTATATGAACCGTATGTTCTTTATCTTGAAGTTTTCTAAGTCCAGGAGTGTTGGGTGAGCTTACATTAATTGCGAAGTACCCTGCATAGTCATACATTCTTTGCGCCACTGTGCCGTAAGCTTTGGGTGCATCAGCATGATCTACATCTTTATTTAATCCGAGGCTGATTCCTATAGGAATATTGGTGTGCTTGTATCTATCTAAATTCTTTGCGACTATGTCCATCCCAGGACTATTAAAGCCAAGCCAGTTAATTGCAACTCCCGGGGAAACCATAAACAGGCGAGGCTTGGTACTGCCGGGCTGACCATATTCGAGAACTGACCCTACCTCAACTGATCCGAAACCAAGATGCCAGAGACCCAATACAGCGCGCCCCTTTTTGTCCCACCCTGCTCCCACAATTAAAGGATTATCTAATTCAAAACCACCAAGATTTACGTTAAGGCGTTTATCTTCAAATCTACTATGCTTATCTGCAAAAAATTCTAGAAGCTTAAGTGTTATAGGGGAGAATTCAGATAAATGGATTGATTCACGAGCCAGGTCGTGGAAGGTTTCGGAGTCGCACTTATTTAATATAGGTTGTATGATTTCTTTATACATTGAATCTGAATAGTATTATATCACCATCTTTTACAATATAGTCCTTACCTTCTGATCTCATTTTTCCGGCATCTTTTAAAGCGGACTCTGTTTTTGCTTCAATGAAGTCTTTGTAACTTGCTGTTTCTGCCCTGATAAACCCTCTTTCAAAATCTGAGTGTATCACACCCGCAGCTTGAGGAGCTGTAGCATCTTTTCTAACAGTCCAGGCTCTCACCTCTGTAGGACCTTGTGTAAAATATGTGATTAGACCAAGCTTTCTATAGGCTTCTTTAACTAGTCTGTCGAGGCCAGAGTTCTGAAGCCCTAACTCTTCTAAAAACATTTTCTTTTCATCAAGAGGAAGCTCTGCTATCTCGGCTTCTATTTGAGCTGAAAGAACTATGACATCTGATCCTTCTTTCTCAGCATATTCTTTTACCTTTGCAACTTCTGTATTGTTTGATGAATCCGCAATATCTTGCTCGGAAACATTACATATATACATAACAGGTATTGCGCTAAGCAGATACATTTCCCTTATCACTTCAAATGATTGTTCATTGGTTTGAAAGTTAATTGCTTTATTGCCATCTTCGATAAATTTTCTTAGGTTAGTTACCGCTTCAAGTTTGTCCTTTGTAGCCTTATCTCCGCTTCTAGCTTGTGAGCTTAATTTATGTTCGCGTTTTTCTATTGTTTCAAGATCTTTAAGTAGCAGCTCATCTTCAATAATATGAATATCTCTCATCGCATCAGTGGAACCTTCCACGTGCATTACATTATCATCTTCAAAGCATCTAACATTATGGAGAATAAGATCTACTTCTCTAATACTAGCAAGAAAAGCGTTACCCCTTCCCTTTCCTTCAGAAGCGCCTTTAACTAAGCCCGCTATGTCTACTACTTCAAGAAATGTGGGAGTTATTTTTTCGGGCTTCACTAGTTCCGCAAGTTTGTAGAGCCTCTCATCTGCAATTGGCACAATCCCGACATTATCGTCAATCGTGCAAAAAGGAAAATTACCTACTTCTGCCCCCGCATTTGTTAGTGCGTTAAAAAGTGTAGACTTTCCTACGTTGGGGAGCCCCACAATGCCGCATCTTAATCCCATAGTTTCCTTTAGTTCCTGTAATGAATGAATTTTACTCGGTATATAAGTACCGGACTTATGCTACCCAAAGGGGGATTTCAGTCAAGGAATGTCAGAGTTAGAATAAATGGTTTATATAAAACTTGGTGAAATACATTTATATACCTTGATTGATTTTTGATTTCCTTTCATAATAAATATTCATCTTAAGGAATCTTGGGTGGAATAGTGACATATTCCAAAATCCGCGTAATGAATCAAATTAACAGCAACATGGAACGCATAAAACTATTTGAGAGTGGGACTGATTTGGGAATTAAAACAATCATTCTATTAGTACTTTTGTACTCTATTGTAATTTCTGACACAAATATAAAAGCACAAGAAAATGAGGATATTGCTGTTGGAATGTCAGCTGCATTTAGCGGACCAGCGAAAGAACTCGGCCTTAATATGAGAAAAGGGGTCGAAGCCTATTTCAATACAATTAATGACGAAGGTGGAATAAATGGTAAGAAAATAGAACTATTTTCTATTGATGATGGCTATGAACCCAAATATGCTTCTTCAAATGTATACAACTTAATAAACAAAAAAGGTGTCACTTCATTTATCGGAAATGTCGGAACCCCCACTGCCAAAGCAGCTACCCCCATTACTTTAGAAAATGAAATATTATATTTTGCGCCGTTTAGCGGTTCTTCTATATTAAGGCCATACGACAGGAAAGAGTTCTTAATAAAAACTAAAAACTCAAGAGAATATCAATCAAACAGATTTATTATCAATTATAGAGCCAGTTATGCACAGGAAACTGAGAAGATTATTGAAAATTTGCTGCATAGCGGAATCAACCCTTACGAAATTGCCATATTCACACAAGACGATAGTTATGGATTTGATGGATATACTGGAGCGATAGAGGCTCTTGAGAAAAGGGGGTACCTCAATTCAAAAGAAATACCATATGGCACTTATCAAAGGAATTCCTTAGACATAGAAGAGGGGTTGCTTGAAATCCTAAATTCTAGAAGAGAAATAAGAGCTGTTGTGATAGTTGGATCATACAAACCAGTCGCAAAGTTCATAAAGTTTGCAAGTAAACTAATACCCAATGCGATTTTTATAAATGTATCTTTTGTTGGATGTCTTCCACTTGCAGAACTATTAGATAACAGTTCTGACGAGGTTTTTGTAACTCAGGTGGTACCGCATTTTAATTCTAATTTACAAATAGTTAAAGATTACAAAGAAGATTTAAACAAATATTTTCCTGATTCGAAACCTAACTTTGTCTCTCTAGAAGGGTATATCTCAGCATATCTATTTGTTGAAGGGTTAAAAACCACAAATGGTGATTACTCATCTGAAGCAATAATAGAGGGTATTGAAAAAATAGATTTTCAAAATTTGAACTTAGGATTTGATCTATCTATAGATGAGATTGACCATCAGATAAGCGATAATGTCTGGTTAACAAAAATAGAAAGAGACACTTGCAAAGAAGTAAGTTGGAAAGAGTTTCAAAACCATATTGAGGAATTGAGCGTACAGCAAACTCACGAAGAATAATGGTATCAAAAATTAAAGTCTCTAAAGATTTCATTATATCAATTCTAGTAATACTCTTTTTGGTATTCCTGTATTTTGCATTTGATCTATACCTTTACGAACGACACAACTCAAATCAGATTATAAAGCAGGGTCAACTTGCAACAAAAGAACTGGACATTAATGCCGAAGTTTTCCTGAAAGAGATTGAAGATATTGGCGACGAATTCGCAGACAATATTTCAAACGGAATTATAGATAAAGAAAATCTGGTTTACAATTTAGATCAAGCCCTCAAATTTGATCACAATATCTCAAGTATCGGAGCAATTTTTACCCCATATTCGTTTGATGAAAACCTGAGACTCTATTCTCCTTACTTTGTTAAAGTCGGCAACAAAACCAAACAATATAGCTTTGATTCATTCTACGATTATACAACACAAAGCGTACCTTGGGTTGACGAATCTATTGAATCAGATGATAACTGGACTCTACCCTTTTATGATGAAATCAGTAACAAAGACTACATATATTTCACAAAAAGATTTACGATGCCCTCAGCCGATGGCAAAGATAGTACAGGGCTGATTTTTATTGGAATTTCAATACATGACATTAAAGAAAGGATCTCTTCACTAAATCTTGAGTACCCCGGACAACCATATTTGATAACCGAAGACGGTCTTTACATTATTCAGCCCGTAGACAGTAGAATTAGAACTCCCGAAAGACTGAAAGGTATAGAAATAGGAGAATCAGGATTTGTAAAAATAAAAGACAAGGCTACAAATGGTACTGTTTATCAATTTTTTACACCTCTAAAATTCAGCGAGTGGATTATAGTCTTTGAAATTATAGAAAGCGAAATCATAGAGAACTTCTCACCCTATAGAAAAAAAGTTATTAACATTATTATAACTCTGACAGTTTTATTAACAGCCCTAGCCTTTTTCTTCATTAAAGCTATTACCAGAAATTATCAACCAATTTATTTATTCTGGTTTTTTTCAATCCCTCTATTCGTTCTTTATATAATGGGTTCTGTATATATTTGTTATCTGGGTCTAGACTATGAAGACAAGTCCGAGAAAGAACAAAATGCTATTTTAAACGAATCACTACTTGAAGATTTCAAGTTGGATTACATAAGGGAATCTCTGAACCAGAAAGAAGAACCCCCTATTTTTATACCTACAGGAATTTTCATAGAATCCATAGATTTCAATTCCACAGGAACTGTTAATATCAAGGGAATATTATGGCAGAAGTATTACAAAGTGATTCATGATGATATAGACCGAAATGTTTCCATATCTAATGCAAATGACCAGACTTTAACAAAGTTTTTCGAAAAATCCTTCGGCAATTACACACTAATAGAATGGGTATTTAACATAAATATTAGTTCTAACTTTGATTACAAAAAATATCCATTTAACAATGAAAATATGTGGCTTCAGATTAAACATCAGGAGTTCGATAAGAACATAGTTTTAGTACCGGATCTTGATTCTTACAAATTAAGTTCTTCGAGATATTTACCGGGCCTGGACAAGAACATCAACATAAGAAACTGGGCGATTAAAAACTCTTTTTTCAGTTATACCTTTGACAGTTACAACACCAATTTTGGTATACAGGATTTCATAGGACAGTCCAGCTTCCCTGAAATTTATTTTAATGTCATTATGGGCCCCAATATATTAAATGTATTCATTTCACATTTCCTTCCTATTGCTATAGCACTTTTCTTAATGTTTGCAATTTTCAAAACGGCAACGGGTCATTATGTCGTCAGACCTTACGCGACACTCTTTTTAGCTTTGATATTCTTACAAATAAGCTTGAGAAGAAACCTTGGAGCAAACGAGGTTGTTTACATTGAATACTATTACTTCCTAACATATTTCATAATGGTAGGTGTTAGTTTAAATGCTATCTTGCTCCAAAACTCTAAACTGAGAATCGTGCAATACAAAAACAATTTAATACCAAAACTCTTTTTCTGGCCGTTTACCGGGTTGGCTATTTTGATATTAAACATAATCGTATTTTATGATTAGATAATTTAAGCTCTCAGATACTTGCAACATGTTAGGTTCTTTAGATAATATTCCAACTAATCATATGACAAACATTTGCACAGTAAGATATATTGGAGCGGGAGAGGAAATTGAGATTTGCAATCTGGTTGCAAGATCTTTTAATGAGTTTATTGCTACTGAGTTTTCCGAAGAAGGGGTTGAAGAATTTTTCGAATATGCAAACCCCCGTGCATTTAAAAAACGCCTGGAAACAGGCTATCTTGCAATGGTGTCGGAAACTGACAGCAAATTAGCAGGGGTAATTGAACTTAAAGGATATAATCACATATCAATGCTATATGTTGATAAAGCTTTTCACAAAAAAGGTGTTGCAAAAGAACTTATTAGAGTAGCTTTAGAAGAAGCTTCTTCTAACTACAGCAGTCATGATGATATAACTGTGAATTCCTCAAGATACGCTGTACCCTTTTATGAGAAATTAGGCTTTATACAGATTGAAGAGGAGAAAACAATTTACGGAGTAATTCATATACCGATGATAGTTAAATATTCTAAGCTATTGGAATCACTATTATGAAAAGATCTCTGAACAAGAAATCCAGTGTCGAAGAGATAAAAGAGCGTTTTGATAATGATGTTGAGCGCTTTTCCAATTTGGAGACCGGACAGCAGGCTGTTGTAGATGCCCCTATTATGCTTGAGCTAATTTCAGAACTTGCTGCGAGTGTAAAACCTGATGCAAGGAATATTTTGGATATCGGCTCTGGGGCGGGCAACAATACAATTTCGATACTTAGAGAGATCAAGGGCGTAAATTGTGATCTAGTTGATATAAGCTTACCCATGCTTGAAAAAGCAAAAGAGCGTATATCCAAAGAACAAGGTGGCGAAGTCAGAATTTTTCACGGGGACTTCAGAGACGTGGCCCTACCCAATTCACATTACGACCTTATAGTTGCGGCAGCGGTGCTTCATCATCTAAGAGACGACGCCGATTGGGAAAACTGCTTTCTAAAAATATACAACCTACTCAATACTGGGGGAGCATTTTTTATCAGTGATATGGTTCATCACCAACACAGCGCTATTCATAATGCGATGTGGGACAGATACGGTGAGCACCTGGAATCAGTAGGAGGGCACGACTACCGTGACAAAGTGTTTGAATATATTGAAGTAGAGGACTCACCAAGAAGCCTTTCCTATCAATTGGAACTAATGAAAAAAGTTGGATTTACAACAGTTGATGTCCTACATAAAAATTCATGCTTTGCAGCCTTTGTAGGTATAAAATAGTTTCGGTAAATTATTGCAAGAAATGAGTTAAAATCCCTGTACATATCGCAATATATTGGGGATAATTAACTTATTCGGAGGTTATTATGAACGATCAGCAGAGTGCAGGTGCAGTACTTTTTGTTTTAGCTATCGCGCTTTTCGCGATTCTATCGGTATATTTAACTTTCAGTTAAGAAGATTTACGTCTTATAGATTTTCTAGACTAAAATCCTGAACTAAAAGATATCTTCTATTTCTTCTCTCTTTTTAATAACTTTGGTATCCATACCATTAAACAAAACAACACTAGGTTGGGGATATATGAACGTGCTCGACTGAGGGATGTTATATGCCCCTACATTTTTGACCAAGAGTTTATCGCCGGCTTTTAATTTTGGTAGCTCCGTTTTAGCGATAATATCTGTCTGAAGACAAAGTGGACCATAAACTATAGTTTCCTCTAAATTATTATCTGCTCTATTTAAACATTCTATATCCTGGAATTTCCAGAAAGATGTAGGCAGAAGATTGATCCCAGCATCAACAACAACAGCTCTTTGTCCATTAGACAACTTTTTTGCAGCTACAACAGTCGTTATCAAATCAGCAGCATTGCCGACAATGGCTCTTCCAGGCTCTAAAATGAGTGTAGGCAGTTCACATTCTTTAAATCCATCTTGAATTGGGTCCACTATAGCATCTACATAGGGAGTAATGGAATCTGCCTGGGGAAATCCTCCACCCATATCTAGATATTCAATTTTCAACCCATATTTTTCTCTGATTTCATTTGCAAAGTTAACAACCTTTTCAGATGCCTTACTATACGCTTGATGATTCTTTGGCCATATCAGCTTAATTCCTTTTGCGGGAATGTTCCCCTCTGTATTTTTCTCTATAATATAGCTAGTAAGGTGAACATGAAGACCTATAATATTTAACAAACCCTTTTCATAGCATCGCTTCACAATTTGTTGGGCTTCACCAGACTCGATGTTAAATCCGAAACGGTCAGGTAATTGATCAATCCCAACCTCCATATTTAGCCTTATCCCTATATCAATCTTTTTACCAAGTGTAGAGGAAATCTCTTCAAGCTGCTTTATCTCATCAAAGTGATCTACGTTTATTAGCGCTCCTTCATTCACCGCCTGAGCTAATTCCTCTTTAGTTTTAAAAGGGCCGTTAAAAACAATTAAATTCCCGGGGACATCTAATCTTCTGGCTATTTGATATTCAAATCCTGATGCAACTTCAGCCCATGCACCTTGATTATGTATGACTCTTAACACCTCAGGTAAGTAATTAACTTTATAAGAGTAAGCAACTATAACTTTTGGATATTTATTTGAAAAAACTAACTCAAATTTCTCTAAATTACTATTTATTTTGTCTGCTGAAACAACAAAAAGTGGCGAGCCATAGTGTTGAGTTAATTCATCTGTTTTCAGGTTATTAAGAGACATCATATGTGGTTCCTAGAGGTATTTTTATTTAGGAGTATAGTCGGTTGGGGGAAATTAAGGAAATATTAGCTTAGTCAGCATCTGGAAATTTAGATAAGTACTTAAGCCCTGTATCAGGAAGGACAACAACTATATTTTCATTTTTTTGAGCTCTTTTTGCATATTTAAGTGCTGCGGCTATCGCTGCACCACTTGATCCACCTGCAAGTATTCCTTCACATCTGACTAAAATATCTACCATCTTAGAGGCCTCATCCTCTTTAACTTGGAGAACATCATCTATGTAATCAAAATTCAAGACTCCCGGTATAAAATTCTTGCCAATGCCTTCTATATCAAATTCAGATGCCTCTGTCAGCTCGCCTTGCTCAAGATATGCTTTAAATACTGATCCGACAGGTTCAACACCAACAACATTTATATTAGGATTCTTTTCTTTTAAATACCGACCTACACCTGTAATTGTTCCGCCTGTACCTATTCCAGCAATAAAAGTATCAATCTTACCCTCAGTATCCTTCCAAATCTCTGGCCCGGTAGATTTATAATGAGCCTCAGGATTTAATTGATTAAAATACTGGTTTACGTAAAAAGCCCCTTTTTCTCGAGCAATCTTATGTGCGACTTTATAACAGCTTCTTTCGTCTTGTGGGGGTAGTCCCTTTGGGGTAAGAATCACCTCTGCACCAAAAATTCGCAAAGCCTGTATTTTTTCCTTTGTTATTGATTCAGGAAGAGTAAATATACATTTGTACTTCTTAACAGCGCTCAGTAGCGCAAACGCAACACCCATATTGCCGGATGTTGCCTCTACAATCGTATCTCCCGGTTTGAGTAAGCCCTTAGATTCTGCATCCCTTATTATATACTGCGCAACTCTATCCTTAACACTGCCTCCAGGATTATAGAATTCGAGCTTTGCAAATATATTACTATTAGTTTCGCTAGATAAGTTATTCAGCCTAACGAGCGGTGTATTACCTATTATATCTATCAGATCATCAGTTTTATTCATCGGGTTCTTTTAATTTCATTAAGTATAGATCTTGCGCGATCTGTATTTCTTTCTTCAAAAAAGTTTATAATACTATCCTTGTAAATACCGCTCTTTGCCTCTTCTATTGCTATTGGCAAAGACGCTTCTAAGTGCTCAAATGCCCATGTATCAGGTCTTGAGATATTGAGCCTAATATTGGTGGTAGCTCCAATATTTCCGAGGCCATCTCCAGGATAGACTGCAATGTTACGTTTAAAAAGCGCCACCGTTAACTCTTGTGAGCTTACCCCGGTGCCCGAAACATCTATAACCATAGAGAATCCGTATTTGGGCTCAACAGGGATTGTGATGCCGTCAGTTTTGTCTACGATTGCCTTGATCAAACCATAATTTCTCTTTATAAGAGCTTCAGATCTGGTTACATAATCTTTATCGTTTAACGCCGCAAGAGCGCCATATTGAGCGACAAGATTGGTGTTAAGTCTTGTGAGTGAAGTCTTTGTGATTAGACATGCTCTGATCAACTCTGTATGTCCAGCTAGAAACCCTATCCTGACACCTGCCATACCATAACCATGGGAAACGCTGAAGGTGGAAATCACATTATCTACATTAGTATATTTATAAAGTGAACTCATACAGTAATGTTGAGTATCTGGATCAATTCTTTGTGTATCGTGTGTGATATCATTTATTATTACAATATTATTACTTCTAGCTATTTCTGTTATTTCTATAAGTTCCTGCCTGGTCTGGACAGTTCCATAAGGATTTAGAGGATCACAAACAATTATCACTTTAGTCTTGGGGGTGATATAAGCACTAACATCCTGAGAACTCAGACGAAAGCCGTTTTCAGGACCAATAGGAATACGAACCGGAACACCGCCTGACATGAGGATAGAAGATTCGAAGTGAAAATATCCAGGGTCAGTAATAATAACTTCGTCCCCCGGATTGATTACAGTTTGAAGTGTATAGGAAATACCCGCCTGGCTACCTTCAACACCTATCACCTCAAACTCACTACTTCTTTCCCGCCCAAACTTTAGAGCACAAGCATCTCTTAGCGGATTAATTAAATCAGGAGAATATGGATTAATATTAGCTTCATTTGTATTCTCGATCATTGCAGATATGGCGCTTTCAGGTGGGCCTGCATAGCAGGTCATCCATCCAAAATCTGCCCACTCTTTTGGATCCAAATCTACCCTTCCCTCTTTATATATCTCACCAATTTCAAGCCCTAGTATCTTGATTGCATCACGGTAGGTCATATAGTTCCACATGCCGTGGGGACTATCTATAACAGATTTAATCCTCTCAGAAAGAACATTATGTATAAATTCTGAGCCATTCTTTTTACCTTCCCAACCTAACACAAAACGTTCTTTTTTTTCTATCTTTTTTGTCATATTCTGAGTACTCATATTATTTTAATTACCCCTCATCATTACCACTGCATAAATATCGTATGGATCCATAATGATCTCCGGATCTCTAAAACCCGCCTCTTGAGCCCAGCCAATTAGCTGCTCGGCGCTCCGCAAATGCCAGACACAAGGCTCACCATCTTGGTTTACGAGTGCTCTTGCAATAAGTTCGATCTGTTCATTATAGGTTTGTACATTAAAAAGAAGCGCATCAGGATTTAGAATTTCCTTTAGTGCTATAAGATGATTTCGAATCTGATCATCATCATGAATTATGCCGTAGAGTCCAACTTCAATTACCAAATTAGGCTTAGGAGAAATGTTTTTTAGGCTCTCTATATCGAGCGCATTGCCCTTTTGATAACTGATGTTTTCTGTTAAACCCATCTGCTCAGCAATATTTTTACTTTCGAGCAGAGTATTCTCATTAATATCTCTTAGCATGACATTCACATTTGTCCCGCCTTCCTTCAGAACATCATATATGTAGTCTGCCTTTCCTGAAGCCATATCAACAATAAATGTTTCCTCTCCCGCTCTTTCGTTTAAATAATTTGAGATAAAATTTTTCTGAATTTTCTTAATTGCCCGAAAAGCTTTGCAGGTCTTTTGGTTTAGAAAGGCTTTATCTATAGCTTTCCCAACATAGAAACTACCGCTAGAATTGTTATCATATATATAGTTCATTATATTCCCTGAATCAAAGCCGTGTCTAAAACCAATTCTAATTCCATCTGACAGAGTTCCAAAAGTTCTTAACAATAAAGAAACGAGCACATACCACAGGTTCTTTAAACCCCAAGATGGAAGAGGCTCCTGTAGTTCCTGAAAACTTGGAATTGGACTACGCGGCATACCATTTTATCTCCTCATCCTCCCTGTCGGAGTAAATATCATCTGCCACTTTTATTATTTCCTGTGCACGTTCTCTTTTCTCCGGAGTGTCCGCATTTGATTCGAAATATTTCTCAAGCGAAGTTAGGTGCCTGATCACATCATCTTCAACCTGTTCTATTACTAGCTTACTTTGGGGGTCTGCCACGCTGTGATAGAGACTGAGCAAGGCAGAAAAATGTATGAGCGATCCCCATGCATAAGCAAAATCATCCAAGGTGTTATCATAGGTCTCTAGAATATCGTATATCTTCTGACCAATCTCAGGCGGTGTATAAGCTTCTGGAGTCTCCCCGAGTTCTTTTGCCCTATCTGAGAATAGCTTTGCATGTTTGGCATTGTCCGCGAGAACCTGAGCGACGAGAAGCTTATCATCGAGGCTTTTAATGGTTTTTAATTTATCTCCAAATAAATCAACCCACGCAAGCATGCCGTAGGTATGTCTTGAAAAAACTTTAGCTAACTTGTTTGGTGCT
The DNA here is from genome assembly GCA_942491865.1 of uncultured Thermodesulfobacteriota bacterium. GTDB lineage: Bacteria > Desulfobacterota_D > UBA1144 > Nemesobacterales > UBA2774 > CR02bin9. The sequence goes on from CALOCI010000016.1 coordinate 590,427, forward strand.
GACAAAACTTTTTTTAAATCTTCTGGGTGTCTTATACTCATTTTCTTGCTCTCTCTATGTTAAATTTATTCTAATACATTTTCTTCAAGATATTTATAATCTTTTCATCCCCTTTAGCAGGGACTTCCCAATCCACTTGTACCACTTTCACATTCTGAGCCTCTAGTGCATCTTTAAAGATATCAAGCCCTATATTAACAACCTTTAGTTCCTGACCGATAATTCCTGCAGAAGTATTGTTTCCTTGCGGCGCATCTGAAGAGATCAGGGCTTCGATTTCATTTATAGTCTGACCAGCGAGATCTTCCGTATTTGCTTCGACTGCAATAACCAGATCACTTCCACTGGATTCTTCCACCTCAGGAGTCATTAGACCAGCATCTTTTAGGGCATATTTAGCTTTATCCGTTGCCATAACTGCAACTGCATTTGATATCCCTTCTTTTTCTCTGGCATTTTTGGAAATACGCATCAACCTGAGCGCATCTTGAAAATAATTATTTTTAATCTTGAGTTTTAGAGCCACCACTTTCTCCCTATAATCTCTCAGCTATAAACCTATCTCATATTCTATGGGACAAGACCCAGATATCGTATTACTCACATAACAATATTTCTTAGCTTGAATAATCAAATCTTCTAATGCGCTATCGTCAGCAGAGCTAATAACTTTTACTATTAATTTTGAGTATCTAAAATTTTTTGTATCCGCTTCTGCGCTTACATCCACCCTCATATCCGCGATTTGCATTCTCTTTTTTTTGGCTACAAACACTAGTGACATGCAAAAACATGACGCCAAAGATGAGATGAATAGCTCTGTCGGCATCATACCAGTGTCGTCTCCATGATACTGAGGCGGCTCATCCGCATCAACTTCAAACTGCCTTACATCTACACGTATCTGTAAATTCTTTTTCCACTCTGCTTTTGCTTCAATCATTACCCACTGCTCTGAGGTTAGAACCTCGATTTAATATTTCATTATAAAAATCTAAATGTTTTCGGGCAGCGTTCTCCCAACTATACATCCTGGCAGTACTAAGACCCTTCTTAATAAAGTGCGCTTGCAGATCTGGATTGCCGATTAATAAACTAATTTGTTGTGCGAGATCTTGGTAATCCATTGGAGAAATTAGAAGAGCGTTCTCTTCATCAATTAGATACTCCGTCATAGGCTCAATACCAGAGGCTATTACTGGAACACTTGCCGCCATAGCCTCCAATACGACAAGTCCCCACCCTTCTTTAATAGAAGGAAATGCGAAGACATCTGCTGCGTTATAAAGCGAGGACATTTTATCTTCTGAGACGCTTCCAAGAACAAAAATATCTTCATCCAGTTTAAGTCCTAGCTCTTGTGCCTCCAAGAAGAATTGATCCCTATAGTCTCTATAATCAAATAGCGTTTCCCCGCCCCCAATCAACCAAACTAGTTTCTGCCCCTTCTCTTCTAATTGAGACTTTGCTATTTGATAAGCTTTAAGTGTGGTAATAGTATTTTTCCGGGGTTCTATGCCCCCTATACTTAATAGCACCTTGGCCCCAGCTACGTTGAATTTGCCCTTTGACTCTTCTTTAGTCTCCGTGATTTTCGTATAGTTTGATGTAGAAACCCCGTTATTTATAACTACTGGATTTAGAGAATAGGTCTCTCTCAATTCTTTATCCCAAAATTTGCTAACTGCTATAACATAGTCAGGCTCGACTATGCTTTTTAACTGACATTCTATAAGACACTCGGATGTAAATTCATCAATATGATGAATTGTTCGAACGTAATGATTAATCAGTCCCGAATTTCTTAAATTTAATAGAGCATTTGCCGATATACAGTCTTCGGCATGAAAAATATCATAATCATCGACTACCGATTTTAGATAATCTGTATAAATCTTTATATAACTTTTTATTTTTTCATCCATGTTAGCATATTCAATTTCCGGGCAAGGTATCAGAGTATGCGGAACTTCTACATCTCTAAAAAATTCTTTGCCTGTACCAAGTGCATATACATGGACCGACTGTCCTAGTTCAGACAGGCTTTCCGCAAGAGAAAGAGTGTGTGCCACACCTCCCCTTGGTTTTGTAGAATATGTTAAAAGTGCAATTTTATTCAAATTCATATAAGTCCTTTAATTCTAGTCTTGAAGTTAAAAATCTTATGCCGTAGTAAATTCCAATTGCTATATCTGCGCCTGATGTGGCGCCAACTGCAATCAATTTTCTAGATAATTCCGCAACCTTTTCTGGGCGGCTTGAGATAATAGAAAAAATTAATTCAAGAGCAGCCTTAGGTCCCTCCCCTGTTGCAGATTCACTTATAAACCAGGAGCTGTAGATTGTTGTTTTTTCCTTTGCCAATACAGCTAGTTCTTCAGACATTTTGTCAAAGAAGGAAATAGCTTCCGGTTCATCCCTACAAAGTGAGGTACTTGCAGTTTTTAAAGTTAGGATTAAGCCTGCTATGAAGTCATCACATGAGGGAGTAAGTCCCGGTCCCAGACCTAAAATGGAACCCGCACTTTTCTTTATAGTTTGAATATCCCCGCTCATGATCCCCCACATAAGTGAGTCAATATAAGGTCTTGCCTTTTCTGACATACTTGGCTTTTGATCTTTAACAAAAACTTCCATCGGTCCAAATTTGTCTACATTTTCAAGTAGCGGCACCAAGCCTTCTCTTGAGGGACTTGTATATATAATGTCTTTGAAAATTCTTAGGTTTAAGTTTATCTCTTCAACACTTATTATTTCAGTTTGTTTTGGCAACTCTGGCAACTGCCAAGTGAGGGCATTTCCGAAAGAAAAAGAGAAGCTTCCGTCTTTCGAAGTTATCTTATCTTTCAGGAACTCCATCTGAGTTCCGTCTTGCATTTCCACCGACTTAAAAGAAATATTATCCATACCGCTAATAACAATTGATGTCGGACTTACAAATTCTTTGTCCTTTATTATTTTGATAAAACCATCCCCACCGTCATGCATATATATAGCATGATCAAACACACTGTGGCTCTTTAAGATATTGGAGTTGTTTTTAAGTAGTTCGAACACTTTATAACCTATTAACTCTGCCTCTATTTGATTAAAATTTATATGTTCCATATATATTTTTAATGTGTATTACAAAAAAATTTCAATGTAAATCTATCTACTACCAACTAGTTATATTTTTTCCAATGTGGACGTTTTCCGCCGGGGTATGAACTGGCTAGTATGATCTTCTTACGAATACTCCACGGTATCATGAGATATACGGGCACGAATATATTCCTCCAAAAGAAATGGTCCAGCCCCGTTTCCCTATACGGCTTCTCACAACTCTCAGGATAGCGGGCAATCAGGTCGTCAGCGGCCGCTTCCTGAAGATGTTTTTCAGCATTCTTTCTTAACCAATGTCCAAAAGCCATCACTTATCTCCAAAAAATTTATTTTGCCATTTCCCTAAGCCCGGCCTGTGCAGCTAGAGCTATAGGCTCCATAAGAGCGCCAATAGGAGGTGAATATACATTCTCCATCCACGCGAGCTCATTAAGGGTCACACCTCTTTTAATTACAAACGCTAGGAAATCGGCTCTTTCCTTAATACCCTCTCCGCCTGACATCTGAGCACCTAATACTTTTCCTGTTCCAGGTTCCGCAATTAACTTCACCATTATCCTCATTACTCCAGGATAGTATCTAGCCCTCGATATCCCAAAAGAAAAAGCAACTACGTGTGGTATTCCAAGCGCTTTGTGAAGTGTCTCTCCAAGTGATACACCACCAATTTGCACCTTACCTCCCATCATTCCCCAAGGGATGAATACTGGGTCATAGGCTCGGTCATTCCCAGCTGCATTTGATCCTGCAATACGGCCTTGGGAATAGGCATGGCTTCCTGAAAGACCCTGGATAGGAATATCTGTAACCCCATGAACAACCTCGGCACAGTCACCGGCTGCAAACACATCTTTTACAGATGTGCGCATATGGTCATCCACCATAATCCCGCCAGTAGCGCCAAGTTCTATTCCTGCTTCTTTGGATATACTATTGTTAGGTTTTTTATGTGCGGCAATTACAACCACATCACATTCAATCTCACCCTCTGATGTAACTACACTCGTTACTTTTCCATTAGCACCCTTAAATTCGAGCACTTTAGTACCAAAGTGCATCTGAGCACCCATTTCTTCAAGTGATTCTTTTACAGGCTCCATAATATCAGGGTCAGCGATATCTGACATTAGCCACCCGCCCTCATCGATCAAATGACTCTCAAGCCCCCTATGTGCAAGGTTTCCGGCCATTTCTATTCCAAGCGGTGTAGCACTAACAACAACAGCCTTTTTCATGGTCTCAAGCGCTTTATCATATTCCATAGCACGTCTAATATTTTTCACATACCATATATTCTCAAGATCAATTCCCGGTATTTCAGGCTCATCGTATTCAAAACCAGTAGCAATGACTAAGCGGTCCCATTCAAATTTATCATCACCAACACTCACAGTGCGGTCTTCAACGTTAATCCCTGTCACTTTGGTTTGAAGCCTAAGATCTATACCAATCTTGGCGTAATGCTCGGCAGTTTGCAGAAAGAGATTATCAAAATTGGCTATCTCCTTTCCTAAAACAAAGGGAATTCCACATGGACTGTAAGCTACATCTTCAAATTCAGTAAAAAGCGTAATTGAAGCATTTGGTAAAAGCCCTTTTGATGTAGAAGCAGCTGAAATACCACCTGCTCCGCCACCTATAACTATGATTCTTAAATTTTCTTGAGCCATTTAAATCCACCTTTTCTATTAGAGTTCGTTATCAATCTTCGACATCACTTCTCAATGCAAACTAAATCAACTTAACTTTATGGGCTTAATAAATTTCTTAAACTGCACATTTCCTTCTTTAGCTTTTTTCTCAAAATCAGGAAGTGCCGAACATTCCCCACAGCTAACACAACCCGCTATACTGCTTTTTGCAGCGTCGTCATATTGGGCCATAACTTTAGCAGCTTCTCTGTAAACATATTCCATTGTTTCAGGACTTGGTGGTCTTACATGTTCCATTGGAGTCCCCGCAACAGGTCTAAAAGGCACGATAAAAGGATATACACCAATCTCAGCGCACAGCGCAGCCCCATCTATTACTGTTTGCAGGTCTTCGCCCATGCCAACCAGAACATATGTACTAACTTGCCATCTCCCGAAAACTCCCACGGCTTCTTTCCATGATTCGACATATCTATCAAAGCCAATCTTTGCCTTCCCTGGCGTTACACGTGCAAACACTTCAGGGTCAAAGGTCTCAATATGGATACCTACTGCATCTACTCCAGAATCCTTTAATCTTTGAAACCATGAGAAGTCTTCAGGCGGAATTATCTGCAACTGTATTGGAAGCCCGGTTCCTTTTTTTACCTCAGAGCAAATTTCTGCGTACTTCTGAAGAGCTTTCTCTTCATCAGGCGCAACTCCAGAGGTAAAAACAATGTTTGAGATTCCATCAAGGTCTCTTGCAAGCTTGATAGTCTCAACTAGGCTCCTAGCATTTTTAAATCCAACGGTGCTTCTATCCTTGAGAGTCATCTCAATTCCACAGAATTGACATCTCCGCTCGTCTCGCCAGAAATCACAAGTTTGAAGTAAAGTTGTTGCAAAAGTTGTTGGGCAGTGAAGGATGCCAATCTTTTGCATGGATACACCTACAGAGGTATTATGTTCTGCAAACTTGGCGTTACCCATCGGCTCTACCTGAACCAAGGCAATATCGTCCTTGAATATCCAGTATTCACCATTAATTTCATCCAGATAATAAGGAGATGATTTAACAAAATCACCAACAACAGGGATATTCGCTTCCCCATCGGGCAGGATTTTCAAGTGTATACCACCAGTCGGTCCTGCACCACCGCTCCTTATACCTTTGGTATTCGGAATCCTAAGTCCTAGACTTTGCAACTCTACTTTAAGGGTCGTTGAATCCATCTATGTGCCCCCTGGCTATTTATTTTGTTAAAGAAACACAAGCCGGCAACGATTAAATGTTACCGGCACAATTGTGTTGCACCTTTAACTATTCCAAATCTAAATATGCTAAGACTAAATTACATAGTCCATGTGCTAAACATCATTGCACCAGCTCTATGATGCTCAATCACTATGTCCAAGATATCGGTTGGATGAATTGGAATTACTCCTTCCATAAAATTAGCTTCATTCATACCAAGAAGAGCTGCTGCTGAGAAACGGCAGGCATAAACAGTAATACCTTCGCTCATCATCTTGTTAACGAGGTTAGGATATAGCTGAATACCCGCACCATAACCATCCTCTCCTATGTTTGGCCAACCTCTTAACACAGGTATGCCTGATGCAGGACCATAGAAAAGAACTTTGGTATCATAGCCCTTTCTCTTTGTTCTGATTGCTGTAAGCATATTGATTCCAGCTACTGAACCTTCATAAGGAACTGAGTGAATAAGGAATAAGGCCTGTTCACCCTCTCTAGCCATGTGATCCGGGAAAAGCTTTTCCTCATGATTCACTAACGCCTTTCCATTCTCCGGCTTATCAGTTTTAACCATATCTACTGCCATGATACGTACCTCCCTAAGTTATTTATTTTTGAACCTGCCGTACGACAACAGGAACTCTTTAGCTTTTGTAAATTCTTTGGCTTTCTATCTTTATCCATCTTTAAAACCCATCAATCCCAGAATAAAACAAATAGCGGCTTTATTCAATTATTTTATTTGAAGCAAAATTCTCAATGACAATGAATTATTTGTGTTCCGGCCTCCCCTTTTATTGCGGCCTCTATGCAATCCAATGATGTAATTATTGCTTTTTTTCCACCTGAACGTAAAAACTGTATTGCGGCTTGAATTTTTGGCCCCATACTTCCAGGTGGGAAATGTCCATCTAGATAATACTGCTCTGCTTCCTGAAGACTCATTTTAGATATGCTTTCTTGCTCTGGAGTTCCAAAGTTGATTGCAACTCGGTCAACGGGTGTTATGAGCAGTAAAAGCTCAGCCCCTATATAATTGCCTATCTTCTCAGCTGCAAAATCTTTATCAATAACAGCGGGCACCCCTTTAAGACAGCCGGCTTCATCTCTTACGACCGGTATGCCCCCTCCACCGCATGCGATTACGACAAAATCCCTATCAGCCATATCGGCAATTTCTTCTTTCTCAATGATATCGACCGGCTTTGGTGAAGCCACAATCCTTCTAAACCCTCTCCCGGAGTCCTCTCTCATTAACCACCCTTCATCTTTACTGAGTTTCTCGCTGTCTTCTTTGTTGAAGAATGGGCCAATAAATTTAGTAGGATCGTTAAATGCAGGATCATCTTTTGAGACTACAACTTGCGTTAAAAAAACAATAATAGGCTTTTTAATATTATTTACAGTAAAAATATTTCTAAGGCGCTGCTCAATCATATAACCTATTTGCCCCTGAGTCATTGCGCTGCAAGCATCAAGTGGCATAGGTGGGATATTTTCAGCTGAGCTCTCCTGCTGCATTAAAAAATTACCAACCTGAGGACCATTTCCATGAGTTATCAGTATTCTATAACCCATATTAAAAAGACTAAGCAGTTTCTTACACATTAAGTCTGTCTTTACCATTTGCTCAGCATAGGTGCTGTTACCATCTTCACCCATAAGGGCATTTCCACCAAAAGCAATAACTGCTGTTTTTTTCAAATTGTTTTTTCTCTTCATTTCTATGTATCTCCTCTGGCCGTAACAATTCCGGCCACTCTAGAGGCTTGAGCATTTGTTGGAAAAACCAGAACCCCTTCTTCCCTCAATTTGTTCTCCTGATCAAGGAGACCCTGTGGATCATTATTTGTGCCGCAAACATGAGCTACAAATACAACATTACGCCCCTTTTTCTTTGCCAACTGCTTTGCGTGCTTTATTGCCGGCAGAAGATCGCCCGCAGGATCAGGGCTTGCCACATAACCCAAGACTACATCTAATAGAATTACTGCGACATCTGACTTCGAGGCTTCAGACAAAAGTCTTTCACTTCTTAAATTTGCATCTATCATAGGATGTGGACGACCTATCGTAAACTCCTCTTCACCAAGATCTATTAATGAATTCTTTTCACTTTTGTTTGAGTCTTTGAGTTTATATTCTTTATTAAATGGAGCATTTGAAGAAATCTTTCCTAGTATAGGTTCAAGCAAGTGCTGCGCCTCATAACAAAGAGTCCCTCCAGAATAAAGGCCTCTAATATATTTTTGCTTGGAGTTTAGAGATTTAATGGCTTGTTGTGCTTGTTTCTTCCAATTTTTAGGGCTACTAATTTTTGGTTTTTTACTGCTATTCTGAGCAAACTGTACTGCGTGTATTGCCGCATCGTCAAGTGTTGAAGCAAAATAGATATTAGGATCATTACTCTTAAGATCGCTTCCCATAAAACATATCACAGAGGGTTTACCGGTTTCCCTGACTGCTTCAATAACTTTTTCCGCTACTTCTTTTGAAGGTGGTTTAGAGACTATTAGAAGCACTTCAGTGCTATTATCTTTATCGAGTATTTTTATTGACTCTAAAGTTGTAATACCGCCGACCTCTTGAGACAGATCCCTGCCGCCGACGCCTATGCCGTGGGTAATGCCCGAGCCCATATTGTTTATAAGACAGGTAACTTCCTGAAGCCCTGTTCCGGCAGCAGCAATCACTCCAATTGGTCCCTCGTTAATAATGTTTGCGAACCCAAGTCCTACACCGTTTATTATTGAGGTACCGCAACCAGGGCCCATAACTAATAACCCCTTTTCTCTTGCTCTCTCTTTTACTTCTATTTCTTCTTCAATGGATAGATTGTCGCTGAATAAAAATGTGTGCAACCCTTTTGCAATCGCTTTTGCAACTTCAAGCTTGGCGTATTCACCAGGGACGGAGATTACAGCAATATTAGCTCCGGGCAATGAGTTTGATGCTGTATCCAGACTTTTATAAATGATATTTGAAGTATTGCCTACATCGGCTGGTGCAAGAAGTGTTTCCAATTGTGCAATAGCTTCATCACCTACTTCCTGTGACTTTGCTTCTACAGCTATTATAAGATCATTAGCTCCAGCAGATTCCGGAAGCTTATCTATGAGTCCTGCTTCTTTTAGCATGAGCAAGTTAGCTTCGGTTGCCATAATTGCAGCGGCTTGCTTAACACCATCAAGCGCACCCAATTTTTTGCTTATCTGCATAAGCTTCATTGAGTCTTGATAATGATTTTTTCTAATTGTATTAACTATTGCCATAATTTCTAATTTCCTATCCTAAGCCGCAATCTGATATCTTTTTCCAAATGCTATAATTGCTTTTGAAAAACATTCATATGGAGCATGCACTATGCCTGCGCCAATTTGCCCTGCACCCGAGCTCTTATGCACAACTGCGCTATTGATGCTCGGCAAAATTTCTGTTTCTACAACTTTACGTATATCAATCCCAGTAGGGGTCCCTTCAAAATCTAAACATGGAATCCCGAACTTAGGATTTTTAGTTGTTGTGATTTGTCCCATTTGTTTAAAAATTTTGACCGAGTCTTGAAACCCTCCTCCAGCAAACGATGCCATAGAAGGAGCGGCAGCAATTGCAAAACCGCCAAGACCCATTGTTTCTATTATAGAGCTGTCACCTATATCAGGTGCCCCATCCTCTAAGCCGTAACCAGGGTTATAAAGAGCATCTAAAAGCAGAGGTGAAGGTGCTACAAACCACTCATCACCAAGTCCGCTAACTTTTATTCCAAAGTCTGTGCCGTTTCTAGACATGGCGGTTACGATGGTAGAGTTTTCGATATTGCCCGCCGCAACCATTGCCAGCTTGCAAGCAGTCATGGAGAAATTTAGGAAGAAATGACTATTTCCCGCTATGAATCTATATACCCTAAAGGCCTTTTCTTTTGATATACTTAATGAAAAGAGAGGTTCTATAATACTTTTTAAGAAGATGTTCGTAGATGCAGCGTGCCGGTTGTGGCATTCGTCTCCCATTTGAATTCCTTGAGCTAGAACACTCCAAATTGCTAATCCACCCATTTTTTTAATAACTCGTTTCATTATAGGAGCGAATTCATCTCTCATATAAAGCAGTCTAGTGATCGTCTCTTTTTCTACTGAGCCAAACCATAAAACCTTGCCGCCTCCCTCGTTAAAAGTGGAATAAGAAGTATTTCCATATGTTAAATCCTTGGTAACAAGCACAGGCATGGAAGCGGAAATTATCCCGGTCATAGGCCCTACTGAGCCATGGGCATGATTTGGTGAGAGTGTAATTTTCTTTGATTTCATTAATTTTTCGGCTGATTTGTCATCCTTGGCCAATCCTTCTAGAATAAGGGCTCCTCTAACTGCCCTTTTCATAGGATCGCACATTCTATTCCATGTGATTGGAGGGCCGGCATGTAAAATCGTGTGAGGAGTCATACCAGGTATAACATTTAGCGCTGTGTCTATATCAGTTAGAACAGGCTCAACAGACATTAGACGTTCAACAGCTAATTTGTTAGCTTCATTTATTTGCTGCGCTATATATTTATTCTCAATCAATTTCTTGACTCATCCCTATGATGGTGGAACCGCTAGCACCCATATTAATTTTGCTTTCTTATCTCCAACATTTTTCCATTTATGATCTATTTGCGTTCTGAAGTTTAGGCTGTCGCCAGGCCCTAGAAGATAAGTTTCGCCTTTCATATGAAACTCCACTTTGCCCTGGAGACAATAAACTAACTCTTCTCCCTTATGCTTCATGGGCTTTTTGCCGCTTGAGGCACCAACCTCTAACACTGCATATGCAGCTGTCATAATAAAATCACCGTATTTCTTTGCTGAAATACCGCTAAGGTCGAGACCTTTTTTAAAAGTTAAGATAGGCTCTCGCTCTTTAGCGGAAACAAACACAACATCTTTATCTTCTTTAGCTTGTTCAATGAAATAGTTAACGTCTTTTCCCAAGGAATCAGCTATTTTCATCATTGTAGTGATTGTGGGAATAATCCCGTTTGACTCAATCTTGTGAATTGCAGCAGCCGAGATCCCAGAGCGTTCTGAAAGATCTTTTAAGGATAAGCTCTTCTCTGTGCGAAGATACTTAATCTTCTCTCCCAGTTTTGAGACAATATGTTCTATATGAGTTTTTTCATTATCCATGTTGCACCTGACTATGAGTAGAATTTCCTACGCCTATAAGTGATTCAGTATTGAGATCCCAAAACAGTTCTTTTTCGCTTTCTTTATTAACAAAAGTGACTTTCATATCAGAAGTAACTCTTCCTATATTCTCGCAAGAAAGGGCTTTCTTCTTAAACTTCTCTTTAACTTTATTTGTATTTTCGGGTCTAAGGGAAAAAATGAATCCATAACTCGGGAAAGTAAGCAGCCAGTCCTTAAGCGGCACTTCACAAGGTTTAGGAATCGAGTCTATATTGAGCAAAGCACCTTTCTGAGAACTCTCAAGAAGCATTAAGGTTGAGCCTATTAGCCCTGCCATGCTCACATCCTTTGCGCTGTCTGCAAGTCCTTCTTCGGCAATTTGAGCAATCAGCTCAAGATCACTCAGCGCCTCGTCATCTTTAAGCATGCTTGAGGAATCCCAGAAGTTAAAACCTGATACGAATTTGCCTTTTGAATTGCAAACAAAAACCAGATCATCACCCTCTCTTGCGTTAAAACTTGATAGAAGGCTCTTGGCCTTGCCTAGTATAAAAACAGACAGTGATGAACAATCGGCATCTTGAGATATATGTCCCCCAACCACAGGGACCTTATACCGATTAGCATTATCACAAATACCTCTTAAGACTTCTTTGGTTTCACTATTATTGGAGGAAGACAGAACATCAATTAGAGCAATAGGTCTTCCGCCCATAGAATAAATATCATTTACATTTGTAAGAACCGATGTTCGTCCTGCTAGATATGGATTAGATTTTAATAAGGGATGGTAAACACCCTCTCCTGCGATTAGTAAATAGTGATCATCAGACTTGATAGCTGCTGTGTCATCACCGAGCAGAACTTCCTCTCCATTTATTTCGGAAGTTGTAGGGAGATATTTCCAAATATCGCTGATAGCTTTTTTTTGAATTAAACTTTCGGATGATTTTAAACTTTCAATCAATTCCCGCATGGTTTTCCTTAATTCATTCAATCAGATTCTAAATTAGCTTTCATCAACTGATGCGGCTGTTCTTGATATATCTCAAGTTCACCAATTTTAGTCCAACCTAACCTCATAAAAAACCTCACATTTCTTGGCTGTACATATGCAAGAAATGTTTCACAATCGGTTGATTTAATCGTCTCAACTGCGAATTTAACGAGACCCGCCCCAACCTTGCCAGTGCGGTAATCTTTAGAAGCACTGAGTCTTCCACCAAACCAGGTATTTCCTTCTTTTTTATAGCACCTAACCCCGCCAACCATAGTGCCGTCTGATTCCTTAATAGCAATTATATGTATGGCCTCATGAATTGGATTAGTATCATATTCATCAATATCTGTTTCTGTGAAGATCTTTTGCTCTTCAACAAAAATTTCGCTGCGTAAATGAAAATATTCTTCAAGCTCGTCTTCACTTTCTGCTATTTTAAATAAAATTTTTTCCAAAGATTCTTCCGATTACCTACAAACGATTACATCAACATCAACCAACTTCGACGTTTACTATACTAAACACTCTATCAACTTTAGGAAATCAAGTCAAGCATTTTTTAACATCGAAATTAAGTTTCAAAAATCTTCAGGAATATTTTTTATGGATTAAAAATATAATGGTTGACTTAGCTCTCAATATTTCCTAAAATATATAAAATATAAACTTTAGGAAAAATCAATGCCTATCTATGAATACTATTGTTCAGAATGCAACAATGAAGTAAGCATACTCTTCTTAAGTTTTTCAGAAGCTTCAAATAGCACTCCAACTTGCCCCAAATGTAAGAACAACAACCTAGAAAGAATCCTATCGCAAGTTTCTATTTCCCAAAATATCCAAGAGGCCTTAACCACTACAAAGACTGTTGCAAATTCAGACTTAGAGGATCCAAAATCTTTAGCAAAAGAAATGGAAAGAGCAACTAGCAACAAGAAAGCAGATTATGGAGAGGACTTCAAAGAAGTAAAAGGCAGACTAGAGAAAGGGGAAACGCCTGTGTCTATTGAGACAAAGATGCGTAAGCGAGTTGGCGAGAAAATGAGTTCGCATTAAAGAATTGAAAATTAGAAGCGTACTAAAATTAATGAATTACAGGAGGATTTGCTATGAGTGTCGTAAAAAGAAAGAAAGTATTTGATAATCACAGCCATATTGGACCAGTTCCCGGTTTTGCTTACTACGGACTGCCTGAAGCGGTGAAACCTACTACAGATTATGACAATACCGAAGATTACATAAAGGGAATGGATGAGAATGGTGTAGACAGAGCGCTCGTAATAGCGAATTACGGATATCCTGATTCTGCGCAACCATTCACACTGAACCCACTTGTGGGTGATAGCGTGCAATCCTCAGATCGCTTGTTTGGATTAATATGGGTTTCAGCGCTACCTAAAGACAAAGAACGAACAACTGAAGCGCTTAAATTAATTGGCGAAAGTGGTCTAGTCGGTCTTAAAACAACTTGTCTTCTTGGCGGCACCTTTGACCCATCTCAGTGGGATGAAGAATCTGCAGAGCTATGGAAAATGATCTTGGGTGCTGCGGCTGAAAATGATATGCCGCTTCACATTCATACAAGCCCGGGCGGCGGATCAGATATAGACAATGCCCTTGCTCTAATTAAAGAGTACGGAAAAGACGTCAAAATCCATGTTGTACACATGGGCGGTGGGGTAAGCGGCCATATCAAGTTTGTGCCAAGATTCTTTGATCTTGTTGAAGAGGGTTATCAGGTTTATACCGATTCATCTTGGGCTGTTGGTTTTGGATCATCCTGGCTGCTAAAAGAAATTGAAGAAAGAGGCATCGGTGGAGACCGATTTCTATTCGGCTCCGACATCCCTTGGAGCGATTTTGCCTCTGAGTATTGGAAAATTGAAGGCGCTGATATTTCAGAGCAGTTAAAAGAAGATATATTCTGGAATAACGCAGAAAAGCTCTACGGCAAAAACTGGTAATTATAGTATTTATAGAATTAGCACAGCAACACAAGAATAAAAATTTCACTAGACCCTATAGGTTGTATTCAAATCTATGGGGTCTTTTCTTATTCTTCCTATAGAGTCTATACTTAATTCAACCTAGGGTATAAATTATAGGCATGAATTCTATTGCTTCTCACTTCTTCTCAACTAACGACAACGCAATACTGCACTATTTACAAACAGGAGTAGGAAAAACAATAATAATGCTGCCTGGTGCAGGTTTTTCTGCAGACCTATTTAGATATCAAATAGAAGAATTTAGTAAAAAATACAAAGTTATCTCATTAGACAAAAGAGAACCCGGGAATCGGAAAAGGTCGATTATGGATATAGGGCATCAAGACTCGCTAAAGATCTGGATGATTTGTTTGCTCATCTAAAGCTCGATCAAGCGATAGTAATTGCTCACTCTTTAGGAGCTTCGATAGTATATAACTACATTGATCTTTTTGGCACTGGGAAGATATCAAAATTAGTTATTGTTGACGAGCCTCCATGTTTACTAATCAATCCCATATGGACAGAAGAAGAAAGAAAGAATTACGGTGCTATTTATGAAGCTTCAACCCTGCATCAAATTACAAATGATTTCTTAAGTGATAACCCCAGTAGAACAAATAACAAAATTATTGATATGATGACTACAAAGAGCGTCTCCAAAGTGCAGAAGGAGTTTCTTATAAGTTGTATGAGTATTGACGGAGAAGCAGCCGCACAACTATACTTCAATAATATTTGCCAGGATTTTCGAGATGTTATAAAGAAAATCAATATCCCAACCCTTGTAATTACAGACAAAGGTAGTTTACATCCATGGCAATCTCACCAATGGATGCATGAGCAGATACCTAATTCACGTTTAGAGATCTTCCCGAAAGAACAAGGCGGCAACCACTTCCCATTTGTGGAAAACCCAGAGAAATTCAATAAAACAATTCATAGTTTCTTAGATAAATAGAACCAATAATTAAGATCCGATTTTAGAGAAAGCTTTATTTGATTTTACTGGTATATTAAATTTGCAGGTTTTAGGAGATCAACTGATGAGCAATGCTAATGCAAATAATAGTGTTTCTAAGCAAGGAGTATTCGGCTGGGTTCATGAGATAAATTCCGATCAATGGAAGGCCTTTTATGCAGCTTTCCTTGGATGGACACTCGATGCCATGGACTTACTACTATTTGCTTTTGCAGTGGGATCAATAGGACAAGTATTTAATCTCTCTGAAGCATGGGTTGGCGCCCTCTTCTCCGTAACACTTTTTTCATCAGCCTTTGGTGGTGCCGCCTTTGGCATTTTATCTGATTACCTAGGAAGAGTTAGAGCACTTACATACAGCATACTACTTTTTTCTGCATTTTCCGGATTAAGCGCCTTCGCTCCGAGTGTAACCTACTTACTTATTTGCAGAATCTTTCTTGGTCTAGGAGTGGGTGGGGAATGGGCATCTGGTGAGGTGCTGGTTGCCGAGAAATGGCCAAAAGAGCATAGAGGCAAGGTAATTGGCATGGTACAGAGCGGCTGGGGAATAGGTTATATCATAGCGGCTATTCTGGCTACTCTGATTATCCCACATTTCAAAGAAGGTGTCAGCTATACGATTCCTCTTATTGGAATTACGCTTGACGGACTTGACCTAGGGTGGAGACTCCTTTTTCTTGTAGGCGTATTGCCAGCCTTTTGGGTTTTCTATATAAGAAGACATCTGGATGAACCTGAAGTTTGGACAAAGACCAAGCAGCTTAGAAATGAAGGGAAATTGAGTGAGAAAGGACAGCGCTTTACACTAACTCAGATATTTAAACCCGACTTATTAAGGTACACAATTACTGCAACTGTCCTTACAAGTCTTTGCATGATAGCGTATTGGGGTCTTTATTTCTGGATTCCACAATTTCTTGTTAGTGAAAAGGGAGTAGGTTTGGATACCAAAGGTTTTATCTGGATTATTCCTATTAATCTAGGTGCCTTTATAGGTTGTTTAACATTTGGT
This sequence comes from uncultured Thermodesulfobacteriota bacterium, assembly GCA_942491865.1. Taxonomy (GTDB): domain Bacteria; phylum Desulfobacterota_D; class UBA1144; order Nemesobacterales; family UBA2774; genus CR02bin9. Next base: position 606,580 of record CALOCI010000016.1, read on the forward strand.
TTCATAAGTGACCGATTGGGTAGAAAGCCTGTCTTTATAGCTTATCTTCTGATTATGGCCGTACTCGTCTGGTTTTTCGGCCAAGCTACAACACTTCGTGAAGTACTTATTCTCGGACCTTTTATCGGATTTTTCGGTACAGGGTTTTATTCCGGCTTCGGCTCAATATTCTCTGAGATATTCCCAACTAGAGCCAGGGGAACAGCTCAGGGCTTCTGCTACAATGTAGGCCGAGGCGTATCGGCTATAGCACCACCTCTTATAGGCTTTCTAGTAGGAAAGTATGGATTTGCAACTGGATTAACGACAGTGTCAGTCTTTGCTGTTGCTGCGGCAGTAGTTGTTTTAACACTACCCGAAACCAAAGGTAAGGCGTTGGAGATTGAATAAAGGTAACCCCCTGTCCTTCCCTTTATAACGGTTGTTAGGGATAGTTGATACACTTTGAATCCTGATTCGTACAATTGACTTGTCGATTTTACAAATTGAGCACAGTAATTCCTTGGTATTTGATAAATTAAAGCACAGTTAAGCTACAATTTATCCCCTTCTCAATCAGGTGACAGTCCTACCCATTCGCAAGCTTTTTCTTGACACCCCTGATTACTGAACACGGAAGCTGAAAACACCGGCGTACAAACTCGAAGACTACATACAAAACCAGGTGCTGGAATTTTTCCATGCCGAAGACATGCTGAAGGAAACGGGGGTATCCAGCGATTCTCTGAACAAGATTTTTGCCCCGAGTTATGTTTGAATAATTACTGTAGAGAAACCCGAGCTCATAAAAACCATCGAGTATCCCAGGTGGACGCATTCTTATCGAGTATTCTAAATCTTGAACTTTCGTTATGGGTAATGCGTCTAAATTTTCGAGTACAGATTCAGGTACTTTGTACTCCAAATACTTATTCAGATAGCGTAAAGCCTCTCTTGCCTGCAGCACCTTTCCGTGGCTAGCGCATACTTCTGTAAACCTACTCCAGTCAATTTCTCCGTCTGCACCATTGACCACCCAGACCGCATCTGCAACCCAGCGTATAGGGGCAATAGCATCCCACCTTGCTCCATGTGAGCAGATGTGAAGGAGCATATCAGCTGGGTTGAACACACGTGTGTGGACGCCTTTAGCACTTATTTTTCGAGCGTGTTGCCAAAAATCCACATCAGCGTCGGGCTCATTAAAACCGTGGAGGACGTGCCAGTGCAGATCTATAGTGAACTGCTCAGGCTTCGTAAAGTCCTGACCGTGCCTCACATAAAAGTACTCGTCTGTGAAGTCCTCGAGCTTTCTATCCGCGGGTGTCCAGCCAAGGCGCGATAAAAGCCCCATCTCCTTAAACCCCTTAAGCGGTGTTATGGACGAAACCCACCCGAGCTCAGTAATTAGTTTGATTGCATCTCTGGTTTTCGCAGTCGGAACCAGTAGGTCGGCATCCATCATCGGGCGAAGCCCATAATCCTGGTAGCTGGAGAGAATCAGGCCGGCACCTTTCAATAAAATGACCTCTATGTCGCGTTCTTTGAATTCATCAAGCAGTGAAGAAAGATTGCGGAGCAGTATTTCGTTATTTTCATTGGTTTTGGTGTAGACCCACTTAAAGATATTCATCATTGGGTCTTCCAGTCCTTGTGATTTCAAGTTGACGTATAGGAGGGGAAAGAGACGGTATGAACCTGGATCAACACTATCTAAATCAACCGTGGATTTCCATTGTAGATATGCATCAATGGCGGCTTCGCCTTTCAGTAGGCACGCACTTAATAATAACTCTTGTTCGTACTCTGGTTTATACTCGTGTTTGGAATTAGTAAATGTAGATTTTGTTTTATTTAATTCTACCAATTTCCGAGTCTCGCTTTAATACTAGACTATCACAAGAATATCTTAAATATTCATCGGTTATAAGTACTCTTTCACAACAATAGATACTCTTGAGAATTTTAAATATACAAGCCCTCTTGACCACTATAAGGGAACCAGAAATGTGAAATTGTGATAGACAGATGAAATATAGTCAAAAAATACGGAATAGCAGCTACAAAAATGGTATTAGTAAAACTAGTGAATCAGTCGTACAGTATATATAGACCACACGTAATCGCATGACTTCTAATTTCATATAACTACAAGTCAAATACTACCAGCAAAAAATATTTATATTGTAATAACATTAAAACTGAATTGTCATATTACCACTCTGTGCATTGGCTGTTATAAGGCTAAACTTCTTATTCAGCGTCATCAGAGAAATTACGGTGTTAGAACCAGATTACCGCTCTGCGCGTTGGCTGTTGTAAGATTAAGCTTCTGATTCAACATCATCACAGAAACAACTGTGGGGATGACAAAAGCACCTTTGGTTACTTTTTCTAAAAACTCACGTCTATCTGAGTTAACATTCTCTGGAATTTTCTTATCGCTCATATCTCCCTCCGCTCATGCATAGATATATTGATAATTTTAAATTAACACAAAGCCTCAAAGAAAACAAGATACTGGCTACAATCTTTATGTAATAACAATTCTTACAATGTTACAAGAAAATCGAGGAGCTTCTGCTGCGAGCCTTCGTTTGTCCATTTATCCTCAATCCATTGGCTTCCCTGGAGAGCCTTGATGTAATAACTCCCATAATTCAGGTAGAGCTCACGTATCGAATTTTCTATATCCGCTACACTAACTTTGTCCCATACACCCGAGATAATTCCATTGAAATCAGCTTCTTCTTTGCCGCTTACGGGTATAGCTTTGCAGTACCCGGATTCTACAAGCTCCTTGTGAACTGGAATATCTGACAATATTGTCGGGACTCCAAGATAAAGACTTTCCCGCGGAGTAAAGGACCACCCCTCACCACTCGAAGGGAACACATAGCACGAAAGCTCGCTGTACCAATCTGCGATTTCATTTTCAATCAGATGCCCCTCAGTCCAATCTACAAACGGAGACATTTTTACAAGCCCCAGATATTCCGCCTTCATATGTCCGTAATAATCAGGAACATGAACCCTAAGCCTTAATTCAGGTATATCTGCAAGGAGATGAACACAAGCTTGAAATAGCTTAAACAGGTTCTTTCTCTCTACCGGAACTCCTAGAAAGCCAATATTGAATGTCTTAGCTTCAAGAGCTTTCCTTTCTTTTCTCTTATACCTGGTAAACCCCTGTTGTATAACTTCAATGGGGATTTTCAACTCCGAATTCTCAAACACGCTCTTTACATGAGCATGAGGAACTATGCAGTAGTGGAAATATTTGTTTATTGCATCCACCCACTGAGTAGGAAGCAAAGAGCTTTCAAATGTGGTGTATAAAACATTGGTATTTTGTATTGATAGTTTATCTAAATATCCTGTTGGAAGTCCGCTCACTAGGACTTTTTCCCCTACGAAATTACTTGTGTCATCAGTTAATATGCCGAGTCTAGATGTACGGTCATACACATAAGTAAGACCGTCGTACGGAGCCTCTTTGTATGTCCTTAGCTGAAATATAGGTTCCGGAATATCAAATCTATCAATCTCTAAATCAATCTCCCTGAGGACTGTGTGCACTTGGGATTGACTGATTGCTTGTCTTTTGGCAGAGACAGCTTTCGGGGGATTTGGAAAATTCTCCCATCTCCATGTGCCTACATGGTGGTGCTTTGCATAGTTTCCGAAGTTGCAGCTGACGCCACCATCAACAGGACAGGTACGGTCAATGTTTCGAAGGAGAACCATATCTTGTAGTTCTTCACACAAGTTATGATATACAGTCGTGACAAGACCCGGACCTGTGGATTCAAGCAGATCGTGTTCTGAGGTAATTTCATACTGAGACTCCTCTGCTATTTTTCTCAGTATATGAAGCAAAAAAGGGTGTGCAGGTTCGCTACCGAACATATAGTTTGCTACTCTCAGACAATCCCTATGACCTAATTGCTTCGCCTCCTCTTCTTTAATTGTAAGTTCTTCAGCAAAAACACAATGGAATTCACAAAGCTCATCAAGACTTTTTATACATTCGACATCGATGTCAAGATAAAAACCACCTAGTGCGTTGACCACTATAATACGAAAAATATCCGCTTTCTGTACTGGTGCGGAAGAGCCCTCATATATAGGGAGGAAACTAGGAAAATACTGCTCAACTATATCCCTACACTCATGGTCTCCATAAAACCGGTAGTCCCAGCCGGGGTGGAGCTCGATAAGCTTGCGGCGGTATTCTTCAAGCTGACGTGGCATTTCATTAGTCTTATAGGTCTGATGTATTATTTTGGGTATAGCCATAGTTATTAATTGGTTATATGCAGATGCTATTCCGCAAGCTCATCAAGCAAGCTAGAAGCCTCGTTCCCGGTGTATTTCCCGTCCAGTATATCCCTTATTAATTGGCTTGACTCAGCGGAAAGTTTTCTGCTTGCCTTAAAGATTTTATCCCAATGCTCCTCAGTCCATACATTATCACCGTGGTAGACATATACATACAATTTAGGCATTACGATAGGACATACGAGGTTTTTAGAAAACAACTTGCTTATTAATGGAGTATCCTCTCCTTTATTTTGATCTTCGTACTGAATTTCGTCTCCAACTAGCGATTTGCGGCACATGATACTCCCCTCCCAGGCTCTCATGTTCGATACATAAGCTTGACCACTAAACTCATCAAAAATGAGCCAGTGGACCATCACACAAGCAGGCATACTGGACTGTTGTAGAACGTTCATCTGAAATGAAAGCCTTTCATTATGAGAAAAATCGTCGTCGTCCCATTGACAGAAATATTCCCCCCTGGACTTGCTTACAGCCAGATTCCTAAGCTGCCCTAGCGTATGGCGTGGTAAGGCCGGAACCTCTATCTTATATATATTGTTATCAGTAATCCCTTTGAGGTATTCGCCCGTTACACTGTCGTCGCTTTCATAAATAATCACAAGTTCCTTATGGGTGTATGTCTGATCCCTAAACGATCTAATCGCCCTATGGAGCAAATGTGTTCTTTCACGTGTAACACATAAACATGATATTAGTGGTTCAACTTTCATAGATCACTGTTTATTTAATAAAGCTGATACAAGCTTATGCTTTGCCATGTATTCCAGGTTTCTGGGGTTACGCTGTAGCGCAAGCTCATAATATTTTTCGCTCTCTTTTAATCTCCCGAGCTTAAAATAACAAGTAGCAAGGGGCTCGTAGGAAAGCTCATCGAAAATACGGGCATTGTAGGCTAGAAACTCTCCATCGACATTGCGGGGATTGATAGAGGAAAGAAATTCGAAGATCGGCAGTGCTTCGTCGAATTGATGATCATGCATAAGTGTCATGGCATGAGTCCAGGCTATAAGGTAGTTGTCCGGGAATAGTTTCAAAGATTCTTTAAGAAGCTCTGAATAGTTTTTCCCGTTCTCATTATGTAGCTTGATCATGTCGTAGTACGGCAGGCTGTAATCAGGACTTAGTGTTTTCTTCTTGCGTACTATAGAGATTGCGTCCATCCAGGCTTTCTCCGCTCCTGCAGAATCACCCAGTCCCTTAAGTGCAACTCCGAGCTGCCATCTTAGGTATACCCTGCCAGGGTCATTGTCTATCTGGGCTCTTAGCAGAGAAACGTTTCTTTTGTGTTTATGTAAAAGGTCTCCTTCATAACCCAGGTGATCGATCGTAAGGTCGCATTCCCCAATTTCAAGTCTGTCCTCACGTGCTACTTCATGGATCGCACTAAAAATAGATTCGTGAATTACTCCTTCAAAGCGAATTCGGGGATTATTGCGGAAAATACGATACTCTCTGTAAGCTGTATAACCTAAAATGGGATGAAACATTACGGTGTATGCAACCTTTTCATTGTCTGAGAGAATTTCACTAACATATGATTTATCGATAGATCTGAGCTTTTCATCTGCGTCTATATAGAGTATCCATTCGCCCCGGCAGTTCTTTAGCGCCTCATTTCGCGCTGATGCAAAGTCGCCCTTCCATGGGAAATCAAAAACCCTGGCACCATAGTCCAATGCAATTTCTTTTGTCCGATCATCAGAGCCTGTATCAACTATTACGACTTCGTCGACAACATCTCTTATGGACTCAAGGCAGCCCCCGAGGAATTTCTCCTCATTGCGGACTATCATAGAAGCAGAAAATGTTATATCGCTCAATTTTCACCTACAAGATTGTAATAATAGCAAAAAACTACATTAAATATAAACGCTCTACAAACGTAGAATTATTTTCTACTTCATGTTGCGATGCGAATAATTCTTTCACATCAGACATCTGACATTATTTCTTTCAACTTGGAGACCGCCCCATCAAGATCTCCTATATGCAGAACATAGCAGTCCACACTATCAATTATTTTACAAATTTTTCCAATTTTCATATAATCCTCAGATTCAGAGAGAAAAGTCATAGGCATAATCCTCTGTGCCATCATGTACTTGGGACACTCCAGCACTCGTGTCTCTCCTCCGTGGTTAGGCTCGAGGTAAAAAACAGCGCGTAATTCACCTTCGTCTATCTTCCAGTCAAATCCAGCATCCTGAGGGCTGAATGAATACATTTTCTGATCGTTTTTGGCTTGGTTGAAAGGCAGTGAGTCAAACAAGTCCTTTAACTCAGGAAGCAATTTAACGCTGTACTGTTTAATGTGGAAACGCCTTGGAAACGGTAGTACCATTGTGTCCTTGACCAGAACGAGCTCATCAGCAATTGAACGAAACCCCTCGAATAGTAGACGCACCATTAGAGTAGTCTTTCCAGCCCCTTTGTCGCCAACGATGAGAAATCTTTTACCGTTTAGTTCCCCACACCCGGCATGAATTCGTATTGATTCAGTAATTTCTTTTAACGCTTCGTGATGCATTTGCCACTGGAGATGGAATATGGAATTGGGTAGATCATCGGAAGTGAAACATACTCTTCCGCCTTTTTTGATCTCATATACATCGTTTCTAACATTGAATTCGAATGAGACCTTTTTAATAGGAGAGATGCTGTGCCCAGCTTCATGTACAATAAAAGCAAGACGACGTGCCAATTCTTCGCTTTCAGTATGTATCGTGAATGCTGTATCTAGCAAAGTATAATTGCATTCGTAAATTATTTAATCAGACCTTCCTGAAAAAGTGTATCGAGACAGTCCGAAACTTCCTGTTCGGGTACTTCCGGAAGTTCATATGCATTCTTCACGATTGCTCCTATGTTGGCAATCGTGTTCCCTCCCGTGCAGGATTCGAGTACCAGCACAGCTGTCTTGTTTAGGTAGTGGACCTTGTCTGTCTCCTTCTGATAGATCACATAGCCGTCCTCGACCTCATTAATATCTATACCGTCAGCTATTTTGGGCTGTTCATTCATAATTACAGGGCTCCGCTTTTATTACGTAGATATACCGCATTGACGTATCTGATTACATTATCGAACTGTATTATATTATTTTGAGATATTACTATGTGTCAATTTTTTAGCAACCTTATTTTCAGAGAATATAGAAGATGCATAATATATTGAGAATATTGGCTCAGAATAGTTGATACACTAGGAATTCTTACTATTAGTATCAAAGGTTGACAAAAGCTGGGCAGAACAGAAATAATTAACGATGTTGTTAAATGAGGATATAGAATTTATTCATTTTAAAATCTCCAGATATTATACTTCAGATAAGAATGCTGCTTGAAAAGAAATGAACAGTATAAAGTTCTGAACTGAGCGTTTATGATTTAATCTATAAGGGTTAAAACGAATTAACGGCGAACCACAATGCTTAGCTTAAGGCCTATAAGAAAGGATGAAAAAATAGCAGTAGCGATACCAACGAAAAATCGTCCTTCCTATCTTGCTGTATTACTGAACTCTCTGCTTAATCAAACGTATACAAATTTTATGATAGTAATCAACGACCAGAGCGATTCACCGGTCGAGAGAGATGATGCTATAACTGATCTTCTTGCGGTTGCGGCCAACCTTGGTCACGAGATTAAGATCATTCGGACTAAAGATGGTTGGAAAAGACACCAGCAGGCGATGGAAGCAGTGCCTCAATCGATCGAGTTTATTCTTAGAATAGATGACGACATGCTTCCAAATGCAAGTTTCATTGAAAACATACTGAAGCCGTTCCGTTTTTTCTCCGACAGACCGCTTGCAGCCGTAGGCGGGTGTTTTCCAGGCCCTAAAGCAAAAAAGGTAAACTTGGACGCAAAACTGGCGGAAAGGTTACTGACGTCAACACTTGATGAACTGATATGGGAATTGCAGGGCTATCACTATTATAGTAACCCGGAGATCATAGAAGTCGAGAGTCTCCTCGGGGGTGCGATATGTTACCGCCGTGTAGCGGTAGAAAAGGCAGGGGGCTGGGCTGTTGAGGGGTACTCCGACCATGCACATCGGGAGGAGAGCGACTTAAGTGCAAGGCTAGTTAACAACAACTACACTCTCATGGTCACTACCGAGGCCCAAGCATGGCATCTTCTTGCTCCAAGTGGTGGTGCTAGAAAGTACTTAAAAACCCCTAAGGGCAATTTATTAATCTCGGGCTCAGGTGATATGAAATCAGATGACAAGCTCTTCAACGAAAGAATGAAAGTCATCTTCGATAATACTGGCCCGGCTGTGAGTGAGCCGAAGCGTTATAAAATCAGTGATCTAGAGAAAGGCGTCATTATGGGATCCCAGCTCCGTACATTAAAAGGTACTATGCTCAATGTACTCGAAAACAAGATTTTAAAAAAGATTAGATGGCTTTACCGGTATTTTATAAAATAATTGCATCGGGAACTGCTTATTTGCTGAATAAAAAAATCTTGCCTTCTTCCGCCTGAACCTGTGTATGGTATCTATGTGCAAGATGAATTTAAAAGCGTCGAGTTTTTGCTAGCTAATATTTACTAAGCTCTTTACGGGAGGAGTATTAATTTATATCAAGAGTTTATGGAAAGGCTGAACAGATGTTTAGAGATTAAGTATATCATTGCGGAATAGGAATTCTGCAAACATAACAATATCAAACAAAATACGCCCAACCTATCTATATCATTACACAATTCAAAGTGGGTGCGCAACCGGATTTGAACCGGCGACCCCTGGGACCACAACCCAGTGCTCTAACCAACCTGAGCTATGCGCACCACAGATTTTTCGAAGTTAAGACTCTATTCAGAAAAAGCCATTAACATATCAGTTTAAATGCAAATTACAAACGTAAAATATGCTTATTGAATATTATCATGGAGATATCTAATTAGATCCGTCGTTGTAACGATACCAGTCAAATCCCCTTTATTGTTTACAACCAATACTGAATGATAAGAATTATCGCTAAGTAGTTTGGCAACATCTTTAATTGTTGAAGATTCATCTAAAATAACGAGCTTGGAAGTCATAACATCACTAATTTTATAAGTATGATCCAATAGAGTATCAAGCATCCTTACATCTGTAGAGTCAACATTAAATATGAGTTTGAATAAATCTTGCGAAGAGATAATGCCAACAACTTTGGTTCCCTTAACTACCGGCACATGATGAATCATGCTTTCCCTGAAAATTTGCGCCACATCACTCAGATTTTGATGTTCATGAACTGAAATCACATCCTTTGTTGTTACTTCTTTTATACTCTGGTTTTTCAGCATGATTGTCTCCTCTACAATTAAGATTATAACGGATTATACCTAATTGAATCGTCTAGTAAATAAATAGTGCCCAGAACGATTGGGGCTAAGCAACCGGGCTATTTAACCAGTTTGTTTTGACAGGGAAATGTGCGCCCGGAGGGATTCGAACCCCCGGCCTACGGATTAGAAGTCCGTTGCTCTATCCAGCTGAGCTACGGGCGCAACCACATACTCCTTTAAAAGAGTGAAGATTCTACCCAACACCTAGTAACTCTGCAATACCAACGATATTCACAATTCTAACTAATTGAAATTTCTTAAGTTATCCCTGTATTGAATATTTATATATGTACCACTCTTCATATGACCTAATTGCTCTTATCAAGCTATTATATCGTAGTTATATATCATCCAATCTTCTGAATTGTGATTGGTTATTAGGCTTTTCAGAAAGTAAGCTTCACTCCTCCTCTAGGTGCTATACCTGGGGCGGGAAACCCAACAAACTGTTCATAATTTGCATTAAACAAGTTGTCTACAGCAAGAAAGACCTTTGCTCGCTTGTGAGGTACCCATGTAGCTGCAGCATTGAAAACAGCATAAGAATCCAATTCGACATCTCCTGTTGGGATAGAAGAATCAAACACTCTCCCTACAAACAGAGCATCAAGGTTGAAACTAAAGTTACTCTTTGGCAAAAACAAAACCGATAATCCTCCCCACCATCGAGGCCTATTCCTAAGCTCTTCGCTAGTTCCCTTAATATTGCTATCAGCATAGTTCAAATTACCATTTAGTTTTAGCTTCTCTATAGGATCATATTCTAATATTAGCTCAAAACCTTTAACCTCAACCTCTGAGCGGTTGACAAGCTGAGGTGGTGGGCCTTCATCGAAATCTATTAGATTTTTAAACTTATTGTAGTAAATATTAAAAGCTGTAGAAAACATTCCATCTCCGAATGTTTGTTTGATTCCAACATCAAGACTTTTGCTAGTCTCGGGTACAAGATTGGGGTTGCCCACTATCGGGTTTGAAAGAGAAAAGAAACTCGGCAGCTTAAAACCTTCTCCATAGTTCCCCCGGAATATAGTATTTGTCTTCTCAACCTTATATGAAATTCCAGCTCTCGGGCTATAGTTAGTATCGAAATTCTTAGGAAAATCGATCCTAGAACCAAGAACAATATTTAGACTTTCAGCCAAATTCAGATTTAACTCTATATAGGGAGATATAATATATCTATTCAGACTAAAATCTGTAGATAAGGGAAAATCGCCGAACAGCTTCCCCTTGCTCGTTCCATCTTCAAATTCTGTCTCAAAACCTAAAACGAAGTCTACACCAGGTGCAGCAGAAAATTTATTAAGAATATTAATATCGTATCGAGAAAAATCATTATCCGATTTATTGGGAGGTATACCGAAAGGATCTCGGATACCGGGTGCGATTCCAGGAGAGGAAAAATCTTCCTTGTTATTATAGAAACCCAACTTAACTTCGTAGTCCCACCACTCTAAAGGCACATGAGACAAATTAAGTCCGATTAAGAATTGATCTATCTTTCTTTTATCTGTAGATCGAATAACAGCAAACTCCGGTCCACCACTATCATCTGGAAAGCTTGTACTATCGACGTGGGCATATCTGAAAGTTGTATTAATCTCTATTTTATCAGTGTTCAGAAGCCCAAAGGTTGAAGTAAAACTTGGACTCTTAAACTTGCTTCCCTTAACTGGTTCCCCATCATCTAAATAAGAGCCTGTAATAGAATAATTAAGGTTCCCGCTCGACCCTGAAAACCCAGAAAACAACTTGAACTGCCCGAAGCGCCCGGCTGAGAATTCGGGTGTGATTTTTGGTTTCCCTTTACCTTTTTTAGTAATTATATTGATTACTCCACTAACAGCATCTGAACCATAAAGGGACGATATCGGATCGCGGACTATCTCAATCCTTTCGATATTATCTGTACTCAATGTTGAGAAATCAAAAGAGCCCCCGCGACTGTTGGTGGGGTCATTCACTTTTACCCCGTCAATAAGAACGAGCGTAAAATTCGGGTCGCCTCCACGAATATATACAGAGCTGACACCTCCTCGGGAGCCAGGTTGGTCAACATACAGACCTGGGACTTGTTGGAGAAGCTCTGATACGCTGTCTGCATGGCGAGATTCAATATCCTCTCTAGTGATTACAGTCACACTTTCTGTACTCTGGTTAAGAGTATGTGGGATAGAAGTTCCCGTAACAATTAGAGGTTCAAGTGATGTGGAACTCGAACTCTCAGGTAGATCCACTTGGCTAAGCGATTCTAATGAGCTTACTACCAAGAGGACTATTGTCAGAAACGTAATGAAAGATTGATGACAAGAAGCTTTATCATATATACATATTATTGAAGATTCCTTTATACGTAGAATTTCATCACCTTGCTATTAAAAAAGCAAGCAAATATAAGTCAGTCAAAAAGTTTTATCTTTTTCTTCTATATAGCATATAGAATACTAAGAGAACTAGAAAAGATAAGAACCCCCCCATTACTAAAGAATATACTAAATGTTTATATTGTAGTTGGGGGATATAAGAACTTATAAATCCATTGCCAGTTTCGTTTGTATTAGTATTATCTAATAGAAAGTCTGTTAATATAATGGCATCTTCTTCAGAAATACCGAGGTTGGGCATTTGTGCTGAGGGATTGTCAAACCTAGGTTCCATTAAATGGAATTTAATCCACGTCCTTAATTTTTCCTGCCCCTCTTCCTGCAACACTTTTTGTCTTGCATCTTTATAACTTATATAAGGTTCTGTATCTAACTTGTCAATTTGTATCAGGGATTCAAGATACTCTTTTGAGTTTAGTCTTTTATTAAGTCTTTTTACCAAAGGTTCTGTATCTAGATTTGGTCCAACGTTACCTCCAGGTAATCCAAAAAACGAATGGCATCCCAAACACCCTTTATCGGAAAGTACTTTTCTTTTACCAGTTTCATGCCAGATTTTATAAGGGTGAGAATCACTTTCATCATATTGAACTTTAAAAACACTACTTTGGCCCTGTGCATCTGGATATAGAGGGACAAAATATAGCCCATCTGGGCCAATCCCAAGACCAGTGAGAAGCTGTAACTCTTCACCTCTATATTTAAGGAAATGTTTTGGCGCACTTAACATCCTGTTCTCTTTAAACCCAAAATCAAGCATAACAATACTTTTACTACCTTTATAGCTTGGGCCTTTGATGTTAGGCCGCCCGGCTAGCGCCATATAGAATTTTCCCCGATAAAGAAGGGGAAATATCTCCAGACCTTTAGGATAATAATCAACTTGTACTGGTGCTACTGAAGGAGAAAAAACGACATTTGTATTTGTGCCGATACTCCAATCTGTACCATCCCATAAAGAATTTTGCCCTTTATGAACTTCAAGGAATCTATCGGATCCTAAACCATTATCTGCCACAAATACCCTACCATCTACGATATCTAAACTAAATGGATTTCTGAACCCATAAGCCCAGACATAATCTCTCGGACTCTCTCGACCATCATCAAGGTAATAAGGATTAGTAATAACAGGTTTGCCATCAAGTGTCATACGGAGTATCTTGCCAAGAGTGGAATCTAATTGTTGGCTTTCCAAATGCCTGAAACCATCTCCCACGTTCACATAAAGCAAATTATCATAGACTTGGCAAGGTCCAATTTGGTGGGAATATCTCGATTCATTTCGAACAAAAACTTGGCTGAAGTCCATCATACTAATTGGTTTAAGAGAGAAGACTATAGGCTGAGTTTCAAATCGCACAACATTATTACGAAGAACATTCTTAGAGTCTTGGTAAGCAAAGGTAACAAACACATAACCGTTCTCTGGTTCCAGACATATCCCAGCTAATCCGACTTCCCCCTCGACCGCAGGCAATTTCTTCTCAGACTCTAAGCGAAAAAAGTCCTCAGCAAACACATGGACTGTGCGATCATTTGTAACCACTTTAACCTTACCGCCAAGCTCAATTACAAAATAGAGGGGGTCTTTAGGTCCTTTTCCGGGATTCGGCACAAAAACTATACTTGTAGGCAAGTCATATCCTGAAGTATCTATACTTATTGAAAAGTTGTAATCGAGTGCCCAATCACTTTTCCACTTGTCATTACTATCAGCTAGCGAAAAAGATGCACTAAGAACTATCAAAACAGCAAGTAATTTAAGCGACTTTAAAGATAATGACCTTATAACTATTCTCAGATAAAAGGTTCTCAGAATTATATAACTCCTGTATATGTTTTCTATAATTAATGTATCTTGCTTGAATGATATTACAATACTATTTTAAGGCTAATTCGTGTTAAATCATATTACATTTCAAGATTACAAATAGTGAATTAATTTTTAAGATGATGCTATGAAGAACTATAGATTAGTCAAGTATAAAAACTTGAAATTATTGGAAAACTAGATAAATTACTATTCTGGCAAACAGAAAATTATGCTTTTTTCTCAATTGCAGTATTAAATTCCTTATACGCCGATTTCAAAATTGAAATACACACTGATACATATGTATCAAACCTGGAATCACTTGTGCCTAAAACTAATGCTTCATGGTGAGTTCTCAAAAATAGAGTGTAATATTGGTTGGATACACCACATATTTTATCTATAAAAGCAAGTGCTTTTTTACCCCACCCTTTGAAATCTTCAGGATCCCAAAAGCCAGGAGTTGAATGTTTCGTTTGTTCAAGCAATTGATTATAGATTTCATCTAAGGCTTCATTTCTCATGATTCATTACAAGAACTACTTAGTTTTAAGTGGGTCCAAGAGTTCTAACTTTGCATCTGTATTCTTTGGACTTTCACTATCAACAAGTTCACTCAATACAGACATTTGAAGCTTATTAAGGCCTCTAAAAGCAACCCCATTGACTTCAACAGTATATGTTTCTGAAACATCCTGGCCTGTAAGAGGAATATACTTTTTATTGCCAAAAGCCCTTACCACATAGAGCATAGTAGTAAGTCTGGACTCTTTTCTATGATTTGCATTTATTAGTATCCAGGGAGACTCTTTAGATGCTGTATAATTAAACATCTGCTCTTTATATTTGGTGAATGTTTCCCATTTCTTTCTTGCATGAAAATCATTTTCAGAAAATTTCCAAAATTTAAGCGGGTCGGACAACCTTTCCTGAAAACGGTATAGCTGATGTTCTGGATCTACAGATAGGTAAAACTTTATTAGCTTAAGCCCGTTATCAATTAAATTATGCTCCCACTCAAGAACCTTATGCATAAAGTATTCATACTGAGACTTTGAGCAGTATCCCATGGTAGGTTCAATTAAAGCGCGGTTATACCAAGATCGATCAAAGAACACAATTTCACCTTCTTTAGGTAAATGTTTCTCATATCTACGAAACCAATACTTTGACTCTTTTTTCGTAGGTATACCTAGATCAACAATCTCATAGTATTTAGGCATTAAATTTTGTGTATGGCGAAGAATTGTAGAGCCCTTCCCGGCTGCATCTCGACCGTCAAAACAGATACATACTCTTTGACCCAGCTTAGCTACTTTCTGTTGTATCGTAAGTAATTCCAACTGTAGGCGTCTTTTTTCAATATTATAATCTTTCAGGCTAATTCCTGAATAAGGTGCTTCAATTTTTACAACTTTTTTGCCGGTAAGTTTTTTCATAACGCAAATCCTCCGTTACAATTTTAGTGCCCGTAACTCCGTGTGGAAGATAATAGAAGATATAGTACCCAACTACAATTCTTTAGGAATACTAATTATAAGTATATGCCCTTAATTTTCAAGCAATCAAACTAGAATAATATATGGAATTACAGTCTACTTAAGTAGTTTATTAAGAATGAACCACTCCATCAAGAATTAAGGGCCTAGGAATCATACGTTTGTTTTAATTTTCTGTATTCAAATGTATTGATATTAGCCTGACATTTAGCTATAGTTTTAATATTGGTGGAGGGAGAGATTTGATTCCAAAGACTGACCTCAAATTATCTCAAGAATTATGTGAACAAGCCTAGGATCGCTATACCTTCTAGTCAATTTACATCAAACTCATCCCTTAGTTTTTATGCATTTAATATTGCGCAAGAGCTTTCTTGTGTCTAAACAGACAACTCGAAAGATACTTGCCGAAGTAAGTGCAGGTTTTCATATTGCGATTTGAAGTTATTGAGATCTCTATTTCAGAAATGAGATTCGATAGTTTCGTTCGTAATATCTATCAATATCAATGGCAGAACTATTTTGAATTGCCTGCCAAAAAAAAGGAGGGATTTCTAATGAGAAATTCATTTAGATACTTATTGTTAATACTGCTGGCCTTTACTATATGGACCGGCACTGCTAAAGCCCAGGAGGGTTTTGGATTACAAATAGTAAAATTAGGTTCACCTGTTGCTGAAGTTGGTGGTCCTATGAATTATTCGATCGTTGTCTTAATTAACGATCCGACCGGATTTTGTCTCCCTGGCTTTTTCCAGGAATGTTCAGTCGAAATAGTGGATCAACTTCCACCAGGTTTTGAGCCTGATTTGCTGAATATTGTTGCCGTAAAGCTTTCTGCACTTCTACCGCCCATACCAGTACCTTGTAATGCAACAGGTAGCGTAGCAGCCGGAGTAAACCTTACGTGTGAAATAGGCAATGCGCTTGGTATACCATTTCTAGGCGAATTACTTCCAACGCAATTTGTTGAACTACTTATTCCAGGAACAGCCCCACTTACTCCAGGAATGCTTTCTAACACGGCAAGTGTGTCTGCCGTAAGTGGTACCACAAACCTTGGATCGGACACTAGCGATCCATTTGAAACCAATGTAATTGGGCCAGGTCCACAGGCTGACTTATTCATTTTCAAAACAGACTCGCCTGATCCAGTTATTGGTACACCTGGTAATACAATTACATATACCTTAGCTGTAGGTAACGCAGGTCCAGACGATGCTACAGGTGTGGTCATACAGGACGCTTTACCAGCAGGAACCACTTTTGTTTCTTCTGTACCGGGCGGACCAGCATGTAACTTTGCACCTGGTCCAAATGCAGTTGTCTGTAATTTCCCAGGCCTGCCGGCTGGAGATATAGAGATGGTTACTATTACGGTTAATGCTCCTACATTATCAATTGGAGATCCTGACTTATCGATACTCAATCTAGCTCGAATTTTTTCAAACGAAGCTGACCCTTCACCTGGAAACAATATTGTAGGTGAAGCAACAACAGTTATAGCACCAGGACTCGCCGAAACTTTTTCTGACCTGGTAGTTACAAAAACTGCTCCAGAAATTGTAGTTCTTGGAGAAGAATTCTTCTACACAGTCCAAGTATTCAATGCAGGACCCAATACTGCAGATAACGTAAGATTCAGAGATGCCCCATTCATGGGTACGACAATTAATATTGGAGGTATTCAATCAACAGAAGGACCTCCTAATTGTGCGTTCTTACCAGCTGCCCCGAATTTCAGGTGTGATTTATTGGCTCCATTGGCATCCGGTCAATCAGTAAGCTTCATAATACCGGCAACATATATTGGACCAACACCTCTTAACCCTCAACCGATATTCAACGTAGCTAACGCCATACTAGGCGCGAGCACTTTACCAAACACTATTCAAGTTGACCCGGAAACTAGTAATAACACTTTTGTGAACGTTACTAACGTAATTCCTCCACCACCTTTCACAACAGTATCTGATCTGGTAGTTACAAAGACATCCCCTGATACAGTTATTGCAGGTGATGTATTTGTTTATACTTCTCAGATATTTAACAAGGGGCCCGATACAGCTGACAATGTTGTATTTAGAGACGCTCTTCCTGCAAATGTCGCATTTTTGGGAGCGGCTACAACAGGAGGCGGTGCTTGCGCTGCAACGGTAAATGGATTTAGTTGTACTGGAATTGCTCCTATACCGCCTGGACAGTCTGTTACCGTAAATGCCAGAGCTAGGTATGATGGTCCAGTTCCTTTTGAGCCATTTCCAATATTTAATGTTGCAGATGCCCAGCTTGGAGTTAGCAACTTACCTAATACAGTTCAGATCGACCCTATACCTGTAGACAACACGGATGTTAGAGTTACCAACATAATCTTGCCGCCGCCTACAATGACATTCTCAGATCTTGTCATTACAAAAGCAGGGCCTGATGTAACAATTCCTGGCGAAGGATTTGGATATACGATAGAGGTAACCAATCTTGGACCTGATACGGCCCAAAATGTAATTGTTAGGGATATCATCCCTGAATTTGTTACTTTCAACTCATTCCCAGGGGACTGTTCAGTAATTCTAGATGAACTAGTTTGTAACATAGGGAATTTAATTAATGGAGAGGTCAGAAGAATAGGTATCAGAGCAGTTTATAACGGCCCTGTACCTGCACTTCCATTGTTCAGACCAATATTTAATCTGGCTCATGTAGATTTTGGTCCTACTGAAATACCAGATATTCAGATTGACCCTGAGACAGCTGATAATACAGTTGTAGCTCTTACAAGAGCAATAGAGCCTCCACCAAACATCAATTTAATTGATCTGTTTCTGGTTAAAACTGATTCCCCAGACCCTGTAGTAGTTGAGGAGGAACTCACTTATAACCTTAATGTATATAACTTCGGACCAAATGACGCAGTTGGAGTCGTAGTTACCGATACACTACCTCCTACCGTAACTGACATTGATGCACCGCTATTCTGTGCAATAAACAGCAATGTGGTTACTTGTCTATTGCCGAATCCGATACCGGCCAATGGTGGGGTTTCAATTATCCCTATCACTGTTACAGCGCCATCGGAGCCGGGAATGATATTAAACGCAGCACAAACTTTTGCTGACCCATTTGCTCTGTTAGATTCTGACAACACTATTCAGATTGACTTTGCTCCATCTAACAACACTGATTCAGAGAAGACAACAGTGGTACCTGTACCACCTCCAATGTCTGATCTGTTAATTCTAAAAACTGATACACCTGATCCTGTGATTGAAGATGATTTTCTCACTTATACGATCTTTGTGAAAAACACAGGTCCAGACCCAGCGTTTGGTGTTCTTGTAAGTGATTGGCTATCTCAGCTAGGCCTTGATTTAGACACCGTTACTTTCCAATTTACACCTAATGTAGCTGGATGTATTCAGAACCCTGATTTTCCAATATTTGACGAGCCTTACGTAGTTGAATGCGAGGTACCATCCTTAGGTGTAGAGGAAAGTGCTACAATAACTGTAAAAGTTAAGACACTACCTCTGCCCGATGATCTTGAGTTTTTAAACATATTCAATGTGGCAAAGGTTCAATCTCTTGGAGATGAAATCAATCCGGCATCGGCTGATCCGAATCCACTGAACAATTTGGTTGTTGAGTCTACTCTAATCGGACCTTTCGTACCGATAGCTGATCTCTTTGTTATCAAGAGTGATTCTCCCGATCCTGTATTGGTGGGAAGCACACTTACATATGTTCTTTTTGTAAGTAACGCTGGACCTGATCCTGCAACTAATGTTGTAGTAACAGACACCCTACCTGATACTGTAACCTTTGTTTCTGCAACACCTGATCAGGGTAGTTGCTCTGGGCCAATAGATGGCAAAGTAAAATGTAATCTAGGAGACCTAGAAGTAGGTGCGTTTACCGAAGTTAGGATCCTTGTAACCCCTACTGTTACAGGAACAATTCTTAATGTGGCTCAAATCGAAGGAGATGAACATGATCCTAAGTCTTCTAACAACATATCACCACAAACGACAACAGTTCTGACAAGACCTATAGAGCCTCCAGAACCAGGTGAACCAAATGGGAACGATCTCTTTGTATTAAAGTTTGTTTCCCCAAATCCAGCCACAGTTGGCGACGAGATATTATTCACGATAATACTCGGTAACAATGGTACTTTTGGTTCAGGCGTTACTCTTGTTGATGATCTTCCCAATGGCTTAAGCTTCATCTCGGCTACTTCGAGTACGGGAGAAGAATGTACCCTCAACGATGATCAGGTTCGATGTGAAATAGGCAATGTGCCTCCACTAGGACAAGGTGAAACCGTCATTGTTGAAATCCTAGTCAGGGCAGATCAGACTGGAAGCATTCCGAATATTGCTTTCTTGGATGATATTCCAGATGATCCAAACAGTGCTAATAACGTTTCAATTGTGGCCGTTGATGTAGTGCCCGGTGGCAGTACTCCACAGCCAACTCCAGGCCCTACTCCAACTCCAACACCAGACGGCGAGAATCCTGGAAACACTGATAGTAGTGGCAGTAGCGGATGTACAGTTGCTGCAGGACCAATTAACACCGGAAACATAGCACTTAACTTTGTAGTGCTTTTACTTCCACTCTTAGTATTTGGAATGAGATCTTTAAGAAGAAAGAAATAAGTTCACACCCGGGGAGGAGATAACAATCTCCTCCCCATTTTTTTTATTAAACAAACCCAAGCTTCCCAGATAGATATCCCCATCTATAACTTTAAAATCAGAGATATGAATTTATAAGAGCCGGATGCAAATTCTTGCTCTATTGGAAGACATGAAACAATAGTAGTTTTTAATTGTTGAGTAAAGAAGGATGTTTAGAGCAAAGTTTTGGTAAAAAAACACTCTATTTAGGAAAGAAATGGTCGGGGTGAGAGGGCTCGAACCTCCGACCTCAGCGTCCCAAGCGCTGCGCGCTCCCAAACTGCGCTACACCCCGATCAAAGTGGAAATGAGTATACCTATTAAATCAAAAACGACAAGCTATTTGGCATCTTTTTTTCCAGCCTGAATAAGAATCAAAATTGCTTTAGTAAACCTAATTTAATCTAAGTATTTATCATAGACTTCTTTAGCCCAGAAAATATCTGTTCCAGAAGAAAGAAGAGCTGTCTCCATAATAGTTTCTGCAATTTCAGCTTTGCTAATTTTGAGTGATAGGGCTTTCTTGATTCTTGATTCAACACAGTGAGGGCACCTTCCATGAACCGCAACAGCAAGTGCTATCAAGGCCTTGGTATTGGTGTCTAGCTTTGTCTCTCCTTCACATGCTTTATAAAATTGCCACCATCCTTCTGCCATTTCAGGTGCATGTTTCTCAAACCATCTCTGATCGTCAGCCATTTCTACTACCTCCTATAAAATAGTGTTATTGTTGATACTTTATCATTTTTTATTAAGAAGTAATAAATCTATTTTATATTTTTCATGTACTCTATGTAACTACCTCTCCCTGACCCCATCTTATATGATGCATAACCAATAGGATTCTTTTCATAAAAGTTCTGATGGTAATCCTCGGCCGCATAAAACTCCATAGCAGGTTTTATCTCAGTTAGAATTGGACCAGGATACCTGTCCGTCTCTCCAAGTTTCTTTATTGATTCCTCTGCCGTCAGTTTTTGTTCCTCTGAGTGATAAAAGATAGCAGTCCTATAATGCATCCCTCTGTCCACAAACTGCCCTCCCCCATCAGTAGGATCTACATTGATCCAAAAAACATCTAACAACTTTTCATAAGAGATTATAGATGGATCATACACAATTTGCACTGATTCTATATGCTGTGTCCTTCCAAGACATACATCGTCATATGTCGGAGACTTCTCATCCCCGCCAGTGTATCCCACCGTCGTTGAGATTACGCCATCCAAATTGTCAAAAGGAGGCTGCATACACCAAAAGCATCCGCCTGAAAAAGTAGCCTTCTCATAATTATCTTCAGAAACAACCATCTTATATTACTACTCCTTATACAATTATTAAATCAGAATATTATCTACAATTAATTATTAAGCTTGATATGGGGGATTTTAGATACTAAACGATTCCCTTATTTATTAAGATTAGCATAAAATATAATATCATCTAGACTAAACAGGGTCATTGGATTTATAAGCTTTTAACAAAACGTTTATCACCATATATACAATAGGTATCCCAAACAAAATCTTTAATGAAGATAGCAAAAAGGCTCTACCGAAACTAGAATAGTTCTCTTCTAAAAAACTGTACGAGAACACCAGGCCACTGTTGTATAGCTGGTTTAAAGTAAGAACAGATACTATTATTAGATACAACCAAGTTAGTAGGGTTAGATAGTAGCCCCATATACTTCCTCTCCATATAAATATTCCCCCAACTATACCGCATAGACCTCTAAAAAATATCGCATTAAAAACTATAATAGTTGCAAATTGGGGAAGGTTATCTAGTTGCCCTATTAACCAAAATCCCCCAAGCCCGGGAAGTCCGGCTAGTAACGTCAAAAGTCCTATTATTCTTTGTTTTTTCAAAACCATTTGAGAGAAACTATTTGATATAAGTTTTATGAAAAGCTCTCATACTTGAGGGCTCACCAATAACAGTAATCCTATCATATTCGTGTATTATAGTGCTTCCACGTGGGATAATAGTCTGCTCCCCTCGGCGGATTAGTGCAATCAAGCTCCCCTCGGGCATATTTATAGCACTCAGCGTCTTACCAATCAATTGTTCAGTCGGTGTATTCTTATGTATGTAGATAGAGTGGAATCTTTCATTGTGCAATATTGTCTCTTTAAGCTGCTGTTCATCTTCGGCGATAAGCCAGTCATCCATAAAGCTTTCATTTTCTATTTGTCTTGCAACCTGCGCCAACATCCTCACATGCTGCGAAGGGTTATCAAGTGGACTAAGTAAGAAAAATATTGCATGTAGAGTTTGCTCCTCTTGCTGATCAGTAGCCGGATTATTAACTTCAACATATACTCCAGTTTTTGAGCGGACCATGACCATTTCCATCTGAGCTAACCCGTCAACCCGTGAATGTGGCAGCGCTGCCCCATGAGCTACTGGAGTAACTCCCACAACCGTTCCTTCAAAAAACTGTGTGTACAGATTCTCATAAGATTCAGGAACAAACTGAGCAAACAAAGTACTTACTCTTTCTACTATATCTTCAAAGCTTATTTCCGGACTTATATCTATAACATGACTTCGAGCCACAAGTTGATCAAATGGATCATCCTTTCTTAAGTTTTTTTCTTTTAATATTCCTCTTAGCTCTCTGTCTAATCCTTCATGTCTTGATTTTCCGAGTTTTTCAAAAATATGATAGATAGCCCCACTTCTTCCAACCTTATTCCGAACATAGAACTTATACCAAATTATGCCTATTACGAACATTAAGCCTGTGAAGATCTTTGTCCAGATACCCATATTGCTAAATAGCCATAGGCTTGAAAAAATTCCGAAAATTGGCAGCCACGGGTAAAAAGGAGACCGGTAACTGGGATCATATGAATCAATCTTACTCTCTCTCATTACGATTACAGCTACGCATACAAGCATAAACATCAACAATTGAAAAGCACTTGCTGTTTTTACTATTTTAGAAGTATCGAGAATTAAGAGAAACAAAATTATACTCCCCACTGTAACCAATATCGCACTAAAGGGCATTCCATTTTTCCCGAGCTTTTGGAACATGCTCGGCATCATAAAATCACGACTCATAGCTAGCGGATATCTGGAAGCGCTCATAATTCCTGCATTTGCGACGGAGACAAAAGCTAAAAGTGCGGTAACTGACAACACTACAATTCCCACTTTACCAAAGATAACCCCTGCAAGAGTAGCTACAGGGGATAGGTCTCCTGAAAGCTTGTCCATTGGAACCACCCCGACCATAACAGCTGTTCCAATCCCATAAATCAGTATAGCCGTCACAAGCGCTAAAAATATCCCGAGTGGAAGATTACGCTCCGGATTTTCTACTTCTTCCGAAAGGCTTGTAACTTTTGTAATACCCGCATAGCTTATATAAACCATAGCCGCAGTAGATATGATAGATTCTGAGCCTGCTCCAAAGTACCCATTGAAATGAGACAAATTAATCTCTGGCACACCGGTTCCAACAAACCCAACTAATATGAGAATGACAACCAAAACAAGAAAGATTTGAAATTTTCCGCTTGTGCTGGAGCCCATGAGATTGAGCACACCCAAGGCAATAGCAATTGCAATTGCAACAGGAACAATTGGGAGATCGTGAACAAATAGCCCGATATAAACACCCATACCAATTAAGGCAAAAGCCACTTTAAGAACTAGTGCGAGCCAAGTCCCTATTCCTCCTACAGTACCAAACAATGGTCCCATTGAGCGGTCTAAGAAATAATAAACACCTCCTGCCTTAGGCATGGCGGTTGTGAGCTCAACTATACAAAATGTCGCGGGGATAAGAGGCAGAACAGCTATGAGATAAGATAGTGTTATAGCGGGTCCAGCATTCATGGCAGCAATTCCAGGCAATAAGAAAAAACCTGCACTTAATGTACTGCCTGTGGCCAAAGCATAAACGTCAAGCAGCTTTAAGTTCTTCTTAAGACGCTGAGGTTGACCAGGTTTCTGATAGCTCATAATTGACCTATATAGTGGGAATTTTAAAATTCCAAACCAAAGTATTTTGAATGGCTTAAAGCCACTATAATATCATATTCTCAAACAACATTTAGATTCTCTCTTTTATATCTGTGCTGAGTTTCATCGTTTCATTTTTTCTATGGATTGCGAAATCAAAGAGTTTTGTAATTAACTCGGTAAAGGGTATGCCTGTTATTTCCCAAAGCTTTGGATACATGCTTATCTGTGTGAAACCAGGAATAGTATTTATTTCACCTATGAATAATTCTTTGGTATCTCCATCCATCAAGAAATCGACCCTAGCCATACCACTACAATCAAGTGCTTTGAATGTTTCTACAGCCAGCGCTCTCAGTTTCTTGGTCATGTCCTCGTCTATTTGGGCTGGAGCGATTAGGCCTGTGCCCTGTTCTAAATATTTAGCAGTGTAATCATAGAAATCCCTGTGGGGCACAATTTCTCCAGGCAGGGAGGCTATCGGGTCCTCGTGACCTAAAACACTTATCTCTATCTCTCTTGGGTTGGATACTGCTTTTTCAATCAAAATCCTATTTGAGTACATACAAGAATCATCTACTGCTGAATTTAATTCTGTCTCAGAATTAACCTTTGAAATTCCAACGCTCGATCCAAGATTAGCAGACTTAACAAAACACGGAAAACCAATTGTCGTAACCACCTTATTGTGAATTGTTTCTTTGTCGGACTCCCACTCATATTTATAAAAACCAAAATATGGAACTACAGGAATTGAAGCTTCATTCAGCACAGCTTTCATTACCAATTTATCCATCCCTATAGCTGAGCCTAATACCGAAGCTCCAACAAATGGAATCCCCATAAGCTCAAGCATCCCCTGAATAGCCCCATCTTCCCCATGAGTTCCATGAAGTACAGGAAATACCGCATCTAATTTAATCTGATCTCTAACTTGTGAATCTTCTATCTCATAGAAAACCGGGTTTTGATGATTTAGCGAAGGGGTAAGAAACGATTCTGTATATATTTGGAGTTCTCCATCTTTTTGCCATTCATCAATGCTGACTCTATGCCACAAACCATTCTTATCTATAAATATAGGATAGATGTCATAAATTTTAGTGTCTGTATTCTTAATTACCGATTTAGCAGAAAGTAAGGAAACTTCATGCTCAACTGATCTTCCTCCAAAAACAATTCCAACTTTTAGCTTAGACAATTTTTACAGGTCTCCTCTTATTATTATCTAACAAATTGCCCAACAGAAAATGCAGTCTCAAGAGATGTATAGCCAACTTGATATAAGATTTTCGTAAGGTACTATGCAAGAATAACCGCTTCATCCTGGCTCGAAAACCCCTAGGAGGTAAATCTATGCAAAAAGTCGTCATTTGTGAACCTTTAAGAACAGCAATTGGGTCATTTGGAGGCACTTTAAAAGATACCTCCACAGCAAAATTAGGATCTACAGTAGTAAAAGAAATCCTCAATCGAACGGGTATTAATCCTAAAGAGATTGATGACTGCATAATGGGGAATATCCTTTCTGCGGGACAGGGTATGAATATATCAAGACAGGTAGCCATAGAGTCAGGATTACCTGTAGAGACTCCAGCTTTTACAGTAAACAGAGCTTGTGGGTCTGGAGTTCAGACTGTTGCCAATGCGGCTCAGGCAATTAAAGCTGGAGATGCTGAGGTTATCATAGCAGGTGGGGTTGAAAATATGAATCTGGCCCCCTACTACCTTAAGAATGCAAGGTATGGATACCGTTTAAATGCACCTGATGACGGAATTGTGGATGGCATGCTATGTGATGGACTAATGGATGTTTTTAATGATTACCATATGGGAGTTACTGCTGAAAATCTCGCAGAGAAATATGAGATTAGCAGAGAAGAACAAGATGAATTTGCCTTTAATAGTCAATCCAAATGTAAATCCGCAATTGACGGCGGCAGATTTAAAGATGAAATTGTCCCGGTCATGATTCCTCAGAGAAAATCTGATCCGATACCATTTGAGGTAGATGAACATCCTAGAGAAACAACAATTGAGGCGCTTTCTAAATTGCGACCAGCTTTTAAAAAGGATGGAACGGTTACTGCGGGCAATTCGTCTGGAATAAATGACGGCGCTTCAGCAGTATTGGTAATGTCAGAAGACAAAGCTAATGAGCTTCAGATCAAACCAGCTGCTTCTATAATCTCCTATGCAGTTGCGGGAGTTGATCCCTCTATTATGGGAATTGGCCCTGTGCCAGCAATGCAAAAAGCTCTTGATAAAGCAGGACTATCGCTTGATGATATCGATCTCTTTGAACTTAATGAAGCATTCGCAGCTCAATCTTTAGCTGTGCTCAGAGATATGCCAATTCCTCTAGAGAAGCTAAACGTGAACGGAGGCGCTATCGCGCTCGGCCACCCTGTTGGAGCATCCGGAACCAGAATCCTTGTTACCCTACTTCACGAAATGAAGAAAAGAGATGATGCTAAACTTGGAATGGCCACCTTATGCATCGGCGGCGGAATGGGTATAGCTATGATTGTTGAGAAAGTTTAGCTTTTGCTTAGCACTTCTATGCTGTATTTCCGTTCTTTAAAAAGTGTTTTAAATTCTTTTGGCACTTGGGCAACTTCATGCTTTTCGTAATGAATAAAAACAATTCCAGTTTTTAAAATGGCAACCACCCTCCCCGATTCCTTATTGGTCAATCTATATACTAGATCGCAGCCATACTTGAGATAGTCACAAACCGCAATCTCTACAGTCACAACATCCCCATAAAATCCTTCAGATTGATAGTAGATAGCTACATCTGACAATATTATTGCAGGTCCAAAAGCATTTAGTTCAGTAAACCCATGGCTTGTAAAAAACTGGACTCTAGCCTCATGAGCCAATGACAAAATAGAATCATGCCCCAGATGTCCGCCGTAATTTATATCACTTATCCTAAGGCTTATGTCTGTTGAGTAATCAAACTTTTTAGGTGGATTTATCTTTATTCTAGCCATTAATTATTATCTCCCGATTGACGGAAGTATGGCAAGATCTCTTTTGATATTATTTCAAATGATTTTTCTTTATCAGGACTAAAATCCCTTAGGAAGAAATGATCCACACCGGCTTCTATGTAATCTTCCATCTTATTAATTACATCCTGCTTTGACCCTGCGATGATAAAATCCATTACGATATCTCGAGAATAGTATTTTTGCCCCATCTCTCTGAATTTTCTCAGCATATCAGAGTCATTAGGCATAATTTTTGTATATTCAAGCCCCTTATACTCATCATCTATTTCAATATTATATCCAGCTTGAGAAAGTAACTCAGGCCAGACAAGGGCATGTTTTATTGGCTCAATAGATGAATATGCTTCATCTTGGTTTTCAGCAATCGATATGAATATAAATAAAGTTTTTTCAATAGCACCAAGACTCTTATCCCGATTTTGCGCCCCTTCGTCTACTGCAAGGGATTTTTCTTTGAAAAGTCGTGACGGCATGGCATTAGTGACCCAGCCATCTCCATATTCTCCAGCTACTCTAAGTGCCCTTGGTCCAGTTGCTGCAATGTATATGGGTACGCCATCCCCAAACTCTGGCTTAATTTGAAGTTCGGCATCTTTAAGAGAGTAAAATTCTCCTTCAAAGTTTACAGATCCCCCGCTCCAGAGTGCGCGCATCACCTTTACCGATTCGATCACCCTTGTCAGAGGCTTATTCCATTTTATCCCGTAGGGGTCTAAATTCATTTTCTCTCCGTAACCTAAACATAGAAAATTTCTACCTTGAGAAATATGGTTTATGGTCGCTAGCCTTTGAGCGTAAATAGCGGGATGGGTTCTGTGCGCGTCTCCAACATTACCAAAGTGAATTGAGGTTGTATGAGTAGAAGCTGCTGTGATTACCGACCATACTTCGGGGGTCAATTTCTTAGCCATAAAAACGACATGATCAGGAAACCATATAGTATCAAAACCACTTTTTTCTGCCCTTATAGAAAAGTCTATTAACTCCTGAACAGATGCCCCAGGAACAGGCGCAGATATGCCAAATTTAACCCTTTTAGACATAGTTTTTTCTCCGTTTAAGCTCAATCTCTAGCAACAAATTATACATAATCTAAATTTAACTTTTCATCTTGATTTTTATAAACCATAGAGTTATTATTTCGACCCATAAGTAGTAAACCACAAATTACATCCCAACGATAGGGAATGAGGCGGAGGTCGCGAAGAAAGATGGAAAGAACAGAGAGAGCGGAAAGGGTAGAGAGAACTGAGAGAACAGAAAAAGAACACGCTAGCAAACATGTTGACATTGAATCCAAAAGATTTTTTTTCGACGTAAAAGAAAACCATAAAGGGAAATATCTAAGAATCACAGAATTAAGTGGCGGCAGATCATGTATTGTCATACCGCTTGGTGGAATTGCTCTTTTCAAAGAGAGATTAGGAGAAATAATAGAAGAGGCTGAAAAACTTGTAGACACCCCTTCTAGTTTTTAATCCTATATTCAGACTAAAGCTTGGGGAGTGGATCTACTCCTTCAATAATTTATAGAAAATCTTTTGTATGGAAGAGTTGTATCTAGAGAAAATCAGGAATTTGCTCAAGCTTAAGCAAGTCATCGTACGTTTCTCTTTCTCTGATTACTGAAAATTGATCTCCCTTAACCAAAACTTCAGGAACTCGAGGGCGAGTGTTGTAGTTTGATGACATTACAAAGCCATAAGCCCCTGCACTAAGCACGGCAAGCAAATCACCGCTCTTAACTTTAGGAAGTTCCCTATCCTGAGCAAGAAAATCTCCTGACTCACAGATAGGACCTACTACATCAACAATATTTTTATCCTGAGAGCCTTTTACAACAGGAAGTATTTCGTGATAGGACTCGTAGAATGCAGGTCTTATTAGATCATTCATGGCAGCGTCTACTATTACGAATTTTTTTGCTGTCCCTTCTTTTAAATATAGAACTTTGGTCACTAACATCCCTGAGTTTCCCATCAATGACCTTCCAGGTTCTAGTACAAGTTTGTAAGGTTTGCCTGAGAATTCTTTCAGTATAATATCGGCATACATACTTGGGTGAGGGGGCTTATCATCTAGCTTATAGCTGATTCCTAACCCGCCGCCTATATCTATATATTGAATATTTATACCTTCTTTAACTAAATCGTCTGCAAGTGTGATAAGTTTTTTTACAGAATCTACAAATGGAGTGAGATCAAAAATTTGTGAACCGATGTGGGCATCAATTGCCAATACCTCTATGCCCTCCATCTCATTGGCTTCTTTATAAACCTCAAAAGCCCGGCCAATCTCTATCCCAAACTTACTCTTTTTAAAACCTGTTGAGATATAGGGATGAGTTTTTGCGTCAATATCGGGGTTTACTCGAAGAGCAATAGGGGCCTTTTTGCCTAGCTCTTTGCCAACAGAGTTAAGTTCATGAAGCTCTTCTTCGGATTCTACATTGAAAAATAGAATTCCAGCTTCTATAGCAGCCTTCATTTCTTCCCTAGTCTTCCCCACTCCAGAGAACACCACTTTACTTAGGTCACCTCCTGCTCGTTTAACACGAAGCAGCTCCCCACCTGAGACAATGTCGTAGCCAGAGCCAAGATCTGAAAATGATTTTAGAATTGCAAGATTAGAATTGGCCTTTACCGAGTAGCAAATTAATGTATCCATTGCTGAAAAAGATTCGTTATAAGCTGTAAAACTGTCTTTTAGAAATTCGTAACTATATGCATAGAAAGGTGTTCCTACAGATTCTGCAATCTTGGTGAGGGAAACACCCCCAATATGGAATTCCCCATCTTTATATTGAAATGAAATGTGCATTAAACAGGTGTCTCCTTAGATTAATTAACCAAAAATTTACACTAATTTATTTAAATGAACATGGTATTATCTTAAAAATATCCGACTCAACTCTTTAAATATCGATCTAAGAAATCAAGCCTGTCGTTACCCCAAAACATCTGATCATTAACAAACATTGTAGGTGCTCCGAAAACCCCTCTTTCTATGGCTTTATCAGTTTCTTCTCTGAGTTTATCTTTTATATCTTGCTCCGCTATTCTATTTACGAACCACTCGGAGTCAATGCCGACGTTAACGACTGCTTCACCTAAAATCTCTGCTTTGCTAATATCGACACTCTCTGTCCAGTAGAGCCTGAACATTTCGTGTGTGTATTCTACTAACTTCCCTTTCTCCTGAGCAGCGAATGCCCCCCTCATAGATCGGACGCTGTTTAAAGGGAAAAAATCCGGGAACTTAAAGTCTACTCCATAATGCATTGCAGACTGCTCAAAATCCTGTCTTAGGTATTTAAATTTATTGTCTATCTCAATAGCAGGTACTGAGCCGATTTCATTAAAAACGCCGCCCAGCAAAAATGGCTTCCATATAAGCTCAGCTCCATTATCTTTACAGATTTTTTCGATCCTCTTTGAAGCCACGTATGTATAAGGACTGCTATAATCAAAGTAAAATTCTACTTTCTTTCCCATTTAACTCTCCATTAGCAATTTGTTCAGTAGGGATTATAAGAAATACAGGTACTAATATCAAGAAATAAGACTCTTATTTACCTCTAGCTTATATAAATTGACCCTACTCTTAGCTATGCTAAACTCAATTATAGATTAAACAAACCAAAACAATTATGAAAAATCCCAATAATTTTAACGGTCTAAAAGTAACCTCATTTGAAAGCCGTAGAGCAAGTGCGATTGAAAAGTTGATACTCTACCACGGCGGAGTTCCTCGTGTAGCTCCCTCTATGAGGGAAGTCCCTATATCGGAATCAAAAGAAGCTCTAAAATTCGCCAAAGAATTAATCGCCGGCAATTTTGATATGGTTGTCCTTATGACCGGCGTAGGTACTCGGGCTCTTGTTAAAGCTGTATCAACTAAATACCCCGAAAAAGAATTCTTAAAATCTCTTAAGAGAACTACTATTGTCGCGCGTGGCCCCAAACCGGTAGCTGCGCTGCGGGAATTAAAACTTAAGCCTAATATCACTGTACCTGAGCCCAACACATGGCGGGACATACTTATTACTCTGGAAAATGAAGCAGAGTTAAAAGGGAAAAAAATAGCAGTTCAGGAATACGGCATTTCTAATAAAGAATTTATTAGCGACCTAAGAAAGAAAGGGGCAAAAGTTACTTCAGTGCCAATATACAAATGGGACCTGCCTGAGGACATCGAACCTTTAAAAGCTGCAATCAAATCTATCTCAGATTCTAACGAAGACATAGCCCTTTTTACCAGTTCACAACAAATCTATCATTTATTCGAAGTAGCCAAGAAGATCGGATACGTAAAGAAGTTGAAGCAAGGATTAAAAAGCACTGTGATAGGATCAATCGGACCTACTACATCAGAAACTTTATACAGATTCGAAATTAATCCTGATTATGAACCAGATAGCCCCAAGATGGGCAATCTCATAAGGGAGGTTGCAAGAATTGGGACTGAGTTTGTTAATAAAAAACATATAGCATTGAAAAATGGTGTTGATACAAATATATGGCGTCCAGTTGATATGATTTGGAGCAAGGGATCTGAAAAAAGCAGAAAAGCAATAACAAATAATTCAGTTTTTATGAAAGCCTGCCGTCTCGAAGAAACGGACTATACACCTGTCTGGCTTATGCGCCAAGCTGGCAGATATATGCGGGAGTATAGAGAACTAAGGGCCAAAGTATCCTTTTTAGAACTTTGCAAAACTCCCGAACTCGCAGCTGAAGTTACGTTGAGGGCTATAGACCGATTAAACGTAGATGCTGCAATAATATTCGCTGATATATTGCTAATAGTTGAGCCTCTTGGGGTAGGTCTTGAGTTTTCAAAGGGTGAAGGGCCGAGGATTAAGCGACCCGTACGCAGCGGAAAAGCTGTGGACCGGATAAAAGATTTTGACCCGGAATCTCTAAAATATGTTTATGATGCGCTTAAAATAACTAGAAGAGCCCTTGATCCAAACAAAGCTCTTATAGGATTTGCAGGAGCTCCATTTACCGTTGCCTCTTATATGATAGAAGGCGGGGGATCCAAAAATTATGAAAATACCAAGGGATTAATGTATAGAGACCCGGGTGCTTGGCATGTAATGATGGAAAAACTCTCCACTGCCACAGCTGCATATCTAAACAAACAAATAAAGGCCGGAGCGGATGTTGTTCAGTTATTTGATAGCTGGGTTGGTTGTCTTTCAAGAGATGATTATCAAGAATTTGTGCTACCTCATATGAAAAAACTAATATCTGAGATTAAGGCCGACACACCTGTAATTCACTTTGGCACAGGAACAAGTGCGTTATTAGATTTGATTAAAGAATCTGGAAGCCAAGTTCTAGGACTAGACTGGAGGGTTGATCTAGCTAAGGCCTGGAAACAGGTTGGATACAACAAAGCAGTCATGGGGAATCTTGACCCTGTAATACTATTTTCATCCCCTTCTGAGATAAGAAAAAGAACGAAAAAGATATTAGATAAAGGGAAAAACCGACCTGGATTTATATTTAACCTAGGTCACGGGATTTTACCTAAAACACCTGTTGATAATGCACTAGCACTAGTAGATTACATTCACGAATACACTCAGAAATAATATTCAGGAGATTTAAATGTCTAAAAAGTATGATGCTATTTTAATGATAGGATACGGAGCGCCTGAGAAAATTGAAGACATCCGCCCTTTCTTGCAAAATGTGGCTAAAGGTCGCCCTATTCCACCAGATCGTTTGGAAGAAGTAGCTCATCACTACGAACTATTCGGAGGGAAATCCCCGCTTAATGAATATACGTATCGACAAGCCCTGGGTTTGCAAAATAAGTTGGCAGAATATGGTCATGATTTACCTGTAGATGTAGGAATGCGGAATTGGCATCCTTTCACTCCCGATACTATAAAGAAGATCTATGATAATGGAGCGAGGAAAGTAATTGGGATGATTATGGCAGCCCATCAATCTGACGCCAGCTGGGAAAGGTATCAGAGAGATGTTCAGGAAGCACTTACGGAGTTAGGACTGGAAATGGAGTTTGATTACTCCCCTCCCTTATTTGATCATCCACTTTTTATAGAAAATTCTGCCGACCGAGTTCAGGACTGTTTGGATCAAATACCTAAAGAAGAATATCCTGAAACTATGATTCTATTTACGGCGCACAGTATTCCAGTTCCTATGGCAGAAGCTTCTCCATATGTACAGCAACTTGAAACTACAGCAAGATTGATTGCTGAAAAACTAAATTATAAAAACTGGCGATTAGTATATCAAAGTCGAAGCGGCAGACCTACTGATCCTTGGTTAGAGCCCGATGTTTGTGATGTAATTGAGGGAATCTCAAAAGATGGAGTGAAAAACGTTATTGCTCAGCCTATTGGTTTTATCTGTGACCATATTGAGGTTCTTTTTGATATCGGTGTTGAGGCTCAAGAGACATCCGACGAGGTTGGCATAAAACTGTACAGAGCTAAGACAGTAAATGACGATCCAAAATTCATAGAAGCAATGGCTGATGTAGTGCTAAAAATGATGGATAGTGAGTGAAGTGGCATCTTATGAATTTACAACAATTTGGCGTATTCAAGCCCCGCTTGAAAAAGTCTGGAACGAAATATATCACACTGAACATTGGCCCGATTGGTGGAAAGGCGTTATTGCGGTAGAGGAATCTAGGAAAGGGGATGACTTGGGTGTTGGTAGCATTCGCTAATATACATGGAGAACCAAACTTCCTTATGAGATCATTTTTGAAATTAAAACAGTTAAAGTAGAACCTATGGCATATTTAGAGGGAATAGCCAAAGGCGAGCTTGACGGCAAAGGCATTTGGCGACTTTCAGAAGATGGTGATCAGACAATTGCAAGGTATGACTGGTTCGTAAATACGACTAAACCCTGGATGAACATACTGGCCCCATTGGCAAAACCAGTCTTTGAATGGAATCATAAAGTTGTTATGAGCTGGGGCGCTCAAAGTTTAGCAAAAAGACTTAACACAAAAGTATATGAAGAGTAATTAAAAATATGAACTGGACACAAAAAGAAATTTATCTATCACCACAACCACGCGGGTTTCATCTTGTCACAAGAGAGATACTCGAACAACTCCCTGAACTCAAGGAATATAGAATGGGCTTAGCTCATATTTTTATATGCCATACTTCAGCCTCTCTAACACTAAATGAAAATGCAGATCCGGATGTAAGGATAGATTTTGAGAGTCATTTTAATGAATATGTGCCTGAAAACGCCCCTTATTATATTCATACGTTTGAAGGCCCCGATGATATGCCGGCGCATATTAAAGCTTCACTTCTTGGAAGCTCTATATCCATACCGATAAAGGATGGCGCTTTTAATGTTGGGATTTGGCAGGGGATTTATCTTTGTGAGCACCGTAACCAAGGTGGATCACGTAAAATAGTCATAACAATTAACGGCGAGAGGCAATAACTTAGCCAATTTGTATTTTCTTAGTCTCAACTTACAATATATCTGTTACATTAGAGGGATATAATGGCGGAAATTACTAGAAGCAAAACTAGAGTTAAGGGATTTAGCAATGAAGAAATGGATTTTCAGTTGCTACGGCAGATTGGATCTTCTTCCTTTGGTGCAGCCTCTGTGGGTGAATGTCTATCCTTAGCTGATCGTATCACAGATGGTGATCCACAAAGCTGGGTTGAGGAATTCACCAAACTAGCGGAGTGGCAGCAAAAAGATGCTCACAAAAGAGCTTCAAAAGGTCATACAACAAGTGCACGCGATCAGTTCTTTAAGGCGTGCAACTCCTTTAGAGCTGCCGAGTATTACACAAGCTGCCTTGATCCAAATCATCAAAAATTAGGTATGCAGGCGCGCTACTGCTTTCGTGATTCCATGGATATAGTGTGGCATACATTTGAAGAACAACTATTAACCTACAAGAGTATTGATCTACCAGTTTATTTTATGTCTCCAAGCCCACATCAGCAAAAAAGAAAAACGCTTATGATTGTAAGTGGTTTCGACGGCACACTCGAAGAGGAATATTTTATGAGAGGCTATGCCGCACTTGAAAGAGGTTACAATGTCGTATTATTTGCTGGCCCCGGTCAAATGGATGTTTTCAGATTTTATTCAAGAACTCATTTTGAACCTGATTTTGAGAACCCAACAAAAACTGTGATTGATTTCATACAAGACCGTCCAGAGGTTGATATGGACAAATTAGCTTTTATGGGAATCAGCTTTGGCGGTTATTTTGCAACTCGTGCTGCAGCGTATGAGCCAAGAATAAAAGCCCTCATAGCAAACTCGCCAATAACTAACCTTCATGATTATTTAGCAGCTTTTACAGGTTATGACCCTGCTGAAGCACCTGATGATCAAAATTTTACCCTCGATGATCTACCTGAAATCCCCGAAGATATTATGACTGCCGAGGAAAAATCGAGGTCTGAAAACCTTATGCTCCGATTTGGGCAACCTACTTTCAAAGACACTTTTATTTACTTAAAGGATTTCACTATGAGAGATAGTTTGTCAAAAATCAAATGCCCTTCTCTTGCACTAGTTGGATCTGGAGAAGGTGGAGAGCCTGAAAAACAATATAATGAATTTATTGAAAAAGTTTCTGGATCTGTAACTCAACATATCTTCACAGAGCTTGAAGGTGCGGACACTCATTGTCAGGTTGGAAACCCGAGCTATTCAGCAGCGGTAGCCTTAGATTGGTTAGATGAACTCTTTGACTAGCCGAAATTTCAAGAAATCTTCTAATAAGAATAAACCGTGTAAAAACAAAAGCTTAAGGTAGACTTTCATTTATGAGTTATGATTCTTTTACTAAAGTATTAATGAGTTTTGTGCTGGTAATCGCTTTTGTTACACCACTCATAGCGTATTCTGAAGAAAGCAAACAAATAATAGAGTTGGGGAAATGGAATCAGGATAAATTAGAGGGCATTATCTTGAACAAACCTGCCACAACCCCTTCGCAAATTGACTTTTTATCAAAACAGTTCTTAGGTACTCCTTACGAAGGTCACACACTAACTGGAGATATTAATACACCTGAAATTTTCACTGTCAATTTAGAAGGCATGGACTGCTTTACCTATATTGATTACATCGAGGCTCTTAGATTATCTAACACTTTGGATGATTTTAATACCAATCTTAAGGACATCCGTTATAAAGATGGAAATATTTCATTTCAAGACAGAAACCATTTCTTCTCTGATTGGCCAGTACGAAATAACGTTAATGTTAAAGATGTTACATATGAAGTAGGTGGCAAAAAAGCTGTTGTAATTGAGAAAAATCTAAATTTAAAAACTGACGGCTCTACTTTTCTTCCTGGAATACCTGTAGTACCTAGAGAATTGTACTACATCCCCTCCTCCGCCGTTAACAATGAGATTATTTCAAAACTCAGGACAGGAGACTACATCGGCATGTATACAGAAATAGATGGACTTGATGTTACTCACACTGGGATTATTATTAAAAATGATAATGGAGTCTTTTTAAGACACGCATCATCTAAAAAGAGCAACCAAAAAGTTGTAGATGAAGACTTAAAAAAATATATCAAAAATATACCGGGAGTAGTTGTTTACAGACCAAAATAATGGGACAAGAAACTAAACCAGAAGACTTTGTGCTTGAAGCTACCGATCACTATTACAAGGGCGACTATAAAGAGACAATAAAGTCTCTTGATAAAGCGATCAAACTAAAACCAGACTTTGCGCAGGCCTGGTATAACAAGGGCATAACATATTCTGTCATGGGGCACCTTCAAGACGAAATCGAATCCTATGAAAGAGCAATAGAGATAGAACCGGACTACGCAGAGGCATGGAGCAATAGAGCATCAGCTCTCGGAAGAGCCGGCAGAGCTGAAGAGGCGCTTGAATCTACAGAAAAAGCTCTGGAGCTAAAACCTCAGTTTGCAATTGCATGGTGCAATAAAGGCGCTTCACTCAGCAGCCTTGGAAGAGATTTGGAAGCCATTTCAGCTTATGAAAAAGCAATTGAAATTGAAGAGAATTATCTAGAGGCATGGTTTAACAAAGCCGTATCTCTTCATAATCTAGAAAAGCCACAAGCTGCTCTTACTGCTTATAGCAAATCCATAGAACTAAATCCAAACTATGCTGAGGCATATTTTAACCGGGCTGGGTTGTTTTTATTCTTAAATGAATTAGAGAAAGCAAAGTCAGACTTAGAAAAAGCTATTGCATTGGATCCGTCTTATAAACAAGTTGCACTCTCAGATATAGCGCTTCAAAGTTTGATTTCCTGAGATTTTGATTTATAAAATTAAATGATACTCTTATTTTGTATAAGAAATAGTAAGGAGGCATCAAATGGGGTTAACTGCAAAAGAATTAACTGATCTTTCAAACCATACAGCTAAGGCAAGGCGAAACCTGGACAATCTGCTAGACTTCGTAGATCTAATGAATAATGAGACAGATAAACTGGAAGGAGATATAACTCCTGCAGGAGAACAAATAAAAGAATTATCCAGCCAAATGTCAAAGCATGTGGATGAAATTAGAGACATTATTGACACGCAACTTGATAAAATCCCACTCGACCCTGAAGAAATAAAAGAAGCTGCAAGTAAGCTTGACTTATACCATGGAAATATTCATCAGGTAATTAGCCATGCGGATACTCAAAAAAGCAACTATAAGGAAGGTTCATATTGGTGGCGCTACTGGGTTGGAATTTTAGATAATGTTATGCAGCAAGAAATGGAAAACCCAAGTAAGCCTATTGGGCAAGGCGCTCAGTTTATGGAGAAAATCAAGTAACCATTAGTTATTTATAGCTGGAATAATTTCTTTTGCTACTATCTCCATAATCTTATGTATATCATCTAACTCATTAGCTACTGGGTCTAAAACTAAGTGCGAAACTCCTAAATATTTATAAGCCTTTATGGACTCTGTAATTTCTGATACTGTACCGCGGAGCAAGAAAGGCGGGTCATTCCCCTCAGAACTATCATTATTAGGTGGATTATAATCGCTGCCAATTATATCCAGTCTATTTCTAACCGAGTATGTAAAACCATTTAAATCTCTGCCCTTTTCATTTGCTATATTCTTTAGTTTAGAAATCCCCTCTTTAACATCTTCTGGGCTAACCCAAGTAGGCTGCCATCCATCACCAAGCTCAACAGCTCTTTTTATTGCATAATCACTAGCGCCTGCAATAAAGATTGGTGGGTGAGGTTTTTGTAAAGGTTTGGGATAAAACTTTATTCCAGAAAAGCTGCAGAATTCACCTTCATAACTTGGTTCATCACTAATCCACAACTCTTTGATCGCTTCTATATATTCATTAGTCCTTTTTCCTCTTTTTTCATAAGGCACAGAGAGTGCATCATATTCTTCTCTCATCCAACCCGGACCAACTCCAAACATTACTCTACCTTCAGATAAAACATCAAGAGTTGCGATCATCTTAGCAACAACAACAGGATTTCGGTAAGGGAGGATAATAACACTTGTCCCTAGTTTTATAGTAGATGTTTCTGCTGCTATATAAGAGAGAAGCATTAAGGGATCGTAAAACACTTCACTAAAAGAACCTAAGTGTTTATCTGGCATAACGACATGATCGCTTACCCAGATTGAATCAAACCCAAGAATCTCTGCAGACTTAGCGATATCTACATTATTCTTAGCTTCTAAAGACAGACGTATTGGTAAACATATTCCAAATTTCATCATTTCAGTTTAGGTTAATGCTATTTATTCAATTGCCAAATGTTGTAGTTAAGAACTGTAGCAAAGGATACCCAGGCTAAGTATGGGATAAGCAAAACTCCCGACCATGTATTTAATTTCCAGAACAATATCAGTGTTATTAAAATGAAAGTCCAAAGTACAATAATATCAACAAAAGCTAATCCCACATTTTCGAGCCCAAAAAAGAACCAGGACCACAAAGCATTTAAAATTAGCTGTACAACAAAAAAAGCAATAGGTATTGCAGCAGTCTTTAATCCATAATTTTTCCAAATTATCCAAACAGATATACCCATCAGCAAATAAAGTAATGTCCAAACAGGGCCGAATATCCAATTGGGAGGGTTCCACTCTGGCTTAGCCAGGGTCTGATACCAGTCACCAGGACCAAATTGAGATCCAATGATTGCGGGAATGAAGCATATAACAATCCAAATTATTAGACTGATTATTTTCATATTTGTAGTTATCTCACATTGACAGTATTTAAGTACCTAATCATAATTAGTCTACTTCCCAGATGGATTATCACAAGCTCGAATAAATATATATATGAACATAGACTCTACTAATACAAATCCAGATTATATGGATATTACAAAAAACCGCTCTCCGCGAAAATGGACGGTATCCATTTTGTATCTCGTATCTATTACAGCTTATGTAGCCATATTCTGGGCGCAATTGGCAAAGCTCCTGCCCGAGCCATATAATCAGTGGACTTTTATTTATGAACCTTTGATAGGGCCATGGTGGATAAACAACTTTTTCCTGGATCTGCCTGAATATACAAGACTTGAAATCCTTTGGTATATATTGTGCTTTATCTCATCAATGGTTATTCCAATTATCATATTGCTTTTGAGGGGAAGGAAGCTTACAGATTTTGGTTTAGGTATGTTAAACAGGCTTGGGATCAGGCTCACAATCATAGCCATAATTGTCTCAATACCTTTTGGGCTATGGATTCAACTTGCCTCACCCTATCCCCATAGACTGACTACTATGTATGCACTATCTCTCTTTAATAAAATTCCTGAACATTTTCTAATTTTGGGAATACTAGTAGCTCTAATGCTGCCTCATAGGCGTCTGCCAAGCCCTGTTTTCACAGCACCAATTGAAGGCTCTACTGTGACAAGAATGCTCCGTTGGCTGGGTATCGCGCAACCTGTTACTGTAGATTCTGACAACCGAGTACTAGCGTGGTTTGGGTTAAACTGGACATCATTATTTGCAATAGTAGTTTCGGGGCTTGTCTTTTATATGATACATCTGGGAAGAGCCAATCATATAGAGGTAGCGCTTTCTCTACCTGGGGGCATAATGGTTTCCTATATCACTATCAGGACACATTCAATTTGGCATGTAATACCTGCACACTGGACCCTTAATCTGGTGCCAATGGCAATACTACACTTCTATAAGTTCTAATCTGGAGCCTTGCACTTAGCTTCAGAAACTAAAGACCAATAATCTTTGCAACTCGGCGGATAGAGTGTGCAGTAATTAGGTAATTCTTTTTTTGGCATCGGAAACTCTATCATAGAAAATCCAAAAGCACCGTGTTTATTATACTCTTCTTCAGCCTGCTCTTTAGTTAAATATTTGCCTTCAATACAGCGCTTGGGTTTGCATAACTTCTCTTCAAAAAACTTCTTACCATTTATAGCATAGGCGGTCAGATCAAAGCACTGACTAAGCCCCTTTTCATTCGGCAAGAAGAGTGCTGCGAGATCTCTTTTCTTCATTGAGGAATGGAAGAACGATATATCCTTTAACAGATTAGAATCTAAAACCAAGATGATTGGATAACCCTCAATTTTGGAGTTCATAAAGACAAGAGAGGTGGCTTT
Source organism: uncultured Thermodesulfobacteriota bacterium (assembly GCA_942491865.1). GTDB lineage: Bacteria > Desulfobacterota_D > UBA1144 > Nemesobacterales > UBA2774 > CR02bin9. The sequence continues at coordinate 647,241 of CALOCI010000016.1, forward strand.
ATCCCAAGCAGAAGTCTGACAATTGCTCAAGTAATAACCCGGCTCGCTTAAGTAATAGGAAACATCAATTTGTTCCGGGGCAGCCACTAAAGTATTCATGTCCCCAGTGCTGAATTTGATTGCTTCATTGATTGGCTCGGCAAATCCCTCTTTAGATTTAACGGTGAAAGTGAAGTTCTCAAGCGGGTTCAAATTCTGCTCCGGTTTTATCAAAATGAATCCTGCTTCATAATTATAAACCGATCTCCTGGACTGATACCTCTTAGTAGTAAAGGGAATCCCATTCCCGGAACTATCTACTAAGTCCATTTCAAGTTTGTGTGGATTTTTAGAAGGAAGTTTAAAGTCTTTAACAATTATTGCAGTATCAAGTGGTATAGAGCCTGTTTCATTCGGAGGCCATATTATTTCCGGAGCCGGCGGATACTTCTCTGGCTCACAGGAATTAGAATCTGCTCTAATAGATAATACTATTAAGAGAACTAATGGCAGGAAAAGAATTACTCTACAAATCTTCATATTCCTATACTTCATTGTATTCTAAAGCTTATCTGCCCCAAGCCGCTGAAAGTAGCAATATACTGCCCTTTCTTTGCCTTTACTATATTACCGAGAGCACCAGTTATTAAGACTTGTCCGGGTTCAATTTCCCAGCCCTGATCTATCACATTATTCACTAGCCACAGAAGTGTATTCCACTGTCCATCCTTTAAATCTGAGCCCCTACCCTGGTTTGCAATTTCTACATTCAAGTTGAGAGCAACTTTGACATTATCTGGATTTATTTTATCTAACTCAATCGGCTTGCCTAAAATAAAAAACCTAGACGAAGCATTAGCAGCTACTATATCTATTGCTTTCAGTTTATTTGCATCACCAAAGCCAAAGTCTGGAAGCTCTATAACCGGCATAACAGCTTTTATATATTCTTTCAGCTCTGAGACATTATTTAGTTTAGATGTTATAGGTTTCCCAAAAATGTATCCTAATTCAGTATCGATCATTAGCTGTTGGAATTTCGAACTGTCTATGAGATAGGGACTATCTTGTTTCCCAGAAGAAAATAGAACTCCTGAAACGGGTGAATGTATATTAAATTTTTCTTGTGTTTTTTTAGAAGTTAATTCTGCTTTGAACCCAGCGATCTTATCATTCTTGCTCTTTTTAATAATATAGTCTTTCTGAATATTATAAGCAGAATTCATGTCCAAATTAGTAAAAATAATAGAGATTACAGGTATAGGCTTGGAGTCTTTCTCAGCTTCTAGTAACTGATCTGCATACTGATTAAATTTGCCGACACCAATCAACCCAACTGAAACAAACATCACAAAAAACAAATAAAGAATAGTCTTGGATATCATATCAGTTATTAAGACCCTCTACTAATGATAAGACCTCTTCAGCGCATCCCCATGACAGGGTAAACCCTGCTCCGCCGTGACCGTAGTTATGGATTACGACTAAATTATTAGAGAAATGTTCAAGCTCTAAACGAACCTCTGTTCTGCCAGGTCTTAGCCCTACTCTCTCACCTAAAACCTGAGCGTCTTCTAATCTAGGATCCAGGGTTCTACATTTAGCCAAGATTTCTTCAGTAGTTTTCGGATCAATTTCGAGACTCCATTCGTTGTCATCAGCAGTTCCACCTAGAATACAGTAAGTACTATGAGGCACTATATACGAAACAGCAAGCGGCCCTTCCTCTTCGTTAATACAATCCTTGAGTCCGGGATTGGTAGTCTTCACCAACTGCCCGCGAATGGGGAATACTTCTTGATCGTTGAAGAGTTTTCCAGCTCCAAGACCGGAGCAATTGATTATTAGTTCATGATCATCAGATATTTCTTCTATGTTTTCAATCTCTCTATCAAGTTTTGTGATTTTACCGCCGGATTCTATGAATCTATTAACCAAATATCCCATATAAATAGGAGTTTCAATTCGGGCGATAGTCGCGATGAATCCATCTACATAACCTGGTGGCAGCTCATCTTTTCCTACTCGTATGAAGTTAGAGACCGCAGGTTTCCAGAAGGGGTCTTTAACCTCATGATCGAATATCTGAACAAAGTTAAAAACTCCGATGCCTATTCCGGCAATTTCAGCTAATTCCATATATTTATCATATGTAAAGCTAGCCCAGGGAAGAACTTTTTCAGGTGGAGATACTCGAAACGGATACCAATATGCCGTCGCCACATCTGACGTGGTATCAGGTGGAATTTTAGCCGCTACTATTTCGACCTCATAACCGCTTTCTAGGAGCCTTATTCCTGATGTGAGTCCGATGACTCCACATCCTAAGACTAGAGCTTTTTTATTTTTCATTATTGTAATCCTATTTTAACTGCGTGCTTGTCCTACCATCTCAACGATAACCTTTCTGCATTCTTCGGTATCGTGTACTTCTCTGACAAATCCTATCCGCCTGCTATAAAATTCGTTATTAGATTTAATTCTGACTTGAAAGCCTAATCTGTCAACAGAGGTCATCGCTGCTTCTTCGGCATCGACTTTTGTGAAGTGCTTTGCCAATAAAACTAATGACTCTGAATGGTCTTGATTCATATGCTGAATAATTCCTGAGGCACTATCGGCAAAAGGATCAACTTGGGCTTCATAGTAGTCAGAAACCGTTACCCAACCCATTGCGCCAAAGCCACCTACGAAATAAATATCTTTGATCTCCATACGGTAAAAGGAGAAATCATCAAAATCCACCCAGTAGCTCGCATTTTTATAACGAGCTAAGTATGAATCTCTAACTTCGTGGAGTTGATCTTCCGGGACTTTAGTAGTCTCACCCATGAGTGTAACTCTTGAGGCATCAAGAGGGTCACCACCTGAATCAGTTTGTGAAATAAATAGGCTTGCCCTACCGTCACGTATCAGATTGTGCGTATGCATTGCCATTGTGCTTATTAGAAAAGTAGGCCTGCCTTTTTCATCCAGCCCATAAGGCATCATTGAGCCAAAAGGCCAGTCGGGATGCTTGGCTGACAGGGTCGAGAGTGTCCCCATTTGAGCGCGATGGACGAGAGTACGAACCCGCTCAGCATAAGTTGGCTCAGGAACTTGCGGTTCATTACTAGTAGTTGTTGTATATCCGTGTGATCTGGAAGTTGATTTAGACATTTTATTGCCTCTATATAAACAAATTAAAATTTGCCCATAAACTGGGATTTAGTTATCAATAGAAAACAGTATACATGACCAGTTTTGTGTCAGGACAAATTAAATAGTTTATACTAGTGGGCTATGGTCAAGTTTATAGATGAAGCGAAGATATACGTTAAAGCCGGAGACGGTGGCAGAGGCTGTGTGAGCTTTAGAAGGGAGAAGTATGTCCCAAGGGGCGGCCCTGACGGTGGAGACGGCGGAAACGGCGCGGATGTTATTCTGATAGCACGCCGCAATATGAGTTCCCTACTCGACCACAGATACCAACAACACTACAAAGCAAAACGCGGCGTGCATGGTAAGGGTAAGGACCAACATGGTAAAAACGCCGAAGATCTTTTCATTCCCGTACCAATGGGAACTATGATTAAAGACTTTGAATCAGGAGCTTTTTACGGCGACCTCACCGAAGACGGACAAACTCTCGTCATTGCAAAAGGCGGAAGAGGCGGTAAAGGAAACGCGAGATTTGTTACACCTACTAACCAAGCTCCGAAAGAAGCACAACCCGGTACTCCTGGTCAGGAAAAGACACTTAAGCTCGAATTAAAACTGCTAGCAGATGTAGGATTGCTCGGATTTCCTAACGCCGGCAAATCGACCCTTATTTCAAGAGTCTCAGCAGCCAGACCAAAGATAGCTGATTACCCTTTTACTACTCTAGTACCTAATTTAGGAGTAGTGAGTTACGGAGATGGCGCTACATTTATACTTGCCGATATTCCAGGGCTGATCGAAGGTGCGCATGAAGGAGCAGGACTTGGTATACAATTTTTAAGACATATAGAACGCACCAAGATTTTGGTCCATCTACTTGATCTTTCACCTATGACACAGAGAGACCCCATAGAAGACTATGCGGCAATGAATAGGGAATTAAAATCTTATAATGAAGAACTATCTAAAACCCCTCAAATTGTAGCGCTAAATAAAATTGATATTACGGAAGCCCGTGAAATACTAGAAACAATTGAGAATCACTTTAGCGATCTGGGAATTAAGACATTCCCTATCTCCTCGGCTACGGGGGAAGGCACAAAAGAGCTAGTCTGGGAAGTAGCCAAACAGGTCGAAAAGCTTAGACAAGCTGAGTTAACTGAATAATCTATAAATTATAATCCAGAAAAAAGACAGAAATAAAAATATAGAAGAAAATACAGTTATGCATTAAACTTATTGTATGAAAAAACTAACTGGTTTATACATTTTGTTTGCTTTGCTGTTTAGTTTTAGTATTTTGAGCCATGCAGAAGACACAACCGAAGCAGAAGATCCTGCTAGTTATAATAGCAATCAGATAACACACCCACAGTGGTTCTTAAAAATCACAGACTGGTCTTACTTCGCCCCTGCTAGAGTTGCAATGTTAAGCTCAGTTAAAATTGAAAACACCGCCGACATTGCATATAAAGATATAAGAGTGAGGCTTATATTCAATTCATCCTCTGGCCCAGCTGTAGGTCAGACAATAGCGACTACACAAGGAATGCTCCCTGTTACGGTTCCGCCTAAAAGTGCAGATACGTATTTAAAAGGTGGAATAACTATGGGCGCGGGTAAACAAAGCTATATAGTGTCTGATATTCAAATTATTTCAGCTACACCGATTACAGATTAAACTTGAAGATATTAACAGTAATAGCACTTAATGGAGAACATTGTGAAAAATATATTCAGAAGAGTTTTATTAATTAAAATTGCGCTATTTGCCATATTTATTATGGCTCCGCTATCAATGGCACAATATGGAGATCCAGGGCCTCCCCCTGCACCTGACACACCTAGAGCACAAGACCCAAGACAAATAGAGGCAGAAGATCCGGCATTTGCTCCAAACACAGTGTTGGATGCTCCTGACCCTGCTTTGGGCGGAGATAGCGTTATATCTGAACCAGAATCATTTGATATGGATCCAGGTCCCGGAGGGATAGTAACTGAGCCGTACAGAAGTGGTGACCTCCCCCCCGGCGGAGTGGTTAATGAGCCAGACTCCATAGTGGAACAACGTGAACCGCTTATTGAAGATGATCCGTTAGTCAGACAGCCCGAGGGTTTGGTAGAACAAGGAGATCCTTTAGTTGAACAACCTGATCCATTGGTAAGGCAGCCCCCTGCTCTTGTAGAACAACCTGACCCGTTAGTTGAGCAACCTCCAGCGCTAGTTGAGCAGCCTGAGCCTTTAGTAAATCAACCTCCTGCACTTGCCCCCGAAGGCGAGCAGATGGGTGGTCATGGAGCTGAAGGAAGAGGTGTTCGCTAGATAAAATCCTAAAAACAGTTACCATCCACATAAATATTCAAGCATTCATTAAGGAGGATTACTTTATTGTTATACGATAGAAAGATAGATTGGAGCGATACAAAAGAAGAAGAATGGCAGTTAATAAAAACTAAGATCGGAAGTGCTATTGAGCTCCCACTTCCTGATTCAGACCGTTGGTTTAAGGCCAGCAATGTCGGAGAAAATATTTTAATTGAAACTGCAGAGGCAAATGTTAGACCTTTAGTTGTCCCACAGCCAATTACAATAGGCTTTGATGAGTTTAAGAATGTTGCAGAGACCTACAACGTTTTTCTTGGCTTCGACGCAAGAACAATGAGTGACATTCATGCAACGAAAGATGCGACTCCAAATCTGAGATTCTTTTTCATGCTAATTTACCATTTGCTTTAGAAATTAGATCCACCCCTACATTCTATGGTCGGTGTGCTATGTTTCCAAAGAACTATTACAAATTAATGGCGGAATACAATAAGTGGATGGATACTAAAATCTATAGTGTCTGTCTTGAGATTCCGGATGAACTAAGGAAAAAGGATTTGGGTGCTTTTTTCAAATCTATTCACAGCACACTCAATCATATCTATTATGGTGATCTCGCCTGGATTGAAAGACTTCGAGACAATAAATTTACCCCCCGACAGATTGACAAAGACCTCTTTGCTAATTTTGATGAGTTGCAAACGGCACAGGAGAAGATGGATTCTGAAATCCTTGAGTGGGCACAATCACTCACACCTGAGATACTTAATCAATCTTTTGATTACGTAAGTAATGTTGAGAATTTTAGGAGGAAATTGCCCATATGGGTCTTAGCCACTCACATGTTTAATCATCAAACTCATCACAGAGGACAAATTACAACATTGATAAAACAACTTGGATATGAGCCGGGGATAACGGATATTCCATGGACACCCTGTTTAGAAGACAATTCCCTCACAGAATAAAACTTTAATTCAGACTTAACAGAATCTTAACTTTCTTAGAATAGATTAAAATGAATAAATATAAGTCATGGAGATCAGCAAATGAAAACTAATTTTAACTTTATAGTGGCAGCTCTATTGCTCACAGTATTATTTGGTCACAACTCGCACTCTCAAACCGAGGGGTTTAATGTAAAAACTCCAATTCAGAAAATAGCTGATTCAACCACGAACTTTCTAAAAAACATAATAAATGAATCTAAAGAACAGCCTAAGAAATCCATACCTATAGATATAGTGTGCAATGCGGAATGCTTTTTAATTATTCCAAATATAGAAATAGTAGAGAGTAGAGGCGACTTCACAGGGACAGGCCTTATGGCATGCCGAGCTCCTAACTCAGACAAGTTTACTGAGCCGCTGTATTACAAAATTAACCATATACACTCTTTTGAAGAATCGGACGGCGGACTAGTAATACTTGCCACTGATAAAAACGGGATGAAATCAATACTTGGAAATGATGTGAATCTTAGTTCAGACAATGTTTCAGTGGGACCAATTGGTTCAATTGACGATACTGAAATGAAATCATTTGCAGCCTATGTGAAGTATTCGGAGCAAAGTTTATCAGGTGCTGATTTGTCTGGAAGTCTTATAGAATATTCAAGTAGAGATACTTTTAATGCTTACCAAGGTACAGTTGTTCCAATCGATATACTAATCTCACCGCAGGATATACCACCTGTGCTTAGAGATTTTAGTTCATTACTCTCAGAATGGACTAAAGACTGCAAATAGAGAATCTTATCTTCTATTCAAAGTAGCAGGTGCCGTTAGCTGGAATACCACCACCTGTCTCTTCCTCTGTTTCATATGAGTACTGGCAGTAGCAAACTCCAATCTCTCCGCAATCATATGAGGTGCTGCATGTTTTACCTTGTTTGCAGTCTTCACAATCACCAGATATAGGCATAACAAATAACGCGGCCCCAATTAAGAAAACTGTAAATACACCAACGATTAATATTTTCTTCATTTCGCCTCCATTAACTAGCTAAAGTCATAGATAATAATATACAGCCTATAGTTCAGTCACACTACCCATTAAACTCTTGGCCGCTATTTTGTGTTTACAAAGTTCCTTCTACGGATAAAGAAAAATATTGAAATTAAACCCATAACACCAAATACAACAAATAAACTCCTTTCACTTAATACCGGGATACCTGTCCCACCGCAAAGAGTGTTGTTTATATCACACTGTGGCGTGATTCCTCTATCGCGCTGGTCTTGATTAATATCAAAGACAGCCTGTTGGGTATCAGGATTCGCACCGCAACCACATATCTGACTTGCACAGCAACTACATTTAGCTTCTACTTCAAGCTTGATAATTTCTGAGGTATCACAGTCTGTAAGTCCTGAACATGCTTCCGTTAGGAGGTCTCTATCATTACATTGAGATGTGCATAGAGTAGCATCACAAGTGTATCCGATTTCAATACCGCTTGCATTCTGACAGTCTTGATATTCCTGACATACTTGATCGCAGTCTATATTTGGAGGGGGGGTTGGAATAACATTAGCTGCTAACAGAGGGCAGCCTCCAAGGGATTCAGGAGCGTCGGGTATACATAAATCAAATGGAGGTGTAGGGATAGTTCCAGTTGCAGCAGGATTATATGCTGCGGACCATACCACCTCATTTCCTAAATTACAGGTTTGATTATAAAGCCCTATCTGATAGGGCCCATCATATGTTGGGCATAAACAATTAACAATGCCGTCTTCACCCGTTCTCGAACATGGCGCGGTCATACAGCCTGCATACAATAGTGGAGGTTGGTTACAATTTGTACTACCTATTCCCTCTTCCGGAACACATGCAAAACTGAAAGTGGAAATCATATCTGTGCCCGGACTAAAAGTACCATTATTAATACTTTCACATACAGGCGCTGAATTAGTGTCCGTACACCCGCTTCCATCCGTCTCGCATTCTGCTATCGTCTCATTATAAACATCAAGGTTTAATATGGCATTAATATCAACAAAATATTTCCCATAAGGTATCTCAAAACATTCACAATTTGCTGTTTTGCCGTCCGGGTTAAGCACGCAAGTTTCGGGCTCAGGTCCGGAATAGTAACAAAGCGCTATCGGTCCGCCTTCACAGGGGAGAAAATTAGACGGTTCAAGGATTACATCGGCAAATGCAGGGCCAAAGGGTGTTGTCATAGTATCATTGAATGGAAAATTGAAATTTTGGGCAAAAACCGGGATTGCAAGAATTACAGAACTTAACAAAATGGACAGAACAATACCAGAAAATCGTTTTATATTAACTTCCTCCACAAAAAAATATTATTGCAAATAACCGCCTAGTCTATCTCGACTATTCTGAATTATTTCACCTTGTGGCTAAGATGTCAATCGTTGACTATTATATTTTACCTCAATCCGACTCTTGTCTAAAATTTGTGAATAAAGTATTATAAGAGACTCTATAGGGCGGAGAGAAACATTTATGTTTCAACCTTATTTTGATACTACACAAAGAGAGGAGATAGGATATGGTTAAAGAGATGAGAATGTATTTGAACACAATGGCTATGTGTTTATTGGCCATCTTTATGATTACAGGAGTTATTAGTAATTTAAACATTACTAATCCAATATACGGCAATGCTTTCGCTCAGAGCGCTAATCCGAATATCGATCCTCAAGCGGCTGAGATTCTTCAAAACATGAGTTATTTTCTTGGCAGTAAAGATGAGTACACATTTAAAGCAGAAGTAATGTTTGATCAATTAGTCAACTCAAATAGGAAAATACAATATTCAGCTGAGCAGAAAGTTTATTTAAAGAAAAAAGGAAATATGACTATTGAATATGTAAGTGACCTTGGAGGCTACAAACTCTGGTTTGATAATGGGGCTACAACAATTCTCGAACTACCCACGAATCTTGTAGCAACTACAACATTACCTGCAACAATCGACCAAGCTTTAACAAAGTTAAAAGAACAGTATAACTTCACACCTTCGTTAAGCGACTTTTTGTTTATCAATACTTTTCGCGCTCTAACTTCAAATGTAACCTCTGGTAGCTACTTCGGTACAAGTAAGGTTTTTGGAGTTAGATGTGATCATCTAGCTTTTGTCCAAAACGATATAGATTGGCAAATATGGATTGAAGTTGGTAAACGTCAAATCCCTAGGAAGATAGTTATCACCTATAAAGAACTTCCTGGGCAACCACAGTTTATTGCAATTATGAAAGACTGGGTTCTAGACAAACCTATCACCAACTTTGCATTCAAAGCAGATATACCTAAATTAAATCAACCTACAGAGATGTCTGAAATCTTAAGTAAACCGAGAATGAATATGGGTAGCGTAAGATCTTCAATGAATAGTTTCTGATAGATGACAATAGTTTCAGAATTGTTTTTAATTTGATTAGTTGTAACTAAAGGTTGTTTGTAAATTTGAGAGTAAATAAAAGGAGAAGCGTGCCGTAGTTGCTACAGCACGCTTTTTTTATTGTCTACTTTAAGCTAAAACAACGTTTTGAGCTTGAGGCCCTTTATCACCGTCAACTACGGTGAACTCTACGCGCTGTCCCTCTTCTAAGGAACGATAGCCGGTAGCGTTAATTTCACTATAATGTACGAATACATCCTTTTCGTTTTCACGCTCAATGAAACCAAAACCTTTTGTAGAATTAAACCACTTTACTGTGCCAATCTCACGTTCTGCCATGTTCGATTAACCTCCTATGTATAATTGGGTTGTGCTAGTGGTTCAAAATCTCTTTCAGATGGTAATCTTAGGTGGACTAGAACTACTGCAAACTCTGATTGAAGATAGCATATGGGGTCTCAAGTGTCAATATCTGAAGATATTAAGTATTTAACTGAGGATTGCGAATATTTTTATAGTGTATTTATTTGAAAAGAAATTTTACTTCGAGAATTAATAAGAGGGTTTAAATTAAGGATGTGCGTCGTACCTAAGTACAACGCACATTTTTATTTTCTACCTTAAACCATTTTTACTTGTTGAGCTTGAGGCCCTTTATCACCGTCAACTACGGTGAACTCTACGCGCTGTCCCTCTTCTAGGGAACGATAGCCCGTATCATCAATTTCACTATAGTGTACGAATACATCCTTTTCGTTTTCACGCTCAATGAAACCAAAACCTTTTGTAGAATTAAACCACTTTACTGTGCCAATCTCACGTTCTGCCATGTTCGATTAACCTCCTTATATATTTTAGGTTGTGCTAGTTGTTCGGGATTACTTCAGAAGGTTATCTTAACAGATGGCTTTCTTAGGTGAAACTAGAACTACTGCAAACTCTGATTGAAGATAGCATATGGGTTGTCAACTGTCAATATCTAAAGATATTAAGTAGTTAACTGAGGATTGCGAATATTTTTATAGTGTATTTATTTGAAAAGAAATTTTACTTCGAGAATTAATAAGAGGGTTTAAATTAAGGATGTGCGTCGTACCTAAGTACAACGCACATTTTTATTTTCTACATTAAACTATTGTTACTTGCTGTGCTTGAGGGCCTTTTTGACCATCAACAACAGTAAACTCTACGCGCTGTCCCTCATCTAGGGAACGATAGCCCGTATCGTCAATTTCACTATAGTGTACGAATACATCTTTTTCGTTTTCACGCTCAATGAAACCAAAACCTTTTGTAGAATTAAACCACTTTACTGTGCCAATCTCACGTTCTGCCATGTTCGATTAACCTCCTTATATATTTTAGGTTGTGCTAGTTGTTCGGGATTACTTCAGAAGGTTATCTTAACAGATGTCTTTCTTAGGTGAAACTAGAACTACTGCAAACTCTTTACATACTATAACATATGATTTTTAGTTTGGCAACTCATAATTAATAGATAATTCTGCTTAGCAATTAAACTTTAGAATAGAGCGAAATCTATTCTTATCTCTAAGAACTATCTTTGTCCTGAATACTACACTATTCCATTCATAACAAAAAGAAATAGAACTTAAAGACAGCACATATTAAATTAAACACAAAAACAATTTTCAACGATTACAGCTAGTTAGAACAAATCGACCTACCTTTCTTAATAATTTTTTACAATCCAGAATCCTTTCTAGTTGCAATTGCAACTAATATAGCGAAAACAAAATCTTGGCGTTCATGAAACGCTAAAACAGGAGGCAGTATAATGAAAAAGTTAATTTTAGCAGGAGCATTAGTAGTAGGACTTAGTATTCCAGCATTAGCAGTAGACGGCATTAATGGTGGATATGTAGCCACTAGCGCAGCAGACGCACTAACAGTTCAGAAGTTGCATTCAAACAATCAGTCTAAAGGTGGTTATGTAGCTACGAGCGCGGCTGATGCACTTACGGTGCAAAAGCTAAATTCTAACAAACAAAGCGCTGGCGGGTATGTTGCCACTAGTGCCGCTGATTCTTTCGTAGTTCAAAGACTAAGTGATTCCTCACCTAATTCATAATTAATGGAGATACCACTTGCAGGTTAGAAAAACGACGTCTAATACAGATAAGAGAAAATAGTTGATAAGGTCTTTTCGTAGGAGAACACAATGATTCTAATACGAAAAGACCTTATTCTTTCTTAGCAAGATAAATAATACAACTAGGTTGAGAAAAATAATTATACGGAGAACTCATATAATAAGGCAAGTTACAGCAAGGGATAAAAAAGAGAGGATATCCATAACGGCCTACCCTCTCTTAAATATGGTGGATAGAAACCTCAAGTGTTTCTAAGCAAGAGATGAATTAGAATCTAAATCCCAACCTACCCCCATAAGTACCAAAGGAACCATTACTTCTATCGACATAATTGTAGCGGCCTTCAGCACCTACAAAAATCTTCTTTGTTACATTAAAGTCTATTCCTGCACCAGCAGCAAGACCTAACTCTGCACTGCCTTGTCCTGATGGATAACCTCTATTTTGAAGCTTGTCTGGTTGTGGTGCTATACCACCAACTTGACTACCCGGATCGCTCTTATTGAGAAATATGTTAAAGCTTGGTCCAGCAACTAGATAAGGTTGAACAATATGGTGTGCCTCAACTTTGTACTTTAGTCCTAACAAAATTGATACAGTATCTAAAGTGACACTATTTTGTGTTGGAAGTGCGCCTGGAGCTACAGCATTAATAGTTGGTTCAAACGTAAGGTCATCATCCGTTTTAGCCCACCCAATATTAATTAACCCCATCAGTTTTCCAGGTCCCAGGTTCTTATATAACGGCAAACCCAATTCACCTGACATATAAAATCCTGTTCCTGTTTTAAACGGTCCACTCTGAGCTCCAATAGTAAGCGCGAACTCAGCCCCGATCGGCTTATCCGCCTTGGATACAATCTCTTCCATTTGGGCTTCAGATTCCTGTACCTGGGCCCGATTAGTCGCATTTTCGGCCTCCAACTCTTCTATCTTCTGATTCAACAATTCATTCTGCCTGCGATTTTGCTCATTCTCCCTCTGGTTCTGCTCAATCATCTGTTTGAGCTCCTGTATTTGCTGATCGCTTGCGGCATGAGCATCATAAGAATTGAAGCCCAGCAGTACAGCTAACAAAAATAACAACGCATACGCAAACATATTTTTCCTTAACATCCTACTATCCTCCTTGTTTCATTGATAAGAGTTATTAAGGGCAATACTGATGCCAAAAGAATATTTCAATGATAGAGAGGGATTACAAAAATCAGGGGAGATAGTTTGCTGTAACATTTTATTACATCTGACATGATAAACATAGGTAGTATGCAATAGATGTTCTATATTTATTACAATATCAGAATAAGATTATTAGTTTTTTATTACAGGTATAGTGATAGGGGAATTGAATTTCTCAATAAATATTACTAAGAATCTGGAGATAGTACCTCGATTTAATCTATATACTTTTTAATGCCCCATATCTCCTTAGCATATTCTGATATGGTGCGATCACTCGAGAATTTGCCAATACGTGCGACATTCAATATTGCTTTTTTTGTCCATTTAGATTGATCGGTAAACTCAAGCTCAATTTTATTCTGAGTCTCAGCATATGACTCAAAATCAGCCAGGTGGTAATAGACATCCCCATTATGTACCAATGATTCATATATCCAGTTAAACAAACCGGGCTCTTTCTGACACAATTCATCAGACTTGAAAGAATCCACTACCCTTTTTATATAATTATTACTCTCATAGAGACTATAAGGATTGTAACTATTAGTCTTTACCAGCTCATTTATTTCTTCTGTCTTTAATCCACAAATGAATATGTTTTCTGGCCCCACTTCTTCCATAATTTCTATATTTGCTCCGTCTAGGGTTCCTATTGTAAGAGCACCATTGAGCGCAAATTTCATATTGCTTGTACCTGAGGCCTCTTTACCGGCGGTAGAGATATGCTCACTAACATCAGCCGCAGGGATTATCTTAGCAGCAAGTGAAACTTTATAATCGGGCAAGAAAACAACTTTTATCTGATCATTTACCCTCTTGTCATTATTTACTAGTTGGGCAAGATTGTTAATAAGCTTGATAATATTCTTAGCAGCCCAGTAACCGGGTGCAGCTTTACCTGCAAATATATATGTTTTAGGCACTTTAAGCGCTAGTCCATCCTGGACTATGCTGTAGTACTGATGAATGATATGCATAATATTTAGTAGCTGGCGCTTATACTCGTGGATCCTCTTAACGTGAATATCAAAGAGGGATTCCGGATTGACTTTTATATGTGTCGTATCAAAAATGTATTCCGATAGACGTTGTTTATTATTACTTTTTATTTGCTGAAAATTATGAACGAACTCTTCATTCTCATCATAATCTTCAAGAGCTCTAAGTTTGTATAGGTCTGTAATCCACTCCTCTCCAATAGTGTTTGAAATTAGACCCGCTAATTCAGGATTCACATTTAACAACCACCTTCTCTGAGTAATTCCATTTGTTTTATTATTAAACTTCTTGGGCATCATCTCAAAGAAATCAGGCACCAGATCCGTTGTTATAAGTTTAGAATGAAGAGCGGCCACTCCATTTACAGAATGACTTCCAACTATTGAGAGATGTGCCATTCTAACCTCTTTAGAGTAACCTTCTTGTATGATCGACATCCTGCTTACACGGTCCATATCGTTTGGCCACTTTGAAGTAACTTTCTTTAGAAAGCGCTCATTAATATCATAGATAATCTGGAGATGTCTCGGCAGTATACGCTCAAAAAGAGAAAGCGGCCATTTCTCCATGGCCTCGGGGAGCAAAGTATGGTTGGTATAACCAAAAGTCGCCTCTGTTATATTCCATGCTCTTTGCCACGACAAACCATTTTCATCAACCAATATCCTCATTAACTCTACTATAGCTAAGGCGGGATGAGTATCGTTAAGCTGTATAGCCACCTTTGAAGCAAACTTACCAAAGCTTTTATTGTTTTTTATATAGCGTCTTACAATATCCCGCATAGAACAAGAGACCAAGAAGTATTCCTGCAATACTCGAAGCTCCTTTCCTTGATCTACTGTATCAGAGGGATATAAAACCTTAGATACAACTTCAGATGTTGTTTTTTGTTCTACAGCTTTTACATAATCTCCGCTGTTGAAAATGTTCATATCAAACTCATTAGACGCTCTTGCTGAATATAGTCTCAGATAATTAACCGTGTTCCCTCCATACCCCACTATCGGCATATCATAAGGAATACCGTATAAGAATTTCCAATCTTTCCAAAATGGTCTGTAATTCCCATTAACGTCTTTTTCTATCTCTACTCTTCCATAAAGCGGTACAATGCAGACTTCATCACTCTTCTCAATAAGCCAGGGAGATTCTTCTCTTAGCCAATAATCAGGCTGTTCAACCTGATAACCATTTACTATTTTTTGTTTGAATATGCCAAACTCATAATTAATGCCGTAACCAAAACCCGGCATGCCTAAAGTAGCTATAGAATCTAAAAAACAAGCGGCTAGCCTTCCAAGCCCGCCGTTCCCAAGAGCAGCATCTGATTCTGTCTCTATAAGATCAGAAAGTTGTATACCAATTTTACTAAGGGCATCTGTACAAAGATCATATATGCCAAGGTTAATTAGGTTGTTGGACAGAGACCTGCCTATAAGATATTCCAATGATAGGTAATACATACTTTTAACATCTTTACTCTGATAACGATCTTCAGTCTTAAAAAGACTATCAATCATAACTTCCCTTACTGCAAGTCCAACTGAATAGAAAATATCTTCTGAGGATGCGTCGGAAACTCTTTTCCCCATTGAATACTTTAAGTGCTGAACAATTCTCTCACTTAACAAAGTTGCTTCTCGAGCAAAGTTTACATTGGTTTTTATCATCACAATCTACTCCCATTTAGAATATAGGTTAACCATAAGACATGTTATTTAGGAAATGGTGAGCAATTAAAAAGCGTATATATTTAATTCTTCTGATACTGTAAGACAGGGACACTTAGACTTTTAATATTACTGGGTATAATAGGAAGCACAATATCAGATTGTAAAAAATATTGCGGCAACTATATGAAGACTCTCGCAAAAGTAATCAACCATCCAACTTTTATAACTGACTACGACATCTATTTATTCAAACAAGGCAATAATTACAACTTATACAACAAATTTGGCTCCCATCTAGTAGAATTAAATGGTGTGAAGGGAACGCATTTTGCAGTATGGGCTCCCAATGCGGAATATGTATCTGTTATAGGAGATTTTAACCACTGGAATAAAGAATTACATCCACTTAGTGCGAGATGGGATGAATCAGGAATCTGGGAAGGATTTATACCAAACTTAGAAGAAAATACCCTGTACAAATACAATATTGTTTCAAGAGTTAATAACTACAAAGTGGAAAAAGGAGACCCCTTTGCTTTTAAGTGGGAAACTCCTCCTAAAACTGCATCAATAGTTAAGGATTTAACCTATGAGTGGAATGATGAAGAATGGTTAAAAAAGAGAAAAAAAAACAATGCCCTAGACTCTCCGATGTCTACATATGAGCTACATATAGGTTCTTGGAAAAGAATCCCTCAAGAAGGAAACAGATCATTAAACTATAGAGAACTAGCCGTTGAGCTTACGCAATATTTAAACGAAACCGGCTTTACACATGTGGAATTTATGCCTGTAATGGAACACCCTTTCTATGGATCCTGGGGGTATCAAACTACCGGGTATTTTGCACCAACCAGCAGATATGGGTCACCTCAAGATTTTATGTATTTGGTTGATTACTTACACCAACACAATATTGGAGTAATCCTTGACTGGGTTCCTTCTCATTTCCCAGGAGACGAATTTGGTCTTCACTTCTTTGACGGAACTCATCTTTATGAACATGAAGATAAACGAAAAGGTTATCACCCCGATTGGGATAGCTACATATTCAATTATGGCAGAAATGAAGTTAAATCTTTTTTGATTAGCAGTGCACAGTTCTGGCTTGATAAATACCACATCGATGCTTTAAGAGTGGACGCCGTTGCATCCATGCTATATTTAGATTACAGCAGAAATGATGGCGAATGGATTCCAAATGAGCATGGTGGCAACGAAAACTTAGAAGCGATAAATTTAATAAGGGAATTAAACAAATCTGCTTATACCAGCTACCCTGGGATTCAAACAATTGCTGAGGAATCCACGGCATGGCCTATGGTATCTAAACCTACTGATATGGGCGGGCTAGGATTTGGAATGAAATGGAATATGGGATGGATGAACGATACGCTAAAGTATTTCGAGAAAGATCCTATATACAGAAAACATCACCATAACATGCTTACATTCAGCATGATTTATGCTTTTAATGAAAACTTTGTTTTATCTCTGTCTCACGATGAAGTTGTATATGGAAAAGGTTCATTATACAACAAAATGCCGGGAGATGAGTGGCAGAAAGCGTCTAATCTTAGAGCACTGTATGGCTACATGTTTGGGCATCCTGGCAAAAAGTTGCTCTTTATGGGTGGAGAATTTGGGCAGTGGAGCGAATGGGATCATGAGAAAAGCTTGGATTGGCATATTTTAGAAAACCCCTTAAATAACGGAATCAAGAAATGGATGAGCGATCTTAATAGCTTCTATAAAAATCAGCCCGCACTATACAAAATAGACTTTTCTTCACAAGGGTTTGAATGGAGAAATGTTGATGACCATGAAAGCAGCATAATAAGCTTTATTAGAAAATCTGATAAAGATTTTGATGTAATATTAGTAGCTTGCAACTTTACACCAGTAGTTAGAGAAAGTTATAAGATCTCTGTTCCTACGTCAGGTTATTGGCGGGAATGCTTAAACAGTGATGCTACAATCTACGGGGGAAGCGGAGTTGGTAACAGCGGTGGAGTAGAAACAAAGACCGATGATAACGGCAAAGGGAATGACTATATTGACATATGCCTTCCACCTCTAGGTGTGCTTTTTTTTAAATACGAAGGGTAAGTGGCATAATATTTGCAAACTATATAAGTAAGATAAAATAAAAAGTTCCTAAAACAATATTGTGAAAAATGATTTAAAACCCATAAAAATAATGCCGGGGAGCAATGAATCCCTTGGTGGAAAATGGGACGGTAAAGGGGTAAATTTTGCGATTTACTCTGAACATGCTCAAATGGTGGAGTTGTGTCTATTCACAAATGATAGCGAGCAGAAAGAATATGCCAAGATAAAGATCAACGAGAAAACTGGTAATATATGGCACTGTTACATTCCTGGTTTAGAGCCTGGGCAGCTATACGGATTCAGAGTTCATGGCCCATACTATCCTGACTCAGGACATAGATTTAATCCGCACAAACTTCTTCTAGATCCATACTCTAGAGCAATATCAGGTGATATACATCTAAACGATGCCCATTACGACTACAAAGTAGATAAAGCGGAATTCGAATTTTTGCCGGATCAAAGAGACAGTGCCCCATACATGCCAAAAAGTGTTGTAGTAGATGAGAATTTTGATTGGGGCAATGATGCGAATCCATTTATCCCTTGGTCAGACACAATAATCTACGAGTTACACGTTAAGGGATTTACAATACAGAACAAGGACATAGAGGAATCAAGAAGAGGCACTTACAGTGGTCTATGCTCCACTCCAGCTTTGGAATATATGAAATCATTAGGCATAACCGCAGTTGAATTAATGCCTATTCATCATAGTGTTTCTGAGAAAAGACTTTCTAACGAAGGGCTAACTAATTACTGGGGTTACAACACAATCGGGTTTTTTGCTCCTGATTCACGCTTTTCAAGCTCTGGAAAACTTGGAGAACAGGTAAATGAATTTAAAAATATGGTTAAAGCTTTCCATAAAGAAAATATCGAAGTAATACTAGATGTCGTTTACAACCATACCGCCGAGGGAGGCAACATCGGCCCTACTCTTTCATTTCGTGGCATAGATAATCTCAATTACTACAGACTTGATGAAGACAATTTAAACCTTTATGAAAATCAGACAGGTACAGGAAATTCTATAGATACTACAAATCAGTGTGTAGTCCAGCTAATTATTGACAGCCTAAAATATTGGGTCAACGAAATGCACGTTGACGGATTCAGGTTTGATCTAGCAACTGTTCTTGGTAGAGGCAAGAAGGATTTTCATAGACATCATCCTTTACTGGAATCTATTTGTAATGATCCTATTTTATCTAGAGTAAAACTAATAGCTGAGCCATGGGATATAGGATATGGAGGATACCAGCTAGCTAATTTCCCTGATCCTTTCTCAGAGTGGAATGATAAATACCGCAATACCACTAGGCAGTTCTGGAGAGGTGACGACGGACAAATGGCGGACATGGCTTATAGGATCAGTGGTTCAAGCAATTTATACTTTCTCCGCTCTAAGGGTTCACACACTAGCATAAATTACATATGTTCACACGACGGTTTCACACTTGAAGATCTCGTTTCATACGAGAAGAAACATAACCTATCGAACCTTGAATGTAATAACGACGGAACGAATGGCAATTTCAGTTATAACTTTGGATATGAGGGAGAAACAAAAAACAAGGAAATATTAAAACGTCGAGAAAGACAAAAAAGAAACTTCTTGGCCACTTTGTTTCTTTCTCAGGGCACCCCAATGCTCCTAGCCGGAGACGAATCAGGGAGAACCCAAGAAGGCAACAACAATTCATACTGTCAGGATAACAATATTTCATGGATGGACTGGAACAGGGTCAAGGCAAATAAGAAACTGATTGAATTCTGCAAAAAGTTGATAAAACTCCGGGCAAATTCTCCGATATTAAAAAAAGGGTTATTTTTTCATGGTCATAATATAAGAGGAACTGATATTAGAGACCTTGTCTGGTATTTGCCTAATGGAAAAGAAGTGAGCCATGATGACTGGGAAGATAATAAGCTGAAATCTTTTGGTTTGGTTATGGCTCTTGAAGATAGAACAAAGCCAGATGACGACCCAAAGTTTGTTATAGAGAATTCACTGATGGTACTCCTAAACCCTTCATCCGAAACTATTGAATTCGTCATTCCAGAGAACAATATATCAAAATATTGGGACGTTATAATTGACACTTCAAGTAACACTTTAAACAAAAAACCTTTAATCTTCTCTTCTCCCGAAGATAAGTATGAGATGATCGATAGATCTTTAATTGTATTGAAACCCCAAAAAGCAGATTGTCAGAATTCTAATACGGAAGATTAAAATGAGCGAAAGATCAAGCGGTATACTACTTCACATATCCTCACTTCCTTCACCTCATGGAATCGGCGATTTTGGACCATCCTCTTATAAATTTATTGATTTACTTGCTGATTCTAATCAAAAATACTGGCAAGTTCTACCACTCAACCCGACAGAGCAAGCTTATGGGCACTCTCCATACAGCTGTCCTTCATCATTTGCAGGAAATCCGTTGCTAATAAGTCTTGAATTAATGAAGAATGATGGTTATTTATCTGCTCCCGATATCATTGAAACTCCTAATTTCCCAACTGAAAGCGTTGATTTCGAATTAGCTTTGCAATACAAAACAGATTTACTGAAGACTGCATTTGAATCGAATCTGAGAGGAATTGCACAGCATAGTGATTTTAGAAAATTTTGTCTGGAAAACAAGCATTGGCTTGATGATCACTGCCTTTACACCTCAATAAAAAGTGGATCTGATTTTGAAACATGGCAGAAATTCCCCACAGATTTAAGAAATAGAAACCCTCAATCGCTAGATTACTGGCATGAAAAAGAGGAGCATTTCATTTTATACAACAAGTTCATTCAATACATATTCTTTAAGCAATGGAACTCGTTAAAGAAATATTCGAACGACAATGGCATAAAAATAATAGGTGATATTCCTTACTATGTTAACTATGACAGCTCCGATGTTTGGGCAAATCAAGAGATATTCAAGTTGAATGAGAACAAAAGCCCCGAATTTATTGCTGGTGTGCCACCAGACTATTTCAGTGAAACCGGTCAACTATGGGGTAATCCAGTTTATAATTGGGACAAATTAAAAGAGACTAAATACTTATGGTGGATAAAGCGAATTGGACACAATTTATCAATGTTTGATAAATTAAGACTGGACCATTTCAGAGGCTTCGTGTCGTATTGGGAAGTAAATGCAGGAGAGACTACAGCTCTTAATGGACAATGGATACATCTAGATGCGGAAGGCTTCTTCGACACCCTATTTTCAAACTTTGATAGATCTAAGTTCATAGCTGAGGACTTAGGCTTAATTACTGAAGATGTTAAACAAATTATAAATCACTATGAGCTTCCAGGTATGAAAATACTTCTCTTTGCCTTTGGAGATGACTACCCTTATGGTGATTATCTACCCAGGAATATAAATAATCACTGCGTCATCTATACCGGCACTCATGACAATAATACTGCTTTAGGTTGGTGGAATGAGGAAGCTGCAGATACAGAGAAGAACAGAGTCAGCGAATATCTAGGAAAGGAAGTAAATGAGGACAATATAAATTGGGAACTTATAGAACTTGCTATGAAATCTAGAGCTAATAAAGTGATTATCCCTATGCAGGATATATTAAGCTTGGGAGCTTCGGCAAGAATGAATACCCCTTCTACGACGAGTGGAAACTGGACCTGGAAGCTTGAATCCATGGACCTTTTTACAGAAGTTATTGAAAAGCTCAACGGACTCAGTAAATATAATGACAGGGGCTGATATGGATATGTTTTATCTCTAATCATTAAGCTTAAAAGGAAAGATACTACTTTCTTAAAAGCATTAGAGATTACTCAGATCACTAACAGGGGAAAACGAATGAATGTGCTTTTTGTAGCTTCAGAAATGGAGCCCTTTGCAAAAACAGGCGGCTTAGCTGATGTTATAGGGGTTTTACCAAAACGACTAAGCGACTTAGGCCTGGATGTCAGAGTAGTAATACCGCTTTATAAAGAAGCTGAAAGAAACCTTAGACGCCTTGGCGTTAAAGTTCAAACTATTAGGAATAAAGAAATAATGGTTCCGATAGATTGGATAGCTCATAAAGGCAAAATCAAAGAGACTAAAATTGACGGGGTTACAGTATATTTCCTGGTTAATGAAGAGTTCTACGACCGTGATTACGTCTATGGTACGCCGGCAGGAGATTATTCAGATAACGATATAAGGTTTGGCTTTTTATCTCTAGGTGCTCTCGAGATCGCAAAAGCTGTAAACTTCCAACCCGATATTATCCATTGTAATGACTGGCAAACTGCACTTGTACCAATATCTTTAAAATGGAAAAAGCACTATCATGATGACCCATTTTTTGCAAACACAAAAGTTGTATACACAATTCACAACATTGCTTACCAAGGACTGTACCAACAGGAATTGATAGAAAAGTTCGGCCTTCCCTCCGATATTTATAATATGTATGGACTAGAATTCTATGGAAAAGTAAATCTTATGAAAGGCGGTATTATTTCATCAGACCTAGTGACCACTGTTAGCCCAAGATATGCTGAAGAGATCAAAACTCCTGAATATGGATATTGGCTGGACGGCGTCTTAAGATCTATTTCAAATCAGAGCAAATTAGTAGGAATAATGAATGGACTTGATTATGACGTTTGGGATCCTGAGAAGGATAACACTATATGCAAGAAATATGGTCCTGAGAATTTAGACGGCAAAATAATGAACAAGATGAAATTAAGAAAATATCTTGGATTTAAATCTAAAGGGGATAAACCACTTATAGGAATTGTTTCCAGACTAGCTGACCAAAAAGGTATAGATCTTGTAGTTGATTTTCTTGACCAAATTTTAGACCTCGATGTTGAGTTGGTTATCATCGGAACTGGTGATAAAAACTATGAAAACATATTAACAGAAGATATGAATCAGTATGGAAGTAGGTTTTCCGCAATAATTGGATATAACGATAAGAAAGCAAGGGCTATATATGCAGGATGTGATATGTTTTTGATGCCCTCTCGTTTTGAACCTTGCGGGCTAGGCCAATTAATGGCACTTAAATACGGGACAATACCTATTGTTAGGGGCACAGGTGGGCTGTTAGATTCTATTATCGACTACAAACGGAATTCTGATATGGGAAATGGATTTGTTTTCCATGAATTTGATGGTAAAGAAATGATAAAATCAATAGAAAATGCAATTTCTGTTTATAACAATCACCCTGAGTGGATTAAGCTTGTAAAAAAGGCTATGAACGAAAACTTTTCCTGGACCAAAGCAAGCGAAATTTATCAGACACATTACAATAAGTTGCTTGGAATACCATAGAAGTTATTCATCAATATTAAATGATTTTTTCACTCTTTTTTGTTAATCAGATACTAGAAATATAGAAGATAACCAGCGTGAAGATATTTCCCAACATCTATTAAAAATTACATTTGAAGTTTTGTTTTTTTGTAAAATTAAGGAACCGAAGGACACAAAATGCCAAAATACGAGTCAGCAATTAGAGATAACGTCTTTTTTTGGGTAGATGAAATAAAGACTGTAGATATTCTTATTGGGATACCTTGTTACAACTGTGAGGAATCCATAAGTTACGTAATTGAACAGATAGCAAGTGGGCTAGATAAATATTTCCCTGAACACAAAACGGCAATCTTTATTAGTGATGGAGGATCTCTAGATGACACTCGTGAAAATGCTTACTCCGTATTAATACCTAAGAATGTAGGTAGGAGAGTATCAATATATAGAGGACTGCCGGGCAAGGGAACATCTTTTAGAGCTGTCTTTGAGCTTGCAATTATGCTGAAAGCTAAAGCTATCGGAGTTTTTGATGCTGACCTTAGAAGCATAACTCCTGAGTGGGTGAAATATATTATTGAACCAATTTTGGATAGATCCGCAGGATTCGTAACACCTTTCTATAGAAGACATAAATTTGACGGAACGATAACAAATCAGATCGTATACCCGATGACAAGGGCTCTTTACGGAGTAGATGTAAGACAACCTATCGGAGGAGACTTTGGTTTCTGCCCTGAACTTGCGGCTTTCTTTGTAAAAGAGGATGTATGGGAAACTGATGTCGCAAGATTTGGTATTGATATATGGATGACAACCTGTGCCATAAATGAAGGCTTTAATGTAGTCCAAACCTACTTGGGGTCAAAAATCCATGGAGCCAAGGATCCGGCCTCTGACTTAGGACCTATGTTTAGACAAGTTGTAAGCACCCTCTTCTACCTCATGGACAAGTATAAACATAATTGGGACCGCGAGAACCCTTTTAAAACTATTGAGATAAAAAACAACGGAGACGATGAACCGATACTTGAGGCGGTTTCTGTGAGCATGAATGATCTGCGAGAAGAATTTATAGAAGGTTTTCAAAATTTTCGCCCGTTATATGATGAAATTCTCAATAGCGATAACATTTCTAGGCTTGACAATATATATAACAGCTGGAATTCAAATGGGGATGAGGAGTTTGATGCTGAGTTATGGAGCAAGGTACTCTACGACTTTGCATACACCTACCAGCAGTGGCAGAGAAACAAACGGAGGCTTGTAGATGTTCTGACTCCTCTTTACTTTGGAAGAACCAAATCATACTGCCAACAAGTTATAAATATGAGCAGCAGTGAAGCTGAACAAGTAGTCAATGAACAAGCTGCTATATTTGAGAAGAACAAACCTTATTTATTAAAAAGGTTTGATATTTCAGAGGACTAAATATCTTCTAAGTTTGGTCTATATTAATTTGCGCCCTCAACTTAAATTGAACAATGTCTAGATCAACAAATCTTATCACACAACGGGTTTTTCTTCGGATTATTATATATACAACTTCATAATGAATATATGGTTAATTGAAGATAACATTATAATAAGACCCCCAAATTATTTACTCATTTTAAGAATATCTTGATGACATAGTATTCGATTTGAGATATCATTGAAACATGACCTAGTGAGCAGTATCTAGTATGTGAAAAATAAATTATTGAAGGAGGCAATGTATATGCCGCAAAGTAAAGAAACCGCTGCAAAGAAACCAACAAAAAAGGCCTCGTCTAAAGAAGCTGTGGCTAAAAAACCTGCAAAAAAGCCCTCCGCAAAAAAAACTGTAACTAAGAAACCAACGAAAGAGGTTACCGCTAAAAAACCGGCAAAGAAGCCTTCTGCCAGAGAACTAAAGATCCAGGAAGCAATAGCAGAAAAGGCTTATGAATTATACGAGCAGAGTGGAAGAGCAGACGGTCGAGACGTGGATCACTGGCTCGAAGCTGAGAAGTTGCTAAAACCTAAACCAAGAAGGAAAAAAACTACTTAGTTATCAATAATTTGAAAGTGAAGGAAATGTTTATCAACACCCTGAGAGCACGGAGTTGTATACAAGCTTATTAATTTTACTTTTCACTATTAACATCCCTCCAATGTTTGTCTATTGAATTGCATATATGTAAGATAGAGATATCCACCTTGAAAACCGGAGAAAGCATTAAATTACTTAAACAAAGCTGACTTAGTAAAGCCCGATATAGGCTTACGGAAAAGATAAAAAATGACTAAAGAAGAAAAGAGATTAATAGAAGATCATGAGAAGAAAGCCTACTGGAGAAGATGGGGACCCTATTTAAGTGAAAGGCAATGGGGCACCGTAAGGGAGGACTATAGTGCCGATGGAGAGGCATGGAAATATCTCTCTCATGATGACGCGCGCTCTAGAGCTTACAGGTGGGGAGAAGACGGTATTGCGGGGATTTCAGATAACCATCAAAGACTTTGCTTTTCTATATCCCTGTGGAACGGCAAGGATCCAATTCTTAAGGAAAGGCTCTATGGACTAGATAGTCATGAAGGAAACCATGGAGAAGATGTAAAGGAACATTATTATTACCTTGATAACACCCCTTCTCATTCCTATATGAAATACCTCTATAAATATCCGCAACAAGAGTACCCATATCATAAACTCATAAGTGAGAACAAGAACCTGGGGCGTCTTGTATCAGAGTATGAATTAGAGAATACAGGAATCTTTAATGAAGATCGATATTTTGATGTCTATGTTGAGTATGCGAAAAATGATCCAGAAGACATTCTTATACAAATAAGGGTATTTAACCGCGGACCTGAGGAATCTGAACTCTATATATTACCCACCCTGTGGTTTAGAAATGACTGGTCATGGTTTCCAAACACAATAAAGCCAGAGATCAAACGGATCAAAGAAAAAAATAATATTTTCGTCATAAAAACTTCACATCCTGATCTTGAAGAGATGTATTTTTATTGTGAATCTCCAAAGGAACTACTTTTTACAGAAAATGAAACAAACTTGAAAAAAATAGATGGAACAGAAAACAGTTCAGACTATGTAAAAGACAGCATAAACGATTACATCGTCAATGGTGACAAAAAAGCTGTTAATCCAAAGCTTACCGGCACTAAATTTTCGCCGTCTTATATATTGAAAGTGGCATCAGGAGAATCAAAAGAGTTGCAATTTAGACTTTGCAAATCAAAAAATCTTAGCTCACCGTTTGGAAAGAAGTTTGATGAAACATTCTCAAATAGAAAAGCTGATGCGGATGAATTCTATAAGAAGCTAAGCCCTAACGTTATTAAAGAAGATGAAAGAAATATCCAAAGACAGGCTTTCTCCGGAATGTTGTGGTGTAAACAATTCTATAATTATGTAGTTGAGGATTGGCTCAATGGAGATCCCGCATTCCCCCCACCCCCCTCGGACAGGAAAAGTGGGCGTAATCACAATTGGACTCATTTGTATGCTGATGATGTGCTCTCGATGCCCGACAAATGGGAGTATCCCTGGTTTGCAGCTTGGGATACCGCTTTTCATACAATTCCGCTTTCTATGATTGATCCTGATTTTGCGAAAAGGCAGTTATCAAGATTAACCAGAGAGTGGTATATGCATCCCAATGGCCAAATACCAGCATATGAATGGGCTTTTGGAGATGTAAACCCACCAGTTCATGCATGGGCAGCTTGGCGAGTATATAAGATAGAAAACAAGATCTATGGGAAAAAAGACAAATTATTTTTAGAAACAGTATTCCAGAAACTCCTTCTTAATTTCACTTGGTGGGTAAACAGAAAAGATATAAATGGTAACAATATCTTTGAAGGGGGATTTTTGGGACTCGACAATATTGGGGTCTTCAATAGAAGCAAATCTCTTCCAACGGGCGGTTACTTGCAACAAGCCGACGGTACTAGCTGGATGGCTATGTATGCGCTTAATATGCTTACAATAGCCCTTGAACTCGCGAGAGAGAATAAAAGCTATGAGGATATTGCGAGCAAGTTTTTTGAACACTTTCTTTATATATCAAATGCTATAAATGGCTTTGGAGAAAAACAAAAAGGCCTATGGGATGAAAATGATGGATTCTATTATGACATGCTGAACCTTCCTGACGGCAAACAAATTCCACTTCAAATTCGCTCTGTGGTAGGTCTCATTCCGTTATTTGCGGTTATGTCTATTGACCAAGATGTAATAGATTCTCTTCCTGGATTTAAAAGAAGGATGGATTGGTTTATTGAGAATAAATCGGATTTAGTTACACAATGCTCAATAGGAAAATCTAACAACTCAGATAGACACTTTCTATCAATAACAAACCAATATAAGTTG
The DNA here is from genome assembly GCA_942491865.1 of uncultured Thermodesulfobacteriota bacterium. Lineage (GTDB taxonomy): Bacteria > Desulfobacterota_D > UBA1144 > Nemesobacterales > UBA2774 > CR02bin9. The sequence goes on from CALOCI010000016.1 coordinate 674,808, forward strand.
AGGAGTATTTTAGAAAAGATGTTAGATGAGGAAGAATTCTTAAGCCCATATGGAATCAGGTCATTATCAAAATATCATGAGAAGAATCCATATATCCTAAAAATAGATGGAGCAGAGTACAGCATAGACTATGAGCCTGCTGAATCAAGAACAGGATTATTTGGAGGAAATTCAAACTGGAGAGGCCCTATCTGGTTTCCTATAAATTTCCTACTAATTGAATCTTTACAAAAATTTCACCACTATCTTGGGGATAGTTTCAAGGTAGAATGCCCAACAGGATCGGGCAACTTAATGAACCTCTGGGAAGTATCAATGGAATTATCAAATAGGCTTATTTCAATTTTCACTAAGGATTCATTGGGGAAACGGCCTTTCTATGGAGACAAAGAAAGATTCCAGACAGATCCGGGCTTCAAAGACTTAATCCTCTTTAATGAGTATTTTAATGCTGACAACGGGGCAGGACTAGGAGCTAGTCATCAGACAGGCTGGACTGGGCTAATCGCTAAAACCATTCAGCAAACTGCAGCATATTGTCCGGACAAAAGTTGACAATAAAAGGTTCCATATATACATAGGGGGACTGTAAAAGTGAAATCTCGGGCAATAAAGAATAAATAGTTTTTATAGTGTTTTAGGAATTTGGCTCGGGTTAGTTGATACACTTCGAACTCCAAATTATCTTAATAGTATTGATTTTGAGACCACTATCTTAAAAGAAATAAATCAATTGGCTGTTTAAAAGTAGATTCTGAATCTTTGATTCATTCCACTCTAAATCATGTTATAATCATCCAAATTCGAAGATAATGGGAGTTAAATTTAGTGAGCAAATACGAATCGGCAGTTAGAGAAAATGTCTTACTTTGGGTAGATGAGATAAAAACTGTAGACATTCTCATTGGAATACCTTCTTATAACTGTGAGGAATCTATAAGCTACGTAATTGAACAAGTAGGGATCGGACTAGATAAATACTTCCCTGAATACAAAACAGCAATCTTTATTAGCGATGGAGGATCGCTAGATGACACGCGAGAGAATGCTTATGCCGTCGAAATACCGGAAAAAGTAGTAAGAAGAGTAACAATTTATAGAGGGCTTCCAGGGAAAGGTACATCTTTTAGGGCAGTCTTTGAGTTAGCAATTATGCTCAAAGCTAAAGCTATAGGAGTTTTTGATGCCGACCTTAGAAGTATAACTCCAGAGTGGGTGAAATTTATTATCGAACCTATTTTGGATAGATCTGCAGGATTCGTAACACCTTTCTATAGAAGACATAAATTTGACGGAACTATAACAAATCAGATTGTATACCCAATGACGCGGGCTCTTTACGGGGTAGACGTAAGACAACCTATTGGAGGGGACTTTGGTTTCTGCCCTGAACTTGCGGCTTTCTTTGTAAGAGAGGATGTATGGGAAACCGATGTTGCAAGATTTGGTATTGATATATGGATGACTACCTGCGCCATAAATGAAGGCTTCAAAGTAGTACAAACCTACTTGGGGACAAAAATCCATGGAGCTAAGGATCCAGCCTCAGACTTAGGACCTATGTTTAGACAGGTCGTTAGCACCTTCTTCTATCTAATGGACAAGTATGAGCATAATTGGGATCGCGAGAACCCTTTTAAGACTATTGAGATAAAAAATAAAGTTGATGAGGAACCTGAGCTCGAAGCGGTTTCAGTAAGCATGAATGATTTGCGTGAGGAGTTTGTTGAGGGGTTTAGCAATTTCCGCCCTTTGTATGATGAAATTCTAAACGATGATAATATTTCAAGACTAGATAAAATTTATGAAAGCTGGAATAGAAATGGGGATGAGGAATTTGATGCAGAGCTATGGAGCAAGATACTCTACGACTTCGCATATACTTACCAACAGTGGCAAAGAAATAAACGGAGGCTTGTTGATGTGCTGACTCCGCTGTACTTCGGAAGAACGAAATCATATTGCCAACAGGTTATGAATATGAGCAGCAATGAAGCTGAACAAGTAGTAAATGACCAAGCAGTTATATTTGAGGAGAACAAACCCTATTTATTAAAAAGGTTCGATATCTGGGATGAATAAATGAGTGATTAATATAGCAATATCTGCTAGATGTTGAAAAGCTTCGATCTAAAATTAATGCTCCATAAAAACTTCATTTAGAATTTGCCGTTTTTAGAATAGAATTGATATATTGCATAGGTTAAAACCACTTCTTTTTCCTGAAGTAATACACCAAACCCGAAGCAACTAAAACCATAATTATTACGACGACCGGATAGCCCCAGGATTTATGAAGTTCTGGCATGTTATCAAAATTCATTCCGTAAACACCCGCTATAAAAGTAAGAGGTATAAAGATTGAGGCCATTATAGTCAGCGTTTTCATTACTTCATTCATTTTGTTACCCGAGATTGACAAGTAAGTATCCAGCATCCCAGAGACCATATCTCTGTAAGCTTCCATAGTGTCTATTATCTGGATGGCATGACCATATAAATCCCTGACATATAGGGAAGTGACCTTGTCGATTAAAGGAGACTCTATCCTGTCAAACTGGTTTATAACCTCCCTAACAGGCCAGATGAATTTTCTAATTAAGACCATCTCTCTTTTAAGACTATGTATTTCCTTAAGTGTCTCTTCTGAAGCATCATTCATAAGCTCGTCTTCAAGCCCTTCTATACACTCTCCGAGCTTCTCAAGCACTAAGAAATAATTGTCGACAACTGCGTCAATGAGCGCGTAAGCAAGATAATCCGCCCCTGCCTTTCTTATCCTTCCTTTACCATTTCGTATCCTGTTCAATACAGGTTCAAATGTATGCCCAACCATTTCCTGAAATGAAATAATGGTTTGCTGAAAAAGGACGATGCTCAACTGCTCTTCCATTATGATATTTCTTTCCTCGTCGTAAAAAAGCATTTTAAGTGTCGTGAATATATAGTCCCCGTAATCATCAATTGCCGGGCGGTGGTTTGTATTTAAAATGTCCTCAAGGACTAGGTTGTGAATCTCGAAATGGGCGCCCAGCTTTCTCAGCACTTCTATATCATGGAGTCCATCAATATTTATCCACGAAACAGAAGTTTTATCTTTGAAAGGGAAAGTCTCTTCGATACTCTCAAATTCATGCTCGCTGAGATCGGCCTCATCGTAGTCAATCACCCTTATCCTGACTTTATCAACTTTCTGTTCGCCGATGTGAATAAGTGAACCCGGCTGAAGGCCTTTTTTAATAGAAGTTTTTTTTGTTAATCTCGAGGACATTATTTATCCTCCCCCTTCTCCGGTTGTTGTATATTCTCTCCAACATTTTTCTCAATTTCAACTTTTAGATTATTTTTAAACCATACATCTTGCTGTGGGAATGGTATGACAACCCCTGCTTCTTGAAATTTATACCAAGCTTTAAAATAAATATCGCTTATCACAGGTTTTATTTTCCAAAGATGTCTTATATTGACCCAGCATAAAAGATTAAAAATAATTGCACTGTCTGCATACTCCACAAACCATACGTTTGGAGCTGGGGTGGTGAGTATTTGTGTATTTTCTTCAGCAACTTTAAGTAAAATTTCTCTAACTCTATGAGGATCAGAACCGTATGATACACCAAAGGGTATTCTCATTCTTATATTCGAATGAGATAAAGAGTAATTAACCATTTGCTGATCAATAAATTGAGAATTAGGCACAACAACTTCAATTCCGTCTGTAGTAGAAACTACTGATGAAAAGGTATCGATACTTACGACATTTCCATAGATAGTTTCGAGTGTATTTCCTATCGCCCTTCCCGCATTACCGTCAATTTCTATGATATCCCCAATTTTGAGTCTATTTGTAAAAAGAAGAATTATTCCACTGATATAGTTTTTCATTACATTCTGAAGACCAATCCCAATACCAATTCCTATAGCACCTGCAATCGGAAGAAGTGCAGCCCATGTAAGACCAAATTCAGAGAGAGAAACCATAATGACAATAAGCAGACCAAGGTTTCCAACCAGTGATCTGAATGATCCAGCTTGAAGCTCATTACCCTTCTTAATGTTGAGAAAATAGATCAGGTGCTTTAAAATCCCCACAATAGAAAGAAGAAATAAGAAACTAAAGATTCCAGAAACAATAGAGAACAGCGAAACTTTTATTACACTTGTATTGATTGCATATGTTTCTTCAAGAAATCCCGTTATATGATGCAGATTATAAAATTCTATGAAAATAAGGTACAACAAGTAGATCAATAATAGGTTAAGAAAGGTTTCACTACTTTTCTGTATTCCATAATAAGCTTGAGGATCAGATTGAACTTTTGATGTGAAAAATCCCTTTAAATAGGTTTTAAGAAAGATATACAAAATTACCGTGATAAAGATAATAACCACACCAACGAATACAGATGAGGCGAATCCAATAATTCTAAATATCCATAATGCCGCTACTATGAGATATAAAACTGAAAAAAAGCCTAGAAGATTTGAGAAAAGAGATTTTAGATATCTCTTTCTATCCGGAATTACCCGTGACAGCAGCCTAAGCGCACTTAGCAAGACAATGTAAACCAGTAATATAAGAGATATCTTATAAGCAAGATAGAAAGCCTCTTCAATTTCATTGTCTTTGAAAATGAAGCGATTTAAATCTATTACTGTCAAAAAAACAGCCGCTGAAACTAACAAAATATATGAGAATAAGTTCCAGGGGATGTGAGCTATTTTCAATGAACCCAAAAGGCTTTTAATAAAGTAATATCCAAGGTAAATATAGGCTATAGATGTGAATAATATCTGTGATACTGGGCCTTTTAGATGTCCGGTTGAATATTTTACAATTAAGAAAAATATGAGTGGGAAAATAAGACCAATTAAGAAACGCCCATAAGTTTTGTATTTCCATCCCTCTTTAGATAACCATTTAGAAGCCCTTGCTTGTAATACTATGATAAGAAGGAAAACAAGTAATAGAATTAAAAATGAAACTCCTTCTTCCCTAATATTAGTTGAAAGATGGACATATATGGCCAGGAAAAGATCATCAAGCTGTGAGGTGAAATTGAATATACTTTTATCTCCTTACATACAGGATGATGAATTTATGTAATAATATCAAGCAACTATTAATGAAAAAGAAGCAAGAAACAAAGAGAATTATAGGCAGAAAGGATAAAGTAGACTTTCCAAAAATGAGGCTCTCCGATATTGATGCTAAAATCGATACAGGAGCTTTCACCTCTGCAATAGATTGTCATAATATAAAAGTATCAGAAAAAGACGGCCAAAAATACGTTTCTTTTTATCTTCTTGATCCCACTCATCCGGACTACAATGACAAAAGATTTAGAGTCCCTCTTCATGCCAAAAAGAGAATCAAAAATTCTTTTGGAAA
>CALOCI010000017.1:0-3437 GCA_942491865.1 uncultured Thermodesulfobacteriota bacterium
ATATGATTGTCCAAGACGAAATAGTAAAGCTCCATCGTTGGTGCAGGATGCATAGCCAAAAGCTTCTAATAATACACGGTGGAGAGAAGGGCCCCGAGGAGGTTACAGAGAGGACTTGCCAGGAGCTTGGGATTGATCGCATTGTTCATCCTGCCAACAGGGTTCTTGGCGATAGTGCTTGGCTAAGAAGAAACCAGCTTATGCTCCAGGAGCATCATGTTGATCTTGTACTCTTGTTTGTCTACGAGCTTAAGCCCGGAACAATGGCTCATGACATGGTAAATCGCGCTAAAAGAAGAGGGGTTGCTCTTAAGTTAATAGACCATGACGCAATAGCCAAAAGCAGTTCTGATGATATTGAATTTAACCCCTTCAGTAGCGTTTTGTAGATCGTTGTTCCTCTATAATTGAAACTTGGGTATAGCTCTATTTAATTTCTACTACTGCGATTAAAAACCCAATGCATGTTAAATACATCTTCCCTAATAGGCCATGCCTAAAATTAGATTTCTGGAATGTCTTTCCTGATAGACTATATAAGAAACTATTATAGAAATATTTCTATATTCATGATAATATTCATTTAGCTTTCACATTTACATTTATTCAAAAAATCTAAACATTTACAGATTAATGGAGGATAATACATTGAGTATAATTAAAACTGTTTTATTTCTAGCTTTAGTTTTATGTATTCCAAATTATCTATATGCTCAGGATCTAGTGCTTTACGGAGCAGCCGCTCAAAGCTGTGCTAACGGAGGTAATCCCGGAGCTGGTCCGAGCCTTCTATATTCTATTAACCCAGATACAGGTGATATGCAGCAAATTGGGCCTATAGGGTTTGATGGTGTTACTGGGCTTGAGTCTCTTCCAGATGGACGTCTCATAGGGACTGCCAGGCAGGGACCTGAAACGTCAGTTCTTATATAAATTAACCCTGTTAACGGACGAGGAAACTTGATTGGAGTTCTTGGTGATGCCAATAATCCAGGCGAATGCGGCAGGTTTCCCGACCTTGCATATGACAATGCTACCGATACTCTTTATGCAACTGGTTTCTTTTGTGGTGGTTTAAGCAGGTCTATCTTTACGATTGATCCTGATACTGCCGAGGCTACGTTTATTGGTGAGACCTTATTCAGTGGAGGCGGGCTCGGTTTAGCCATGAGGTCTGATGGTACTTTATTTCATTCCAGTTTGTCTGGACCTGACCTTTCGTTCTATACAATCAATCTTAATACAGGTAATGGAACTTTAATAGGTACTATTGATGCTAATATCCCACCTGTCCCAAGACTCAACGTAAACTCAATGGACTTTCATCCTATTACCGGCCAGCTATTTGGGTCAAGCAAAGATGCTGATTCTCCAGGATTTGGTTATCTTGTAACCATTGATGAGGATCTGCCTAGTGTTAGCCTTGTAGGCCCGGGAGTTGATTGTTTTGATGCCTTGGGGGGGAGTGTTTGCGCCTAAGCCAGACCCAAGAACTGTTCCTGCTCTTAGCACATGGGGAATAATGGCAGTTGTAGTTGCTTTCGCGGTTGCTGGTATCTTCTACATTAGAAAGAGAATAGCGGTAGCATAACTTAACTCACTGAATTCCTAGAATTTATATTATCCACTATGCAAGATTCAATTGGGTTAATTAAGTTAATCCAATTGAATCTTAAGTATAGCTCTATATAATCTCTACTATGTCTTTAAAAGACCCAATGCACGTGGATGAAATAACCCCCGAGTGGATTGCTCATAGCCTTAAAGAGTGTGGGTATCTAAAAGATGCTTCTGTGGAATCAATTGAGAAAAAAGTTCTTGGTGAAGCAAAAGGGTTTCTTAGCTCAGTTGTGCAGGTCAAAATTAAATACGACACAATTAAAACAGATGCTCCTAGCTCTGTAGTTGTTAAAATTGAGCCCGAAGAGAGGTGGATTTAAAGATTTTGGTGACGAGTTAAACGCTTTTGAAAGAGAGATTCACTTTTATAAGGAAGTAGCTCCTAATCTTTCTATTCGTCTTCCTCAATTATACTACGCTGTGGATGAACCGCCTGCATACTCAATGGTGATGGAAGACTTAAGCCATTTTGTCCCGGGCGACCAGCTTGTCGGCATGCATGAACGGCAGGTTATGACTACTGTTGAGGAAATTGCAAGGATACAGGCTCTCTACTGGAACAATGAAGCACTTGAAAAACTTACGTGGATGCCGGAGACTAACAACATGGGTGATACCTATGCTGTTAAATGCGAATCATTTGTTGAGAATTTTCGGCTATTGTCTGAGTGATGTGTGAAAGACCTCTGTGGGAAGTTAGCGCATAATATAGACTGGAAGAAAGCTGAGATATCAAAAAGGCAAAAGACAATAGTCCATTCTGATTTAAGAGAAGACAATCTTTGTTTCCCCCTCCGGGATCTAATGATACAATATTGATAATCGATTGGCAGGTTACGGTAAGGAGTATTGGCACGTTTGATGTTGCAAGACTCCTGGGGGGAAGTGAACTACCTAAAGACGCAAGGGGCATGAGTTCAAAGTGCTAAAGAGATGGTACGGATACACTTTTGGAAAATGGTGTAAAAAGTTACAGCTGGGAAGATGCTGTTTATGATCTCCGCCTGGGAATGCTCTCCTATCTTTGTTATCCAGTTTTTTTCCATTCTGAAGTAATTGGTACCCAAGGTCGTGGTAAGCTTCTTGCTGAAGCTATCTTCTCTCGTTCATTTGCCTCGGCAGTTGAGATAGAGGCTGGGTCCATTTTGCCAGCTTAGGCAGCACAGCTTAAAGCGGCTCTAAAAACAAATTTGTTTAATTAGTTGATTTATTTATACAGGCAAGTAACTTGAAGCTTAATCCATATCTAAGAATCAGAAAATGAAAAAAACATATACTCTAATGTTATTAATGACTATGTTTTTTGCACTGCCTTCCATCTCTAATTCTGAGGGCATAAATATAGCCAAAGCCCCCGTGAATGTGCCTGCAAGTTTCAGTTTTTTAAGTCCCTCCAAGGGACATTTCTGCAACGTGAGCAGTGTAAGTGTATGTGTGCTAACCCAGTCGCATGAGGATTGTCTCAAACTTGGCGGACAAAAGGTTAATAGCTGTAAGCAGATGATAGAGCCCTCTACAAGCGCCGCTGATCATTCTAATCACAATGATACCTGTATGGCCAAAGAAGATTCACAAGAGCCGATTTCTTGTTACGGCTTCTGATAAAAAATGCCTGCCTTTTTATTCTCCGCCCTTTATTCCTATAATTTTAAAAAATATATTTTAACTCCTTTACTCTTTATTTGTAATGGTGTATAAATCTATAGGTATATAGACAAAAGCCTTACAAATCCCATCCGCTAGGTAAATTCTTGTTGCCCAAATATTTACCTAAATCTATTAATAGATATTGCTGAATATTCAGCAATTTTAAAGAA
>CALOCI010000018.1:0-28684 GCA_942491865.1 uncultured Thermodesulfobacteriota bacterium
GAATCTCTAAGACGAGCGGGTGACCCAGGCGGGATAAGACTCGCACGACTAAGAGATAAGATAGATGAACCCATTGCGGCAATACTTACACTTAATACAACTGTAAACGTCCTAGGTGCCTCAATCGCAGGTTCCCTGGTCGCCAGATATTACGGAGATACCTGGCTTGGAGTGTTTTCAGGCCTGTTCACAGCCGGGGTATTAATATTCAGCGAAATTATTCCCAAGTCACTAGGAGTAACCTATGCAAACACTCTTGCTCCGCGTCTATCGATCATAATCGAATTTCTTATCAAGATACTATGGCCATTTGTAAAGATGAGCGTCTTAATAACTAAGCTATGGGGGAAAAATGCACACCTCAACTTTCCTACTGAGGATGATTTGAAGAGCCTTACAGAACTTACGCATCAAGGCGGCAGCATACTTCCTGAAGAGGCTGAAATAGTTACCAATGCCCTCAGATTAGATGATATGCGTGTAGGAGAGATTATGACCCCCAAGTCGGTAGTACTAGAAATGCTTGAGACTACAGTTCTTGGCGATATTGATCTTGATTCTGAATACTGGCACTACAGCAGGGTGCCCGTTTATACGGAAGGAGATCCTGATAATATTGTAGGTGTAGCACTAAGGAGTGATGTCTCAAAGGCTTTACTAAGAGGTGAGCGAAATAAAACCTTACGGAACATAATGTTAGCCCCTGACAACGTATCAGAAGATATGTACCTCAATGAGCTGCTTAAGCGTTTTATCATTACGCGAAGACACCTTTTTTGTGTAAGGAACGATAAAGACGAATATATGGGCATTGTCACTTTAGAAGACATAATCGAATCCCTAATTGGTGAAGAGATCGTAGACGAACTGGACATCCACGAAGACATGCAGGAATTTGCAAAGAGGAAGAATACAATTAAATAAAACGAATCCCCAATATGCTATTGCGTGCAATAAATATACGAATCTATATCAAGTAACCCTGGAAAATCACTGCGAAACCAAGAAAAGCAAAAAATCCTATGATATCTGTAACTGTTGTTAAAACGATTGCAGAAGATTGAGCAGGATCTATTCCAAATGCTTTCAAACCCATAGGGATTGTAGCCCCTGCTAGTCCTGCAGCAAACAGATTTACTATCATGGCAAGACCAATTACAAGACCCAAATAGGGATTTCCTTTCCACACCCAGGCTATCAAAGCCGTAACTATACCAATTACAACACCATTGATTAAGCCAAGTTTACCCTCTTTTAATATTAATTTTTTGGTTTCTCTCGGCGAGATTTCTCTCATTACAAGCCCTCTCATTACTACCGCTAAAGATTGAGAACCTGCATTACCACCCTGCCCTGCCACTACAGGAAGAAAAACTGCCAGGATGGTTATTTTAGCTATTACATCTTCAAACAAAGCGACAACAGAACCAGCCATAAAAGCAGTACCTAAATTTATATAAAGCCAGGGTAAGCGTTTCCTAAGGGAAAACTTGATAGTTGAGAATACTCTTTCATCTGGTGAGACACCGAACATCTTTTGTAGATCCGCTGATGCAACTTCTTGTGCCTGACTGATTAATTGATCTGCTTTTATTATGCCAAGAAGATGGTTTTCATTATCAACAACCGGAGCTGCAAAATACTTTCGTTCAGATATTTCATTTGCTGCTTCCTCTCGATCAGTAAACGCGTTAAGGCTAAAGAGGTCGCGTATCATAATAGATGCAAGAGTATTGGATTCCTCCGCTATTATTAAATCACGCATATTAATTACTCCAACTAAACGATTCTCATCATCAATTACATAGAGGTAACTTGCAGGAGTCTCTTTTGAGTGTGCTCTTTGGCGAATCTTATTAATTACATCTTTTATCTTTATATCTTTATGAAATGCTAGATATTTGGTAGTCATTATGGTTCCGACACTTCCTTTAGGATAGGTCAGGATATCCACAATCTCTTTCTTAGCTTTATCCGATAGATGAGCAAGCATTTTTGCTCTAATATCATCTGCAATATGTATAAAAATTGAGGCTCCCTGGTCAGGCTCCATTTTTTCAACTATTTCTTTAAAACTCTCCGTAGGCATTCGTTCCAGAAAAGCTGCAGCCTGATCGACTTGCAATCTGTGAAAAATACTTGCAGATACAGAAGCTGGAAGAGTTGTAAGTATCTGAATAGCTTCCTCTTCATCCATAGTTTCAAGAGCATGAGTAGCTGTTAAAGGATCGTATTCAAAAAATTTTTGAACATAAGGTATTAAGACTGTGTTAGCTTCCATTTAGGGCCCTCCCTATCTAACAGTTTTTTTAATTAGTATTTCCAGATTCTATCTTTTTTTGAATTTTTTCAATACGGACTTTAATATTTGTGGTTTCGATATTTTCTAAAGATATATCATTAGGAAATGTAATGTTGGTCTTTGAAATAGTAACATTCTGCTCGCCTGGTCTAGCATCAGGAATTTTTAATAATAAATCAATCTCATTCCCACTCATAAAATAAAAATCTCTTTTAGGACCTAAAAAAGTTACCTTTACTTTTTTGAGGCTCAATCTCACTAACTTTCAAGCCTTTAGGAAGTGAAGTGTGGGCAACCGGAATCTCAAAACTTCTGTAGACCTGCTTTGATTCATGTACAAAAACAAACCAGAGTAATATAGCCAGAAATAATGAAATGATTTTTTCCTTGTAATTACTGGTAATGCTTATATGAGTAATTTTCTGAACGGGCGGGTTAATTTCATTATGAAAATTTTGAAGAGTGATTTTGAGTTCTTCAATACTTAATTGCTTTAAAACCCCGCTTCTGGCAATTGATATGGTTCCTCTCTCCTCAGAGACTACTAGGCAAAGAGCATCTGATACTTCAGCCATACCCAAAGCTGCAGCATGCCTTGTTCCTCTATTTTTAAGTTGTGAGAAATTTTTTGAAAGAGGCAGATGTGTACCAAACATTTTAACAGTGCCTTTATCTACAAAAACTGCCCCATCATGTCCGGTAGAATGTGGGTCAAAAATACTTTTTAATAACCCCTCACTCAGCTTCCCATCCAGGTGTTCTCCACCTTCCAAGTATTCTGATACATTATCTTTCCCGGGCAGAACGATAAGAGCACCAACCTTGTGCATTGCAAGATCGGATAGAACATCGACTAAAATTTCAGTCTGCCATTCATAAGAGGTAACTAATTTACTTTTCCTTAGTTTTTGATTCAAACTCCAAACTGCAATCTGCTCAAAAAATCGCCTGATTTCTTCCTGAAATATTACTATTACTGCGACTATAATGACCGCAAAAAAGGCTTGTAACAGAGTGGTGGTTAAAACTAAGTTTAAATGCTGTGCTAGGACATATATTAAACTTAAGATAATAAGTCCAGCGATGATAAATCTTGCTTTAGACTGTTTGAATAGGATAAGAATCGCATAAATGAATATAGATATGAATAGAATATCTAAGAAACCTGAAAAGCGAACCTCTTTAACAATATTTATTAATATTTCGATGAGATTCAAGTATAGAGTCCTTTATTCCTAATAATTTTTAAGTATAGCAGATTAGACTATTCTAATACAAATGATACACAAGGATGGCAATAGGCTTCTAATTGTTAGTCAAAATTAGCTGAGCTTTCCTGTTCACCATTGAGATAAAAATTAACAGTCCCATAAAGCCCTTCTTTAGAATTAACAATCTCAACAATAGAGTCGCTAAGATCTGAAAGAAATTCCTCTATAGTTGTATCGTTAACTTCATCCTCGTCGGTATTTATATTCACTTCTATAGCCACTTTTGGCATCAGTTGCTCCTTTGATCAAATTCAGTTTTAAATTGCATTTATAAACCTGTTTAATAGTACGTTGCATAATAGAACAAGTAAATTATATGAATCATTTGAAACCTATTAATTGAATCTATTTCTGCTATATAAAAAACAACTACCAAATAGTTTATAATGGGTATTGTGAGAAGTTTTGGAGAAGTAAGAGAAAAATTATAGAACTCTCATCGACGAATACAAGAAAAATGTCACAAACTAAATAATAACAAGTTTTGACAGCATGTTAGGAATTTGGCTCCGGAGGAGGGATTCGAACCCCCGACCTAGTGATTAACAGTGTCATAACAGGGCCTGCATTACCTTGCACCAGCTTGCCTCTTGTGTCCATAACCACCTATAATGATTTAATAATCTCAAAGCCTTTTTCTATGGCTTTTCTTATCTTTGCACCAATTCACAATTTCATTTGGTCACATATTTGGTCACATATCGAATATCTCACGAAAAAACTCTTGAATATGCAATGTAACAAGTCCTCGTGTTTGTATCAGATATTTAGATTGAAGAATAATAGATAGGACATCAAAAAATGTTAAGATAAATTTATGAGTTTTACTTTCGATCTTCCAGAACAATATAAAATTAAACCGCCCGCTAAGTATAAACCGATAGATTTTAAGAAGGAGTTTCATCACTTTTTTGATGCGAAGAGTAACCCTCAACAGGTCTTTAATGACATTCAAGAGCAGAGTTTCTACTTAGAATTTGCCTTACCTATTTTCAGACTCTACCCCCCTATACTGGGTCTCGAAAAAGAGGGCTTTCCTAAGAAACTAGCAAGTAAATTAGAAGATATGTCACATTTAGGTGATATCTATGGAGTCGATAATTTTACTATTGCTGTTCAATATAATATTCCAAATATAAACTGGGAAAAATACAAAGATAAGATATTAGATTCATATTACGATAGAGGCGCATTGCTTCAAAGAGATGGGTACTCAACGCTGTCAATGGTACATAGCTTTTGTGTTCATTACAATAAAGAAGAATTAGCAAAAATGTATTCACCCAATCCACTACAACCATTATTAGATGAGTTTTTTAGAAAAGAGAGTTTTTTCCTGAATGTTTTTATAAATAAACTAGAAAATGATGCGTTCTATAAAGAGCAAATTAAGGAATTTGGAACTCTGAAGTTTTACCCTGAATTTATGGATACAAATGAAGTCATCGCCTGGTATAAAGATCTTGCAACATACATTAAAAGATATTTCCCATCGGAGTATAGAGATTCTTTCTGTAAGTTAGATGATGAGATGAAAGCGCTTGAAAATACAATCAAAAAAGTATCACAAAAATTAGGATATTCCGGAACAGTGGGTAGAAATAGAAAAGTAAAAGTCGCAGATAAGAAATTGCTAAAACTTGAGTATTTGGAGTTGGTATCAAAATACAATGACTTTCTTCAAAGGGAATATAGCAAGTTAGTCTATATTAAAGCAATAGCAAAGAACAATACTACTGCACTAAGAAAATCAGTCGATAAAGCTACTCTTATACATATAATTACTAGTTTTTGTGCCGCACATGCTGATTATTTACAGTATGAACCGATAAATGTTAACAGAATATTAAGATTAGACCCTAGTAAAATCAATACATCAAACAAATTGATAATGTGGTTTTTATCTAACAAATATGAAACCACTCCATCTTATTTAAAGCAACTTTTAAAATCTGCCAATCAGAAGTGACCTAACTTCAAGAATTCTCATAAAATCCTACAATGACATAGCACATCGAGAGAGGATAAAAACAACATTGTAAAATATAAATAATATTTGAAATTAAATGAATGTTATTAATTTTTTTTTCTATATATACTTCATGTACTATGTGATTTAGGAGAGTTTGAATGATAGATGTGAACTTTTACAAGAATTCTCCAACTACCTGTCGGGGTACATAATTACCTATTAATAACATACCCCCATGACCCTATCGACACATCTCAATATGTGCTTATGCTGATACATAGAGGACAAATTTTAAGATAAGTGAGGTGAGATAAATGAAACAAATACTTCTAGTTTCAAGTGCTCTAAATCTAAAATTAAAGGAGGCGTTCAGATGGGAAAAAAATATATGACAATTTCAGAAGCATCTGAGTATTTTGGCTTAAGTGAGTCAACTTTATATCACTTATCAGCCAAACGAGCGATACCAATGTTGAAGTATGGTTCAAAAGTTCTTATCCCGATGGATGAGTTTGATGAATGGCTTCAGAAGTACAAATGTAAATCTATCAAGAAAGGAGATAACTATGTGTAAAATAAAATTAAGTTGGATAAACATAGATTTAGGATTATCAGGTTTAAAAGCAAAAGACTTCAAGCAGGAAGAACTAAAAGATGTATCCGAACTAAAAAAGCGTCTAGGACGTTGCACAATTGCGGATAAATCAGGAAACAGGATTCAGTTAATGGATATAGGTGGATACTGGATACCCTACCCTAATGCTCCTGGTTTTTATCGTTTCAAGTTAAAATCACCTGTAGAAACTAGGGACGGTAAAGTTAAATATTTATCGCCAAGAAAAGAAATTGGTTTTGGCAATATCCCTTATGTATTACCCGAAGTTCAAAAAATAGCTGACAATTACAACCCCAAGAGGCCAATATTTATAACTGAGGGTGAGAAAAAGGCTACTAAAGCAACATTAGAAGATTTCCCCACCATCGGGCTCTCGGGCGTTTGGTGTTTTAAAGATAAAGAGAACGATTTTCTTCCTCAGCTTGAGGCAATGAACTTACGGCATCGTAAAATCTATATAGTATTTGACTCCGACATAGTAAATAAAGTTGGTGTGCAACACGCAGAGTTAAGACTAGCAGTTGAATTGATTAATAGAGGTTCATATCCACTTTCAATAAGACTCCCAAATGAAAAGAACGGGAAGAAGAATGGAATTGATGATTACTTAGTAATGCATGGATATGATGCTTTCATAGAATTAGTAGAAAAGGCAGAGCCTACTATTAGCCTAAACATTAAAGAAGGTATGAAAATGGATTTAATTCTCAAAGAAATTGCTAGAATAAATTCTGTTACTGAAAAGGAAAAGTATGTAAATCAACTCTCTGAACGAGAAGGAGTTACTAAGGCGGCAATAAAAAAGGACCTTAAACCCTACGAAGCCTTAGCCAAAGAGAATCAGGAAAAGACACAATACAAGGCGGTATTTGAGAATCTAGTGGACATAGTAGAACATGAAAGCAAAATGGTTTATCTGGTCAAGGAAGGTAGTAACCTGAGTATCAAGACCTCGGTTGTAATAAATGAAGTAAAGTATTATCCCCCACCTCGAGAGAATTTGCCGTTTAGCCGTATACCAAGAGCCGATGAAGTTATTAAATATTATGAATCTGATGAAGATTCTATTCTATATGAAGACTTAATCAACTATCATAAAAACATATCAGAGCTTCCCTCTACTGTTCATTATGATTTGCTGACAACGTGGGACTTTCTAACCTATCTCATTGAATTAGTCCAGTACTTGCCATACATGTGGCTCTACGCAATACCTGAGCGCGGGAAATCCAGAACAGGCAAAGCTTGTATTTATGTATCATATCGAGGAATTCACGTTGAATCCCTAAGCCAAGCTTATTTACTAAGAGTTTCAAATGATCTTAATGCAACAATATTTTTTGACGTTATGAACTTATCTAAAAAAGCTGAGCAATCAGGGTCAGAGGATATTTTATTACAACGCTTTGAAAAAGGTATAAAGGTTCCGCGTGTACTTTTTCCAGACCGTGGTCCACATCTAGACACCGTCTATTATGACATTTTCGGCTCGACAATAATTGCTACAAACGAACCCGTACATGAAATACTTGAAACCCGAGCGTTGATGATCTCAATGCCAGAATCAAGTAAGAAATATGAAAATGACGTTCGACCGGAAGACGGACTTCCGTTTAAGGAGCGATTATTGGCTTTTAGAGCCAGGCATCTGGGTCAAGAGCTACCAGAGCTAGATAAGCCAGCTAAAGGGCGTCTAGGAGACATTGTAAAGCCTCTTTTACAAATAATTAAACTAATTGTTCCAGACAGAGTTCCGGCCTTCTTGGACTTAATTGGAGAAATTGAGAAAGAGCGTAAGGGACATAGGTCTGAATCCAATGAGGCCAGATTGATAACAGCAATCATAGACCTTGAACACGACGTTGTAGATGGGTTACTATCCATTAAGTCAATAACAAATACTGCTAACAAGGATGTCAAAGATAGATACCATACGACACCCAAAAAGGTGGGATGGAGACTAAGTGCCTTTGGTTTTAGGAAGCGCAAACGAAGTGATGGGTCACATATTGAGTGGGATGAATCATTAATCGACATCCTAAAGGACCGCTATGGCTTAAATACGGAAAAAACGGAGACGGAAATGACTAAAATAAAACGTCATAAACGTCACAAACGTCATTCAAACAAGTTTTCAAAGAGATCCAAAGACTGACGTTTCGTATGACGTTTTTATGCCACTAGTCGTAAACGTCACCGCAAACTCCCTATAAACAAAGGTCAGGTGACGTTTATGATGTTGATGATGTTTCTTGAAAGGGATATACGGAAGAATAATTAAGCTATAGATTGCAGTTAATGTTTCAGATGCCAAGATGTAGGCATTCAACCCTATTTGATAGGAAATGTAGATTATCTATATAATATTTTTTAAGCCTTGGGAAAAATCATGTCTGAGGAGTATGTGAAAAAGCACTTAAAAAAGTCAGGAATCTCTAATTTACGTGGTACAGCTTTGGGGTGAGACTCACTTGTCTAAAATATGTCAGAATTTGATCACCAGCTTATGATAAATTCTTTAAAGGCATCATTAAGATAAGGTTTCAAATCTTTAATTTGAGAGTATTTTATTCTTTTAGTAGGATTGCCTGTGCTTCTATTTATCGGATGTGCTAAATCTGAATCTTTTCTAAGATTGTGAACCATGACACACGTATTATGTAAAATGGGGTAATTAACTGCAAATCTACTACTTGGATTTCCAAGACAACTCCCTATATTTCCTAATATATAAGTTCCCAATGAACCATCATGCCTAAATAATAAATCTAATATGTTATCCATTAAGACATCAAGAGAAAGTATAAAAGCTGTAGGATCAGTTCTTAAATAAGCTCTACTAAGCATGATTTTGTTTTGAATATTCTTATGTTGTGCAAAACCTAAATCTCTTTTCCAATCAAATTTAGGGAGATTTGCCCCAGTTATTTCCCGCAAACAATTGGGAATTTCAGAATCTGGTGCGTTCATTGATCTTATGAGTCTAAATTCTTTTAATCCAACACTAGGTAGGTGTTTTACTTTTCTGCTAGGTTTCTGAACCTCACAATCATTTAATAGCATCAAGTAGCTAGCTGCCACTGATAAATCCCCTTCATATTCTTGAATTATTTTATTTAGCACTGCCTCATAAGAGGGTTTTCCAATGGTATCTATATCGACATAAAATAAAACTCTGGTTCGAAACCAAACGCTATATTTATCATTTAATAGCAATTTAGCTAATTGAGAATAAGAAATTTTGTTAGCAGATAACAACCATTTCATCAATGACTTACAAAAGTCGTCAGCATACTCAATTTTTTTTAACTCTTTCCACCTTTTCTCGCAATATTTCGTAAAATGATTTTTATACATACCATCTATGCGTCCATGGGTATTTCTTAATATTTCAGACTGTAAAGAAAAATATGGAGGATCGTCCGATGAAAGAATTTTGTAAAGTTCTTTTCCTATAGTTTTGTTTATTTTCTTATATCGTGATAGGTAGCTTGTAATCGTATTGTAAAGATGAGGATTCTTAATGAGAATTTTTATCAATCTTTTGCTTTGATTAGACCTTGGTAGCGCACTAGCTAGAACATATTTAAACTTTGTTTGGTCACTTATTTTATATCTTAGTGATAATTGGTTGATCCTTTTATGTGTTGAATCCTGGTCCAAACTTATACCATTATAAGTTTGTTCAGGTAGATAGCTAACGGTTTTAATTTCATCATATATATTTGTAATTTTATGTATGTTAATTTTTGATGATTGGGGGAATAAACCAATATATTTACTTGAATAGTCAAACGCAATTAAGGATTTTCTGAGGTCCTTTTCATTTTTTGCTAAGAGTCTTATATCATCGACATATCTATAGTACTTTACATTTTTAGGTAAAGAATCATTCCTATCAAATGCCTGTAGAAGTAACTCAGAAAATATTCCTGAAGCCAGTGGACCTTGCGGTATACCATGACCTAAATAAATTCTCTTTTTCTTTCTGTCGTGATTTACACCCGTCCAAGAACCCAAATAAGTTAAAATCGAAGATGTGAACTCTGGTGAGAAGTTTAAATCTGAGAGGTAATACCCTAAAACTGTGTGGTCTATGCTGTCATAACATGCAGTTAAGTCAAAAGTAGCGGTAAAATCATAACCAGCATTATATGTATTAATTATAGTGCTATTAAATTTTGAAAAACACTTACGCCAGTCAATATAAAACCAATTAGAATTAGTTCCAGCATAAATATGTCCAAAGTTCTCTTTAAAACATCTTTTCTTATTACGACGTGAGAGTCTAATTGCTACTTGGTTAGCAAACGCTTGATAAACAATTTGATCTTCGATACTTAAAAGCGTAATTGGACGAAGGATTCCAGATGGTTTCGGAATGTATATTTTAGTAATTCTACTTGGTTGATAAGTTTCATTATTTAGACGTTTTTGTAGTGATTTCAAATAAGAGCTTTCTGCTGCTGCGTAAGATGAATACATCATACGAAAATAATTTTTATAATATGCTTCATTACTTGATTTTATCCATTTCCAAGCTCTTGTTAGGTTAGTAATAGAATAAGTTCTTTTAAGATCTGCAGTGATCATTTTTGAATTAAGCCATATTATTAGTTTGCTTTAATTCTTTTTCTTTTTACCTTTTTTTCTGGAATAAGTGGTTCCGTTATTTTTTGGTACAACTCAAAAAGATATTCAATTCTTTCCTTCTCACCTTTAAAGGCTTTGCCTCTGTATGCTCGATCGACGGCTTTATCGAGGGTTTTATGGGCTTTTAGTAAAACAGGCGGCATAGTGTTTGGATCGTAGAGATCAGCTAGAGAACTATCCGGGAATTGTTTTCGCGCTTCAAGAACGGCCTCTGCTTTTGCGGCGATAGTTTCTTTGTCTTTCTCGCTTGCATCCGGCCAAGGAAAATTGTTGTAAACAATAGTACTGGAATATCTATAGTCGCTTTTAACTCTTCCTGCTGTAAAGCGCATCCAATCCATATGCATTTTTGAAGTAAGCACACCAAAATGATACGTTGTTGCATCTGGTACGATTAAAGTCTCAGTTGAAATTATATTATTTTCTACAATTGCAATGGGGATATAGTCTCGCTGTTCAGAAGAGCTTTTTGGTATTAATAGATACTTATCTTTAGGTTGCCTTATTTCCCCGAATAGCCATGGTGTAGCGGCTAGCTTGTTAGTGGCAGCTCGTGTGCTTTTTAACCGAACTTCTTTGACTTTTTGGATAAGATCATACACGTGTGGCAGAGATTTTAGTTCCTTTGGTTGTGCTTTTTGCAGCCATAGACACCATCGATTTACTCCATTTATAAATTCATCGGCGCTAACAAAAGGACGAATAAATTTCTCTGCATTTGGTTCTTTTTCAAGAAAAGAATTTTTTTCTACATCCGAAAAAAGAAGGTATCCTCCATCGTTCGGCATGTTTCCAAAAGAAACTTCCGGTGTGATATTTTCAGGGGTTTGCTTCTTTTTAAGTATTAAGACGTTATCTGTGTCAACTAAGTAAGGGCTTATATTTTTGGCTGTTATACGGTGTGGATCAGCTGTAAGAGTTTCATACTCAAACACATACTTCTTTTCAGTGTCGTAAGCCGCAAAACCAATTATTACACAGTAAACAGAGGCTATTTTCATACCTTTGGCTCTTTTATCATCTATCGTCCATTTGAAAGTGCGATGTGCAAAATGTAAGAACGTTCGATAATCATTGAGTAGTTTATTCCAGAGCAATCCAACTTGCTCACCCTGTGTAATCGAATTCGTTGATACAAATGCTACTTTAATGGAAGTATGCTGAATATATTTAACAGCTATGTAGTACCAAGCAGAAACGTAATCTAAATTTCCCGCCCCCTGTACGTCGGAAAAGACCGTTTTCATCTCCGATGATTGTTGTGCATTCTTTTTTCTCGCTCCAACAAAAGGCGGATTACCAAGGATGTAGCTGCATTCGTTTGGTGGAATGATACCAGCCCATTCGGTTGTCAGGGCGTTGCCGTGATAGATATGTGCCGATTCAGTCAGGGGTAATCTCGTAAAGGCTTGGCCAAAACTTTCGGATAGCTTCATGTTCATTTGGTGATCTACTAACCACATAGCGGCTTCAGCTATGCGGGCAGGGAACTCTTCAATTTCTATGCCATAAAATTGATCCACACTTACCTTGGTCAGATCGCCAATGTCTAAAACTTTTTGCCTGTTATTGCTGGGATAAAGCTCCTCCAGTATATCCAGTTCCAGCTCTCTTAATTCCCGAAAGGCCAGGATCAAGAAGTTTCCGCAACCACAAGCAGGATCAAAGAAATTCAGTTTTGAGAGTTTTTCTTGAAGTTGTTCAAATCTTTGTTGCTTGCCGACTTTCAGGGTTTTGATGTGATTGAATTCTTCACGCAGATCATCAAGAAAAAGCGGGTGAATCACTTTCAGGATATTTTTCTCTGACGTGTAATGTGCACCGCCCTGGCGCTGTGCTTCCGGCAGCATGACGGTTTGAAACAGTGAACCAAAAAGAGCAGGCGACACTTTTGTCCAGTTGAAATAACAACACCTTAAAAGCGCCTCGCGCATATTGGTATCAAAGGAAGGGATGGATATGGCGTCAGCAAAGAGTTGACCGTTCACGTAAGGAAAGACCGCCAAGTCTTCATCGAGTTTCATTTGCCTTTTATCAAGTGGTGTATTGAGAACTTGAAATAAGTGGATGATCCAGCTTCCCAAATCACTGCCGTCTTTCTCCGTTCTATCCTCGATCAAGCGTAGGAAGCTTTCTATGGGGAAAATTCCTGTATCTTCGGCAAAGAGGCAAAACATAATCCGAACAAGCAAGCGTTCAAGGTCATGGCCTGTGTAGCCACTTTCCTCCAGATGCTTGTGGAGGTTGCTCATTAGCTCAGAGGCTTTGATATTAGCAGGGTCTTGGTCGCGGTATTTTTGTTGCTGGTATCCAGCTATGAATGCGAAGTGACGGATTTGATCGGGAAATTCGGAAAGTGTGAAATGGTATTCTTCATTTTCTTCTAGATCAAGAAGCTCGAATGTTTGGAAGTCAGATAATAGAATATAGCGTGGCTTTTCCTTTTCCGTGATTGAGACAAAGTAATCTGTTGCTTGTGAGCGCGCTTTAGCAAGGTCACGGCCCGCCGATTTTTGCTCGATTAGCAAATAACTTGGCCAGAACAAATCAATAAAGCCTTGTTTGTCATTTAGCTTTTTGATTTTTTCTTCATACACAGCCACATTGCGGCGGCGGTTGCCGAACACTTCAAAGAACTCATTATAAAAGGTTTGGGTTTCACCTTTTTCATAATGAGCGTCTTTCCATTCTTCCGCAAAAACGGCAGCGCGGGCGCGTATTTCATTCCAGCTTAGGGGCATTTTATATTTTAAAAACGATTATAGATTTTATAGGAATATATCATTGAAGGCAGGTTTAAGCTAATGACAAGAGGGTTCATAATGCTAAGTTCTTAAATTTGATATGAATAACGCGGTTGTTGTCTTTGTAATGTGTATAACCAAGGTATAGACCTTTCTTATTACGTTGTTTTCCGGTAATCGGAGTTATCTCAATTCTTTGACTATCATTTTTTTCAATGTCTCTTATTTCTTTATTCAATTCAGATGGTTTGAATCCGGATTTTATCCCAACCTCATAAATGGTAAGATTGTCGTAAATGTGGTCTTGTTCGACAAAATCAAGAATTGTAGATTTCTGAGATATATCAGAGACAAAGTCGAAAGCTTGTTGCTGATCAGCTTGGTCGATTTTTGTTATGAGTTGACTGCGGGCATCAAGAAACTTTTCGGCTCCAAGTATATGATGAGAAATAAAAAATAGACAATATTTGCTGTTTTTATTTTTTTTCTTAATCATATGAGAATAGACAAAATCTGACCCCGATATTTCTTTTAGGGCTCCAACAATTAAATCGGTGAATTCATCTAGATTTTGAGTGTTTTCTGCATCAGCTTGATTTATTCCTAGACCGGACAAGAAGGTAGCGATTGGTGTGTAATAAGTATTTCTGTCTACTGTTCGTTTTTGTGAAGTTTCTATTCCTAAGTCATCAAAAAAACCATAGTCTTCATCTTCATCATCCTGTCCTTCAGTTGTAGATGGTTTTAGAAATCTGTAAATGTGATAAATAGGAATAAAAATAAGGAAATCACTGTTTTTCATAGTGAACAATCTTTTAAGATTATCCGTCGTTACTTGTGTATATCCATGAGGGTCAATGAAGAATAAATTGTGGCTTCCTGGCGGTGAAGACCAAGTAGAAATGTAATCATTCGCATCCTGGTTAAATAAAGCCGTAAATTGACTAAAGGGTTTCAGTACATCTTCAAGGCATGAAAAATTATTAGGGTCTTTCTCATTTAATCTCAAAGCAACATGAGTATTTGGAAACCTGGGCCGCATTTTCTGAATTTCAATTGCAGCTAATAATGCACTACCTTTTTCATTATCGGTTGATTTTCCCATGCCAGCAAAAATATCGTGGATATCAATTGTCTTGAAACTTTGAGAGGTTAGTAGTACAGAAAGATAGAGTTCTAGGTACAAGCGATATAATTCGAGCTTGATTTTACTATGTTCGTGAATGTTGCCTTTCTTATCCATATAGTCATTCAGCGGCTAATAAAAACAAACCTTGGGGATCAGTTGCCTTGTTTGAAAGTTTGGGAAACTGACTCCATTCTTTCCCGTCAAGTAAGCGACCGCCAGATTTTGGTCTTAATCCTCCCCACTGTTTAAAGAAAAAAGGAACCTCCTGTTTTTTACATTGATCTCGGATGGAGCGAACCCATTCAGATTTCATAGGTCGTGATCGTGGCCCGCTTTCGCCGCCTACGATGACCCAATGTATGCCATCTAAATCCAGCTTCTCAATAGGTCCTATGAGAGGTTCGATCGACAAAAATCGAACACTTGCTTTCATTTCTTGCATGTGTTGTATTCGTGAACAACGGATATTGTCTTCTATCGATGTTCCCAGCCATATATGTTCAGGCGCTCTCCCATTTTTATATCGGTTGTTAACAAAGTTACGCATAAGAGAACTGCGTTTGGTTAGTACCTGGAATATATGATGGTCTGCATGTTCCATTGTGTCAAAAACGCGTGATATGAACTCAATTGGGATTTCTTTATGAAACAGATCACTCATGGAGTTAACAAAAACCATTTTTGGCTTTTTCCATGACAAGGGTTGTTCGATACGTTCCGATCTTAATGTTAGATCAAATCCATTTTGAAAAGGATGATCTTTAACACCTCTGAATCTCTCAGAAAAGCGTTCAGCATAACAGTTATCGCATCCGGCGCTTATTTTTGTACAGCCTGTAACAGGATTCCAGGTTGCATTTGTCCATTCTATAGTAGTATTAGGAGCCATGGTTTTTCCAAGAAAAAATAAATAATAACATTACAGTATCATAAAGATGCATTAGAAACCAATACCTCTTAATGTATACAAAACTGCTTACAACTACTAATATTGTAGCCTAATTTACTTAATTTGCCTCTCTAATCATATTAGCCAGATTGCCATTTTCAGAAGGTAATACATCTGCATATAGTGCGGTCATACTTATTTTGCTATGTCCTAGCTGTTTCTGAACATATCTAAGATTATTTGTAGCATGTAATAAAAATGTGGCATATGTGTGACGGGCGCTGTGAATAGAATAATGAGGAGGTAGATGAGATTCTTCGATTGCTCTCTTAAATGATTTCATAAGAGTTATTGCTGCGCAATGTTTTCCATTACGACCAGTAAATAGCGGACTATCAGCTTCAACACTTTCAGACATTGTTTTCTTTTTCCATGAAATAAATGTTTTTAAATGGCTTACAAGTTCTTTATCCAAGTAAACATCTCTTTTCTTGCCCCTCTTTCCTTTTCTAACAATTAAATATGGGTCTTTTGTTGTTAATTCAATATCACCAATTTTTAAGTTAGCTATCTCTGCTACACGTAATCCACTAAAAAGTGCTAAATCAACTAACATATATCGTTTTACCCATGTTTCACGACCATGTAATAAATCCAGTTCATATTTATCTTTGCAGGTTTTTAACAGCTTTGATCTTTGATCAAAGTCTAAAATCTTTTCTCTATCAATGTTATAAGTACCAGAACTCATGTTAGCCCTCTGTATTTTATAGCCTATGGATAACATTATATAGATTAATACGCAAAGGACAACGATATATTATAGATTATTTATATTCTCTATAAAATATTTTAAATCTAGAATGTGAGAACACTTCTATTGTCCCCCGTTTTTATAATAGGTCCATAAGTTAATTTGTAAGAGAAAACCTTATATTAAGAGAAAACCTTATATATAGGAAGTTTCTGATGAGTGAAAAGAGATGTAGCTACCTGTAATCCTTTGGTAGGGGCTATTGTACACAATCCGAACTCCAAATTATTACAATAATCTAGAAAATGAATATAGTTTTTACTGAGCCTGCTCTCGAGCACAAATTAATTAAGCTACATTGAAGAAACTAAGTCATATGTTGACATTGAATTATATATTGCTATTATTTGTGGTATGAGATTTCTAAGTTTATTTCTAATTTTTAGTTTAGCGCTTTGTTATAGCGGTGTCTGTTCGGCAACTGTTCTCATAGCTGAAGGCTCTGACGAAATGGGCTCTCATTGTGAGATGGGAAATCATAGTGATGCTGATAGTGCAGATGAAGCTCGAACATTAATTCAGAATAGTAGCTCGACTGATATAGAAAATTCTGAATGTTGTTACCAAGGCTTGACCAATTCTTCTGTAGAAGCAAATTTAGATAAAAACATATTGGCAGTTCTATATTTATTAGATTTTCCTGATCACTTTGATTCAAACAGCTCAAAAAATATAGATTTAATAAACACTAGTAGTTCTCACGATCCACCAGACATATACTTATCTGTTTCTAGCTTTTTACTATAAATCACCACTCCCAATACATCTATTGATCAAGGATAGTGAATTTTTGCTATCATGGTCCCTCTATATCTATTCTTTCGAAAAGTTTGTCAAGAAATTTATCTAACCTCCATTTTGTGAGGTCGTAATTAGTAATTAAGAAACGGAGAAAATAATATGAAGTTATTCCAAATTATTTTATTCGCTACATTAATTTTCGGAATTAATGCAAGTGCTGAAGTAGTAAAACTGGATTCATTAGTTCAGGAAGCCAGTGAAAACAACCCTGAAATTAAAGCTTCAATAGCCAGGTGGGAAGCATCTACTATGCGTCCATCTCAAGAAGGTTCTTTGCCTAATCCCATAATTGGTGGAAGACTCAAGAATGTCAGTTTTTCCGATATAACTTTAGGTGAAGACCCAAGGTCTGATATACAAGCCTTTGTTACTCAGGAAATACCATTCCCTGGGAAACTCTCTTTGAAAGAAGAGATAGCTCAACAAGAATCCGAATCTCAAAGATGGCTTTCTGATGCAATAAGTAGAAAAGTGATAGCTGACTTAAAAGAAGCTTACTTTGAGTGGTTCTTTATCAATAAATCAATAGAGATTACTAATAGAAACAAGGAATTGCTTGAAAAATTTACTAAGATCGCAGAAGTAAAATATGAAGTAGGAATGGGAATACAGCAGGACGTTTTGAAAGCTCAAGTAGAGTTGTCAGGATTCATCGAGCGACTCGAGCTTTTAAATGAGAGAAAGGAGATAATAGAGGCAAAAATAAAAAAAATATTGAACCGCCCGCTTGACTCTCCACTCGGAGAGCCTGAGGAAATCGCAAAATCGGAACTTACAGTAACACTTTCTGAAATTACCGATGCAACTTCTGAGCGCGCACCACTGCTTAAATCAAGCTCAGAAATAATTGATAGCAGAGAAGAATCTTTAAAACTGGCTAAGAAACAATATCTACCTGATTTTATACTAGGAGCTACATACTTTAACCGTGACGGAGGGAACGGTGATCTGGATGATATCTGGCAAGTTAGTCTCGGCCTAAAAGTACCACTCTACTACTGGAGAAAAGAAAGATTCGGCGTCAAGGAAGCAGTTTTGGAGGTTTCAGAAGCTCAAGAAAACCACGAATCTACAAAGAATAGTCTCCTGTTTGAGGTAAAAGACAACTATATAACAGCAACTACAGCTGAAAAACTCCTTAATCTATACCAAACAGGAATCATTCCTCAATCATCACTCTCGCTTGAATCAGCAATTTCAGGCTATCAAGTTGGGGATATAGATTTCCTAACCTTGCTGGATAATCTGATAACTCTTTTTAACTTCGAACTTGAATACTACGGACAGCTAACTTCTTATCACAAAGCTCTGGCTCGGATTGAGGAAATCGCTGCAATTGAGTTGATAGGGAGTGGATTGTCTGCTTCAGGAGAAGTCATAAACAATAACATAATTAGGAGAGAACAAAATGTCACAAACCAAAAATAGACTGTACAAGATTTTGGGGATATTCGTAGTGTTAGTAATCGGAGGTTTTGTTCTTTATACATACGGTGCGAGTATTCCCTTGATTAATAAAATCCCAATTTTTGCAGATAATCACGAACACGAATACAGACCTGTGTTTACGGAAGAGGGTGAAATAGACTATTGGACTTGTGCAATGCACCCTTCAGTCCGATTAAAAGAGCCCGGACAATGTCCTATCTGCGGTATGGAAACTACTCCGGTATGGAAAAAAGATAATTCTCAAACAGAACCTATGGCACAAGAAAGAATGGAAGAAAAAGACAGTACAGAAAACGGGGAAGACATGTCAGATATGCAAGGACATGATCATAGTAGTATGGGGGTTCGTCCAAAACCAGGCAGTGATCAAGAAGTGAAATCTACATTTTCTGTAAATCCTGAAAGACAGCAAATGATCGGTATAAAAACTGAACCTGTAACGATGAGAACTATGGATAAAGATATACGGACAGTTGGGATGGTTGAAATAATGGAAACCAATATTGAGCACATACATACAAAGATAGAAGGTTGGATCGACAAAGTTTTTGTTGATTTCACATGGCAGTATGTAAAAAAAGGGGACCCTCTTTTTTCAATTTACAGCCCTGAACTGGTATCTACCCAAGAAGAATATTTGCTAGCTCTTCGCTCAAAAGACTTATTAGCAAAAAGTGATTTCCCAGAAATATCACAAGGGGCAAATTCCTTAATGGAAGCTACCAGAAGACGGCTTGAACTCTGGGACATTTCAGAAAATCAGATAAGAGACTTGGAAAGAACAGGAAAAGTAAAAGATAGCGTAATTATTTACTCTCCGATCTCAGGCAATGTAATAGAAAAAAATGCTTTTGATAATAAGTTCGTGGATCCTAATACTACCGTTTATACCATAGCTGATCACTCAAGAGTCTGGGTGCAAGTAGACATCTACGAAAATGAAATATCTATGATTAAACTGGGACAGGGGGCTAAAATGACTATGGCTTCTTTTCCTGGAGAGGTATTTGAAGGCGAAGTTAAGTTTATAAATCCCCATTTAAACTCTGAGACAAGAACAGTGAAAGTTCGTCTGGAGTTCTCAAATCCTGATCTCAAGCTTCTCCCAGAAATGTATGCGGATATTAGTCTGGAAATTCCCATTGGGGAAAAACTTTCAATACCCACAAGTGCTGTATTAAGGACAGGGAAACAAGACGTTGTATTTGTAGATAAAGGAAACGGAACTTTTGAAATAAGAAGAGTACAGCTCGGCCAAAAAACAGGAAGTTATTATGAGGTGCTTAGGGGTTTAAAAAGCGGTGAGCAGGTAGTTTCAAGAGCTAATTTCCTAATTGATTCCGAAAGTAAAGTCCAAGCAGCTGTCGCTACCTGGGGTGAAGATGAAAGTGATCAGAAATCAACACAAAAATTAGAGCTTAAGTTGGAACAAGAAATAGACAATGATTCTGAGACTCAGCAACCTCAGTTACACAATCACTAAGGATTTCTACGAGACATCTTGTTCTCGTTAGATGGAGATAATAAATGATAGAAAAAATTATTGAGTACTCGTCAAAAAACAAATTTCTAACAATTATTCTAGTGCTTTTCATGGCTGCATGGGGATTTTGGGCTATGAGTAATACCCCGCTAGATGCAATTCCTGATTTGTCTGATGTTCAGGTAATAGTATTTACTGAATGGTCTGGAAGAAGCCCGGATTTGGTAGAAGACCAGATTACATACCCCATAACTACAACCATGATCGCTGCTCCTAACGTGAAATTTGTCCGTGGGCAATCTTTTTTCGGTCTTTCCTTCGTCTATGTGATCTTTGAGGACGGAACGGATATGTACTGGGCACGAAGCAGGATTCTTGAATATCTAAATGAAGTCTCGGGTAGTTTGCCCGAGGGAGTTACACCAACTTTAGGGCCTGACGCAACTGGAGTAGGATGGGTCTACCAATATGCCCTAGTTGATGAAACTGGTAATAACGATTTAGCTGAGCTTAGGACATTCCAGGACTGGTATCTTCGCTACTGGCTTGAATCAGTTCCAGGAGTAGCAGAGGTTGCAAGTGTGGGAGGTTTCGAAAAGCAGTATCAGGTGGAGATAGATCCCAATAAACTAATTGCTTACGATATCCCGTTACAAGATGTAATAACTGCTATCAGGCGAAGTAATAATGATGTAGGTGGTAGGGTTGTCGAGTTTGCAACCACCGAGTATTTCGTCAGGGGGCGTGGATACATAAAATCAGTAGAAGATATAGAGCTAATACCCGTTAAAGCTAACAAGCACGGTACACCTGTATATATTAGGGATATCGCGAATGTTCAACTTGGGCCGGACATTAGAAGAGGGCTTGCTGACTTGGACGGTAAAGGTGAGACGGTAGGCGGCATTGTGGTCATGCGTTACGGCGAAAACGCTTTAGAGGTTATAGAGAGAGTAAAACAAAAATTAGAGGATATTAAGCCCTCGTTGCCCGAAGGGGTTGAAGTAGTGACTACTTACGACCGCTCAGGTTTAATTCAAAGTGCCATTTCAACTCTGAAAGAAAAAATATTAGAGGAAATGATCATAGTAAGTATTGTAATAATTATTTTCCTCTTTCATTTCAGGAGTGCTATCACTCCAATACTAACTATACCGCTTTCGATATTAATTGCGTTTATTCCAATTTATTACATGAAACTAACCTCAAATATCATGTCTTTGGGAGGGATTGCAATTGCAATAGGTGTAATGGTTGATGCATCAATTGTGCTTGTTGAAAACGTCCATAAAAAACTGGAGAAATGGCAATCGGAAGGAGAAAAAGGGGAAAGACTAAATGTAGTTATTGATGCTATGAAGGAAGTTGGAAAGCCGATTTTCTTTGCCCTTCTGGTTATAACTGTCGCTTTTCTTCCTGTATTTACACTTGAGGCCCAGGAGGGAAGGCTCTTTAAGCCACTTGCATTCACCACAACATTCTCATTGTTCTTTTCTGCTCTTCTTGCCATAACCATTACACCTGCACTTATTGTATTGTTAATTAAGGGTAAGGTAAGACCTGAGGGCAAAAATCCTATAAGCAGGGGGCTTATATGGTTATACAATCCTGTAGTTAAGTTCGCGCTTAGATTTAAAAAGACTGTAATAGTGTCTGCTTTAGTGATATTAGTTATAACTCTAATTCCTTTTTCCAAGCTCGGTTCTGAGTTTATGCCTCCTTTAAACGAAGGCACGATCTTATATATGCCAACGGCTGTCCCGGGCATGTCGATTACTGAAGCAGCAAAGATACTGAACGCACAGGACAGGATGTTAATGGAGTTCCCTGAGGTCGAAAGAGTATTCGGTAAGATTGGCCGTGCTAGTACAGCTACTGACTCCGCCCCGCTTAGCATGGTAGAAACTGTGATCACACTTAAACCAAAAGATCAGTGGCGACCCGGAATGACTTGGGACAAGCTATTGGCGGAGATGAATCAAAACGTCAGATTCCCTGGTATGGCAAATATATTCTGGATGCCCATTCAAACAAGAACAGAGATGCTTTCCACAGGGTTCAGGAGCAATCTCGGCATAAAAGTTTTCGGGCCCGACCTTAAAATTATTGAGGATGTAGGCGTTGAAATCGAGGGAGTATTATCTGATCTTGAGGGTACAAGGAGCGTTTTTGCTGAAAGGGTAACAGGAGGCTACTTTCTTGATTTTGATATTAACCGTGAGCAGGCTGCAAGATATGGACTTACAGTGGGTGATGTCACAGATGTCATAGAAACAGCTATAGGTGGAAAAAATATTTCACAAACTGTAGAGGGCCAAGAGAGATATCCGATAAACGTAAGGTATCAAAGAGAACTGAGAACCGACATAGAAGAACTTGAAAGAGTCGTCATTTCTACTCCTACTGGGGCACAGATTCCTATTTCACTTGTGGCAGATATAAATTTCTCTACTGGTCCCCCTCAGATAAGAAATGAAGACGGACAAAAAGTTGGATACGTTTTCGTTGATGTCGAGGGAAAAGACTACGAAGGGTATGTAATTGATGCAAAAGAACTTATACGAGATAAAGTAGATCTTCCGCCCGGGTATTTTTTGGAATGGGCTGGGCAATATGAATACTTACAAAGAGTAAAAGAGAAACTTACGCTTATATTGCCAATTACTGTTCTCATAATATTTCTTTTGCTTTATATGAACTTTAAATCAGCAACAGAGACTTTGATTGTCCTTCTTTCAGTACCTTTTTCTTTAGTTGGAAGCATTTGGCTGCTATACCTTTTAGGCTACGATATGAGCGTTGCAGTCTGGGTTGGAATGATAGCTCTTGCGGGTCTCGCTGCCCAAACAGGGGTTGTAATGATCATATATCTCGATGAGGCATATATGAGATGGAAAGCTGAGGGAAAAATGAAGAATATAACAGACCTTCATGGCTCAATTACTGAAGGAGCAGTGCAAAGAGTAAGACCCAAAATGATGACAGTAATGTCTACAACTATGGGACTGCTCCCCTTAATGTGGAGTCTCGGTACCGGAGCAGACATGATGAAGAGGATCGCAGCGCCAATGGTTGGAGGTCTAGTAACTTCGACTGTATTAACACTTGTAATTATTCCAGTCGTTTACTCATTATGGAAAGCTAGAGGTTTAGAAATCAATAATGAAAATGAACATTCGAAGGAGGATTAATTATGAAAATTATTATCATACTTTTAGTTCTTGGCATCGTTTTAGTATTGTGCGGGTTGGTGTTTATTAATTCCGGCCTATTCGATGTTGCAGCGACAAAACCAGAAGCAGAAATTGTAAAGTGGGTGCTTCAAACCACCAAAGAAAAATCGGTCCGTTCGCGTGCTAAGGATATAACTGTCCCCAACCTTGATGATGAATCTTTTCTTGAGATAGGCTTCAATAATTACGATCAAATGTGTGTAGGATGTCACGGTGCGCCTGGTATCTCCCCGTCTGTGATAGGAGAAGGTCTTAATCCGGAGCCTCCGGACTTGTCTGAAGTGGCGTCATATATGCCCCCGGAAGAGCTATTCTGGATAACTCAAAATGGAATTAAAATGACGGGCATGCCTGCATTCGGACCAACTCACAGCGATGAGGAGCTTTGGGCTATGGTTGTTTTCATGCAAAAACTCCCTGATTTATCAGCTGAAAAGTATAAAGCAATGAAAGAAGACTCTGAGAAAATGCCTCAAGAACATAATCACGGTGGTCATTCACATTAAAATGAACAACAGGATAATCTTGTTGACGAAAGTACTAATCAAACTGAGATGCCAGTGGTTCCGGACGACAGAGCTTGCTATATTTAGAGTCAAGAAATCATGGGCCAATTTAGTAACGGTAACAAACACTGAGTATTGCCAAAAGGAGGCATTGTGCTATGGCTATAGAGAATAAATCAATCACAAGACGCCGATTCATACAATACACAGGCGCTTTGGGTATCATGGCGGGCTTTGCAGGGATCGTTCCGGCATACGCTTTTCAGCAAACCGGCGGAAATACCAACAAGTATGAGGAAACCAACAAGGAAATAAATCTCTTGATTCGTAAGCATGCCATAGACATTGGGGGGCGGGATGGTACGGCTATTACCGTTAACGGATCGATACCAGGTCCGATAGTCCGTTTGAAAGAGGGAAAGGAGGCGGTGATTCATGTCACTAATGAATTAGATGAAGACACATCTATTCACTGGCATGGAATTATATTGCCTGCAGAGATGGATGGTGTACCGGGCGTGAGTTTCCCTGGAATCAAGCCTGGTCAAACTTTCACATACCGTTATCCGGTTGAGCAGAGTGGCACCTATTGGTATCACAGCCACTCAGGTCTTCAAGAACAGTCTGGCCACTACGGACCTTTGATTATAGACCCGGCGGAGCCTGAACCTTTCGAGTACGATAAAGAGTACGTCGTGATGCTGTCGGACTGGACTTTTGAGGATCCCCATAAGGTTTTTGCAAAGCTCAAGAAGATGAGCGACTATTACAATTTCCAGAAGCGCACTATTGGAAATTTTTTCCGCGATACATCCGAAAAGGGGTTTGGGCCCACAATATCTGACCGGCTTGCGTGGGGCCGCATGCGAATGAGTGCGACAGACATTGCAGATGTAACTGGACACACCTACACTTATCTCGCCAACGGGTTGCCTCCGGGTGCTAATTGGACAGCCCTTTTCAGCCCCGGTGAGCGGATACGGTTACGATTTATAAATGGTTCGGCAATGTCATACTTCAATGTCAGGATACCTGGACTTAAGATGACGGTAGTTCAGGCTGATGGACAAAATGTAAAGCCTGTTAAAGTGGATGAATTTCAAATTGCAGTAGCCGAGACATACGATGTTATTGTAAGTCCTGAGGAAGACAGCGCTTATACTATTTTTGCCGAGTCCATGGACCGTAGTGGTTATGCGCTAGGCACTTTGGCTACACGTCCGGGTATGAGTGCACCGATCCCCGCTCTACGCGAGCGGCCGCTCCGAACCATGATCGACATGGGAATGCCAATGGATAATATGGAAAAGGAGAGCGGGATGAAGATGAGTAATGGCGAGACCGCCACTGCTAAAGCTGACCATCACCAACACAGTTCTATGAATATGAATGCAGGAGAGATAGTTGCGAGGCATGGTCCCGATCACCACGGACCTGGAAACACCACAGTTGCCATAGTACAGAGGAACAGACTAGGCGAACCCGGAACCGGTCTTGAAAATGTTGATCACCGCGTTCTTGTCTATACAGATTTATGCAGTCTCGGTCAAAAATATGATAAGAAAAAGCCCGATCGGGAGATTGAGCTACATTTAACTGGAAACATGGAGCACTACATGTGGTCGTTCGACGGCAAGAAGTTCTCAGAGATTAAGGGGCCTATTTCTTTCATATATGGAGAACGCCTCAAACTCACCATGGTTAACGACACGATGATGGAGCATCCGATACACCTGCATGGTATGTGGATGGTGCTTGACAATGGCAATGGTGAGCACAATCCACGCAAGCACACAGTAAGTGTAAAACCCGCAGAGAGGTTATCGGTGGAAATTGATGTCGACGCACTCGGGAACTGGGCTTTTCACTGTCACTTGCTCTATCACATGGATGCCGGAATGTTCCGCGTTGTTAACGTTTCGCCGCGCAAGGAGATAGGATAATGATATTTAAAAAATTCATAAGCATTACTGGTCTGATTCTAATATTACTCATGACAGTGTATTTTGGCGTTACACTCCCTGCAACCGCTGAACAGGATATTGATATGGTTCCATCTCCGCCTGAGGCTTGGCCCAAGCCTGTTAAAGACAACAAGCTTTTCTGGTTCCTTTTAATTGATCGATTAGAATACGATGTTAACGAAGGTCCGGATACGATACTCTGGGATGCGCAGGGATGGATTGGGAACGACTATAACAAGCTCTGGATGAGGACGGAGGGTGAACAAAAAGTATCAAATGACAATGGTGGAGAGGCCGAGTTTCAAGCACTATATAGCCGTCTTGTCGCTCCATTCTGGTATATCCAAGTAGGTGGGCGTTACGACAAGCTTTACGGCTCGGGATCGAATCCTTCACGCGGCTTTGGTGTCGTAGGTTTCCAGGTCTGGTACCATATGCGGTATGAAGTCATAGCTGCACTGTTTGTAAGTGATGACGGTGATGTCTCCACACGTCTGGAAGCGGAATATGAATTGCTGCTCACACAGCGTCTGATCGCGCAGCCACGTTTTGAAACCAATATTGCAGTTCAGGAGGTAGAAAAATTCGGCGTTGGTAAGGGGTTTAATGACTTAGAATCTCGGACTGCGCCTGCGTTATGAAATAAGACGAGAATTTGCTCCTTACATTGGTTTATCTTGGACACGTTTACTTGGAGACACAGCAGATATTGCACGGAGCGAAGGAGAAGAGGTTAGCAATCTGGCATTCGTAGCCGGTGTACGTATGTGGTTCTAAGCATAAATGTAATTTGGTTAATGGAAAAAATCTAAATTAGGGGGAAGTCTAATGCAGTTAAGGTTTAAATCTGTTTTTAAAATAGTGCTTATGCTAATTCTCATAGCACCGTTTGGGATAATACCTAAATTGAACGACAGTGTTTGGTCTCATGGTCCACTAATGGGCAAGGGGTATCAAGAACAAGAGTTAAAAGGTCCTAACAATGGGAAGGTGCTTGGACTGGGAGAAAATTACGTAGAGTTTGTAGTCAATTATAAAAGTGGAGATATTTTTCTTATAATGATGGACGACAATATGAATCCTATTGCAATGCCAGAAGATATTACCGGACGTGGTTATTTACGTATGACACGTATGACATCTAATTCTATAAAATGGTTTGATTTAGAACAACAATATAGGGATAAAGTAGCAATTCTTAATGCAAAAACTGGAATTGAAAATATAGGACCGTTCAACGCAGTTATTCAGCTCAAGATAAAAGATGAAAGAAAGAATTTTCGTTTCAGTTGGGCTCCAGAACATGAACAGTAAAGTGTAAGTAATCAGGGTAATGAAAAAAATCTAGGAGGTTAGTTATATGACAAGTAAAACATTTGCGATTTTCTCGATTGGGCTTTTAAGTGTTAGTTTATTTTTAGTTGTAACAGTTCTTTTTTCACAGGCCGGGGCTCAAGGCTCGAAGAAAACTGATACCGATAAGACGACTTTACCTGCACTATCTGAGGTAGAGTCAAAATACGTATGCATGATCAATGACCAACTTTTCAATAAAGAGCAAATACCTGTCGAAGTAGAAGGGGAAAACCTACTACGGTTGCTGCAAAAAATGCCGAAGCAACTCTAAAGAATGATCCGAATAGTCGTGAATCTATTGACCCAGTTAGTAACATGAAAGTGGATGAAGCAGAATCTGTAATAGGTGCTACGCAAAATGGTAGCGTTTATTATTTTGAGAGTGAAACAAACCTACAAACATTTAATGGGAATACAAATAAGAATTAAGATGTATATTCTCGACTAAAGTTATTATACTTTTCAGAATCGGAATTTCTGTGTTCTATTAAACTAATGAATAGAAGCGCGAGAATTTCTATTTACAGACCCACTTTAATGATATTGGTGTAATCAATGTAGTAACAATGACCATGAAAACAACTGCAGAGAATGTGGTGTTGCTAAATGCACCCTAAACTTTTGCCTATAATTGCAAATATTAGACCTACTTCACCACGAGGGACTATTCCGATTCCTATTGAAGCGGGCGGTCATTTTGGTGGCCGGCAAAAATGCCTGATAATGATTTCCCAAGAATTGCTACTGCTGTGATTGATAAAGATAACCATATAGCGTCTTCCATCAAAAAAGTTGTTAAATTAACTTGCATTCCCATAAGAACAAAGAATATTGGTGTAAATACAGCTTCAAGAGAAACAATTAAATCTTTTATAGTTGCCTTATCAGATGAGCTTTTGGTAAAATAACTTTCACCTGGGAAATCAAACCAGCAGCAGAGGCACCTACAATCGAAGATAGTCGATCAAATTTGTTAAGGAAAGAGTAAAAGCGAGGCAAATAGAATACAATGGCTTCTGGTTTTCTGATCAAATCTACCGATCAATGTCCAGCGTACTAAACGTTCACCGAAAAAAAAGACTGCTCTAAGAACATAATAGAAAGTATTGAAATACGTAAGATTAGAAAGAAATCTAACTCACCAGTTGTTACAATTGCCACTACAATGGCAAGTAGTATCAAACCAATTATGTCATCTATTACTGCAGCCCCTAGAATTATTTGTACGGTTTTGTCTTGGATTTGATTCAGGTCTTTGAATAACCTTGCCATTGTACCAATACTTGTTGCCAATTGAGGTGGCTCCACTAAAAACAATCTGAACGATAGTGGAAGATTCCGGCAGGACCCAATAACTAATAGCAATTCCCAGAAGCATTAGGAATTAGTACACCAAATAAGGTGATTAAGGTTGCGAGTCTCCCCTACATTTTTCATATCGGCAATACTTGTATCAAGTCCGACCATAAAAAGTAGTATGATAATTCCGAGGCCAGAGAAGA